>NZ_LRTV01000001.1:0-74101 GCF_003408845.1 Gardnerella massiliensis
GTGAATCAGGCTGCTGAGGATTTGAAGAATGCTCAGAAGGATTTGCATGATTCTGCTACTGTTGATAAGTCTCACTTGCAGTCGGAGGTTAGCGACGATGTTGCTTTCCGTGCTCGTGGATCGTATCTTGTTGCAGATGCTCCTCATAAGGATGCGTATAATGCGGCGCTTTCTGAGGCTCGTCGTGTGCTTGCTGATCCTAATGCAACTCAGGCTCAGGTGAATGCTGCTTTGTCTAAGCTTCGTGAGGCTAAGCGTAATATTCTTCAAGCTAATGGTTTGAGTGGTGACGAGTATGCTGGCGACGGCAACACTGGAACTGGTAACACTGGCGCTGGTAATACTGGTACGGTTCCTGGTTCTAGCGTTGTGCCTGGTACGGTTCCTGGCACGGTTCCTGGTTCTGGTGACTCTGGTTTCGGTTCTACTGGTACGAGTAACGCTGGTACGAGTAATACTGGCACGACTAACTCTGGTGTTGCTGGTAGTGGTCATGAGGGTGATTCTTCGCTTGGGTTTGGTGTGAATGATAATGCGCCTACTACTGTAGATAAGGGTGAGTTGAACCTTCAGATTCAGGGTGCTGAGTCTGATTCGCAGTCTGCAAACGCTGGTAATGCTGGTGTAAATTCCGGTAACGCTGGTGCTAACAACGCTGCGAACGCTGGTAATGCTGGTGCAAACGCTGGTAACGCTGGTGCTAACAACGCTGCAAACGCTGGTAACGCTGGTGCTAACAACGCTGCTGCTAACAATAACGCTGCTGTGACTGCTGCAGTTGAGAATAATCCTGCTGTAAAGCAGGCAGATGCTCAGGTTGCTGCGGCTCAGGCTGCTCTTGACTCTGCTTTGGCTGAGGCTAAGAAGGTTGCTGCTGATCATAATGCAACTCAGGCTCAGGTTGATGCTGCTAAGCGTAAGCTTGCGGATGCCCGTAAGAATCTTGCGGATGCTCAAGCTCATGCGGCTCAGGTTCGTGCTTCTGTGCGCGCTCAGGTGCTGAAGAGTGGTAAAGTTGCTCAGCTTAGTAATACTGGTAGCGCAGTGTCTGCGTTGAGTATGTTTGCTGCAACAATAGCTGCTGCTGGTGCTGCACTCTTCTTAGGTAAGCGTCGTGGCACTTCTCGTCACAACAACGAGTAAAATACTTGCAGCTGATCTGGTTATTGAGGATTAGCTAGATTTAGAGCTACTTAATGTTTGCTTAACCGCACTCAGTGAGTTTGTTCGGTACCTACTTTAATTAAAGTAATTAAAAGCGTGCCTCACTTTGCATCTTTCTTTACTCCGCAAAGTGAGGCATTTTATCATTTTAGTTTGCAATTACATGGAAAATAATCTTTGTTGATCATATCTCAATAGTTATATTGTTTACAATGGTGCCTATCGAAGCATTTAATCATTAAGTTTTTGAGTTGCTAAATCATTAAATTATTGAAACATTGACATCCAACGATTTGTATATATATGCATGTATGTGTATAATCTGTAAAAAATAAAAACAAAATCTTGCGAGTATGAATACAAATAAAAGGGTATAAAATATACTGCACAAACCACAATACAGGAGACTCTCATGCACAAGATTATTCAAAAGTGGAATAGCATTGACCTTATTTTGCGTATTGTTATAGGTCTTTTTCTCGGTGCTGCACTTGGCATTTTTGTGCCAGCCCACGTTTATGTGCTAGACCTTATTGGAAAGCTGTTTGTGAGCGCACTTAAATCCGTTGCGCCTATTTTGGTATTTTGCTTGGTGATTGGCGCGCTTGCAAAAGCGAAAAGTGTTGGCAATATGAAGCTCGTAATCGTGTTGTACGCATTTTCTACATTTACCGCAAGTTTGGTAGCAGTGTGTGCGGCTATGATTTTCCCTGTTGATTTCACATTTGCGCATGTTGAAGCAGCATCTTCGCCGTCGCCTCAAGGAATTGGTGAAGTTCTTAATTCCCTTGTACTAAATATAGTGGTTAATCCTGTAGATGCTCTTGCTAAGGGAAACTTTATTGGTATTCTCTTCTGGGCAATTGCATTCGGTGTGGCTCTTCGCTTGGCTGAACCTTCTACAAAAGCATTCTTTGATAACGTTTCGTCTGCTATTGGAAAAATCGTTCACTGGATTATTAACGCAGCGCCTTTCGGTATTATGGGCCTCGTTTATACAACGGTCGCAAGTAATGGTCTTCGTATTTTTAGCGAGTATGGTTCTGTTATTGCTTTGTTAGTGTGCACTATGGCTGTTGTTGCTTTGGTTATTAATCCAATTTTGGTTTTCGTTCTTACTGGCAAGAATCCATATCCTCTTATTTTTAGGACTTTGCGCGATTCGGGCGTTACGGCGTTCTTTATGCGTTCTTCCGCTGCGAACATTCCTGTAAACATGAATTTGTGCGAAAAACTTGGTTTTAACAAAGATAATTACTCAGTTTCTATATCGCTTGGCTCCACTATTAATATGAGCGGTGCTGCTATAACGATTTCTATTATGGCTTTGTGTGCAGCGCATACGCTCGGTATTTACGTTGATATTCCAACGGCTGTGATTCTTTCCGTGCTTTCTGCAGTTTCTGCTGCAGGTGCATCTGGTGTAGCAGGTGGTTCGCTTTTGCTTATACCTCTTGCGTGCTCGTCGTTTGGTATTTCAAACGATATCGCTATGCAAGTAGTTGCTATTGGTCTTATTATTGGCGTGATTCAGGATTCTTGCGAAACTGCACTTAACTCTTCCACGGATGTTCTCTTTACTGCGGTTGGCGAATATCGCATGTGGCAGCGTGCAGGTATTGCATTCAAAATGGGCAAGGATCACGAAACTGTGCAGCTTAAGAAGTAGCTTTTTCAGCTGTTGTTAAGTATTCTTGTTAGTGCGCGTTCTGACGTTCTTACGTTTACGAGCGCGCACTTTTGTTATATTCGGAGGTGTTGTCGTAAATGAATTTAACAGATGTGCAAATACGAGAGTATAAAAAATATAATGGCGAAGATATTTTAAGGTTGTATGATTCCGTTGGTTGGTCTTCGTACACAGATGATTTAGTTGCTTTGGAAAATGGTTTTAACAATTCGCTCAAGGTTTTAGCTGCGTATAAAGATGACGAACTAGTTGGCATTGTTAGGGCTGTTGGTGACGGGTATACGGTTGTTCTTATTCAGGATATTCTTGTTTTTCCTGAGTATCAACGTCAGGGGATAGGCTCTGCTTTGTTAAAGTCGATTGTGGATTGTTATCCTAATGTTCGTCAAATTCAATTGACTACGGATTGTACTGAAAAAACTATTGCTTTTTATAAATCTGCTGGTTTTATTGAGTTATCAGAAATCGAGTGCTGCGGTTTTATAAAAGACAGAGCATGATACAAGCGCATATATACGTATACGCTTTAATAACTATTAAGTGAGAATTTGCAGCGATTGTAGTTTTGACCGGTGAAGAAAATTGCCGTCAATGGCAATAATTTTCACTTCTATCGTATAACTGCAATAAAATCAAGCTGAAGAAGTTTATGAATAGCATACATCATTATGTGTGAATACATTGTCTCCACAAAGTTATAGCTTGTTGCTAAGCAAATCCAATAATATTGTGCTATGAAAATTATAGAAATTATTCATATATAGGGAGATTACACATGTTTCGATTAAAGAAAAGTATATTCTTTGCACTTTCAATTGCTTCAGCGGTTGCGATGCTTGCATCAGGCGTATCTACTGCAGAAGCAGTAAACGTATACGCTGATTCTACTAAGGAAACAGTAAACACAGACTGGCAGATTAAGGATGCTTCAATTGCTGCTAATGTTTTGCGGCACATTCGTCAAACCCGTTCGAAGCTATATGACGATCGCAGCGTATATTTTGAAGGAATGCCATTGCAGGATTATGTTACTAAAAAAGGATTGACCAAAGAGCAGTACGTTAATAACATTCAGTACGATCGTGCAAATGAGGAGGATGCGTACCGCAGAGCTAAAGAAACCCGTCAGCATGGAAAAATAGCGCATCTTGGTCCAGATGGTGTTAGCGAGCCAAATTACGTCGGTCGCAAAGCGTGGGGTGAGAATCTAGCTTGGGGATCTGATGCCGCTGGTTCAATGGAAGCTTGGACTTATAAGGAACTTTCCGCTTTGAAGAATAGTAAAGGACATTTCAACCTTAATTCTGGTCACTTATATCAGGTCCTTAATCCTGATAATATTTCCTTTGGCTACGGTCAAGTAGATGGTGGACCATACGGTGAAGTATCTGCTTTAACTCTTTCGCACTATCACGGTGACTCTGATTATCCTGGTGGCAAGATTGGCGCCGCTGAGTCTGGTGCTGATGAGTCTGATTCTGATGATTCCTTGCCTGAACTGGATTATTCAGGACTTTCTGATGCTGATGCATCGGATTCTGCTGATTATCTAAATTATGATGATGATTCTTCCTCTGACTTAGATTTTTCGGATTTTGCTGATATAGATTTTGCTGATTTTTCAGATATAGATTTTTCAGATTTTGCTGACTTCTCATCTGACTTGAACGCCGGTGATTCTACTGATTCCACTGATGGTTCCAAGGATTCCAAAGATACCAAAGATACTACTGATTCCAAGGGTTCTACTGGCGATTATTTAGATAACCTGCTAGCTTTGTGAATCTTTCTGTGGGAGATAATTACAAGCTAATCGCGAATCCAAAAGTGTAGCAAGCTTGAGTAAGTAAAAATCTACCCAAACGGAAGATGTGATTTACTAATTGTGCTCTGTGCTGAAGGTAATGATTCAGTGCAGAGCACAATTGTTTTTTATTATTAAGTTCCTTTTACTTGATTGTGTAGGATTGCGCATACTTCTGCATAAGTGCCATTATGCCTTCGGGAAGTGGTAGGTTGTGTTTGCAGGAATGCTGCGGTTTATCCATGCATTCGCTGCGATTATACTTCCGCTGCCGATTGTGGTTTCGCCGCCAAGAATCGTAGCATTTGCGTAAATTACTACGTTGTCGCCAATATTCGGGTGTCGCTTTCCGCCTTTTATAGGATTTCCGTCCTCATCTAGTGCAAAGCTTTTAGCGCCGAGCGTTACTCCTTGGTAAAGCTTAACATGCTCGCCGATTACGGTTGTTTCGCCAATTACAATGCCAGTTCCGTGATCGATGCAAAAATATGCGCCAATTTTTGCGCCTGGGTGAATGTCAATTCCAGTTTTTCTGTGTGCGTATTCGCTCATAAGTCTAGGAACTAGCGGTACGTTAAGTTCGTAGAGAGCGTGCGCTGTTCGGTGAATAAGCATTGCATAAAACCCGGGATATGCGAGCGTGACTTCTACTTTGCTCGTGCAAGCAGGATCACCTTCGTATATTGCTTGAATATCTGTTAAAAGTAGCTTTTTAATTGCAGGAAGCGTATTTATAAATTGATTGCAAGTTTCTCGAATTTTAGCTGCGTCGTTTGTGTAGCATTGAAGTTCGTGGAATATAATGCGTTCTATAGTGTCTAACGCGTTTGAAGTAACAGTATTCAAACTAGCGTTAGTATTCAAACTAGCGTTGAGTTGTGTATTATTGTTGCTTTCATTGCGCACATGCAACTCAGGTAAAAGTAACACCTGAGTCGCATGTATGAGCGTAATAATATTGCGGTAATTAGGTATGAATGTAGCTTGTCTTATATCTGAATCGTAAATTGAGTTGAGTTGATTTATAAGATCAAGGCGATCATTCATACATTTCTCCTATTATTCTCTTGCTTGTTTTATTTGAGTGTTAGAAAGTGCGCTTGTAAATCTACTAAAAACGCACTTTCAAAACATCATTTATTATTATCATTATTGCATAGCATTATTCCGCAAACAAAGGCGTTGACAAGTATCGATCTCCTGAATCTGGCAGTATTGCAACGATGGTTTTGCCAGCGTTTTCTTCTCTTTTTGCTTCCTGGATTGCTGCCCAAACTGCAGCTCCAGAAGAAATACCTACGAGCACACCTTCCTTTTTGCTTATAAGTTTGCCATTTTCGATTGCGTCTTCATTCGTTACGTGAACAATACGATCATAAATATTCTGGTTGAGGACGTCCGGTACGAATCCTGCGCCAATTCCTTGGATCTTGTGCGCTCCTGGCTTGCCACCTGCGAGCACAGGGGAGTCGGCTGGTTCTACTGCAATTACTTCAAGCTGCGGATTTTGTTCCTTTAAATATGTGCCAGTACCGGTGATTGTGCCGCCAGTTCCAACGCCAGCAATGAGCATATCCACATTTCCGTCAGTATCCTGCCAAATTTCTGGGCCGGTTGTGTTGTAGTGCGCGTGCACGTTTGCTTGGTTGGTAAACTGTCCCGGAGTCCACGCGTTTGGCGTGTTTTCAACGATTTCCTTAGCTTTGGCAATTGCGCCTTTCATTCCCTCTGCGGCAGGTGTGAGCACGAGTTCGGCGCCGTAGGCTTTCATAAGTTTTCGGCGTTCAATTGACATGCTTTCTGGCATGACGATAATGCTCTTGTATCCTTTTGTTTGCGCAATCATTGCAAGACCAATGCCAGTGTTTCCGGAAGTTGGTTCAACGATTACAGAGCCTTGCTTGAGTGTGCCTGCGGCTTCTGCTTCTTCAATCATCTGCTTTGCGATGCGGTCTTTTACAGATCCTGCTGGGTTAAAATATTCGAGTTTTACAAGGATTTTTGCTGCTAGATTGTACTCTTTTTCAATGTGTGTAAGCTCCAGAAGTGGAGTGTGGCCTACGAGTTCTTGCACGGACTTGTAGATGTTAGACATAATGTTTCCCCTTACTTATTTGTTTGTTTTGTTTAATTTGTTTTTGTTTAATTTGTTTTGTTTTTAATTTTTAAAAAATAATTTTATTAATAAAGCGACGGCTGTTTTATTAGTTGTTTCTAAAAATGCCATTATTCGTTTTAATATTTAATCCGTATCAAATTCTTTTTTAACGTGTTATATTCGAATTTTGGCATAAAAAAAGAAACAGCGCGCTGTTTCTTGAATCGTAATTTGCTGTGTTCTAACGTGAATGCTTTTAACACAGGCTAGATGTTATGCATACTTAGTGCTTGCAAACATCATTTCGATTAAGAAATGCGCAACAGCATACGTTACAACAACAATTTGTCATCATATTTGTATGATACATGTGCACTCCTTTACTCGTCGAAATGGTGATAAGTGAAGACTATAGCGAATGGATTTGTGTTTGTCAAACCTAGTCTGTGTTTGCTAGCCCTTGATATGTAATCCTTTTCTGTGATATGTATCCCTTTTTCTGGACACTGGTGCAGTATGCGTTCTGCGCGAAGGTCTGATTTTGCTTGTTTTTTGACACTGGTGCAGTATGCGTTCTGCGCGAGTGTTTCTGTTTGGCGTAAGTAGCCATTAAGTGCAAAATTGCAGAGATTGGCTGATTTGTGATTTTTGTGCGATAATGTGTGTGTTGGTACATAGGATTGAATGGCTTGTAGAATTAGTTGATTGTGTGACGGAGCTGATTGTATGACAGAATATGATTTGCCGATTTTAGAGTATGATTCCGATAAAAGCGCAGTTTTAATGCCAAATCACGATAATATTTCTGTTCAGCTTCCGTCTAAAGCGGTTTTTGCTTTCTTAGGAGATGAAATCGATCAGTATGCTTTAAGTAGAAAAGCTACGATTGTAGCAAATTTTGAATCTGCAACTAAAAAATATCCAATATATGTTTTGGAAGAAAAAGTAAAGAAAAAAGTAGGGGATAAGCTAGACGAGAATGCAGACGAAAAGTTAGACGAAAGTTCAGATGAAAAAGTAGAAGAAGAAACGCAAGAAATCTGCTTAGTGCAGGCTCCAGTTGGCGCTCCTGCTGCTGTTCAGATCTTAGATTGGCTGATTTCTTACGGTGTTAGAGAAGTTGTTAGTGCTGGCTCTTGCGGATCGCTAGTTGATTATGCGGAAAATGTTTTCCTGGTTCCGTATAAAGCTTTGAGGGATGAGGGGACTTCTTATCATTATTTGCCTCCAAGTCGTTATGTTGACGTTTCAGAGCGCTCGAGACGTGCTATTTTACAAACTTTGCAAGCGCACAATTTGCCTCATCATGAAGTTAAGACGTGGACTACGGATGGGTTTTTCCGTGAAACTAAGGGGAAAGTTGCTAGTCGTAAGCAAGAGGGATGCGCGGTTGTGGAGATGGAGTGTTCTGCTTTAGCGGCTTGTGCACAAATGCGTGGGATTGTTTGGGGTGAGATTCTTTACACTGCAGATACTTTGCACGATGTTGAAAATTACGATGAGCGCAATTGGGGTGGGGATTCTAAAGCGTATGCTCTTAAGCTTTGTATTGAAGCAGTGTTGCGCATTTGACACGTTTACACTGATATTACATTTTTGATTGCTGCTAAAGGCAAGGATTATCAGTGCGGCGAGAATGGTAATCATCTTTCTGGCGGCGAAAAACAGCGTATTGCTATTGCGCGAAGCTTGCTAAAAAAGTCCGAGATTCTGTTGGTTGATGAGGCAACGAGCGCGCTAGATAATGAGACGAGCGCGAACGTAACGCAATCTATCTTGGATTTGCAAGGAATCCTTCGACTAGTGGTAACTCACCGCTTGGATGCTAATTCACTTAAGCAATATGATGAGATTCTTGTGATGAAAAGCGGCGAGCTTATTGAGCGTGGAAACTTTGAGGAACTTATGGATCAGAAGGCTTACTTCTACTCGCTTTACACTGTGTCTATGTGAGGCTGTGGAGCTGGTTTTCTCTCAATGCGCTGTGCAACTTAGCGCAATAGATCCTGAGCCAGTGTCAGTAGCCAATCGCCCGCGAATTTGCAGCGATTGGCTACTTTTCAGCAATACGATTTGCTTTCGTGCTATATTTTAATGAATTATGCTGTTACTTGCAGTGCTTTCTTTTTTTTTAAAATTTTGCAGAATAAATTTTAGTCAAAATCTGTTTTTATTTAATGATTTTGTGTAGTTTAGATTGTATAGAGTTAGAGAAAAGGTAAAGATGGAACAGTTTAATCAGTATGGCTCGAATGACCAGAGTAACTATGACTCGAGTAATCAGAATCAGTCAACCACAAAGAGCATTAATGTAAATTCGAATGGCTACAACGTTGTGTATAACGATTCGCAAAATATGTCAAAAATGCCGAGTGATTTATAAGAGGGAGATGACATGAATGTAAAATATGGCAGCGTATTTACAAATCCGGAAGTTTTAAACAAACTTGCGCAAATAGAACAATCTCCCCAAATACAAGGAAAATTAAACGAGTTAAAAGAAGGTATAAAAAATAATTCTTTTGATTTCGCGCGCTTAATCCCATTGATACCAGTAGTAATGGTTTTTGGTGCTTTATATAACTACTTTCCAAATATTGATTACTCACGTTACAAATATTATTTGCTAATAGTAGTTGTTTTTGTTGTTTGCTTTGCAGGTAAGTTTTTTGTAAATAATAAGGTTGATGTAGGTACGTTATATTCTGATAATGTTTTAACGCCGATTTTTAATGTGATTCTGCCAGGAACGGTAATAAAAAATTCCGAAGGAATTGACAGCAGCATTTTTGATAATCTTCTGCCAATATCTAGTATTTATTATTCAAGTCGCCACATAATTTTTCGCGATGAATTCAAAACTGAATTTTCAAACATGCAAGCAATGCACACTTCTAGAAGTGAAAGTGGAAAAACTGTCAAAAAAACGGATTTTATTGGGCAAGTCTTATTAATAAACTCAAAAACCAATATAAATGGTCACATTAGAATCGTTCCTGTTACTGGAAAGAACTTTATGGGACAAAAATTAAATGGATACTATGGTAGAAAAACAAAAGAGGAGAGCGAAGTCCAAACAGAATCCATTGAATTTAACAACTCGTATTCAATCTTTTCTACAGACGATTTTTATACAAAACTGGTATTAGATCCAAGTTTTATAGAAGCATTGAATAATTTGCAAAAAAGAATGAGAGTTTGCTTATACCTAGATAGTGATCGTATTGTTGCGGCTTTTGACTCTGGTCGGTATATATTAGGCGCTCCAGGAAAATCTGGAATAGAAAACCTATCTTTAACAAGAGAATATGCAAGATTTAGAGATGTTTTGGCTGAGTATTACGAAATAATTAACGTAATTAGAGAGAAATTACAAAAGTAGAAAAAGACTAGAACTAAAGGTGACATTATGGGAGACATTATGAGTGATATTATGGGAGACCTTATTGACAGGGACACTATGTTAATAGTTGTTGCAATAGTGGTTGTAGCGCTTGTTGCTTGGTTTATAGGCACGTTAAATAGGCTAAGAAAATATAGGGTGATTATAGAAGAGTCGCAGAAAAACGTTGATATTGCGCTCGCTAAAAGATACGATACGATTTGCCAAATGCTTAAAGTTGCGCAGTCGTTTGCAAAATATGAAAAAACGACATTAGTGGATTTGGTGAGTTTAAGAGAAGGATTGGGTTCTGCGGATTCTAGTTCGGTAATCAAAAATCAGAATCATGCAATAGGGAAGATTTATGCTTTGGCGGAATCTTACCCGGAATTAAAATCTTCTGAACAATTTTTAAACTTGCAAGAAGAAATAAACGACGAAAACGAGCAATTGGCTGCGGCAAAAAGAATCGTAAATAGTAATATCAGTACTCTTAATCAGGAAGTTGTTACATTCCCAGTGTCGCTTATTGCAAGCTTAAGCGGGATAAAGCAGATGGATTTTCTTAGTGAGGATGATTTAAACGATAAGAAGAATATTGATAGCATACTGAGCTAGTGAAAATGTTTATCTAGTGAAAATGTTTAGCTAGACGGTATATCTAATGTAGCCAATCGCCCGCGAATTTGCAGCGATTGGCTACTTTGCGGTTTGGTTGATTTGGGCAGGTGAAGAAAATTGCCGTAAATGGCAAAAATCTTCACCGGTGTTTATTGGATGCGTATCTCGATAGTAGGTATATACCAAAATAACAGGCTAGTATTCCAACAACTTTAATTACAATATGTCAACCCAGTTTTGTCTAGCATGAAGTATTCTATGTACCATAACCGTTTTATTCTCTTCGCAAATTTTATAGAAGATTACATATTTTTTAACGAAACATCTTCTGAAGTTTTTGCTACTCAGGTAATCATCGTTCACCAATCGGTATCGATAAGGCATTGTAGATAGGCTTGAAACAGTGGCTTCTACGTTATCGAGGAATTCGGATGCTGTAATTGGGGAGTCTAGATTGTGCGCAATGTAATGGACTATGTCTTGTAAATCTTTGTGGTAACTTTGCGAAACAAGAATTGAGTATTTTGGGTTACTTTGCGCTATTGTTTAGTTCTTCTCTTAAGTTTCGCAGTGATTCTTCAAAAGATAATGTGCGATTGTTGTTAAAATCAGACTCGCTTTGAGAGAGTGAACTATACAGCCCGTATTTGCCTATGAGCTTGTTGAATAAGTCGATGCTCATTACGGCTAAGTCTCCGCGACCGTTTTTTGTAATGAAAACTGGCTCTTTTGTTTCGTGGCAGAATGTTGATATCTCGTTGTAGTTATTGCGTAAATCTGTGCTTGACTTAATAGTTGGCATCGTGCGAGTCCTTTGAGATGATTGTTATTATTTTTTTTGAATTAGCTTATCTGGTTTTGCTTTATGTACATAAATAAAATATTAAATTAGTATAATGCAATCTAAAGATATTATATTATTATTTCTTTAGATTATTGACTTTGATTGTTTGATTTCCATAATTCTAGTAGCCAATCGTTGCAGATTTGCAGTGATTGGCTACTTTGTGGTTTGGCTACTTGTGATTGATTGTTGTTTAAAATAAACGCCAGTGAGTTTATTTCAACTCGACTGGCGTTTATTAATTATTTGCGCTATCCGCTAGTTACATTTGTTACCCACCGTTTTTTCAGAAATAATCTGCTAAATAAACTGTGATATTACAATGCCAGCAACCATAAGCGGAATGTTGAAAATAAGGAATGTCGGAACGCAAGTATCCCAAATATGACTGTGCTGTCCGTCCGCATTTAAGCCAGCAGTAGGCCCGAGTGTGGTGTCGGAAGCAGGGGAGCCTGCGTCGCCAAGAGCTGCAGCAGAAGACATAAGAAGAATCGTTGCAGGAGTGCTAAAACCAATACTCTGGCATAGAGGCACGAACAAAACCGCAAGAATAGGAACCGTACCAAACGAAGTACCAATGCCCATAGTTACCAGCAAGCCAATAATCGTAATCACAAACGCAGCAATAATTTTGTTCTGCCCCATGGCTGCAACGCCAAAGTGTACAAGCTCCTCAACGCCACCTGTCGCTTGAATAACGTTAGCGTAGCCGCCTGCAATAAGCATTACGAAAGCAATAAGACCCATGAGCTTCACGCCACCGGTAAGCTGCTTGTCGATGTCGTTCCATTTTATTGCGCCAAAAATAATCATCGTTGCAAGACCTGCAAGAGAAGAAAGCGAAAGATCCTTACTTATTACCTGCACTATTACAACAATAATAATTGCAAGAATAGTTACGTAATGTGCTTTAGTAAGAGGGCCAACAACAGCGTCCGCGGCACGAGTATCAGCTTCGGTGGTTTCGTATTTGCGAGGTTTGCGATAGAGCACAAATACGGCAAATAGCAAAGCTGCTAGCATTGCAGCGCCCAAGTACCAGTTCACAGCGCTTACGTCCGATACGGTAACTTTCATGCCGTTTTTAGAAAGATTAGTAGCGATAACAGTCTGGAAAATAAGACCGAAGCCAAATGGGATGGCAATATATGGCACTTCAAGGCCGAAAGCAGTACAGCAGGCGGCCGCTCGACGGTCCAACTTGAGCTTATTCATAATCGACAGAATAGGCGGAATAAGAATAGGAATATAAGCAATGTGAACCGGCACAATATTTTGCGACATGCACGCAATTACTGTTAACACTGCAAGCAGAATAAATTTATTGGTACCAATAATCTTGCTTATTTTTTTAGAAATAATCTGGGCTAAGCCAGTAGCGGTAATAGCCTCAGCAAAAGTACCAAGCAAAATGTATGCGAGTGCAGTTTGTGCGTTTGTGGAGAAACCGTCGCAAAGCAACGCCATAATAGTGTGATTTCCGTCTCCAAAAAGAGGAAGATGGCCTGCAATACCGCCCGCAACGCAGGCTACAATCATAGCAAGCAGAACATTAAGTTTTGCGAGACTGAGCGCACATAACACTACGACTGACACGATAACTGGGTTGAATACGATGTGTAGTATTTGCAAACCTAGCATGCTTCTTCACCTCTTTTTAGCTAATTGAGAATCGAATTGTAACTTTTGAACTCAGTATAATCTGATTAAAAGTTGTCAATTACAGCAAATATAACACGAAAAAGCAGATAATATCCATCTCAACGAATAAACAGTCTAAATATGTAGTTTCGTTGCCCGTATCTGTTTTTGCTGTACATACGACAAATGTGACATTTTGTCTGTTTTGGCTTGTTTTTACTGATAAAACATAAACAAATGAACAAAAAGTTCAAAAATAAGTTCATATTTGTTCGTCTTAGTGGGTATACTAGGTATCGTGAGAAAAAGAAATTAAAGACTATGTTAGCCTCATTGATCTGCTCTGTTTAAGTCAAGTGACTCGGCATGTAGATTGCTGCAAAATATAGCGATAGAGCTGTAAAAGTAAAAATTGGGCATAATCAAGAGTCAAAAACAAAAACAAACAACCAAAACTAAAAATTTAATAACTCATAAACAGTAAGGAGGAATGCCTGACGCACGAAATAAACGCGAAAAGCGTAAGTAAATAACGCTACGTTTGCTTTATTTAATCGTAGGCGTCATACAAATAAATTATGCAAGAGGAACAGACACTTATAGAAGCGAAAGAATTAGGGTTACAAAAATTAAGAAAATCACCATTTGGGGACGTGTCGCTTAGCGTTAAACCGCACCAAATCGTCGCAATATCAGGCGAACATGGCTCGGGAAAATCAGCCTTACTGCTCGCATTATCTGGTTATATGAAATTCACGAGCGGAACACTTACTATAGTCGACGCTAGTCTTCCACATGATCTTCGTAAATCAAGGCAGTATGTTGGTTTGGGATTATTTAACGGAATTAACGAATTCTACAAAACGCAAACCATAGAAGAAGTTTTGATGAGCGAGCTAAAACTCGCATCATCTTCGCCACTATTTCGAGAACAGTATAAAAATGATGTAAAAAATCGCGAAGCATTGCGCCAATATGCGTACAATCTTCTTGCGCAATGGAAAGTATCATCGCCGCGCGAAACAGCTATAGGAGATTTAACACCATGCGAGCGCATGCGTTTGGCAATTGCTCTGGCCTTACTAAAGCGACCATGGCTGCTGTTTGTTGACGGAATCGAAGCGGAACTTACTAGTGAACAAAGTGATAGCTTGTTTGCGGATATTCGTGAATATGTTAATAAACACTACTGCTCATGCTTAGTTGGAGTTTTACAAAGCGAACTAGGAAAACGAGCAGATCAAGTAGTGCACATGGTTCCAAATCATCGGTATGACGCTGATAAAAACCAACTTAGTGAGCATAAAGAAAATGGGGATGGTAACAATGCGCGTTAACACTATTGCTCTTGCATTTCGTGAGCTTAATAACGCTATGAAAGGAAAAGCGCGAAAGCTTGTTATTGGAACCGTAGCTTTGATACCGCTCCTATACGGCTCGCTGTATTTATGGGCGTTTACAAATCCGTACAAAACGCTAAACACTGTGCCAGTGGCTGTGGTTGTTGAAGACAATGGCGCTATGATTAACGGCAAAATGCGCAACATTGGAAACGAAATCAAAACTCGTTTAAAGAATCAAAAAGACGGTAGTGAAGGTTTCCAATGGAATTTTGTAAATAGTGCTGAAGCGAATAAGGGTCTTAAAAATGGCAACTATTTTATGGTAGCAACCATTCCAGCTTCCTTCAGTAAGTGCATTGCTTCGGCGCAATACGAAACTCCTACCAAAGCAAAACTGCATGTAAAGTACAATCAAGCAAGCAATATGCTCGCCTCTCAGATCGGGAAAACTGCCTTCCGCACAATGCGAAGTGAAATCAGTGAAGCAATTGCGGAAGAATACTGGGAACACATGTTTGCGAAAGTAAATGCTGCGTCGGATTCGCTTGGTGCAGCTGCAAACGGTGCTGGAGCATTGCATGAAGGTTCAAAGTCTTTGCAAGGCGGAATCGATAAGCTAGCAAACGGATCTAATCAACTTTCGCAGTCACTACGAAAATTGCAAGGTGGATTAGGCGAGTTGCAACAAGGTGCGAATACGCTTACACAAGCCAATGTTCGCAGTAAAGAAGGAGCGAAATACTTAGCGCAAAAAACGCAAGATTTAGCAAATGGAGCTCAGCAATTAAGCGAAGGAACGCAAAGGCTATCGGCGGCAACAAACGAATTCTATGAAGGAGCTCAAAAGCTTGCAGCTTCCAGCAACGAATTAGAAGAACATGTGAAAGCTGGTAATGCGGAAACTAAAACGCAAATTGCCGGTCTTCTTATGCAAGCACAAAACCCAGCAGTAACAAAGGAAGATGTGCTCGCTAATTTGCAAAGCTTGGCAGAAGGATTAGGAGAAAATTCTAATCTTTTGGAAACAAATCTTTCCGCTCTAAGCGCTGGAGCAGACAAGCTTTCTGCAGGAAGTTTGCAAATAAAAGGCGGTGCTGAAGCAATATCCCAAGGTGTTGAAAACATTAATACTGGTTCAAGTAAGCTGTCTGCTGGAGCAAGCAATCTCGCTAACGGACTTGTACAGGTAAGTAATGGTAGTGAAAATCTTAATAACGGAATTACCAGAGCAGCTCAAGGTTCGGCGAAAATAGTAAACGGATCTGATCAGCTTAATTCTGGTGCTAAGAAGCTATCTGATAACACTCCAAAGCTTGTTGAAGGCGCTAAGAAATTGCATGACGGGCTTAAGGATGCTCAAAAGTCTGGAAAAATCGACAATATTGTGCAAAAAAGTAAGATGATGAGTGCGCCGGTTGCTCTGCAAGAGCACGAGTATTCGCACGTTGAAAACTACGGAACAGGTTTCGCACCTTACTTTATTTCCATCGGCCTTTGGGTTGGCGCTCTTATGGCAACGTTTGTTTTGAGAGTTATGGATAGGCGAGCGTTGCTTAACGGCATGAATCCGCTTAAAAGTACGCTTATAAGTCTTACGCCTTTTGTAATCATGGGTGTAGTGCAATCCGTTATTTTGCTAGGCGTAGTTCACGTCGTCCTAGGGTTGCAAATCGACAATATACCTGCGTTCTACGCGTTGGGAATTATTGCAGGAATATCATTCATGGCAATAATGCAGATGATTATGACAGCTTTCCACATACCTGGCAGAATCGTTGCCATTATTCTGCTCATGTTGCAAATAACTAGCTCCGCGGGAACGTTCCCTGTAGAAATGACGCCAACATTCTTCAGAACTGTACACCCGTATCTGCCAATGACATACTCAATTATGGCGTTGCGCCAAGCTATGGCAGGTAAGAATAATGGAGAAATAGTTTCAGGCATTGGAATGCTTGTGCTTTTCGGCGTGATTGCGATTGCGATAACGAGCATAATAGCGTACAAGAAGCGTACTGTTACTATGTTTGATTTGCATCCAGTAATTACATTGGAGGCATGAGAATACGACAATGAGTAGGGAGTAATTACTGTGATTGCTGAAGTTACTGAAGCTACTGAGGTTACTGAGACTACCATAATATAAAAATTGCAACCGAGTGCTGCTCGAATTTGTACCCAAGTTAAGTATGACTACTTATGATATTGTTCATACTAGCGTAGTTGTTCAGCTAGGTGTACGAGCAGTGCTCGGTTGTGCATAACTATACGACTATATGTGAACCGTAACTTATGGCGTAACTGGTATGGCTAACGCAACTATGCGCAATTATATTAAGCTACCTAAGGGCTTATATGAATTACAGAGGGAAAGGACGTGTCAATGGCTGCACGATTTACCGACGAATTAAAAAATGAGAATATCGAAACATGGGATGCTGCTATTCATCATCGTTTTGTTAACGAGTTAGTTGAGGGCACTATTCCTGATGCTGTATTAGCTGGATATTTAATTCAAGACTACCGATTTTTAGATAGTTTCTTGGCTCTGCTTGGTGCTGCAGTTACGACAGCAGACACACTTGATTCTCGTCTCGTGTTTTCGAAATATATTGGTGAGGTAGCGGGAGATGAGAATACGTATTTCGTGGATGCGTTTGACGAATTTAATACTCCTGAATCTTTCCGCAATAAAATTCCAGACACTGAAGCAACTAGCGAATTTAAAAAAATGTTTTTAGACGCGGCTCACAGTGGACATTATGCTGCCGTGCTAGCCGTGTTAAACGTTACGGAATGGATATATCTTACGTGGGCATCAAACGCTGAAGGTAAGCGTCCTGAACGCAAGGTTCATTACCAGTGGATCGACCTGCATGATTATGAAGGATTCCACAAGTTTGTAGGGTTCTTGCGTGATGAGTTGGATCGTATTGGTCCTAAGGATGCTGATATTGCTCGAGAATATTTTGCTCGTGCAGTAAAGCTGGAGCGCATGTTCTTCGATAATTCGTATGAGACTCCTGCGGAAATCTAACGGATTGTAATATAGCGAAGTAAGCAAGCTGTGAGAATAAAAATAGACCCTACAAGATTTGTAGGGTCTATTTTTGAGAAGATGAGAAACTTTCTTAAATAAGAGAAAACTTCACTATTAATTATATGTTAGAACGTAGACATATAGATTTCTTCAACAGCGTCTTCGCTTATTGGCATATAAGAATGTTTCAAAAGACGTTGCTGCTCCTCAACTACGGACGCAGCCCAGCTTTGAATCATATCCTCGCTCATGCCATATTCGTGAAGCCTATGCTTAGGAAGAATCGTGTTAATAACTTCGTCAAGCTTGTTTAGTACGTCTGATTTCTGGCATTCTAGAATATTTGCCATGAAGTCAAAAAGCTTAGAAAGCTTAGTGTTTTCAGCGCTACCATTATTTTCAGCATCGTGCTTAGCATAGTATCGCAAAACGCTTGTAAGAAGCGCAGCATTCGTCTCGCCGTGAGCCACATGGAAAGTGCCACCAAGTGGATAAGCCATTGCGTGTACGCAACCGCAACCAGCGTTACCAAACGCAATACCAGCGTAAAGACTTGCCGAAACCAAGTCGCTCACAACCTGACTTTTCGCACTGCTACCTTCCTTCACAACTCGCATATAACTTTGCAAAATAAGCCCACAAGCTTTGTAACTAAACATTTTTGTAAGCTCAGTTGCAATAGGAGAAAGTGCGGACTCGATTGAGTGCGTAAGAGCGTCAATAGAGCTGGTTGCAAAAACGTAATCCGGCAGGCTCTTCAGCAATTCTGGAATAAGAACAGCATCCGTAGCGTAGCAAGCATCGTTTGCCAAACCCTTCTTAGTGTTGCGCTTAGTGAGCGAGAACACGGCGACGTTTGTAACCTCAGAGCCAGTGCCGCAAGTAGTTGGAACAAGAATAAGATCCGCGCCTTTTTCTGCAGGAATCTTACCGTCAACCAAATCCTCAAGCGGACTTGTTTGCTTCAACGCGCAAACCTTAGAAATATCCAAAACTGTGCCGCCGCCAATGCCAATCACGCGCTTTGGAGTAGTGTGAATGTCGCTAACAATCGCGTCAACCATTGCGTCGCTCGGCTCGCCTTTGCCGTATTTCTCTTGGAAAATCACGTCGCAATCAAGATTCAAATCGCCAAAATAAGGCTCCCAAATGTACTGGTTAGTAATAACCAAATCGCCCTTGCCAAGCTTAAATTCTTGCGCAAAGTCGCGTGCGTGCTCGAACTTATGAATAGTTGGTTTAATAGAAAGCTGCTTCATCCTAGACTCCTTTGTTTTAATCTGCATGTCTTACGCTAATATGCGCGTTGTGTGCGCGCTTTTGTGCGCGGATGATTAAAAAACCAAGCAACTGCTCCATTATAGAACAGATTGCTTGGTTTAATAAATGCGATCTAGCTTAGACGATTTCAGCAATTAACTAATCAGCAGGTACTGATCAGCTGATATGAATCAGCTGAAATTAATCACCCCTTCAACAAAGCTGTGTAAGCAGCCATCGTAATGTAATTGTATGGCTGGTTGAAATGAGGCATGAAGAAGATGTCACACAAAGCAAGCTCCTTAATCGTAACCTTCTTCTGAATAGCCAGCGAGAACAGGTGAATTGCGGCAGACATATCGTAGTTAGAAGCCAACTGGCAACCAACAATAACCTTCGTATCTTTCTTGTAAACAATACGAATCTTCACCTTTGGATTCTCAACTTCCATAAACGCAGGCTTTTGAGTATCCTCAAAATCAACGTAATCAACGTCCATGCCCTCTTTTTGAGCGGCAGACAAGCTCAAGCCGGTGCAAACAAGCTTGTAGTCGTAAATCATCATTGCGCTAGAACCCTGCACGCCCTCAGTTTCTACAGGAGTTCCGCAAACGTTGTGACCTGCAATCAAGCCGCTTCGAACGGCGTTAGTGGCGAGTGCAATGTAGTTTACACGGTCTCGAGCGTTGTCGTAGATTGTAGCGCAGTCGCCGATTGCGTACACGTCTGGGTCGGAAGTTTGCTGCTTCTTGTCAACGAGGAAAGCGCCGTTAGCATACTGCTTTAAATGATCCTTGCCAAGCGCAACGTTTGGGTGGAAGCCAATAGCGCAAATCACCATGTCTGCATCGTAAGTGCCTTTGCTGGTCTTAACAGCCTTAACTTCAGTGTCTCCAACAATCTCCTCAACAGCTTGACCAAGCTCAAACTTAATGCCCTTATCTTCCATAATTTGCTTCAAATTGTTAGAAAACTCTGGGTCGAAGTAGCCGTTAAGAATATGATCTTCCATGTCAATAAGAGTTACGTTCTTGCCAAGACGCTCGAAGGCTTCAGCAAGTTCGACGCCAATGTAGCCTCCACCAAGAACCACGACGTTACGGAAATTGCGCTCTTGCAGTTTAGCAATAACAGTTTGCGCATTCTGGAAAAGCTTTACCATTTGCACGTTTTCCAAGTCAATGCCCTTAATGCGAGGCTTGTTTGGAAGGCTGCCGGTAGCGAGAACCAGCTTGTCGTAAGAATCGTGAATAACGGTGCCGTCTTTAAGCTCTACTGTTACTTCTTTCTTTGCGTAATCAATGTCTAAAACTTTACTTTCAAGATTTACTTTAGCGCCTTTTTTAACGAAATCTTCTGGCTTTTGGTAGAACAGTCCGTCGCTGCTTTGAATCTGCTTACCAATCCACAAAGCCATACCGCAGCCAAGGAAAGAAATATTACTATTCTGATCGTAGATAGTAAGTTCGTTGCCTGGGTAACTCAAAATGGTGTTAGCGCAGGCAGTGCCGGCATGGTTGGCGCCAATCTGAATGATCTTCGTCATCGGTAATCTCTTTTCGTCGTTGAATCTAGTTTAATTTTGTTTATTTCTGTTGAAATTATGGTATGTGCTGTGTTAACTACTTTGTTTAATTTACGCCGCAGCGTGGTGCACATCTAGCGCACAATCTTATTACATGAATGTAAGTCTTACCAATACTGTGTTGAGGTGTGTTGCTTCTGATTGTTGCGCAAGTTGCTATTGTCTAATCTTTGATGTTATTTGATGTTATTTGATGTTATCTACTGTTATTTACTGTTATTTACTGTTCTTTTATTTACTGTGAAAAATGAATTATGTAGTAGAATCGTGAGGGTTGGATACTGGCATATTCTGATACGTACAGTTTTGTGATGAGTTTTGATAAATGCGAGCTACATGAAGGGGTATTGTGATGCGTATTTTGATTACTGGTTTTACGCCGTTTAATAATGAGTCTATAAATCCGTCGTGGGAAATTGCACAATCAGTGCATGCGCCTGAGGGCGTGGAACTTGTTCGTTTGCAGATTCCTACGGAATTTAACAAAGGTGCGAAAAAAGTTATTGAGAAAATAGAGGAAGTTCAGCCTCATGCCGTGCTTTCATTAGGACAATTTGGTGGTTCTGCTTGTTTTAACGTTGAGTATGTTGGCATTAATTGTAGGGCTGCGCGCATACCAGATAATAGCGGGTATAAGCCTTGGTATGAGCCTGTTGTGCAAGATGGTGACGTGGCGTATAAAGCGACTTTGCCAGTTGTGAACATAGTTGAGGCTTTGAATAAGGCAAAATTGCCGGCGTCTGTGTCTTTTTCTGCTGGCGCGTACGTGTGCAATGATGTGCTTTACAGTGTTTGTCATTATTGCCAGACTAAAAAATTGCCGTTTAAGAGCGGTTTCATTCACGTTCCGTATTTGCCTGAGCAAGTTCTTGATAAGCCGAGTATGAGTTCTATGAGTTTAGCTGATATGCTTCGCGGTATTGAAGTTGCGCTGCAAGTAATTGCTAGAGATTGTTAATAACTACAAGTAATGACTAATGAATAGTGTGAAATTTTGGGGAATAGCCCGAAATTTTATTTTCTACGCTCGCTCAAGCACGCGCTCAATAGCGTTATTTTGCGAAAGAAGATATACGCAATACTGGTTCATGCTTATGCCTTCGGCTTGAGATTGCTCAGCCAATTGCCTATGTAATTCCTTTGGAAGACGCAGTTTGAACTGACCAGAATAGTCATTCAGTTCATGGTAAGACGGCTCTTTTATGTTGATTTTGCTTTCAAGAGCTGTTTCAAGCCAAGCCTTTTTAGCATCCTGCGCGCTTGCTGCTGCTTCCTGTTCGGAGTCTCCAGAACTTATGCACCCTGGCAAATCGGGGTAGTAGGACACAAATCCGCCTTCATCTGGATCCTTTACAATCTCCAGCTTATAGGGTAGTGACATGTAGTAGCTGAGTGTTTTATTTGTTAGTGTTTTTACCATATCCAATTTCCTACTTTCCTACTTTTACTGTTTTTCTTCTTCGTCTGCTGCTTCTACTACAGCTTTCACCATTTCTACGTATATCTTTTTTATTGGTTCATGTTTTGGAATTGTTATCGGGTTTGCGTGTTCTTTGCGAAAAGTATAATGGCTACTTCCGCTTCGTGGATTGCACATTTCATATCCGTAGGATTCCAATACTTTTCTCAATTCATCAAATCGCATATCTTTGGATAGGCTAAGTATTCGCTTAAGTAATTTGTCCCATTGTGACATTTAACTCCCCAGTAAAATAGCGTATTTGATGCGTTTATAAAAGTATAAGTGGTGTTACATGTGGTGTCAATGGTTGATTGTACTACAATTTGGCAAATTGTATAAAATGATCAAAACCACCACTTATGTTGAAGGTGTGGTATAAAAGTCTTATGTTTTCTAAACGCGCTGTTACCATTTTTGCGGCTGCTGTCGTAACTGCTTTAGCGCTAGGTACGTTGAGTGCTTGCGAACCGCAGGGTAAAGCTGTGGGAGCTACTGGTCGCGCTGGGGACATAATTCACGATGGTGTGGATATTAACGACATTCATGTGCTTGTAGTTGGTTCTCGTTCTGCAGCGCTTGACACAGAGCTTATGGAACAATGTAAAATGTCAAAATTGAGCGCTTCTTACGTTTCAATATCCAATATTGTTAATCCTAACGAAGCTTCTCAGCAGGCTATTCGCGCGGCAAGTGAACAGCCGGTTTCGATAATACTTATTAACGAACTAGACGTAACAAGTATTGACGAGCCTTATGATTCTAATAATCAACCAAATAAAAAAGAGAATAACAAGCTCAATAAGATTGCGCGCAATAAACAAAACGAAAGCAAAGCATGGATTTCCGCATTACAATACGCGCGCTACGCTGGAGTGCCGGTGGCCTTAATTAATCCTGTAAACGCGCCTAAAAACGCAACTTTATACGCTGCAACATTGCGAATTGGAGATATTTCGAATGGTTTAGCGTCTAACAATCCTGCGTCTAACAATACCGCGCCAAATAATACCGCAATTAAGCGCGCGTCTTTGCTCAGCATTGTTCGCGCAATAATCGACAATACGCCACACAGTAGGGAAGTGATTATAAATGGTAAGTAGCAAGCAAAACGCAATGGTATCTACAGTGGACGGCAAAAATAACGCTGTTGCGGCGCTTCCTGAAGTAGAAATTTCTGGATTGAGCGACGAAGAAGTTGCGGAGGCGGTTTCTCGCGGAGACGTGAATATTACTTCTAAGCAGACTTCTCGCTCTTTAATGGATATTGTGCGCGCGAACGTGTTTACATTGTTTAACGCGATTATTTTCACAGCAATGGTGGTCGTGCTTGCCACGGGTTCATGGAAAGATGCTGTTTTTGGCGTGGTAATTCTAGTAAATACTGGAATTGGCATCGTGACTGAATTAAAAGCAAAGCGCACTTTGGATAGGCTTTCTATATTGATTGCTGCTCGCGCAATGGTGCGTAGAGGTGGAGAAAATATTGAGATTGCGCACAAAGATATTGTGCTTGGTGATGTCTTGTGGCTTAGAGCTGGCGAGCAGGTGCCGGCAGACGTAGAAGTGTTGGAATCGTGGGGATTGGAAATGGACGAGTCCATGCTTACGGGCGAGTCTGCTACAGTTCGAAAAGCCCAAGGTGACGACGTTTATTCTGGATCTACTGCAGTTTCTGGAATGGCTTTAACGCGTGTTACTGCCGTAGGTGAGCACAGTTACGCCGCAAAATTAGCAGCGCAAGCGAAGGTTTATACCAAAACAATTTCCGACTTAAGCCGTGGAATTAATACGATTTTGAAGTATATGACGATGGTTGTGGTGCCTTTATGCGTACTGCTTGTGTGGTCGCAAATGCATAAGGTTGGCGGATTTGTTGAGGCTTGGCAGACTGGTGCTTGGAGAGGAGCTGTTGTTTCTGCTGTTGCAGGCGTTGTTGGTATGATTCCAGAAGGATTGGTTCTTCTTACTTCGCTTAATTTTGCGGTGGCTGCTATGCGACTTGCGCGTAAGCAAACGTTAGTTCAGGAGCTGGAATCTGTAGAAACTTTAGCGCGTGTGGACTGCTTGAATTTGGACAAAACTGGTACTATAACCGACGGTGGTATTGCGTTTGTTGGCGTAGAAAATCTAGATAATAGTAGTACTGAAATATCTTTACAGACCAACTTGCAGACCAACTTGCAGACCAACTTACAAACTAACTTACAAACTAACTTACAAACCAAGCAAGCTTTATTTGATTTATCAAACGAAGAAAATCCAAACGCAACAGGCGTTGCAATTATGCAAGGGCTTGGCGCTCAAGGAGTTGCAGCTAGCGCGCATGTAAATAATCGTCTTCCGTTCTCGTCTGCCAGAAAATGGAGTGCTGTGCAATATGCGCAAAGCAGTGGAGAATATAAAACTTGGTATATGGGTGCTCCGGAAGTATTGCTAAGCGCGATTAATTATGCAAATACTAATGAAATTTTAGAGAAAGTTAATTCTTATGCGGAGCTTGGTGAGCGCGTGCTGCTTCTTGCAAAAGTAAGTAGCGTTTCAGAAATAAATAAAACTTTCGGTGACACACCTACTATTTGCGCCGCTGCTCAGCCTGTTGCTTTAGTCCGCTGCTCTGAGCGTATTCGTGGCGATGCTCGCAAAACACTCGAATGGTTCCGTGAGCAGGGTGTGCGTTGCCGTGTAATTTCGGGAGATAATCCTACAACTGTTGCGGCTGTTGCTGCAAAAGTTGGATTAACAGGAGATCGCAAGCCTGTTGCAATGGATGCTCGGAAATTGCCAGAAGATATTGACGAATTAGCTAAAGTGCTTGAAAACGTGGACGTACTTGGGCGCGTGCTCCCTCATCAAAAGAAGGCAATTGTTCAGGCGCTTCACGCTCAGGGTCATGTGGTTGCTATGACTGGTGACGGTGTGAACGATACTTTAGCTCTTAAAGAGGCTGATTTGGGCGTTGCTATGGGCAATGCTGCTCCTGCTGCAAAAGCTGTAGCTCAAGTGGTTCTTGTTGATTCGCGCTTCTCACATTTGCCAGATGTTGTGGCTCGTGGTAGGCAAGTGATGGCAAATATGGAACGAGTTGCAGGATTGTTCCTTGTAAAAACTGTGTATTCTGCGCTTATTTCTGCAGGAGTCGTGCTTCTAGCGCTTCACTTCCCGTATTTGCCTCGTCACATTACTTATATTGGTTCTTTAACCATTGGTATTCCAGCATTTTTGCTTGCTCTTGCGCCTAATACTCGTCGATACATTCCAGGCTTCTTGCAGCGTGTGGTTCGTTTTGCTGTTCCTAGTGGACTTGCTATAGCAGTTTCCGTGCTTGCGACTGCTGTTATAGCTCCTCGCGTTTTGGGACTTAATCTCGACAAATCTGCAGATGACAGTGTAACGGTATCGCGTTTTATTGTTGCAAACGTGCAAGCTTTAGCAGCCACTCGCAGTATTTGCTCGGTAATAGTATTCGTGCTCGGCATACTTGTGCTTGCAAGCGTTGCCAAGCCGTTGCGCTCGTGGCGAGGAATTATGGTTGCGCTATTTGCTGCAGCTGGCGTTGCTGGAGCTTTTATACCGTTTACTGCAAAGTTCTTCGAACTCCACGTGCCTACTGCTGGAAGTGCGTTTACTGTAATGCTGGTAGCCGCTATTTTAGCTGTAATATTGTGGCTTGTGTGCGTGAGTTTAGCCAAATTATTGTTTCAGCGACGTCAAAAGTGAAGAATTTAACATGATTTCAATATGCTGAGCGTGTTGAAGAGCGTTAACACATGCTTACAATAGATACGTGTTCAGTATTTTAGAAATGTTTTCAGTTGGAGTTGGTCCAAGTTCTTCGCATACTGTAGGCCCTATGCGTGCAGCTTGTGCGTTCGTTACATCGCTTAAAAAAAGTGGGAATCTTAAAAACGTTGCGCATGTAAAAGTGACGCTTTATGGTTCATTGTCGCTAACTGGGCTTGGTCATGGTACAGATCGTGCGTGTGTGGCTGGTCTCGAGGGCAATCTTCCGGACAATGTGGACACTGAGCATATGCTTACTATTCGAGAAGAGTGTAAAAAAGCTGGTACGTTAACGCTTGCAGGGGACCATACTATTGCTTTTGATTACGATACAGACGTAATTTTTGAAAAGTGGAAGCGCATGGTAGTTCATCCAAACGGTATGCGTTTTGTGGCGACGGATGATGCTGGAAATACGGTAGACGAGCAAGTATGGTACTCAATTGGCGGCGGATTTATTCGTCAAGGTCGTGCTGATGACGCTATGGTGGGATTGCACGAGCGGGTGACTGAGCAATCAGAAAACGATAATAACGAAAGTAATAACGAAAGTAATAACGAAAGTAATAACGAAAAATCGGCAGACTTTTCGAATCAAACCAAAGATACTACCGTACCGTATCCTTTCACTTCTTGTGACGAACTTATAAATATTTGTCGAGAAAAGCATATGTCAATCAGCGATATCGTGTGGCAAAACGAGTTGGCGCTGCACGAAGGTGACGCAGATTACGTGCGCAACTATTTACTGCACGTGTGGGATGTGATGAGTAAATGTGTGGAAAATGGCTGCAATTCAAAGCAACCGATTCTTCCAGGCGGACTTGATGTGCCTCGTCGTGCGCCTCGTATGTATGAGCGTTTAGCTGCAAATTCGGATATGCTTCGTAATAATCGTCGTCGCGCTGACACCGCTTTGGAAAGTTCCGACTCTGCGTGGGTAAATCTTTTTGCGCTCGCAGTGAGTGAGGAGAATGCTGGCGGCGGGCGTATTGTTACGGCTCCTACAAATGGTTCTGCTGGTATTATTCCCGCGGTTTTGCAATACTATTGGCGTTTTGTTGATGCTGCTAGTGAGGATGGTATTGTACGATTTTTGCTTGCTGCAGGTGCTGTTGGTTACTTGTTCAAGCGCAATGCTTCGATTTCCGGTGCGGAAGTTGGTTGCCAAGGTGAAGTTGGGTCCGCCTGTTCGATGGCTGCAGCTGGATTGTGCGAAGTATTGGGTGGAACACCGGAACAGGTTGAAAATGCGGCAGAAATTGGTATCGAACATCACTTGGGATTGACTTGCGATCCTGTGGGTGGCTTGGTACAAATCCCGTGCATTGAGCGTAACGCTATGGCTGCAAATACTGCGATTAACGCTGTCCGCATGGCAATGCTTGGGGATGGTTCGCATATGGTAAGTCTTGATCAGGCAATTAAAACTATGAAAGAAACTGGTCATGACATGATGTCAAAGTATCGCGAAACATCAAAGGGTGGCTTGGCTGTGAACGTTGTTGAATGCTAATTTGCTGAGGTTGTGTAGTTAATTTTTGCTAAGTTATACACAATGTGAATATTGCATGTACATACGTAACGATTCAGTGGTAATCTAGGACAGGTTAATCTAAGAAGTGTTAATCTAAGAAGCGTTGTTGCGAGCATGTTGTCTGATGTGTTCTGTGTAATAAACGCTCGTTTAGTAATGCTAGAGGACTGTGCAAGTCAGCTACGCAGATGTTATACTATTTCGGATTATGTTCTGTGAAGTTTGTAAAGGAGGCAGTATGGCACAGGATATGCCAGAGGTGATTGCAGAATTTGGCACTACGCCAACGGTGACGTTCCCAGCGTCTGAGCCGCCGGCTGGGCTTAAGGTTGTCGAATTAGTAGAGGGCAATGGTCCAGTTGTTCGTGCTGGCGATACGGTTACCGTAAACTACCATGGTGTGGTTTGGGGTGCTGAAAAGCCATTTGATTCAAGTTTTGCGCGCCATACGCCAGCTAGCTTTGGTATTGGTGTTGGCCAGGTAATTCAGGGCTGGGATCGCACGGTTCCGGGTCACAATGTCGGTTCGCGCTTACTTATTTCGATTCCGCCTGAGTATGGTTATGGTTCTCGCGGGGTACCACAAGCTGGTATTGGCGGTGGAGATACTTTAGTATTTGTTGTTGATATTATTGCAACTCGCTGAATGAGGTATGCGCGTGGTTTGAAGTTATCCGCGATCCACGTGCAAAGACTTTAATTCATGGAGATTGTTAGATAAGGAGGTAGCAATGGCTGAAGAAAAAACTATTCTGCTTACGCAGGAAGCGTATGACAAGCTGAAGGAAGAGCTAGAGCATCGCGAAGGTGAGTATCGCGAAGAAATTACGGAACGTATTGCTGCGGCTCGTGCTGAAGGTGATTTGTCTGAAAACGGTGGTTATCAGGCAGCCCGTGAGGAGCAAGGTAAGAATGAGGGTCGCATTAACGAACTCATTGTGAAATTGCGTAACGCTAAGATTCTTGAAGCTCCAAAAGCTGGCACTGTCGGTAATGGTTCCTTGGTCACAGTAGAGCTTGCTGGACGTGAAATGACGTATGTACTTGGTTCTCGCGATATTGCGGTAGCTACTGAGTATGATGTTATTAGTCCGGAGTCTCCAATTGGTGCGGCTATTATGGGTGCGCACGCCGGTGATACGGTGAGCTATGCGGCTCCTAATGGTCGTGAGATTTCAGTAACTATCAAGGATTCTCATCCGCTTGCTTAGTTCGATTTGTTGCAGCTGAGTGCGATGTGTAATTGAATTTTGCGTCGTATGCGGTGATAAGATTTTCTCCCCGTTTGTTGATTTGTAAAACGAACGGGGAGAATCTTTTTTTTGGGGGGGGGGGTGGATTGGGGTTGAATGTAAGTTTATTAATGGTGTTTGTTGCAGGTTTTGATTTATAAGGTATTTATATAGTGTGTTGGCTGGGTGGTGTTGGTTGGGTAGTGTTGGTTGTATAACGCCGGTTGGGTTATCTTTTGGTTTGAGTGGTGCTTAAACCGTGCTAAATTAGACGTTTGATTAAATGCTGACTCGAATTATAGCTTGCGTAACACGGTAACAACTTTCCCCATAATAGTTGCATGTGATCCGTCGATAGGAGAGTATGCGGGATTGTGAGGAATGAGCCACACATGGCCGTTATCGTTACGGAATGTTTTTACTGTAGCCTCGTTATCAAGTAATGCTGCAACAATATCTCCGTTTATTGCTTCGTGTTGTTCTCGGACTACAACATAATCGCCATCGCAGATTGCTGCGTCAATCATTGAATCTCCATGAACTTCGAGCATAAACAAGTTACCGGTACCTGTAAGACGCTCTGGCAATCGCATGACATCTTCTATATGTTGTTCTGCTGTAATAGGTGTACCCGCTGCAATTCGACCTACTAAAGGAACATCATGTGAATTTATTACAGCATCAGTTTCATAAAGACTAACGTCCACCGCTTGCGAATAGTGCTGAGAAGTATTGCTTGCGTTTTTGGCAACAGGAACAGTGTCATTAATGATTTCAATAGCGCGTCCCTTGTTTGCACTTATCCGTAGAATCCCTTTTTCTTCAAGCGCTCGTAACTGATGTTTTACTGACGAAGGACTGCGTAAACCAACAGCTTCGCCTATTTCACGGAATGATGGCGGAAAACCATGAATGGCAAGGCTGTTTTGAATAGCGTCAATAATGTTGCGTTGTCGTTCAGTAAGTGACGAGGTGTCATTTCTAACAACATTATTGCTGTCATTGCTGCTATCAGTGTGCTCGTTATTCATGGTGCTCCTTTCCATAATTTTTATTTTAGCGCAATTTTTCAAAAAATCAAACATCTGTTCGACACGCCGTTGCAACTGTCGAACAGATGTGCCATGATTAATACATCTGTTCGATAGAACAAATGTTCACTAGATTTGTTTACTGGATCGAGAATGGAAGGAAGGACAGCAATGAACGTGTTGTTACAAAACAGTTATCGTACGAGGATCAATGTGCATCGTCAGACGTCTCGCGCAACAACGCGTAGTCGACGTGTTGTGTCTAAAAGTAGACGTGCTACTGTGCTATTTTGCATTTTTGTATTATTTACAGCTGCGTTTGTACTGTACACACTTATGATACCGAGAACCGCAGTATCTGCAATTCCTGAAAAGTTCGTAACATATACTGTTCGTCCAGGGGATACTCTGTGGAATTATGCCACATCAATCACGCCTAAAAACGGTAATGTTTCAGATAGCGTTGATAAGTTAGTGGCATTAAACCATCTTTCATCTGAAGATTTGCAAATTGGACAGTCTATTAATGTTCCGGTTATAAATGTTCAATAATTCATTGGGCAGTATAAGGTATGGGGGAAATATGAGAAGGACAAATATTGTTAATACATATTTCATGTCATTGTATGAGCAAAAATCTGTTGAAAAAGAAGTAATACATGAATGTGATAGCATGTATGAAATTTACACCTATCCAGATAGCTTCTACTATATTGCTTGTAATCAGTGTCTTGAGTCTGACAGTCACCATTGTTTGTTGATGATTTACTAGGTCATATACAATGTGATGATATTGAAGACAGTGATATTAATCGCATTTGCATTATCTGTTAGTGAAAATGATGTGGTGAATCATGACGTATTACAGTAGAGTATTTTGTGTAAAGAGCAGAAGTTCGTATAATATTCTGAATTATTAGAATAAAGTAAATTTATTATGTCGTATTTCCGGAATCTTTAGTATGCTGGGTTATATGCATTGTCCTTTTTGTAAAAATCCTGATACTAAGGTTATAGATACGCGCATTAGTGAAGATGGTTATTCTATTCGTCGTAGGCGTGAATGCCAGGTGTGCGGGAATCGCTTTACTACCGTAGAAACAACCCAGTTGCTAGTTATGAAACGTTCGGGATCTGTTGAACCTTTCGATCGTGCAAAGGTAGTAGCTGGTGTAAGTAAAGCCTGTCAAGGACGTCCTATTGATGCTGAAGCACTAAAAACTATAGGCATGAGGGTAGAAGCAGATTTACGCGCACGAGGATTAGCTCAAGTAACATCTGAAGAAGTTGGTAAGGCTATTCTTAAGCCACTTCGCGAACTAGATGAGGTTGCATATCTTCGTTTTGCAAGCGTATATCAGAACTTCGCAGGACTAGAAGATTTTGAGCATGCAATTGAAGATTTAAAGCGAAGCAAATCAGAAGAACAATAAATCAAAATTATTGTGACATTGAACTTTCTGATTTGCGGCGTCCTTTCAATTGTTATTGAAAGGACGCCGCAGCTTTAACGGTTTTGATACTGTTATCAAAAACCTACTGTTCAAAATTCGCGTCGTCGGAAGTGCGGATAATAAACAATTGTTGTGTTGGACGTGTCATAGCAACATAAAGATTAGCTGCTGCAGCAAGTCTCGATGCTGCTTCCTGTTCAATCTGCGAAGGCTGTAATACGATTACTGCGTCGTATTCCAACCCTTTCACATCTTCCGCTGTACAAACACTGCATTGTTTATCGTCCTCGTTTTGCTCATCGAGACGACGTATCATATGTTCCGGTAACGAATTGCGCAACGCATTATTCACCACGTCTTGCGTGTGTTTAATCATTTCACAAGGAGCGATAACCACTATACGACCACTACCATCATCGGAAACAAACTTTTGGAACAAGGTTATGCACGATTGAGCAAGCTCAGTATCAAGATTTTCGTCAGATTCTACAATTTTTGTTACCAAAGATCCAGGCACCGATCGCACCGCATTAACTGTAGAAATATATAATCCTGAATCTGTGGCAACCTTGCTTGCAGCTTCGGAGACTTCTCGAGGATTACGATAATTAATCGTCAGTTCGTAAAGATCCCAATTTGGCTCGCCAAATAGAGTATTCATATTTTTCTGCCAACGGTGAGTACCACCTAAAGCAGAAGTTTGTGCAACGTCACCGACGATAGTAAAAGAACGTGAAGGACAACGACGCATGAGCATACGCCAATCCATAGCGGTAAGTTCCTGAGCCTCATCGACAACTACGTGACCATATGTCCACTCTCGGTCAGATGCAGCTTTGCGAGCGAGCAATCCAGCATCATCACCCTGCAAGTTATCGAGGAGCATATCTGCCGTCACTATGCCATTACCGATACCAGCTTGCGCAAGAGTATCAGAAGCAAACTGTTGTTCCTCAAGTTTCTTAGCTCGTGCCGCTGCTCGTTGCGCGTCGAGTTTTGGATCTGGGCCAAGCAGCTCCATAGCTTCATCGAGTAGAGGTATATCCGAACGTGTAAGAGGACTGCCCTTTGGTCTTACGAGAGCTGCGATGTCGTCTTCGCTGAGCCAAGGAGCATAAGTTCGCAACTGATCCGGCTTAGAGAACAGCTGATCAATAAGCCATTCGCCAGTCATAGGAAGCCAAGCAAGATTAAGCGTAATGCGAAGTTTATCATCTAAACGAAGCTGCGAAGTTATGTCGTTTAATTCAGCTTGGTCAGGATTGTAATCGAGCTGCTGCAAGTAACGATTTTTTAAGATACTCAGTACAGTTTTTACAAAAGTATTGCGAGCTTGATTGTGTGGCTGATGTGTACGTTGAGCATCAGACTGCGCAATCTGAATGTCCTCTTTAAGAAGAGGAATACTGAATCCTCCAATATGTAATGTTGGAAGATTCTTAGGTACTCGAATACGTCCTGAAATCGCATGTGCAATAACAGTGTGCATGCGATACATTCCCTTGAGTTTTGCCACATAAGCGGAATCCTCAGAGGTAGCGTGAACGTCTGGAATTAAATCAGCAATAGTACGACTCACCACTCCCGTTTCGCCCAAGGAAGGAAGCACTTGATCAATATAACGTAAAAATGCCGAACTTGGTCCAACAATAAGCACACCGGAGCGTTCAAGCTTTCGGCGATGCGTATACAACAAGTAGGCAGCACGATGTAAGGCTACAGCAGTTTTTCCTGTTCCAGGTCCACCTTGTACCACAATCGTGTGGTCAAGCGGTGCTCGAATAATGCGATCCTGCTCAGCCTGAATAGTGGCCACAATATCAGTCATTTTTCCAGTACGACGAGATCCCAAAGAAGCAAGTAAAGCACCTTCGCCAGTAAGAGTACCCTGTTGAGATGCTTTTCCTACTTCCTCAGAGTGAATATCAAGAATCTCATCTTCAATGCCGACAACATCGCGGAAACGGAGGGTAATATGACGGCGCATAACAATATCGCCATGATGCGAAGGAGTTGCCTCATAAAAAGGTCGAGCTGCCTCTGCACGCCAATCAGTGAGAATAGGATCGTGGTTTTCACTCAACAAGCCAATACGCCCAATGTAGCGGCGAGTGCCTTCAGTATTATCGAGTCTTCCAAAAACAAGACGGTCTTCGACAGCACGTAATTGCGTAAGACGATCCTCGTACATGGTTGCAAAAGAGTCGCGTTCTGTTCGCTGAGTAGGAGAACCATGTGATCCAGCCGCTCTCACAGCATCTAAACGCGTACGAATAGTGGTACGCAAGTCATCAAGACGACCGTAAGCGCGGTCCACAGCCTGCTGTTCTTCGCTAAGTTGTGAGGAATAGGTAGACATACGCATCCATTCTTCGTAAAGTACCGTTGCCAAAATAAGGCATTTAAGTATATCGCGGGGGTAATACACGCGAGTATTTCGTGTTGCATGGAATGAGTGTTTGCTGGGCATCAGTCAATCATTGATTGTGTAATTATAGTGGCTATTAAAATTTGTGAAAGAGGTTATAAACTTATGTTTATAAGTGTTGATTTTGAATTATAACGAGATACAATTTCTACGATGTATGGCATTAAACGATGAGGTCGTGATCTTCTGCGTTTGCTGCTAAGCAGTAATTATAAATAGCTGTGGTCGTCGCTGTTGACGACGGTAAGCTCACAATACAGAAAGGTAGTTCATGATGAAGAAACTTATTCTTGATTTGGACACAGGTGTTGACGATACATTAGCGATTTCCTACGCATTAGGCAGTCCAGAGGTTGAGCTTATAGGTATCACAGGAACCTATGGCAATGTTCTTATGGAACAGGGCGTCCGTAATGCGCTCGCCATCACTGAGTTGTTTGGACACCCGGAAGTAAAAGTGTACCGTGGCCTTCCTCACGCAAGCACTAAAGATTCGTTTGAAGTATTGCCAATCTCCGCGTTCATTCATGGCGATAATGGTATTGGTGATGTGGTAATTCCAGATTCAAAGCGTGAAGCTGAATCTGAGACTGCTGTCGATTTCATCATTGATGCTGTAAAAACCTACGGCAAGGATCTCATTTATGTTCCAACTGGTCCTATGACCAACATTGCTGCAGCGTTGAAGAAAGCTCCGGAAATTAAGGATGAAATCGGTAAGATTGTGCTTATGGGTGGCGCACTTACAATTCATGGCAACGTGAATGCGTGGACTGAGGCAAATATTTCTCAAGATCCAGATGCTGCTAATGAGCTTTTCCGTTCAGGTGCCCCAGTGACAATGATTGGTTTGGACGTTACATTGCAAACATTGCTCACATACAAAGAAACCCAGCAATGGCGCGATCTTGGCACTAAAGCCGGTAAATTCTTGGCTGATATGACAGACTTCTACATTAAGGCTTATGAGACTACTGCTCCTCACCTTGGCGGTTGTGGTTTGCATGATCCGTTGGCCGTTGCAGTTGCTGTTGATCCAACGTTGGTCACTACGTTGCCTATTAACATGCAAGTGGATGTGGAAGGTCCAACGCGCGGACGTACCATCGGTGATGTCACTCGTTTGAACGATCCAGTTAAGACTATGCAGGTGGCTGTTGGTGTAGATGTGAAGCGTTTCTTGAGTGAATTCATGACTCGTATTTCAGGTTTGGCAAAAATTGCCGGCTAAAAGTCACCAAAATTTTCAAAATAGAAAATAAATTATAAATAAATTAATTCAATTGATTGGATTATTATGACTGAAAATGCAACATCTCTAGCAGTGGACCCATATGAGGATCCCAAAACTCGTGATAAAGTAGCGATTTATTCGCTAATTTTGCTGCTTGTCACATTCATTCTCGGCACATTGTGCTTGCAAGGCTTTAACCTAGTTTTTAATCAGATTGGTGCCGCCGTTGGTGCTCCTGAACAAGCCTCACTTATTACCAGTCTTCCGATTATTGTGCTTGGCATTGTGTGCTTTATTTATGGTTCGCTTGGCGACTTCGTGTCGCTTCGCAGGCTTATAACCATCGGTTTGGTAACGTTATTTGTTGGTTCATTATTTGGATTTATTGCCAACTTCTATTTCACTCCAAACTTGTGGACTGTTATTGTTGCTCGTATTCTGCAAACTGCGGGTGAACAGGTAGCAGGTTCATCTTTCTTAGTTATTGCAACTAAGTATTTGCGCAATGATTTGAAGGTTATCTTCTTCGGTCTCTTTACGGCTGCCTACCAGCTTTCGGCATCTATCGGTGTGTTTGCCGCAGGTATTTTAAGTTCTATCGCTTGGCAGTACCTGTTCTTGATTCCTGCTATCACCATCGTGTTCTTGCCTGTGCTTGTTAAGTGCTTGCCTACAAAGAATGGTATTGGTGGAAAGATAGATAAGCTCGGCTTCACCGTATTCGGTATTGCCGTAACACTTCTTACGCTGTTCTTCTCCTACAAGGCCTGGGGATTGTTGCTTGGTTCCATTGTGCTTTTCGTTTTGTTCGCTTTCTACATTATGAAGGCAAAGAACCCGTTCGTAACTCCTGCATTCTTTAAGAATAAGCGTTGGCTTTCCGGCATCGTATTGATTTTCATCTTCTATTTCACAAACTACTGCATGCCTCCTATCTACAATGTTATTGGTGGAGCTTTGTATCACATGACCACTAATCAGGTTTCGTCCTATCTTGTGTGGGCGTTCGTGTGCGCTGCAGTCTTTGGTGTATTCTCCGGTACGATTATTAGCCATATTGGTCGCAAAGCCGGTATTATTACAGCAGCATTCTTGATGATTGTTGGCTGGGTTGGTGCAGCTTTGCTTATCAACACTGATTTTATGTCGCTTACTATTTGCGCTTGCATCTACTATGCAGGATGCGGTTTGATGTACTCGCCAATCGTTTCAACGGTACTTTCTGCTCTTCCAGTTGAAGAATCTGGTCGTGGCTGTGGTATGAACGATTTGATTATGAACGTTACCGCTTCTATTGGTATTTCTATTTTCAGCGGTTTCTTTGGAGGAGATTTATTCAAAGGATTCTCCTTCAACGGTCTTAGTGGACAGGCGGCAGGTTATTCCAATTTGCTTATGATGGGTGCTGCAGTAGCCATCATTGGTTTAGTTGTTTACTTGGTTCGCAGCTGCTTTATTTCCGAAAAGAAGGAACTTACTGAAGAATAAATTTGCAGAAAATAATGTGTTGTTGTATAAGTAACAACACAAAACAACACAAGTAACAACACAAGTAACGCTATTTGACAAGTAGTCGGTTCGTTACTTTGTGTCAAATAAGAGAAAATAAAGAGGCGGTTACGCAAAAAATTGTGTGGCCGCCTCTTTGTTTAGTTACTTTTTGCATCTAATTTTCGCATGCGCTGTACGCTAATTGGGTAAGCAGTTCCAAGTTCTTGAGCCCATAGTGACACATAAAATTCTTCGCACATCCATCGCAACTTTTCAGCGCGTTCCTGTGCTTCATCATGAGACGGGCCCGCAGGTAGTTTGCTGGCTTTTTCCAGCGCCTTTTCAACAATCTTATGAGCTTCTTCAGCTTCCCAAGCCCAACGAACATCGCGATCTTTATCCGATCTAGCTTTAGTAAGGCGGATTAAATCAGCATGCAAATATTTTTCGATGCGGGGTAGCGAATCAGCTGGCGTTTGCGCAATAAATCCTTCATAAACCAAGCTTGAGGCATGCTCGCGAATTGACTGTAGCACCGACAATAGTGGCAAATCAGCTTTACCAGAAACTACTTTGCTCAACTCCGCTTGACGTTTTACGATAGCAATAACGTCATGCGCAAGGCTATAAACAGTGTCCTCATAAATTTGCGACACATTAGCTACAGCTTCCTGCAGCAAAGAATCATCCGTAATTCTTTCAGGATTTGGTATCAGTCGTTTCACTGCAGCCATTTGTAAATCTTCTGCGAGCGCTGTGGAGGTTGAGTATGGGGCGGCAGTAAGCATAAGAGCTTCTGAACCAAGCCATCGCGAAGTGATACGTTTATCGTCCATATACAGCATCTTGAGTGCACCCTGCCACACCATTTGCGAACGTGAAAGATTAGTAGCTCCGGACTTATGAAGCAAATCAGCTCTTTGCACAACGTTTCCAGCTTGAGCGGCTTTATTTGCTTTACGATTAATTACAGCACGTGCTGAATCTTGCGCTTCTTTAGCAAAACGTTGCTGCAACGCAAGTAACGATTTATCGGTACCAAGTACGGTAGGTTTTACATGATTTAACTTGTTGCGGACGTTGTTCTTATTGTGGTTCACTACGATTTTTCGTTCTTCAACGCTGAACGTTACGCGCAGGTATGGCGAAAGTCTGCTCATCTGTTCGTCGTTAAATACTTCCGGATGAATCTGCGCGCCAATTACTTCAATAGCTGCTTTTGTAAATACTTCGCGGAAGTCTGTCCATGCAGTATTCTCTCCGTCTACTTCAGTATCGGCAACTCCCGGAAGCGTATCGTAGTGTTCGTCAATCCATGAGCGAATTTTTTGAGCAGTATCCGGCGCTGGCACGAACTGTACTCGTAGTGTTTTAGGCAATGACTTAATCATGCCGATAATAAGCTCATCAAGTAAGCCTGGAACATTCCACGTAAATTCTTCAGGCGTTAAGCGAGAAAGCATATACAGAGGTACGTGCACTGTTACACCATCTAACGGGTTATGAGGATCATAAACGTAACTTAAACGCAAATGCAGAGGCTGGCCGTCAGTAGCGACCGTATTCCAATGGTCTGGATAATCCGCTAAATCATTGCTTTGCGTAGTTTGCAAACGTTCGACTTCTTCTGGATTAAAGTCGAGTTTGTGCGGGTCATCTGCGCGATTATCTTTCCACCATTGTGCCAGCGTTGCAACAGTGGTGACTTCTTGCGGTAGTTTCGTATCGTAGAAAGTAAATAAATCTTCATCGTTAACCGTTTCGCTTATTTGACGCGTGCGATTAGCTTGATTATCTGCGTCGTCAAGCACGTTTCGGTTAGCTGCAATAAAATTGTCGTGTGGGAAACGTTGCTGAATTTCGCCTTCAATTAGTCCTTGCCGAATCATCAACATTCTAGCTTCGTATGGATTAATACGAGACCATTGCACGAGACGATCTTTAACAATAGGCAGCCCGTAAAGTAACACTTGAGATTTAGCAACTGCAGCGCCTTTTGAAGCACTCCAATGCGCGTCGCAATAGGTAGTTCTCGTAAGGTTTTTCGCAAGCTGTTCAGCCCAAGCAGGGTCGATCTGAGCACAATAGCGAGCCCACAGTCTAGAAGTTTCAACTAACTGCGTGCAAATCACCCAAGAAGGTGTAGTTTTAGCAACAGAAGAAGCAGGGAAGATGGCAAAGCGAGTGCCACGAGCGCCTTGATAGTTATTATGTGACATTTTTTGAGCGCGTTTCATCGCCCTTATTTTTGCCGTTCCGCTTAATCCTGCAAAATCCGAAGCTTTTGGTTCGCGTACGATTTGCATGCCCATCATCGAAAGTAAGCCTGCAAGCATTGATGTGTGTATTCCTTGGGAATCCCAGGAGCAGCACAAGCTGTGAGCAGCCTGCTGGTTGTTAGGAAGTTGACGAATTTCCAAAGAAGGTCTTTTGCTTGGAACGGAATCGCCAACTTTATAATGCAATTCTTTGCATAAGTCACGTAACTGGTTGACTAAATCTTTCCATTGTTTAATATGCAAAAAGTGAAGAAATTCTGCTTTACAAATCTTGCGAAGTGCATTATTGCTCATATCGCCATCGGCTTGAAAAAGTCGATCCCACATATTCAAAGCGGTAAGAAAATCGCTAGTTTCGTCAGAGTATCTATTGTGGATTCTATCCGCCTCTTCGCGTTGTTCTTCAGGTCGTTCGCGAGGATCTTGCAAACTCAAAAATGCAACTACTACTAGCACTGCAGCTAAAGTATTCGGCGTAGTGCGCTTAGCGGCTTCAATAATCATGCGGCCTAAGCGAATATCGAGAGGCAATTTCGCAAGTTCGCGGCCAATATGGGTGAGCGTAATTGATCCGGATTTCCTACTAATTGCGCCCAGTTCAGTAAGTTCGTTAAAACCGTCGCTTACTGCTTTTATGTCTGGAGGATCAATAAAGCCAAAATTCGTAATATCTTCACCGGTTTTTGCAACTCCTACTGCAAGCATGTGAAGCACTACGGATCCAAGAGAAGTGCGCAAAATTTCCGGATCGGTAAAACGAGGACGCGTTTCGTAATCTTCGCGAGAGTAAAGTCTAATAGCAATGCCGTCTGCGATTCGTCCGCAACGTCCGGATCGTTGATCTGCGCTCGCTTGAGAAATCGGTTCTATTGGGAGCCTCTGCACTTTCGCAGATTTAGAATATCTGGAAATTCTTGCAAAACCAGGATCAACAACATATCGAATACCAGGCACAGTAAGCGAAGTTTCTGCAACGTTTGTGGCAATAACAATGCGCTGGTGAGTATGCGATTCAAAAACGCGATGCTGGTCTTTAGCGGAAAGGCGCGCAAAAAGCGGTACGATTTCAATAGCGTCTGACCGTTTCATATCATTCGCTCGCGCACCAAAATATGAGCGTAAACCTGCTTCAAATTCGCGAATATCGCGTTCGCCGGAAGCAAAAACCATAATATCGCGCGCGCCGTGCTCGTGGCTGGAATGAATTACCAATTGTGCGCATGCGCGAGTGACTGCAGAAGTCATATCTTCGTCAGCAATATCGTCGCGTTCGCGTTCGTTAGACTGGGTTTCTGCAACGGTTTCCTCGTCCATTGTAATGTCTGCAAATCCCGGTACGTGTCGCATTAGAGAGGGCGCGGATCCTAGTGGCTCGTAAAGCACTCGTACGGGGTAAGTGCGTCCAGAAACTTCAATAACAGGGACTGTGATGTGCAATGCCTCTTCAAAATGTTCCTTAAATTTTGCGGAATCAATAGTTGCAGAGGTAATTATGAGCTTCAAATCACGACGTTGCGGAAGTAGCGTAGTTACGTAGCCAAGCAAGAAGTCGATATTGAGACTTCGCTCGTGTGCTTCGTCAATAATAATTGTGTCGTAACGAGTAAGCAGTGGGTCTCTTTGAATTTGTGCAAGTAAAATACCGTCGGTAACAATACGAAGTTTTGTTTTAGGGGAGCTTTCGTCGGTAAATCGTACTTGATAACCGATTTCTTCCCCAAGTGTTACTGCCATTTCGCTAGCGATACGTTCGGCAACAGTGCGTGCAGCCAAGCGTCGAGGCTGCGTGTGTACTATTTGTTTTCCTCGTCCGCCTCTGCCAAGTTCCAACGCCATTTTTGGAATTTGTGTAGTTTTGCCGGAGCCAGTTTGTCCGGAAATAATGACTACTTGCGAAGATTTTATTGCTTCGATTATTTCATCATGAGCGGCACAAATAGGAAGTTCAGCAGGGTAGTCGAATTTCATAGTATATTTTATTCTTTTCTGATTTTTTTTTAATTTCCTGTAACTAGCTTGCTATTTTTTATTTTCTTAATACTTCTATAATTCGATATCCTTTGGAACTAGCGTATTTTTCTACGCTATATGTTTCGTCGAGATTTTCAGCAAGCCAAGTAATAAGTGAGTCTGATCCAAGATTTTTTTGTACTACTAAATACGCTGCGCCACCAACTCGCAATCGTGGCAACCAAGTAAGCAAAATATTGTGCAATACTTCTTTCCCAACGCGAATCGGAGGATTTGACCATATTACGTCAAAGTTGTCAAACTGTGGCGAAGAATCCGCATTAAGTGCATCGTCTGCTAGCGCTGCATGGACATGCTGTAATCCTGCAGCTTGGGCGTTGAGTTTAGTAAGTTCTAAAGCTCTTTCGTTGACGTCTACAGCAAAAATTTCTGCATTGGGCGATTCTAAACCAAGAGCTACAGTAATAGGACCCCATCCGCAGCCGATATCAAGTAGTTTGCCGCTTTCAGGAGGCTGAGGAGCATGTTTAAGAAGAACGGAAGTTCCTAAATCAAGTTGTGATGCGCTAAATACTCCGCGAGAAACTTGCATAGTAACGTCGTGGCCGCGCAATGTTACGTGCAAAGTGTGTCGTTCGTCGTTCGACGATGGCGTAGCCGAAAAATACTGTTCTCCACCAACTTGTGGCTGTTTTGATTGCTGCTTGCTCATAACCTTGCTCAAAATATTGCTTGTGTAAACTTTGTGTGTTTAACTTTGTGGTTAAACCTTGTGTTAAACGATGGCACTTTTGCGCTATCGTTTCGTTATTTTGTATTTCTTCCGTATCGTCTTCCGTATTTCTTCCGTATCGTATCTATATACCGTCTTCCGTATTGTCTTCTCAACTTTCCATAATAAAACAAACGTTGTAAAACGCTAGCTAGTATGACTATAGTTGAGTCACCATTGAGCACAATCGAATAGAGGAGGGTACGTATGGTAGAAAATAAGGGCACTGCTGAAAGCGGCGATATGCCAGTTGCGGATAATTCAAGCCTTCCTGACGATTATTATGCTGCTGGTGATACTGCATTTTCTGGACACGCGGGTGTGCTTTCCGGTCATTCTGATGTGCTTCTTGATGCAACTTCAGTTAGTGAACAGCACGATGAGGCTTGGCAAGAGCGTGAGTCAAGAAACGCTCTAAAGCGTGTTGCAGGTCTTGGTGAGTTGCAAGATGTAACCGAAGTTGAGTATAGAAAGCTTCGTCTTGAACGCGTTGTTTTAGTAGGTGTATGGTCGAGCGCTCGTACGACGCTGGCTCAAGCTGAGGAGTCGCTTAGGGAGCTTGCAGCTTTAGCGCAAACTGCTGGCGCTGTGGTGTGTGATGGCATGCTTCAGCAACGCTATAGGCCGGATGCAGCAACTTACGTAGGTTCAGGTAAAGCGCGTGAGCTTGCGGCAGTAGTTGCGCAAAACGATGCTGATACGATTATTGTTGATGACGATTTGCCGCCTAGCCAGCGTAGAGCTTTAGAAGATGCTACTAAAGTTAAGGTTGTTGATCGTACTGCAGTAATTTTAGATATTTTTGCTCAACATGCGACGAGTCGTGAAGGTAAAGCTCAAGTTGAGTTGGCTCAACTACAATATATGCTTCCACGTTTGCGCGGTTGGGGTGCGGCTCTCTCTAGGCAGGCTGGTGGCCGTGCAGCAGGCGATGCGGGCATTGGTTCTCGCGGTCCTGGTGAAACAAAAATTGAGATGGATCGTCGCGCTATTCGAAATCGCATTGCCAAATTGCGACGTGATATTGCTCACATGGCGCCTGCTCGCGATGTGAAACGAGGTTCACGTCGTCGTCAAGATATCCCAACGGTAGCTGTAGTTGGTTATACGAATGCTGGAAAATCTTCACTTATTAACCGTCTAACTGGTTCTCAAGAATTAGTTGAAAACGCATTATTTGCAACGCTTGACACTGCTGTTCGTCGCGCTCAAACACGAGATGGTAGAAACTATACTTTAGTGGATACTGTTGGTTTTGTTCGTAGATTACCGACGCAGTTGGTGGAAGCTTTTAAATCGACGTTGGAAGAGGTTGGTCAAGCGGATGTGATTTTGCACGTCGTTGATGGTTCTCATCCTGATCCGATTGCGCAAATTGACGCAGTAAATGAGGTGCTTGCCAATATTGATGGTGTGGAAGATATTCCTCAGCTTATGGCATTGAATAAAGCGGATATGATGAGTGAGGCTGTGCGAGAACGTTTTACAGGGCTTTATCCGGATGCAATTGTTGTTTCTGCGGCGAGCGGTGAGCATGTGCAAGAGTTGCGTAATCGTTTGGAATCATTATTGCCATCTCCTAACGTTCGGGTAGAAGTAGTATTGCCTTATAGCGCGGGTGATTTGCTTGCTAGAGTGCGCGAAAACGGGATTGTAGAAAAAGTAGAATACGTTGATGCTGGTGTGGAACTTGTGGCGCGAGTAGGTGCTTCATTGGCTTCGAAACTTATGCGAATTGCGCTGTGAGAATAAATTCCGTAGGTGCGATTAGAGTAAAAGTGTTCATACCAACAGGCTCTTAATGTGAGAGCAGCCCTTGCTTTTGTAATTGGTGCATTTTTGTGCCGGTAAGGGTGTTATAGGTTGTTGAAAAGAGGTTTTTACTCATGGTGAGTTCGCAGGTTAAGCCAACGAAGCTTGCAATTATTGGTGCTGGTGCAGTAGGTTCGACGCTCGCTTTCGCTGCTGCGCAGCGTGGTGTTGCTCGCGAGATTGTGCTTGAAGATATTGCTAAGGAACGTGTTGAGGCTGAAGTTTTGGATATGCAGCATGGTTCTAGCTTCTATCCTGCAGTTTCTATCGCCGGTTCTGATGACGTCGAGATTTGCCGTGACGCGGATATGGTTGTTATTACCGCTGGCGCTCGCCAGAAGCCAGGACAAACTCGTTTGGAGCTTGCAGGCGCAACCATCAATATTATGAAGTCCATCATTCCAAACGTGGTGAAGGTTGCTCCTAACGCTATTTACATGTTGATTACCAACCCTGTCGACGTTGTAACCCACGTTTCTATGAAGCTTTCCGGTCTTCCAGCAAACCAAATGTTTGGTTCTGGTACCAACCTTGATTCTGCGCGTCTTCGCTTCCTTATCGCTCAGCACACTGGCGTCAACGTTAAGAACGTTCACGCTTACATTGCTGGCGAGCACGGCGATTCCGAAGTTCCTCTGTGGGCTTCTGCAACCATCGGTGGCGTCCCAATGTGCGATTGGAACGCTCTTCCAGGCCACGAGCCATTGGATGCCGCTAAGCGCGAAGAGATTCACCAGGAAGTTGTGAACGCTGCTTACAAGATTATTAACGGTAAGGGTGCTACCAACTACGCTATTGCTATGTCTGGTGTGGATATTGTTGAGGCTGTGCTTCGCGATACCAACCGCATTCTTCCAGTATCTTCTTTGCTTGATGACTTCCACGGCATTTCTGACGTGTGCATGTCTGTACCAACTTTGCTCAATCGCAATGGTGTAAACTCTCGCCTCAATACTCCAGTTTCCGATCGCGAATTGGCTGCATTGAAGCGTTCTGCTGAAACTTTGCGCGAAACTGCTGCTAAGTTTGGTTTCTAATTTATAACTAAGTAATTTCTTTTTATAAATTACTAAAGTTGCTAAAGTATTGAGCCGTTTCTTCGCTTAATTGTGAGGAAACGGCTTTTGTATTGCTAAGTTTGATACTCTTAGAATTTCGTATTATTGAGCACAACATACCTCTTAATATTTTCGTTTGTGTTCGATATATGATGTACCTATGGCTGATTTTTCTCACATACTTGCAACTCGTCCCGACTTTAACGATAGTGATCGTGAATGGCTGCATCATTTAGTGGCGGATTGGCAAGTTATTGCGGACCTTAGTTTTGCTGACTTACTTCTTGTTATTCAAAACGGTGACGGCGATTACGTTGTTGCTGAGCAGTGCCGTCCGTCAACCGCTATTACTTTGCGCACGGACGATTTGCTCGGTAAAAAGTTAGATGATTCGCTTGTTCCTGAACTTAATGAAGCTATGAAATCTGAAACAAGTTTCCATTCTTCAACGTTGCGTTCTATTGGTAGGGCTACGGTTTGCTACGTGTATGCGCCGGTTCGCCACCGTGGTAAAACGCTTGGTTTAGTTATGCGAGAAACAAATTTGGCAACTCGCGAATCCAACGGCCGTTACGAAATGGAAAGTATTAACGCTGGTAAAACATTGTTTGATATGATTCCACGCGAGCAGTTCCCATACCGAGATTCTGTTCTTAACCAGCGCCATAACGCTCGTGTTTCGGATGGTTTTATTGTGCTTGAGGCGGATGGTGTTGTTCGTTATGCTTCTCCTAACGCGATTAGTTGTTTTCGTCGCTTAGGTGGGCTAGATACTATGCAAGGCGAGTATTTAAGCGAGTTTGGTACGCGTTTGCTTCACACTAACGATACGGTTCCTGAAAGTTTGCCATTGGTGCTAACTGGTAAGGCTGATGTCGATTGTGAGCTTGAGGCTAATCGTTCGATTGTTTCTATGCGCTCGTTGCCGTTGTGGGGTCCAAATAATCGTATTGGCGCTGTGGTTTTGTGTCGTGACGTAACGGAAGTGTTGCGTCGCGAGCAGGAGTTGCGTACAAAGAACGCTACTATTTCCGAGATTCATCATAGGGTGAAAAATAATTTGCAGGCCGTTTCTGCATTGCTTCGTTTACAAGCTCGCAAAACGAAATCTGTTGAAGTTCGTAAAGAGTTGGAAGAAGCTCAGAGGCGTGTGCAAACCATTGCGTTAGTGCACGAGGGTTTGAGCCAGACTGCTGATGAAATCGTTGATTTTGATAAAGTTATTTCTAGCTTGCTGAAAATGTCTATTGAGTTGGCGTCGCAGAATCAGAATATTGATATTGATTTTATTGGTAAATTTGGTAGGTTAGCTGCCCAGGATGCCACGCCATTGTCGTTGGTATTAACTGAATTAGTTACTAATGCGGTTGAGCATGGTTTTGAGGGTCGAGAAGAAGGCCATATTCGTATTACTGTTGGCCGTGGAGGAGACAATCTCAATATTGTTGTTGAAGACGATGGCGATGGTATTGATAGTGAAGCATCGCATGGGATGGCGAAGTCTTCTGGGTCTGGTCTTGGAACGCAGCTTATTAATACTTTTGTTACTAACGATTTTGGTGGCACTGTGCGTTGGATGCCTCGTCGGGATGGAGGAACTAGGGTAGTGCTTGACATTAAGTTGAGGGTGTCGGGTATCGAATAGTAATGCGTTACTATTGAGTATCGTGGCATGTTGAAAACAAGTAATGCGTTATGATGTAGTGCTGCATCATAACGCATTATGTTTTGTCTGTTTATTGTTTACGTAAGTATTGTTACAGTGTTGCCTACAAAGTTGCGTCTTGACTTCTGCGCGCTCGCATAACCCTTCGTTTAAGCGATCTCCTCTCGTCCTCGCTCAGTCCGCCCCAAACACCATAATCTTGATTTGTTTCCAACGCGCATTTCAGACATTCATCCGAAACATTGCATGAGCGACATACTGCTTTTGCTTCCTCAAGTTGCTGAACTGCAGTACCAGCATTACCCAAAGGAAAGAACAGTTCAGGATCTTTATCTCGGCAAGCGGCCGTTGTTCGCCAATACAGAGAATTGCTCATGAATCACTAACCTCATTTCTTTAACTCATATTGCTGAGTTTGAGAAAGTTCCCTGAATGTAAGGAAAGCATGAAAAAACAGTTTTTTCAAGGTATTTTGCAGCTTTGTTCCAAAATTTTACTATTTTGTGTATTCGCACAGTGATATTTGCGTTACTATCGCCTCTCCAGGAGTAATCATGACACATCTTCCAGGAAGTTGATAATCGTGCGTGTCAAAAGTTTTAGATAATGAATTAGGCACTCCTAGCATGGCGTCAGTACCAATATCGCCGGTGGGGAAAATAATACGAACCGGAGCTTGTTCTGGAAGTCGTAGGTGTCTCGATGTTGCCATACTCATGATTACGGGTGCGCTTGAACGAGTGAGTCTTTCTTGTAATGCAATAGCCTGAGGTTGGGTGCTCAATGGTTCTAATAATTCGTCGACATCGTCAAGAATAAGTGGAGTGTGATCATCCTGAATAATATACGTATCGTTTGCGCTGAGTTCGGTTGCGCAATAGACTGGAAGCTCGAGTTTATGCGCTAGTATGCGTATAACGTTACTCTTTCCTTGTAGGCGGCCACCAATAATAGCTACGTTTCCTAAGTGAAGTGGAAGGGCTGCGGGAAGTAGTCGAATACCCGTATCTTGTAATCCAATAACCACAGGTTTTAGCTGAGTTTGCGTTTTTTGTGAGTTGATAAAGTGTGGATTTTTCTCAATTTCCTTGGGCTGAACGTTACGTTCATAGCTTTCGTAATTTGTATAGCTTTCGTAATTTTCCGTACAATATTGCTGAATTTGGTTGGGGAATATTAGAGAAGGCAGTGGAGCACTAAATAGTAGTGGAGCATGCTGATAATGCAAGAATTTGCTAGCTAATTGTATTGCGGCAACTAGCAGTTGAGGATTGCGACTTCTTGCGCAGCGCAATGCTTCCACGCCTTCTCCAAGATTGTAATAGGCGCTACCAGGAGTGTTTGGACTAATGTTTGCTGCGTGTGAAGTTCCCAATAATTCTTGGGATTGTAGGCTGTCGCGTACGCGTAAACAAATATTGATGGCAATATTAGCTTTCATATCGGCACTTACTTGTCCAAGGGGATTTTGTGTGCCTGCAATAATATGCATTCCTAGAGAACGCCCAACCGACGCGATACGAATAAGACGAGACATGTAGTCGGGAAGCTGATCCTTTAAAGCGTGAAATTCGTCTATTACAATGAGCAGCGATGGTTCTTGAGGCGTAACTTGAGCAATGGTATGGCATCTCTGATTTGCAACTAAGCGCTCGCGCCGGTCTAATTCCAATTCAAGCCCGCGTAAAGCTCTTACTGCATGTCGCAAATTTAAGTCTCCGACGTTCCCCATAGTATGAGGCAAATCAGCAAGCGTATCAAAAGTAGCGCCTCCTTTAAAATCCATGAAAACGAATCGCAACTGTTGTGGAGAGTAGCGAAATGCTAATGCCAGGCACCAGGTTGTTAATAGTACGGATTTACCGGATCCAGTCGTTCCTGCTACTAAGGCATGCGGGCCATTATCCACAAGGTCTATGCAACAGTATCCGTGCGAATTAATGCCAAGTGGTGCGCTAAGATGTTCCTTGGAGGATGGGCGCGTTGTGTTTTCGTTTGCTAGCCACGCGCGTAATACCTCTCTCCAAGGTGGCTTGGATTGAGCAGCGGTAGTTCGTTGCATAAGTAGTGTTTCTAAACTTGCTGGCGTAAGCGTATCTGGCAGGTTTTCTATATGCGAGTTTTTGCTGTTAGTGTTCGTGACAATACGGTTAGATTCATGCTCTTTATGCAGATGGTGAGCATAATTTTCTTGTTGCTGCTGAGTAATATATTGCAGTATCTGAGGAATTAAACTTGCAGCATACATCATGATACTGGGCACAATCATGGCAAGCATCATCCAATTATGTTGCATCCAAGCCATTATGAGTAGTGCAATGTGTGCAAAAATAGGCACAATGCTTGCTGCCATTTGTGCATACAGCAGTACTTTTACTGTGTCCATAGAGTCGTGTGATTTCTTTCGCATACTCTTATAATGGCGAAGTCAATCAGCACTGAGCAAGTTTTGGGGCGCTATGTGGATAAAAGCTAAGTGAGCACGTTATTGCTGCATGTCAGCAAGGGTTCCAACGGCTCCAGGTGCGTGTGAGCCTGTTGCAAGCTCGTTAAAGAGTTCAAGATTTTTAGCGTCGTCGAGCAATACTGACGAGCCAACATCCGGAAGCTGATAATCTGGATTAGTCCAATATACTGTTCCGGAAATTCCTTTAGGACCCGTTGCTTCTTTAAAAGCTTGAGCCATATTCCACAGTGTGCCAGGATTAGATTTCTCGTCGAATTGTACAGAAGAAAGCCCTGTCTCAGCAAGTTTTTTCACTTTGCCAAAATTCGTAAGTGTACTTTTATCCAGAGCTTTTTTCATTATTGCTGCAATAACCATGCGCTGACGTGCCGCGCGGCCAAAATCAGACTGTGGATCGGCGTAGCGCATACGTGAGAAAGCAAGTGCCGTATTGCCATCGACATGATGACATCCTGCTGTCCAATTTAAGCCACTAAATCTATCCGATACTGTGCGGTTATAGCACAAGTCAATTCCATCCAAAGCGTTTACTACGTTAGTAAGTCCAGCAAAGCGAACTTCAGCAACATGATCAATGCGATGACCGGTAATGCGTTCGACTACGGAAGTAAGCGTTTTATTCCCTGCTGTTTGTGCTACGCTATTGATTTTCATGTGTTCGCCATTAATCGTAACCAGAGAATCTCGTGGAATAGATATGAGTGAACTATTCCCATTGCTTGGTCGTGTGAGCACGAGGATGGTGTCAGTTCTAAAACCGGTTATTTCTTTAGCTTCTTCACCTTCGCGTTGATCTGAACCTAAAATAAGCCACGATGTGCCTTGCGTATTAGGAGTGTTGGTGAGCCATGATGTTCGGTTCATGTGTGAATCTACCCAGTGCCACGAGTATGCTCCCAATCCAACGCAACCAATTGCAAACATCGCAACAAGTGCCAGGAAAGCATGGAGTAAACGATGTTTTTTTCGTGGCAAGAGTGCATTGGCTACAGCGGGTGCAGTTGCCGCTGACGAGGTGATGGCGCGGTCGGGGATGTATTGTCGCACTTTTCTCAACGGTGTTGGTTGCGCAGCAGGTTGGTGAGATGGCAGGTATGTTGCAGGCCTTGAGGCGTAGGATGATGTGCTGTTATGTACTCTAGCGTTTTGAGAAGGTCGTTGCTGAGGTGCAAATGATGGTGCAGACTGTTCAGCAGAACGATGTTGTTTGGCAGTGTTGGAGCGTTGAGGTATGAAACTTGGAGGAGTTGAGTTCGAATCAGTATTGCTAGTATGCGAGGGAGTGAAGATTGGTGGCGTTACGTTATCTTCAGATGATTCCCCATACTGTTGCGAATTCATCCATCCTCCCATGTGTTAGTAATTGATAATTCTGTTACTTGCCGCTAGCAACGACCTAATCATACTCTCAATGTATTACGGCAGCTAACATTTACTGACTATCTACAACTACTTACAACCATTTAAGTAGTGCTTTACTGTGAACAAATTAGTTTACTCACAGCGCTACGTACGCCAGTTGTTGTCAGTTGTTTTCAATTTGTTTGCTGCCATTGTGTGCATAGTTACTTTTTGTGAGGAACAGCACATAATACATTGTTCATATACTTATCGGCAATACCAACATATTGTCCAGTTTCCGGATTGTGAATAGTACCATTCTTAGGATTAACAATACCGCCAGTATTAGGGTCGATAAGTTGCCCCTGAGAATCGCGTATTAAACCGGTTTTTGGATTAATGGTTCCGGAGGTAGAAGCACTTGTTGAGACATCATTCAGCCTGTCGTTTTCGCTGATATCGTCGTCAGTGCTGTTGATACTATCGTTTTTCTTGTTATCAGTGTCTTTGGTGCGAGTATGAGCAGATTTCTTAGACTTCTTTTTGTTGTTGCTCTGTACCGCTTGATGATTGAGCGATAACGGCTTATTTTCTCGCATTCGTTCCCAAATATTGTCTGCTTCGTCGGACCAAATAACTCGATTTGGATCGTAAGGATCAGGAATAACTGGGATAGTGCGAGCATAAATATGTGAAGTGTCAATTTTTCGCATACTCAAAGCTAAACCAACAAGCGTGCTAGGATTTGCCATTCCTTCGCTAATATTGAGCGCTCCTAAAGCAGACTTAGCAAGTTGGTAAAGTTCGCCGGTTTGCGTAAACAAATTTTTAGACAATGCTTGATGCACAAGTTGTTTAATTAAGTATTGTTGCCGCGTAGTGCGCATAATATCCGAACCGTCGCTGGCGCTGTCATGACGCATGCGCGCGTACTGGGTAGCCATTCTTCCGTCAAGGTGCTGCATGCCCTGCTTGAAGTTAACTCCTGTATAAAGATCGCGAGTATCGGTAGGAATACACAAGGATACGCCGCCTATAGCGTCAATCATATTGCTCAAACCACTAAAATCGGTAACAATAAAATGTTGAATATTGAGGCCGGTCAGTGCATTTACTGCTTTCATTGAGCAAGATGCTGCTGAGGCTAAATCTCCGCCTTGAGCGTAACCGTTAGCAAAAATCGAATTAAACATAACGTGACGGCGTGCGGGAATATGACCTTTAGAAGTTTCACATGCTGGAGCATTAACCATGGAATCTCGAGGGATGGAAACAATATTTATATAGGTGCGATCAGCACTAATTTGCACAACCATAGTAGTATCGGACTGGTGATCTCCGACTTCGTCGTCATTTGTGAAACTTCGGTTGTTTCCATCTCGCGAATCTTGTCCTAATACTAGGAACGTCACTGGTTTCCCTGCGTTGACATCGATGGTCTGTGCTGCCTGTTTGTCTTGCGCAATAACATTCACCACACGGTTGCTTACTGTAGAAGAAAAGTCTATCCATACGGCTGCCATAATAGTGGTAATGAAGGTGAGTACAGCAATAATAATCATACAAAATGCTGTGCGAGCACGATTAGTTACTCGATAGCCAAGGCTGTGCTGCGGAGTATTGGATTTCCAATCATCATTCGATCGGTACCGCAGGCCTTCAGGATACCGTGAAGTTACCATGGTACCTTCTTTCACAGTAGGAGAAACCCCTAGGTTTGCCGTAATGGTAATTGTGTTCTGTTGAAATAGTGATGAGTATCCAAAAGAACACACATAAGGTATCAGTGTAGCCCATTGCGTTGAAATTTAACGCGTTATTTAAGATTTACTAAAAAATAGGCGTGTTTTCTCAAGTTTTCTACGTTTTTTATAAGACAATATGCGCATTTTGATTAAATATCTGTGGAAGTATGTAAGTATGTGATTGCGTAATGTAGTGTCGCGTTGCGGCGGATACCTACCCCTTGCGTAAACTGGTAGGTATGAATTCAATAACCGCTAGTACTCACGCTTTTGAAGATGAAGTTTTGCAAGTTTTTGCCGAGGCAAAATCAGCGCACCCGCATACGGTTGATTCTTCAATAATGGCAATGATGTGTGTTGAAAGAGATACTCGTTTCTACGCGGATACGTTACGAGCGGTATTGGAACAATCAGTTCTTCCTGGCACCTTAGCTATTGTCGATTGTGCAGGGCGAGTTTCGCAAATCATGCAAACGACTATGGAAATTAGTCTTGCTGCCGATTCTCTTATGGATGTTATGCGCGGCACTATTTCTTCTCATAAGATTCGTGAGAATGCGGGGAAGCAATATGCTCACAGCAGCGAACAAGCTGAGCATAAGTTTTTACGAATAATTATTATTCCAGTATCGTCCGCTCGTTCATTTGGTGACGGTATAGAAAAAGCGTTGCGTCAATTGATGCCATTACAGGGAATTTCAGCATTGTGGCTGTTACACGATGATTCGCGTCCTGCTAATAATTATTGTTTGGAATCGTTAAGAGAAACTTGGCGAAACACGCCTACGGCGTCGGTGTTAGGTGCAAAGCAAGTCGATTGGAATGGGAAGATTTTGCACAATGTCGGCATGTACGCATGGAAACATGATGTTCATACGCTTACTGTTGATGGCGAACCTGATCAGGAACAATACGATGGTCGTGGCGACGTATATGCAGTTTCTTTGGCGGGTGCATTAGTCACTTTGTCTGCTTGGCAAACGTTGCGCGGCACTCAGCCTTGGATGACTACTTTTAGAGAATCTCAGGATTTTTGCCGCAGGGTTTGTCTTTCTGGTGGACGCGTAGTGGTGGTTCCGTCGGCTCGTATTGCTCATAGACGTGCTCGTTTAGAGGGTATTCGTACGCGTTCTGGTGAGGCGAGATCTTCAGAAAAGTCTAGTTTCCGCCATGCAGTAGGCTCATCTCTTATCGCGAAACAACGTTACTGGTATACAGACACGCGCATGCTGTTGTGGCCTCTTATGTGGCTTTGCAGCCTTCCTATGGCACTTATAGGGGCGTTGCGTTCGCTTGTTGCTAAACGTCCTTATGTAGCTTGGGTGCGTCTGATGCTGCCATGGATTGCTATTATGCAGTTCCCACACGCTATGCTTGTTCGTCGTCGTGTTGCGAGAAGTACTCGTATCCCTCTTAAAAAGCTTACGCAATTGGTTGCAGATCGCAGGCAAGTTGCCAGGTGGCGGGATCGTAGTGCAGCGTTTCAAGCACAGCAACATTGCGTATTGTTAAGTCCTTTGGCACGACAGCATTTGCATATTCGAGTTTTACGCAGGTGGAGTGCTGTTATTGCGGCTTCATTAGTGCTTTTTGCTGTCACTTTGTACTTGTATGGTGCTCCTTGGCGTGAAATGTTAGGGGGAGCCTCGTGGTACGCGCAGCAGTGGTTGCCAACGGGTGCTGATTTTCATCAAGTTTGGAATGCTGCTATTGGGGCCTGGGTTCCAGATGACGGTTTTGGTCCGGCACTTCCTCCGTCTGCATGGTTGAGTGTGTGGGCGCTCGCTTCACTTATAGTTGGAGCTAATCCGTTGCTTGCTATTACGCTTATGTTCTTCCTGGCTGCTCCAGCATTGTGTTTGAGCTTCTGGGCTTTAGCGGGTGTATTTACGCGTTCTGATATGGTGCGTGTTTGCGCTGGAGTTTGCTGGACTATGGTTGCTATGGCATTTGGCTTATTCGCACGTGGGGATTTGCCTATGCTGATGACAATGGTATTTCTTCCTGCAGCGTTTGCGTTTGCTTTCCATGCTGTTGGCATGTACGTTACTGAAGATCCTGTTCGACCGGTTTCATCTGTGCAGTGTGCTGCATGTGCAGCGTTGTGCTTTATGATTCCTGTTGCCGCAGAACCTCAGTTATTGTTGCCTCTGATTATTATTTTTATTGCGTCCTTTATTATGGTGCGTTCGCATCGTATCATGTTTTTGCTTATGCCGATTCCATCCATAGTCATTGTGTTGCCGACTATTGGTAGTGCTATTCGTTATGGATCTTCTGGTATGTGGCGTCAGCTTTTCTCCAGTGCTGCTTTACCTCTTCGCAGTGTTCAAGGCGCGCCTCGAGCTCAAGGCTACATTGATGTTTTGTTGCACGCATTTAATATGACGAATGTGCAGAATGTAACGAGTATACCTATTATCGGTTTGCGAACTATTATTATGATAATTTTTGCTGTGCTAGCGGTAGTTATGGCTGTGGTTGCTTTAATGCTTCCGTTCGCTTTGCGAGTTTCTCGCATGATGTGGGTGTTGATTATTAGCGGTATGGCGTTGTCGTTGGTTGCCGCTCGCATTGTAGTAGCCGCTGATATTACTGGTCCAGTTGCGGCAAGTGTGCTTCCAGGAGTTTCATTATCCATAATAGGTGTGCTTTCTTGCATGTGCATGGTTGCAGGGCAAGCAGTGCGCCGTTTTGAACCGCTACGAGCTGCTGCCATTTCTAAATCTGAAAAAATACAGAGCTACAAGACGCGTGCTGACAAGCGTGCTGCAATGCGTCGATCTGCAGCGCGCTTGTTGCAACATATTATTCATGTTGCTCGAGCAATACTTGCGAGTGGCATGCTTACTATGGCAGTTCTTTTGTGTTTGTTTGCTGTTATTAGTGGACCGGTTACTTCTATTGCAGCAAGTAATAACGGCTTGCCTATGGTTGTTGCTGATTATTTGCGTAAAGATGATACTCATCGCGTTCTCGCTTTGCGTGCGAAAAGTAACCATGATTTATCAATTGCTGTTATGAGGACCATTCGTGGAGATGCTGTTGATGTATCGCCTGCGCTTTTTACTCGTCAAGTTATTTTTGGTGATGCTTCGAGTACGAAGGTGCTGTCGCGTGCTGCAGCTCAGTTGCTTTCTCATGCAGATAGCGGAGCTATCGAAGCACTGAAACAGTTGGGTATTGGCGGTATTTACATTGTTAATGATGCTCATCGTCAGGCTGCTGTGCCATCTGCTGCCATGTCTATACAGCAAATGTTGCATCCTTCAGCTCGACTCGTCAGTGACGTAAATAAAGAAGCTACTGAACGTCTTATCGCACATGTTAATGCTGCTGAAGGAACCCAACTGGTTGTATCTATGCCGCAAGGAACTTATTTAAGGTTCGATGGCATGCCTGATGCACGATCTCTTGCTGTAACGTCACCTTACCACCATGCCAGACCGCTAGCTTGGAGAATCCCTTGGATGTTGTTGTCGGCTACTGTGCTATTACTATACTGCTTGGTGGCTGTGCCTCGTTTTGGACGACATACTATGATTGAACGTGGCGATGATCAGTATGAGGAGGAATGTGATGAGTTGGCATAAACGTTCTCATGACGTTTCAAAACATGGTGAATCTCCGGCTAAAGCAGATGTCGTTAAACAGCATCGCGTAGCTAGCCTTTGGGCGCTTGCCACGTTCAGTGCGGTTCTTTTACTAGTATCTGCATGCGTTTTGGTGTTGTGCTGCCCAATGCCGCATTTGTCTGATAATCCGAATGCTCCACACAGGAATTTTGTGAGGAATGTGGGTGCCACTCATATACAGTCTGTGTGTCCGGTGCGCTTGTCTTTGCCTGATTCAGCGCAGTATGGTGACAGTCAGTATAACGAGTCGGAAGGTGATCTACAATCTTTTGCTCGCTACGGTGCGTTTGGAGACGTGTATCGTGCTGGAGTTCATAATCTGAGAGATTCTGAAGATCAGTCAACATTCTTGAACACACAAGCGAGCGACAGTGATATTTCAGCTCTTGTTGCTAAAGGTAATGTCGATCACGATGCTCAAGTGCTCGATGGACGTTTGTCTCGCGTTGCTCCTGGAACTGGTATTGCAGCTTCCATGGTTTCTTGGGCAACTCAAGGCGATGTGCGAGGCCTTGCGGCTACTGCTTGTTCGAATCTCGTAATGAAGCAAGCTTTTTTGGTACCAGAATCTGGTCCTGGTATATCGTTGCGTTTAGAAGCGTTTAATCCTGCTTCAAAACCAACAGTAGTTCGCGTTCGAGCTTGGTCAGCAAAACACGGTAGCACTCCACTGACGCTTTCTACCGGTAGTGCGTTTACCGTTCCTGCGCGCTCGCATGCGTTCTTTGATCTTGCTGCTGCAGCACCTCAATCTGCCGGCTTGTATGTGCAAGTTGACAGTGAACAAACTCCTGTTGCCGCTTTCGTAAAAGTGGTTCATATGAGCGGTTTAACGGTAAAAGGCGTTGACATCATTCGCGCTTTGCGCCCAACTTCGCGTATGAGTGTACTGCCTGGCTTGAGCCAGTCAGATAAAGCTAAAGTGTATGTGTGGTCCGAAAAAAGTGGGAAAGTTACGCTTTCTTGGATGAGTGATACTGGTTATAAAACTATAAAAGAATTGTCGCTTTCCTCCCGAAAGTTGCAGATTGTAGATCTTGGGGAAGTGCCGGAAAACGTTCACGCTTTGAGTGTGAGCGGTTCTGTTGCTACGGCAGCAATGGTGTCCGTTGTGCGCGACGGTAAAGATGGACAATCTGATGTTGCATTTATTAACGCAAATCGTTCTAATGGCATGAGTGCGGTAGTTTCGCCGATGTCTCCTGATGAAACAACATTACATATTGCGTCGACAAGTAATCAGGATGCCTCCGTACAAATGAGAGCTTTTGATGCTTCAGGTGTGCTGGTTGGTGAGAAACATATTACTATCCATGCTAATTCAGCGGTGAGTATTCCAGCTTCTTACTTAGCTCGTCGTGCTGTGATGTTTGAAGTTCAATCTCATAGCAGCATATCGTGGGGCGCGCGCATTCGTAGTAACGAGGTAGATAATGCTGGTGTTGCCGGTGTGGCGTGGATTGCTTCGCAATCGTTGGAACCTCAACAAATGCAAGTGTTTGTAGTGGATAATCATCACATAGTGTATTAGGTGTTTTGAGTAATAGCGATGGCAGAGCGTAAGAAAATTATTATTGATACAGATTGTGGTTCTGACGATGCTATGGCAATAGCGATGGCACTTAGGGATGAACGCTACGAAATACTTATGTTTTCTACAGTTGCTGGAAATGTGAGTATGCGGCAGGCTACGCTTAATACGCTTACTACTATCGAGTATGCTCAATCGTATGAGCCTCCGGTTTATTGCGGATGCAGCAATATGTTGTTAAGGGATCTTGCCTTTGCTCATGAAACTCATGGTCGAGACGGCATGGGAGATATAGGTTTAGTTCCGCACAGACTTACAGCTTCTCAAGGCAACGGTATTATTCGTATGCTTGATTTACTACGCAATAGTGACGATGGTGAGATTGATCTCATTACTTTAGGTCCGCTCACTAATATTGCGCTTGCGTTGCGTATGGATGAAGCAGCTATGCGTAAAATTGGTCGGTTGATTATTATGGGGTCGGCTGGCTTGGGCAGGGGTAATGTGACGCCGCTTGCCGAATTTAATATATGGCAGGATCCTGAGGCGGCAAAAATAGTTATTGAATCAGGTCTCCCTAATATTACGTTAGTTGGTTGGGATGCTTGTTTGGGAGATTGCATGCTCAATCCTCGAGAGATTGCTGAGATCCGGAATAGTGGGCCGTTGGGGAAATTTGTTATTGATTGTAATAGGGAACTTTTGCAGTTGAATATTGAGCGTTTTGGTGACGCTTATTTAGATATGGCAGATCCGTCGGCGGTAGCAGTTGCGTTGTCTCCGTCTTGTATAGAGGAGTGCGGAAGTTATTTTTGTGAAGTTGACGTTTCTCGCGGCCCCGGTTATGGCGCTGTTATTGTGGATGTGAATAATTGCGTTGGCAAGAATCCAAACGTTGCGGTATGTAGCAAATTAAACGCAACGCTTTATAAGCAATATATCTACAGTACGCTAGGTGTTTAAGTAATCTTAAGTAATCTTAAGTAACTTTAAACAATTAAGTACGCTAAACGAGCGTTGTAATACTATTCTCCCCAATCTGGGTCTATTTCTTCTGGCCTACGTCCGTAAAGTTCAGCAAGACGCTGTACCATTTCGTCTCGAATGGCATATTGAAGCTCGGCGCGACTGCTTACATGAGTGCACAGAGGAAGCCTATATAGCACAATACGAGGCGGTATTCCGCGACTTGCCGGAAAAACTTGAGACATAATTCTGCGATTATGTTCCCAAAGAACTGGTTGAGAAGGTGGCACGTCTTCTACCGCAACTTGAACATCTTTCATAAGCGACTTCCATGCGTTGTTCAGCCTTCTCATCTGAGCTGCAACCATTGCATCGAACATGCCACTAGCAGTGCGATACTGTGGAAGGCGTGTGCCAAATATAGGCGCTCTTAATCCTCTTCCGTGGCGATTTCTGTAGTGACGTTCCTCCCAAATTACACCTGTCATACTTACACTGTAAGGGAAGGCTAGGGCAAAAAATATGCTGTAACGCATATATCGGTGTGTGCAATATAAGCACGCTATGGAATACTAGATAGTGAGTGTCAATAAGTCAGGAGGAGCCGCAATGCTCAAGCCAATAGTGCATGATTGTAATGAATGCACTCTTGCTGAACGGATTGGTAGCTCATCTTTAATTGCGTTTGATTTAGATAATACGTTGGCTTGTTCCAGAAAGCCTATGCTTGACCCCATGGCGGAGGCTTTGAGCAATCTTATTAATGTAATTCCAGTTGCTATTGTAACCGGTGGTTGTCTATCGCTAGTGCAAAGTCAAGTGTTAGATAAACTTCTTCCTGGCACTCAACTTACTCGTTTGCATATTATGCCTACTAATGGTACGAGCTATTATCGCGTGCGCGACGATGCGTCGTTGCAATGTGTTTATGAGCATCGTATTAAATCTGAGCAGGCGGAGCACATTATTGCGGTTATAAAAGAATGTGCTCTACGCATGGGTTTATGGAAAGAACCTGGCGATTCAATGTTGTGGGGAGAGCAGATTGAGAATCGTGGGAGTCAAATTACTTTTTCCGCTTTAGGGCAACTTGCTCCAATTTCGTACAAAAAAGCTTGGGATCCTGCGGGTTCTCTCCAAACGCGGCTTCAAGAATGTGTTGCTCAAGCGCTGCCAGATTTTTCTGTGCGCGCGGGAGGCAACACAAGCATCGATGTATGCTGCCGTGGAGATGATAAAGCACACGCTTTGCATATGTTAGCTCAGTATTGCGGTTTTTCCGTAGAAAATATTACTTTTATTGGTGACAGAATGTACCCGGGTGGCAATGATTATCCGACTGCTTTTACTGGGGCGTTGGCAGTAAAAGTAGGTAATCCGGAGGATACTTTAGCGCTGTGTCTTGAGGTACTTGCTTATCTTCAGTAGTTTGTATTGCGGAAGATTTATCCACTTTTTGTCCACATTTTTTGCTTAGAAGTAGCTTTTAACCACAATGGTATTTTTTATTTTTAGAGCACTGTTGTGTGCTTGTATGCTTTTGATTATGGTTGGGAGACGCAAGGCGATAGGCCAAAATGATAAGCGGCTAGCAAACGTGGTATGGAGAGGGGGAACTGCATACCACGTAGCCGCTTTTCATTCTGCATTCAATTCATTCAATTCATTCACAAAGTCATTATCGAGTTATTTTGCTGATATTCCTTCTCGTATGCCTGGGTGGTATGTTGCGCATTGGCCTGATATTATGCGTGCAATATGGAATATGGTGTTGCCTCGGGGGTGTGCTGGCTGCGATGTTCCGGATGAGGTGCTTTGTAGTACTTGTTGTCGTGCTTTGCGTAGATGGCAACGTGTTCCATTCAAATCGGTAAAGTGTGGGTACCGTTATGCTTGTGGAATTTATGCCGGTACTGTTCGTACGGCAATATTGTCGTGGAAAGATCATCAAGATGTGGCATGTGACACTGTATTTTCGGATTTGATTGCTGATTTAGTAGTATGTGTGATGCGTGAGCTTGCGCAGATTTCCTTAGAGCCTAGAGTTGGAATTCGCATTGCACAAAGTAACAATGAAATAGTAAGTGATACTTGTATTTATGATTGGCAAAAGCCGATACTTGTTGTACCGTTGCCATCTTCTCGTGCTTCTATGCGTAAGCGTGGTCGCCAACACATGTTTCCTGTTGCGCAAGCTGTTGCCAAGGCATTATGTGTTGCGGGATTTCCGGCTTATGTAGCCAATATTGTTCGTATGGATGCTGCGGTTTCAGCAAAGTCTGTTCAAACAGCTAATGGTTCGCGTGGTCGTTCTCATCGTGCTGCGCACGCTTTTCGAGTTGACTATTGTGCGCTACCTAATCAATGTCTGTTGAGAAGTGAAGTTGGAGATGATTGCGGTAGTGCACTGCAAGTAATTCTTATTGATGATATTGTTACTACTGGTTCGACTATGAGTAGCTGCGCGAGTGTGTTACAGTGTGCTGGAGCAATTCCTGTTGCGGCTTTTTCTATCGCATGCGTGCCTTCTAAAGATGCGCGTGTGGGATGTCAGTCTGTTTCGTTGTAGTCCAACGGTAGTGTAATTTCAAAGTTTGGGCCGCGCTTATCGTCAACTACTTTTACTGTGCCGTGGTGCAAATTCGCCGCCCATCGTGCAATTGACAATCCTAAGCCCGTGCCGCCTGACTCGGTTCCTATGCCTTGGTTGCCTTTGACGAATCTGCGGAAAATATCTGCTCTTGCTTCTTTGGGGATTTGCGCTCCAAAATTGACGACGTTGCTTACAACGGTATGCTGACTATGATTGATATGTGCGTTGATAAGCACTTCTGTGCCATTGGCGGAGTGCTTGAGTGCATTTGCAATAACGTTGGTAAAAAGTTGCGAAAGTCGAGCGTAATCGCCGCATAAGTTGATAGTGTTATCGATATGAACTGTAATGCGGTGGTTGTGTCCTGCGTCTGCTATTTCCAAAGGTTCAATAATATCGTCAATAAATTCAGCAAGATTAAATGAAGTGATGGTAAGACTTTCAGCTCCAGCTTCAACGCGTGACAAATCAAGTAGAAAAGTAATAAGATCTGCGAGTTTGTGTGTCTGGTTTAGTATGGCTTCCATATTTGATGGTGTTGGTTCTACCACACCGTCAGCAAGATTTTCGAGCATTGCTTGCAGAGCAGACACGGGGGTGCGTAATTCGTGGCTTACGTTAGCTATTAACTCTCGCCGCATGTGATCTGCATGCTCGAGTTCCTCAGCCATTTCGTTAAACGCAGTGGTAAGTTTTCCTACTTCATCGCGCCGATTTTCCACGGCTACGCGAACGGAATAATCTCCTTCTGACATTGCTTCTGCAGCGTCTTTCATTTGACGCAATGGTGCTGTGAGTCCGCGTGAAAAAATGTAAGTAATACCAAGTGCTACAACCAAAGTTAGTGGCATTGCAATCCATCCGTTTAAGCCAGTTTTCAGTAAGAACCATGCCATTACGAATGCGATAGCAGTGGCGAAAACGATAATAATAGAAAGCTCAATTTTTAACGATGAGAAAAATCCGACAGGACGGTTGGGATAATTGTGTTGTTGCGATTTTTCTTGTGATTGCGTGTCCGGCTTGTCGTTGTGTTTTGTGAGCTTATGATTGGAATTATGCTGCGAGGACGGTGTAAAGGTTGGTGTAGTTGGTGTAGCAAACTCACGAGCGGTAGTGTCTGTGGGCTTAATGGCGTCTGATTCTTGGTTGTGTGCTGTGTTTGAAATCATAATGAGTTTTCTACAAAATAATTAAGCGAGTATCAGTGATTCATGGATAATAGCTGATTATTGTAACTGCGTGATATTGCCGCTGCTTATATTGGGCTGGAGTGGAGGAGTTCATTATTTTGCAACTTGTGATTGCAAAACGTGATCGTAATCGTTTAACGGCGGCTCAAATGCGTAGCCTATGCCGTGTACAGTACGAATCCACTCTGAACCGATTTTATGTCGCAGCGATTTAATGTGCGAATCGACGGTGCGAGTTCCAGAAGCATCTGGCCAATCCCACACTTCTTCGAGTAGTTTTTCACGCTTAAAAACAGTGTGCGGATTACGCGCAAGCGTAGCAAGCAAATCAAACTCAGTAGGCGTAAAATGTACCTCTTCATCATGAAGCGTCACTATTCGCTGCCGAGGCCTGATAACAAGCGCCCCAAAGTCCAATGCGCGTTCGTTCTCCAAGGTTTTGGCGATTTGCGCTGCACGTTCTACGCGACGAAGTAAAGCTGCGCAACGAGCTATTAGTTCGCGAGGAGAAAATGGCTTAGTCATATAATCGTCAGCTCCAGCGCTTAAGCCAACGATTTTATCGGCTTCTGCATCTCGAGCCGTGAGCATAAGAATAGGAACTGGTCTTTTCTCAATAATGCGCCGAGTAGCTTCGATGCCATCCATAATGGGAAGCATAATATCCATGATTATTAAATCAGGCTGTAGTTGTTCGGCAGCAGTAACAGCGGACGCCCCATCAGAAGCAACTCGTGCCCGCCATCCTTGTGCAGTGATGCGTTGTGCAATCGCTGTAGCAAGATCTGGCTCGTCTTCCACCACAAGGATGGTACGGGGGACACTGCTAACTGATGGAGCGTTCAGCATGTCTGGTAAAAACCTTTCAGTGTTGTACTGGCTTCAAGAATACTGCACCCAATGCTGGAACGGTAATTCTTGCAGAGTACGGGCGGGAATGATATTCTTCAGCAGCTGCCGTGAAGGTGCCGTTGTGGATATCAGATCCGCAATACTTGGCGTCGTCTGTAGTCAATATTTCTTCCCATTGACCACCCTTTGGCAATGCAACTTGATAATCCTGCCAAGCTTGGCCGGAGAAGTTCACTATCACAACGATTTCTTCACCATCATCGCCAATACGAACATAACTTAAGGTGTTGTGATCAGAATCGTCGCTGGTGAGCCACTGGAATCCATCTGGAGTAAAGTCTTGGCTCCAGAACGCACGAGAGCTCTTATATAGCGCGTTAAGATCCGCAACAAGCTTCTGTACTCCTTGGTGGAATGGCCACTGAAGCTCGTTCCAGTTGAGAGAAGTATTGAAGTTCCATTCGCTCGATTGGCCAATTTCACCACCCATGAACAGAAGGTTCTTTCCTGGATGAGACCACTGATAGGCGAGCAGTGCACGAAGTCCAGCAAACTGTTGCCATTCATCGCCTGGCATCTTGCCGAGCAAGGATCCCTTGCCGTACACAACTTCGTCGTGGCTCAATGGCAGTACATAGTGCTCGGAATAAGCGTACACCATGGAGAATGTGATTTCGTTGTGATGCCAACGACGATTAATTGGTTCTTCTTTAAGATACTGCAAAGTGTCGTGCATCCAGCCCATATTCCACTTCAAACCGAAGCCTAAGCCGCCCATGTCGGTTGGTGCGGTTACGCCTTGGTATGCAGTAGACTCCTCGGCAATCATCATGATGCCAGGATTATTCTTGTACGCTGTAGCATTTGCTTCCTTAATGAAGTCGATAGCTTCAAGATTCTCGCGTCCACCATAAATATTTGGTCTCCACTGGCCGTTCTCGCGGCTGTAATCCAAGTACAGCATCGAAGAAACAGCGTCAACGCGGAGAGCATCGACATGGTATTCGTTGAGCCAGAAGCAAGCATTAGCAACCAAGAAGTTGCGCACTTCATGACGCCCAAAGTTGAAGATGTAAGTACCCCAATCTGGATGTTCACCACGCATTGGATCTGGATCTTCATACAGAGCTGTGCCATCGAAGCGGCCCAAAGCGAAATCATCCTTAGGGAAGTGGGCTGGCACCCAATCCATAATTACACCAATGCCAGCTTTATGAAGCTTATCAACCAAATACTTGAAATCATCAGGGGAGCCGAGACGAGAATCTACAGCATAGTAACCTGTAACTTGGTAACCCCAGGATCCAGAGAATGGATATTGCGTAAGTGGCATAAACTCAACGTGAGTAAAGCCTTCTCTTTGCACATAATCAACAAGATGATCTGCAAGCTCACGATAGTTACCAAAATCGCGGTTCCAGCTGTTAGCCTGCACTTCGTAAATACTTATTGGACCATTGTGAGCGTCAGTCTTTGCTCTATGTTCCATCCAAGAAGTGTCATGCCACTTAAATTCAGAATCTACAACGATGGATCCAGTGTTAGGTGGCACTTCGTGCGAGCGCTCCATTGGATCAGCTTTCATAATCCAATTGCCGGACTGCGTGAGAATTTCAAACTTGTATACTTCGCCAGCAGTGACATCTGGAATAAACAGTTCCCAAATTCCGGAAGATCCGAGGGAACGCATGGCGTGACGACGGCCATTCCAATAGTTGAAGTTACCTACTACTCGCACTGCACGCGCATTAGGTGCCCACACAGAAAATGCGGTACCAGTTACTTTCTTCACCATCTTTCCGGTTTCTGGTGAAACAAGTCCCCATGAATCGGTAATCGTCTTAACGTGGGCGCCAAGTGCTTCCCAAAGGCGCTCGTGACGTCCCTCACCGAACAGGTACATGTCAAGTTCGCCAACTTGCGGCAAGTAACGGTATGGATCGTCGTCAGTCGATTCCGATCCGTCAATTTCAACAGTATAAATACGGTAACTTGGCACCGACCAAGTCTTAGCCTTAGCGTGTTTTACTGCAGGAATAACAGCGGTAAAAATACCGTTATATTCGTGCGTTGCTTCATATTCGCCACTCTTAGTAAGAATGACGACTTTCTTAGCCATAGGACGCAATACGCGGACTGTTACGGTATCGGCAAACTTGCCAGATCCAAGATGACCACCGAGAACCTCGTGTGGATTGTAATACTCTGCATTGCTCACCGCAGCTAATACGTCCTGACGGACTGGAACTGCGACTGCATCTTCATTGATGTTAGTAACTGTACTCATGTTGCCTATCATACATGCTTTATTGCCGTAAGTCGCGTGTGTTTCGCACTATTGTGAAAAAATTATGAAAGTTTTTTCAAGTCTTAGGCTTATGAGAGACTGTTATGAGTTTTTCTGTGTGTACGGAGGGTTCTGTGGAATATCAAGTCGGCGATATGGTCGTCTATCCTCGTCACGGTGCGGCTCGTGTTGAAGAAATAAGTGAACGCACTGTAAAGGGTGTAACTCGTCAGTATTTACGCTTAGTAGTGTTATCGTCGGATGGTCTGGAAATCAATGTGCCGGTCGATAACGTCAAAAAAGTAGGCGTACGCGACATTGTTGGTGCTCAAGAAGTTGCGAAAGTGTTTGAAATTTTGCGCACACCAATAATTGAAAAAGAAATGAACTGGTCGCGTCGCTATAAGTTAAACGTTGAAAAAATTGCTACGGGTGACGTTAATAATATTGCGCAGGTTGTCCGAGACTTGTCACAGCGAGACGTGGATGAACACGGATTATCTGCCGGCGAAAAGCGTATGCTTGCTCGCGCACGCAGCATTTTAATTTCTGAAATTGCTTTGTCTGAAAAGATTGATGAGCAGGAAGCTGAGCGTCTTCTCGATGTAAATCTTGGCTATAAAGATCCGCAGCCAGGTGACGAGCATCACCATACTGTTGCTCCTGAAGAACCTGCCGATCAGACCTTGGCTTTGCTTGAAGAGCGGAACAAGAAGTCTAAGAAAAAGTAGTCCGCAAGCAGCATGCACTGTGACAGCATATACTGCTCTAACTGCTGTTGTCATAAATTGTTCAATTAGTTTTGACATGTGAACTGTACGTATAAAAAATCTCCTGCATATTCTGCAGGAGATTTTTTCATGTCTAGGTGTCTTTATTGCTTACTTGCCTGGGTCCTGTTGACCTTCATGAGAGTCCTTAGGATTCGTGTTTTCAACTACGCGAGGCTTTTCAGTAATAGGCTTTTTAGTGTTTTCTTGGTCCTCATTCTTACGCATTGCTTTGGTTTCTTCTAACGCGTTATGAATGTCGTCGCAAATTTTCATAATCCACTGATTGAGAGTATTCGCGTATTTTGGCATTAATTCGCTGACGCGTACTGTGGCAGTGTAGCTTCTTCCCGCTATACCGTTGAGGAAATTAAGCGTATCGTTTCCTTGCTGACTATTGCCAATAAGTATGTCGATTCCGCGTTCTTCAATAAGTTTTTGGAATGCTTCGATACTTGAACGTTGCGGGTCAGTATTGTTACTTACCGCTTCTGCATATTCTTTAGGAGTGCTGCTTTTTAAATTCAAATCCGACATAAGCCAGAAAAGAATAGGTGAAGTTTCAGCATACTTTACATTGCCATTTTCTTTCGCAAAGTTTTGCAGGAAAGTAGTAAGTTTCTTTTCGTTCTTTTGCCAATTCGCTAAACGTTGTGCAAAAGCGCGCTTTTTAGAAGGCTGAATTCTCGAAAAAGTATCTGCCATAGAAGAAGCCATAGCTTCTCTTGCGTCATGGGAAAACCAAAGATATGGATTATCTCCGTTTAATGCGCCTACCGTTGCGGCAGCACTGATAACTTCAGCTTTCTTAGGGCGAATTTTATTAGCCCAATCATCGTAGCCAGCTCCGTTGGTAACCATAACTTGCGCGTTTTGTATTTTTTGTAAGTCTCGAGAGCGAGGTTTGAAAGAGGAGGTATCTGCAGTGGCTCCTGTCATAAGGGAAGTGACTTTAATATCGTTGCCGCCGATTTCTCGAGCTAAGCTGCCCCATGTGTCAACTGTGGAGATAACAGTAATATGTGGAGCTGCCGATGGAGTTTTTACTTGAGGTTTTGATTCTGGTTGACCGCAAGCGGCAAAACCTAATACTATTGCAGCCGCCATGAAGCATACTGAAGCAGTTTTGCTGATTTTTTTCATGGCATGAATGATGGTACGCATCGCTGTGATTCCTCCCGTGTTAAACGATGTGTCGGCGCTCGCATACAGTGCAGCTCGACTCCTACTGATCACATACTTCCATACTTCACGATAGCCTATCCTTACGAATTGTGCGAGTTGGGAGGAACGATTCATGACTGTAGTGCTCGATGGCAGTACATTGGCTAGTAAGATTAAAAAAGATTTGGCTAAGCGTGTAGCAGAATTACGCGAACGTGGCATGGAACCGGGATTAGGTACATTATTGGTTGGTGAAGATCCAGGTTCGGTAAAGTATGTTGCCGGAAAACACAAGGATTGTGAGGAAGTTGGGATTCGATCTATTCGTTGTGAGTTGCCAGATACCGCTAGTGAAGCGGATATTTTGCAGGCTATAGACAAGCTCAATAACGATCCTTCGTGCACGGGTTTTATTGTTCAGTTGCCTTTACCTAAAAATGTGAATTTTCAAAAAGTGATTGCTGCTATCGATCCGTTGAAGGATTGCGATGGCATGCACCCGTATAACTTGGGTGAGTTGGTGACGCATGTTTCTGGGGATATTACAACTCCATTGCCTTGCACACCTAGAGGAATCTTAGCTTTGCTTGACGAATATAATATTGATCTTTCTGGGAAAGAAGTTTGTGTTTTAGGTCGTGGCATAACAGTTGGAAGAACTATTGGTCTTCTTCTTACGCGAAGAGGAGTGGATGCTACTGTCACGTTGTGTCATACTCGTACGCACAATGTGCAAGAGATTATGCGTCGTTCTGACGTTATTATTGCAGCAATGGGTTGCGCTGGTTTTGTAAAGCCAGAGGATGTCAAGCCTGGTGCAGTGCTTGTCGACGTTGGCGTATCTCGAGTTTTTGATGAGGAAGCTGGCAGGTATCGCGTAAAGGGCGATGTTGATCCGGCTTGTCGTGAAATTGCTGGGGCGTATTCTCCAAACCCGGGCGGGGTAGGACCTATGACTCGCTCGATGCTTCTGGCGAATGTTGTTGATATGGCTGAGAGAGCACTTGATAAGCAATGAGTGCGACACGCCCGAAGTAAAACGGTAATTTTGGCTATGCCTGTATATAACATTGACAGAGCGCGTGTATAGTGCATGCGCAAGAATAAACGCATAATTTAATATCGAGTAATATCCACCCCAAGAAGAAACCACTAATAAATAATGGCAGAGAATAATAACGAAGTCGCCAAGGTTGCGATTAATGATATTGGCACCGAAGAAGACTTCATCAAGGCAGTCGATTCAACCATCAAGAATTTTGATGATGGTGATTTAGTTGAAGGTACCGTCGTAAAGATTGATCACGACGAAGTATTGTTGGACATCGGCTACAAGACTGAAGGTGTAATTCCTTCCCGTGAACTTTCCATCAAGAAAGACGTTGATCCAGATGACGTTGTCGAAGTTGGCGACACCATCGAAGCCCTTGTTGTCACTAAGGAAGACAAGGAAGGACGTCTTATTCTCTCCAAGAAGCGTGCACAGTATGAGCGTGCTTGGGGCGATATCGAGAAGATTAAGGATGCTGACGGTATTGTTGAAGGTACCGTTATTGAGGCTGTTAAGGGTGGCTTGATTGTTGACATCGGTCTTCGTGGCTTCCTCCCAGCTTCCTTGGTTGAGATGCGTCGCGTTCGTGATCTCTCTCCATACATCGGCCAGAAGATTAAGGCTAAGATTCTCGAGCTCGATAAGAACCGCAACAATGTTGTGCTTTCTCGTCGTCAGTTCCTTGAGGAAACCCAGTCTGAAGTTCGTGAGACCTTCCTTTCGCAGCTTAAGAAGGGTCAGATTCGTGAAGGCGTTGTGTCTTCTATCGTGAACTTCGGTGCATTTGTTGATCTCGGCGGTGTTGACGGTCTCATTCACGTGTCTGAGCTTTCTTGGAAGCACATCGATCACCCATCTGAGGTTGTTAAGGTTGGCGATAAGGTTACCGTTGAAGTTCTCGACGTTGATCTCGATCGCGAACGTATTTCCCTTTCCCTTAAGGCAACTCAGGAAGATCCATGGCAGCGCTTCGCTCGCACCCATGTTCCTGGACAGGTTGTTAAGGGCAAGGTCACCAAGATCGTTCAGTTCGGTGTGTTCATCTCCGTTGAAGACGGCATTGAGGGCTTGGTTCACATTTCTGAGCTTGCAAACCGTCACGTAGAGAATCCAGAAACTGTTGTTAAGGCTAACGAAGAAGTATTCGTGAAGGTTATCGACGTAGATCTCGATCGTCGTCGCATTTCCCTCTCCTTGAAGCAAGCTACTGAAGCTGTTGATCCAAATTCTGAAGATTTCGATCCAGCTCTCTACGGCATGCCAGCTGAATATGATGCTGAAGGCAACTACAAGTACCCAGAAGGCTTCGATCCAAACACTAATGAGTGGATGGCTGGCTACGAGCAGCAGCGCGAAGAGTGGGAAGCTCAGTATGCTGCAGCTCACGAGCTTTGGGAAGAGCACAAGGCATTCGCTGCTAAGGAACTTGCAGCTGCAGCTGAATCTGCTGCTGCTGATGGCCAGAGCGAAGAAGCCGAAAAGAAGCCAGCTAAGGAAGAAAAGAAGGAAGAAGTTGCTTCCAACTATTCTTCTGAAGCATCTAACGAAGGTGCTTTAGCTGATTCCGATCAGCTTGCAGCTTTGCGCGAACAGCTTTTGAGCGAAAAGAAGTAGGTTCTACTTTCTACTAGAACCTTATTAACAATTGCCCTGATGAGTGATCATCGGGGCAATTTTGTTTATGTTTGACTACTATTTTGAGTATGTTTTACGAGTATTTTTGTGACTCAAGTTTTGTAATTAAATATAGGTACAATTAATTTTCTTTTAAGAATCATGATTATATGATGCTTTTAAACATTAATCATAATTATTAAAAGGATTGGTGAAGATTATGAGCACGTTTGACAACAATCAGAAAAATGCTCAGTTCCCTTCGTACGATGGGAATAGTTCGGAGAACATTAAAGCAACTTTAGTAAGTTCGCGCAATAAAATTGTTGCAGGTTTGCTAGCAATTTTCTTAGGATCTTTAGGTATCCACAATTTTTACCTTGGTTTTAAAGGCAAGGCTATTGCCCAATTGTTGATTTCTGTTCTTTCTATTGGTTTGCTTGCAGGTATTTCGATTATATGGTCATGTGTTGAAGGCATTTTGATTCTTTGCTCAAAGCCTGGAACTAAGTGGCATAAGGATGCTGATGGTGCTGAGTTAAAAGACTAATTTTACGATTATTATTTAGTGTATAGTGCCTCGGTAATTAGTTACTGGGGCATTACTTATAATTTATATATGACAATGATGCGGATTGCTGTAACGGGCGGAATTGCAGCTGGGAAATCTACTGTAGTGAACCATTTGCGAAATCTAGGTGCGTTTATTATAGATTACGATGTTTTAGCGCGTAAAGTAGTGGAACCAGGAAGCGCAGTATTGCAGCAAATAGTAGACATTTTTGGGGAAAGTGCCGTTAAGAATGATGGTTCATTAAATCGTGCGTTTATTGCAGAGCATATTTTTGGCGATGATGATGTGCATAAGCAAGCGTTAAGTAAGATTGAGTCTATAATTCATCCTGCTATTTATGATTTAGCGAAGACTTTAGAAAGTGAATATGTTAATAAAATTTCTGAAGAAAATTGCAATATATTAGGTAGCATGAGTTCAGTTATTGTGCACGATATTCCTCTTCTTGCGCAAGTAATTGACAGCATTCCATTTAGTTTTGACCATATTATTACAGTTGAAGCGCCTAAAGATGTTCGCATTGCGCGAATGATAAACGAGCGCAAAATGAGCCAGAATCAGGCGGAGCAGCGCATAAATAATCAAGTTGAAGAGATTATGCGAAGGAAAATCGCGGATTTTGTAGTTGATTCAACTAAACCAATGGAATCTATGCTTGACAGCGTTGATGATACGTTACAATCATGGTTGCGCGAAATAAACGATAAAAGCGCTGAAATGGCGAAATTGGGGAAGTAAAAAACTAGGGAAGTAAATAATCATGTCGAATAAAATTCAGCGCACAAACAAGCCTTTTGTAGTAAAAGCGCCATACAAGCCTTCTGGAGACCAGCCGCAAGCAATCGACGAGCTGGCAAATCGCATTGAAAACGGCGAAAACGATGTTGTTTTAATGGGTGCTACGGGAACTGGTAAAACTGCTACAACAGCTTGGCTTATTGAGCGTTTGCAACGGCCGACGCTTATTATTGAACCGAATAAAACTTTGGCAGCTCAGCTTTGTGCGGAGTTCCGTGAGCTGATGCCAGATAATGCTGTGAGCTATTTTGTGTCTTATTACGACTACTATCAGCCGGAAGCGTATATTCCGCAAACAGACACGTATATTGAAAAAGACTCGAATATTAACGATGATGTTGAGCGTCTTCGTCACGCTGCTACAGCGAATTTGCTTACGCGACGGGATTGCGTTGTTGTTGCTACAGTTTCTTGTATTTATGGACTTGGTACTCCGGAGGAGTATGCCGAGCGAATGCTTATGTTAAGCGTTGGTGAGCAGCTTGAGCGGGACGATTTATTGCGTCAATTTGTGAGCATGCAATACAAGCGCAATGACATTGCTTTTACGCGTGGAACTTTTAGAGTGCGCGGTGACACAGTTGAGATTATTCCAGTGTATGAGGAATTAGCTGTGAGAATTGAGTTCTTCGGTGACGAAATCGACAGAATTGCCATGCTGCATCCGCTTACAGGAGAAGTAATTCGCAAGGAGAGTAGTGTCCATATTTTCCCAGCGTCGCATTATATTGCAGGGCCGGAGCGCATGGAGCGCGCGTTAGAGGCGATTGAGAAAGAGCGCGACGAAAGGGTAGCGCAACTTAAAAAGCAGAATAAATTGCTGGAAGCTCAGCGTTTGGAAATGCGAACTACGTACGATTTGGAAATGTTGCGTCAGGTTGGAGTTTGCCCAGGAGTGGAGAATTATTCGAGGCATTTTGACGGCCGCGATGCAGGCACGCCTCCGCATACTTTGCTTGACTTTTTCCCAGACGATTTTTTGCTAGTTTTGGACGAATCGCATGTAACAGTGCCGCAAATCGGAGCTATGTATGAGGGAGATGCTTCGCGTAAAAGAACGCTTGTAGAGCATGGCTTTAGGCTTCCTTCTGCAATGGATAATCGTCCGTTAAAGTGGAAGGAATTTTTGGAGCGCGTTGGTCAAACCGTGTATCTTTCTGCAACGCCTGGAGATTACGAGCTTGGACTTTCGGATGGTGTAGTTGAGCAGATTATTAGGCCAACCGGTTTGCTTGACCCTAAGATTGAGGTTCGCCCTGTGGAAGGCCAGGTTGACGATTTGCTTGCGGAGATCAAGGCGCGAGTGGCAAAAGATGAGCGTGTGCTTGTTACTACGCTTACCAAGAAAATGGCGGAAGACTTAACTGATTACTTCCTTGAGCTTGGTATTAAAGTTGAGTACTTGCATTCGGATGTTGATACTTTGCGCAGAGTGGAGCTTTTGCGCGAGCTTCGCGAAGGCAAAATTGATGTGATTGTTGGCATTAATTTGCTTCGTGAGGGTTTGGATTTGCCGGAAGTTTCGCTTGTTGCGATTTTGGATGCAGATAAGGAAGGCTTCTTAAGATCTTACCGTTCGCTTATTCAAACGATTGGTCGCGCTGCTCGTAACGTTTCTGGAACTGTGCTTATGTATGCGGATACTGTTACGGATGCTATGAGTAAGGCGATTAGTGAGACAGAGCGTCGACGCGAAAAGCAAATAGCGTATAACAAAGCGCATGGAATTGATCCTAAGCCTTTGCGAAAGAAGATTAGTGATGTGAACGACATGCTTGCTAAGGAAGATGTTGATACGCAAACTTTGCTAGCAGGCGGTTACAGAAATGCTAATAAGGCCGGTAACTCGCATTATGGCGTGCCAAAAGAGCCGAATCTTGGGCGGGTAAGTAAAGAAAAGCGTATGGCGAATATTTCCGAACTTCCGCAGGATGAGATTATGTCGCTGATTAAAAATTTGAGCGATCAAATGCATGTTGCTGCTGAGCAACTGCAGTTTGAGTTGGCTGCTCGTCTACGAGACGAAATACGCGATCTAAAGAAAGAGTTGCGTCAAATGGATGAGGCTAATAAGTGAGCGTAATAAGTAAGCTAATAAATGATCGTTGCAAATAAATAATCGTGCGTTAATCGCAGCACATAAATCCCATAAATTAAGGCGAGTACTTTATAGTAATCAATGTGCTCGCCCTAATTTCTACTTTTTACAAGTTTCTTTAATAACTGTTATCTTTGTGGGTTTATATCACCTGTATGCGTGTGCGAGTGGTCTTCTTGTTTTGTAATTGTTTCTAACATGGTGTGGAGTATCGATAGGTTTTTTAGAGTTCGAGTACATTGTTAAATATATGCTGAAAAGCGTTGGTGCTACTATGAGAATGACTGGTAGTATTCCGCCTTTGAACGCGCATGAGAGAGTGATAAGAACTATTGAGAATATTATTTCTTGAATGTTCATTCGTAATGATTCAACTAGCGTAATATGTTGCGTTGTTTTTGGTGTGACAACAAATACGGCTTTTCTTCCTGTAAGTGCTAGGAATGATGATTTCATTGACACGTAAAGCATTGAACCGTACAAGCAGAAAGTAAAAAGCATGTAGTGTAGTAAATGTTTGATAGATACTTTACCAAGCCAGAAGAATACGTCGTTTAGCATCGGTGCCATGAAAAATATTACGGTTGGTACAAGTAGCCATGCTGGATAATGTAAATCGTAGTGCAGTGCTGGGAAGAATATGATATTCATTGCTACATAGCATGTGAAAAGTGATGTTAATGGCAGGTTGTAGGTAAACAGGAAAATATCTAGTTTTTCAAACCATCGCATTTTAGATGTAAAAATGCGTTTAGTGTAGCATTTCATGAACTCGAAATTACCTTGCGTCCATTTACTATGTCGTTTCTTAAAAGCTAGATAGTCAATCGGATATTGTTCCTCGCATGTTATGTTCGGTGCGAAAGCAACATAGTATCCTTTACTGCGTGCTTCGATTGATAAGCATAAGTCTTCAGCAACAACTTCTGGTAATCCATCTACTGCTTCGTAGCATTCTCGACTTACCATCGCGCCATGCCCTAGTAGAGACATGAAACCATAGTGATGTTTCATTGTTTGGTACACAGGCCAGTGACTGTTCACTCCAATGTGTAGTAGGTGCATAAAGCGGTTAATGTTACGTGTTGCTACGTGATTGCATTGCACAATTCCAGCGTTTTTAAAGTATTGGAAGTATTGCAAGCATCGAATAATAAAATCTGAAGGGATGATTTCATCACTGTCGAGAATAACAAAGTAATCGTAGTCGGTTCGTCCGTGTAAATAGTTGTTGAGATTTCCTGCTTTGAATCCTTTTCTATTTTCGCGGCGTACTACTTCTACATTATGTTCTTTAGCATATTCGTCTACTTTGTTTTTGTAATTAGGGTTACTAGAATCATCGAGGATGATTGTTTTGACTGATCCGGCGTACTTTTGTTTTAAGCATTGCGTGAGTGAGTCACCTTCGAAATCGTTGCAAGTACAGTAGAGCATTACGATACGCTTGTTTGCTGGTATTGGCATGCAAGAGACTTTTTGAACGTATTGTGTAATGGATTTTTTATGCGGGTAGAACCATAGTACGTAGATTATATCTTTAGTGCCGTTTAGCCAGAAGTAGATTATGAAGATTGCGTTTAATGCTATGAGAATATCTAGCGTAGTGTTTCTTGTTCCAGAAAAAACGTATTCTCTAATAGCGAATGGTGTAAAGATTAAGAATAGTAGTAACCATGTTATGAGAATAGTTACGTATAGTGATGCTCTTTTTAACATGGGAAAAAGTCTAGGGGGGGGGGG
>NZ_LRTV01000001.1:74759-148844 GCF_003408845.1 Gardnerella massiliensis
ACGGAACAATCAGCCGAAAACATTAGCCAGGATACCTTTAGAGCAGTTCGAAGATGTACTCTCTTACATAGATAATGAAAACATAGATAATGAAAACATAGATAATGAAAACATAGATAATGAAAACATAGATAATGATACAATTACGCTTATCTGAGTCTCGAAAGGCGCAGAATACGCGTTGATTCCGGAGCAATGATCATTGAATTCGGTGGAGAGGAAGAAGAAAATCAGAAGGCTAAAGCGGAGTCTCAAACCTTGATACTTGAAATACTTATATTTTGGATTGATTACCGTAGTGCCTTTACACTGCCACGACGTTGAATATCAGATTGTGTAAATTAGCATTTGAAGGAGAAATCAATGAGCTTAGATGAATTGAGGAATGATATCATCATAAAGCAGAAAAAAGGATTGCCGTTTATCATGGCATCGGTGATTATATGGCTTCTGATAGTACTTGTGTCAGTTTTAGATATCAATATGGATATGAAAAATTTATTGGTATTTTGCTGTTCATGCCCATTATTACCGCTGGCTTGGCTCATTGGTAAACTTATAAAGGTGGATATCTTTTCAAAACAAAATCCACTTGGACAATTAGGTTTCCTTTTCACCTTAAATCAAATGATTTATTTATTAATCGTTATGTGGGTGTTTAGTGCGGTTCCGGGAAAGATGATTATGGTATACGCTATGGTGTTTGGAGCACATTTACTGCCGTATTCATGGTTGTATAAATCAAAGGGATATACAGTTGCTGCAATTTCCATTCCGATGATTTCCTTGATTTTAGGATGTGCATTAAACGGCACAACGGTTGCTGTTGCGGCATGTATTATTGAGATAGTATTTGTTTGTGTATTACATATGGAATTAAAGAAAATGGGAGATAACTACAACAAATCCCAGTTTGTAGAGCTTAGCAAGGATCAGGTTTCTATGAAATAGAAATCTAGATCTAAAAGCGTTATGTGTAAATAATTAAGGCGGTAGTAATACCGTCTTTTTTGATGTCTAAAAAGGTTTCAGAATTCAAGGTTAAATTTTTAGAGTTCAAAGAAATAGCTTCATAGTTTAAGGGTAAGTTTTCGTTGTATCCAACACGTGATGAAACTAGACCACTCAATTTCATGTGGAGATATTATAAAATCCAGACTATTGAATTTTCTTTAGTCTATTCTTATGTTCAAAAATCAACCTATAGAATAGATGGAGTTATCGCCGGCATCATGGTACTTGACTGTGCTATAAAAAGCGGTAATACAAAGGCAATGCGAAGGTAACACGAACACGAAAAACATGTATGGCAGCTGAGGGATCTTATTCATATAAATTGTGTTGCAATATGCGACACAATAATTTATTATATGCGTATGGAGGTTGATTGATATGGCAGTTACTAAAAGTGCGAATGTGAATGTGAGAATACAAGAAAATATTAAGCAGCAGGCGGAGAAGATTTTGGAAACTATTGGAATTCCTAGGGCTACTGCTATTGACATGTTTTATCGTCAAATCATTCTTAATAAGGGTATTCCGTTTTCGCTTACTATTCCAAAGTCTCTTCCAGCGCAAGATGATATGGATGAGAAAACGTTTAACGCGTTGATGGCTAAAGGTTATGATCAGGCGGTTCGTGGTGATAGTTATCCGATAGATGATGTTTTTGAAGAGCTTGAACGAGGTCTTTAATGGATGAGTATAAGATAAAAGTTACTCGTCAGGCGAAAGAGCATCTTGCACTTATTCGAGAATATATTGCCACTGAGTTAAAAGAGCCGATAATAGCTAAAAGAATACTCGAGCTGTTGAAGTCGGAAATGATGTCTTTACAGACGATGCCTTATCGTGTGAAGTTAATTGGTGAGCAACCGTGGCGTGAGCTTGGTTTTAGAAGAATACGCGTAAAAAATTATTACGTTTATTTTTGTGTTGATGAGAATAGAAAAGAAGTTCAAATACTCGCGGTTATTTACGTGAGGAGAGACCAGGCTAAGCAACTGGAACAGTTGTAATGTAATGCGCTATCAAGCCAATCTTAAACCTTTTAACGATAGCTTTTCCTATCGTTAAAAAGTGCACCCACTATCAATAGTGTGCACTCAAAAAAGTGTAGCTATACTACCCGTTCTCTCAATCCACGTTGAGAGTGTCGTATTGATGTCTAGGGCTTAATAGGTGGGTGCATTTTTGCCCTTGTGCAGCAGGGTTTAGCGAGGGCTATCGTTAAAAGGTTTAATGCGAAGCGGCTGTAAGCTGGCTCGGCGTGGTTTTTGAGTGCAGTTTGGCTGTATGAGGGAACATGTCGACGCTCTAGGGTTGAGTGCACAGGATGTTAACGTTAAAAAGTGCACCCACTTTGCACCCACCCTGTGAAGTGGGGTTTTATAATTCTTCATGCTGAATTATTCTTTTCTTTTTTGAAATAATGGTGTTCAAAAAAGGAGTAGATAATAAGTATGCGCTATGGGTATGCGAGGGTGTCTACAAAGGATCAGTGTGTAGACAGACAGTTTAAGGCTTTGGAAGACAGTGGCATTATGAAAGGCTGTATTTATGTTGACAAGGTATCAGGGAAGGATTTCAATCGTAGAAATTATTTGAGATTGTTTAGACGTTTGAGATCTGGTGATGAGTTGTTTGTGAAGTCGATTGACCGTTTAGGCAGAAACTATGATGAGATTATTGAGCAATGGAACAAAATCACAAAAGAAAAAGAAGCAAATATTGTAGTGTTGGATTGTCCTTTGCTGGATACGAGAAAACATATAGATGGTGTAACAGGTAAGTTTATTGCAGATCTTGTATTGCAGATTTTATCGTATGTTGCTCAAGTTGAGCGAGAAAATATTCATCAAAGACAGATGGAAGGAATTCGTGTTGCCAGACAAAGAGGTGTGGTGTTTGGTAGGTCAAAGATTGAGGTTCCTGATGATTTTTATGCTGTGGCGACTAGGTGGCAGCGTGGACAGGTAAATTTGCGTGAGGGTGCAGAAATGCTTTCTGTTTCGCATACTACGTTTTCTAAGTGGCTACATGCAAGAAAAATTGAAAAAAATTTGTAAATAAATCTAGACTTTAATTTACAAAATTATGAGCATGATTTCCGCCCATTCTCTACTTATTCTATTACATATTTCAGCAAAAGTCATCAAGTAAATTAAAGCCTACTTTTATTTACAATTGTTTTACTCATTGTAGAGATTGATGATTAGAGGTTGATTATTATGGAGAGTAGTAAGAAGAAGCGTAATTCGGTTTTGCCGATTATTGTTAGCGTTGGGATTGCAACTTCAATGGGTGTTGTTGCAAATAGTACGCCTGAGGTAGCTTATGCGAGCAGCAATGCTGCTGCTTCTGCTTCTACTTCTACTTCTGCTACGTACGCAGATAGAAGCAGTTCTGAGAATGTCGAGAATCAAGTTATTGATATCCCAGATAAAGCTTTAAAAAGCAAACTGCTTGCAGTTATGAAAGAAAACAACTATATTTCTAGTGATGCGACAGATATTACAATTGCTGATGCTGAGAGGTTGGATGAGGCAGACTTAAGCAATAAGAATACTGATAGTATGAACGCTAGTAATACTATTCATAATTTGAAAGGGCTTGAACACTTTAAGAACCTAACAAGACTTAATCTTGATTGTAATAATGTTACGGATTTTACTGCGTTGAAGGGTTTGACAAGCCTAACGAAACTTAGCTTTGAAAATAACAAGGTTTCGGATCTTACTACATTAAGTGGTTTGACAAGTCTAACAGAACTTGATCTTGATTATAATAATGTTACGGATTTCACTGCGTTGAAGGGTTTAACAAACTTAACAATACTTGATATAACTGATAACAATATTTCTGATGTTACTGGGCTGGGTGATTTGACAAATCTTATAGTACTTAATTTAAGTGATAACAATATTTCTGATATTACTGCGTTGAGTAAATTGACAAACCTACAGACATTATATTTGAGGAATAACAATATTTCTGATTCTGATATTACTGCGTTGAGTAGTTTGAAAAAAATGGATGATCTTTTTTTGGATTATAACAATATTTCTGATATTACTGCGTTGAGTAAATTGAATTTAAATGCTCTAGGTATTGGTTATACTAAGGTTTCGGATATTAGCGTGTTGCGGAATTTTCAAGTTATTCGATCCATTGATATTAATGGTTGTAATATTCCGGATATTAATGTGCTAGGAGAATTATCGAGCCTAGGGTACCTTGATATTAGAGATTCCAATATTTCGGATATTAGCGTGTTGCGGAATTTGCCAAAACTAATAGAGCTTCTTATTAGCGGCTCCAATATTTCGAATCTTAGTGTATTGGAGAATTCGCCAAAACTAGAATATATTTATTCTTTTGATAAGTTGTCTATTGATTCTACTAGTCCGAGCACCAGTTTGATTATTAAAGGTAATAAACATTTAGCAAAAAACGTTGTTTTCACTGTGAAAGACAACAGTTTAGGTAGCATAAACAACGGAACGTTTACTATTAATGAAAATAAACTGCCATATTCTGGTACGGTAGAAATCAATTTTACGAATAATGGTAGTGAAGATTTTGGTTATAATGGTGCTAAGTACTTTTACCTAGGAACTATAACACTGAATCTTAATGTTCCTAAGACTGATAGTGGTGTTACGACTTGGGTTATTAAAGCCAAGATGAAGTATGAGCCGGATCCAACCCTTAAGTATCAAGAAAAGAAGGTAGAAAAAGATGCCAAAGATGGTAAGAAAGAAAATAGCAATGGTATCGAGAAAGTAGTTGTTGCTGCTCAAGACGGTGTAACTAAAGTCGGTAATAAGCAGGTTACTCATGAGGGTAAGAAGATTATTACTACAACGTATACTGTTAATCCTGATACGGGTGAGTTGACTGATCCTCATACTTCTACGACTACAGAAACTGAGCCACCGGCTCCAACTCCTGAACCACCGACTCCTCAACCGAACCCGAATCCTGTAACACCGGGAACTGGAACACCTGGAACTGGAACACCTGGAACTGGAACACCTGGAACTGGAACACCTGGAACTGGAACTGAAACACCGGGAACTGGAACTGTAACACCAGGACAAGGCGGAACTGGTGGAACTGTAACACCAGGACAGGGCGGAACTGAAACACCAGGAACTGTAACACCAGGAACTGGAACTGGTGGAACTGTAACACCAGGACAGGGCGGAACTGAAACACCAGGAACTGAAACACCAGGACAGAGTGGAACTGGTGAGCCTGGGCGAGGCGGAAGTGATCAAGGCGGAAGTGAATCAGGAGGTACTGAGCACGGCAATACAAATCCTGATGGCAATACACCGGGAAGTGATACACAAGGAAGCGGTACACCGGACAGTGACACCAATCCTGGTGGTGCTTATCCGGGTGGCGTGAATCCGAATGTGAACCCGGGTGGTACGAATCCTGGCGTGTATCCTTGGTTTAATCCTGGAAGCACTGGTGGTTCGACTACAGGTTCAAATGGCGAAGGTACCAACATTCAGTCTACGGACTCAAACAACTTTGGTAATGATTTCAATACCGGAGGCACCAATTATGGTACTGGTACTGGCGCCGAGGGTGGTACGGGTGCTGAAAATAGTGCAGGTGCTGAAAATGGTGGAGGCTCCCAAAACTCTCCGTCAGCTCAACATAAGAACGGTCAAACGCATAAAACGCACGCTAAGAATGGTACTAACTCTAATTCGAATCCTGCTAAAACCAATAAAGCTAAAGATAATAAAGCGACTGATTCTAAACCAAGCGGCTCTGAAACTGCTGGTTCTAAAGCAAATGGTTCTAAGCCAAGCGGTTCTAAGAAGACTAGTGCAAAAGCCGGCGCTAACGCTAGTAAGAATAATGCTGAAGCCAAGCGTAAAGTAAAGGTGAACAGCAAAGAAAGCAGCAAGGCGAGCAACGGTACACGTAACAAGGCAAACTCTAACTCCAAGTCTTCTGAATCTGCTAATAATTCCAGCAAGACTACCGAGTCGAGCAAGTCGTCAGCTTCTAACAGATTTGTTGCTATTATGTCCGCGTTGGGTGTGTTTATAATTGCGGTGCTTGCTGCTTTCGCAGCATTCTTTGCAAAAAAGCATCGTGATAATTCTCGGCGTGACAGCGAGTAATTCAGGTGCTAATTAATGTTAATAATTGAATAGTTAAATACTGAATAATAGAAAGCCTCACTTCATGATAGTTTCTCGCGGAGTGAGGCTTTCTGCTATTACGATTGAATTATGCGTTTATTGTATGAAGTCGCAGATTTGTGATTGGGTAATCGCTGAACAAATGTTGTAGTTTATTACCTCACTATAATTTTGATACTAAATCGTTTAGTACTTTGTCGAATTCAGACATTCTGTTTTCTTGATTAAAGAATGGAAGACCTATAATCTTGTATCCTCTTCCTAAAATATCGTTAATCTTGTAGTTATTCTCAATCTGCCCTAAGAATTTTTCTTTCCACTCATCTTCAAATAAAAGTTGACTACCTTTAGGCTCAACATATGCTTGATATGTTTTAACATCCTCATACTCTTTCTCACGAATAAAGAGCAAGTAATCAGGCTCAAAACGTTCAAAAGAGTTGCGGCAAATAAGCGATGCTAAAAGAGCGATGCTAAAAGTTAGAAAATAACTATTATTCTCAATTATTATTCAACTATTGTTCAAGCATTATCTGAGTGTTGTTCAAGCATTATCTGCGATTTTATGTGATTTTCTGTGAACGTTCACAAAACGCCGCATAAATACAATATGCGGTCACAATCCGTTGATACACTAGAAAGCGGAATTGGGCGTTTTACGCTTGTATCGTTAAAGCGCTCATGAAAAATAAACAGAAATAGAAAATAGGTAGGCATTATGCGTAAAGCCAAAATCGTTGATACTATTGGTCCAGCTACCGAATCGTTGGAAGGTATTACCAAGCTTGTTGAAGCTGGTATGGATGTTGCTCGTTTGAACCGTTCTCACGGCACTCCTGAAGATCATTTGCGTGTGTACAACAACGTTCGCGCAGCTTCCAAGTCCACCGGCCGCAATGTTGCTGCTCTTGTTGATTTGCAGGGTCCAAAGATTCGCTGCGGTTGGTTCAAGAAGAACGCTGATGGTGAAGATAAGGTTTATTTGGAAGAAGGCCAGGAGTTCATCATCACTACCGATGATGTTGAAGGCGATGAACACCGCACTTCTACCACTTTCAAGGGTTTGCCAGGTGATTGCCACGCAGGCGATCCAATCCTTATCGATGATGGTAAGGTTCGCCTTGAAGTAACCAAGGTTGAAGGCAACGACGTTCACACCAAGGTTATTGTTGCTGGCCCAGTTTCCAGCCACAAGGGCATTAACCTCCCAGGTGTTGCAGTTTCGCTCCCAGCTTTGACTGAAAAGGATGAGGCTGATCTTCGTTGGGCTATTCGCACTGGCGCTGATATTATCGCTATGTCCTTCGTGCGTTTCGCTACCGATATTGATCGCGCTCACGAAATCATGGACGAAGAAGGTCGTCGTATTCCGATCGTTGCCAAGATTGAGAAGCCACAGGCTGTTGAAAACTTGGAAGAGATTGTTAAGACCTTCGATGGCATTATGGTTGCTCGTGGTGACATGGCAGTGGAAATGCCTCTTGAAGAGGTTCCACTGGTTACCAAGCGTTGCATCGAGCTTTCTCGTCGCTACGCAAAGCCAGTTATCGTTGCTACTGAAGTTCTTGGCACCATGGTCAACTCTCCAGTTCCAACCCGTGCAGAAGCCTCTGACTGCGCTAACGCTGTTCTCGACGGTGCTGACGCAACCATGACTTCTAACGAAACTGCTGTTGGTAAGTATCCTGCAGTAACTGTTCAAACCATGTCTCGCATTTCTCAGTATGCTACTGAGCATGGCTACGATCGTATTCCTGCTGTTGAGCTTGATATGTCCAGCACTGGCGCCGTATCTTCTGCTGCCGTTGATTTGGCTGACAAGCTTAACGCTAAGGCTATTGTTGCCTACACTCAGACTGGTCGCACGGTTCATCGCATTTCTCGCGAACGTCCAACCGCTCCAATTTACGGCTTGACCAACAATGAGCACACCTATCGTTGGTTGGCTTTGAGCTGGGGTACTGAAGGCTTCTTGATTGATGAAGATTACCATGACATGAATCGTCACGATTTGATGATCTTCACCGACAAGGTTCTTCGCGAAGCTGGTAAGGTTTCCGACGGCGATCAGATTGTTATCTTGAGCACTGCTCAGGGTGAACGTCAGGCTGGTCGTACGGATTCCATCTACGTACACACCGTTGGTGCTTGCGACTAATCTTAACTAAGTTTCGTATATGTGCAATTAATCTAATTTGATTATTTGTAAGCATATACGTAGGAATATTTAGTTTGTATAATGCGCGCTTTCTGTTTTGCAGATTGCGCGCATTACTATTAGTGAGTACCTATCTATCGCTCTATTTGCGACACGCCAAAATGTGTGAGGTATTTGCATACGGCTAAAAGTGTGCTATAGTCAACAAGTCGCGCAAAAACGCGGAAAATTAAAAATGCCCCTGTATCCCAATTGGTAGAGGAAACAGCCTCAAAATCTGTGCAGTGTGAGTTCGAGTCTCACCGGGGGCACGTGCACAACGTCACTTAGCTTGCTGAGTGACGTTTTTTTTATTTCGTTTTAATATTCAGACATAAATGATAAAGCGTATAATAATAAAAGCATTTTCGCACAATGAAACAATGAATGTGCTGTACGTAATGTGAAAGGAACGAAGATGATCCACAGTGCACAATTGCAAATAAGTGAGCGTAAAAAAAGTAATTATGCTCGCAAATTAATTAATAATTACAAGCGTAATCTAATGCTTGTGTCATGTGCTGCAATTGCTGCTGTAGCAACAGTGTTAATGTGCGTTTTCACTATTGTTCCTGCCTCTTCAGCATTTGCTTCGACTAAATCAACAAACGGTCTTCCGCCAAAAGGCGTTATTGTTACGGCTTTTCAACAGAACTGGAGGAGTATTGCCAAGGAGTGCAAAGAAACGTACGGTCCTGAAGGAGTTAAGTACGTTCAGGTGTCGCCTCCGGAAGATCATATTAAAGGTAAGGCTTGGTGGACTTCTTACCAGCCTGTGAGCTACAATCTAAATTCTAAACTTGGCACTGAAGCTGAGTTTAAGAATATGATTACTACGTGTAAAGCAGCAAAGGTTGGAATTATTGTAGATGCCGTAATTAATCACACAACTGGTGCTGGTAATAAGGATACTGTGGGCGTTGGTGGAAGCAAATATGATGCTGCTAACCAGAGCTATCCAGACGCTGGTTACACAAAAGATGATTTTCATCAAATAGATAAAGATATTTACACGTATAGGGATGCTCAAGTAGTTTGGAATTATCGTTTAGTTGGTTTGCTTGATTTGGATACGTCTAAGCCGCATGTGCAGCAAACTCTTGGTAACTATTTTGCAAAATTGCTAAAAATGGGAGTTGCTGGCTTCCGCGTGGACGCTGTAAAGCATATTGCGCCAAATGAAATGAAAGCTATTAAGAAGGCTGCATCCGAGGCGAGTGGGATTAAGCCTGAAAACATTTGGTGGATGCAGGAAACGATTGGTGACAGCAATGGTGCGAAAGAAAATCAGCCAGATAAATATGTTGGAACTGGTGAAGTAGACGAGTTTGAGTATTCGTACCGTTTGCGCAATTATTTCTCTGGATCGATTGACAATTTGAAGCATATTACAGATGGTCTTATTCCTAATAAGAGTGCTGCTATTTTTGTTACCAATTGGGATACTGAGCGAGATAATGCCACAAGCGTTCTTACTTACAAAGATGGCAAGTTGTATGAGCTTGCGAATGCTTTTATGCTTGCTTACCCGTATGGTACGCCAAATGTTTATTCTGGATACAAGTTTAGTGAGCGTGACGAAGGTGCTCCTGGCGCAACTGAAACGTCTGTTCCTGATGCAAGCTGTGGCAAGGATTCAAAGTGGCAGTGCACTCAACGTTGGACTTCGATTCGCGGCATGATTGGTTTCTACAACGCTGTGAAAGATACGAAAGTAACTAAGTGGCAAGATGATGAAAGTAATAATATTGCTTTTAGCCGCGGAAATAAGGGTTTCTTCGCTATTAATAATGACGATAAACAAAATGATGTTAAGTACAATACTGACTTGCCAGATGGCGAGTATTGCAATGTTTACGCATCAAAGATTTGCGATAAAACCGTAACCATTAGCGGTGGGAAAGTTGAAACTACGATTCCTGCGCATTCTGCAGTGGCTTTGCATATTAAGGCTGTGAAGCATTTTGGTAACAGTGGGGTTGTTAATAAAATATTGCTAATATTTGCTGCTATTTTTATAGCTTTGGTTGTTACCTTGGCTTTGCGTTTTAAGAAAGGAAAAGACGATTTCAAAAATAAAAGTACTAACAATTGAGAATAGTGTTAAGTTTTAATTGAAGAGTATGCTTCAATCAGAATCGTACTAACATTATTACAATCTTTAGTTACTTTTTGCAATATTGTCAATATGTCGGTGATATAATTACCTCCGCTTATATTGCGCATTTATGCGATGGCTAGCAACATAGTTGTACTAGCCATCGTTTGCGTATTTAAGCTATTAGTGCGTCCAAAGAAGAAACGCGCTGATACCAATGGAGGAAAGGAAACTGATGAGTCATCGTCGACACTTTGCATCGAAGATGGTTGCTGTTGCTGCGTCTGTTGCAATGCTTGTAACTGGTTTTGCTGTTACTGGTAGTGCAAACGCTGCTAGCGAAAGCAATGAAAATCTAACTCTTAACCGTAAGGGTGTTATTGTTACTGCATTCCAGCAGAATTGGAAGAGTATTGCTAAGGAATGTGAGCAAACTTATGGTCCTGAGGATGTGAAGTATGTGCAGGTGTCTCCTCCGAATGAGCATGTAAAGGGTACTCAGTGGTGGACTTCTTACCAGCCTGTGAGCTATAAGCTTGATTCTAAACTTGGCACTAAAGCTGAGTTTAAGAATATGATTACTACGTGCAAAAATGCAGGCGTTGGAATCATTGCTGATGCCGTGATTAATCACATGACTGGTGCCGGTAATAAGGATACTGTTGGCGTTGGTGGAAGTGAATACGATGCGGCTGCGCAGACTTTCAAAACAGCTGGATATACTAAGGATGATTTCCATCAGAGTGCTGAAAATATTAAAAATTACAAGAATGCTGAAGAAGTTTGGACTCACAGGCTTGTAGGCTTACTTGATTTGGATACTTCTAAGCCGCATGTGCGCGAGACATTAGGTAAGTACTTTGCTCATTTGCTGGAGCTAGGTGTTGCTGGCTTCCGTATAGATGCAGTAAAGCATATTTCTCCAACAGATATGGCTGCAATTAAAGCTGAAGCTGCAAAACAATCTGGTAAAAAGGCAGATGACATTTGGTGGATGCAGGAGACGATTGGTGATCCTTCTGAAGCTAAAGAAATACAGCCTAGTGAACATTTAAAGGAAGGTGAAGTTAACGAATTCCAATATTCTTACCGATTAAAGAGCGATTTTTATGGTTCAATTTCGAATCTAAAGAATATTACTGATGGGCTTGTTAAAAGCGATAAAGCTTCGATTTTCGTTACTAATTGGGATACTCCTCGCGAAAATTATGTGCGCACACTTACCTATAAGGATGGTCCTCGCTACGAGCTTGCAAATGCGTTTATGCTTGCCTATCCGTATGGAAATCCAAATATTTACTCGGGGTATAGGTTTGATGCAAAGAATAAAGACGATGGTGCGCCTAATGCGACCGATACGTCTGTTCCAGATGTAGATTGTTCTCCAACAACTGGCTGGCAGTGCACTCAGCGTTGGACTTCGATTCGCGGAATGGTCGGCTTCTTTAATGTTGTAAATGGTGCGAAAGTCACCAATTGGCAGGAGAGTGACAACAATAACATTGCATTTAGCCGCGAGAAGAAGGGCTTCTTAGCAATCAACAATACGCCAAATGCAAAGAGAGTTTTGTATAAGACTGATTTGCTTGACGGCGAGTATTGCAATGTGTATGAGGCTGGAAACTGTTCTAAGACTGTTAAAGTTACAGGTGGTAAAGTTGCTGCGACTATTGCTCCTTATTCTGCAATTGCTTTGCATGTTGGTGCTAAAGCCGATGCCGCCAGTAAAACTGGTCCAGCACGTGATAAATCTGATCCAAAATACAATGTTGACGATGTTAAAGACCAGTCAACAACGGTATATTTCAATGCTAAAAATAAAGCAGGTAATCCAAGCTCAGTAAATATTCATTATCAAATAAGTGGTGATAATTGGACTGTAGCTCCTGGATTGCCAATGCGCAAAGTTTGTGGCAATTGGTTTGCAAAGACTATTACTAATCGTGGTGAATTTAAAGCTGTATTTAACGACGGTGTAAATAAGTGGTATCACGTAAATGGCCAGAATGGCGATTTCACTATTCCTGCTAATGCAAAGAATTATGTAGTCAACGAAAATCTTGGCGTAGATACTAATGTTTCCAACGTTCCTTGTAAAGCAGAATCTTCAAAGCCTTCTGCGTTAAAGACGAAGATTGTTATTCATTATAAGCAAAGATATGGTGACAATCGCAATATGGGCGTTTATATCTGGGGTCTTAAAGATGCAGATGGTAAAGATGCTCCTGCTAAATGGCATGAGTTTAATGGTCAAGACGTTTTCGGTAAGACTTACACAGTTGAGGCTGATGGTACTTACGAGAGTGGAAAAGTCGGATTTATTATCACCACTGATCCAGATACAGTGGGATGGAATAAGGATGGTGGAAATCGTAATATTTCGCAAATAGAAGATGGTGTTGGCGAAGCTTGGGTTTACGGAGGAGATTCAAATACTTTTGCCGAACCACCTTCTGAAGTTGCTGACAAGCTTAATAACCTCAAAACCTTAAACGTTACTGTTCACTACCGCAGAACAAACAAGGATTACGCTGGTTGGAATCTTTGGACTTGGTACGGTAGTAAGAAGGGTGTAAAGCGAGATTTTACGGCTCATGATGATTTCGGCAAGATTGCAGAATACACGTTTACAGATAATAACGGTGTAAAAGATCCGAAGTTTATTGTGCGATATTCCATGCAAGGCAATGATTGGGTTGCTAAAGATCCTGGTGAAGGTGATCGCGCGATTCCTGCAAAGGCAATCAATTTAAGCCAAGATGGTAAAACTGGCAACGCTGAAATTTGGCTTATGCAGGGCGACAGTAGAGTTTACTTAAGTCCAAACGTAATCAACACGAAGGCTAATGCTATTAATGCTGATATTACGTCTTTAAAGGAATTTACTGTAAATGTGAGCGGTGACCCTTCAGAGATTAAGAAGGATGACGTAACTATAACTGATGTTACAGATTCAAAGAAAGATAAACATAAGGCAGTAGATATTTCGCAAGTTGCTGTTGTAAATAATAAGATTGTAATCACTGCAAAAAGCGACTTAGATCTTAAGAAAATGTATGAAATCAACATTAAGGGTGTTGGTGGAATGCCTAAAACAGTGTCTGTGTCAACTGTTAAGGGATCTAAGATTGTTCGCACTGATGAGTTCGATCAAAAGTACGCGTACGATGGCAATGACTTGGGTGCTGTTGTAAGTGGTAATTCTACGACTTTCAAGCTTTGGGCACCAACTGCTACGAAAGTGGAGTTGGTAACTTATTCTGGCACTGATGAAAATTCTCCAGAAGCTAAAACACAAGATATGAAGCTTGAAAGCAATAATAGCGTGTGGAGTATTACTACAAGCGATGCAAAAGCTGGAACTGCTTACACGTACAAGGTTCATTTTGCAGATGGTGCTGTTAATAATTCTCCAGACCCTTATGCAAAAGCTGCTGTGCGAAATGGAATGAGATCCGTTGTATTCGGTGGCAGTATGGCGACATCTGTAACTCGTATGGCACCGTTTGGTAAGCGTCCAACTGATGCGACTATTGCAGAAATGAATATTCGTGACTTCTCAATTCACGAAAGTTCTGGCGTGAGAGAAAAGAATCGTGGCAAATATCTCGGTGTAATTGAACCTGACACTAAGAATGGGAACAAGCCAACTGGTTTGGATTATTTGAAGTCCCTAGGCATCACTCACGTGCAAATCATGCCAATGTATGATTTTGGTTCTGTGAACGAAGCAGGAGATTTGGGTTATGTTGCTACTAACGACAAAAATAATCCTCATCAAAACTGGGGCTACGATCCAATCAATTACAACGTTCCAGAAGGCTCGTATGCGTCTGATTCAGCAAATCCTGCTACGCGTATTACTGAGCTAAAGAAAATGGTTGAAGGTCTACATAAGGCTGGTTTGCGCGTGATTATGGATGTGGTTTATAACCACGTTTATAACGCGCAAAAGAACGCTTTTGGCCAAACTGTGCCTGGCTACTACTTCCGTTACAACGATGACGGCAGCTTATCTAATAGATCTGGTTGCGGAAACGACACTGCTTCAGAGCGCAAAATGATGCGCAAGTATATTGTTGATTCTGTAAAGTATTGGGCTAATGAGTACGGTATTGACGGCTTCCGTTTTGATTTGATGGGATTGATTGACCTTGAAACCATGAAGGAAGTGCGTGAAGCTGTTCATGCAATTGATCCAAGCTCGATTATTCTTGGTGAAGGCTGGGATATGAGCCAATTGCCTTATGGAAACCGCACTATTCAGCCTAATGCGTATAAGCTTGCAGATAATAATGGCATTGCATTCTTTAACGATTCATTCCGTGACGCTGTAAAAGGCCATGGAGATGATGGTGTTGCTGGATTCGTGTCTGGAAACAGAGGTAGCGACAATCTGGTAATGCAAAATCTTTACGGATGCCAGCCTGGAAACTCAAGTTGCACTGGTCGCCATTATGCGAATGCAGGTCAGACTGTGCAATATGTTGAAGCTCACGACAATCTTAATCTTTACGATAAGTTGAAGAAATCTTTGCTTCGTGAGACAGATCAGAATATTAAGAAGCGAGTAATGCTTGCTAATTCGCTTGTAATGTTTGCTCATGGCATGCCATTCTTTGAGCTTGGTCAAGAGTTCTTACGAAGCAAGAATAGTAATGCCAATAGTTACAATGCTGGCGATGGCGACAATTCCGTTAAGTGGGATTTGGTTAATAAGAATTCCGATGCTGTTGAGTACTTCAAGGCATTGATAAAGTTAAGAAACGAGATTCCAGCTTTACGCGATTCTACATATTCTGAAGTTAACAAGAATATGCATTGGATTAAGAGCAGTGATGGAATTAATGCGTTTAGCGTTGACAGCAATAATAAAACGTATGTGTTTATTTTCAATGCTAATAGTGATGAGTCTACTGTGAATATTGGCAAAGGAAAGTATCGCGTGCGCATTGCCGATGGAAAGGCTAACGGCAATGATGAGTCAAATTGGCCTGAAGTATCGGTAGATGATAATGGAAATTACAAGGTTGTTGCTCTTTCTACTGCAGTGCTTGTGAAGGATGCTGAAAAGAATAAGGATGAGAATTCTATTGATCTTGAAAAGGTCGCTGAATATAAATTGCATCCTGCTGACGTAAGTGAACTAGTTAATGGTCCTGTGAATCCAAAGCCTAAGCCAGAGCCGGAACCTGGTCCTCAGCCACAGCCAGCTCCTGGTCCTGTGACGCCGACACCTCAGCCGCCTGCTCCGTCTCCGGTGCCAACGCCTCAACCACAGCCGCATCCTACTCCGAATCCGCCAGCTCCGGCCCCTAAGCCTGGTCCAGTGGTTCCGCCAACACCGCAGCCAGCTCCTGCACCTGGACCCGTGACTCCAGCTCCTGCACCTGGACCGCAGCCAGTTCCTCAGCCTGGTTCTGACTCAACGCCTGGTGATTCCGGTTCTGGCTCTCAACATGGCCCACAGCAACCTTCTGTAGAAACTCATAATCCTCAGCAAGGTAGTACTAAGTCGGAGAATCCAAAGCAAGGAAATACGCAGCCTTCAGTTAAAAACAAGCCTGAGTCCGCTCCTGCTAATAAGACTCAAGAGCATGTTAATTCTGAAGATACTGCTAAATCCGAAAACAATGGAAAGACTGGCAAATCTGAGAGTGCTGAAACGCATGAAAATGTTGGAAAGTCTAACAATTCCACGAACACTGGAAAAGATGCAAACGCTGAAAACACTGAGAAGCCTGCCCAGGTTGAGAATCATACTCAGAAGACTGAGACTTCCACTTCAGTACCATCTACTTCAGCATCATCTGCACCGTCTGCTACGGCTCCATCTGCTCCGGCTTCATCTGCTCCGGCTCCTGAAGCTCCTGCAACAGTTAAGCAGCTTAAGCCAGAATTAAAGGGTACTCTTACTGTAGGTAGCAATGATGTTGCAACAGCCGGCGTGGTAAACAATGTGAGTATTCATGTTGTAAACAGTGATTTTACCGAACGGTTGAAGAAAGATGGTGTGGTTTATGCATACGCGTACATTTACTCCACGCCGCGCTTACTTAAGAGTGCAAATGGTTCTAAGTATGTAACTGTTCGCATGGTGAATGGCGTTCCTCAGTTTGATGCAATGTTCCCAGCTGGATACTCCGGGAAACACACAGTTGTATTGGTTGATGAGCAAGGTAAGCAACTAGCTTGGACTGAAATAACAGTAGTAAATAATGCTGTTAATCAGCATGCTCATGAATTAAGTGCAACGGGCAGTAGCGTAGCGCAAATTGCATTTATTATTGCAATATTGTTGTCTGTTGCAGGTGCTTTCTCGATTAAAGTAAGGCGTTCTAAGCATCTGTCTCGCAATTATTAAAATTCAAAGCAATGCTTTTGAAGCTTACGTTTTATGTTTTGAACGTATTATTTCTTAAGCACTGATATTAAAATCGAGGGCAATGGCATCGGTGGTGTTATTGCCCTCATTTTTTTGATTTTTAATTCTGTTTGTGTGCTGTTAACAATAGTTTATTTACGCACATATATGCGCTAGGGTGAGCTACACAGTTGTTATGATGTCAGTATTGAAGTGGTACAATTGCCTTGCTAGTAATATGCATTACGATGCCGGTTAACAGCATAGTTGCGTTAGCTGTCATTTGCATATTGCAGCTATCAGCATAACCAATGGAGAAGTATGCTGGTGCCAACGGAGGAAAGGATATCGAATGATTTTTCATCGACATTGTGCGTCGAAGATAACTTCGATTGTTGCGGCTGTTGCGATGTTAGTAACAGGGTTTGCTGTTGCCAATACTGCTAATGCTGCTAATTCAACAGAGGGAACATCAAATAAGGTAACGCTGGAAAATAAAGGTGCTACTACTTCCCAACAAGATGTGACGAGTAAAACAACTGTCCGAATCCACTATAAGCCAAAAGCAGGGGATACTCGCGATATTGGAATTTGGCTATGGGGCAAAGACAAGGATGGCAAAGATTTACCTGGAGCTTGGCATAAGTTTACTGGCACTGATTCTTTCGGTAAAGTCTTTGAAACAACAGTTGACGGTGCATTTAAAAACAAGTCTCTTTTCTTTATTACCACTACAGAAAAGTGGAATAAAGATGGTGGCGATCGTGCTATTGACAATTGTGAAGGTGGCCTTGCCGAAGCTTGGGTAACAGGTGGAACTTGGACAAATCCTGATGAAAAAGACACTAGCGATAGCACTAAGTTTACTGCTCCAGACAATCTTAAGAATAAGCCAAAAGAATTAACGGTAACAGTTCACTATCATAGGAATAAAGGTGATTACCAAGGCTGGAATATGTGGACTTGGGAAGACGATCGTAGTGGCACTGCTCGTCAATTCACTTCGAATGACGATTATGGCAAGATTGCAACCTTTACTGCTAAAAATGATGCTGGTATAGAAAATGCAAAATTTATAGTAAGGTATTCAACTTCTACTAACGAGTGGGAGTCTAAAGATTGTGATCAGGACCGTACGATACCTAATAATATTATCAAGCTCGATAAGAATGATCCTACTAAGGGAACTGCGGAAATCTGGCTTTTGCAAGGAGATCCTACAGTATATGTAAATGCCACTATGCCACAACTTACAGCTCACATAATGTCTGCTGATATCACAGGTCTTAAAAAATTGGCTGTAAAAGTGTCTGGCGATGTGTCTTCCTTGAAAAAATCTGATGTAACACTTTTGGATAAGAGTGAGAAGTCTCAAAAGGAAATTGAAATTGTTTCTGTTGAGAAAAAAGGATCAGATATTACCATTGAGACCAAGAATGAACTTGATATCAAACATCTGTATGAGTTGAACATTAAGGGATTAACTAAAAGTGTTGATCTTTCCGCTTCTTCTAAGACGGGCGCTAGCGTAATTCGTACCGATGAATTCGATAAGAAATATGCGTACAATGGTGATGATTTAGGTGCTGCGTATTCCGCTTCTTCAACTACTTTCAAGCTTTGGGCTCCAACAGCAACTGAAGTAAAGTTGATTACTTATAAGTCGACTGCTGAAAAAGCTGAAAAAGATAAAGAAACAGCTATGAAAGCAGAAGATCATGGCGTATGGTCTGCAAAGCTCGATGGAGATCAAGCTGGTACAGCTTATGCGTATGAAGTTCATTTTGCTGATGGTACAGTGAATGTTTCTGCTGATCCTTATGCTAAAGCTGCAGTAGTAAATGGTGAGCGTTCTGTCGTATTAGCAGATAAAGACGCGGGTAATGCTGGAAAGCGTATGCCAAAGTTTGCGCATCCAAGTGACGCAACAATTGCAGAGATGGATGTTCGTGACTTCTCGATCAATCCAAACTCTGGTATTAGCGATGCTCATCGCGGTAAGTATCTCGGTGTAGTAGAAGCAGGTACTAAGACCACAGATAAGCATAATGTTTCTGGCTTTGATTATTTGAAGTCGCTTGGTGTCACTCACGTGCAAATCATGCCAATGTATGATTTTGGTTCAGTGAATGAAACTGGTGACTTAGGCTATGGAAAACCAGGTGCTCAAAACTGGGGTTATGATCCGCAAAACTACAATGTTCCTGAAGGATCTTACTCTACAGATCCTGCCAATCCAACAACAAGAGTTAAGGAAGCTAAGCAAATGATTGCTGGCCTTCATAAGGCTGGCCTGCGTGTGATTATGGACGTGGTTTACAACCATGTTTATAACGCGCAAAATCATTCGTTTAATAAGACAGTTCCTGGATATTACTTCCGTTATAAGGATGGTGCTCTGAATGGTAATTCTGGATGCGGTAATGATACTGCTTCTGAGCGTCAAATGATGCGTAAGTATATTGTGGACTCTGTGAAGTATTGGGCTACGCATTACAACCTTGACGGCTTCCGATTTGATTTGATGGGCTTAATTGACCTGAAGACTATGCAGGAAGTGCGTGCTGAGCTTAATAAGATTGATCCGTCAATTATTGTGCTTGGTGAAGGCTGGGATATGAATACTATGCTTCCTAAGAGTGATTCTACTATTCAACCTAATGGTTCTAAGATTCCAGGCGTAGCATTCTTTAATGATTCATTCCGTGATGCTATGAAGGGTTCTGTATTCGATGCTAAGGGTACTGGTTTTGTCAATGGCAATACTAGTAAAGATACTAAGGCTCTGCTTGAGCATAATTTGCTCGGTTGCCAATTTGGCACAGGCGGTAAGACTGCAGATGGTAAGAATACAATCAAGTGCTGGAATGGTAATGCTGAAATGCACTTTGCTGATGCGGGTCAAGTAGTTCAGTATGTGGAAGCTCATGATAACTTGTCGTTGTACGATAAGTTAAAGGTTTCTGCTCCTAACGATACTGAAGACGTGCGCATGAAGCGAGTAAAGCTTGCAAATTCAATGGTTTTGCTTTCGCGCGGCATGCCGTTCATTCAGCTCGGCCAGGAATTCTTGCGAACTAAGAATGGTAACGGAAACAGTTACAATGCTGGAGATAAAGACAATGCTCTTGATTGGAATCGTGCAACAGAAAAGTCTGATTCTGTGAACTATTTCAGGGGATTGTTGAAGCTCCGTAAGAGCATTAAGTCTCTTCGTGATTTTGATTATGCAACAATTAACAAGAACATGAAGATGATTGCTGGCACTCCTGATGGTGTAATTGCTTACACGCTTAAAGATGGAGATAAACAATACGTTGTAGTGTTCAATGCTAATAATGCTGAAACTCAAGTAAAGATTCCAGCAGGAAAGTATGTTGCATTGGTTGCCAATGGTGAAGTAAATAGTAAGCCGAAGGCTGTGACTGTTGCTGCTAATGGAAAGTACAAGGTTGCTGCTCTTTCTACTGCTGTACTGCTTGATGCAGAAAAGAATTCGCAAACAACTCTAACTCCAATTCCGCAGTTTGGTTCTACTTCAAGTTCAGATCAGCAATCATATTCTGCAAATTCCTCAGATTCAAAGAATGGGTTTGCAAGTACGGATGCTGCAACAACGCAAGAGCAGTCTTCTGGTGAGAATTCAACTTCATCTCAAAAGTTAACTGCAGATCAGAAATCCAAGAAAGCTATTACAAAACGTGGTCGTATGTTAAGTGCAACTGGTAGCAACATAGCGCAAGTCGTTGTAATGTGCGGCATACTTATAGCTGTAGCAGTGTTGTGTTTGATGCGTAGGAAAACACGTTAAGCATATTGCTTAATATGTGTGCTACATATTCGAGTAGGTTCTTGAATAGTAAGCTACGCTAAAAACATATATGTACTACGAGGGCGATGGCATCGGTGATGTTATCGCCCTCAATTTTTTGATTTTTGCTTGCGTGTTGCATGCTTTTTAGAAATTTTTTGCGTAGCATAATTTCGGGCGTTTTCTAAAATTATAGAAGCCGTTTTCCCTTATATAACAAGGGTTTGTAGACGTTTTCTAAAAAGTAATATTTTACTTATATTTTTGAAAATATGAGATTATTTTACGAATAAATATTTGCATTTGTACTTTTGCAGTGTTAGCATCATTTTCAACACAAACGAATATCGAATACTTCGGTTGAGGTTTGTGCGTGAACCATAGTCAGCTAATGAGCTTAAGGAGGCAGTTATCATGCGTAACATGAACATGAATGCTGAATCTCACAATGCTCTTAACGCTGCACGTATGTGGTGGTGGCAGTCTTCTCTTTGGCGTGAGTTTACTCTGATGTTTTAGAAGCTGCGTATAAAAGCTTGTAAAAGACCTCCGGGGTAAGCCCGGGGGTCTTTTTGTATACAAGCTTAAATTTTCAAAATAACCAAATCACAAAACAAATCACAAAACAAATCACAACAAAATATTCGATAGCTTTATATGAACAATATAAAGCCCAAACAAGGAGAGAAATCATGGCTCAAGAAATTAACGAAACCGTTAAGGAAACTTATAACAATGATGCAAACGCAACTACTGATGCTGCTGCAGCAATGATGCAAAATGTAAAAGTTAAGCATCATGCGCTGGATATTACTTCGCTGGTGCTGGTTGCTGTACTGTTCGCCGCAGGCTGCATTCTCGATTTCACGGTTGCGAAGTCCCTTTCTATTGGCAACATTCAACCGGAATTTGTTATTGCATCCTTCTGCCTGTCAATTCTGCTGGTTCGTCCTAATATTCTGCAAGGAGCTATTATTGGTGCTCTCGCGGCAACATTGATTCAGTTCAATACGTCGATTCCAGGTCTCGAGTACGCTTGCGATATTCCTGCCGCAATTATTATGACGGCAATGCTTATGGCGTATGTTCGCTTCTTCCCGAAAGACGCCGAGCGTAAGGTGAGTGTTTTCCCATTAATTGCCACCTTTGTAACTACGGTAATTTCTGGTTGCATTTTTGCTCTTATTGCCGCATTCTTCGTATTGCATTCTCCAAACATGGTTCTTGTGATGTTCCCAATTATTTTGGGTACCGCTGTGTTTAATGCTGTTGTTGTTGAAGTTCTTTATACTCCAATTCGACTCGTTTTGCACAAGTAAAACAACATTGAAGAATAAGTAAATAAATTAACTTGAATCAACGTAAACAAATATAAACAAGCATAAATGAATGTAAATAAACATAAATAAATATCAAAAGTCGATAATTAAAATTTGATTATCGCAGTATAAAGGAGAAGATTATGAATCAGGAAATTAACGAACATGCAGGTAACATGATTAATTCTGTAAGCATTAAAAAGCATGCTTTAGATGTTACGTCTTTAGTGTTGGTTGCAGTTCTTTTTGCAGCAGGGTGTATTCTTGACTTTACAGTTGCAAAAGCACTTTCAATTGGAAACATTAAACCAAACTTCTTAATCGCATCATTCTGCCTTGCGATTTTGCTGGTTCGTCCACATGTTATTCAGGGCGCGATTATTGGTGCTTTGGCTGCAACTTTGATGCAATTTAACGCATCTATTCCTGGTCTTAATTATGTTTGCGATATTCCAGCAGCAATTGTTATGACTTTGATGATTATGGCTTATGTTCGCGTTTTCCCTAAGGATGCTGCTAGAAAGTTCAGTATTTTCCCACTTATAGCAACTTTTATAACTACAGTTGTTTCTGGTTTAATATTTGCATCTACTGCATCTTTCTTTGTTCTTCATTCTCCTAAGACGATTCTTGTTATGCTTCCAATCATTTTTGGAACTGCTGTGTTTAATGCTGTTGTTGTTGAAGTTCTTTACACTCCAATTCGACTCGTTTTGCATAAGTAGCACAGTTTGTGTTTGCAATATGTGTTAGGAATGTTTGGTAAATTATATAATCGTTAGATAATAATCAATAATTAGTAATCAATTTATTGGTTTTAAGAGTTAGGAATTATTGTGCCTTTGCTTGAGTTAAAAGATGTGTCTTTTAAGTATGTGAATCGGAATAAAGATGATTCTTTGGACTCTTCAAAGGCACAAGATTCCACTTTTGCACTAAAAGATGTAAGTCTTAGCGTAGAATCTGGCGAATTTGTGGGAATTATTGGCCCTTCAGGATCTGGAAAAACAACTCTTGCTTCGCTTTTTTCTGGTGCTATTCCGCATCATTATTCTGGCGAACTCTTAGGAAGCGTTAAAATTGCAGGTCAAGACACTAAAAATCTTGCTTTAACTAACATTGCTTGCTTAATTGGATCTGTTATTCAAGATATTGATGCGCAAATGGTTGCTGCAAACGTAGAAGATGAGATTCTTTTTGGCTTAGAAAACTTTGGCGTTGCGCATAGCGAAATACCAAGTCGAATAGATGAAGCTTTGCAAATTGTTGGCATTAGTGACTTGCGCAACCGCGATTTAGACACTCTTTCTGGAGGTCAAAAGCAGAAAGTTGCGATTGCTGCTATTCTTGCGCTAAAGCCTAAAGTTATGGTGTTAGATGAGCCTACGTGCGCTTTAGATCCTGTCTCTTCTAAAATGATTTTTTCGATTCTTAAAGATTTGAATAAGAATTTTGGAATAACTGTTGTTGTAATTGAGCAAAAAGTGGCGCTTTTAAGCGAGTATTGCAAGCGTTTAGTTGTGCTTTCTAATGGCACTTTGGCGCTTGATTTACCTTTACCGCAAGCGTTGAAAAACATGGATTTGCTTTATTCTATTGGAATAAATTATCCGCGTACTACGCATTTGGTTAATGATTTGCAGCGTGAGAATATTTGCTATAAAAGCGATTTGCCTGTGTCTGTAGAAGATACAGTAAATACTATTGTTAATACGATTAATAGTGAAAAATCTTTGACTTCACATGTTGATTCACATAGTGATTCGCCTAGTGAATTTGATAATAGTGAGTGCGATTCAAATAAATCGGCGGTTGCTTGCGACTTTTCCCACGAATCGCAAGTCTCCGCACAATCTTCCGCACAAAATAAATCGAAAAACAATTCGCCATGTCTTTCGCTTAAAAACGTCAGTTTTTCGTATCAGAGTGGCGTTAGTGCGCTAAAAAACGTGTCTTTTGAAGCTTACGCTGGAGAGCTTGTAACTCTCGTTGGTAGAAATGGTGCTGGTAAAACAACTATTACCAAAATTATTAATGGTTTATTAAAACCAACAGAAGGCAGCGTAACAATTGATGGCGTTGACACTAAGTCTCTTCGTATCAGTCAAATAGCAAAATATGTTTCTACGCTATTCCAAAATCCTGACCGACAATTATGCAAAGAAACAGTACTTGAAGAAGTTACTTTAAGCTGCACTCTAATTGGTCAGAATGAGGACGAAGCTAAAGCTCACGCAATGGAAATTATTGATGAGTTGGAGCTGGATCCTGAAGCTAGCCCGTTTATGCTTTCGAGAGGACAGCGTCAAATGGTGGCGCTTGCTGCAACGGTAGTGACGCATCCTAAAATTTTGGTGCTCGACGAGCCAACTTGTGGTCTTGATTACAAGGAATGCATGAGAATTATGCAAGTTGTAGAGCGTTTAAGAAAAAACGGTTGCTGTGTGATTATGGTTTGTCACGATATGGAAGTTGTTCTTGATTATGCAACTCGACTTATAACAATTAATGATGGAAAGCTTATTATTGATGGTTCAGCATACGATGTGTTTGAAAAGCCGGAAGTGTGCTCTGCTGCAGCATTGTATCCGCCATTATTATGTTCCGTTTCTCAAGGCCTTGTTGCGCATGGATTTAATAAGTGCAATGGCTTGTATGTGAGAGAAGAATTAGTAGAAGCGTTGCGCGGCGAAAAAATCACAAAACAGACTGTACAAAATCAGCAGAATTAACAGAAGCAATAGAAAACTAAAAGTAGCAAATAGAAGTAAGAAGTAAAGGCGTCTGATATTTATGAAAACTAGATTATTAACCTACCAACCAGGTAACACTTTTCTTCATCGCACTAATCCTATTGCAAAACTAATTCTTGCTGCGAGTGTTGTAGTAAGCGTGTTTATTGCTAAACAGTATTCTGTGCTTATTGCGCTTGTAGCTATTATTTTTATTGGTATGGCTTTTACTGGAGTTGTTAAAGCATTATCTGGTCTTATTAAAGCTATGCTAATAATTTCTTGCGTAATGTTTTTGCTGCAGACTGTTATTGCTCAAAGTGGCAACTATATTTTCTTGTGGTTCACATTGCACGGCATTGATATTGGCGCAAAAGCTGCTTTAAGATTGTTCTGCTTTGCTTTTCCTCTTGTAACAGTTCTAACTGTGACTAAATTAAACGATCTTGCGAATGCTGTAGTGCAATATTTGCACGTGCCATACTGCTACGCTTTTACTATTACAACAGCAGTGCGTTTCGTACCAATTTTTGCTTACGAAATGTCTCAAATCACGGAAGCTCAAATGGCTCGTGGTGTTGAATATGATACTAAAAATCCGTTCAAAAAAATAAAGCTTATGATGCCGCTTATTGTACCTCTTTTAGTTTCTTCAGTTCGAAAAGCAGACAGTTCCGCACTTGCTGCCGAGGAGCGCGGGTTTTATTTGCGTACTCGCAAATCCTCGTATTATAAGTATCAATTCGGGTGGCGCGGATTTTTATCTGTGCTTATTTCTGCGCTTATTATTGCTTTACCAATATGCGCATCAATCTTCTTGCCAAATCTCGTGTAAATTATTTATGCAATAATGAAATAATAAAATAATCTACGAGGCTATTAATGAAAAGTCTAGGGATTTGGCTTAAAGGTGCAAGAATTTACACATTGCCAATAGGCTTAGTACCTGTTGTGGTGGCATTTGCTGTTGCTTTACGAATGATTCGGTTTTCATGCTTTGGGGAATCTTACGTGCATTCTTGGTGGTGTGCTCTTCAATGTCTCCTATGTGCAGTGGTTGCTGTATGTATGCAGATCTCAGTTAATTACGCTAATGATTACTGTGACGGGCTGAATGGTTTAGACGACAATCGTAGCTTACGTGCTGTAAGTGGTAGCAATAATTCTAAGCCATTGTGTGATGTCTCTTGGCGTCTTGCAAATGCTGGTATTAAGCCGAAAGCAGTGCTGAAAGCTGTAATCATTTCTGCAATAATTGCGTGTATTTTTGGTTTTATTATTGTTGTGCGCACAGGAATATGGTGGTTTATTCTGCTAGGAATTGCATGCGTTGCTGCAGCATGGTTTTATGCTGGAGGAAAGCACCCTTATGGTTATAAAGGTTGGGGAGAAGTAAGTGCTTTTGTGTTCTTTGGACCCGTGCCTTTTATCGGAACCTTATGCGCAGTTACCTATGGGATTGGCGTACAAGCTAACAGCATATTTATTAATAACCCGTTAAGAATTTTGACTTGCGTGCTCATGTCTTGTATTCCGGGAGCTTATTCGGCTTGTCTAATGATGGTGAACAATCTTCGAGATATTGCAAGCGATGAGAAGCACGGTAAGATAACTGCAATAGTAAGGCTTGGCGAGCACAACGGTAGGCGTTTATGTGCCACGATGAGCACTATAGCAATGCTGTTATTACTAGCATATTCAGCTTTGATTATTGCTTTACCTTCCGCAGTGCCTTCAATATGGCGTTTTGGTAGTGAGGAAGTTCTCTTCAGTTTTAGCATGATTATGTGCAACGCTAGATGGCATCTATTTGTTGCTGTTTTTCAGTGGATTATATTGGTAGCTCTTGTAATAAAAGCATATAAATTTATTAAATGTGTGATTCGTGGCGATTATAAGAATGCTTTTCCTCTGTGTGTTGCTCAGGCAATGTTTGCTGCTACAGCTGTATTGTTGTCGGCGATTATATAAAATAGCCAAAATGGTGCGAATAATGTACATTTTTTCGCGCGTCTTGTGAATCTTATGATATCATTGATTGACACAAACATGGTGCGCGTACGGTTGTTTGAAGACATGCAGAGTCATGTTATGAGGCGTGAATTTACTACTGTTTGAATGCTGAGCGTGCACGCCGTGTTAATGATGCATGGCGATGTTGCCCTGTGAATGAGTGGCAAGGAAATGAGGTTGTGATATGTCAGTTGCAAATGACAATGAGGGGGCAGAACCGACTGTGCCTGTGGTACTTACTGATGATGAGTTGCGTAAAGCTGCCGATGAGGAGTCTGCTCAACGTGAGCTTAGCAAGAAAAATAGTCACGGCGTTCGAACTGTTGTTGTTGCAGAAGACGAAGCAGTGAACCGTATGGATTTAGTAGCAATGCTTGAAGATAACGGCTATAAGGTTGTTGGTCAGGCTGCTAATGGTCAGGAAGCTATTGAATTAACTCGTGAGCATCGTCCGGACGTAGTTTGCATGGATGTTAAGATGCCGGTAGTTGATGGTATTACAGCTGCTGCTACTATCTGCGACGAAAATATTGCTCCAGTAGTTATGCTGACTGCTTTTTCGCAATCTGATTTAGTAAAACAGGCAACCGGTGCTGGAGCGATGGCGTACGTAACTAAGCCGTACGAGGAGTCTAAGCTTCTTCCTGCGTTGGAAGTTGCAATGGGTCGTTTCAGTGAGATTAACGATTTGTTGGATAGCGTAGAGCGTACAGAAAACAAGTTACGTGACACTGAAGATCAGCTCAAGAAAACTGAAGAAAAGCTCAAGAAAGCTGAAGATACGTTAGAGGAGCGTAAGCTTGTCGACCGTGCTAAAGGCTTGCTTATGGATAAAGCTGGATTCTCAGAGCAGGGTGCTTTCCGTTGGATTCAGAAGACTTCCATGGATCAGCGTATTCCTAAGAAGCGCTTAGCTTTGGCTATTATCGCTAAGTATAGTGATGACAAACCTGAGCCTGAATCTGAAAATTAAGATGTAAGTAGAGCTTATGCTATGGTATAAGCTCACATATTATAACAAGTAAATTACGGAATGTAGGTGAAGAGTCAACAGTGGATGCCAACATCGTCGAAGAACATTATTCGCAGAACAAGAATGATAAGGGGACGTTGTTGGTCGTTGATGGCCACTCGCTTGCATTCCGTGCTTTTTTTGCGATTTCAGTAGATAATTTTTCTACGCGCTCAGGTCAGGCCACTAATTCTGTTTGGGGCTTTATTACCATGCTTTCGGAAGTGGTAAAAAAAGAGCATCCTGATCGTTTAGCTATTGCTTTTGACGTTAAAGGTGGCACCTTCAGAAATACTTTGCTGCCCCAGTATAAAGGGACTCGTGATGCTGCACCTGAGGAATTGCTTTCTCAACTTCCGCTTATTCAGCAATTGTTGACGGCTCTTGGAGTTACCTATATTGAAAAACCGGGCTACGAAGGTGACGATGTTATTGGCACGCTCGCAACTATGGGTGCCAATGCTGGCTATCGTACGCTTGTACTTTCTGGTGATCGCGACGCATTCCAACTCATAGATAACAATATTACCGTGCTATATCCAGGTCAGCATTTCAAAGATTTGAAAGCTATGGATCCTGCCGCCGTATTCGAAAAGTATCGTGTTACTCCTCAGCAGTATCCGGATTTGGCAGCGTTAAGAGGAGAAACTGCCGATAATATTCCTGGAGTACCAGGTGTCGGTGACGGTTATGCAGCGAAGTGGATTAATCAGTTTGGTAGCTTGGAAGGTATTATTGCTCACGCTGACGAAATTACTGGCAAAAAAGGTGAGGCTTTACGCGAAAATATTGACCAAGTGCGCCTTAATCGTAAAGTTAATGCTTTAGTAAGAGATTTGGATCTTGGAGTAAGCGTAGAAGATTTACGTTTCGGCGAAGTTGACGCTGTAAACTTGGGGAAGTTGCTATCTCAACTTGAGTTTGGCGAGTTAAAAAAACGCAAGATTTTGAAAACCTTTAATCTCGTGCCGAAGCAAACTCTTGAACGCAATATGCAGATTATGCTTTCGTCTATTTACAACGATTCCGATACTTCATTTGCAGATGAGGAGTCAGATCAAGAGATTGATGATATTCAATCAATGCTAGAAAAAATACACGTTCATCATGTAAAATCACTGGAAGATTTTCTGAACTGGCAGCGCCGTGTTTCGTCTATTATGAAGCAATCGGCTGATTCGCCTGATAATACTAGCGTGAATTCTGGTGATTTATCTCATGATTTATCTCATGATTCCGATAAAAATTACGGTATTGATGCGTCGAAGCAGTGTGCTGCTCGTATAAAAAATAATACGGAATTAACTTTGTATGCTCACGAGCGAAAATGTGTAGCAAGTAGACATTTTGGTTTGAAAGCAGATTCTCTCGTCATGCTTGTTGGTCACGAAGCGGCAGTATTATATGCTGACGATATTGCTTCAAAAGAAAAGAATATTTTGCCGTCTTTGCGAGAATTTTTGAATGCTCATAGTTCCGCTATGGTGTTGCATGATTATAAGAAACATTTAGCGTTGTTTAAATCTTTGGGAATATTACAGGATAACAGCGAAAATATTTGTATGCCACTTCTTGATACGAGACTGGCATCGTACCTTTTGGAACCTGATTTTCGTGCAGACACTATTGAAACTGTAGTTGAGCATTATTTAGATATTCACCCATACGAGGGTGATGCTGATGCTCAAAAACCTGAGCAGGGTGAGCTTGACCTTCTTCTTGATGATGACACTACGCGTGAGGAAACGAAAGCTGAGGCTGAAGCAAGCAGGCTTCGTGAAGAAAATCTGCTAAGAATAGTGATTCTTACTCGTTCGTTAGCTCGTCAATTCGCTCCTAAAATTGATGCGCGGAAGCAGACAGGGCTTATGTCCGATTTGGAAATGCCGGTTTCGCGCGTGTTAAGAGGCATGGAAGACACTGGTGCTGCAGTAGATTTACAGCGTTTAGAGGATATGTTCCGCAAATTCTCCTCAGACGCAGAGTTTGCGCAGAATATGGCATGGAAGTTGGCAGATAAGCGCGTGAATTTACAAAGTCCAAAGCAACTCCAGCAAATTCTGTTTGAACATTTTGGTCTCAAGCCTACGCGACGCACGAAAAGCGGATCATACACTACTAATGCGGAAGCTTTGCAGGAAATGTATGCGAAAACCGATCCAGATGAAGCGTCAAGCCAATTTTTGGGAGCATTGTTAAAGCATCGTGAAACAAATAAGTTGAAACAAATTGTGCAAAGCTTAATTGAAGCTGCACATTATGACGACAATCGTATTCATACTACCTTTGAGCAAACTATTGCTGCGACAGGTCGCCTCAGCTCAACTGATCCAAATTTGCAAAATATTCCTAACAAAAATGCTACTGGACGTGAAATCCGTGCTGCTTTTGTGCCTGGGGAAGGCTTTGAATCGTTAATGAGCTGCGATTATTCGCAAGTCGAATTGCGTATTATGGCTCATGCTTCTCAAGATAGCACGCTTATTAAAGCATTTTGTTCTGGAGTAGATTTCCATAAGTATGTAGCAAGTTTGGTTTACCAAATTCCAGTAACGCAGGTTAATGCGGAGCAGCGTTCGCATGTAAAAGCTATGAGTTACGGTTTGGCCTACGGGTTGAGCACTTACGGTTTAGCTAAGCAACTTTCTATTACTCCTGCCGCTGCTGAAGTGTTGAAAAATAAGTATTTTGATACTTTCGGAAACGTACACGATTACTTGGAATCTTTGGTTGCGCAAGCCCGAAAACTTGGTTATACGGAAACAATGTTTGGCCGCCGCCGCTACTTCCCGCAGCTTTCTTCAACGCATAGAACTGTTCGCGAGGCAGCAGAGAGAGGCGCCCTTAATGCTCCAATTCAAGGAACTGCGGCGGATATTATGAAACTTGCTATGCTTCGTGTTGATGAAGGATTGCGTAAGGCGAAACTGCTAAGCCGTGTTATTTTGCAGATTCACGATGAACTTATTTTGGAAATTGCTCATGGTGAACAAGAATCAGTGGAAACTGTGGTTCGTCAAGCGATGGAGCATGCTGTAGAGCTTGATGTTCCGCTCGATGTGTCTACGGGTGTTGGAGCAGACTGGCAGCTAGCAGCGCACTAATGGTGCTGATATCTTTTATTTGTATACGTTCTTACAAATATTATATGTGAGCCGAGCGATAGGGGGCATTATGACTACGTTATACGAGGCTGCTAAGGCGTTGGAGCAGTTGTATCCATTGCGTTATGCGGAACAGTGGGATGCCCCAGGACTGATTGTTGGTGATGTGCGTAAACGTTTACAGCGTATTGTTTGCGTATGCGATCCCACATTGGCAATGGTTGATCGTGCGCTTGCAATGGGAGCGGATTTGCTTGTCACTCACCATCCCTTGTTCTTTAGGGCGGTGCACGAAGTAGCAGGCTTTGGGGTACGAGGCGAAATTGTGCGCCGGTTGATTGAGAATAATTGCGGCTTGTGGGTTGGCCATACTAATGCTGATGCGGCTTGGCGTGGGGTTGCTCATGCTGCGGCAGATTCTTTTGGTTTGCACAATCTTCGTCCGCTCGTACCGCAATCTCAGCCAGATTCTTACGGTCATGAAGTTGGTTTAGGGCGTATTGGAGAACTTAATTCTCCGGTTACTTTGCGCGATTTTGCTCATACAGTATTCAATGCTTTGCCTCGCACACATTTTGGAGTGCAAGTTGCTGGTAATCTTGACGCTCAAGTTCGTTCAGTTGCTGTGTTGCCTGGTTCAGGGGACAGTTTGTTTGACGAAGTGCGTGCTGCTGGCGTCGACGTGTATGTTACTAGTGACTTGCGTCATCATCCTGCAACGGATGCTATTGAGCAGGCGCGTTATGAAGCTCAGTTGCGATTTGATTGCGGATTGGAGTCTTCTCAGAACATGCGTCCTATGCTTATCAATACGCCACACAGCGCTATTGAATCGTTATGGTTTAATTATGCTGTTGGCGACATTGCAGATTCCGTTGCGAAAATTTCTGGAGAACGTCCCGAGGTGACTTGGATTGGTGAAGCCTGTGATCCTTGGAATTACGTAATTAATTAAATGCTGTGTAAAATATAAATTTTCAGGTTTCTTGAAATATAAGCAACATGGCGTGAAAACTGTAGAAATATATGCGATACTTATATTATGCATATAAGACCAGGTTCCATGTATCCGCTTGGTGCCAATTATGATGGTGCCGGCGTGAATTTTGCGCTGTTTTCCGAAGTTGCAAAGCGCGTTGAATTATGTTTGTTTGATGAGCACGATAACGAAACGCGTATTGATATGACCGAGCAGAACTCATACGTATGGCACAATTATGTGTCTGGTATTCAGCCTGGCCAGCGATACGGGTATCGTGTCCACGGTCCGTATGATCCATCTCATGGATTATGGTGTAACCCGCATAAGCTGTTACTTGACCCATACGCTAAGGCGATTGAGGGCAATATTGACGGCGATGAAAGTCTTTTCTCATATTGGTTCGCCAATCCGGATGATATTTCAGCGATGAATACTCTGGATTCTGCCGCACACACTATGAAAGCTGCTGTTATTAACCCATATTTCGATTGGGGTAATGATCAGCATCCTATGATTCCGTATCACGATTCAGTCATTTATGAGGCGCATGTGCGTGGTATGACTAATCTCGACAAGCGCGTTCCGGCGGATATTCGTGGCACCTATGCTGGTCTTGCGCACCCAAGTGTTATTTCGTATTTGAAGAAACTTGGTATTACTGCAATTGAACTTATGCCGATTCATCAGTTTGTGAACGATTCATTCTTGCAAAATAAGGGGTTGAGCAACTATTGGGGCTATAATACAATCGGCTTCTTCGCTCCTCAGAACTCTTATTCAAGCTCAGGTCAGCGCGGTGAGCAGGTAAATGAATTCAAGTCCATGGTGAAGGCTTATCATGCGGCCGGCATGGAAGTTATTCTCGATGTGGTTTATAACCATACTGCTGAAGGAAACGATAGAGGCCCAACTTTAAGCTTCCGCGGTATTGATAATCGAGCCTACTACCGCTTGGTTGACAACGATCAACGTCACTATTTTGATACCACTGGCACCGGTAATTCGCTGCTTATGCGCTCGCCAAAAGCATTGCGATTGATTACTGATAGTTTGCGCTACTGGGTGACTGAAATGCACGTTGACGGTTTCCGCTTTGATTTGGCGGCAACACTTGCGCGTCAATTCCAGGAAGTCGATAAGCTTTCCGCATTCTTCGACATTATTGAGCAAGATCCTATTATTTCAAGTGTGAAGCTTATTGCTGAGCCTTGGGATATTGGCGTGGGTGGATATCAGGTTGGTGGCTTCCCTCCAAGCTGGTCGGAATGGAACGGTCGTTATCGTGATTGTGTGCGCGATTTTTGGCGGTCGCAGCCTTCGACGCTTCCTGAATTTGCAAGTAGACTTATGGGTAGCTCTGATTTATATGAGCAGAACGGGCGTAAGCCGGTTGCGTCGGTGAACTTTATTACAGCTCACGACGGCTTTACTATGAACGATTTAGTGAGTTACAACGAAAAGCATAATGAAGCGAATAAGGAAGGCAATTGCGACGGTGCCAATGATAATCGTTCGTGGAATTGCGGTGTAGAAGGACCTACTAATATTCACGATGTGAACGAACTGCGTGAACGTCAGATGCGTAATCTGTTCTCAACTTTGCTTATGAGCCAAGGCATTCCTATGATTTGCGCTGGCGATGAAGTGATGCGTACGCAGAACGGTAACAATAACGCGTATTGCCAAGATAACGCTATTTCGTGGATGAGTTGGGATTGTAACGAAAAACAGCGCGATATGTTTGATTTCGTTGCTAAGCTCATTCATTTGCGACTAAGTCATCCTGTTCTACATCGTCGTCGGTTCTTTACTGGTAGATCGAATGAGGATGACGTTTGTGATATTCCGCAAGTTGAGTGGCTTGACCATAGCGGCACTGTTATGGATATGGAAGACTGGTCAAATACCCATGCCTTATCGGTTATGATTTATTTGAATGGTTCTGATATTCCGGAAACAGACTGGTATGGTACCAGGATGGTTGATAATGATTTCATTCTTATTTTTAATGCGCATTATGAACCAATCACGTTTACTTTGCCAGATAAGCGTTATGGAGAAAAGTGGAAGCTTATTGTAGACACGCACAATCCAAAAGGTCCTGAACTTCTTTATGAAGCAGGTTTTAATATTGTTGCTCAGTCGCGTAGTTTCTTGCTCCTTATGAGTGAGCATAAGCCAGAGCACTAGTAATGGTTGTGTGAGTTTTCATCCACTTTTGAAAGTTAAGGGCAGTGTGGGAGCGCGTTTGTATTTGTGCTTCTGTACTGCCTTTATATTATGTGATTGATTGTGTTGAACGTTGCGTTGAATGTCACTGTTAGCGTTGATAGATGACGTGCGACTTGTCGGTTTGTGATTCTTTATTTGCTATAATCATTTGATTAATTTTTGATTGAAGTCGATCGCTTTGCATGGCTGCAACTTGTCGTGAAAAGACAATAATCCAACCTAGGAAAAGTAAGCATGAAAGTGCTTCCACATTGGTGAGCGTATTATGACCATGAAGCCACTGGTTTCCAGCCCACGAAGTGAGTGCAACTGCTAAATCTGAAGCTATATAAAACGTTCGTGACAGCCGAGGAGCAAGCCACGGAAGACAAACGAGCATAGTGCAGATTAATCCTGTGACGCCTCGCGCACACAAGTCGTGAAGGATGGGGTGTGGCGTGTACCGGAATGTACCTATGCCAATAAAAGCGATACCTCCAAGAATAAGCAGCGCAGCCATAATGGTAATTCGCACTTTGAAATGCTTCGTTTTTTCTTGGCTGTTTCGTGTTAGTATTTCGTGTTGTGTTGCAATAAACTCGCTGATAGCAAAGTAGCTAGTAATAATAATGCAAAGTCCTGCTAAAACAAGTGTTGCGTTAAACATATTGGCGGCAAAAGTTGTACGATCTCCAAGCTGAGAAAAATTATTGTTGTACCAGTAGGGGTCGTCGGACGTTAATCCTGCTGTTGCTGCTCCAGAAATAACAAATAAGGGGAGTAGTGAGGCGACAGTTTTTGCTTCTAGTAGTTCTGCTTGGATAAGTGTTGCGTAACCAACTATTCCGGATAATGCTGAACATAATACGGGAAGATAGCTATTCATTGCTGATCTTCCTATAATCCCGTTGATAATAGAAAGTAGTGCGAAAGACATGAGGAACATGGTTGCGCCGTACATGGTTGAAAGTGCGGTAATTTCAAAAGTGTGTTTTGCGAGGCGTATTAAGTAGCTGCCGGTAAATTTTTTGTTGGTGCGTAAATATCCAATAACGAATGCGTCAACGCTGCAAAGGGCCACAATTCCAGATGCAGTGAGGAAGAGTCGTTGACTTATTTGCCAAATTGCTGGCATTACGGACATGTATAAAGACATAACAATCATGCCGTAGACAGCGCATGCAAGAAATGCTATCAAACCTGCTGCTTCTGTTCGTTGAAAACGTCCCATATAAACCCCTCTGTGGTGCAACTTACTCTATTGTAGCTTGTGCTGGTGGAGATGCTTTCTGTGTTCTCGCATCAGTGTGTCGCGGATTTGCATTTGTCATAAATGTGCGCTATAGTAATTGATTGTGCTTGGAAGCCAGGTTGTGGTTTTGAAGCATCGGGGTGTAGCGCAGTTTGGTAGCGCGCCTGCTTTGGGAGCAGGATGTCGCAGGTTCGAATCCTGTCACCCCGACCATGAGCCCGAGTCTTTGACTCGGGTTTTTGTTTATTAATATTGAATGATATCGCCCAATTTTTCCTTTTATCTTATAGATTTCTATTTTTCTCTAGGCACTCTGTTGAATGATGTCATACTAGTGTGTATTGTTGAACTGTTGGGCTTGTACATGCAGTAATTGCGTGTGTGAGCTTTACTAATGATTGAATATTGACTCGGGAGCCGCAAGGCTGAGAGGAAGCGTAAGCTTCGACCGATTGAACGTGTGTTAAGTAATATTAGCAACGGACGTCGCTCTTTTCCCGTGCCCCAATCTATCTATTCATAGAAAGAAAGGCACTTATTATGTCTACTGTTGAAAATTCGGAAGTAAAACATTCTAACCGTTGGCGAGTTATTGATATTGTTATCGCCGCAATTATCGCCGTTGCCTCTGGTGTATTGTTCTGGGCTTGGGACATTGTGTGTGCAGCTCCTACTAATCTTTTCGCAAGCCTGTTGCCTGGCGCTGAAGGTTTGTCTAATGGTTTTTGGCTTTTTGCTGGACCTTTAGCTGCAATAATCGTGCGTAAGCCTGGTGCTGCATTATTTGCTGAAACTTTAGCTGCGTTTGTTGAACTCATGCTGGGCAATCAGTGGGGCGTTGGCGGATCTTTGATTGTTGGTATTATACAAGGCATTGGCGCAGAACTTGCGTTCATTTTCTTCATGTATAAGGCATGGAACTTGCTTTCTACCGTTATTTCGGGTGCGTTGGCAGGTTTGGCTTGCTTCCTTTACAATTGGACTAGCGGTGGCCAGGGCTGGAGTGTTCAGTACATTACAGCAAATGTAATTACTTCTATTATTTCCGGTTTCATTATTGCCGGCGTGCTGATGTGGGTTGTGCAAAAAGCATTAGCTGCAACGGGTGTTCTCGATCGTTTTGAATCAGGCCGCCCTCAAGCATTAGTGTGAGCGCTTAAAGAAAGTGCTTGAAATCTTAAACTATCGTGTTCTAGTGCTTGCAAAAGCATTAAAACACGATAGTTTGTTCATATAATGCTTCGGTAATGAAAGTTTGTTATTATGCAACTTGCAGATAATGTCGCATGGGCTCCTGCGAGCGTTGTTGCTCAAGACTGGGGTTGGCGTCACACAACGCGTAAAGATTTTGTATTACGTCATGTAAATATTGATATTAAACCAGGCGAACACGTGTTATTGCTGGGCGCGTCTGGAGCTGGTAAAAGTACCTTAATGGCAGGTTTGGCTGGTGTTCTTGGAGACGAAACTGAGGGCATGGCAGAAGGTAGCCTTTGTATAGATGGGGTTGAGGCAAAGGATGCACGTGGCAGAGTCGGTTTGGTTATGCAAGATCCCGATTCTCAGATTATTCTCGAACGAACTGGTGATGATGTTGCTTTCGGCAGTGAAAATCTCGGTATTCCAGTAGAAGAAACGTGGAAACGAGTACGTGAATCTTTACAAGCAGTTGGTTTGGACGATATTACTTCAGGAAGTGAAGGTCTTCGTCGATCGACGCAATGTTTATCTGGAGGGCAGCGACAACGCCTTGCATTAGCTGGTGTGCTTGCTATGCACCCTGGACTGTTGTTATTAGATGAGCCTACAGCCAATCTCGATCCTGAAGGAGTAAAGCAAGTACATGACGCGGTAGCCAATGTGCTTGTAAAAACTGGTGCCACTATGGTAGTGGTTGAACATCATATTGATATTTGGATGGATCTTATCGACAGAGTGATTGTAATTGGAAAACCTTCCCAACATCACGCTGACGATACTGACGATACTGGCGATACTGACGCTAACGTTGGCTGCGTTATTGCAGACGGCGATCCAAAAGAAGTATTTGCACAATTTGGTGACATGCTTGCAAACGGCGGTGCTTGGGTTCCTGGAAGAACTATTACATCGTTTGCTCCGAAAAAAGAATATAGTTGTGACGATAAATCGCAAGATCTTGCACTTTATACTCGTGACTGTTCCTTCGGAAGAACAGTGCCGTTAGCTCAGCATGTTAATATTGGCTTTCGTTTTGGTGAAGTAGCTGCGCTCATGGGACCTAATGGTGCAGGAAAAACTACTGTAGCACTCACCCTTGCAGGCCTATTAAAACCTCTTGAAGGAAGCGTGTGTTTAGCGAAAGATTTGGTTCCTGAAAAGCGAGATAATAATCTTTGGACGTGGAAAAGCCGTGAATTGCTGGGACGCATTGGCATGGTGTTCCAAGAGCCTGAACACCAGTTTGTAACGTCGTGCGTACGAGATGAAGTTGCTTTAGGACCAAGAAAGCAAGGCAAAAGTGAGCAAGAATCTTACGATATTGCTGACGCAATGCTGGAACGTATGAATCTGAAACGTTTTGCGCTAGCTAATCCGTATACCTTATCTGGCGGTGAAAAGCGTCGCCTTTCTGTTGCTTCGTTGCTGGCTGCAGCTCCCCGAGTAGTTATTATGGACGAACCGACGTTTGGTCAGGACTTTACTACGTGGACGGCCATGGTTGAATTGATTGCGCAAATTCGAGACAGCGGTTCTGCAGTTATTATGGTTACGCACGATGACGCTTTAGTAGAAGCATTGGGTGCTCGTGTAATACGTGTTGAGCATGAGGAGAGTGTTGATCCTGCGTGCGAGCAGAGCGAAAGGAACGTGTAATATGAAGTTGCGTAGTGTATCAGAAAATTTCGCTAATAATGTAAGTTCTAAAGCGGATCTTAATCCGAAAGTTGAGGAAGATCTTGCTAAGGTTTCTTCTATAAATGTCACTTCAGCTTCGCAACGTGTGGAACACGAAAGGCTTGTATCACCATCGTGGTTTATTCGTAAACTTAATCCAATAAGCCGTTTCATTGGAGCTTTGCTGCTGTGTTTGCCGATGTTTGTTACGTTAGATATTGTTTCAGCTTCTATCGCATTCGGTTTGGATATACTGCTATTGGCAATTGGTGGCGTTATGCCGTGGTATGTTTTACGTCACACTTGGCCGGTTTGGATTGCTGCTTCAGGCAGTTTCATATCTGTACTTTTATACGGTCAAAGCTCCGGAAACGTGCTGTTCCAATTCGGTTGGATGCACGTAAGTCAAGGCTCGTTATATTTAGCTTGTTGCACATTTGTCCGTGTTGCAGCAGTGGCGGTTCCGGGCGTTATACTGGCGCTCGGCTTAGATCCTACTGATTTGGCAGATGGATTAGTGCAGATTTTGCATTTTTCTCCACGCTTTGTGTACGGTGCGTTAGCTGGATTGCGCATGTTTACTTTATTACAGGACGATTGGCATGCTTTTGGTTTGGCACGTAGGTCTCGCGGCATTTCAGACGGTAAGGCTTTACAACGCATGCTTTCGCAATCTTTTGGTTTGCTTGTGCTTTCTATTCGTCGTGGAACTAAGCTCGCAACCGCTATGGAAGCGAGAGCCTTTGGCAGTACTGTTAAACGCGTTCCAGCGAGAAAATCCAAATTAACAGTATTTGATTGGGTGTTTTATCTGATTAGTATTGCTATTCCAACTATTGCTCTTTACACTTCAATTCGAACAGGGTATTGGCATAATGCGTTTATTCGTATGTAATTTCGCTATAATTTAGTAGCTAGTAACGTAAGAATGCGCAGAAAAGCTTGAGATTATTGTGCGTACCGTACATGCGTACCGTACATGTTGCTCGCTAGTATCGTAGTATGAATGAAATGATGAATCCTTGCAGTTGCCTTAACCTTTGGGCCGCGCCATTATGTGATACGCCACTCAACGCGACGGTAAATATTCCAGGTAGCAAATCATTATCGAATCGGTATTTGATACTTGCAGCACTTGCAAAAAAACCTGTGATATTACAAGGATTGTTGCGTTCTAGAGACACGGAACTTATGATAGATGCGCTCAAAGTTTTTGGCGTCACATGTGAGTCTCTTAACGTTGAAGGGACTATGGTTCGCGTGGAGCCTCCTGAATCTGGAATATTCAATGTTCAGGAGGGGAGTGTTGTAAATTGTGGTTTAGCTGGAACGGTGATGCGTTTCGTTAGTGCGTTAGCGCTTTTTGCCGACGGTCCTGTGCGATTTGATGGTGATGAGCAGGCGTATGCACGTCCTATGAAACCAGTACTTGATGGTTTGGAGCAGCTTGGTGCGACAGTTACGTACCATGGTGCAGTCGGTTTTTTGCCGTATACTATTACGCCTCCGCAGCGTGAAATTTCAGAAGATAATTTGAAGAAAATTGTGCGCATTGATTCGTCTGCGTCATCTCAATTTATTTCTGCTTTGTTGCTTATTGGATCCAGAATTTCTGGTGGATTATATCTTGAACATACTGGCGCAACTTTGCCGAGTATGCCACATATTCGTATGACGATGGATGATATTCGTAAGGCTGCTGGCACTGTACGAATGTGCGAACCTAGTAGTTGGAGTGTTTCGGAAGCGCACTTAGTTTTGCCAAATGTGGTAGTTGTTGAACCTGATTTGTCAAATGCAGCACCATTTTTGGGCGCAGCATTGATTGCTGGAGGCACAGTTAGGGTTCCAAACTGGCCGAAGAATACAACTCAGCCAGGGGGTTTGCTTCCAAACTTGCTTGAGCAGATGGGTGCTGTAGTTAATTTTGAAGAAGATAGTGCTAATAGTGAATCTGGAGTGCTTTCTGTTACTGGCAATGGTAGTATACGTGCAATTTCTTCGCTTGATTTAAGTGCAGCAGGGGAGATTGCTCCGAGTATTGCGGCTATTCTTGCTTTTGCGGATGGGGCAAGCGAACTTCACGGTATTGCACATTTGCGTGGTCATGAGACGAATCGTTTGGCGGCGTTGGTAGCTGAATTGAAACGTGTTGGAATTGGTGCGGAAGAACTTGACGACGGTATTCGTATTGAGCCAAGTAAGCATATTTATGGGGAAGTTATGGAAACGTATGCTGATCACCGTATGGCTACGTTTGCTGCAATGCTGGGGCTGAGAATAAAAAATATACGCGTCAAGAATATTGTTACAACTCGAAAAACGATTCCTGATTTTCCGGGCATGTGGCATAAAATGCTTGCATAACAAGTTTGCATAACAAGTTTGCATAACAAATAATCCCGAGCCTTATTCGACTCGGGATTATTTATATCTATTCAAATTTATTTTTATTTATTATTTCGCTCTGTTTAGCGAAACTGTTCAGCGCTCAAACTTGTTGCCGTAGCTGTCCTCGCCAGCTTCAGCAATAGCTGCAGCCTTGCGTGCAATTGCCAACTCTTCGTTCGTTGGAATCACAGCAATAATCACAGAGCTATCTGGAGTGGAAATAACGCGTGGCTCCTTAGAACGAACAAGGTTCTTTTCCTTATCGAGCTTAACACCGAATGGCTCAAGCTTTTCGCATACGCGCGCGCGCACAATTTCATCGTTTTCGCCAACACCAGCGGTGAAGGTAATAACGTCAACGCCACCCATTTGAGCAGTGTAGTTGCCAATGTAACCAACAATGCGATGTACGTATACGCCGAGAGCAAGCTCAGCGTTCTCGTCACCTTCAGCAATAAGCTTATGAATATCGCGCAAATCGCCGTGGCCGGTCATACCCATCATGCCGGAACGCTTGTTGAAGAGAGTGTCAAGCTCGTCCACGTTCATGTGAGCGTTACGAATAAGGTGGAACACTACTGCCGGATCGATATCGCCAGTACGACCACCCATCATCAAACCCTCGAGTGGAGTTAAGCCCATAGAGGTTTCAACTGGCTTGCCAGAAATCTGAGCAGAAGCGGAAGCGCCGTTTCCAATGTGCAAAACAATCTGCTTCAGACCTTCTGCTGGCTTGCCAACAACCTGTGGCACTACGGAACCAATGTACTCGTGAGAAGTACCGTGAGCGCCGTAACGACGAATGTGGTAACGGTCTGCAATTTCCTTATTCAAAGCGTAAGTTGCTGCAACCTGTGGCAAAGCATGGAAGAACGAAGAATCGAATACCATAATTTGTGGAACATCTGGCAAAAGCTCAGTCATGACTTCAGCGCCAACAGCTTCTGGGCCGTTGTGGAGTGGAGCCAAAACTGCCAAATCCTTAACCTTATTAATCGTCTTCTCGTTGACTAATGCAGGCTTAGGGAATGTTAATCCACCCTGAACAACGCGGTGACCTACAGCAACAATGCCGGATTCAGAAAGCTTCGGACCATATTCTTCGAAGAATCCAAGTACGCGCTTTAAGCCTTGCTCGTGGTCGTGAACTGGCTCATCGAACTCATGCTTTTCGCCATTGAATACGTGCTTGTAGTGGCCGTCAACTGGTTCACCAATCTTTTCAACGATGCCGGAAGCGAGACCTTCGCCGCTTTCCAAGTCAACGAGCTGATACTTAATCGAACTGGAACCAGAATTGATAACAAGAACGGTTTTTGCCATGTGGGCATCCTCCATAAAGTATTGATAAGGCTTGTAAATTGCCACGCTCTAGTTTACCTTTAAGTTCCTACAATACGGAGAGTTATTTTACGCATTGTAGGAACTTACTCAGTATAGGTCGTGTTTAAGGTATTACTTTGTAATTATTTTCTTAAATTTAGCTGAACGTCCTCATTCCGATTGTGCTTCAATAGCAGTTAAAGCAACGGTATTTATAATATCTTGCACTAATGCGCCTCGAGATAAATCGTTAACAGGCTTATTTAATCCTTGCAAAATAGGTCCAACTGCTAATGCTCCGCTGGAACGTTGTACAGCCTTGTATGCAATGTTTCCGGCGCATAAATCAGGGAACACGAACACATTTACGTGACCCGCAACAGGATTATCTTTTGCTTTAGTTGCAGCTACGGTAGGTGACCAAGCGGCATCAAACTGAATAGAACCGACAACTGCCAAATCGGGAGCTTTTTCTTTGACTATCTGCGTTGCTTCCTCTACGGTGTCAACGTCTGGGCCTTTGCCTGAGCCTAGTGTGGAGTAAGAAAGCATACCCACCTTAGGTTCAATGCCGAAGGATGCAGCCGTGTTTGCGGATTGAATAGCAATGTCAGCAAGCTGTTCTGCGCTTGGATTTAGATTAATTGCGCAATCTGCGAATACTGCCACGTGGTCCTTGAAACACATAAGGAAGGCGCCGGAAACAAGCTTGGATTCTGGCTTTGTTTTAATAACTTGCAATGCTGGGCGTACGGTGTTTGCTGTTGAATTTATAGATCCAGAAACGAGGCCGTCAGCTTGACCTAGTACAACAAGCATTGTGCCAAAATAGCTGGCGTCAGCAAGTTGCTCGCGTGCTTGTTTTTCTGTCATGCCTTTTTTAGCTCGTAGCTCGCACAGTTTGGCAACCATGTGACTAAGCATTGCTTCGTCGTGCATGGACTGGAAGCTCGCTTTGTGAAGAGAATTGAGATTTAGTTCTTCTGCGCGTGCAAGAATAGTGTCACGTTCTCCAATAATAATAATATTTACAATGTCTCGTTCAAGCAGATAGTCTGCTGCTTTCAAAATACGATCTTCTTCGCCTTCTGGAAGCACGATAGTTTTTTTGCTTGCTTTTGCTTTGCCGAGCAAACTATATTGGAATGCATACGGGGTAATAGGGGCATTATACGGTTGACGGAGTGCATTGATAACGTCATTTTCGTTTACGAATCTAGCAAATGTTTGTAATGCGCATTCAGTTGTTTCATTTTCTAATTGTGGAAGCACCCATAATGGAATTTGGCTTACTCGCGTTGCATCTTCGCTAGAATTTGCATAATTCCTGGCAGTGTAGTCGCGCATTAATTCTGAGCCTAAACCTTCGCTGCAACCGGTAACGAATACTCCTAAAACTTGTGTGCAGGATTTCAGAATACAAGCATTAGCTGCGTCAATAGTTTGTAGAATTTGCTGAGCATCCCTATTTTTAGCAGAAACCGTAAGGAATACAGGTGAGGCCAAGTCTGCTGCAACGGTTGCGTCAAAAGTAAATAAGTCAGGGTCGTAAATTGGTGTTGCGTCGCTTGCAATAATAACTGAGGCTTGAGCGTCAGTGGTAGCTAATACTTCATGATACCTTGCAACAATATCTCCGCGAACTGTTTCTTTATGAGATAAAATTGTTTCAGGGGTTTTTGATATAACTTGTTCTACTGTGGTTGGCGTGTTTGTAATGCGAAGAAGATTGTTAGTAAAATCGTCGTTGAGCTGTGCAGATGGTCGAAAAATAGTAGTGTGATAATGGTTAACTAATGCTTTGGTGACACCAAGCGCGACGGCATTGCGTCCAAGCATATCTTCGTTGCCAATAATCGTTACGTTGAGGTGTGACACGATGTTTCTCCTTTGATACGTTTCGTGTTGCATTATGAGCTTTCATATAGTATTTGCGAACATTTGTAGGCTTTACAATATGAACAAACTTGTTCTATTGTACGGCTTTTTCACGTTATACACGCACGAAATATGAATTGCGAGATATGAATTTCGTCACGTATAGTTTGGGAACTAATCCAAACAAGCTTTATTGCTTGCTACTTGTTATATATAAAAACGGGAGCCAACCTTTCGATTGACTCCCGAATGTTTTATCTAACCAGTTTTAGCTTTAATAGCTTAAAACTACTCGTTATCGCCTGCGGTTGCAGCGGTAGCGGTGACAGCGCCTGGCTTGTCGGTCTTAACGCCTGGCCACACCCAATCGGTGTAGTCTGGGTGATCGAGACCATTGTCGACTGCATACTGGAAGGCTTCGAGACGGAAGTCTTCGAGCTTCTTGATTTCGTCGGCATACTTAGCGGCGTCAACCATGCGCAATGCTTCAGCGGTAAGCTCGTAACGATCCATGTCGTTAACGCGAACCATGTCGTATGGCGTGGTGGTGGAGCCCTGCTCCTTGTAGCCATGGACGTTGAAGTTGTCGTGGTTTGGACGATCGAAGATCAAGCCGCGAACGTCATGTGCATAGGAGTGGTAAGCGAGAAGGACTGGCTTGTCAGCGGTGAAGAGCTCAGTGAACTCTTCGTCAGTCAAAGCCTCGTTGTTTTCCTTAGCGGACTGCAACTTGAGCAAGTCAACAATGTTAACGACCTTGAACTTAACGCCAAGCTTGTTCAACTTGTCGGCAGCGGCCATCAATTCCTGCTGTGGAACATCGCCGATACCAGCGAGAACAACCTGAACTTCGTCATTGGTCTTAGCGTTAGATGCCCACTTCCACTCAGCAGCACCCTTCTCGAGCTCTTCGCGAGCTTCGTCGAGGGTCAGCCAAGTAGCAGCTGGCTGCTTACCAGCGAAGATTGCGTTGATCATGTTGGTGGACTTGTAAACCTTCTCACCAACAGCGAGCAACATGTTGGAATCTACTGGGAAGTAAATGCCGATAACGTGATCGTTGTTGAAGGTCTTGTTCAAAAGAACAGAAGTTACACCTGGATCCTGATGGGAGAATCCGTTGTGATCCTGACGCCATACGTGAGAGGATACCAACAAGTTCATGGAGGAGATTGGCTTACGCCATGGAATCTCACGAACTGTAGCTTCGAGCCACTTTGCGTGCTGGTTCAACATGGAGTCGATAACGTGTACGAAGGACTCGTAAGAGCTCCAAATGCCGTGACGACCGGTGAGCAAGTAAGCCTCGAGGAAGCCTTCCATCTGGTGCTCGGAGAGCTGCTCGGTTACCTGACCGGTAACTGCCATGTGCTCATCGACTAATTCGGAGAGGTAGCCTGCGTCCCACTGCTTGTTGGTTACTTCATAAGCAGCCTGCAAACGGTTGGAAGCGGTCTCATCTGGTCCGAAGATACGGAAGGAATCTGGGTTGTTCTTGATTACGTCGCGGGTGTAAACACCAAGGCGACGGGTAGCTTCGAGCTGACCCCAGCCGTGACCGAATTCCTTAACTTCCTTAACTTCGTAATCTTCGAGCTTTGGAAGCTTAAGGTCTTCGCGAATACGACCACCGTTGGCGTTTGGATTCTGGCCAATACGGAGTTCGCCCTTTGGCATGAAGGAAAGAACGTCTTCCTTAATGCTGCCATCTTCATTGAAGAGCTCTTCAGGCTTGTAGGACTTCATCCAGTTCTTCAAGACTTCGAAGTGAGCTTCGGTATCACGAGCAGATGCCAGTGGCACCTGGTGTGCACGCCAAGAGCCTTCAGTCTTCTTGCCGTCGATGAACTTAGGGCAAGTCCAACCCTTAGGGGTGCGGAAGATGATCATTGGGTAGAATGGACGGGTTACGTCGTTGGTCTGAGCTTCAGCCTTGATATCGCAAATCTCGTCGAAGATGGTCTCGAACATGTCGGCGAAGCGACGGTGAATGGACATGTGATCCTCATCGTCGAAGCCAGCAACGAACTCGTATGGTTCGTAGCCCATGCCGTGGAAGAACTCGTGAAGCTCTTCGTCGGAAATACGGGAAAGAATAGTTGGGTTAGCAATCTTGTAACCGTTCAAGTGCAAGATTGGAAGAACGATACCATCGGTACGTGGGTTGACAAGCTTGTTGGACTGCCAGCCAGTAGCCAAAGGACCGGTTTCTGCTTCGCCGTCGCCGACGATTGCTGGAACGAACAAGCTTGGGTTGTTCATGACAGCGCCGTAAGCGTGGGAGAGAGCGTAACCAAGCTCGCCACCTTCGTGGATGGAACCTGGGGTCTCAGGAGCGAAGTGAGAAGGAATACCACCTGGGTAAGAGAACTGGCGGAAGAACTTCTGCAAACCAGCTTCGTCCTTGGTGATCTTTGGATAGTACTCGGTGTAAGTACCGTCGAGGTAGGACTGAGCAGTACCAGCTGGGCCGCCGTGGCCTGGACCCATGATAATCACAGTGTTCTGCTGATGCTCAGCAATGAAACGGTTAATGTGGCCAATAAGGAAGTTAAGGCCTGGAGTGGTACCCCAGTGACCCACTAGACGATGCTTAACGTCTTCGCGAGTAAACGGCTCCTTCATTAGAGGGTTGCTACGAAGATAAATTTGGCCGATTGAAAGATAGTTGGCAACACGCCAGTACTTATCTACGCCTTCGATAGCAGCCTCGGAAACTGGAGCGTTGAGCTTCTTCCAAGGTGTGCCAATAACAGGACTCGTCATGTGTACTCCTGTACTCAAGCACTTTTCAGTGCAATTTGATCATTACCATTTGGTTATAGAGTCTGGAAAACAAATGTATTACAGCTCTTTTTCCATCCGTTTCAGTATAGTTGCATCGTTTGACTTTTGTTCATTTGGTTACTTCTACGTGCGTTTTTGTTGAAAAAATGTGTTCTTATGTTGTAAAAAAATGGCACATTTGTAGCGAAAGTGTGCATTTTCATGTTTATTTATTCATAATATATCCGTTTTTTAGTTTAATAGGCACTATACGATGACACATAATATAGTCCCTCGTCTCAAAGCAACCCTACTATAATACTGTATTTAAGCTTCGATTATTTGCTGATTGTGCACGACACAATGGTAGAAGTTACGTCAGTTACACATATATACTGTGTACCAATATTAGAAGGAGAATCATGGCAAAAGGACCAGTGCTTGTCGTTGATTTTGGCGCTCAATATGCTCAGCTTATTGCTCGTCGCGTGCGAGAAGCAAATGTATATTCAGAACTTGTTCCTCATTCTATGCCAGTAGATGAGATGCTTGCTAAAGATCCTCAGGCCATTATTCTTTCCGGCGGCCCTGCTTCCGTGTATGAACCAGGCGCGCCAGATATTGATCCGAAGATTTTTAATGCAGGAGTGCCAGTACTCGGTATTTGCTACGGCTTCCAGGTTATGGCTCACGAGCTTGGTGGAGATGTAGATAAAGCTGCACTTGGCGAATACGGCAAAACTTCCGCAACTATTGACGATTCTGAGGGCTTGCTTGCAAATTCTCCTTCTGAACAAAATACTTGGATGAGCCATGGGGTAGCCGTTAAACGTGCTCCAGAAGGTTTCACCGTGTTAGCTCACACTGAAGGTGCACCCGTTGCTGCAATGCAAGACGCGAATCGAAAGCTTTACGGCGTGCAATGGCATCCTGAAGTAAAGCACACGCCTCTTGGCCAGGAGCTTATATCTACATTCCTACATAAGTGTGCAGGACTAGATAACAATTGGAATCCTTCCAATATTATTGAAGATCAAGTTGCTAAAATTCGTGAAGAAGTTGGTGACGCACAAGTTATTTGTGGTCTTTCTGGCGGCGTGGATTCTGCTGTTGCAGCAGCTTTGGTGCATAAAGCAATTGGTGATCAGCTTACTTGCGTTTTTGTCGACCACGGTTTGCTTCGTAAAGGTGAAGTTGAGCAGGTTAAGCATGATTTCGTTGAAGCCACTGGTATTAAGCTTATTGCAGTTGATGCAGAAGATGACTTTTTGGATGCGCTTAAAGGTGTAAGTGAGCCGGAGCGTAAGCGCAAGATTATTGGTGAAAAGTTTATTCGCACTTTTGAAAAGGCTCAGCGTCAAGTTATTGAGGAGGCTGGTAAAACCGGAGCAGAAGTGAAATTCCTCGTGCAAGGAACCCTGTATCCAGATGTCGTGGAATCTGGCGGTGGTGACGGTGCTGCCAATATTAAGTCTCATCATAACGTTGGTGGTTTGCCAAAAGACTTAAAGTTTAAGCTTATTGAGCCGTTGCGTACGTTGTTTAAGGATGAAGTTCGCGCTATTGGTACCGAGCTTGGTTTGCCTGATGCTATTGTGTGGCGTCAGCCGTTCCCTGGTCCTGGTTTGGGTATTCGTATTGTTGGTGAAATTACGCGTGAGCGTCTGGCAGTACTTCGTGAAGCTGATGCTATTGCTCGTGAAGAGCTTTCTGCTGCCGGCTTGGATCGAGATATTTGGCAGTGCCCAGTTGTGTTACTTGCAGATGTTCATTCTGTTGGTGTGCAAGGGGATGAGCGCACATACGGTTCTCCAATCGTACTCCGTCCGGTAAGCTCCGAGGATGCAATGACTGCCGACTGGTCGCGCGTGCCTTACGATGTATTGGCGAAAATTTCCACTCGTATTACAAATGAATGCCGTCAGATTAATCGAGTAGTGCTTGACGTGACTTCTAAGCCACCTGCCACTATTGAATGGGAATAAAATTAGTCATTTCAAACACATTGTTTGAACCGCGTGATTTCATCACGTCGCTATGTTTTGTGAGCGGTAGCATTGTTGCGTAATGCGATAATACTGCCGATCATAAAGTATGCGGTAATGTTATTTGTTTTCAGCATGTCGAATTGTGCATTGCTTACAATGGCTGATACGATGAGACGAGTGGATGTGAGAGCTTGACGTGGCAGTATGTTGTATGCAACTGGGATGCGTGTGGGCTAGGAAATTTCAGGAGTTATTTTTATGGTTGATGGCGTACCAAAATATATTGCTGTACGAGATAATTTGCGTGCGCGTATTGATACAATGGTGGCAAATGAACAATTGCCTCCGGAGATTGAGTTATGCCGCCAATACAATGTAAGTCGCATTACGCTAAGGCATGCTGTCGATAATCTTATTACTGAAGGTTTGTTGATAAGGGAGCAGGGTAGAGGAACATTCAGAGCACCTGCAGTTATCAACAGTAGACATCAAGAGATAATTTCTGACCGTGCGCAAGGATTTTATGAGCAGAGTTGCGATCCTGATGCATTGATACGTGTTGAAGTGCTAGAAAATGATGTTGTTCAAGATGAAGACGCTGCTTTGAACTTGGGATTAAAACCAACCGAGGAGCTCATTTGTTTAAAGCGTTTGCGATATATTGACGACGTGTTGTCTCGTTACAGTGTGTTGTATTTGTCGGCTTCGCGTTTTCCTAAAGTATTGACTCAGGATTTTTCTGAAAAATCCTTGGCTGATTTCTTGTATCAAGCGTATGCAGTGCAGTTGGTAGAAAGCGAAGTATCTGTACATATTGAACGTGTCTGTGGCAGGATGGCGGAGGTTCTCCATCTTGAACAAGAAACTCCAGCAATTGCCGCAAAGTCTACTGTTAAAGATAGATTCGGCACGATTATTGCTTTTGGTGCTGCTGTGTATACTCCAAATTCTGGCGAGATTTGCTTCCATCTACATTCAAACAGTTAGTATTAAGCAAACAGTTAGTAGTAAGCAAATAATTAGTTGCAATAGTGTGCGCTCGCATTCTTATAGCGAGCGCAATTTTATTGGCCTATAACCCCTTTGACCTATAGCCCTTTTATTGCGCGTATCGTTAGATAACAAAAAAGTCTTGCCGATTTCTCAGCAAGACTCAATCTGTGTCCGGAGCGGGAGTTGAACCCGCACGCCTGTACAAATAGGCACTAGCACCTCAAGCTAGCGCGTCTACCATTCCGCCACCCGGACGGGTGTTTTAAGCAACAGATATGACTATAACATCTTTTTCTGTTTCATGCTTCGGCGTGTTGAAAATTTTACGAATTTTTTATTGAAAGTGCAATAAAACACTACTTTTTAGTCTTGTAACAAGCTTTTATTAACTTGAAAAGTTCCGTTGCTGTCAGGTTTGAAATCAATGATAGTAACGGATTTATTGGTTACAGTTCCTTCAGAATTAATAAATGAATGTTGTGGTAGCGCGTTAGTGTCATGCTCTGGATAGTCTCTTCTTAAGAAGGATCCGCGGGATTCGTGGCGTGCGAGTGAAGCGCGCAAAACGCTTTGAGCAAGCGTAACTAGATGCTGTATTTCCCATATTGCAATAAGTTCTTGATTAAAAACTAACGTATTACTATGAAGGCGAAGCGCATTAATACGTGGAATTAGGGAGGTTTGAATTTCGTGTAATGCTTCGTTTAGTGATGTTGCGTCACAAGCTATTGCGGCGGAACGTTCCATAATGGTGCCTAAAGCGGTAAACAATTCGTAAGGATTATCTCCGATAAGATGTGTTTCGTTTATTTCTTGAGTTTCTTGAGTCTCTTGAGTTTTCTGTATTTCCTGCGTTTCCTTTGCTTCTTGCATAAAATGGTTCAATTCAAAATTGCGTTGCTCGTAAAGACTGTGCATCGTAGTGTTTTGCGGGTCGTTATTGAGGCCATTACTATTTTTGGCGAGCGTTTCAGCCATTGCTGCTCCTGCGCGACTACCAAAAAGGCATGCGTCGAGTAGAGAATTTCCGCCTAAACGATTAGCTCCGTGTACTCCAACGCATGAGCATTCTCCGGCAGCAAACAAGCCTTGAACAATATGTTGTTTGCCATCGCTCCAAGTGTACACTTCGCCGCAAAGTGTAATAGGTATTCCTCCCATGGTGTAGTGGGCTGTAGGACGAATAGGTACTAAATCGTGTGCGGGATCGAGATGTGCGTACTGTTCAATGGTTTCACTGACCTGCGGTAGTGCTTCAGCCATATAAGTTTTATCAATATTCGTCATATCGAGCCAAACGCAGTCTTTTTGCGCGTACTCTCTGTGAATGTCAGTTGAATCATATACTCCGCGGCCTTCATGTATTTCGTGAGCAATGGCGCGCGCAACTACGTCGCGTGGCGCCAAATCCGCATGAACGGCATCATAACGCTTCATAAATGCTTCACCTTGAGCATTGCGAAGCACACCTCCTTCCGCCCTCGAAGCTTCCGACAGTAGTATTCCCGTGTGCGCAAGCCCAGTAGGATGGAATTGAATAAACTCACAATCTTCAATCTGCAATCCCGCTTGTAACGCCAATGCCATGCCGTCGCCAGTTAAATCCCATGAATTAGAAGTGGTGGCGAAAAGTCTTCCAGCGCCGCCGGTAGCAACAAGCACCAAGTTTGAGTGCAGTGTGCGCAAACGTCCTTGTGCAAGATCAAAAGCAAGTATTCCCTCAACTTTTTTCTTATCACTACTTATGGCTATGTCAGTTACATAACAATCTTCTTCAAAAGTAATATTTTCAGCAACGCATTGCTGCCAAAGGCTGTACAAAATTTGGTGGCCTATACGATCGGCGGCAAACGCGGCGCGTGGCACGGGTTGCGCGCCAAAATGAGCAGTATGCCCACCAAAGCGACGTTGATTAATATGCCCGTCTTGTGTACGAGAAAAAGCTACTCCGTAATGTTCCAGTTGAATGATGGTCTGTGGCGCCTTCTGAGAAAGTAATTTCGCCGCATCCTGATCACTCAGCCAGTCGCCTCCGTGAACGGTATCGTAATAATGCCACTGCCAAGTATCACGTTCAACATTACCTAAGCTTGCTGCAATTCCGCCTTCTGCTGAACCGGTGTGTGAACGAAGTGAAGGGAGCTTAGAAATTACTACAATTGAAGGTGACTTTCCTTGCTTTCTAATAGCGTCGTATGCTGGGGATTTCACCAATCCAAGTGCCGCCGAAAGTCCTGCTGCTCCTGCGCCAACAATAATCGCATCGTAATGCTCATCTGAAGCTGGTGAAGCTGCGGTATTGTGCGAACATAACGGTGAGTTAGTTAGGGAGTATTCTGTCGCTTTGCGAACTGTAGATTGGTTGTCATCTGATTGCATAGTCTTATTTTCTCATAACCATCGTCTTGTGTCGCATATTACGCTACTTTTTGTTGTATAAGCACTAAGTTTTCTCGATTCTGCTTAAGAGCTCCTTCCAACTCAAGTAATGTTATAGCGCCCGATATTTCTGCAACTGATGGCGTGGCGGTATTAGAGGATTGTTGTTTACTTTTGATGATTTCGTAAATGGTATCGATATTTGCGTGTTCATGTTTGCGTCTACATATTGAGATTGCTTCAATAATTTGCTTCTGAATTTCCGTATAGTTGTGTATGGAATCTTGCGTTTGTAAAACGGTACCAGTTGCTGGATTAGTATCGTCGCCACTAGTACTCCTGGTACTGGTTTTGTTCGTGCTGTTCGCGTCGTTCGTGCCGTTTGCTACATTCGTGCCGGTTGCGTCGTGGCGCGGAGCAGTTACGTTAGCAATGTAATGGTGAGATTGCGGAAAGAGTGTATCAATATCTTGACTAGAGCACACCATAATTGCTTGTTCGTCGTGAATAAGTTTATTGCAGCCAGCATTATGAGGATGAGTAATATTTCCCGGTATTGCATAAAGTTCACGGTTGAGTTCGCTGGCCCAAGTTGCTGTATTTAATGCTCCGGATTGCAGTCGCGCTTGTGCAACGATAACCTTTGAAGCTAAAGCTGCTATGATTCGATTTCTGAGTAAGAAACGATGACCTACAGGAGTGGTGTCCGGGCAGAGTTCGCTAATACAGGCTCCAGAATTTGCAATAATATGTTCAAAAAGTTGCATATTGCTTTGTGGGCCTATATGGTTCAAACCGCCTGCGAATACTGCAATAGTTTTCCCAATAGCTTGGTTTTCTAATGCTTCTTCTTGTGCGTCAACTGCACCCCAATGTGCTGCAGCGTCGATACCGTATGCTCCGCCAGAAATAACGGTGTGCCCTTTTGAAGCGCAGTCGTATGCAAACTGATAAGCGAGTTCTTTTCCGTAATCTGTGCAGGAGCGCGATCCTACAATGGCGAGAGGATTGCGACACTGCGTAAGAGCGTGAGGGTCGCCAATGCCCCATAAGCATAGTGGAGGCGAGAAATGGCTATGGAAAGCCAAATCTTGTAATTGCTTAGGCCAATACTTGCTGTGTGGTGCGATAATCCATTGTTTACCTGATGAAGTAAACCAGTCGAGTAAATCAGCTTCCTCCCAAGTGGGTAGATACGTCAGTCGAATACACCATTTTGCAAGTGTTGTATGAAATGCGTCAAGTGATTGTGGAGCGTTATTATTACGATAACCCCACAGTTTTAGCCCCTTTTTGAAATAGTCATCTAGTGTAGTAAGCGCGCCATGTTCGCGTACGCAACGCAACATATCGGTTACTAATTTCTGGTTTTTACTGCATTTGCTGGACGATGTGCTTTCAGAAGTTTCATTCTTGTCTTCATTTAATTCTTGACTTGCAAAGGGAAGTTGCATTTGTTGAGCTTCGTTTACCAATTGTTTATTAAGAAAACTTGTTGTGATCTTGTGTAACAAGGTAACTATGGTTTTTGCGCATGAGGAGCCGAGTAAAAGCGTATACATAATAGCGTCCGCACCTTCAAGACAGAAGGTGAGTATTGCGCGAGCTAACGTTTCTTCATCTATAACGATGTCGTTATCTACGGTGTTAATTTTCTTCCCGTTAGGTGTTTGCTGATTGCTCATATTCGTGTCCTTAAACTAATTGCTTGTGCCATATCGGTTATATCTGGTGAAGTGTGTCCTGAAAGATCCGCTAAAGTCCATGCGAGTCGTAGCGCTCTATCTGCTCCGCGCAAACTCAATTGATGCCTTTCGAGAGAACGATTAATTAAAGCGACGGCTTGCTGCGAAGTGTATTTTCTTAGCCAGGTGCCGGAAGCTTGAGCATTGCAATCCCAACCTTGTTTTGCAAAACGTTCTCTTGCAATATTTCGTGCCGTCATTACGTTATTTCGCATCATTTCACTGGTAAGAGGGGCATCAGAGCTTGCGTTTGGCGCGTGAGTATGTTGCTGGCGTTGCTCTGGCATAATAATTCTTTCTACAGGAGGAACGTCCATTTGGATATCAATGCGATCCAAAATAGGTCCGGAAAGTCGAGAAAAGTATCGTGCGCGCTCTCGCTCTTTGCAAGTGCAGCGCTCGCCATTTCCGTAAGCATATCCGCAAGGGCAAGGGTTTGCAGCAATTACCAGTTGAAATTTAGCTGGGTATAGTGTTGTTCCTTGTGATCGGGCAATAGCAATATGGCCTGATTCCAACGGTTCTCGTAAGGTTTGCAGCACGCGAGGTGAAAATTCTGGCGCTTCGTCCATGAACAATACTCCGCAGTGTGCGCGCGTAATAATACCAGGTTTTGCGATTCCTGTGCCGCCGCCAATAAGAGAGGCTGCTGAAGCAGTATGGTGAGGTGCTTCAAATGGCGGTATGTCGCTAATTCCGTAGTATGGGAGTGTGCCGCAGAGTGAACGAATTGAGGCAACTTCAAGCTGTTCTTGTTCGTTAAGAGGGCACATAATGCTTGGTATTCGTGAGGCGAGCATGGTTTTACCGGAGCCGGGTGGCCCTATCATCATTACGTGATGTCCGCCAGCTGCGGCTACTTGTAATGCCCATTTGGTGTGTTCTTGTCCGATAACTTCAGACATGTCACCAATTTCGTGAGCTGAGTCGATTTGAAGTGGTGAAGATATTTGATCGGATAGTTCTGCTGAAAATTCTCCATCTTGCGCCGAATCTTCGGATCGTTCTCGAATTTGCATATGTTGATATGCTGGGTCTGCTTCGATAAGTTTCAGCGATTCTTCTTGTAATTTTCCGTGCAATTGCGTTATTAAGTCAAGAATATGGTGTATTCCAATTGATTCAATGCCATCTACCAATTGTGCTTCGGCAAGATTTTCTTGAGGAATAATCATTCGCTTGACATGTTGTTTTTTGGCGTAAAGTGCAATGGGAAGCATACCTTGAATTGGCAGTACTGTGCCGTCAAGATTCAGTTCTCCTAAAATAACGGTATTTTCCAGCTCGGAAAGTGGAATATAATGTTCTGCGCTTAAGATACTTGCAGCAATTGCTAAGTCGTATGATGCTCCGCTTTTAGGCATGGAAGCAGGGGAGAGATTAACAGTTACTCGTCCTTCCGGCCATTTGCAGTGAAGAGCGAGATGTGCTGATTTTACGCGTTCTCGTGCCTCACTTAAGGCGGTGTCAGGAAGTCCAATAATAGAAAAGTTGGGCATGCTTCCCGAGATAAAAGCTTGTAATTTGATGGTGAATGCTTTTAAGCCGATTAAGCCTATTGATACTGCGTTTCCGATGTTCATTAAAATGCTCCTGGGATATGAATAAATTGAATTGGTTGGTTGTTTTCGATTTCTTCTCGAGCTTGTAGTTCGTATGCTGAATCAGGGTACGTGTGTTTGTTAATAATAAGAATTGATACGGCGTCAAAACGAATACGATAGTGCGGTATGTTTTTGCCAAATTCTTTAATCCATTGCATTCCCGTTTCGCGCAGTTTACTTCGCTTTTGGCGAGTTATTGCTTCGAGAGGAGTGCCATATTGTGTGGTACGTCGCGTTTTTACTTCCACAAACACCACTGTTTGTTCGGGGGTAAGCATAACGATATCCAGCTCACCGTGGTGAGCATGCCAGTTCGTATCAAGAACATGCCAACCTTGTTGCATAAGTCGTAGTGTCGCGTAGTTTTCTCCAAGTTTGCCCAAGCTTTTGCTGTCGTATGCGCTGTCTTGCAACTCTTGGGCAACTTGTTCAAGTTTTTCTCGTAAGAGTTCTTGAACGGTCGCAACGTCCTCAATATCTGTAACGTCTGTAACGTCTGTAACGTCCTCAATATCGTCTAGTGCGATAATCTCACTGTCAATAATGCGTTTTTGTGTAGTCATGTTGCTATTTTCTTCGCCCTACTGGGTGGAATCTAGTTTTTTAGTGCATTGTGGTTAAAAGCTTGCTACGGCGTGTTGTCTTGGGAAATTTCTTATATTTTTCGTTTTCTAGTAGATGATTTTCCTTATTTTGTTTAAGTTGTGAATTCGTTATAGCTAATTTTGATAACCGCGGCTATGTACGAACGTTGGTAACTGTCATATTGTCGTTATCACTGAAATTAAACGCATAAGCAGAATGTTGAAAAATAAGCGAGTTTAATTGAGCGCGAACTTAATTGAGTGCGAACTTAATTTGGTGCGAGCTTAATTGGATTCGAACTGTTCTGCTTTGTAAAACACAGTCGCCACATTGGAGGGGTATTATGAGCGCTACTGAAGAAACGCAAGGAAAGTATCATTTTGAAACTTTGCAGTTGCACGTTGGTCAGGAGCAGGCGGATCCTGCAACTGATTCTCGCGCAGTGCCGATTTATCAAACGACGAGCTACGTGTTCCACGATTTTGATCATGCTGCTGCTCGTTTTGATTTGCGTGACGCTGGAAATATTTATGGCCGTTTGACGAATTCTACTCAGGATGTTTTTGAGCGCAGAATTGCGGCTCTTGAAGGTGGTACTGCGGCTTTGGCTGTGGCTTCTGGCGCGGCCGCCGTAGATTATGCTATCCGTAACATCACACAGCAGGGCGATCATATTGTTTCTTCAAAGAATGTGTATGGTGGCACTTATAACTTGCTTCGTCATACTCTTCCTCGAGATGGTGTGACAACTACTTTTGTGGATCCTAAGAATCCTCAGAACTTCGAGGATGCTATTCAGCCGAATACGAAGCTCGTGTACTTTGAAACTTTTGGTAATCCTAATGCCGACTTGCCTGATTTTGAGGCTATTTCAGAGATTGCACACCGTCACAATCTTCCTGTTTTTGTTGACAATACTTTCGCAACTGCATACTTGTTCCGTCCGCTTGAGCATGGTGCAGATATTGTAGTTGAGTCTGCTACGAAGTTTATTGGCGGACACGGCACAACTCTTGGCGGAATTATTGTTGAAGGCGGCAATTTTGATTGGGCTAAAGTTCCTGGAAAATTCCCAACTCTTACGGAAGCTGACCCTAGCTATCATGGTTTGAATTTCTATGATGCTCTCGGTTCTGTGGCTTTTGTGACGCGTATTCGTGCGATTATTTTGCGCGATACTGGTGCTTGCATTAGCCCGTTCGCTGCGTTCTTGCTTTTGCAAGGCACGGAAACCTTGAGCTTGCGTGTTGAGCGTCACGTTGAGAATGCGTTGAAAGTTGTTCAATATTTGCAAACTGTGCCAGAAGTTGAGTCGATAAGTCATCCTTCTATTGAAGGTCGTTCTGATCACGAGCTTTATAAGCGTTACTTCCCGAATGGCGGAGGCTCTATTTTCACGTTTGATATTAAAGGTGGAAGGGATGCAGCTCGCGTATTTATTGACAATTTGCAGCTTTTCTCACTGCTTGCAAATGTTGCTGACGTGAAGTCATTGGTTATTCACCCTGCTTCTACTACGCACTCTCAGGAAACTCCTGAGGAATTGGAAGATCAAGGCATTCATGAAGGCACTATTCGCTTGTCTATTGGAACTGAGCATATTGACGATATTCTTGCTGATTTGCAGCGTGGATTTGACGCAGTTCGTAAGGCGGGGCTTGCTTAAATAGTCTAATAATTGTAAGAAAAGTATTCCTGAAGATTCATTACCATTTTATTCGGAGCGCATTCGTATTTGTATGCGCTCCGATTTTTTGTGTATATTTTGTAAATTTGCGCATCATACTTTAGGATGAGATACTAATTTTTTCTCAATAATTTCCGCCTTACGTACGATAGTAACCAGCAGTCTTTTCCCGTAAATTTAAGTATTAGCAATAGATAACTATGCGATCACTATTTTTTAAGAAAAGGAGCAGGAATGAACAGTCCGTACGAAACAAGCTCATACGATGGAGACGATGGCTTAGATTTCAAAGAAGATTTTAACCAAAACTTGATTGGCGAGACTGCGGTTGCAGCTTTGCATGTTGTTAAAGATTTTGGCAAGGGTGCAGGCATTGTTCACGCTTTGCGAGACGTTAGCGTTAGTTTTGAGCGTGGTAAGTTTACTGCAATTATGGGTCCTTCTGGTTCTGGAAAGTCAACTTTAATGCATTCTTTGGCTGGTCTTGACAGCGTTAATTCTGGAAAAGTTTTGGTTGATGGCCTAGATATTACAGGCATGAGCGATAAGCAGCTTACGCTTATGCGACGCGAAATGGTTGGGTTCATTTTCCAAAGTTTTAATCTTCTTCCAATGTTTAGTGCTGAGCAAAATATTCTTATGCCTCTTACTTTGGCAGGTAAAAAGCCAGATAAGCAATGGTTTAATACTTTGGTTAATACTCTTGGCTTGCAAGATCGCTTAAAGCATAGGCCTGCCGAGCTTTCTGGTGGTCAGCGCCAACGCGTTGCAATTGCGCGAGCTTTAATCTCTAAGCCTTCCGTAGTTTTTGCGGATGAGCCTACCGGAAATCTCGATTCTGCTTCCAGCTCAGAAGTTTTGCATTTTTTGAAGAAGTCTGTAACGGAGCTTGGTCAAACCGTGATTATGGTTACGCATGATGCTGTTGCAGCCTCTTACGCGGATCGAGCAATTGTGTTTGCAGATGGTCAAATTGTTGAAGACGTGCAAAATCCTACTGCAGAAGGCATGAGCAAGATGCTTATGGAGCGTAGCGAAGCTGGTATTAATAATCAGCCTGCACAATTGCAATAAAAGGTGGTGAAGTTAGAATGTGGAAAATCGCGCTAAAACTTATGCGTAAAAGCGTGCGCATGCTAATCGCCTCTGGAATTGCAATTCTTATAGGCAGCATGTTTATGAGCGCTACTTTGCTTTTTGTAAACAGTGTTGACGACTTGATGGTTCGCAATGCAACGGAAGAATTCCATAGCGCAAATTATGCAATCTCATCTAAAAGCTCTAACAATTCTCCGAATAGTGGAATTCATTATAAAGACCTTCATTTAGACAAAATATCGAAGATGCATGGTGTCAACGGTATTCGCAGTGACGATGCGACTGCGCTTGTAAGAGTAGAAAAAGGTGATAAATCAGTTACGAGCATTGCTTGGTCTAGTGGTTTGTATGGAAATCTTCCTGTGTATAAATCAACAGAAGGTAGAGATCCGCAAGAAATAGGCGAAATTACGCTTATTAAAAGTATTGCTAAATCCATACATGCAAATATTGGTGATACTATAACTTTGGTTAAAGTAGATGACACTGGCGGAAATAAAGAAAAATCGTACGATGTTCGTGTGGTTGGTCTTGTTGAAGATGGAGAACATTCTCAAATATCATTTTCAAATCGTGGCATATATCTTGGCGGCGTAACGAACGATTTTTGTGCAAAACTCAACAATCTTAAGAATTTTGATAATCAAGTTGTGCAAAGTAAAGTATACATGAGCATTGATGAATCTAAAATAAACGATTTATCTCCTAAGATTAGCGCTTTGCTTCCAGAGCAATTTTCTCTTATGTCTAGGCATGAAGTTGGTGTAAGAGCTGTTAGAAATGTGTCCAACGGCACTAATTTTGTGACTATGTTCTTGCTATCTTTTGGTGTTCTAGCGTTGCTTATTTCTTCGCTTGTTATAGCAAACACATTCCAAGTTTTGGTTGCTCAACGCAGACGCACTCTTGCGCTTTTGCGCGTAATTGGCGCACAATCGCACCAGCTTTATGCGGCAGTTTTGCTTGAAGCTGCAATACTTGGAGTTATTTCTGCGGCTATTGGCGTGCTTTGCGCAATAGGATTTATGGGCGCAATTAGTAACTTGAATATTAATTCTGGACCATTATCTAAAATTCCTTTGATTGTTTCACTTCCGGCGATTGTGTGGCCAATAGTAATTGGTGCGATTGTAACAGTTCTTGCATCTATGGGTGCTGCTCGATCTGCTACAAAAGTAACGCCTATGGAAGCGTTGCGACCAATGGATTTGATTAAAGATAAACGTGCAAGCATTCTTCGCTCTGTTTTTGGCGTTCTATTTATTGTTGTAGGTATTTTATTTACGGCTTTAAGTGCTACTTCTTTGGCAAGCATGATTGCTCAGCAGTCGCCTAATGCTGGTGCTGACTCTTGGAGAACTTTGCTTGTGGCAGTTTTTGGATGCGCGCTTGTGTTTATTGGAATTATTATTACAGCAACATTCTGGATGCCGTTTGCTATGAAGGCAACTGGCGCAATCATGGCACTTTGTGGGCCTGCATCTAAAGTTGCCAACGCAAACGTGCAACGAAACCCTAGAAGAGTTGCTGCAACTGGAACGGCTTTGCTTATTGGCGTAACGCTTGTTTCAACGGTAGTAACTGGCGCAATCTGCGGTAAAGCAACTCTTAAAGGTGTTGTTGATGACCGTTACAGTGTTGACATTATTATTCAAGGCAAGAATGTTGATGAGTCTTTAGCTGCCGATATTTCAAAGATTAGTGGAATAAAGCATACTGAGTTGCTTCCTGCAGTTCCTATGACTTTTAAGAACGCTAAGGGCAAAACTGAGTACGCTATGGCAGCTGGAGTTGATAATGCAGATCAACTTCGAAATGTAATGCACACTGATCTTGATGGCGTCAATATAACCAAAGATTCTGTGCTTTTGCCTAAGTTTAATGAAGAAGGTGGAGAGCCTTTTGAGCTTAAAAAAGGAAACCTTAGTCTACAAGCTTACGTAGAAAAGTACAGTTCTGGTGAAACAGACAGTAACAATATTACGCCATTTACTGGCATGAATACAGACTCTAGTAATAACGATAAGAGCATTACTGTAAAGCAAGTTCAGTTTAAGACGTATCGAAATGTTGGTGTGTATTCAAATAATACTGCTTTTGTGAGCAAATCCTACTTCAATAACTACCTTAAGCCTACAACGCATATGCTGCTTATTTCGGTAGATTCTAGCAAAGCTAATCTTGTAGATATTGCTAAAAACATTCAAAATGTTACATCTAGCTATGCGGAGGTTATGTCTACTGGAAGCGTGTTTGAGCGGGCAAAGTGGGAGAGTGCTATCGACGCAATGATGATGGTGCTTGTTGGCTTAATAGCAGTAGCTGTTGTGATTGCTTTGATAGGTGTTGCAAACACATTAAGCTTGTCTGTTATTGAGCGAACTAAAGAATCTGCAACTTTGCGCGCAATCGGCATGACAAGAGGACAGGTTAGAAGGTCACTTGCGTTGGAAGCAACATTGATTTCCTTAACAAGCACTGTTTCGGGCTTGATTGTTGGAACAGTGTTTGGGTGGATTGGATCCTACATGGTGTTTAGCGTAATTGGCAAAGTTCCGTTTGTAGTTGATTGGACTATTTACGCGGTTCTTGCTCTAATCGCTTTGCTTGCAGCTCTTCTTTCCAGTGTGCTTCCAGCTCGTAGAGCAGTGAAGTCTTCGCCAGTAGTTGCGCTCGCGGAGGACTAAATTTCGCAAAAACTATATGTGAAAGATAGTCTGTAGAAGTTAAGTTGCAGAAAATAAAGATAATGCCGGTGTGTAAATTTTACGTGCCGGCACTATCTTTTTCTTAAGCCTTTTTGACACGCAGAAAAAAATTTGTATTATCGTTATTACTTTTAGAAAATTTTTACGTATAATTATTTAATTAAATGAATATTATGTAATTAAGTCTTATTTTTTAATTAAGAAATTGGATAAATAATACGATTATTATTCATAATAACAAGTTTTGCCGGAAATATTCCGAATAAATTGCGTTGAAAATGTATTTATTCCTTTGTTATGCTCTTGTTAACTGCTGACATAAGTTAGACGTGAAGGCCGCTACGAGCAAGGAGTAAATATATATGGTAACGGTCAAGAAAAAATCTGCCGCAGCGATTGCAGGAATCTTATTGTTAATGCAAAGCCCAATGCCAGCGTGGGCGCAAGAAGCGGCTAATGATGTTCAAACTAATATGCAACCAGCAGCAGAGGCGACTGTAAAAGCGCCTACTGCAACGGGCGTTCAAGAAGCTGAAGAACGAGTTGATAAGCTAAAATCTCAGGTCAATGATTACAAAGCTCAGATAGAAGAAGCGAATACTAATTCTAGCAAACTTAAGAATAAAATTACCGACTTAGACAATCAAATACAACTTCTGCAAAAGAAATGGGACGCAATTCCAGAACACGGCAGCGAAGCGAGTGAAATTCAACAAAAAATTAACTCTCTTAAAGAACAACACGCAAAAAATAAAAAGGATATAGAAGAAACTAAGGAAAGAAAAAATACTCTTCAAAATGAGTATGATCAGGAGAGTGAAGCTCTCGCAAAATTGTCGAGTGAACAGTTAAGAAAAAAGCAAGTAGTTACGGATTTAGAAAATAAATTAGCTACATTGCAAGAATCTCTAACACGTGATGGGAAGCAATATGACGATGAAATTGAAAAGTTAACTAAGGAAATTAAAACTGCAGAAGAATCAGTTAGCTCCCTTACGCAGCAACTCAATGAGCATAATACAAAAGCCGAATCGTTAGAAAAAGAATTAGCTGGAATCGGCGAAGAGCTCGTAGCAAAACAGATGGAGCTAAAGAAGTTTAATAAAGAGCTGCTTAATCGCATTATTAACGATGATGATACTGATAAAATCATTAACCTACAAGATGCTATTGATTCATTAAGCGAGCGATTTAACAACAAACAGAGTGAATCAGAAGCAGCTGATAATAAGTATATTGAAACAGAAAAGCAGCGTAACTTAGCATTACAGACAATTAAAAATTACCAGCAACAAAAGCAAGCTGCTACTGACAGTAAGGCAGCATTGTTGCGAAATATAGCAGAAACCGAAGATCAAAAGAAACAAGCTGAAAGTGAGCATAAAAGTATTTCTGAAGATTATGGTAAGAGGTTCAGAGAATTTAGTAATAAACATTATGCGATAAAAGAGCTTGGAAGCCAAATAACTCGAGCTGAAGGTGAACTAAATAATTTAGAACAACAAATTCAAGAAAATACTCAGAAATTAGAAACTATTAAACAGGATACAGAAAAGAGTGCACAATTTGATGCAAAAAAACAGCAACTGAATGAGCAAAAGTCTACTTTGCAGCAGCAGCAAAATAATCTTAAAGACTCTATTGCTGAGTTGCAGTCTAATTTAGCGGAAAGTTCTAGGCAGCATGAAAATGCCGTTAAAGAATACGAAGGCTTGCGTGATAACTACAACCGCATGAATCCTAATGCTCCGTACGTATCGAAGCACCAGCTTTCGGGTTCGGCATCGCAAAATAGCAATGCTGTAGAACACGCGACAACGGAAGATAATAAAAATTCGTCGGCTGACGGTAAAGTGCCAGCTCCTTCCGAGGCGGAAAATTCAGCAAAAGAAACTACGCCAGCACAGGCAGAATCTTCGGCAAAGCCTGAGGCTGCTCCTGTTCCTGCAGAGCCAGAAGCTAAGCTAGTGCAACCGGAAGCTGAAAAGCCTGCGAAGCAGCAAGAAGTGACTCCAGAAGAATCTGAGGTGACTCCAGAAAAATCTGAGGTGACTCCAGAAAAATCTGAGAAGCCTACGCTTGAAGCTGTGCCTCCTAAAACGGAAACTAAGCCGGCAGAGCCTGAGGCTGCTCCTGCGCAGCCAAAAACTGGTAAGTTAGCTCCAGAATCCGTAGTGCCAGCTCAAGCTGAGTCTCCAGCTTCTGCCGCTCATGCTGCTGATATTCTGAATTTTGCCGCATATAAAGCAGCAATTCAGAAAAATAATGCTATTCAAAAGCAATCGGTAAGAGAGCATACTTCTGAAGAGCAGTCTGCGGATGAGTCTAATCAGACAGCTCGTTCTGCAGCAGCGAAAACCGCAGTTTCTCAATCTGCTTCAACTAAGCAGTCTACTTCTGCAGGAAATAAGACTGAAGGTGAAGGCAAGTCAGCGGAGAAAGGCAAGTCAGCGGACTCTAAGGCTTCTGAAGATACGTCAGCAGATACTAACACTAAAGAAGCAGACGAGAAGATTTCAGATGCGGAAAATAAAAAGCTAAAAGCACAAGCAAGTGCCACGGTTGAAACTAAGCCTTCTGATAACGCGTTTACTACGCTTATATGGGGAGCACTTGGAGCTTTAACAATTACGGGTGCAGCTGCTGCCGGCGTAACTGTTATGCGTCACCGTCGCATGCCGAGAGCATAAATTAAAAAGCTACTAGGTGAGTTGATAATCTAAATTTGCGGCTATTTGTGCATTATGCATTAATAGCCGCATTCTTTATATGTTTTGGTATGTTTTATGGCTTAACTAATCCATTTTCGTAAGCAAAAACAACAGCTTGTACGCGGTCTCTAGCGTTGATTTTTCCTAAAATATGCGCAACATGCGTTTTAACTGTAGTCAAGCTAATGAATAGTTTGTCAGCAATTTCCTGATTGGAAAGCCCGTGAGCAATCTCTACAAGAACTTCGCGCTCGCGGTCAGTAAGTTCTGGAATAGCTGAATTTGTGTTGTTGGTAATATGTGAAGCCGGGGTAGCAGTATTTAAAACGCTGTTGGTAGTTATGTCTTGCTGAATCATAGTTTCAATCAAACGCTTTGTAGCAGTCGGAGCAATAATTGCGTTTCCTTGATACACCGTTCGTATTGAATTAAGCAAAGTTTCAGGTTCAGTATCTTTCAAAAGGAAACCGGAAACTCCAGCATGAATAGCGGCCATCACGTATTCGTCAAGGTCAAAAGTTGTTAAAATAATAATGCGAGTATTTGCGTTAGTTTTTTGCTGCAGAATCTTGCGAGTTGCTTCCAATCCGTCCATGCCTGGCATTCGCACGTCCATCAGAATAATATCTGGATGTTCACTTTCCGTAAGGTTTACTATCTGCTCGCCATTGGCCGCCTGAACTACCACTTGCATGTCCTGCTGTGAGTTGATTACCATGGTGAACCCAACTCGAACCAACTCTTGATCGTCGGCTATTGCGACTCTAATTACTCCCTTGTTTTCCATATTTTCCATAGTATCAACTTACTCTTGCTTATTTAATGCGTTGTGTTGAATTTGCTCGTCAAGCGAAGGAGCAGGACGAACCGCGATTTCGGTTACATTCGCACTATTATTCGTTGAATTAACGCTGGAGCTGGTTTCTCGTAAGATCCCAAGCAGCTTTCGCATGTATTTAAGTGCCGAACGACCTTCGTCACTAATATTTTTGAAAGATTTTCTAATTGCTTCACTTTGTTCAAGTGCTTGCTCTGGTTTTGCACAGTTTTGATTTTTTATATTATTTCTTGCTTCTTCGTATTCGTTGAGCATATCAATTCCGCTATTTGCGGCATCGATTACTTTATGCAGCGTAACAGCAACTTTTTGCTGAATATTTGCGCTAAGTCGCTGCCTTTCTGCGTTTGCTGCAAGAATTGCTAGCTGTTTTTGTTCTTTCTCAAGTTCCGTTCTGCGCGCTTTTAGAAGCATCAAATTATTGTCATCATTTCTTCGGGAATAAGCAAAGGCAATGGCCGCAAAACAAATTAACGCAACTATAAAACCAAAAACTAATCCAACGGACGCAAATTGCATAAAGTCATAAAAATTGGTTGTGGCAATATTTGATGTAAAGAATCGTATTGGAGTTTCAGTTTGTGGAATATTTTTTGATGAAATACCAATTTTTACGGCGAAAATAGCAGATTCGGCAAGCACTACTGAGCTAACCCATTGCCATGCGCGTTTTTTACCGTAGAGCACAGCAGCGTAAATAATATTTGGTATGAAAAAATTAGCGAATAAAATATTCGGCAAGAGTATAAGCTGTATTGCAGAAAATACTGCTGCAACAATTGCGCATGCGGTTGGAGCTTTTCTGCGAAACATGAATGGAATCATGGTTGTAAGAGTAAATACTTTATAAAGTATTTGTAATGAAAGCGAGTTGGAATATTGTGAAGACATTCCAACTCCAACAATAAAATCGTAGGTTGGCAGAAAGAGCATCATAACAACCCAAGGTGATGCATAAATAATGTCTCCAATAAGCCAATGTTGTTCAAACCATTGTGATACTTTCTCAATCCTATTTTTTGAAGTATTTGCTTCTGGTAAAACGTATGGCAAAACGTTTGTCGAAACTTCCGATGATGTTGAAACGTTTGCATTTTCCGGTTTTGTTTGTGCTTCTGCTTGATTATTAACTTTTGCATTCTTATGAGTAACGTTATGAATACTATTTAATACAGAAGCAGTACTGTTTGACTGGTCTGCGCTGTAGGAATATGGAATAAAAGCAACAATACTAAACGTTCCATCTTTTGATTTTCCATAATTCAGCGTTCCGTTAAGATTCTCAATGCGCTCTTTCATGCCAATCAAACCATAACCGTTTTTATGTGGCACACCGCTATTTTGCTCTTGATTAGCTTCTAGCTTGTTTATTTCATTTGTAATTTTTAGTGTTAATCCTTGGTCCTTCCACTGTTCGTGAATGTTTATTTTAATGCCATCTCCTGCATGCTTTCGAATATTAGTAAGAGACTCCTGAACAACGCGGTATGCAACGGTTTGTGCGTCCGCGTTAAGCCTATTTTGAGAATTTGTGCCATCAACAGTGTGCCAAAAAATATTTTTAGGAGATGCAATTTTTGCTTGCTCAATAAGAGAAGGCACGTGATTGAAGTCCAATTGACCCGATGGAGCGTCTGTTAAAGCTTCTAGAAGTCGGCGCATATCGTGAACGGCTCGCTCGGCTTCGTTTTTAATAATATGCATTGTTTTTTTAGCAAGCGAAATATCTTTGGTTGCTGCATAACGACCACCATCTGCTTGCACAATAATAATAGAAAGCGTGTGAGCAACAATATCGTGCATATCTCTGGCAATTCTTGCGCGTTCTGCAGTAACAGCAATATGCTGAGCTTTTTTGCGGTATGTGCGAATAGAATTATTGTAATCTTGTAAAAGTTGAATAGTATGCACGTGAGTGCGCTGCCAGTAGCCAATAATAACCGTAATAGTGGTAGTAATAATCGCAAAAATTATTGAAGGAATTGCAAAATTAAGTATATTTGAAACGCAATTTTTTATATTGCTGCTATCTATATTTCGTACACTGCAAGTATAACTAGATTTCGAATGATTATTGCCATATATTGGTCCCATTACAACATTCCACGATATTAATGCGCAAGATAATACGGTTGTTACGTAAGATGCAATAACAAAAGCTTTTGAATGTTCTGGATTTCCTCGCGCAATAGCGTTAACAAGCAGTACGAAACCAAAGAAATCAGCGAAAAGTTGAGTAGGGCCAAATATTATTCGTACAAAACTAACAACAACAAAAATAATAGCTGCTTGTTCAGGCCATAGTTTTCGGACTGAAAGTAGTAATGCAACAACAATATTGATAAGCGTTACTGTAATAAGCGAACCTTGAGTCAAAAAGCCATCAACGTTGCTTATAACGTAGCGATCGCTTGAAAGCATAAAAAGAATAAACGGAATAATACCCCATAATATGTCGTTTATCGTAAGCTCATTGCGTAAGCGTTTTATTGCACTGTTAAACATGTGGGGTAATTTCATACTTACTAGGCTAGTGCATAGTACTTTATAGAACAATCAAACTTGAGTATGATTTATAAATAGAGTGTGTAATTGACAGTTGCAATGTAGCACGCGAGTACAGAAAGGCAGTATAAAGATGGCATTACTTACAAGCTACTATGTTCCTGGATTGCATGTTGAAGAGCGTGCGATTGATGTGCCGCTTGATTGGGAGGGAAATACTCCGGGTGGTGCTATTAAAGGCGAAACAATTCGATTGTTCTGTAGGGTAGTTTGTGCTCCTGAGCATGTGCACGACGATTTGCCGTTGCTTGTGTTTTTACAAGGTGGCCCTGGTGGGCAGTGCCCACGTCCGCTTTCACCTTCTAGTGATGGTTGGATTCAAGAGGCTATTAAGCATTTTCGCGTAGTTTTGCCGGATCAGCGTGGTGTTGGACGTTCTTCAAGAGTTGATGCCTCGACAATGAAGCGTATGGCGGATGACGGCGTTAGTGTTGAGCGTCAGGCGTGGTATTTGAAGCGTTTCTTAGCTGATTCAATTATTCGCGATTTTGAACATTTGCGGCTTACTGAGTTTGATGCGAAGCCGTGGGTGTCTTTGGGACAAAGTTACGGCGGTTTTCTTACGCTTACGTATTTGTCTCTGTTCCCGCAAGGATTAATTGCAAGCTTCACAACCGGCGGTATTCCTCACGTTCCAGCGAATGCGCGTGAAGTTTACGAGCACACGTTCCCGCGTATGGCTCGTAAAACAGAGCAATTCTATGAGCGTTATCCGCAGGATGTTGCTCGCGCTGCAGCGATTGCGGATCGTATTGCTCAGGGAGACGTTACGCTGCCAAATGGAGAAAAGCTCACGGTTGAACGATTCCAAATGCTGGGATCTTCCTTTGGAATGAAACCAAGTTTTGAACGAGTGCACTGGCTTCTTGATTCCGCTTTTGCGGATGGTGATGGTTCTTTGAAAGCATTTAAGCATGGTGGCGGCGTTTCTGCGGGTAGTTTAAGCGATGAGTTTGTTTACGGCGTTATGGATGCCACTGCTTCAAGCCCGTTATACTGGCCGTTGCAAGAGTTTATTTATGCTGACGGCGAATTAGAGCATCCAATTTTGTGGGCGGCTCAGCAGGTTAGGGAAACAATGCCTGAATTTTCTGGCTCTGCTCGTCCGCTTTTGTTTACGGGAGAGGCAATGTTCCCGTGGATGTACGATCAAGAGCAGGCTTTGCAACCGTTCCTTCCAGCAGTTGACTGCTTAATGAAAGATAAGCAGTTTGGTAAGATTTACGATCAAGATCAGCTTGCAAATAACGAAGTTCCGTTGCAGTCGGCAGTGTACTTTGACGATATGTACGTGGATTCTGGTCTTCAATTAGATACTCTTTCTCGTATTGCTAACTCGCACTATTGGACTACGAACGAGTTTGAGCATGATGGATTGCATGGTGATACTGTGTTCCGTCATCTATTTAATGAAGCTTTGAATCGTGGTGATTTAGAGGCAATGTATAAGCGTTAAATGCAAAATTTAGCCTTGTGAGTAATAAGCTGTGAGTAATAGAGCACTATTTGGTATGCTATACATCTGTTTGCGTATTAAATAGTGTTCTATTTATTGTTGAATAAGTAGTTGAATAAATAGTTGAATAAGTAAGGGGATTATATATGAGTACTCAAATATTGGGAACTGTTGGTTTTATAGGTTACGGTAATATGGCGCAGGCCATTGCTCAAGGCGTGGTGCGCGCTGGCGTACTAGAGGGTAATAGTATGGTTGCTTGCGCTCATAATTTTGAAAAGCTTGAGCGTAATACTTCGCTTCTTGGTTTGCGTGCTATGCGCACTGCTCAAGAAGTGTGCGAAGTGAGTGATGTGATTATTGTTGCTGTAAAACCTCATCAGGTTGCTGATGTGCTTAAGCCTCTTGCTGCTCTTCTTAACGAACGGGGTACTGCTGTTATTTCTGTAGCAGCAGGTTGGACGTTGGAGCGTTACCAAAAATTGCTTGGCAACGATGCTCATATTCAATGCATTATTCCGAATACTCCTATTGCAGTATGTCAGGGCGTTACTTTAGCTGAGTCTGATCACACTTTAACTGACGCTCAGCTTGCTGTGTTTCATGCTTTATTTGAACCGATTTCTTTAGTAGAGCGTGTGGCTGGCGAAAATATGAATATTGCAATGTGCATTTCTAGCTGCGCTCCTGCTTTTACCGCAATGTATGTAGAAGCGCTTGGAGATGCTGGCGTGAAGTACGGTTTGCAACGCGATTGCGCTTATCGTTTGGCTGCAAAAATGATTGAGGGAGTAGGTGCATTATATATGGACGAGCGCACTCATCCTGGAGCTATGAAGGATGCAGTGTGTTCTCCTGGTGGAACCACTATTCGAGGTGTTGCTGAGCTAGAATCTCGCGGCTTCAGGGGTGATGTTATTTCTGCGATTGATGCTATTGAAAATAAATAACATATAAGTAAGTTGTGTCTAAGTAAGTTGTGTCGCTCTTTCCCGACGCTGGTCTAAACTAGGTGAATATGTCTTTAACTATCGGAATTGTTGGATTGCCAAACGTGGGCAAGTCCACTATGTTTAATGCTTTAACTCGCAATAACGTTTTGGCGGAAAATTATCCGTTCGCAACTATTGAACCAAATACTGGTATTGTTCCATTGCCGGATCACCGTTTACCAGTTTTAGCAAAATTAGTTAATACTGAAAAGATTGTGCCTGCAACGGTTACTTTTGTTGATATTGCTGGCATTGTTAAGGGTGCTTCAGAGGGTGAAGGCTTAGGCAATAAGTTCCTCGCTAATATTCGAGAAGCCGACGCAATTTGCGAAGTTGTGCGCGCTTTTAATGACGACGATATTGTGCACGTCAACGGTAAAGTTGATCCTGCAGACGATATTGAGACGATTAATACTGAGCTTATTCTTGCTGATATGCAGACTATTGATAATGCTTTGCCGAAGCTTGAAAAGGATTTGCGCGGCAAGAAAGTTACGCAGGAATACGTAGACGCTGTAAACAAAGCTAAGGAAATTCTTGAATCTGGGAAGACTATTGACCAGGCTCATAATGAAAAGCTTATTAATAAAGACGACGTGTACGATTTGCACTTGCTTACTGCTAAGCCGTTTATTTACGTGTTTAATGTAGATGATTCTGAGCTTGCTGACGAAGATTTGAAGTCAAAACTTTCTGCATCTGTTGCTCCTGCAAAAGCAATCTTCCTTAATGCTCAGTTTGAATCTGAGCTTACTGAGCTTGATGAAGCGGATGCTCGCGAAATGCTTGAGGATGCTGGTTTGAAGGAATCTGGTTTGGATCAGCTTGCGCGCGTAGGTTTTGATATTTTGGGTCTTCAAACTTACCTAACTGCTGGTGTGAAGGAAGTTCACGCTTGGCAAATTCATAAAGGTTGGACTGCTCCTCAAGCTGCTGGCGTAATTCACACCGATTTTGAACGTGGATTTATTAAAGCAGAAATCGTATCTTATGATGATTTTGTGGCTGCTAATGGTTCTATGGCAAAAATTAAGGAAGAGGGCAAGCTTCGCCTTGAAGGTCGCGACTACGTGATGCAAGATGGCGACATTGTTGAATTTAAGTTCAATGTGTGAATAAACTTTCAATTTATTGCGTAATATTTGAAGAAAAAATCCTTTGTTGCGCTGGTAGCGTTGTTGTCGGTAATTTTTGTCGGTAATTTACTGATATAATTCTGACAATAACGCTTTTTTAGATTGTTTGATTAATCTATAGAGATAGTGGGATGGATTTATGCTTAATGGCATTATAAACGGGTTGTCGCATGCTATTGCAAACTTTGGTAATTGGTGGAAGCGTTCTTCTCCTGTGGCTAAAGTGATAGTTATTGCCATTGTGGTTAGTATTGTTGCTGTTCTGCTTGGTTTTCTTTTTAATGATTCATCTTCTCAAGTAGGTAGTAAGCAGGATTCAAAGCAGCTCACAGCTTCTACTCAAGAAAAAGCTAAGAAGAATATAAAAAAAGTAGATTCTCATAGTAAGAATAGTAAAAATAATAACAATAGTAAAAATAGTAGTGAGAATAAACCTCAGCAAAAAGACGAAAAAAATAGCGGAAAAACTGATGCCGCTAATAAACCTCAGCAAAATAAAGATTCGCAAACAAATAATGCTGATTTAGCAAGTAAAACTCAACAAGAACGTAAACCTTCCCAAACAAATACTTCTGCACAAACTCGCACTGAAGCTCCTGCTACTGAATCGGCTTATTGGATGAATCCTACGGGAGGTGCGTATCCTAATATTTCTGGAATTCCTGCTTCTCAATTACAAATACAAGTGAATTTAGCAGAGCAGCGTGTACGTATTATTGCTAATGGTGAAACTGTGTACACGATGATTATGAGCTCAGGTCTTAACGATTCCACGCCTCGCGGTGATTACAGAATTGGTATGCGTGGTGCTCACTTCTTTAATGCTCAAGAAGGTGTGGGTGCGGATTACTGGGTTGGTTTTATTGGCGGAGTTTATTTGTTCCATACGGTTCCAACCGGTTACAATTTTGGTTCTTATATTCCGTCTGAGGGAGCAAAACTTGGCACGCCTGCTTCTCATGGCTGTGTGAGGTTAAGCGTTTCAGATGCGCGTTGGTTCTATCAAAATATTCCTTCGGGAGCTGCTGTTCATATTGGATAGTTAATTAATAGGTTTGAGTAACGCAATATTGTTTTGCAATAATTGCTGAATATAAAAAAGAGGGCCTTCGCGAAGACCCTCTTTTTGCATATATGTGACTGTTTATTTGCTTTTCCGTAAACAAGCAGTTTTCACGTTACGTGCTGTTATGTGTCGTTATATGTCGTTAGAAGAACAAAACAGCTGCTACGCAAGCCAAAACAACTAGCAAGATAGAAGCAAGGAAGCTTGCTAAAAATGCCGCACGACCTTGCTTAAAAATAACGCGGAAGTTTACGTTAATTCCAAGAGCGGCCATTGCCATTCCAAGGAAAACGTATCCTGTGTCAACTAAAACATTAGCGTACGCAGTTACGAAAGGAACGTACGTTCCAATAACGGATGCTGCAATAAAGCCGAGCATAAACCATGGGAAGCTGATGCTACGTTTTTCACTATTTTCTACTTTGCTGTGGCGAGCGTTCCACCAAATTGCAATGAAAATGGATGCTGGCACGAGCATAAGCACGCGTGCGAGTTTCATAATAGTAGCTACGTCAATGCTTCCGAAGGCGCCGCCTGCTGCTACAGCGTGTGCAATTTCATGTAGTGAAGCGCCTGCTGTAAGGCCAAGCTGCTGCTTAGTCATGCCGAGGTGAGGAAGAATGAAGATTTCAGCAAGAGCGTAAATTGTGCCCATAATTGCAACTGTTGCAACGGCCATAACTTCGTTCTGTTCTTTCTCGTCTTCTTCTTCTGGGAGAACTGGCATCGAGCCAGAAAGACCCATAACTGCTGCAGCGCCACAAATACTTGTGCCGCCTGCAGTAAGCATTGCAAGCTGAGGGTTTACCTTCAAAAGTTTAGCAATGTTATAAGTTACGCAAACCATTACTGCAACTAACACAGCTGCAATAGGTAAGCACTTAATACCTTTGGTAAACAAATCGTGCAAATTCAGCTTAAAACCAAGGAGAATAATACCGAGACGAAGAAGCTTGTTGGCAATTAGGCCAGCGGAACTTTTAACGCCTGCTCGTCTAGCGGTGTTGTCCTTTTTGTAGAAATGCAAAGGCAGCTGCAGAGCCATGCCGATAAGCAATGCAATAATGAGTGCGCCCAGTAACTTGAGCCCTGGGTATTGCTTAAGCCAGCTACCGATGAAGGAAGCTAGGAGTGTCAACACGGCGATAAGTGCCATGTTGGTGGTGCAGATTTTCTTTTTCCATGTATCAAAGAAAGTAACCATTTAGCCAAGTATTCTCTCATAATCGGACAAAAGTTAACAAAAAATCGAAATTTTGGTGGAATTTGTATAATTTTGTTGAAAAATCGCGCGACACGCCGAACGTTAAAATTACAAAAATGAACATAACGCACCATTATCTCTCTTTAAGAGTGGTGCATTTGATATTGCATTTTGAAAATACAATGTCATCATAGATATGTACGGAAAAGGTGGCAGTGTTGAGTAAATATACGGTGAAGATTAAGCGAATTTATGAAACGGCTGATGAGCATGATGGCTTTCGAGTCTTAGTGGATAGACTGTGGCCTAGAGGAGTGAGTAAAGAGCGCGCTCAGGTTGATCAGTGGTGCAAAGATATAGCACCGAGCACTCAATTGCGAAAATGGTTTAATCACGATCCTGAACGTTTTGAAGAATTTGCGCACCGCTATACTGAAGAACTCGATGCAAACCGTGAAGCTGTCGATATGCTTACTGCTTTGTTCGCTAAATACTCAACAGTTACTTTGTTGTATGCTGCTAAAGATCCAAAAGTGAATCACGCGTTAGTTTTGAAAGAATATTTGCAAAACTTACTTGCCTAATCTTAGTTCTTTCTTAAACATAAGTGAGTAGGTATAAACTTCGGTTGGTGCTTATTGAGTTCTTTTCGACACACCGTTTTTTCTTGATATATCAACAAAAAATTTAGCAAAATTTACTTTTTTCTTCGTATGCTCGACACATGAGCATTGTCCCATTAGAATGTCCCATTGGCTATGGGTCGGTGGTGCAATGGAGACCTCCCAGAAGCTGCCATCCCAGCGCTCGACGAGTGCTTGTTTTTTTTT
>NZ_LRTV01000001.1:148968-223750 GCF_003408845.1 Gardnerella massiliensis
GTGAGGTTGTGGAGCCAGATGAGCGTTTAACCTGGACTCGTACTGCTGGTATTGGTGCTCAGCATGTTATTGCAATGTTTGGTGCCACATTCTTGGTGCCTATTCTTACTGGCTTTGATCCATCAACCACTTTGATGTTCACTGCTCTTTCCACAGCACTGTTCTTATTGATTAACGCGAATAAGCTTCCTAGTTATCTGGGAAGCTCTTTTGGTCTTATAGCCCCTGTTATGGCTGTAACAGCTGCTCATAAGGGTATTGCAGTTGCAAGTTTTGGCATCATGTGCACCGGTTTGCTTCTTGCTCTTATTGGTATTCTTGTTCATTTTGCAGGAGCAAAGTGGATCGACGTTATTATGCCTCCTGTTGTTAACGGTGCAATCGTTGCAATTATTGGTTTTAACTTGGGCCCAGCTGTGTGGAGCAACTTCCAAAAAGCTCCAGACACAGCACTCGTAACTCTTGTTGCTGTTATGTTGATTGCAGTAGTATTCCGTGGTCTTCTTGGACGTTTGAATATTCTTCTTGGCGTGCTCGTTGGCTACGCTTACGCTTGCTTTAATGGACAAGTAGATTTTAGCCAGATTGAGAAGGCTTCTTGGATTGGCTTCCCTAAGTTCCACACTCCACAAGTTGATTTCTCTGTGCTGCTTATGTTCTTGCCGGTTGTGCTTGTGCTTATTGCAGAAAACGTCGGACACGTAAAATCTGTGGCTCAGATGACTGGTCGAGATTACGATTCTAAGATTGGTACTGCGCTGTTTGCTGATGGCTTAGGTACTGCTATTGCTGGATGCTTCGGCGGTTGTGGTACTACTACCTACGGTGAAAACATTGGTGTTATGGCTGCAACAAAGGTTTACTCAACCGCAGCTTACTGGTGTGCAGCTGCGTTTGCGTTCATCCTGAGCCTTTGCCCTAAGTTCGGTGCTGTTGTGAATTCTATTCCAGCTGGCGTTTTGGGCGGCGTCACCACTTTGCTTTACGGCATGATTGGCATGATTGGTGTGCGCATTTGGGTAGAGAACAAGGTGAACTTCGATAAGCCAGTGAATATTATGATTGCTGCAATCGTGATGATTATTGGTATCGCTAACTTCCAGTTCGCTATTTCTGGTATTCAGTTCAACGGTATCGCTATCGGCACTGTTGTGGTGTTGGTTGTGTATCACGTTATGAAGGCTATTGGTAAGCTCACCGGCACAATTGCTAAAGACGATCCAGATGTTGCTTAACTGTACAATCTGATTTAATATAATCCGATTTAAGCGCGTTCGCATTAACTTTGCGGGCGCGCTTTTTTGTAATTATTTTTGATTACACAACAAGTAGATTGGGAATAATTAATATAGTACGATTAGCTTTATGTTGAAAGTCATTATAGAAATAATCATTGGCGTTGCATGGGCTGCTTTTGGTGCGTATCTGGCTAAAAAACCTAAAAACACTAAAGTGCATAAGCGTTCTGATTATTCAAGCGACGGAACGAAAAAGAGCAATCAAAATAATGATTTTGCCGATACTTCTTCCGATACTTCTTCCGATACTTCTATGGATGATTCCAGCAATCAAGATGTAGTTGTAGAAATCATTGATGAAGATAATAACAGTGATGATGTTGTTACTAAAGATGCTTCTAAAGATGAGCCTAATAGTGAAAACAAAGATAAGACTTTTTCAAAGTTCTCAAAAAAAATAAAAGATTGGGCAGACTATTATAGTGACGATGATGACCTCGGTGACCTCTTTACTGATCTATTAGAAGCTAAGAAGAAACTAGAAAACGAAGGCGATTCGCCAAAAAATAGCGATACTAGCGAAGATAGCGAAAATAGCGAAAATAGCGAAAGCAATACTAGCAATATTAGCGATAATAGTAATAGCAATAAAAACGATGATAAAGTTACCAAAAATAAGGAGCATAAGCGTTCTATGAGATTAGAGTTTAATGTAGGTAAATTTATTGGCGGTTCAAGAAAATGGCGTTGGGTTATTGTTGCAATAGTAGCAGCAATAGCTTTTATATGCGCAATTGTTTTTGGTCTTGCAAAGTTTATAACCGATTGCATGTGGTATGCGCAGCTCGGATTCGAAAGCGTAATTTGGATTCAGCTGGCCGCAAAAGTAGGTGTTTGGGTGCTGTACGCTGTGCTGATGTCTGCTTTCGGTTATTTGTCGGCATCGTTGGCAATTAAAGCGCGACCGAGCAATGCAGACGGATCTTATATTCGCGTGCGCGGAAATATTATAGACTTAAAACACGGAATTAGTTCCAAGGTTGCTCTACACATTGCAGGTGTTATTTCATTAATTGTCGGCGCAATTTTCGGCTCACAATTCTACAACCACTGGGTGCAAATTTTACTTATGTTTAACGCTCAGCCTTTTGGAATTAAGGATCCACAATTTGGAATTGACAATGGCTTCTACGTATTCGTACTTCCCGGATTAAGGCTATTTATCAGTGCCTTTGTGCTACTGCTAGTAATATCCCTTATTTTCTCTGTTATTACTCATGTGCTTATGGGATCTATACGCTTCACGGTTCCAATCAATGGTAAAGGAATACTAAGTATTACTAAGCGCGCTCGCAGACAGATTGCTGTCTGGTTTATGCTGGTAGTTTTGTCTTTCGCTGTTCAACAAATTGTTGACATGTTTGCTTTTGTAACGCTTGACGGTTCGCGTATTACTGGTGGTTCATATACTGATATGAATGCTAGAGTGCCTGGAAGTATAGTAATGGCAGTAGTGACTGTTTTGGTTGGTGCTGTTCTTGCGTTTTGGCTTATGCAATCTCACGCAATCTCTGGAGAAGCTCCTATTGCTGAGCGTTTCAAGACTACTGTGAAAGCTTGGAAAACTCCAACAATTGCTTTGGCTTCTTTAATTGCTTGCTCAATTGTTATATCTTTTGCTTGGCCTGTGCTGTTGCAACGTTTTAAGGTGGCACCTAATGCTCAGGAAATGGAAGCACCTTACATTCAGCATAATATTGATGCGACGAAGTTTGCGTATGGGTTAAATAATGTAAAGAAAGAATCCTATAACGCAACTTCTCAAGGTAAATCTGGCGCTTTGGCAAAAGAAGCAGAATCTACTGCACAAATTAGGCTTTTAGACCCTCAAGTTACTTCTCCAACTTTCCGACAACTTCAGCAGTCTAAGCAATACTATACGTTTGCAGATACGCTTGCAGTCGATAAATACGATATTGACGGAGTAAGTCAGGATACTGTTATTGCTGCGCGCGAACTCGATTTGGCGGGTAATGATAATCGCAACTGGGTAAACGATCACACTGTTTACACGCACGGTTACGGAATTGTTGCAGCTTACGGAAACAAAGTTACTGCAGATGGTCAGCCTCAATTTATGGAGTATGGTATTCCTACGCAAGGTAAGCTTACGAAGTTGCAAAAGTATGAGCCTCGTATCTACTTCTCTCCAAACGCTCCTGAGTATTCTATCGTTGGTTCTCCAAAGGGTACTGCTCCTTGGGAATTTGATTACCCAACTGGTTCAAATGGTGCTTTAACAACGTTTAAGGGAAATGGTGGACCAAGCGTTGGCAACTTCTTCTCTAAGCTGCTACATGCTATTCGTTTTGAATCCGATCAAATTCTATTCTCGGATAGAGTTACCGCAAATTCCCAGATTTTGTATGATCGCGACCCTAAGACTCGCGTTTCAAAGGTTGCTCCATATTTGACATTGGATGGGCGCGTTTATCCTGCGGTTGTTGACGGTCGAGTTAAGTGGATTGTTGACGGCTATACTACGTCTGATGCATATCCTTATTCGCAGATGACTGATTTTGGTAGCATAACCCAAGATTCCACAACTACTACATCTCGCTCAATTAAAGGTTTGACTAATCAGCGTGCAAACTACATTCGCAATTCTGTAAAAGCTACGGTTGACGCTTATGATGGTTCGGTTGACTTGTATGTATGGGATACAAAGGATCCTGTGATTAAGGCTTGGAAATCAATATTCCCAGGGCATTATCATGATATTTCTAAAATTTCCGGCGATTTAATGAAGCATTTACGCTACCCAGAAAGCCTGTTTAAGGTTCAGCGTTATTTGCTTGCAAAATATCATGTGGACACTGCAAGTCAATTCTTCTCAGGAGAAGACTTCTGGCAAACTCCAGTAGATCCTACGGAATCGCAAAGTCTTCAGCGTGAAGATATTTTGCAACCTCCATATTATTTGACCTTACAAACTGGAGACGCAAAGAAGCCTGTATTCTCGCTTGTTTCCACCTACATTCCTGCTGGTAGAATTACGCGCGAAATTTTGACTGGATTCCTTTCTGTAGATTCCGACGCGGGAGATACTCCAGGAAAAATTAGTCCAAATTATGGTAAGCTTCGCTTGCAAGAATTGCCGAAAGTTTCTAATGTTCCAGGACCTGGTCAGGCTCAGAATAATTTCAACGCAAACGCAAACGTGTCTAAAGAGTTGAATTTGCTTGAATCTGGTTCTACTAAAGTTAAGCGCGGAAACTTGCTGACTTTGCCGCTTGGAGGCGGATTGGTTTATGTGGAGCCTGTTTATGTGCAATCGAGTGGTTCTACAAGCTATCCGTTGTTGAAGAAAGTGCTGGTTGCATTTGGTGATCAAGTCGGTTTTGCTGACACGTTAGATGAGGCTCTTGACCAGGTATTTGGTGGAAATTCTGGCGCTTCTGCAGGGGATGCCGTCAACAAATCTGGTGGCGAAAAGGTTGACAAATCTGCTGCAGGTGCTGATCAAAAAGATTCAAATACTCATCGTTCAACAAGTGAGCTTTCCCAAAAGCAATCAGCTTCTACGAATCCTCAAGCTACGAATCCTCAAGTAAAGGCTGCTCTTAAGCGAGCTGCTCAAGCGTTAAAGGATTCTGACTCTGCAATGCGTCAAGGAAATTGGGAAGCGTATGGCAAAGCTCAAAAAGAGCTAAGCGATGCGATTAACGATGCTATGAAAGAAGAAGCTAGCAAGTAATAGAATTTTGCTACTATTCCGTTACTGTTGAGTTATTATTCCGTTACTATTTCAGTTTTCGAGCTGAGATAGTAACGGATATTTTTTTATTGATGTGTTGATTTCTCAGTTAATTAGCTGACTTTTAACGGCGATTAAAGTTGGTTATCAGGATCTTCGTCGTCACTTACCGGACCAAGAAGCATACGCTCACTAATATTGACTATTCCCATAAGCAATGCTGTAAAAGCAATAATTACTAAAGTTGCTGAAAAAATAAGGGGAGTGCGGAACGAATTGTAAGCAGCCTGTAACCAAATGCCTAATCCTTGACGTGCGCCAAGATATTCTGCAGTTGTAGCGGAACCAAACACATAAGCTGCGCTAATGCGAATACCGCCGAAAATTTGTCGCGCTGCAACGCGCAACTTTACATGCCATAAAGTCCAAACGCGACCAGCTCCACAGGTTAATGCAACGTCGCTATAAAAACTTGGTACAGCATCCAAGCCTCTAATCGTTTGAACTGCAATAGGGAACATGCTGAAAATAGTTACGATAACTATTTTCCCAGACATTTCGAAACCGAACCATATAAGAAATAGAGGGGCAATCGAAATAAGTGGTAACGTTTGTGCAGCACAAAGAAGGGGGAACAAAGCTGCGTGAACCAGCTTGCATACGTGAAAAAGTACGCCCAGTAAAATGCCGCTCACAATGGCAAGACTAAAACCAACAATTGTTTCTTTAATAGTTGCAAGAGTTGCAGGCCATAGTTGCGGCCACACTTCACAAGTGGCTTTTGCAATAGTTGTCGGAGTTGGAATAGAATTTTCTGGAATATTATAAAACTCGCAAGAAAGCTGCCAAACAATTAACAATGTGATAATAGAAATTACGGTTGGCAGGTAATTGTGCAGTAGTGTTTTCCAACGCGCGTGCGTCATGGAATATTGTTCCTTTCAATAAGCAAGCCATAATGCTTGGCTGAGTTGCTTGACTGCTGCCCCAATCAAACAACATAAAATTTTATAAACTTTCTTGTATGAAAATATCACATAGCTGGTATGTAGCGGCTATGCTAGCATTTTACGCATATTTACGCATATTTGTCTTTCGATAAGAGCATAATCGAGTCGTTTCGTGAGTCAATGTGTGGCAAACCGAAAGTGTTAATTTTCGGGGGCATTGAACGGCGCGGGCTAGGCCCTTGATACCGTTTTCTGCCAAGTTCGTGTCACATTCCCAGAAAACGGTTATTTCAAGAAAGTTAGGGAACTCATGACATGTCAATTATGGCGTAATATGCGAGCTTTTTGTTTGCAATTTAATAAAAATATTATGCGCGTAATAGCGGTATTTATAAGTTCGTGTTGCATTATGTCTCTGTGTGCGTGCGGTTCGAACGGCGGTCAGCAAAATAATAAGTCTAGTCTTCGCAATGTGTCGTTTATGCTGTCATGGATACCGGATACTAATCATATTGGCGTATACGTGGCAAAGCATATGGGATGGTTTAAGCAAGCTGGTTTACACGTAAACATTTTGGCTGTTTCTCAAACCGGTGCTGAACATGCAGTCGATTCTGGTGCTGCCGATTTTGCTTTAAGTAACATTACCAATCTTGCAGATTTCAGCACAAAGGGTGCGAGATTAAAAGAAGTTTTGCAAGTTCAACAAAAGCCTAGTGCAATTTGGTGCGCTCTCGCTAAAAACACTAATATTCATTCCCCGAAAGATTTTGATAACAGAACTTTCGCAACCTTTGGTTCTGCGGAAGGTGACGCGGTAATTCGACGTATGATTCAGTACGATGGTGGAAAAGGCAAGTTTGACAAGGTAACAGTTGGTACTTCCACATTCCGTACGCTCGAATCCGGAAAGGCGGATTTCGGCGGTTTTTATGGCACTTGGGAAGGTGTACAAGCGGAAATGTATGGTCCCAAGTTGCATTGCTTCAAAGAAGCTGATTACGGTGTGCCAGGCCAGCAAGATACCATTGGTATTATTACTCATGCAAACACGGTTAAACGTGATCCGAAACTTGTTCGCGCTTTCGTTAAAGCAGTTAAGCGCGGTTATGAATACGCTTATAATCATCCAGATGAAGCTGCAAGCATTTTGGTAAAAGAAGCTCCGGAAGCTAATCTTGATGTGAAATTCGTTAAGCGAAGCATGAAGATGATTGTTGACGGTCAATACTGGGGCAATCGTGCAGATATTAAGAGCGGCAAGTTTGTGTTCGGCACAAGTGATGTTAAGGGTGCTCAAGAATACTTCGACTTCCTAAGTAAGGAAGGTGCGTATACGGATTCTAAAGGCAAAGTAACATATAAAACTCCTCAGGCGAAAGAATTAACTACAGACGAATTTTTGAAGTAGTTTACTCAATGACTTGAGTCTTGCTAAAATAGACCGAGGCATATAAGGGCGTATCGAGAGCTGCATACTCATATGAGTGCAGTCGATACGCCCCTTTCGTCGTTTTATTACACATACGAATGGGAAAATGGTGGCATAATGGCGTCAGATTTTTGGCTTGTTGTTGGTTTAGGTAATCCTGGGTCAAAATATGAGGGAACTCGTCACAACATGGGCTTTATGGTTGCGGATGTGCTTGCAGAACGTTGGGCTGTGTCTCTTGCAGACCACAAAGGTTTAGCAAAGCTCGGTAAAGGTGTTATGAATCTCGACGGACGTATGGCCAAGTTTTTCCTAGCTAAGCCGTTAACTTTTATGAACGATTCCGGAGCGGCTGTTGCTTCTATAAGTTCTTATTATCAAATTGAGCCGGATCATATCGTGGTAATCCACGACGATATGGATCTAGACTTTGGCCGTATTAAAGTAAAAGCTGGCGGTTCTGCAGGCGGACACAACGGTATTAAGTCTATTGATCGCTCTCTTGGAACTCCGCAATATGCCCGCATTCGCATGGGTGTAGGTCACGCTCAGCGTGGTGCTCATGCGCACGATAATACGGTAAATTGGGTGCTTGGTGGTTTTGCTGGAGCACAAAAATCTGAACTTCCTAACTTTTTAGCTGACGGTGCTGACGCTGCAGAAAGTGTGATTTTCCAAGGGCTTGCGGCCACGCAGGAGCATTTTAATGGCCGTTAAGAGCGTAAGGAAAACAGTGTCGTCTGATACTGAAAATGAGCCCTCAGTTATTGCGCTGGACGATATTCTTAGCGATGTTTGCACTAACGACTCTCTTTTTCAAGATTTAGTTAGCAATGACTCAGATTTGTATGAGGATAGCAGTGCTAATGAAGGTGAACATGGCGATGGCAAGAATTGCGCTGAGAAAAGTTGCGGTGCGAATGACGAATTAACAGTTACAGCTCCTCTTGGAATTCGTCCAGCGCTTACTGCAGCAGTGGCAAAGCATACGCCGGTTGTGGTTATCGTGCCATCAAGTCGCGATGCGGAAGATTTTACTGTATCTGTTCGCGATTGGTATCAGGGCAATCCTCGCGATATTGCGTTATTGGAATCTTGGGAAACACTTCCTCACGAGCGTCTTTCTCCGCGAGCTGACACTGTTGCGAGTAGGATGGCGGTATTTCGTCGTCTTTGTCACCCTGAGAACAACAGTGAGTTATTTGGGCCAATTCAAGTGTTAATTATGCCGGTGAGGTCGCTTATTCAGCCGGTTGTAGAAGGACTTGGGGATGTTGATCCGCTTGTTTTTGCTTGCGGTGAAGAGTTATCTCTGCAAAGTGCTACGAAACGCTTGGTTCAGAATGCTTACACTCGTGTTGATCTCGTTATGGAGCGTGGTGAGTTTGCCGTTCGTGGCGGAATCATTGACGTATTTGCGCCAACGATGACGCATCCTGTGCGCATCGAATTCTTTGGCGATGAAATTGACACTATGAAGCAGTTTCACGCTTCAGATCAACGTACTTACGGATCAAATATCGCAAGTATGTGGGCTACTCCTTGCAGAGAACTTCAACTTACTGACAAGATTTGTCAGCGCGCGCGTTCTCTTATCGGGTCTATTCCTAACGCTGATGACATGTTGCAATCACTCGCTAATTCTATACCTGTTGAGGGTATGGAATCGTTGATTCCTGCTCTTGTCGACCGTATGCAATCAGTGCAAAGTATGTTGCCAAAACATGCCGTTATTATGCTTTCTGATCCAGAAAAATGCCGCCGCGCTGCAGAAGATGTTACGGCTACTGCCAACGAATTCTTAGCAGCCAGCTGGCATGTTGCAGCTTCCGGACATGGGGCGGGAGCTCCTATTACTTTCGATCAAGCCAACTTCTTAGATTTTGACGAAACTCTTTCCGCTTTGGAATTTTCAGATCATGATGTTTGGAAATTAACTTCTTTCGGAGTCGACCAAACTATTCACGGAAATATTGCTTTGCCAATTTGTGAGCCTCAAGAGTTTCGCGGTGATGAATCAAAAGTTTCTGGCGGAATCAGTGCACTTATTGACGATGGTTTCGACGTAACTATTACTTCGGCAGCATCCGGTACACTCGCTCGCTTAAGACGAGCAATATATTCCACAGGTGTACATAACTTCACAACGTTAAAATCAAGTATTTCAGACGGATTTATTGATAAAGCTGCAAAAATTGCGGTGCTTACCGAACGCGATTTAACCGGTAAATCTTCAACAGCAACGCAATTAAAAACGCCAAAGCGCAGGCGCAAAGCAATCGACTTAATGGAATTGAAGCCAGGCGATTTCGTTGTACACGAGCAGCATGGCATTGGTCGTTTTATTGGCATGAAACAGCGAAATATCGCGGTAACGGGCGGTACTGCAACTCGTGAATATTTAGTAATCGAATATGCACCAAGTAAACGCAACGCTCCTGCAGATAAATTATTTATTCCAACCGATCAGCTCGATTTAGTAAGCAAATATATTGGTGCAGAAATACCAAAACTTAACAAGCTTGGAGGATCGGATTGGGCCGCAACTAAAGCAAAAGCTAAAAAGCATGTTCACGAAATTGCGGAAAATCTTATTAAACTTTACTCTGCGCGACAGCAGTCTCGCGGTTTTGCATTTAGTAAAGACACCCCGTGGCAAAAAGAGTTGGAAGACGCATTTCCTTACCAAGAAACTGCTGATCAGCTTACTACAATTGACGAAGTAAAAGCAGATATGGAAAAACCAATGCCGATGGATCGCTTAATTTGTGGTGACGTTGGTTTTGGTAAAACTGAAATTGCGTTGCGTGCAGCTTTTAAGGCCGTGCAAGATTCTAAACAGGTTGTTGTATTGGTGCCAACTACGCTGTTGGTTCAACAACATTACGAAACTTTTACTACACGTTTTGAAGGCTTCCCGGTAAAAGTTGCGGCAATGAGCAGGTTCCAAACTAAGAAAGAATTAGACGATACGATTGCCGGAATTGCGGACGGTAGTGTTGATGTGGTAATTGGAACACACAAACTGCTCAATCCCAGCATAAAATTTAAAGATTTAGGTTTAGTTATAATTGACGAAGAGCAGCGCTTTGGCGTGGAACATAAGGAAACGCTCAAAGCTCTGCGCACAAACGTTGACGTATTAAGTCTTTCGGCAACGCCAATTCCAAGAACGCTTGAGATGGCCGTAACCGGTATTCGTGAAATGTCTACTTTGGCTACGCCTCCAGAAGACCGTCTTCCTGTGCTTACGTTTGTTGGTGCGTATGAAGATGCGCAGGTTACTGCTTGTATTAAACGCGAATTGTTGCGTGGTGGCCAAGTGTTCTACGTGCATAATCGCGTAGAGGATATTAGTTCCGTAGCAAACAAAATTCACGAGCTTGTGCCGGATGCGCGCGTTGCTATTGCGCACGGAAAAATGGGTGAGAAGCAGCTTGATTCTGTAATTCGTGATTTTTGGCATCGAGATATTGATGTGCTTGTGTGTACAACGATTATTGAAACAGGTCTTGATATTTCTAACGCGAACACGCTTATTGTCGATCACGCTGACCGATTTGGTTTAAGTCAATTGCATCAGTTGCGTGGCCGAGTTGGGCGCGGTCGTGAGCGAGCTTATGCTTACTTCTTGTATGATCCAACTAAGCCAATGACACAGCAATCTCACGATCGTCTTGCAACGATTGCTCAACATACGGCTTTGGGTTCTGGCTTTGACGTTGCTATGAAAGACTTGGAATTGCGCGGAACCGGTAATTTGCTTGGCGATGAGCAAAGTGGGCATATTGAGGGCGTAGGCTTTGACTTGTATGTGCGCATGGTTTCGGAAGCTGTTGAGAAATATAAGGAGCCGGAACGCGTTGAGGCTGTGGCTGTTACTATTGATCTGCCTGTTGAAGCTTCACTTCCGGTTGATTATATTGCGTCAGACAAGTTGCGTTTAGAAGCCTATCGTAAGATTGCTTCTGCGAATAACGTTGATGATTTGCAAGAGTTGCGTGAGGAGTTGCTTGACCGTTTTGGTCAGCCTCCAGCAGCGTTCGACGCTTTGTGTGATGTTGCAAAAATTCGTTTTGACGCACGCAAGTTAGGTATTACACAAATTAGTTCTCAAGGTAAGTCAGTTCGTGTTATTGGTTTTGATCCTCGGGAATCTTCTCTTATGCGTTTGCAGCGTATTTATCGTGGCGCACAATACCGTCCGCTTACGCATATGCTCATCATTCCAGCTCCTTTTGAATCCTCACTTGGAACTAGCGCAATGGACGAACATGAAATACTTTCCTGGGTGCATCAACTTCTTGAAGATTTAGCTTGGTAAATTTGTTCAAAAAATTGTGCATGTCACTTTTATGGAATGAATAGCAATGGTGGAATGAATAGCAAAAGAGACTTTTTTAATCTGCTATATTCCGGAGTGGCTAACTCTTTATATCGTTGATATACTCACAGAATCGTGATAATGTTTAATTATTAAAACAAGGAGCTAACTATGGCTGTTAGTTATAAAAAACTTTTACATCGCATGATTGAAGAAGATATTTCCAATCAGGACTTAATGAGAATGAGCAATATTTCCGCCAACATTATTACGAAACTACGCACTGGGCAATATATATCACTGGAAAAAGTGGAAGGTATCTGCACAGCTTTACACTGCACGCCCAACGATATTTTGGAATTTGTAGCGGAGGATGAAAAATAATGGCAAAAAAGGAAACTGCTGAAAAGGCATTAAATATAGATAGTATACTTTTTAATTGTAGAGATTACTTACGTGCAGCACGAAATTCTGGCTCATTTTTTGAAAAAAGAGATATGATGCTCACACTTGTATTCTTGCGTTTTATCGGTGAGAAATACGAAGACGGCATCGAATCACTCCGTAAGACTTTAATTGAGCAGGGACTAGACCCTGATGATGAAAACATCAGAGCTGCATTCTTTGATGATGCTACTTTTGCAGATGGAACATACAACCTTCCTGTAGAAGCAAGATGGTCAACCATCATTAACACACCGGCTCCAAAACTCAATGTTGCACTTGACACTGCATTAAGCAGACTTGAAGAGGAAGATCCTCAGCTTAAAGGTTGCTTTATAAAGGGTACATTTACCACTCGTAATTTAGCTGCTAATGACATCAAGAAAATTGTTGATGAAGTTAATAAAATCAGTCACAAGGCTTTTGGTGAAGAAAAAGATTTAATTGGCTATGTGTATGAATATTTCCTTAAAGAGTTCGCAGTTAATGCAACAAAAGAAGAAGGAGAATTTTATACTCCTCACGATGTGGTTAAGCTTATTGCAGCTATGATTGAACCGTTTGAAGGCACACTTTATGACCCTGCCTGCGGTTCTGGAGGTATGTTTATTCAAAGTGCCGAACTTGTGAAATCAAAGCAGGGTAATCTTAATAGCATCAATATTTATGGTCAGGAAAAGGAAGCTGCAACTTATCGTCTTGCAAAGATGAATTTGGCACTTCGTGGTATTAGCCATAACCTTGGTGGCACAAATGATTCTTCATTTACCCATGATTTACACAAGGGATTGTATTTCAACTACATCATGGCAAATCCACCTTTCAATCTTAAAGGTTGGTATGATGAAAATCTAAAGAATGACCCTCGCTGGGCAGATTATGGCACACCGCCTGAAAGCAATGCCAACTATGCGTGGATTTTACATATACTCTCACACTTAAAACCTTCTAACGGTGTTGCTGGATTCTTGCTTGCTAACGGTGCATTAAACGACAGCGATACATTGGAAATTCGCAAAAGACTTATCCAAAATGATAAGGTGGAAGCTATTATTGTTCTTCCGCGAGAACTGTTTATTACAACGGACATCAGTGTAACACTTTGGATTTTGAATCAGAATAAAAAGGGCGGAAAATACCACGATAGAAATCTTCGTAATCGTGAGAATGAAATTTTGTTCATGGATTTACGCACTTGGACGGAAAATGCTGTCAAAGGTGAAAACAAGAAAAAAGTACGCCTTAGTGCTGAGCAGATTCAGCATGCTGCCGATATCTACCACACTTGGCAAAGTGAAGGCACAGACGGCAATAATTATGCCATTCCGGAACTTTATCGCAGTGTTGGGATGACAGAAATTGAAAGCAAGGGGTGGGCTCTCACACCAAGCAAATATATCGAGTTTATCGACCATGATTTAGATATAGACTATGACAAGGAAATGGCACGCATTCAAGCCGAGATGAAAGACATTCTGCGTGAGGAAAAAGAGTCGCAAAAAATGCTTGAGGACGCCTTCAGGGGGATCGGCTATGAGATTGATTAACATTAGACTCGGGGATTATATTAAACGTTCTACAGAAAATAATTCTGATTTAAAATATGGAGAAGAATTAATAAAGGGTGTTAACAGTAGCGGTGTATTTGCTTCACCAAAAGGAAGCACTCTCGAAGTTGATTTGAAACCATATAAAATAGTTAACAATGAGGCTTTTGTATATAATCCAACTCGATTAAATCTTGGATCACTAGCATACAGAACAGAAGGATTATGCATTGTTTCACACTTATATATCATTTTCTATCTTACTGATGAAGGAAAGAAAATTATAAATCCACAATGGCTATATATTTATTTTCATAGAAATGAATTTAAAAGAGAAGTTACTTTCAGAAACTTTGGTAGCCAAAGACCTGAGTTTAATTTTAATGATATGAGTGATATCATCGTTCCTTTACCAGATATAAAAACACAGCAAAAGTATGTGAATGTCTACAATGCCATGGTGGCCAATCAAAAAGCCTACGAGCGTGGATTAGACGATTTGAAGCTTACTTGCGATGCATTAATTGACAATTATAAACATAAATCGACTAAAAAATCGGTTGGTGATATTCTTCAGGAAGTGGATGTCAGAAATGTTGATGGAATAATATCCAATGTTCAAGGTATTAATATTACAAAACAATTTATGCCTTCTGTTGCAAATACAAATGGCGTTGATTTGTCAAAATACAAATTGGTCTCCAAAGGTCAATTTGCATTTTCGGGAATGCAAACAGGACGAGATGAATGCATACGAATTGCACTGTTTGATAAAGAAGAACCAATAATTATTTCCCCAGCGTATAGCATTCTGCAAATAAAAGATGATAATGTCCTTGCAGAATATGTAATGATGTGGTTTTCTCGTAAAGAACTTGACCGTTTAGGCTGGTTTATGAGTGATGCAAGTATAAGAACTAATTTAGATATGGATCGATTCTACGAAATAGAAATACCAGTACCAGATTTAGAAGTTCAGAAGGCTATCATTGATATATATAATGCCTACAATATTCGTCGATCCATCAATGAAAAACTAAAAGCCCAAATCAAAGATATTTGCCCTATTTTAATTAAAGGCTCTATCGAAGAAGGAAGAAACACAAAGGAGGCATAATCTATGGCAAAGCTAAAGGAATATAACGGCCACTACTGTGAATCAGAGTATGAGTATGCCTTCATTGGTTTCTTGGAAGCTGAAGGATGGGATTATATCGCCGGCAATAATATCAACCGCATCAGCAAAAGAGATGTGTTGATTGCCGATGATTTCAAAAAGTTTATTGCCAAGACAAATCCAGAACTTACCGAAGATGAGGTTACACAGATTTTCGACAATGTTCGTCTTGTAGGTGCTGAAAGTGATTTTGCCACCTTGCATAAAGTCTACGGTTGGATGGTGGACGGCATTCAGTTTACACCGCAAGACGGTTTAGCCAAGATGATACCTCTTATCGACTTTGAAAACCCTGATAATAATATCTTCCGTGTTGTGAACCAGTTTACTGTGGAATATACAAATAACGGACAGAAGGAAAATCGCAGACCTGATGTGCTGTTGTTTGTTAACGGTATGCCTCTATGTGTTGTAGAACTTAAAAATCCGGCTGACGCCAATGCAACAGTGTACGATGCGTGGGAACAGATTAATATTCGTTATTGGAGAGATATTCCCCATTTATTGCATTACTGTCCGTTGGCCTGTATTTCTGATGGAGTGAAGACAAGGCTTGGAACAGTTCACACTCCTTATGAGCATTTTTATGCTTGGCGACGTGTGAATGATGACGATAAAGTTTCTACGCTTCCATTTGCTGAAACTGAAACAATGGTTAAGGGTGTATATTCCCCTGTAAGATTTTTAGAGATTTTTAGAGATTATATTTATTTTCAAGATAGTGTTTATGACAGTGCAGAAGTCGAAATTGTGTGTAGATATCCACAGTTTTTTGCTGCAAAATTATTAAAGCAAAGCATTGTTAATTCTATTGCTACCGGAAACGGTAAAGGCGGTACATACTTTGGAGCAACTGGCTGTGGTAAAACATATACGATGGTTTTCCTCGCCCGGCAACTTGCACTTCGTTGCTCTGATATTCCTCAAGTAGGCTCGCCGACAATTATTCTTATCGTTGATCGAGAAGAATTACAAAAGCAGGGTGCAAAGCTATTTACCAAAAGTAAAGAATTCTTAAATCTTGGTGAAGTATCTGTTGTTAAAAACAGAGCACAGTTAAGACAGGAACTCTGTGCAAGACAAAGCGGTGGTTTCTATATCTGCACAATTCAGAAATTCTGCGACCGTGAAGATGATAAAATCGGGCTTATCAATGACCGTCAGAACATTATATGCTTTTCTGATGAAGCTCATAGAACTCAGCTTGAACATTCTAAAAAGATTCAATTCAGTAAAGATGCTGATGAAAATATGAAAGCTATGGTTTCAAAGCCATATGCAAAAGTATTAAAGGAAGCATTTCCACATGCTACGTTTGTAGGTTTCACAGGAACTCCTATTGCCGAAACATATCAGACCTTTGGTCAGGAAATTGATAGATACACTATGGATCAGGCGGTCGCAGATGGACTAACTGTTTCTATTAAGTATCATCCTCGTATTGCTAAGGTGTTACTTGATAAGACCAAAGCTAAAGAAATTGAAAATTACTATAAAAAGTGTGCCGATGATGGTGCAACGTATGATGATATTGAAGCCAGTAAACGTGCAATGAGTTCTATGGAAGTTATCCTTGGCGAGCCTTCTCGCTTGGAGAGGCTTGCTATAGATATTCATGACCATTATATTTCATCTTGTGCTGGTGACCCAGATAGAATTCAGAAAGCAATGATTGTCTGCTCTAGCAGAAAAATTGCATATTCACTTCTTTTGAAATTCAAGGATAAATATCCGGAATGGTTTGAAGAGAAGAAAACTCCTGACGGAGTTACTGCAACAGATGAAGAACTTAAAGAATTAAAACCTATGCCATTTATGGCTATGGTATCGAGTGTTGGAAGTAATGATGAAGCTGAGATGTATAACTATCTTGGTGGCGTTAAAAATGATAAACGTTGCGAAGAACTGGATGCAGCCTTTAAACAGGAAAGGTCTAATTTCCATATTGTTATCGTAGTTGATATGTGGATTACGGGATTTGATGTTCCGTCACTTACATATTTATATAACGATAAGCCTTTGAAGAAGCACTTGCTGATTCAAACTATCAGTCGTGTAAACAGAAAATATCCCGGCAAAGAATATGGTATGGTTATCGACTATATTGGCATTCGCGATAATATGCGTGAGGCCATGAAGGTTTACGGTGGTGATACATCAGTTGCTCCCACATCGGATGACGTTGAGCAGGCTACCTCTGCATTCAGGGAGGAGATTGAAATACTTAAAGCACTGTTTACAGATTATGACTTAGCTCCATTCCTTAATACGAAATGTGACCCTGTTGAAAGATATAAATTACTTTCCAAAGCCGCTGAGTATGTCTTTACATCAGCACAGGTCTTGCAGACAGAAGGAAACGGAAAAACTAATCAGGTCTCGTTTAAGACATATTTCTTAAAGTCTGTTAAGAGAATGAGAAGTGCTTTTGATATTTGCCAACCTTCTGGGAATCTGGGCGAAGAAGAATCTGCGCTTGCACAGTGCTTTATGGCTATAGCAGGTTTCGTTCGTAAAATGAGCGGAACCAGCGATGTTGATGCTGAAACTATGAATCTTGTGGTATCAAAGATGGTTGAAGAGGCATTAAAATACAATAAGGTAGAAAGTGTTCTTGAAAGTGGCGAGGAAGAAGATATCTTCTCTCCTGAATACTTTGAAAAATTATCAGATGTAGAAATGCCTGCTACAAAGTTAGAATTACTTATCAAAATGCTCCGTAAGCAAATAAAGGAATATGGCAGGGTCAACCAATTAGCAGCGAAATCTTTCCAAGAAATGATTGAAAAGACTATTGATGAGTACCATGAAAGACGTAAGCACCTTACTGCTGAAGAAGCCGGGGCAACACAGGAAGCTGCCTCAGAAGATATTATTAAGGCTGCAACTGAACAAGCTTTAGTGATACTTCGTCAGATGAACGAAAATCGTGAGAGTTTCCGTAAAATAGGATTAACCTTTGAAGAAAAGGCATTCTATGATATTTTGATTGCTCTTCGTGACCAGTATAAGTTTGAATATGGCATTGACAAAGAAGTTAACGGTGTTGTGGTAAACGATAAATGCAAGACACTTGCTAAAAAAGTTAAGGAAATAATAGATACCGAGTCTTCATTTGTGGACTGGCTCAACAATCAGAATGTGCGTAATCAGTTAAAATTGAAGATAAAGATTTGTTTGGTTAAGAACGGCTATCCGCCACAGTATAGTCCTGAAGTGTTCACAAAGGTGATGGAGCAGGTAGAAAATTTTGAGGAGCATTCTGAAACAACTTCAGAAAGTTAGATTATTCCTTTTCCTTATTGCTTCTATGTGAAGAACTATGATGTTTGCTGAGAATAGTGCCCTATATGGTAGAAAGAAGGATGGTGAATAACATGGGAAGTATTGTTTTAGAATTACAGAATGAAATTGTGTCATCAAATTGCGATGTTGTTAATATATTACGCAAAGCACATTTGATTGCATCAAAATTAAAGCTTAATGATTTTGATCAATGGATTAAACACGAATTAAATGGTTATCCTGACCAAGAATCTTGCCCTGAGTATAGAAAGGTTCGTGGAAGTTTAAAAACTTTCAATCCTTATCGCGGTTGGATTCCAACCTCAATACAGGATAATGAAGTCGAAAAAAAGATTTGTGAAAGAAAGTTAGTAAATTCAATTTCTGAAATCATTTCTTTATGTCAGTCCTCAGGAAATGTATTAACTTTAGATTTTTCAGGCGAACAACTTGCATTGTTTGATAAAATGGCTGATTCGCTGCTTCCAATGATGTATGCATTACATATACCTACAACTGCAGTTAAAGACATTGAAGAAAAAGTAAAAAATACTATTTTAGAATGGACATTGAAATTAGAATCGGAAGGTATTGTAGGGGAAAATATGGTTTTCTCTAAGACTGAAAAAGAATCCGCAGTGAACATGCCACAAACCGTGAATAATTATTACGGAAATACAAGTGTGATCAATTCACCATCCGATAATGTACAGATAGTGTCTGGAAGTGAGAATACAGTTACATTTTCCTATGATAAAGTTAAGGATGTAGTTGATGCCGTTGAAAAAAGTATTAGTGAATCTGATTTATCAAAAGAGGATATAGAAACCGCAACAGAATTATTAGCTGACATCAAATTAAAAATTGAAGAAGAGAAGAAACCGCATATTTTAAAATCAGCATTGGTTGTACTAAAAGACTTTTTAATCAGTACAGGTGCCAGCGCTATTGCAGGGTTAATACAAGCTCAAATACAAGGTTTGTTCTAAAAAATCTCCCATACCGTTTCGGTATCTGAGTATAAGAAAACGACCACACAGAGTATCTCTACTCTTGTATGGTCGTTTTATTTCTTATGTTCCCGCTTAAAGGTTTCAGTCGGTTTTCTTTTAACCCCTTACTGAACACTCTATTTTGCAGTCGCCTTTATCAATTATTTTTTTGCGTTCTTACTGTAACGCTTCTCTAAGCTCGTCTTCTATTTCACTATGATTTACAGGACGATTTTGAGCGTCAAGATGCTCGCGATCAATATGCCATTGCTTAGCAATCTCACCATTTTTAATCATAAGAATGCGGTCAGAAAGTCTTACAGCTTCCGCAATATCGTGCGTAACCATAAGCGTACTCCAGCCGTATTTTGCTTGAAGTTTATTAAGCAAATCCTGCATATCGAAGCGTGTAAGAGCATCCAAAGCGCCAAAAGGCTCGTCAAGCAACAATAATTCAGGATTTCTAACTAAAGCTCGAGCTAAAGATACGCGCTGCGCTTGGCCTCCTGAAAGCTGAGATGGCCACTTGTTATCGTAGCCTTCAAGCTGCATTTGGCAAAGCGCTAAATGCGCAATATCCTTAAGCTCTTGCTTACTTGCTTCCATACCAAAAACAACGTTTTTGCTCACAGAAAGCCACGGTATTAATCGTGCATCCTGAAAGCCTATAGCTTGACGTCTTGTGGCGTAAACGTTACCTTCGCTAGGAGTAAGAAGTCCTGCAATTATTTTCAAAAGCGTGGTTTTTCCGCATCCGGATCTACCAATAAGCGACACAAATTCGCCCTTGTTAATTCTCATCGTAATATTTTTCAATACGAAAGAAGAATTATTTGCAGAATTATTTTTTGTATTTTTATTTTCTGCGGTTGCAAAAGAAATGCCGAGATTCTCTATATTAACGCAGCAATCATTATCGTTAATATTTGATTTGTAAGCAGATTCTTCGGAAACTTCTGCATTGTGACGCTTATGAAAAATGCTCTTAAACATAGTCGTATTTTAGTTACGATTAGTAATCGTTTACTTGCTGCAGTCGATTACGGCTTTAGAGAAATCAGGAACTTCCTTAATAAATCCGTATTTAACGTATTCTTTAGCTTGTTGCTTTAGCATTTTCATAGTTGCAGCATTCATTGGTCGAATTTGTGGAATGTCGAACTTTGCTAGTTCCTTCATAGTTTCATCGGAGGCACCAAACTTTTTGTACATATCGAGAATAATGGAATGCTTCTTTTGAACTCTCTTACCTTCTTCTACTAAAGCGCGATACATTTTCTTTAATAATTGTGGGTGTTTTTTAGCAAACTCTGCAGAAGCAACTTGGATGCCAAAATTAATATTTCCGTAATCTTTTGCAGTGACGAGAAGTTTTGCGCCTGGAGTTGCTAATGCTGCAGCAAAGTTCTGGTCGAAAGTTGCTAAAGCATCAACTTGGCCGGTTGTGAATGCTGCGTGGAAGTTCTTTGGGCTCATCTCTACTTCCTGAACCTTAGATGGATCAAGTCCTGCTTTTTCAAAAGCTTTGTGAATTATATAGTCTCCACTTCCACCTTTAGCAATAATGCCAATCTTTTTGCCATACAGGTCTTTAAGTGACTTAATACCGCTATTTGGTGCAGCCACGATTCCTTGAGCGTTGCCGTTGTAATAGTTAATGGCGTAAGCAACCCATGGCTGACCTTTAGAGATAAAGTGAATAAAATGGCCAGATCCAGTGGTTGTCACGTCTGCATTTCCGGAAGTTACGGCAGTGTTTGCTTCTGGAGGAACGTAAGGACCACTAAAAGTGACTTTTGCCTTGCCAAAGATTTTATCTGCCATCTTTTTATTATTTGAAAGCGTTGTTAAATAATTCGCGGAAGTCAAGTATGCTACTCGTAAAGTTCCGGTATCTTCTTTGATTTGTTTAGTAGTTTTTGTGGAAGAATTTGTAGAAGACGCTTGTGTTTTGTCGTTTGAGCTTCCGCATGATGCTAAGGTGATTGCTGTGCAAAGTGCGCAGAAGGCTGCTAATACTCGCTTACTTGTTTGAAATAATGTAAATTTAGTCATTGCATTCTCCTTGTTGTTTATTTTTGTTGCTTATTTCATTATTTTTCGTTAACAAACTTCGCTAACGATACTGTTTTGCTCACTGTTTGGATAAATGCCGCTCAGGCATGCAAACATGTTCCAAAAGTGTTGCTATTCCCTCAGAAAGTAGGCCTGCTATGGCGTATAAAACTATGCATAACAGCATTTGATCCGGTCTGTAGAATTCTTGCGATCTAGCCAGAATATATCCAATTCCTTTTGAAGCGTTCACTGTTTCGCAGGTTACTAGTGCCACCCATGACACTGATATTGCAAAGCGCAAAGCAGTCATAAAGTTTGGGAGTGCTCCTCGAAGAAGAATAGTAAAAAATATTGTTCTGCTATTTACTTCATACGCGCGCGCTAATTCCAAAAGTTTGGGATCAATATTGCGAACTCCGTCCCTCATATTTACGTAAAATGTTCCGAATACACCTATGGCAATAAGAGCTATTTTCATAGTCTCACCAATGCCTAATAAGATAATAAGCAAAGGTGCTAGTGCTGTAAAAGGAACTGAACGTAGCATGTGACCAGGTTTGTTAATAATAATGTCACCCAGTTTTGTGCTGCCTGAAATAACGCCCGCTGGAACTGCAATTATCATTCCTAAACATAATCCTGCAATAACTCTTGCAAAACTAATTCCTAACGAAGGCCAAATTAAACCTTCCTCGTTTAATTCTAGAAAAGCATTAATTACTTCTGCAGGTGAAGGAATGTGCCTAGTCTCTTTAGGCCCAAGTGTAGCTAAGAACCATCCAATAAGTATGACAATTGTTGAAAGCCATGGTTTGCATGAGTTTAGTGCAAAAGTTACCTTTTTGAGCATGCTTTGAAAATGGCTGTTCATTCGACATTCCCTTCGATAGTACTAGCTATATCAGGTTCGACGGGTATGTTCTCAGCAAAGTGCGTAAGACAAGTTTGTTAAGTACACAATTTTTGCACCCCGTGTCTTTTCGTATTATCGTCCTAAGGCGTGGACAAATGTACAAACTCGCGATATTGTGAACGTTCACGGCATAAACAGTGCTGCATACAATATAACGTCCATAAAACGCACTAATCTTGGAAGAGTCATCACAACCCATAGGTATAAAGGAGTAGTTGTGGCAGCTATTGAAAGCGTATATGCACGCGAAATTTTGGATTCTCGTGGAAATCCTACTGTTCAGGTTTATTTGGAGACCGAAGATGGCGCTCAGGGTATTGGTTTAGTGCCTTCCGGTGCTTCTACCGGTGAAGCTGAAGCTTGGGAACGCCGCGATGGTGACAAGTCCCGCTATCAGGGCAAGGGCACGTTGGAAGCTGTTAAGGCTGTCAACGAAGTGATTGCACCTAAGGTTATTGGCATGGATGCCACTGATCAGCGCGCTCTTGATGAGACCATGATTGAGCTCGATGGCACGCCAAACAAGGGCAAGCTCGGCGCAAACGCTATTCTTGGTGTTTCTCTTGCTGCTCTCTATGCAGCTGCTGAGTCCGCTCAGCTTCCTCTGTACCGCTACATTGGCGGTACCAATGGCCACATTCTTCCAGTGCCAAACATGAACATCATGAACGGTGGTGCTCACGCTGACTTCGCAACCGATATTCAGGAATACATGATTTCTCCTTACGGTTTTGCAACCTACAGCGATGCTTTGCGCGCTGGCGTTGAGGTTTATCACACCTTGAAGAATGTTTTGAAGAAGGAAGGCTTGGCTACTGGTCTTGGCGACGAAGGTGGCTTCGCTCCAAAGATGAAGTCCAACGAGGATTCCTTGAAGTACATCATGGATGCAATTGAAGCTGCAGGCTACGAGCCAGGCAAGCAGATTGGTATTTCTCTTGACGTTGCTTCCTCTGAGTTCTACAACAAGGAAACTGGTAAGTATCGTTTCGACGGCGAAGAGCGCGAATCTGCTTACATGCTTGACTACTACGAGAAGCTCATCAATGAGTATCCAATCGTTTCCATCGAAGATCCATTCCAGGAAGAAGGCTGGGATGATTGGGCAGAGATTACCAAGCGTCTTGGCGATCGTTTGCAGTTCGTTGGCGATGACTTGCTCGTCACCAATCCAAAGCGTTTGGCTAAGGGTATTGAGCTTGGTGCAGCTAATTCCTTGCTCGTGAAGTTGAACCAGATTGGTTCCGTTACTGAAACGCTCGACGCTATTGAGCTTGCAACCAAGAATGGCTTCACTTCCATGGTTTCCCATCGTTCTGGTGAAACCCCAGATACTACCATTTCTGATCTTGCTGTTGCTAAGAACACCGGCCAGATCAAGACTGGTGCTCCTGCTCGTGGCGAGCGTATTGCTAAGTACAACCGCTTGCTTGAGATTGAGGAAGAGCTTGGTTCTACCGCTCAGTACGCTGGTTACAGCGCATTCAAGGCTTGCAAGAAGTATATGAAGTAACTTTCTAGTAAAGTAACTTTCGTAACTTACTAAGTCTTTAGTATTTAACGGTCAGTCGCGTTTGCGGCTGGCCGTTTTTTTATTAAATATTTTTGAAAAAGTCACAACACGCAAAAAATTTTCTTAAATTTACTTTCATTCTCATCAAAATAGTGCTATTTTTTATGGAAAACTAAAACGGAAGGAGATGTTTCATATGAGAAAAGTCGCTGTTATAGGCATGGGAAACGTTGGTGCCGCTGTAGCGCATCAACTTGTTGTTGGCGGTCATGCTGATGATTTGTATCTTTATGATGCAAACGAGGCAAAGGTGAATGCCGACGCATTGGATTTTGAAGATTCAATGGATAACGTGCCTTTTAACGTTAATATTACAGTTAATGATTATGAAGCATTAAAAGACGTAGAGGTAATCGTAAGTGCCTTGGGTCACATAAAGCTTTTAGACGTTCCTCATCCAGATCGTTTTGCAGAGCTTAAGTATAATCGTAAGGAAGTTGCAGAAGTTGGTGCAAAGATTAAGGCTTCTGGGTTCCACGGTGTTTTGATTGATATAACTAATCCTTGCGATGCTATTTGCCAGCTTTACAAGGAAGCTACTGGTCTTCCTTACGAAAAGATTATTGGAACTGGCACTTTGCTTGATTCTGCGCGCTTGCATCGTGCAGTAGGAAAGTTCTTTGGCGTGCATCCAAAGGCTGTTAAGGGCTATAGTTTGGGAGAGCATGGTGATTCGCAATTTGTTGCGTGGTCTACTGTTAAAGTCTTTGAGCAGCCTATAACAGAGCTTATTAAAGAAAAGAACATGGACTTGGAAGCAATTGACGAGGAAACTCGCGAAGGTGGATTCACAGTATTCTATGGAAAGAAATATACCAATTATGGTATTGCTGCCGCTGCAGTTCGTCTTGTTGATGCCGTGCTTTCTGATTCAAAGGAACAGATGCCTGTTTCTAACTATCGTGAAGAATACCATTCTTATCTTTCCTACCCAGCAATCGTTGGTCGTGAAGGTATTGTTAAGCAGTGCCAGCTTGACTTGACTGAGGAAGAATTGCAAAAGTTGCAGCATTCTGCAGATACAATTTTAAGTAAGGCACAAGTAAAGTAAGTTAACTTACTTAATTTACGCTTACTAATTTCAATAGTTATTTCAAATATAATGGTCAGCTACTAGCAGGTAACTGGCCATTATTATTGCGTTTGCACGTCGAATATATCAAGTAATTTAGAGGGTATGGTTATAAGAAAGCATCGTACGAGGGCAGTAGCGGAAGAAGCAAAGCCGACTATGCGTCAACGCAAGCTACTTTCGGGACCTCTTGTTTTCATACTGATGATTTTAATAGTAACTATTGGTTCAATTGAATGTATTGCTACGGTTCGTAATTATGCTTTAAGTTTGGCAGAATTACACGCGTTACAGCGTGAAGAAAGTGCATTGCAAGAGCAAAAACGTACGCTTACCAACAATGTGGAACGTTGGAAAGATAAAGCTTATATTGCAGCGCAAGCTCGTGATCGTCTCGGTTTTGTTTTTCCGGGAGAGCAAGCCGTTCGCGTTGAACATCCAGAAGCTGTTACTGGTTCTCTGCCAAACACGTTTTCTCAAGAAAATGGGGGAACTAAGAATCATTCAGTTTTGCCGTGGTACAGCGATTTATTGTATGCTCTGCATAAAGCTGACAAGCCGGACAATGTGCCGACGTTATAAAATGGACTATATAATTACGCAAACATACGCTTCACAGGAGTAAAACAATGGCGAATTGCCAAGAAAGCTCAACTACTATGCAACAAAATATTGATAATACTTATTCTCCAGAAGAAGCTGTGCGAAATATACTCAACACTCCCGCGAACGATGCTGAACGTGCGATTGTTGAAATGCAACTTGGAAGGTTCCCGCGTGGTATGGTGGCAGTTGGTGCGCGTTGTGTATGTGGCAGGCCGCTTGCTGTTATCACGAGGCCATGCTTGGAAGACGGTACGCCATTCCCAACAACCTGTTATTTGACGAGTCCTGAAGCTGTAAAAGCAGTGTCTCATGTAGAAGCGAACGGGCTTATGAGAGAATTCAACGAATTGTTGCAGACGGACGAATCAGTGAAAAAGCAATATGAGCAAGCGCACAAGTATTATTTGCAATTTCGTCACGCTCTAGCTGTGACTTTGGGGGATAGCGAAGAGCATATTAGTGAAATGAGCGCAGGGGGTATGCCGGTGCGCGTGAAATGCTTGCACGCCTTGCTTGCGCAAACCTTGGTGATGGGCAAGGGTGTGAATCCTATTGGTGACATGGTGCTGGAACGTATTCGAGATGAGTTTGATCCTTGCGTGTGCCGTTGCACAACTCCATGGAGCGATGATGCTGATGCTGCAGAAATGGAAGTTGTGGTAGAAGAAAAAAGTAGCCGCAAGGATGCGGATTGCGCGGATTGTGCGGATTGCGCGGAAAAGAATGCAGGCAAGGATGCGGATTGCGCAGAAAAGAATGCTGCAGAAAAATCTGTTACTGTAGCTGCAATTGATTGCGGTACAAATTCTATCCGTTTGAAAATTGCGCAAGTCTCAGAGCATGGCATGAAGGATATTGTGCCGCGCATGCTTCGTGTGGTGCGATTGGGGCAGGGAATTGATGAAACGCATCGTTTTGCAGACGATGCATTAGAACGTGTGCGTGCTGCGGCCCATGAATTTGCGCAAGTGTTGAAGGAACATCCTGTTGATGCGATTCGTTTCGTGGCGACTTCGGCTACTAGAGATGCCGAAAATCGCGAGATTTTTGAGCAGATGATGATTGATGAGCTTGGGGTTCGTCCGGAAGTTATTAGTGGCACGGAGGAAGCGGCTCTTAGCTTCCTTGGAGCAACTAGCGTGGTTTCTCGTGACGAGTTGCAGCCTCCATATCTTGTAGTGGACTTGGGCGGCGGCTCTACTGAGCTGGTGCTTGGTGGGGATGGAGACAGTTTGCCGGCGCATAAAGTGGCCGCAGCATATTCGATGAATGTTGGTTCGGTGCGTATGACTGAGCGGCATTTACACACGGATCCGCCTACAGAAGAAGAAATTCAGGCAGCAATTGACGACGTTGACAAGCATATTGATGAGGCGCTTAAAGTTGTGCCAGCAGGACGCACGCGCACTATAATTGGCGTTTCAGGCACTGTGACAACAATGGCTGCGTTAACGATGGGTTTGAAGCATTACGATCATACAGCTGTTGACGGTGTAAGAATTGGATTGGAGCAGGCGTACGCGGTGAATAACCGATTTTTGCGCATGGCCAGGGATCGTAGACGCACGTACGCAACAATTCACCCAGGGCGTGTGGATGTTGTTGGCGGTGGAGCAGTGGTGTGGAGCCGCGTGCTTGAACGTTTGGCAAAAGCAGCGTATGAAGATCACGGCGGAGTGCTTGATACTTTTGTGGCCAGTGAGCACGGTTTGCTTGACGGCATTACGCTTGATTTGGGGCGCAGGCTGCTTGGGGAGAAGTAAAGCGCGTGATTTCGCCACGCGCTGAGCTTGTTCTTTGCAATGATATATGGCATAATAAGTGATTGCTGCCTCTGTGGCGGAATTGGCATACGCATCAGACTTAAAATCTGACGCCCTTACGGGCTTGTGGGTCCGAGTCCCACCGGAGGCACAAACAAAACGCTGCACAGCCGTTTGGCTGTGTGGCGCTTTTTTCTAACTCTGGCTTTATTGCTTTAATATTCTGGGTTAATATAATATGAGTTTGTTTGTTTTCCCGCATACGCGGGGGTGATCCTTCTGTGTTTCGCGATATATAGTTTTTCCCGCATATGCGGGGTGTGACGGTTGAGCTTCGAATTGCATTGTGCATTTGAAGCTCAACTAGTTTTAGTAAATAAATATGCAACACAATCTTCCTTAAAACTCTTATTAAGAGTATATTTGCCATTATTTAATAATCATTGCGGATTAAGAAGATGGTAGGGTATGAGTTGTAATCACGTTGTTAATTCTGCATTATGGGGTAAAAAGAGAGAAGCTAATGGAGTAATGCAATGGCTTCCTCTTGCTCAACATCTTGAGGATACTAGAAATGTTATTGGTCAGCTGTGGGAGCATTGGCTTAGTGGTGGTCAGCGAAGATTGATTGAATCCTCATTAAGTAAACGAGTTGATGCAAAAAAATTGTCTCAATTTTTAGGCTGTGTTCATGATATTGGTAAAGCTACTCCTGTTTTTCAGTTTCGTAAATCGTCTTCAAATTCAAAAGATTTAGATATTGCGTTAAAAAATAAGTTAGCTAACGTAGGTTTTACAAATATCGATGATTTTATTCTTAAGGCAACAGATTGCTCAAGTAGTCATCACACTATAACTGGTCAATTTATTCTTTCTAATGCTGGAGTTCCTGAAGGGATTTGTGCAATTGTTGGAGCTCATCATGGTAAGCCTTTAGATAATGATTCTGTTTGTAGAAGTAATAAGTCTAAATATCCTGACCATTACTATCAAAGTGAAACTGAAAGTGAGAATAGTAAATTATGGAAAAAATTGCAGAACGATATTTTGGTTTGGGCTTTAGAAAGAAATGATTTTTCTAATGTAGATGATCTTCCAGAAATAAATGAGCCAGCACAAGTTTTGTTGTGTGGACTAGTAATTATGGCTGATTGGATTGCTAGTAATGAACACTATTTTCCGCTTATTCCAATAGAGAAAGATTTGATTGGAAAGCAGGAAGAAAGATATAAAAAAGGTTGGGAAAAGTGGTTACAACATGGTTCTAAAGACGTATGGGAATCATTAAATTGCTATAGCGATGTTTCAGAACTATACAAACATCGCTTTGATTTCTTGCCGAATAGTATTCAGACATCGTTGTACGATGTCATTTCTCATTGCAAAGAGCCTGGAATTTTTATTCTTGAATCTGCAATGGGATCTGGGAAAACAGAAGCTTCTTTGATTGCTGCTGAGCAATTAGCAAATCTAACCGGAAGAAGCGGAGTATTCTTTGGACTTCCTACTCAAGCAACTTCTAACGGAATGTTTAGACGAGTTGAGGATTGGCTTAAAAGTGTGAATAGTGATTCCCAGGGCGAAATTGGTTTACGTTTAGTCCATGGTAAAGCTGAGCTGAATGCAGATTATGCCCATTTGCCTCATGGAATGCAAAATATGAATGATGGTTCTGAGAGTAGATCTAGTAATAATGATGTAAATAACAATGGAGTAATACTTAATGATTGGTTTACTGGGCGAAAAACCGCAATGTTGGATGACTTTGTGGTCGGTACAGTAGATCAATTTTTGTTAGCTTCGTTAAAACAAAAGCATCTTATGCTTCGTCATTTGGGTTTAAGTAAAAAAGTTGTGATTATTGACGAAGTGCACGCTTATGACGCTTATATGAATAAGTATCTTGAAGAATCTCTTATTTGGATGGCGGCATACGGTGTTCCTGTTGTGTTACTTTCTGCTACTTTACCTGCCAAGCGTAGAGAAGAACTTATAAAATCTTATATGTTGCGTGGGTTGGGCTTTAAATGGAGTGAATGCGATAAGTCTAATGTTGATTTTGAAACAAATAATTATCCTTTAGTTACGTACAGTGATAAAAACTGTGTAAAGCAAAAATTTATTGAAAATGATGCTAGTGATAATAAATCTGTTTCTGTGAGAAAAATAACAGATGATAACTTACATGAATCACTTGTTAATGAGCTTAAATCTTTGCTGAATAATGGTGGTATTGCTGGAATTATAGTAAACACCGTTAAAAGAGCTCAAGAAATTTATAATGCGTGCGTTGATGAATTTAGTGATGACGAAGTTATAGTTATTCATTCGCAATTTATTGCTACAGATAGAGTTAGAAAAGAACAACAGATTTGCAATATGATTGGCAAGAATGCTCATAGACCTGCTCGTGCAATAATTATTGGTACGCAAGTATTAGAACAGTCACTTGATATTGATTTTGATGTTTTGTTTACTGATCTTGCTCCTATAGATTTATTACTTCAACGTGCAGGCAGATTACATAGGCATACGATAGAACACCCAAATTCTCTTAAAGAACCAATTTTATATGTGTTGGGTACTAGTGAAATCTACAAATTTGATAAAGGCTCTGAGTCTATTTACAGTAAATATTTACTTATGAGAACTCAATACTATTTGCCGGATGTTATAAACATGCCTCAAGATATTTCTCGATTAGTGCAAATAGTTTATGGTGATAATCCTTTAGAGTTACAGGAAGATTTGAAAGATGCGTATGCTGCTGCAAAAAGAGAATATGATTCAGACAGAAATAACAATGAAAGTGATGCTGAAACATATAGAATTGAAAATCCAAAAACAGAAATCGGTAAAAAATCTATTGTTGGCTTGTTGACGAATTCAATTACAAATGAATCTGATGAATTTGCATGCGCTCAAGTTCGTAATAGCGGTGAATCTATAGAAGTTATTGCTGTGAAAAAAGTTGGTTCTGGTTATGGAACTTTCCATGATTGTGAAGATATTTCACAAAATATTGATGATGTGGAAGTTGCAATGAAACTTGCTCAAGAAACAGTAGGGTTGCCGTGGATATTTACATTAAATAGCAATCGTGTTGATGAAACAATTGCAGAATTGGAAAGAATACGAAAACAAAAGCAATTCAAAAATTGGGATGATCAGCCTTGGTTGCGAGGTTCTTTGATGCTTCTATTCGATGAAAATAATATTTGTGAATTATCGAAATACAGAGTTACGTATTCTGAAAAAAGTGGTATTGTATGTATTAAGAGTTCGGAAGAAGATAGAAAGGAATCACAAGGTGAGCAGATTTAATTTATTAGATGAGCCTTGGATTTCCGTCATTGTAGACGAAAAAGGCCACAATAAACTCGTATCAATTACAGACGTGTTTAAGCATGCGTCTGAATATAAAGCTCTTGCTGGCGATATGAAAACTCAAGATTTTGCATTGCTTCGTATTCTGTTAGCTGTGCTTCATACTGTTTTTTCTAGGTATGATATTCAGGGAAATTCTCGTGAATTTGATTCAGATGAAGACGATAAAGAGGATTTCAATAAAGAAACAATGAATATTTGGCGCGAAGTTTTGAATTCAAAAGAGTTTCCAGACGCAGTTTTCAAATATTTAGAACAATGGCATGATCGTTTCTACCTTTTTGATGACAAATATCCTTTCTTTCAGGCTAGTATATTAGATATTGAGAGCAAAAAGCTTAGTTGTCAAAATCCTACTGAATTATTGGGCAAAAATATTAATCGCTTAATTTCTGAAAGTAACAATAAAATAGCTGTATTTTCTCCAAAAGATAATGTTGATAATAACAAATCGTCACTTACGCAGCCGCAATTAGCAAGATGGATTATTACGTTACAGTCATACGCTGGATTGGCGGATAAGACCTTTTTTGGTACGGGAAAATATAAAGCTTCTAAAGGATGGCTTTTTGACCTTGGTGGCATTTACGTAGAAGGCGAAAACCTATTTGAAACTCTTATGCTCAACTGCGTGCTTGTTGGTGAAATGCAATCTCCTGCGAAGAGACAAAAACCGTGTTGGGAATATTCAGGAGCAGAAAATATTGAAAATTCGTTTTATGAAACATTTATTGACAATATTTCTCAGCTTTACACTCGATGGAGTAGAGCAATATATATAAATCCTGATATTAGTATTGACAAGCCGATATCGGTTTCTATAGTGAAACTTCCTGATATTAATCATAAAAATGCTTTTATTGAGCCAATGACAGTATGGAAGTACAACAAGGAACGGGAAAACAAGGACAAATACACTCCAAGGAAGCATGAAGTAGAAGAATCTATGTGGAGATCATTTGGGTTACTTACATTGCAAGAATCAGATGATGGGATCCTAAAAAATCACAAACCGGGAATTATGGAATGGTTAAATAAAATTAGTAAAGATATTGAAGGTTCTTCTATTTCATTACAGGCTGTAAGTATGAAAGATGATGGCAATGCTACATCTTGGGTTCCTACAGATGAAATATGCGATACTTTGCATATTGATGAAGTTGTAGTAACTGATAATTCTGACAATGGATGGGTGGGTAGAATTAACAATGAAGTGGAGCGTACAAGATCTGCCATAGGATTTATTTACAGGCAATTTCTTCTAGACATATGTGAAATACGTAATAGAAATAAAGATGATGCAACTAAATATGCTGATAAGCGTATTAGTCATGTTTATTTCTTAGTTGATCAACCGTTTAGAGAATGGTTAGCAAATATTAAACCAAAAGATTCAATGAATGAACGATGTACTCAATGGAGAAATACTTTGTATAACATACTCATAAATGAGGCAGAAGTCATGTTAAAAAATGCTACGTTACGTGATTTTACAGGTCTTGTTGGTGAAAAAAGTAAAAAAAATCCTGCAAAAAATATAGTTATAGCTTACAACATTTTTATTAGTCGATTAAAAAAATTATCAGGAAAATAAAAGACATAGAAAGGAGGCTATTATGACTGAAAATCAAAGCAAAACTGTTGAAGTATCTAATGCTGTTAGCAAAATTATCAAGCAATTTATAGAAATTGCAGATGCTTCGTCAAATAGAGCTATGCTTGCTCAACTTCGCCACACAATTGGTAAGCCATTAAGTCAGTCTGTAGAAATATGGCCATGGATATTAAGCAATGTTCCGGTAAGCTTCATCAATAAATATGGTGAAGTTAGCTACCAATTGCGAGCTGTTATAAACACTTTGCAAATATACGCATTGTACGAGCAAGGTGTTAGAGAAAAATCAAGTTATAAAGATTTAAATAAATCTGAAGATTCAGAAAATGAAAAATCTTATAACAATATGGGAACAGCTTTAAGAGCACTAAGAAGTGACGAAGGCGTACGTGTGGCGATGGATAGACGCTTTAGTGTTATGATTACTGCAAGCGATTATGAGAGTTTTTACTACTATCTTCGTCAACTAGTTCGACTACTAAAAAGCAGAACAAAAGAAAATCAACAAGCGATTGATTATTCTAAACTAGCGCGCGATTTGTATTTGCTTCAGTTTGAAGATTCAGAAAAAATAAGACTTTCCTGGGCACAAGAATATTATCGTTTAAGCAAGTAGCAATAACTTTTTAGCAACATCACATATTTTAAAAATTACATATTTCAAAAACAACGTTATTAAACAATCAACTAAAATTTAGAAAGGCAAAACAATGAACGCTCATTTATTCTTAGATATTCAAGCAATACAAACTGTTCCACCATGCAACATTAATCGTGATGATGCAGGAAGCCCGAAAACTGCTCAATATGGTGGTGTAACTAGAGCTAGAGTAAGCTCTCAATGTTGGAAGCATTCAATGCGTGAATATTTCAAAGAGCACAGCGGAGATTCCAATGTTGGAATACGAAGTAAAAACATTGTTAAGTACGTTGCAGATAAAATTATTGCATTAAAACCAGAATTATCTGAACAAGAAGCATTAGATTTAGCAAAAAAAACGTTAAATAATGCTGGTATTAAAACTAAAACAGATAAGGGTAAAATAACTCCTGTAGTAAATGTTCTATTTTTCTTAGGTGAAAATCAAGCGAATTCTCTAGCGCAAGCAGCAGTCAACAATATTAAGGACAAGAAGCAGCTGGAAGAAATTTTGAAAGATAATCCACCTATTGATATTGCGCTATTCGGTCGCATGCTTGCAGACAATCGATCTCTTAATGAGGATGCTTCTTCTCAAGTTGCTCACGCAATTTCCACTCACGCTGTTCGTGCTGAATTTGATTACTATACTGCTGTTGATGACTTATCTGCGGATGATAATGCTGGAGCTGGGATGCTTGGAACAATAGAATATAATTCTTCAACACTGTATCGTTATGCAAATGTTGCAATACATGAATTTAGCCATCAGTTGAGCGGTAACAAAGAATCTACAATTAATGCTCTTAGACTTTTTATTGAAGCTTTCGCTAACGCTATGCCTACTGGAAAAGCAAATACTTTTGCGAATCAAACTTTGCCGCAAATGCTGGTGGTAACTTTAAGAGATGACAGACCAGTGAATTTAGTGAGCGCATTTGAAGATCCAGTAAAAGCAAAAGACGGATATGTTTCAAAGTCTATAGAAAAGCTATCTCAAGAATACGAGAAAGTTCAAAAATTTGTTCATAAGCCACTAGCGTCATTCTATGTGACAATGGATTCTTCAAATGAGAATCTTAAATTAGGTACAGAAGAGCAAAATATGCAGCAATTATTGGATGATTTTTCTTCTAAATTATCTGAATTGCTTCAGTGAATCTCTTAATAGATAACACTTATTGGTTGATATTTAGTGTTTAACAGTTAGGAAGCTTATGAAAAGTTTATTACTGAAGTTTTCTGGACCGTTGCAATCATGGGGTACGGATTCGCATTTTGAGACTCGTCGCACAGACTACTATCCATCTAAAAGTGCGGTAGTAGGTATGATTGCTGCAGCTTTTGGGTATAGAAGAAGTGCAGATTGTGATGAAGAGATTGCAAAGCTTAATGATTTGGATTTTGCAGTACGAATAGATCAGCAAGGAAATTTGCTTAGAGATTATCATATTGCTGCAAAATATAAGCTTAACGGTGACTTTGAAAAAAATTACGTTACAAATCGTTACTATCTAGAAGATGCCATATTTCTAGTTGCAATAGGATCCGATAATGAGCAACTTATTTACAGTATTAACGATGCGTTGCGCTCGCCATATTTTCAATCTAGTTTAGGCAGAAGATCATTGCCTCCTACTGCTGACTTTATTCTAGGAGTAGAAGATTGTGGAGTAATTCAGGCTCTATTAACGCATGAGTGGCTTGCAAATGAGTGGGGTAGAAGACGAGTTAAAGTTTCTGTATTATCGAGAGGCTTGGAATCTACGGAAGAATCAAGTAAATCACTTAATTCTGGCTTTGTGCCTTTATATGCTGATGCTGATTTGATAGATAAAGCAGCAGAAGAATTAAAAAAAGAAGATATTGGTACTTATAGAATCCAGTCGTCGGTTCGTAAGTTACGCAAGGATTACGTTAATTCTTTCTCAAATAAAGAAAGGAAATTCGGGTTCCGGTACGAATCGAAAATTGAGATACCCATTGAACGAATTTGTCGCAATATGCCAAATTTGCAAAATGTTCGATCAGATAATAGTTATTTAAAAGTTCATAGAACTTTTAATGTTGAACACGATGCATTTTCTGGGATGGAGGCGTAGATGACTTACTTAAGTAGGGTTGAAATTGACTTTCAAAAGTATAAATCGCAAATGGATCTTAAATCGGTGGGTGCTTTCCATAATTGGGTTGAGCAAAGTTTTCCAGATGAATTTGTAGATCATGAGCGAAGTCGTAAGTTGTGGCGTGTGGACGTTTTACAAGGGAAACAGTATTTGCTTGTAGTAAGCGACAATAAGCCAGATTTGCAACGTTTAGAGATGTATGGGGTCGCAGGGACTGCAGTAACAAAGAGTTACGACAAGTTTCTAGAGCAGTTAAAAGATGGTATGAGAATGCAATTTAAAGTGACACTTAATCCCGTTGTTGCTATTTCTGATACTCCTGAGGCTCGTTCTACTCGTGGCAGAATTGTTCCACATATTACTTACAGTCAGCAAATGAATTTCTTGCTTAAACGTGCGCAAAAATTAGGATTTGTGCTACGGGACGACGAATTTACTATCGTTGAACGTGGGTACAGTTTGTTTACCAAATCAAAAAAGCCTATTCGATTAAGTAGAGTTACGTATCAGGGTGTGTTAACTATTAACGATGCTGATACCATGCGCAAAACGTTAATTGAAGGAATCGGCAAGAAAAAAGCGTATGGATTTGGCATGATGACACTTATTCCTATTGGTTGATCAGTTGTAAAACCTATATGTTGAGTTCATAAAGGCTGTGACAGCATGAAAGAGAAATGTGGCGCAAAGAAAGCTGAGCTTCAGGAGCTTCCTAGAATAGGTGATCGTGTAAGCTTCATATATGTTGAGCATGCAAAAGTCAATCGTCTTGATAGTGCTGTTACAGTCTTTGATGCTTTGGGAACGGTAAGAATTCCAGCTGCCATGATTGGTGTTTTGTTTTTAGGACCTGGAACAGAGATTACCCATCGTGCAATGGAACTTTTAGGAAACGTTGGTGCGAGTGTGGTTTGGGTAGGTGAGCACGGTGTAAGAAATTATGCTCATGGCAGAGCGTTGTCTAGAAGCTCAAGGTTCTTAGAAAAGCAAGCAAAACTTGTTACCAATACGAGGTTTCGATTATGTGTTGCTAGAAAAATGTACCAGATGCGTTTTCCTAATGAAGATGTAAGTGCTTATACGATGCAACAATTGCGAGGCAGAGAAGGAGCGAGAGTAAGAACTGTATATAGAAAAATGTCGGCAAAATATGATGTTCCTTGGGAAGGTCGTGAATACGATATTGACAATTTTGAAGATGGAACTATTGTCAATCAGGCGTTATCTGTAGGTAACGTATGTCTTTACGGTTTAGTGCATAGCATAATTTCGGCGCTTGGGCTTGCTCCAGGATTAGGTTTTGTGCATACTGGTCATGATCTTTCGCTTGTGTATGACGTAGCTGATTTGTATAAAGCGGAATTAACAATTCCTGCTGCGTTTGAGATTGCCTCGTTATGTGAAAATGATGATAACATTGAGCGATTAATGCGACTAAAAATGCGCGATTGTTTCGCAAGTAGCAATATTATGGCTCGAATTGTTCGAGACATACAGAATCTACTTGAAGTGCCAGTGGATGAACAGATAACGGTTGATGTAATACACCTTTGGGATGATAAAGAACGTTTAGTTGCCTCTGGCGTAAATTACAGTGAGGTGCACTGATATGCCGCTAACTGTAATAACAATGACAAATTGTCCTTCATCTTTGAGGGGAGATTTAACTAAATGGATGCAAGAAATCGCAACAGGTGTTTATGTTGGCAATTTTAATAGTCGCATTCGTGAAGAATTGTGGAAGCGTATCGAAAATACTGTTGGCAGTGGATCTGTAACAATGAGTTTCACTGCACAAAATGAAATAGGCTACGATTTCAAAACGATACATTCACATCGTGAAGTGTGTTATTTTGATGGATTACCTTTAGTGCGTGTCCCGTCAAGTGATACCTTGGAAAGTGACTTACAGTACGGTTTCAGCGATGCTGCACATTTTCATAATGCTAAAAAGTTCGCAAATATCAGGCATAAAAGGAACTTTGAAATTTCTATTGATAGTGCTGAAAATGAGTTCAAAGCTGAAAATGTAAGTTCTTCAATTTGTAATACTATTGCGCAAACCAAGAAAACTATCACCAACAATGATGAAATGGTGTGTGACAGTTATTGCAGTTATTGGAAGGAATATGTTGGTAAAACAAGTAAAAATTTTGTTGTTATAGATTTTGAAACCACTGGATTAGATAGCAGGATTCATAAAATTATTGAAATGGGAGCAGTGAAATTTGTAGATGGAGAAATTGAAGAATTTCAAACTCTCGTAAATATTTATAATAATGACGATAATTTTATTGGAGGCTGTTGCCAAAGTTCGGATAATAATAGTTTATTGCCTAATGAAATTATTAAACTGACTGGTATTACACAAGATATGCTTGAATCTGACGGCGTAAGTATATCTGTGGCAATAATAAAATTTATTGAATTTATTGGTAAACTGCCGATAGTGGGATACAATGTCCCGTTTGATTTGGCGTTCTTAAATGCTGCAATATTGTCGAGCGGTAAAGAATCTGGTATCTCTTTTTCAGGGAATAAGGTTATTGATATTTCGCGTTTTATAAAAAAAGAAAGAATGTTTTTGCAAAATTATAAATTGGAAACAGTGTTGCGTGAATATGATGTGGCTGAATCAGTGCCACATAGAGCATTGACTGATGCTAGATTAACGGCGCGGCTTGTTTTTAAAGTAAAAGGATTGCTAAAGTTTCTTTCATAAGAGTATAATCTCGTCGTGGCGCTCAAAGTGGTGAGTTTGCTTTGAGAAGTAAATAGATTTGGCTGTTTCTTTTTGAAGATGTGGCTATTTTATTGGGATTTTTAAGTGTCTTTCCCGCATACGCGGGGGTGATCCCATTGACGCTGAAATTGCAAACCGTGGAAACGCGTCTTTCCCGCATACGCGGGGGTGATCCTACCGGAGTCTGGTATGTAAATGTAAATGATTTGTCTTTCCCGTATACGCGGGGGTGATCCCTAAGCATCATCACCACCACGCATACGTCGAGGGTCTTTCCCGCATACGCGGGGGTGATCCCTAATCTTCCTTGCTGGTTTGTGGCGGCTGGCAGTCTTTCCCGCATACGCGGGGGTGATCCTGAAAAAGTACGTTGCAATGGCTATAGGCGTACGTCTTTCCCGCATACGCGGGGGTGATCCTAAAATGAGTCAAGTTTATGCAAGAGAAAGAAAGTCTTTCCCGCATACGCGGGGGTGATCCCGTATTCGCACCTATGTGTTTTTGCCATAAGGTGTCTTTCCCGCATACGCGGGGGTGATCCTACGGCGACGGTTGCGATTCCCGACGCACTTGCGTCTTTCCCGCATACGCGTGGGCGCGACGACCTGCCTGAGCGCTTAAAGCGTAGCGCGCGAAGGCAATTTGGAGCGCTGAGCTTGCTTAGGTTGAAAGCACGGTGTGCTTTCAACGCAAGCGAGGGCTGCCTTCGTCTCGATTGACGAAGGCAGCAAGATTATACGCATGGCGGGTGGTGATTTACTTCGGTGTATCGCGTGATAAAGTGGAAAAGCCGTGACGCAAGGGCGAGTTATCCTTTTTGTCCTCTTGGCGAAGACGCGCCACTGCGCTTTATATCTTTCCTGCATACGCGGGGGTGATCCTGGCAGTAAACATCACGCAGAAAGACAAAACGAGTCTTTCCCGCATACGCGGGGGTGATCCCTGCGGGTTTGTTACTTCTGACCCTATCAGACTGTCTTTCCCGCATACGCGGGGGTGATCCCAGTCATCCGTGGTTAGTTTCGGCTTAAATTTAGTCTTTCCCGCATACGCGGGGGTGATCCCGCAATAAAGCAAAATCCGATAACAAAAAGTCTGTCTTTCCCGCATACGCGGGGGTGATCCTGCGACTTGGAGTGTTATTCAGCTGGATTATGCGTCTTTCCCGCATACGCGTGGGCGCGACGACCTGCCTGAGCGCTTAAAGCGTAGCGCGCGAAGACAATTTGGAGCGCTGAGCTTGCTCAGGGTTGAAAGCACGGTGTGCTTTCAACGCAAGCGAAGGCTGCCTTCGTCTCGATTGACGAAGGCAGCAAGCTTGTAAGCGGGGGTAATCCTATGGTGGAGCTAGGGGGATTCGAACTTATGTCTTACCGCATACGTGGTTGCGATTCGTATCCGTGCCCCCGGTGAGACTCAAACTTATTCATCTGGTGAATGAACTTTACGTGGGACCCCTAAATCGTCTGCTATGTCGTCGTAGTTATCGCCACATTCATAAGGGTCTAATAAATTGTAAGCTTCGATTAGCAGCTCTTTAGGTGCACTCTTGTGTAGCCACGCGTCTACTAAATAAATATCAATTGCGATCGATGGTTCGCCTGCTCGAATAGCACTATTGGCTTCTTCTTCGGAAACCTTATCCATGTATGGCTTAGCATAAGGTCGAAGTTTATCAACCATGTCATAACAAATTTTCATCGTTTCTATCATCGTGTCCATTAGCTTTTTATTTCCTTCGTGTATCTATCTTATTGTGTGCAGTAAGATGCGTTTTCTATGCTTCTTTTCTATGCTTCTTCTACTTATCTATTTTGATTATGATAAAGTTACTTTTTATGTATTTTAATTAATTGATATTAGTATCACCTGATATACTTTTTGCGGAAGCTGGGGCTCCTCTTACCCTTAATCTCTTGCTAATAGAGTTGGTTTGAGGGAATGACCAGATTTCGCTTATGTTGACAGCGTGTGATTACATAGTCATAGATGTGAAATGTTTAGCAATTTTGAACCCCGGCTTCGGCTGGGGTTCATTGCGTATAAGGCAAAATGCGAATGATATTGAGAAATAATATCGTTTCAATATTTTAGGGGAGGCCAAGAAGTGCATAATCATAACGGTGTAATCAAAAGTAGCGATATAGATTCACAGTTACGTAGCGCGAACGCAACTACGCACAGCGCAAACTCCAACAACGCCAACGCAGCTTCTCAAGCGGCAGCAATTCACGCAAGTCACGCCCATCAGCATCGTCTCCTCCTTACTCTTTCTCTTACTTCAATCGTATTTTTTGCCGAAGTAATCGGCTCTTTCCTCACGAATTCTCTGTCGCTTCTTATTGACGCCGGCCACATGCTTACGGATATTTCCGTTCTTGCAGCCTCAACGGTTACGGCAATTCTTATGCGCCGCCGCCCAAGCAGCAAGCGTACGTGGGGCTGGGCTCGCCTTGAGGTTATTACTGCCGCTGCTGGTGCGCTTATTTTGCTAATTGTTGGTGTATATGCTCTTGTTGAAGCTGGTATGCGTCTTTTTGGAAGTGGTCACCAAGGCATTCACGATGTCAATCAGCTGCTTTTCTTCGGCATCCTCGGTCTTGCTGCAAATCTCGCTTCTCTTGTAATTCTTATGTCTCAATCGCAAGACAACATGAATATGCGTGCAGCTTTCCTTGAGGTTATGAACGATGCTTTAGGCTCTGTGGCTGTTGTAATTTCGGCAATCGTTATGATGAGCACTGGTTGGGCTGGATTTGATGCTCTTGCCGGCGCAATTATTGCTATTCTTATGATTCCGCGCGCGCTAAAGTTACTTAAGAATGCTGTTAAGGTTCTTCTTGAACAAACTCCGGAAGGACTTGATTTAGATAAGGTTCGCGAGCACTTAGAGCATGTGCCTCACGTGCTTGCAGTTCACGATTTGCACGCTAGCACTGTTTCTACTGGTATGCCAATTTTTATGGCGCATGTGGTTGTGGAACCAAACATGACGATGGCTCAGTGTGCTCAGGTGCTTTCGCAACTTCAGGATTGTTTGCGTGAGCATTTCCCGGTTTCTGTCTCTCACACCACTTTCCAGTTGGAGCCTGAAGGTTATACGACTTCCAGCGCTTCGGAACATCACGAATAATGGCTTGGCGCATTTAGTAGTTGCTATTTAGTTGTTATTTAATTGCGATTTACCTGCCATTTAACTGGTACTTAGTTGCTACTTAACTGTGTTGTGTTCATTTTTTGAAGTAAGGTGTAGATATGCCGTTAAAAGAACTGATTAATAATCCTCACAGCGAGCGCGTGCGTAGGCTTGTGACTCTTGGTCGTGGAAAGTCGCGTGATTGTGAGCGTTTTCTTGTTGAAGGTCCGCAAAGTGTGCGTGAGGCTGTTCGTTATGCGTCGTATGCAATAAGCGATATTTACGTTACTCAAGAGGCTTGCGTACATAATGAAGATGAAAATAATCAATCTTCCTCGCTGCAAGAGATAGTACAGGAAGCATTATCTCGTTCTTTATATGTTCATCCTGTTGAATCTAGTATTATGCAAAAAATAAGCTCTGATTCGCAAGGAATTGCGGCTGTTTTGAATGCGCAATCTTTAGATGAGACTTACGTAGGTGAGTTTCAGAATTTGCGAGAATCTGCGCTAGTAGAAAATGCAGATAAACCGCTTTTGATTGCGGCTTGCTGGCAAGTGAGAGATCCTGGTAACGCTGGTGCGATTATTCGCGTTGCAGACGTTGCGGGCTGTGATGCCGTTGTTTTTGTTGACGATTGTGTAAGTCGTTGGAACGCTAAACTTGTGCGCTCTACTGCTGGATCGCTATTCCATCTTCCTGTAGTACAAATGAGTGTTCAAGATTGGTTTAGCTATGCTAAAAAGGCGAATGTTCATGTTATTGCGGCGGATATTTATGGAACGGATCAGCGTAAGCCGGTACCTTTCCCAAATATTCTTGCAAATACTGATCTTGCGAGCGCGTCTGTTGCTATATTATTCGGCAATGAAGCGCGTGGTCTTCCTCAAGAAATATTGCGTCAAGCCGACAATATCTCAATAATCCCAATCTATGGAAAAGCAGAATCAATGAACCTCGCGACGAGCGCAGCAGTAATGCTTATGGGCTTGGCTATGTCGAGTCGTGCGCGAAAAATATAGCTTTGGGCAGTATTTTAACAGTGTATAAAGCATACGAAACGTGCGTAATACGCGTAATACAGATAGGAAGGGTGCTGTGACCGATAATAAGCCATTCGACGTGAAGGCGGTAGCTCAAGTAGTCAAAGAAGGCATTGCTTGTGCTGCTGCGGCTCAAACCATGGACGAACTAAAAGCAGTGAAGTCTAAGTATGCTGGCGCGCAGTCGGTGATGACTGTTGCAAGCAAAGCTATTGGTTCACTGCCAGCGGATCAAAAAAAGGAAGTCGGCAAGGTAATGTCGGCGTTACGCGCTGATTTTGGCCGCGCTTTTGCTGAGGCTACAGAACGCGTAAAGTCTGCTGAAGAAGCGCGTATGCTCTCTGCTGAAACCGTTGATATGACGCTTCCTGTAAACCGCAAGCCACTTGGTGCGCGTCATCCAATTGCGCGTATTATTGAGGATTTTGAAGACTTCTTTGTTTCCATGGGCTGGCAAATTTCCGCTGGTCCGGAAGTGGAAACTGAATGGTTTGATTTTGATGCTTTGAACTTTGGTCCGGATCATCCTGCTCGTCAAATGCAGGATACTTTCTATGTGCAAGGCAATCAGGCAAAGGATGCCGCAGGTTTTGTTGGCTCAAACATGGTTTTGCGCACTCAAACTTCTTCTGATCAAGTTCGCGCGTTAATTGAGCGTGGTGTTCCTCTGTATATTGCTTCTCCTGGGCGCGTTTTCCGCACCGATGAGCTTGATGCTACGCATACGCCAGTGTTCCATCAGTGCGAAGCTTTGGCTGTAGACAAGCACTTAACTATGGCTGATTTGAAGGGTGTTCTTGATCGTTTGGCTGTTGCCATGTTTGGTCCTGAAGCCAAAAGCCGTTTGCGTCCAAGCTACTTCCCGTTTACTGAGCCGAGTGCTGAGCTTGACTTGTGGTTCCCAGATAAAAAGGGTGGTCCAGGCTGGATTGAATGGGGTGGCTGTGGTATGGTCAACCCGAATGTTTTGAAGTCTGCTGGATTGGATCCGCAAGTGTACACTGGCTTCGCGTTTGGCGTTGGCTTGGAGCGCACTTTGTTGCTTCGTCACGATATTAACGATATGCACGATTTGGTTGAAGGCGATAAGCGCTTCAGTGAACAGTTTGTAATGGGGGAGTAAAAGCTCATGCCAATGGTAGATATTGACTGGCTCAAAGATCATGTTGAAGTGCCAGAAGGTTTGACTTACGAACAACTTGCTAAGGATTTGGTACGCGTAGGTTTGGAAGAAGAAGAGATTCATACTTCTCAAGTTACCGGTCCGATTGTAGTCGGCTATGTAGTCGATGCGACTCCTGAGCCGCAGAAGAATGGTAAAACTATTAACTGGTGTCATGTTGACGTTGGTGAACAATACAACGATGTTGACGAGAACGGTAAGAAAGTTCCTCGTGGCATTATTTGCGGCGCTCCTAATATGGCTGCCGGCGAAAAGGTTGTGGTAACGCTTCCTGGTGCTGTTCTTCCTGGTGATTTTAAGATTGAGCCTCGTAAAACTTATGGACACGTTTCTAATGGCATGTGCGCTTCTGAACGCGAGCTTGGCTTAGGAGATAGTCATAACGGCATCATTTTGCTGCGTGAATATGGTTTCTCTAAAGCTGAGTATGATGCGTTGAAGCCTGGCGACGATGCTATGGAATTGTTGCATCTGAATAAACCAATTTTGGAGATTAATATTACTCCTGACCGCGGTTACGCTTTTTCGTATCGTGGTGTTGCTCGCGAATATCACCATTCGACTGGTGCTGCTTACACCGATCCAGTGGTAGCGTTACGTGAACAAGCTGATCGTATTGCGGATACTTCCAATGAGAAAGCCTGCGATATTGAGGTGAGCGTTGAAGATACGAACCCAATTCACTCTGTGATTGGCTGTGATCGTTATTACGCTCGTGCGATTCATGGTTTTAATCCTCAAGCAACGACTCCTCACTGGATGCAGCGTCGTTTGATGCGTGCCGGTATGCGTAGTATTTCGTTAGCTGTTGACGTTACTAATTATGTCATGCTCGATTTGGGTCAGCCTTTGCACGCTTACGACTTAGATAAAATTGAGGGGCCGATTGTGGTTCGTCGTGCGCGTTCTGGCGAGCATCTTACAACATTAGATGGTAAAGATCGTGAACTTCACGTAGAGGATTTGGTTATTTCTGATTCTCCTCGTGGCAATCGTGGTTCTCGCGTGCTTGGCTTGGCTGGTGTTATGGGCGGCATGTATGGCGAGGTGACGAGCGAAACCAAGAATATTTTGCTTGAAGCGGCTCATTTTGATCCCGTTTCTATTGCTCGTACTGCGCGTCGTCATAAGATTCCTTCCGAAGCCTCCCGTCGTTTTGAGCGCGGTGTTGATACGGATTTGCAGCCTGCTGCAGCTCAGATGGCATCAAATCTTTTGGCGCAATTTGGCGATGCTCATCCGTCTTCAAGCCCTAAGGATTTGAATAATACGCAGTCTCGCAACGTTATTGTGTTTAAGGCTGATGAGGTTAAGCGTGTTGCTGGTCTCGATGTCGATTTGAACCGCATTAGCGATATTCTCACCGATATTGGCTGCTCTGTTGCTGGCGGTGGCAACGGTTCCTTCTCAGTGCTTCCTCCAACGTGGCGTCCGGATTTGAATGATCCTTGCGATTTGGTAGAAGAAATTGCTCGTTTAATTGGTTACGATGAGATTCCTGTTAAAGTTCCAGCAGTTCCTGTTACAGGTCGTACTGGTTTAACCGCTGAGCAGGCTACGCGTCGTGCAATTGCGTACGAGTTGGCTGAATCTGGTCTAGTAGAAACGTTAAGTTACCCGTTTGTTGGTGAGGAAGATATTAAAGCGTTCCGTCAAGACGTTGATGAAACTGCCAAGGTGAGTGTTCGTATTGCTAATCCTTTGGCTGGCGATCGTCCATGGCTTCGTCGTTGTGTACTTATGACGCTTGCTGGTACTGTTCGTCGTAATCTTCGTCGTGGTTTAAGTGACATTGCTTTGTATGAGCTTGGTCACGTATACTTCAGCGATCCTAACGCTCCTGCAATTCCTGCTTTGCCTGGCTCTCAGCGTCCTTCTAACGCGGAGCTTGCTGCACTCGATGCCGGCCTGCCGGATCAGCCGTTGCATGTTGCCGCTTTGCTTACTGGCCATGCTGAAGATACTGGCTGGCTCGGTACGCATCGCGACGTGGATTGGAGTGATGCTGTAGAAGCTCTTCAACGTGTTGGCAAGCGTATAGGTGTTCATTTTGTTCTCAAACAGTTTGATGCTGACAACGCTCCTGCAGCTTGGCATCCAGGTCGCAGCGCTGAGGTTTGTGTTGCTGCTGAAGACGGCTCTTGCGTGTCTCTTGGTGTTGTTGGCGAGTTGCATCCACACGTTTGCGATGCTTTGGATTTGCCGAAACATTCTGCCGCGTTTGAACTCGATTTGACCGCCTTGTTTGCGAATATGTCGATGAAGCCGGTTCAAGCAAAGCCGATTTCCACATTCCCTCCAGTTAAGCAAGATTTTGCGTTCACTGCTCCTGTTTCCTTGACGGCTAAGACTTTGCAGGATGCCATTGTGAAGGCTGCTGGCGATTTGTTCGAATCTATTGAGCTGTTTGACGTATATGAGGGTGAGCAGCTTGGTGACGGTTTGCGTTCTCTCGCTTATTCGGTAACGTTCCGCGCTGCAGATAGAACGCTTTCTGGTGAGGAAATGGATGCTGTTCGTGCGGCAATTACTAAGTCGGCAGCGAGCTTGCACGCCACGTTGCGTGTGTAAACTAACGCGAAATGATACTAGTAATGCGGTAAGCGACTGACATTATGTTATGCGACTGCGCAGTTCTTGAGAAGTTCTGTGTGGTCGCATTTTTTATTGTGATATATAATTTTGTAATAAATTGCATAGAAAATTTGTATATTGCATAGATATTTATGTGCTTATGCGTATATATTAGATTGAGCGTGTTATATGAAAGGTTTTTTTAATCATTATGGTTAATCCAAAAAAGGATACAGAAAATACCGACAACCATGAGGTTTCGGTAAAACAGCAACGTCCGACTACTAAGGCGGCTCGATTAAATGCTATCGAACAGGCTTTGCTAAGTGAGGTTATTACTTCGCAATCTCAACTTTCAAGCGTGCTAGCTCGCAATGGCTTCAAAGTTACGCAGGCTACGTTAAGTCGCGATTTGGACGAGATTAACGCAGTAAAGATTCGTTTAACCGACGGTAGGATTGCGTATGTGCTAAGTGATGGCACAGGCAATCGTCATGCTATGGATACAGTGCGTGTTGATCAGCAGGTTGCGCGTACTCTGTCTGGCCTTGTTACTGAAGTCGGTCATGCGAACAATATTGTGGTTATTCACACTCCTTCGGGTGCGGCACAGTACGTTGCTAGTGTTATCGATCGTCAGCCTCTACGAGGAATTTTGGGGTCCGTTGCTGGTGACGATACGGTTATTATGGTTTGTGTTTCTAACGAGGAAGCTGAAAATCGTGCAGCGTGGATGCTTACTGTAGCTTCTCGCTGATAACTGTTGTTGAGATTTGTGAGTGGAACTTTGCGTAAGCGTTATAGTGCGCTGTGAGCAAAGTATTGTGTATGTGAAGCGCACGGTGCGTCGATTGTGCCGTGCGCTTTTCTTTTTTCTTTTTTCTTTTTTCTTTTTCTTGGCCTTACCTTTTTCTAAAAGTAATTTCACTTATTCTCTCATAGTGCGAAATATTTGTGTGTGAAATAGCCTGAAATAAAGGGTTAGTTTCCGTAATATATTGTATAAGTATTTCACTATTGTTTTATGTTATTCTTTCTATATTTCTTCGTAAGAAAATAAATTTAACTATTTTTGCCATATCTGTTGATTTTATCGCCCCTGTATAATATGCTCTGTATTGTTTATTTATACACGATATGGCCAGGAGGTCAATATGAGCAGCAACAAGCGCATTGTATTAGCATATTCAGGTGGTTTAGATACTTCCGTTGCTATTCCTTACTTAAAAGAACAAACAGGACAGGACGTTGTAGCCGTATCGTTAAACGTAGGTCAAGGTGGGGAAGCATTAGAAGCAATTAAAAAGCGCGCTTTAGCTTGCGGTGCCGTCGAATCTTACGTTGTTGACGCGCGAGATGAGTTTGCAGATAACTACTGCATGCCTGCATTAAAAGCCAACGCCATGTATGAAGACGTATATCCACTAGTCTCTGCGTTGTCACGTCCTCTAATTACTCGTCATTTGGTTCACGCAGCCCACGAATTTGACGCAGATACTATTGCTCACGGTTGCACAGGCAAAGGTAACGATCAGGTTCGTTTTGAAGTGGCTATTCGCTCCCTTGATCCTTCATTAAAAGCAATAAGCCCTATTCGTGACTTGTCACTTACTCGCGACGTAGAAATCGCTTTCGCTAACGAACACAATCTTCCTATCGAACAAAGTAAGAAAAGCCCATATTCTATCGACCAAAACGTGTGGGGTCGCGCTATCGAAACAGGCTTCCTCGAGGATCCTTGGAATGCTCCTACCGAAGAATGTTATTCATATACAAAGAATCCTTTGGACGCTCACGATCCTGACGAAGTAACTATCACGTTTGAAAAAGGTGTGCCAGTTGCCATAGATGGTCATGACGTAACTCCATTGCAAGCAATCGAAGAAATGAACGCCAGAGCTGGAGCACAAGGCATTGGTCGAATTGATATTATTGAAGATCGTCTTGTCGGCATTAAGTCACGTGAATTGTACGAAGTTCCAGGTGCTCAAGCTCTGATTACTGCGCATCAAGAGTTAGAAAACTGCTGTTTGGAACGTGAACAGCACAGGCTAAAGCGTGCGCTTGATAAAAAGTGGGCGGAGTTCGTGTACGATGGCCAATGGTATTCTCCAGTAGTGCGCTCGCTCAACGCATTCATCAACGAAACGCAAGAGCACGTTTCTGGCGATATTCGCATGACTTTGTACGCAGGGAAGGCAGTTGTTACTGGTCGTCGATCTGAAGAATCGCTATACGATTTTAATTTAGCTACGTACGATTCTTCTGATACTTTCGACCAGCGCGCGTCCAACGGCTTTATCGAAATTTACGGATTGTCAAGTAAAGTTGCTGCAGCTCGTGACATGCGCGTTGCCAACAACAACTAATACGAGGTAATAACGATTATGCACGATGCAACAACTCACGCTTATCAACCTACTGATCCTCAACATACAGTAAATCAACCAATAGCATTGTGGGGAGGCAGGTTCAGTTCCGGACCTTCAGCAGCGCTTGCGGCGTTAAGTAAATCAACACAGTTTGATTGGCGTTTAGCAGATGACGATATTGCGGGGTCGCGCGCTCATGCGCACGCGTTGTATCGTGCAGGTCTTCTTAGTGAAAAAGAGTATGCTCAGTTATCGCTTGCGTTAGACGAATTGCAGAAACGCGTAGATGACGGAACTTTTGCGCCGATTGAAGAAGATGAGGACGAAGCAACAGCATTAGAACGCGGATTGCTTGAAATTGCAGGAAACGAGTTGGGCGGCAAACTTCGTGCAGGTCGTTCTAGAAATGACCAGATTGCTGCACTTATTCGCATGTTTTTACGTCGCCATGCGCGCCTTATTGCAAAATTACTGCTTTGTGTGTGCGATGCTCTGCTCAAGCAGTCACGAGATGCAAAAGATGCGGTGATGCCAGGGCGAACTCACATGCAGCATGCCCAGCCTATTCTGTTAGCGCATCAATTGATGGCACACGTGTGGCCACTATTACGCGATATTAAGCGACTGCAAGATTGGGATGTGAGAGCTGGTGAAAGTCCATACGGTGCAGGGGCATTAGCTGGCAATACGCTTGGCCTTGATCCGGATGCTGTAGCCCAAGAACTTGGTTTCACTAAAGTTTGCGCCAACTCAATTGACGCTACTGCAAGTAGAGACGTTGTTGCTGAGTTTTCGTTCATAGCGGCAATGATTGGCGTTGACATTTCTCGTCTTAGTGAAGAAATTATTATTTGGAATACCCAGGAATTTGCCTTCGTGCGCTTAGATGATGCGTATTCCACTGGATCTTCTATTATGCCGCAGAAAAAGAATCCGGATATTGCTGAGCTGGCTCGCGGTAAAGCGGGTCGACTCATAGGCGATTTAACTGGCTTAATGGCAACGTTAAAAGGTTTACCTACTGCGTACGCTCGCGATTTGCAGGAAGATAAAGAAGCCGTTTTTGATCAGATCGATACTTTAGAAGTCTTACTACCAGCTTTCGCCGGCATGGTTGAGACTATGCAATTTGATACGAAGCGTTTGCGAGAACAGGCAGCTACTGGTTTTGCGCTCGCCACCGATATTGCAGAATGGTTGGTGAAGCAGGGGGTTCCTTTCCGTAACGCGCATACTTTGTCGGGATTGTGCGTAAAACGAGCTGAGGAGATTGGCGGAGATCTTGCGGACTTAAGCGATGAAGATTTTGCGTCGATTATGGATGGTTACGTAGAGGCAAACAATATTGCCAATCTTCGATCCGTACTCTCCAGCGACGGTTCTGTGTCAGCCCGTTGCGGACGCGGCGGCACGGCACCGGTTCGAGTGCTCGAACAAATTGAAGAAGCAACCTGTATAATGGCGGAATATCAACGTTTTGCTGAGTCTGTTAGCGATGGTACTTCTTATCATTCTCCTCTCAACTAATGTACCCCACATATGCGTTTGACGAAGAAGCTTAAATTTTTTGCTCTGCTAGCTGTGCGTGTCTGCCTGTACTGCAAAAATTGAAAGGCTTGTGGACGCACATGGCGCCCGATATTTATCGGTACTTTTAATAAGGAGATACGAATGGCTCAGGTCAGGAATTACAAGGAAGCCGGATTTGCTTCTTTGTTTGAAGAGCTTAAGTGGCGTGGATTGATTTCGCAATCTACTGATGAGAAACAGCTTGCTCAAGCACTTGACGGGGAACCATTAACGTATTATTGCGGCTACGATCCTACGGCTGCATCTTTGCACATCGGCAATCTTGTACAGCTTATTAACATGCGTCATTTGCAGGCTGCAGGTCATCATCCTATTGCTTTAGTTGGTGGCGCTACCGGTTTGATTGGTGATCCTCGTCAAAGTGGTGAGCGCACGCTTAACTCTAAAGATATTGTGGCAGCGTGGGCTGAGCGTTTGCGTAGGCAGATTGGCAGAATTTTGCCGCTTGAAGGTGAAAATCCTGTTCGTTTTGTTAGCAATTATGACTGGGTTTCTAAGATGTCTGCTATCGACTTCTTGCGCGACGTCGGTAAAAACTTCCGTGTTGGCACAATGCTTGCCAAGGATATCGTGGCTCGTAGGTTGAATTCTGACGAAGGTATTTCTTTCGCAGAGTTCAGTTACCAAGTTTTGCAAGGTAACGATTTCTTATACTTGTTTGATAATTACAATGTTACTTTGCAACTTGGTGGTTCGGATCAGTGGGGTAATCTTACTTCCGGCATGGATTTGATACGTAAAGTGCGTGGCGCTTCTGTAAACGTATTTACAAGCCCTATTATTACGGATAATCAGGGTCGTAAGTTCGGCAAGTCAGAAGGTAACGCAATGTGGCTTGATCCTTCCATGCTTAGCCCGTATCGCTTCTACCAGTTCTGGTTTAATCAGCCAGATGATGAAGTGGTTAAGTTGCTTAAGGTGTTCACATTCTTACCAAAGGATGAGATTGAACGTTTAGCTCAGCAGATTCAGGAGGATCCTGGAAGCCGTGAAGCTCAGCGCGTGCTCGCTTGGGAAGTTACCAGTTTCGTTCATGGCGAAGATGTTACTAACCAAGCGATTGAGGCTTCTTCTGCACTCTTTGGTCGAGGTGAACTTCAGAATATTGATGAGCAGACACTTGAGGCTGCATTGGATGGAGTTAAGGTTAAGACAGAAGATGGCAGCCTAGACTTTGCTAAGTCTTGTGCTGGTGATCGTGTGGTTGAGGCTGCAGTTGCTGCTGGCCTGTTCCGCACTGTTTCCGAGGCTCGTCGCGCTATTGAAGCTGGCGGTTTGTATTTGAACAATGAGCGCGTTGAAGGGGTAGATGCTGTGCTTGACGATAACTCGTTCCTGCATGGCCGTTTTGCTTTGCTTCGTCGCGGTAAGAAAGCTATTGGTGCTGTTGAGCGCGCATAAGACGCGTTTATGATTTTACAGAATGTGTCTGCTGCAATATTTTTCTGCAGCAGGCACATGTGAATTTTATGAAATAATAACAATGCGATTTCGCATATGAATGAGAGGTATGCCAGCATGGGCGAAGAACGCGAACACTCGCGCAGTGGTAGGAAGTCGTTTGGTGAGCGTGGCGGATTTGGTCATCGAAATGGTGGTAAAAGCGGCGAGCGCCGCGGCGGTTTCCACAAGGATGGTTTCCACAAGGGTGGTTTTAAGAAGGGTGGCTTCCATCGTCACGATGATGAGCGCGGCGATGGTTTCCGTTCTGCTGTAAATCGTGATGGTGAGCGTCGTTTCGATCGACGTGATGATCGTCGTGATAATCGTCATGACGGTTTTAAGAAGGGCGGTTTCCGTAATAATGGAAACGGTGGTTTCCGCGATGATCGCCGTGATCGTGATAACCGCTATGATAGTGAGCGTCATTTTGACCGTAATCGTCGTTTCGACGACCGTCGCGATGATCGCCGTTCACGCAATGCTGAACATAATGGTGAAGAAAGCGGTAATCCTCGTTATAAGAAGTTTGATGGTGAGCGTCGTTTCGATCGTCGCGATAACCGTCAAGACAACCGCCATAACGATCGCCGTGGTGGAGATTTTCGTAAGGACTTCCGCAACTCTTCTAAGGGCGGGTTCCGTGAGGATCGTCACGACAATCGCCGCGATGGCGAGCGCCGCTTTGACGACCGTCGCAACAATCGTAACGAAAATTCTGAAAGTAATTATCGCAATAATACTAACGGAAACTTCCATTTCGACCGTGGTCCGCGTCGCAATTCCGACGGCACTGTTTCCTATCCATCTCAGAATCCTTATACCGCTCGCCGCCCAGGTGAGCCTAAGATGCCAAAGGGTTTGGAATGGGCTATGCTTTCTAAGGAAGATCGCGAACGTTTACGCGGCCTATCTAAAGAGCATGCAGAAAACATTGGTTTGCATATTCTCGCAGCCTACGCTTTAGAAGAAGAAAATCCTGAACTCGCCTTAGAGCACGCAAAGTGGGCTGCTAAGCAGGCTTCTCGCATTGATTTTTCTCGAGAAACGTTAGCTTTTGTGTCGTATCGACAGGGTGATTACAAGCTTGCTGCAAAAGAGTTCCGCACTGCGATGCGAATGAATGGTTATCTCGATTATTTGCCGTTTATTGCTGATTGCGAACGCGGACTTGGAAACTTGGATAAGGCTTTGGAAATCTGCATGTCAGATGAAGCAAAGTCTTTGAAGGGCGAAGTTAAGGCTGAAATGTTCCTGGTTTATGCGGGTGTTTTGGCAGATACCAAACATGTTGATAAGGCTATCGATTTAGTTCATGCTATGGGACGTTCCAAGGGTCTTCCTGGTGAATATCGTATGCGTGCAGTGCAGGCTGAGCAATACTTCCTGGAGGAAGCTGGACGCAATGACGAAGCAATCGAGCTTGAAACGCTGCTTGATAGACTCGAACAGCAGTATGCCGATATTGATGATGAAGATATAGATCCTGATGATATCGTTATCGACTACGATTTGGAACATTTGAATGATGCCATGATGGATGAGATTGGCATGAGTGACGATGATGCTCAGTATGCTCCTGAAACTGATGATGCTGAAGAAGCGTCGTTTGAGGAACACGACGATAGCGACGATTCTGAAGAATCAGAGGAAGCTGATAAGTCTGAAGAATCTGAAGAATCCGATTCTTCGCAAGACAATGAAAAAGCTGCATCTGAAGACGCTGACAATACTGACACTATCGAAATGAGTGCCGTTCAGTCTCAAGAAGCATAACCCATAATTTATCATCTAAAACTTGCGCCCGGCTGCTGTAGAGTATGCCGGGCACTTGTTACTTGTGCCAGCACTTACAAAAGTGGCTGCGCAATAAATTAGTTCGTAAACAATTGTGTGAGGTCAGTAACTATGCAGTCTCATTCGAGAACGAATTTTTCATCGAGTACACGTCCCTTAAGTGATGCTTTTCGTTTAGCTTTGCTCGATTTAGATGGCGTGGTGTACCGCGGAGGTAACCCTGTCGAACATGCCGCAGATGCGATCACAAACGCGCAACAACACGGCATGGCTATTGAATACACCACCAATAATTCTTCTCGATTCCAAGCAACCGTCGCGGATCAGTTAAAAAGTTTCGGTCTTACTATAGAGCCATGGCAGATTATCACTTCTTCAGTGGTTGCGGCGCGTATGGTAGCTCGCCATGTTGAGCGTGGCTCCCGCGTATTGGTACTTGGCGCTAAACATTTGCGTGATGAAGTTCAACGAGCTGGTCTTAAACCGGTAGATTCGTGTGAAGATAATCCACAAGCCGTAATTCAAGGTTGGTATCCGCGTATGACATGGCAGGAAATGGCGGAAGTTGCGTTCGCTGTAGAGCATGGCGCGCAGTATTTTGTTACCAATCGTGATTTGACGATTCCGCGAGAACTTGGCATTGCTCCTGGTTGCGGTTCTATGATTCAAGCTGTTATCAATGCAACTGGCGTGCAACCGATTGCTTCTGCAGGAAAACCAGAGTCGGCGATGTATGATGAAGCGCGATTCCTAGTTGCTGCGAATATCGAGCATAACGAAGAAGATTTTTCAGACAATACCGAACAGGACGAGTATGGTAATCCTGTTATAAGTATTTCACGCTCGCTCGCAGTGGGAGACCGTTTGGATACAGATATTGAGGCTGGCACTCGAGGAGGCTATGAGTCTTTGCTTGTGCTTACGGGCGTTACTGATCCGCGTATGCTTATGCTTGCACCACAACATTTGCGTCCAAGTTTTGTGTCGAAAGATTTGCGAGGATTAAACGAAGCTCACGAAACTCCACAATTATGCGATACTGATACGTTTACCTGCGGTAAGGCAACAGCGCGTTGTTGTGATAATAAAACTATTGAAGTGAACGATACCAGCGATATCAATGCTTTGCGAGCAGCATGTGCGTTGGCGTGGAATCTTCAAGACCGTGGTGAAACACTGGAATCATACATGCTGCCGGAGTTTTCTCTATGAATATTCGCGAAGATTTAGTTGCGACTAATGCTGCCGATTTAACTCAACGGTTAGATTGTGCTCTCGTAAGTCGCGGTTTGACTGGAAGCAGAACCACCGCTCAGCGCTTAATACGTGCAGGAGCAGTAAGCGTTAACAACAGTAAAATTACTAAATCTTCGCTACTAGTAAAAAACTCAGATACAATAAGCGTCTCGCAATCACCAATCTCAGATTCATGTCTTCGCTACGTTTCTCGCGGAGCACTTAAGCTGGAAGGTGCCTTTGAAGCGTTTGCTGCCGACGGTTTAACGACTTGTGAAACGACTCAAGCACTCGATATTGGTGCTTCAACCGGCGGTTTTTGCGATGTACTGTTACAACGAGGCGTGCAATCAGTTATTGCTTTAGATGTTGGCCATGGTCAACTGCACCCGAGTATTGCAAAAAATCCTCGCGTTATTGAAATGAGCGGAGTTAATATTCGAGACGTTTATAAAGAAGATTTGCCTTATCGACCAAACCTTATTGTTTCGGACGTTTCTTTTATCTCTCTCACTTTAGTTATTCCCGTAATCGCGCGAATTGCGCAACCTAAAGCAGATGTTGTGCTACTCGTAAAGCCGCAGTTTGAAGTGGGCAAAGGTAATCTCGGCAAAGGTGGTATAGTAACCGACAAAAATCTGAGATTGCAAGCTTTATCAACCGTAAAAGATTGCGCTCAGCATAATGGTTTGTGCGTTGTTTCCACATGCCAATCTCCTATAGAAGGCACACACGGCAATGTTGAATACTTGCTGTACGCGCGTGTTTTGTAATTGACATAAGCTTGTAGATCCTCGCAGCACGCGTGAGCAATATGTCACGAAGCAATTACAATAGTGTGTGTTATGTTGTGACAGTACGAAGGGTCTGTTAATGCCGGAACGTTTAGTAAGTTGTGCTGCTCCTGGGAGTCGCCGCGCACTAGTAGTGACACATGCGAGACTTGATAGTCGCAGTACGGTAGTAAATCAGGTCACTACTCAGCTGCGTGATGCTGGTTTTCAAGTCGATGTGTTCCATAGTGCTGCGGTGTCTGATTTTGCGCAACATACTGCTCAGCTCGTTGACGAGCATACTGAAATTGTTGTGGTACTTGGTGGGGACGGTACCATGCTTCAAGCTGCTGAACTGGTTCATTGTGCACCTGTGCCAATTATTGGCATAAATCTTGGTCACGTCGGATTTTTAGCAGAGTTTGAAAGTTTCCAAATTGATGAGGCTATTCGCAGGATTGCGCAGAAGGACTATTTTTTGGAGCATAGAATGGAGGCTCACGTTGACGTGTGGCTTCCAGGGGAAAGTGAACCGTTAAGCGATTGGGCGCTTAATGATATTACGCTTGATCGAGCTGATCGCGGCCGCATGGTGGAGCTTTCTATCCGCGTTGACGACGTGGAAATGTCCTCGTTTGGTTGCGATGGAGTTATTGTTTCGACGCCTACTGGTTCCACGGCTTACGCATTTTCTGCTGGAGGCTCTATTATGTGGCCGAACGTGGAGGCATTGCAATTAGTGCCGTTAGCTGCGCATGCCCTGTTTGCTAGGCCGCTGATTATCGGTTCTGGCTCTACTTTTACGATTGATATCCTTGAAGATTCTTCTTCGGGAGGTTGGATTTGCTGCGATGGGCGTAGACAGCGCGCGCTTCCACAAGGTTCACGCATACAAGTTCGACAATCTAAAGACGAATTGTTATTAGCGCGACTTTCCGGAGCACCTTTTACTAGACGTTTAGTTACCAAATTTGACTTACCGGTTGTCAGCTGGCGTGAACATAACAGCACCGTGGCAACGGACGAAAATAATCAAAAATAAACGAAATAATCAAAAATAAAATAAAAAATACGTATAAATAAGCAAGTATAAATAAGCAAGTAGGAAACAAGTAAAAGTAACGACAACGAACAGGCAGTAGCAAAAGAGGTGTAACGTGCTGGAAGAATTAGAAATACGCAATCTCGGTCCAATTTCTCACGCACTTATTACGCCATGCGCAGCAATGACTGCAATTACTGGCGAAACAGGCGCGGGTAAATCCATGCTCTTAAGCGCAATTAAACTTATTTCTGGCGCAAAAGCAGAAGTCGCGCGAGTGTCGCCAAAAGCGCAAGAAGCGTGGGTTCAAGGCGTATTTAGCGTAGAAAAATCGTGTGAAGTTGCGAATATCATACGCGAAGCCGGAATTGAGCTAGAAACTTCAGAAAATGACGACAGCAAGCAAGATATGTACGTTGCTAGAACAGTTCCGCAGTCAGGGCGCTCTAGAGCTACGCTTTCTGGTTACGGAGCTCCAAAAACTTTGTTGGAAACAGTATGCTCGCATATTATAACTATTCACGGCCAAAGCGACCAGTTACGTATAGCAACATCTGCAAAGCAGCGCGAACTGCTCGATACTGTGGCGCGCAATAGCAACCTACGTTACGAATACGATCAGGCTTATAAAAATTGGAAGGATGCTCAACATACTCTTGACCGTCTTGAAAATCAGGCTGCGTCTTCCCGCCAACGTGCGGATTATCTTCAAGAATCAATAACTCGCATCCGCTCAGTAGATCCGCAGCCTAACGAAGACGAGACGCTGAAAACGAAACGAAATCGTATAGAAAATGCGGCACATATTATTCGCGCAGTGAGTACGGCACTTGCCGCTCTTGACGCCAGCCAAATTGACTACGAGTCCTCAGTTGAATCTGCTGATGCTTGCATGCTTATAGACAAGGCTGCACAAGCGCTACGGACACTACATGTTGATGACGACTGTGATACTCTCGCTCATCAGCTCGACGATGTGCACGCTCAGCTTAGCGATATTGTTATGCAGCTTGCTCGCATGTTAGACGTCGACGGCAGTGATGAGGATTTAGACGCGTTAAATTCGCGTATTCATGATCTTACTGAACTCACTCGCCGCTGGGGTCCTACACTTGATGACGTTTTAGACTGGGCTGAAAAAGCGCAGTTTGAGCTTGAGGATTTGGACGATTCTCCAGAAGCTATAGAACGTGCTCGCGCCGCTTGCAACAAGCACTATCGTGAGGCTCTCACCCTTGCTAAGGAATTATCTAAAACGCGTGCGCAAGCAGCTGAAAAGCTTAGCAGTGAAGTGACGGCGGAGTTAAAATCCTTGGCTATGTCTGGAGCGCAGCTCAACGTACGCGTAAATCCTCGAAACGAAGATGCGCAGGATTCGGATGTGCTTGATTCTCACGGAATCGATGATGTTGAGTTTTTGTTCCGACCTTTTCCTGCATCCGACGATTTGCCAATAGGGAAGAGCGCTTCCGGAGGTGAATTGAGCCGACTTATGCTTGCCATGGAGCTTGTTGTTGCTCAACTCAGCGGCAATGACGAATCGATGATGACGTTTATTTTTGATGAAGTTGATGCTGGTGTCGGCGGTGTAGCTGCTGTAGAACTTGGCAAACGTTTGGCTCAACTTGCTCAACACGCTCAAGTTATTGTAGTAACACATTTGGCTCAGGTTGCTTCTTTTGCTAATGCTCAGTTTGCTGTGCAAAAAACTGTAACGGCATCTTCTGACGATGCTCAGTCGCAATATGCTGACACTACGGTTACAAAACTTGAAGGTGTGGCGCGTGAGCAGGAGATTGCTCGTATGCTTGCTGGTAGTGAATCGCAAACTTCACTGAAGCATGCTCGCGAATTGTTGGCAACAAGCAGGAAAATGGTCGATAATGTTGAAAAATAGTTCTATGATTCGTGCAGCAATTTTTGATTTTGACGGAACTCTTATTGATTCGCTTGGAGTTTGGGATGATATTGACAAGCGTAGTTTTGCTAAGCGGGGTATGAACGTCCCAGATATTTTCGCCGATACTACAGCGATGATGAATCCTCGCCAAATTGCGGATTATGTTATTAAAAATTATTGTTTTACGGATTCTCCGGAAGATTTGATGCAAGAATGGTCAGATATGGCGTTTGACGAGTATGCTAATCATCTTCCTCTTCTAAAGGGAGCGTACGATTACGTTCAATACTTGCGTTCTAAAAAAATAACGTTGCTTCTGATTACTACTCTTTCTAAACGTTTATGTGTGCCTGCTTTAGAAAGATTTGGTTTATTAGATTGCTTTGATTTTCTTCAATTTGGGGAAGATTTATCCGAAGCTGGAAAGAATAGTCCTAAAACTTATCTCGACATCGCAAATAATCTTAAAATTAATCCTGAAGATTGCGCAGTATTTGAGGATTCGCCTACCGCTTTACGTTCAGCTCAGTTAGCGGGAATGCAAACGTATGGAGTGGTGGATGATATTCACGCTGAAATTGCTGCGGATTCTCCGTTTAGTAAATGCGTTGCGGTGTTTTCAGATTTCGCAGACGCGCCAAAGATTGCTACTTCGACAGCGAAGTAATGTATTGGCTGCTTATTATTTGTTCTTGAGAGGTTGAGTTGATGAGGTTTCACATACCCCGGGTTTTGTCGTGCGCACAAGTGCACACGGATGGCCATCCATCTCGATTTGACGTTGCCGCCAAACTCTAGCAGTCTACCCGAAGACTTGGGCGAGCAGCCCTTAAACGTCTTCTGCTTGACCTTGCTCCCAATGAGGCTTGCCATGCGGCTTACTGTTACCAGAAGCCCGGTGGTCTCTTACACCGCCGTTTCACCCTTACCTAAACGAAACATTTAGGCGGTCTGTTCTCTGCTGCGCTATCTCTCAGGTCGCCCTGGGCGGACGTTATCCGCCATTGTGCTCTGTGGAGCCCGGAAGTTCCTCAGTCACTCCGAATGAACATTGTGACCGCGGCCATCGTGAAACCTCAACCTTCCTAATTATAGCAGATACTTTTCGTTACGTAAAAAAGTTAGTTATTTTGCGGAAAATATTACAAAATTTCCGAATTTTTTCTCTAAATTTTGCAACTTGCCTAGGTTCTTATTGATTAAACGGATATAATAGAAGAACCGACGGCATCGTGGCAGTCGGTGTGTATACAAATCGAACTTAAGGTTCGAATCTATTCGGGGAGGTTTCGCATGGAAATCGTCATTACTGGTCGTCATACGCAAATTAATCAAAGGTTCCGTGACGTTGTAGAAAGTAAGATGAATCGTGTGACCGCCATTGCGCCTGATGCGCAGCGTGTACAGATTGTGCTTAATTCTGAAGGTAATCCGCGGCAGGCTGACACTGCAAAGCGAGTTGAAATTACTGTTGTTGCAGGCAGCACAGTGATTCGTGCTGAAGCTTCGAGCACTGATCAATTTAGCGCTTTAGATATGGCGCTCGATAAGTTGACGCTTCGTTTGCGTCGTACCCGTGACCGTCGTAAGGATCACCGTCGTGGCTACACGGATATGGTTCCTGTGGATATGGGTGTTGCAGTGCCTGAAGTTGAAACTACTGTTGAGGAGCCTCAAGAAGACGAATTGAATAGTGCTGATGCTGCTGTTGCTTCTGATTTAGGCCCTGGTGAGTCTGTAGAAGTGAGCGTTGGAAGCACTCCTATTGTGATTCGTCGTAAGCTTCATATTGCGGAGCCTATGAGCATTGACGAGGCTTTGTACGAAATGGAACTTATTGGTCACGATTTCTTCCTGTTCGTTAACAAGGAGACTATGCGACCATCGGTTGTCTATCGTAGGCACGGCTGGAGCTACGGCGTATTTGAGATTGATACGCCTGAGAATGTTGCTCGACAAAAGTAAATAAAGCCTAGATAAATCGCTTGTGCGAGTGGATATGCCCGTCTGACACAGTGTTGGACGGGCATTTTTTACGGGTTTTCAGACTCGCTAGCTTACAAAAATCGCAGCCGTCGCGTAATATAGGCACAGTTTACGTCTATGTTGGCTAGGCCGTCTTCATAGACATGACCTAAGGGAGCAAAACGTGGTAGATATCGTCGATAAAGCCTTGCGTATGGGTGAAGGCCGTCAATTGAAGCGCCTTGAGAACGTAGCCAAGGCTGTGAATGCGTTAGAAGATGAAATTTCTGCGCTTTCCGATGAAGAGCTGAAAGGCCAAACAGCTAAGTTCAAGCAGAAGTTAGACAATGGTGCGAAACTTGATGATTTAATGCCTGAAGCCTTTGCTACAGTTCGTGAAGTTTCAAAGCGTACGCTTGGCCAACGCCACTTCGACGTGCAGCTTATGGGTGGCGCGGCATTGCATTGGGGCAATATCGCAGAAATGAAAACTGGTGAAGGTAAGACACTTGTTGCAACATTGCCAAGCTACTTGAATGCTTTGGAAGGTAAGGGCGTACACGTTGTTACTGTGAACGATTACCTTGCAAGTTATCAGAGTGAATTGATGGGACGTATTTACCGATTCCTCGGCATGAGCGTTGGCTGCATTATTACTGATCAGCAGCCTCCGGAGCGTCGTAAGCAGTACAATGCGGACATCACGTACGGTACTAATAACGAATTTGGCTTTGACTATTTGCGCGATAATATGGCTTGGGAAAAGGCTGATCTTGTTCAGCGCGGACACCATTACGCTATTGTCGATGAGGTTGATTCCATTCTCATCGATGAGGCTCGTACGCCGCTTATTATTTCTGGTCCAGCTGAGGGAGACGTCACTCGTTGGTATCGTGAGTTTGCCAAGCTCGTATTGAAACTTACTCGTGATGTTGATTACGAGATTGACGAAAAGAAGAAAACTGCTGGTATTCTCGACGCTGGTATCGCTAAGATTGAAGATTACTTGGGCATCGATAATCTCTATGAGCCTACGAATACGGCACTTATTGGTTATTTGAACAATGCTTTGAAAGCTAAGGAACTCTTCCTTCTCGATCGTGACTATGTTGTTACTAACGGCGAGGTGTTAATCGTTGACGAGCACACTGGTCGTGTGCTTCCAGGACGTCGTTACAGCGAAGGTTTGCATCAGGCAATAGAAGCTAAAGAGAATGTGGAAGTTAAGGCAGAAAATCAGACTTTCGCAACGATTACTCTTCAGAATTACTTCCGTATGTACGACAAGCTTGCTGGCATGACTGGTACTGCTGAAACTGAAGCTGCAGAGTTCATGGGCACCTACAAGTTAGGCGTGCTTCCAATTCCTTCAAACCGTCCTGTTATTCGTATGGATAAGGATGATTTGATCTTCCGCACGAAGAAAGAAAAGCTTACTGCTATTGTGCGCGATGTTGCTGCACGCCATGCTAAGGGTCAGCCAGTATTGCTTGGTACGGCTTCTGTCGAATCTTCGGAGATTCTTTCCTCTCTGCTCGACGTCGCTCGTATTCCTCACCAGGTGTTGAATGCTAAGCAGAATGCTAAGGAAGCTGCCGTTGTTGCTGTTGCAGGCCGTAAGGGTGCTGTCACTGTTGCTACTAACATGGCAGGCCGTGGTACTGATATTATGCTCGGCGGTAATGTTGAGTTCCTTGCAGATGCTAAGTTGAAGGCTGAAGGCTATTCTCCAGACGATACTCCTGACGAGTACGAGAAGCGTTGGCCAGGCACCTTAGCTGAGGTTAAGGAGCAGGTTAAGGACGAGCATGAAGAAGTTAAGAAGCTTGGTGGCTTGTATGTGCTCGGTACTGAACGTCACGAATCTCGCCGTATTGATAATCAGTTGCGTGGTCGTTCTGGCCGTCAGGGTGATCCTGGCGAGTCGCGCTTCTACTTGAGCTTGGAAGATGATTTGATGCGTCTGTTTAACACGCAGCTTGTTGCGCGTGTTATGGCGAAGGGCTTGCCGGAAGGCGAGCCAATCGAATCTAAGTATGTTTCTAATGGCGTGCGTACTGCTCAGAAAACTGTTGAAGCTCGTAACTTTGAGATGCGTAAGAACGTTTTGAAGTATGACGATGTTATGAATAAGCAGCGTACTGTTATTTATGCTGAACGTCAGATGGTGCTTAAGGGTGAAGATATTCACGATGATATTTTGAAGTTCATTAGAGACACTGCAGAAAGTTACGTGCGTGGCGCTATGAACGGCTCTGATAAGCCAAAGAATTGGGATTTGCAGGGATTGTCTAAGGCTCTTGATGCTGTTATGCCTGTAATTCTTGATTGGGATGAAGTTCATGAGACGATTGACAAGCTCAAGGGAGACAAAGCCGTTGTTGCTTTGCGTGATTTGATTGTCGAAAGTGCCACTGTTTTCTATGTTCTCTTTGAGTCTCGTATCGGTAGTGATGCGTTGCGTCAGCTCGAGCGTCGTGTCGTCTTGGCTGTGCTCGATCGCAAGTGGCGTGAACATCTCTACGAGATGGATTACTTGAAGGATGGCATTGGTCTGCGCGGTATGGGTCAGCGTGATCCTTTGGTTGAGTATCAGCGCGAAGGCTACCAGATGTACAATTCCATGATTGAGGCGATCAAGGAAGAAAGCATCCAGCTGCTGTTCCATATTGATATTGATCAGGTTGCTTCTACGGATGATAATTCTGACGCTGAGGTTGACGCTGATATTGCTCAGGTTTCTGCCGAGGTTGATACAGAAGATCAGCCAAGCGGAATCGTTGGTCCAGCTCCTTTGAGCCATGCTGAGAGTGAAGTTCCATTGAGCATGCGTCCAAAGGCCGAAGAGTGGAAGACTCCGTGGGCTGACGGCCGTACGTTCCCAGGCACCAACAAGAATGATGAGTGCCCATGCGGTTCTGGTCGCAAGTACAAGCTTTGCCACGGTCAGAATGAAGCTGGCAACGAAGCTGAGTAAAAGTAAAAACAGTAAATAAGATTTTGCGTGGTCCTTCTCTTCTCCAGGATCACGCAATTTTTTATATAGTAAAGGGCTGGTATGTTTTGCGCATATCAGCCCTTTTGTTAAATAGTTGCTAAATAATTACTAAATAGTTATCAAATTATTTACGCTTGTTACCTGCATTACCAATTATTTCTGTGAAATATTAGCGAAAAGCAACTTCTATACTCTTGCGCCTTCACCGTAATCATTATAATCCTCTTTGGAAGGAGAATGTTTTTTGTGAGTAAGCAGCAATCCTGCGCCTCCGACAAGAACGAAAATAGCACTAGCGATACCTATAGTGCTTGCAAATCCAGGTAAGAAAGCCAAAGAAAGGATGCCTGCAATACCAGCAATTAATAACACCCACAAAACAACTGTTACCCACGAAATGTTCTCAAATTGTGGATTTGGCGGTACGAAATCGTCGCCATAATCTTCCATTGTTTTGTCCAAATCAAGCCAACTGCTACGCGTATTGTCGCGAGGCCCGCCAGGATTAGTAAAACGCACGTGCGGATCCTGCATTCTTTGAGGAATAATATAAGATTTTTTACTACTTAAGTTGCTAAGAGAAAACTTATTTGTTTTATTTGTCTTATTCGTATCTGTTTTATCTGCAGAAGATTTTGCAATCTCGTTCAAGCGAATACTATGCTCTAACTTTTTTGCTTTTCGCTGCGCATGCTTCTCAAAGCTTTGCGCACTTTTTGAACGCGCAACTTCATTCAAATCGTCTGCGTGCTCTTCTACAAAAGACGACCAATCTTTGTACATATTAGCGGAACTGTTGTCAGCAGGAATATTGTCGTCAGCAGAATTGTTGCGCTCAGTATCCTCACGGCGAGGGTCATTGGTATTCTTAGAAGATGTCATGATTTATACTGTATCAAGTCAGCCTGATTCCCACGCGTTTTGCGCAGTGCAGCAGTACGGATGCAGATGAAGAAAGGATACGATATGTTGTACTGGTTCTTCGTGAAAGGGCTTGGGGGTATAGCCCGTATGAGGATTCATCCGTCAGCTCAAGGTGTTGAGAATATTCCGAAGAATGGTGGTGCAATTATTGCTGCAAATCATCTTGCTGTTATCGATGATGCTTTGCTGCCTTTAACTTGTCCTCGCATGATTCATTTCATGGGCAAAGCCGAATATTTTGAAGGCAAAGGATTAAAGGGACGTTTCAAAAAGTGGTGGTTTACTTCCGTTGGAGTGTTTCCTGTTGACCGTTCTGGTGGCTCTAAGTCCTTGGGAGCGTTGAATCACGCAAAAGAAATTTTGGAAAAAGGGCAACTTTTTGGTATTCATATCGAAGGCACGAGAAGCCCTGACGGTCGTTTGTATCGTGGTCACACTGGTGCAGCTCGTCTTGCGTTAGAAACAGGATGCCCGATTGTGCCTGTTGCTATTATTGGTACGCGTGAACTGCAACCTCAAGGTACGATTGTCCCAATGAAGGGCAAAACAAAGGCAATATATGGTAAGCCAATTGCTGTAGAGCGCGTCAATAATCCCGAAGAGATTACGCATGAACGATTACGCGAAATCACTGACCAAGTAACTCAAGCTATTGCTCGCATGAGCGGACAAGAATACGTTGATGAGTATGCGCAAACAGTGAAGCAACGCATGCGAGAATTGCGGGCAGCGCAAGAAAGCGCCAAGTAGCGTATTCCGTACAAGTAGTGTATTTGTAGTAGCTGCCGAGCCCGTTCGTTACCGTGAGGCTGCGCTTATCGTTTAGGCCGCTTGCTAATGTGCTAAATCAAATTACAGTGAGTGTAATTACTGTTGGGCGGCCTTGCGCATCCTTAAGTGGGACTTCATTACCCGCTCCAGGTGACTGGAATCGCACAACGTGCATGTAGTCGCCAAGAGGAGCGGAAACTTTTACTTGTAGTCCTAACGCTTCGATAACGCTACGGGCTTCAGTAGTATTCTTGCCACAAACATTAGGCAAAATAACGGTTTTAGGCCCTCGTGAAACCGTAACTTTAACGCTGTCGCCCCAGTGCATTGCTGATCCAGTTTCAACAGAAGCGCTTATAATTTTACCTTTTGGTACGGTGTCACTATTTTCTTCTTCGTAGGTGACGTTTAATTTAGCATCGTTTAACGCCGCGTCTGCTTCATCCTTAGTGTGATTAATAATATCTGGCATTTTTACCGGCATAGGGCCTTTAGAAAGCAGCACACTTACTTCGCTGTTATAATTCATGCGCGTGCCAGGTTTAGGACTAATATCGATAACACTGCCGGCTGGTACGTCAATAGAATACACGTCCAAAGATGAGCGGTGAATAATATGATTAAATCCTGCCTTACGCAGCGCCTGCAACGGCTTCTTTCCGTGAGCACTGTGTGGGTTAGTAATATCCTCAGGAATAGTAGCTTTACGAATGCCAAGCGAAAGTATAACTCGGAGTCGCCCGTTATTATGCTTGCTAATATGACCGCCTACTACGTCAGGTTCGGTAGCTAACACTTTTCCTGCAGTAACGGTATCGCTATAATCCTTGCTTACAGTGTATGGAATACCGGCCACTTTCAGCGTGCTTTCATAACGCTGCCAGTCAACATCGGTTACTTTGCACGACTGATTTATGCAGTGAAGATCTTCCGGCTTAGGAAGTGACCAGTAGCTTCCCGGACCAAAGAAATACCAATAGCCGCCAATGCCAATTACCGCAAGGGCTGCAACAGTAATACTTCCAGTAATAATAAATAATTTATTGCGAGCACCTTTGCGAGACGACGATTCACGAGTATGAGGTGATGCTTCTGGAGAAATCGTAGCCGGAGCAGTTTTCTTATTTTGGTTAAGATTGCGAGCATCCAACGCAACGGTGGGAAGATTGCTGTCATCAAAAGCTTCTAAAGGATTGTTGTGAGGATTATATGCTTCGTTGCTCGGATCATCCCAAGCCATCAGTTTAGTAGAGTATGAATCCGCATCTTGTGGGGAAGGAGCTGTGATTTTGGTATCAGTAGCGATGGTAGGAGTGTTTGCGAATGGTTGCGCAATTTCCGGAGTGTCAGCAGCATAAGCACCATCCTGATTGCGTGCAGCGTGAGTATCCGGCATAGCGATTGCGCGAGTAGCGTCTAAGTCGTCAGTTGCTGTTTCTTGCTGCGCTGTTTTTTGCAACAAGCCGTCACCCTCATTGAGGGGAGAAAGATTATCTGCTGGAGTTGTATACAGTTTGTTAAGTGGGGAGCCTGATTCAACAAAATCTGCATCTTCAGGCCCCTGAGGCTCCACATACTTATATTGCCAATCTTCAGCGCTTAATTGAGTGGAAAGACTACGCAACTGTGCTAGAGCTTCACTAGCATCTTTTGGACGTTCGTTCGTATCTCGTGCCGTTAATTTTGCAATAAAATGTGCAACTTTTTCGCTGATACCGGAACATACTGTACTAATAGAAGGCGTATTTTCGTGAACATGCTTAAACACGAGTGTAACTGGGTTATCAGCAGTGAATGGCACGCGTCCAGCTAGCATTTCCCAAGCCATCATTCCTGCAGAATATAAGTCGCCTTGTGGAGTTGCAAGATTGTGCTCAATAAGTTCAGGAGCAAGATAAGCAGCTGTTCCAAGGAGTAGACCGGTAGAAGACAGTGTTGCTTGCGAGATAGCACGAGCTAAACCAAAATCAGTGATTTGCACATGCCCGCGGCTGTTAATTAAAATATTTTCAGGCTTAATATCGCGGTGCACAACCCCTGCTTGGTGCGCTGAAGCAAGACCGTCTAAGGTTTCAGCGAGTAGACGAAGCGTGTCTTTTACGCTGAAAGTACCTTGCATATTCATTTCGTAGCGCAAATTTACGCCGTGTACGTACTCCATAACGAGGTAGTCGAGACCGTCATATTCGCCGGTGTCGTACACTTGCACAATATGTGGGTTTGCGATTGCTGCTGCAGAAGTTGCTTCCCTGCGGAATCTTGCAATGAACTGTTGCCGATGCACTCCTTGAGCAAGCTGAGTGTGCATTATTTTGATTGCTACTGGTCGACTTAAACGCTCATCTTGCGCTTGGTAGACGGTAGCCATACCACCTTCAGCGATTTTACGCACAATGCGATAGCGATTTTCAATGCACATGCCAGGTTGTACCTGCGTTGCTTCAGTCATTGTCACAATCCTTACACGCGTAAAAACCTCATATTACTGCTTATTGTTTACGATTGTACCGTCAGCATGGTAACGAAGGTTCCTTTACAGTGTTACTCTAGCACTATTGTACATTGCGCCATGCTTCTGGTATGAAACGTTCGCTTACAGTATGCAATATAGTTTTTGCATTATCGCTAAGTTTGCTTGTTTCAATAGCCTGCTGCGATTGGTTCCAAAGCTCCATTATTCTTTGTTTTGAGCGGTCAATTGCGCCTGAAGTATAGTAAATTTGGATGATTTGTTTTACGTCATCGTCGCTTCTGGAAGCGCCTGTATAGGCTTTGCGTAGCACACTTTGTTCAGTTGCACTTCCGTATTGCAGTGCGTCGGCGAGAAGTACTGCGCGTTTACCTTCGCGAATATCTCCGCCGATAGGTTTCCCTGTGTGCTTACTGTCAGAAACAATATCGATTAAATCGTCGGCAATTTGGAATGCTATTCCTAATGGATCGCCTATGCGTTGCGCGAGTTCGTATGCTTCTTGAGGGGGGATATGACCAGCGAGAAAACCAAGAGTAAGAGGGGCGACAGTAGTGTAGCTTGCTGTTTTCCAACGAAATACGTTAAGTGACGATTCAGCAAGTTGCTTAGGATTATCTAATTGCATCATTTCAATAGACAAATCCAATACTTGGCCGACACCAACGTTTTTTTGCATATCTGCAAAAGCTTCTAAAATTTCTTTGCTATAAACAAAGTGTTGCGAAGCTGCGTTTGTAATAACAAAACTTGCTGTAGCAAGTAAATCGCCGAGCATAAGCCCGAGTCCTGTGCCGATATGCTGATCGTTGTATGCACTGCTTAGTGCACAATACGCGCTCGGTTTGCCGCGTCGCAATGCGGATTCGTCAATAATGTCGTCGTGAATAAGGGCAGCAGTTTGGAAAACTTCTAAAGCGCAAGCAACGTCAAATATTGCTTGCTGTTGAATCTCGTTTGTGTCAGCGTCACCGCTTACTGCTTGGAATGTTGAAAGAAGAAGCAAAGCTCGAAGTCGTTTGCCGCCTTCGCTTGACATAATTGCTTGCTCAACTACTTTCTGTAATGTCGTTGCACACGTTGAGGAAAGATTGCTTGCTGCTGTTGTAGAAAATTGTTGCAAAATCAGCGTACGAATACGCGATTCAATATCGTTAAGCGTGCAATGATAATCCGTTAATGTGCTCATACTATGAAAGTTATCCACAGGGCTGAACATTATAAAACACAATATTTTCTAGGGGTGAGATAACTTTGCACTCCAAAGGTCGCTATTCGTTGAGGATTAGTCGCGCACTTGAGAGACTTGGATTATCAAGTTCCGCTTTGTGAATCTTGACACATTATATGCCGTACATTTATTGCACACATTAAGGAGAGGTAGATATGGCCACGGTTGATATTGAACTAGATAAAAAGGCTGTTCATAGCTGCATTGACGACTTTGATATTCACAGTCTTACAGAAATTTATGGTCCAAGTGCCACTACTGCTGGCGATTTCGACAGTATCGTAGGGATTGAAGATGTTGAATCCTTGGCTGGAAGAGAAATTGCGGATATTAACGGGAAAATATATCCGTCAAAAGAATGTTGCTATTTTATGTCTATTCCAACTAACTATGTTGTGAAACATTGTAAGGATGAGTCTGCTTGGATTCAAGGTTTGCAGTATTGGGTCAGTATTGCTGCCAAGGGATTTATTGAAGGAGTGGCACAATACGGTAAACAGTACACTGTGCAACGCTTTACCTATCGTGCAGTGAACCGTTGGTTTAGTATGGCTTCTAACGACACGGACTTAGCAGGTTCTGATTTCATCATGATTCCTCTAGCTATGTTCCACAACATTAACGTTCGCGATGCAATACTGGTTGCTATTTTGGACGAAAATGATGAGTGGTACGGAGGTGAAATGCTCTCTGATCTCGCTTGGTTGCCGCATGTGCCAGAAATGTCGTTGAACTTGCGCCATTTTTTGGAAGCTAAATTTGCTCAGAATGAAACGCCTAAAATTAGTCGGGCTGTTAAAGCACGAAAATTATTGGAAGCAATGGCAATTATTGTGCAAGAGATTCCTGAATTGACAGTGCAAGTATATGCACTAATTGCGTATATCAGTTGGTGGTTTAGACTTAGCGACGTAGCTCACTACGCTAATCGCGCTTTACAGATTGATCCTGACTGTTCGATGGCGAAAATTGTAAATTCAGCTATCGAACACGGTATTGAACCAGCATGGCTTGATAGTCACGCCACGCCGCAAGAAGAGTGAGGGGAATAATCGTCTTGCTAAGATGGTTTACTACTTATGGTAAAACTTGCCCTTGCTTGAACTATGTCCAGAAAGCACTGCGAGGGAATACTACAGGAGGAACAGTTTGGCGAGCGAAGTTGAATCAACAGCTGATGAGTATGAAGCGCAAGAAAATAGTAAACCTGCAACAACGCGTAAGGCTAGTGCTACGCGCAAAAGTAGTGCACGCACTTCGTCATCTGCCAGCAAATCTCGCTCTTCTCGCGCAAAGCGTGCGGAAGAAAATCAGACTGATACTCAAGATGCGTTGCAAAACGAGCTTATAGAGAGTGACGAATTAGAAGATTCACATTCTTCCTTCGATGACGAGCTAGATGACGAACCGCATCTTGACGATGAAGATCAAATTAATCTTGATGATTTAGATGACATTCAGCCTGAAGATATCGATGGCGTTGATGATCTTACTGACGAAGACGTGTCTGATGACGATCTCGACGAAGAACCAGATGATATTGATGATGCTGAGGATCACGATGAGCACAAGCTTGATGTTCCGCAAGTACCACAAGCTAAAGGTGCCTTCATTGTTCGAGATGATGATGACGACGATAATCTCACGCCTTCTGGCAATCCAAAGCGACGCGTTATTGCAACCGGCGCTACGGCGGATCCTGTGAAGGATTATTTGAAGCAGATTGGTCGTGTGAGCCTTCTTAACGCCGAACAAGAAGTGGATTTGTCGGAGCGAATTGAGGCTGGCTTATATGCTCAGCATTTGTTAGATACTCAGATTGATCAAATGGAGTTTAAGCGTAAGCGCGAGCTTAAGTGGGCTGCGGCTGACGGCAAAAAAGCTAAAGATCATCTGTTGGAAGCAAACTTGCGACTTGTGGTTTCGCTTGCTAAGCGCTACACAGGTCGAGGCATGCTTTTCCTTGATTTAATTCAGGAAGGTAACCTTGGTCTAATTCGAGCAGTAGAAAAGTTCGATTGGAAGAAGGGCTTTAAGTTCTCCACTTACGCAACATGGTGGATTCGCCAAGCTATTACGCGTGCAATGGCTGACCAGGCTCGTACGATTCGAGTGCCAGTGCACATGGTGGAAGTTATTAACAAGCTTTCCAGAGTTCAGCGTCAAATGCTGCAAGATCTTGGGCGCGAACCTACGCCGGATGAGCTTGCACGCGAGCTTGATATGCCTGTAGAAAAGGTTCAGGAAGTGCAAAAGTATGGTCGTGAGCCGATTTCTTTGCACACGCCTTTGGGTGAGGATGGCGACTCTGAATTCGGTGATTTGATTGAAGACACTGATGCAATTGCACCGTCTGATGCAGTGGCCTTCTCACTTTTGCAAGAGCAGTTTAGGCAAGTATTGGAAACGTTGGCACCTCGTGAGGCTGGTGTTATTAAGATGCGCTACGGCTTGGAAGATGGTCAGCCTAAGACATTGGACGATATTGGTCGCGTGTACGGCGTGACTCGTGAGCGTATTCGTCAGATTGAGTCGAAGACTATGTCTAAGCTGCGCCATCCTTCTAGATCACAGACTTTGCGTGACTTCTTAGATCAGTGATTGTAAAGCATGTCATATAGCAAGTGTCGTATTATTGCTGCAAGTAAGGGTGATAATACGACACTTGTTGCTTAGTATTAGTATGTTGAGATTGTAAGTTCGTGCAATGGGTAGAGGGGTAGAAGTGGTCTCTCGTAAAGAGCAAGAGCAGTATGATGCCGATAGTTTGACGGTGTTGGAAGGCTTAGATGCGGTGCGTAAGCGTCCTGGCATGTACATTGGTACCACCGACAGCCAAGGTTTGATGCACTGTCTCTGGGAGATTATTGATAACGCTGTTGACGAGGCTTTAGCGGGTGCTTGCGATCACATTACTGTTACTCTTCACGACGATGGATCCATTGAAGTTGCGGATAATGGTCGCGGTATTCCAGTAGACGTGGAACCTAAAACAAAGCTCACTGGCGTTGAAGTTGTGCTTACTAAGCTTCACGCTGGAGCAAAGTTTGGTAACGCTTCTTATAATGCTGCCGGCGGTTTGCATGGTGTTGGTTCCTCAGTAGTTAATGCGTTAAGTTTGCGTTTGGATGTCGAAGTTGACCGCGATGGTAAAACGCATCATATGGCTTTCCACCAAGGACATCCTGGCGTGTACACCGACGCAGATCCGTCACATCCTTCTCCTGCATCACCTTTTAAGCGAACTCGCAAAAATAAACCGACTGAGCTGGAAATTATTGGCACTGTTTCGCCAAAAACTACGGGAACTCGCGTACGATATTGGGCGGATCCGGAAATTTTCAACTCAACTGCGCATTTTAGTTATGAGCAACTTATCGATAGAGTAAGGCAGACCAGTTTTTTGGTTCCTGGCTTACGCATTACGGTTATTGATGAGCATGTGCCAGAAGGAGAAACGGCAGATATTGAGGAGATTGATTCCTCAGAAGACGCTGTTACGGAAGTTAATACTAACGAAGCTGACGTTGCTGAAATTAGTGCTGAAGAATCTGAAGAATCTGGAAAATCTTATGAGATTGCTGAAATTGACGAAACTAGTGAAACTAATGAAACTAGTGAAATAGAAAAAACTACTGAAGAATCTGAAGAAACTAGCGAAACTGAAGAATCTGAAGAAACTGAAGAAGATTTTGAATCTTCAGCAGCGCAATCTATTGCAAACGCTGAAACTGCCAAAACAATGCAAAACAACCATCATCCTCGCGTAGCTGAATTTTTGCATAACGGTGGCGTTAAAGATTTCGTTGATTTTCTGTCTAAAGGTCAAGCAGTTTCTGATATTTGGCGGATTTCCGGAGAAGATACGTACGTTGAAGAAACGCAAGCAGTAGACGCTTCAGGAGAATTACACGCTCAGCAGGTAACGCGCAAATGCGGAGTGGACATTGCTTTGCGCTGGGTAAACGGATATGACTCCAAGGTAATAAGTTTTGTAAACGTAGTGGAAACTCCAGGCGGAGGCATGCACGTCGACGGCTTTTTGCAAGGAATTACTAAGCAGATTCGCAAAGCTGTAGAAGATAATGCGCGCAAACTTAAAGTGAATCTTAAGGACGCTAATAACAAAATCGAGCGCGACGACATTCTTGCAGGACTTGTAGCCGTGGTAACAGTACGCATTGCCGAACCACAATTCCAAGGACAAACAAAAGACGTACTTGGAACCGCGCAAGTAAAGCCTATTGTTATGAAAATGACCGATACTCAGTTCAGTGAGATGATTACCGGATCTAAGCGAGGTTTTAAAGAGCAATCCGCACGCGTACTAGAAAAAATCGTTTCCGAAATGCACGCTCGTATTCAGGCGCGCAAAACCAAAGAAGTGACGCGTAGAAAAAACGCACTCGAATCTGCCTCAATGCCACCAAAGCTTTCTGACTGTCAGCCTGGGAATGATGATATTGCTGAACTGTTTATCGTTGAGGGCGATTCCGCGCTTGGTACCGCAAAAGCGGCTCGTAATTCTGCTTTCCAAGCGCTTCTACCTATTCGCGGCAAGATTTTGAACGTGCAAAAAGCAAGCCTTGCGCAAATGCTGTCAAATAAGGAATGTGCCGCAATTATTCAAGTTGTGGGAGCAGGATCAGGAGCAAGTTTTGATATTTCGCAGGCTCGTTACAACAAAATCGTTATGATGACCGATGCTGATGTTGACGGCGCGCACATTCGTATCCTGCTACTTACGCTGTTCTACCGTTATATGCGTCCGCTTATTGAGCACGGGCATGTTTATGCTGCAGTGCCGCCGCTTCACAGGATTGCTTTAGCTGGAAGGCGCAAAGGCGAGTATATTTATACTTATTCCGACGACGAATTGGCTGGAAAACTTGATGATTTGCAAGCTAAAGGCATTGATTTTAACAGCGATATTCAGCGTTACAAGGGCTTGGGTGAGATGGACGCGGATCAGCTTGCGGACACCACCATGGATCCTCGCACGCGCATGCTTCGTAGGATTCGCATGGAGGATGCTCAGCAGGCGAGCGAAGTGTTCGATTTGCTAATGGGCGATGACGTCCCTCCGCGCAAGCAGTTCATTGTTGACAACGCGGACGATTTCGATCGTTCCAAAATCGACACCTGATACTGCTATATATTCATATATATTCATATATATTTATATGTTGCTTTGAAGGGGCGTTTGCATTACAAGTATGAAGAACTAGGTTGGGAATTTTATGATTAACCTTCTTTTGGCAGTTATTTACCTCTCGTTTATTAGCTTAGGCTTGCCTGATGCCCTTTTAGGATCTGCTTGGCCAACTATGAGCCGCGATGTTGGCGCGCAAATTTCTTGGGCTGGCGGCATTTCCATGGTTATTTCCGCCGGGACTATTATTTCTGCATTGCTATCCGATAGGCTTACGCATAAGTTTGGTCCAGGAAAAGTCACTTTGGTATCGGTTGCGCTGACGGCGTTGGCATTGCTCGGTTTTTCGTTTGCGCCAAATTATCTTGTACTTATTATGCTGGCTATCCCATACGGTTTGGGTGCTGGGGGCGTTGATGCTGCATTGAATAATTATGTTGCCGTGCATTATGAAAGCTGGCACATGAGTTGGCTTCACTGCATGTGGGGTATTGGCGCATCTACTGGTCCGTACGTTATGGGTTTTGCGCTTTCGCACGGTCAGCGTTGGCCTGCGGGCTACCAGTATATTGCTGTCATACAAATTGTTTTAACTTTTGTTTTATTCGCAAGTTTGCCATTGTGGGGAAAGAAGAAAGCGAAAGAATCGTCTGAAAAAATTCAGGCGTCGCCGCAATCTTACAAAACTTTATCGTATGCAGAAGTTTTGCGTATTCCTGGAGCGCTGAACATTCTTATTATGTTCTTTTGCTATTGCGCGTTGGAACAGACCGCAGGATTGTGGGCTAGTAGTTACATGGTGTTACATGGGGGAGTAAACCGTGTTGTTGCGGCCAGTTGGGCGAGCCTGTTTTATGTTGGCATTACAGTTGGTCGTTTTATAAGCGGATTTTTAACTATGCGATTAAATGATGCAACAATGATTCGTATTGGCCAGTGTGTAATTCTTGCTGGTATCGCCGTACTGTTGTTGCCTTTGCCGAATCACATTGCGTTGGTTATAGGTTTTGTGATTATTGGTCTCGGTTGTGCTCCGGTATATCCGTGTATTATTCACTCAACTCCGCATTATTTTGGTGCTGATAAGTCGCAGGCTATTGTTGGTATGCAAATGGCAAGTGCGTACATTGGTTCTATGCTCGCGCCTGCGATTTTTGGTGTGCTTGGTCAGAACATATCTATGGCTTTGCTGCCAGCGTATCTGCTTGTGCTGTTGGCATTAATGACTTTTATGCACATACGTTTGCTTCGCGTGTGCGCAAGTCGCGCATAGATTGTTTGTGAGCTACATCACATTTATCATATTGATATAAGGTTATTTGTACAATATAGATGTACGCTGCTTGCGATGCTGCGAGAGCAGAGTGCGTAAGTTTTTATTGAATGAGTTGTGTTTTTGCTAAAAAGAGGGAAAAATGAACAAGAGAACTATGCTTGTTTTGTCGACGACGATGATGAGTATTGCTACTGCGGCTTGCGCTTTTTGCATGGCGCAGACTGCGAATGCGGCTGAGGCTTCTACTCCTACTATTTCTGGTGTTTC
>NZ_LRTV01000001.1:223874-355382 GCF_003408845.1 Gardnerella massiliensis
ATTCTGGTACAAATTCTGATACAACAGCTGAATCAAATATTAATTCAAAGTCTAAAGTTAGTGAAAACTCAGTTTCTCCAACGATTTTTAATCAAGCGCTTTTTGCTAGCGGTAAGCCAGAGCCTAATCACCAACAACAGCAAGAAAAAACCGAGCTTAAAGTAAGTCTTTGCTGGGAAACTATGAACAGCGATAATAACAAAGCATTTATTAATAGCGATAGCGATTTTGGTCAATTGAATTTTGAGAATTGGGACTTTGGTTCTACGCTAGACGCAAGTAGACAAGACGTAAAGAATGAGTTTGCTAAAATCAAATTTAAGATAATAGATAAAACTGATAACAACAAGGTAGTAGCAGAAACAACTGGCACTTATGATCCTAATACTGCTACATATGCAACTAAAAGCTTGGGTAGCTATGATTCAAGCCATACATACATAGTGTCAGTGGTAAACAGCACAGTTCCAAGCCCGTATTACGTGACGTACAATAATGTTTCTACTAATGAAGGCGAAGCTTTTGATCCCGATGCCACATACTTTACTTGGACTCCATCTAAAGGGTCTGATAAAAAGTCTCAAAACAAGTATTTTCGTCTAAATGTATTGGAAATTGTTTATGCCAAAGATGAGAATGTAGCTAGTAAGTGTTTCTCGTATTCCCAGCCTCAGATTAATAACAAGTATCAATCTGATGGCGATTGGAAGTTCACATATGACAAAACTGGTAATATTTTTGCGCGCTTGCGTGTGAAGGACAACGCTATTCAGTTCCCTAAAGATAAAGATGGCAATCCCACGCATCCTACAAAAGCAGGTTTTAAGTTTGCTGGCTGGCAGTTCTATGTTGCTAGAAAAGCAACAAATAAACGTCCATATACATCATATGACCGTATGTTTGATGACGATAAAAAGATAATAGATAACACAACTGTTGACTATGTACCATTTAACGAACAAACTACTACCTACCCATATTTATTTGCTGTGATTAGAGATAGCAAGGGTGTAAATACGTTTGGAAGTAAACTAGGTACACAATATTGCACTACAAACCACACATTCGTTGTGTTCCCGAAGTGGGAAAAAGAAGCTGGTCATACAGTTACTTTTATGAATGAGGGCAGTGAGTATGCGAAAGTAAAAGTGCAAGAGGGTAAGTCGATTGATACTGACGCTTTAACTGACCAGTCTATGCCTTCCAATCCTTCGAAGTATGGATATTCTTTTAGGGGGTGGAATACTCAAGCTGATGGATTGGGTTCAGCGTTCCTTGCTAGCACTACAGTAAAAAACGATATGACGGTGTATGCGATTTATACGAATTATCCGCCAACACTTACTTTGCAAGATAAGACGATTACTGAAGGCGATCTGCTTGATTTGAATAGTCTTATCGTTTCTGCTACAGATTCTGAAGATGGTGACTTAACTAGTAAGGTAAAGCTCACTAATAACGGTGGTTTTGATAATACGAAAGTTGGCTCCTATAAGGTTACGTTTAGTGTTACCGATAATGGTGGTGCTAGTGCAACAGCGTCTGCTACTGTTACGGTTGCGAAGAAACCAGTGCCACTTACCAAACTTAATATCGCACCAACACTTACTTTGCAAGATAAGACGATTACTGAAGGCGATACGCTTGATCTAAAGACGCTTATCGTTTCTGCTCAAGATCCGGAAGATGGTGACTTAACTAGTAAAGTAAAGCTCACTAATAATGGTGGATTTGATAATACGAAAGTTGGATCCTATAAGATTACGTTTAGTGTTACTGATAGTGGTAAGGCTAGTGTGGTGAAATCTGCTACCGTTACGGTTGCGAAGAAACCAGTGCAGCCAAAGCCTGAGGAGCCTATTCCGGATATTGATTGGGATGATATACCAACACCGGATACAACACCGGATACTGAGCCAATCCCAACCCTAACCCCAATTCCAACGCCGACGCCGGTTCCTGTAACACCAACCCCAGATCAGCCTGAGCAGCCAACTACTCAGCCTGTTTCGCATACTCCTGCGCATGCGGCTAAGCATCTTCCGCAAACAGGTGTTTCCGTGGCTTCTATCTTGGCTGCCGCAATCGCCTCACTCTTCGCCGGCGTTGCGTCATTGGGAGCAACTTCAAAGCGGCACCGTAAAAATTAGAAACAGTTGATTATACATGTTGATGCAAGTTAAGTAGTTGTGTAGTGTTACTGAGTAAAATTACTTAGTAACACTACTTGGTAGTTGACTTATTACTTGCGCGTGAGTTATTTACAAAAATCCTCCTGCGTAGCGTATTGCAGCAGGAGGATTTATATTCGGTTTAGTTATTTCTTGGCAAACATGTCTTGCGCATACTGGCGAATGTCGTCTGGGTTTATCATATTGTATTTTTCTTTTATTTTCGTAAAATATTCGCCGATTATATTTTTGCTGATTATTTTATTTGATGAATCACCAGTTTTTAGATTGCCGCGAGTAAGTATCCAAGGTTCCTCATGGTGCGTGAATCGTTCAAGTTCTTTACCGCTATAGCAGCAAAGATTGTCAATCACACCATCGCATACTGCTTTTTCCGTAGCAGATAGTGTAGTTGTTAGTTCTGCTGTAAGTCGTGTGATATCGCTTTTTTGAGCGTATTTGTAATCAGCTAATTTTTCTGATGATTTAATTCCTGATATTTCTGTTGCTGGCGAATCGATTGGACTAAAAGTGTAGTCTTTATAGCGCAAATAGATATCTTTATATACAGGTCCATGAACCCAAGCCTGACAATCGTCAGTAAATAAGAACGATTTATAGAAGGCAAAGTGAAAACCTTGTATGTAGTACAACGATTTTTGCAAGGCTAGAGGAGTAATGTCCTCACATTTTACGAGTAAATATTGTATTACATCGTTTATTTTTCGACTTGAATCTGCACTAATATGATCGTTACTTTTTGAAGCATTGTTGGACTTAAGTAATAGTTCCTGGGTTGCCTTATAGCTTTTCTCATAGCTAAGCGCGGATTTAAGATTATTCTTATTGCTTATTAGCAATTGCAAGTAATATTCTGGGTCATTATAAATGCGTTGCAAAGTGTCAGAATATTGTTTTGAAGGAATGTCTCCGTCTGCAAATCTAGAAAATGTTTGTTCGCCCCAGCCAAGTAGTAGCGAAAGTGGGCGCTTACCTATTGCGTATTTAGTAGGTATTTCGTTGATTTCATCAAGCGGAATAATATTGTTTTCTTTGCGATATTCGTCATACAATGCTCGAAGATTCGTGTCGATAATTTCAGGTACATATACGGCAGAACCGCATTCTTTGCAGCGTGCTTCTGTGCCAGTGTAGGAATACTGTTTTCCTTTAATAGTTGCGGTCATTGGAACGGAGTTTGCTGAGTACTCAACATCATTCCTACATTCTTCGCAAAATGTTTTATTATCTTTCATTATGAGCCTTTTATTGAGAATTAGCAGATTTATTATTTTTGAGTTGTTTATTAGATTATTTAAATAAATAATCTATCTGTTTATTTGCTTTATGGAACGAAATAACAACTGTTCTATTTTGCTGAGAAATAGTAATGATATTAAACTTCGTGTAAATGTTTACCATCTCACATTTACCTACGTGTGATAGTTTTACACGTGGTGCGAATACGTAAAGCGTTTCATATTCATAGCCTCTTTTTTTGTTTTTTAACGAATGACAAAAATCTTCCACTTCTATGTTGAGAAGTATATCTTTCTGAATATCTGATCGTATGTTGTATTCTCGAATGAAGTTTATGTTTTCTTGACGATTGTCGTTTAATGAGATGGTAAAACGGTCATTTTTTATGCAGTCTTTTATCTTTGCAAGTATTGCTGAAATTTCTTCTTTTGTGTAATTCTGATTATAATGCTTGTTCATATACCACCTCCACTCTTATGATACAAAAAATAGGTGTATTTATCAAGAAAAATGCATCTATTAATGCATAAATAGTTTTATATAGATTTTGGAATAAAATCTATTAGTGCAGTATTTTTGTTTGATTTGTTTTTATCCTTTAAGATTATCTTCAAGAAAATGTAAATTGAAAACTTTTATTTAGTATAAATAAGATGTTCATCATTTGGTTATTTACAGTATTGCTTATGCTGTTGAATATTGTATTATTTTTTTATTGCTGCTATTTTGTCTTTACTAGTAACACATATTTGCAGTAGGAGGGTTGTATGCCTGATTTAGATACTATTTCTGATCTATCTACAACAGATTGTGCTCTTTGCAAGAAATATCATATTCCTAATGCTGATACGCTTGCTGCATTTGAAGAAGCTAAGCAAATGAAATATGATCCTAATGTGAAAACATACAGTTCATTTGCTGAGTTGTTGAAAGATATTGAAGATGAATGATAATAAGCAAGAGGTCTCTGACAAAGATAAGCTTGATTTTGCAATATTTTGTATTGAAAATGTTGCTAAGAAGCTTAATCAAAACCCTCGCGATACGTATGATGCTTTGACTAAGAAAAGTAATATTCTTATGTCTTATATTGTGCCATCTTATGATGTTTTGCACACTCAAGGCAAAGAGTATATTACAAACGACATTATTTCTTTCATGCGCGAAAAAGGTGTGGCAAAGATTTAGGTGAGTGATGGATTTTGAAGGCGAATCCTGTTTTGTTGCAAATGAAGTATGCGAGGGTTGTAAGTCTTCTTGCTGAGCGTGCTGGGTTGAGTTATGAGCAGGCGCTTGACGTGTTTTACCATTCTGTTACTTACGATTTGATGCGTAATGGTATTTCGGATATGCATTGTATGAGTGATGGGTATTTGGTGCAAGATCTGTTAGAAGAAATGCAATGCGGACGACTTTGATTGTTCCAAAATAGATACCTGATTTTGTTATAATTTTGCACCCTTACAATACCGCCCTTTGCTAAAGCCTTAGAAATAGCATGGTTTTTTTGAGCAACCTACGCAACCGACTACTCAGCCAACGCAGCCGGGTTCGCATACTCCTGCGCATGCGGCTAAGCATCTTCCTCAAACAGGTGCTTCCATGGCTTCCATCTTGGCCGCCGCAATCGCCTCACTCTTCGCAGGGGTTACAGCGCTTTCGGCAACGACTAAACGCAAGCGCAGAAACTAGTTATAAGTTGTAAGTTGTAAGTAATACGTAGTTTTAATTGCTTACGTTTTAATAATTAAGGCTTCTGAGTAAATGTTTTATAGCATAAAGTCAGAAGCCTTAATTTATATGCGATTTTAAACTATATTCTGCAAATCATTTAAACAATATTGGCAAATTATAAAGTTTTTGCATTGTGAAGATCCGACCAATTAACCGGATTTTCAACCTTGTAGTAAGCATTGTCATCATCTGGCGCAGGAGCAAAAGGTATTGCCTTATGTTTTTTGGTTGGAACAAATGGGCTTGTATCATTATCTGGTCCAGGCTCCCTATCATCAGGAATAGGAATCTCTGTCTTGCTATAAAGCTTTGGATCTCTGCGCAAAATAAACGGACGATTTAAATCTGGAGTATGCTTACCAGTACCTCTAAAGTAGCCGCTTTTTTCAAGTTGTTCTAGTTTAGCGTTTACTGGTATTAATACGAAGAAATCTTGCATTCTGTAAACTAATCCGGTGCCAGCATCATCATAAGAACCAATATAATTGCCATCTTCAAATTGGTCAGGATTATCAGTTGGATTTATGTATTTACCATAAACGCAGAAAGCGCTAGGACTTCCCTCATAGTTGTTTACTTTTCCACAAGATGGTAAATCATGTCCTTCATAAAATTCAGCTGCTCCCGTATCCCCAGACAGCAAATGATTCTTCATCATATCATTTTCTGGCGTTTCACTATTAAATAAGATTGTTGCGGATATGTCTTGCGAGAAATTAGTAAGTGACAGATCATTGTCATTAATTCTAGTTTCCTCTGGTAATTCAGCTACACTACGAATTTTCATGGGATGATCTTCTAGTAAAACTTTTGAATATGAATGATCGTTGTTATCTGGATAATACTCATTCAAATATATGCATTTCCCAGAATTTGTACACCATTCTCCGGCCATTGGTCCAAGATTGCTTGCTATACGCGTGCTTGGCGATAAATCTGAATACGAATCAGTACCTAAAGGTATTGTAAGAGAATTCTTAGTATCTTTAGCATCAATACCATAATATAGTGTAACTTTTTCGTTTTCTTCTGTAACCTCGCTACCCAAAGCAGGGTAGGAGGCCACAATTTTACCAATAAGTTTTCGAGAAGAGAATCTTGGCTTAAACTCAATATTATTTATGCCATAATTTGCAAGTTTATTTTTTGCTTCATCTTTACTTCTACCGAAAATATCAACAGGAATAACGTTCTTATCACTGTGTACGCCTACCGCAATGCGCATTGCATCATCGTCACCAGATTTTTCAAAAGCCTGACCAGGCAAAGGATAGGTTGCAACAACGGTACCTGGTTTTGAAGTTGCAGCAACTTCGTACACTTTTACAGGCAAGTCCATAGCTTTTACTTCGCTGGTGATACTTTCTAAAGTTTTTCCAACAACGTCTTTAGGCATTCCAGGACCGAGAGATTCAACGACGGTTACAGTAGTGGAAGACTTGACTTGCGTACCGGATTTAACACCTTTTAATGATACAAAGGATCCTTTTTTGCGTCGATTTGGTTCTTGCACAACTCGCACCGTGAAACCTGTTGCGCGTAATTTTGTTGCTGCTTCTTGAGCATTTGCAACTTTGATTACTGGAACTGTAATCATATTTGAACGTGAGTTTACTTGGGTAAAGTAGTAAATTACTCCAGCGGTAACAGCTATAGCGGCAATAATTACTGTGCAAATAATATGTACAATTAAAGCCGTTTTGTTATGCTTCTTTTCCTCGTTTTTATCTACTGTATCTGCGCTACCTACGCTATTATCCCTATATTCTTCCTTAACTACTTGCTCGTTACTATTAATCTGTTCTTGCCAACTATTCTGATTGTTAGTCGTATCTTCAGTAAGAATCGGCTGCTGTGCAAAAGTATCCTGCTTAATATTTAGAACAAGTGTTTCTTCTGGTTGTTGTGTTGCATACGTTTCATTACTATTTTCTGAGTAATTTTGCGCTTGTTCACCTGAGTAATTTTGCACTTGTTCGTTTACTTGAGTTTGTATAGACCTATTTTCGTACAGTTCGTTAGGTGAACCGCAATGTTCGCAAAACTTTGCGTCATCCTTTATACTGTTGCCACAATTAGTGCAAAATGCCATAATCGCTCCCTCTCACTTTCCTTTATAAAATTTATTGTTTATTATATTACGGTTTATATTCATATCGGTTTATTTATATTCGTCTTGTTTGATTAATTCAAAAGCAAGGCGTCTAACCAATATGTGCAATTGGAGACACAAGCTCGGTGCCGGAACCATCTCTGCGCATATCTGGTTTAGGCAATTCCACTCGGTTTCCTTTAGCAGTAACAGCCTGAAGCGGATAATACCCAACGTATGCGTGAATCAGTGTATCTTGTCCTTTGAGGAAGCGCTGCGAGCGCACGCCGCCGGTTCCACGTCCCTTTGTTGGGTACATGTCGAAAGGTGTAAGTTTTGCAGCACCATTTTCGGTACCAGGCAGTGCCTCACTGTCTCCAGCTACGGTGAACACGACTGTGCCAGATGCGGAGAAAAGCCCGTTTTCTCCTTCTTCATAATGCCATTCAATATCTTCGTGTGGCACTACTGCAAACGCTGCCACGCTTTCGCCTTCTGCTAAGCGAATGCCAGCCATACCGCCTGCGGTGCGACCTTGTGGGCGAACTTGTTTCGCTTCAAAAGTGAGCAGCGAAGAATCAGTACTAATAAACACGAGCCTATCGTCGCCTCGTGCCGGCGCTGCCGAAACTACTGTATCGTCATCTTTAAGATCAATAATGCTCCAAGAATCCATAGTTGTTGGTGATTCACCATTCCAACGTTTTACTACGCCATTGCTGGTTCCTAAAGCTAGTGGGGTAGGAGATTCGGCGGTGTCTAATGGCATTGCTGAAATAACACGCTCGTTTGCAACGGGTTCAGTACTTTCTGTTGAAGCGAGGAGTTCTTGCGCTATTACGCCGCGCGTAAGCAAGGCTGGTTTTCCTTCTTCAACATTGATCTGGGGAAGATCTGCAACGTGTGCGAGAACTAAGCGTCCTGCTGAAGTAATAAGAGCGTATGTTGAGCGAGTGGTTGTGGCGAACATTGATGCGCAAGGAGTGTCGAATACGTTGTCTCTATGCTCTTTCCAATGTTCTAATATTTCCACGCTTGTTCGCGCAATGACTCCTGAAGTACTTAATGCTACGGCACAAGGTTCGTCACTTAACTGTAGTGCTACGGAAGCAGCTTCCGTTTCCCCGGCTTTAAGGGCTGCGTTTGCTGCTGCAATGTCTGCCTGTGCTGAAGTTAGCTTGTTTGCTGATTGTACAGCTTTCAACGCTACTTCTTCATTGTGCTTACTTCCCTTGGTTTCTACGGGTACGAAACTACCGTCTTCTGTTTCGTCTAGGAGGACTGTTCTGCGCGGAGTATCCCATTGACGCACCGCCTCATTCATATCTGCTATAACAACGCGGTCAAGTTCCGCTTCAGATCCTAAGATTTGGTTGAGTTCGTCGATTTTTTTCAGTAAATCTTCCCGTTCGCTTTCGAGTTCGATGCGACTCATTTTAGTAAGTCTGCGCAAACGTAAATCGAGAATGTACTGGGCTTGAATATCGTCAAGATCAAATACTGTTATCAGCTTAGCTTTGGCTGCGTCCGCATCATCTGAGGATCGGATAACTTGAATAACTTCATCAATATCGAGTAATGCGAGTAGCAAACCGTCTACTAAGTGCAGTCGTTCTTGAGCTTTGGTGCGTCTGAATTCGCTGCGCCTGCGAACTACGGTCCTGCGGTGTGCTATCCACACGTCGAGTAGTTCTTTTAGTCCCATAGTGCGAGGCCTGCCGTCTACTAGCGCAACGTTGTTAATTGTGAAGCTTTCCTGCAGTGGAGTGTGCTTAAATAATTGTGCGAGTACGGCATTAGGGTCGAAGCCTGTTTTAATTTCTATGACGAGACGTGTGCCGTTATGCCTGTCGGTGAGGTCGATTGCACCTGAGATGCCGTCAAGTTTTCTAGCTTTTATGCCTTGGGAAATACGTTCGAGGACTCGTTCGGGACCTACCATAAACGGAAGTTCAGTAACAATAATTGCTTTTTTGCGAGCGGTAATATTTTCAATATGCGTGGTTGAACGGGTAGTGAAAGCTCCTCGTCCTGTTTCGTATGCTTCGCGGATTCCGCTTCGTCCAATAATAATGCCTCCGCCCGGCCAGTCTGGTCCTGGTACCAGCTTCATGAGGTCGTCGAGGGTGGCGTTAGGATGTTTCATCACGTATTGTGCTGCTGCAACAACTTCGCCAAGATTGTGCGTTGCCATGTTGGTGGCCATGCCAACGGCAATACCGGAAGCGCCATTTACCAGCAGGTTTGGTATCGCAGCTGGCAGTACTGTTGGCTCCTTGAGTTTGTTGTCGTAGTTTGGGGTAAAGTCAACCGTATTTTCGTTAATATCAGCATTCATGCCAAGTGCTGCTGGAGCTAAACGTGCTTCCGTGTATCGAGAGGCTGCAGGACCGTCGTCAAGCGAACCGAAGTTACCGTGGCCGTCAACTAACGGCAATCGCAATGAAAAAGGTTGCGCCAAACGCACCATGGCCTCATATATTGCTGAGTCTCCGTGAGGGTGCAGTTTACCCATAACTTCACCAACAACACGAGCAGATTTCATATACGCGTGTTCCGGAGTAAGGTTCATGTTGCCCATTTGGTACACGATGCGTCGTTGCACTGGTTTCATGCCATCTCTAGCGTCTGGTAGCGCTCGCGCGTAAATAACAGAGTAAGCGTATTCGAGGAACGATTTGCTCATTTCCTCATTTAATGGTGTTTCAACAATATGCTCTTTTACTTTTCTAGGGTCGAAAGCTGGTTGCGTTGTATGACGGCGTGAAGGCATATTCTGAACTCCTTGAATGACTTTACGGCTCTCAATACTAGCAATTTCTATGCACAATCGCATGTGACAGGTGATATTTGCGCGGGCTTGCTCGCTTATTTTGTGTTGCTGAGCAGTAATGATTCATTGTTGTGTCGTTTGCGATGCGGTGTCAGTGGTTCAATAGTGAGTATGAGTGTTGATGTGCCGTCAAAAAAAGAGCTGTTTCAGTTTGTAGATAACGTTACTTATGGTGATTTTTGTGATGTTGAAGTTTCTCAAGTTTCTGAAGATTCGCATCGAAATCATGCGTCAAATCCTATACGGCAGCGAGGTGGCGCGCTTCATATTTCTTCTCTTCTTCCTGCTCTTAGTGATGTTATCGGCGCTCCGGTGAGCACTGCTGTACACAAGAATCCGGGTTTCCTTCGCGAATCTCTCGGCATTCCGAAAGCTCGTGCCGCAATTGTTGTACTTGTTGACGGCTTGGGTTACTGGAATATTCTTATGCGTCAGGGGCACGCCCCTTATCTGCGTTCTTTGCTTAACGAACCAATCAATCAGCGTCCTATTAGTACGTGTGTACCGAGCACTACGGTTGCAGCGATGGCCACTTTTGGTACTGGCACTTGCCCAGGTCTTACATGTATGACTGGTTATACGCAGAAAAATGCGCAGACTGGTAATCTTGCTCAGTTGATTCAGTTTAAGGATGCGCCGGATCCTCTAGTTTTGCAGCAGCAGCCTACTCTTTTTGAAAGTCTCGTTGCTCAAGGTGTTCGTGTAGACAGTGTGAGCTTAGCGAAGTTTGAACATTCTCCGCTTACTCAGGCTGCTTTTCGTGGCGCTCACTATGTTACGGCTGGCACACCTCGAGCTCGTATTATGAAGGCTGCGGCAAGTACGAAATCGCCTGGGCTGACCTACTTGTATTTGCGTGATACGGATAAAGTTGGTCACAATTATGGTTGGGATTCTGAGCAGTGGGTTGCGGCTTTTGAGCAGGTTGATGAGCAGTTGCGTTTGCTGCAGCGCAATTGCGCACCTGGAACCGTCATTGTTATTGCTGCCGATCATGGGATGATTCAAACGGATCCTGATGCTTGCGTTGACATTGCTAAGCAGGCTGATTTGATGCGTGATGTTGCCATGATTGGGGGAGAGCCACGTTCGGTAATGGTGTATGTGAAGGATGGTGTTGAGGTAGAGGAAGTAGCTAACCGGTGGAATACCGTCTTAGGGGACCGTGCTTTAGTGAGGACTAAGAAGGAAGCCATTGCGGATGGCGTTTTTGGTTGCGTTTGTGAGCGCTCTGAGGATATATTGGGTGACGTTTTGGTGCAAGCTCAAGGCGCTTGCACTATTGTTGATTCGCGTACGCAAACTGAAAAAGCTATGAGTCTTCCAAGTGTTCACGGATCTTTAACGCATTTAGAGATGGACATTCCGTGCTTGGTTGATTTGGTTTGATTTTGATTTAGTTTGATTGTATTTAATTTGGTTTAATTAGAGAATTAACCCGTAATTTGGTTGATTTTCCCGAAATATGATTGTGTGGCACCCAAAGTGAGGATGCCACACAACAATTGTTATAGCGAAAATTGTTATAGCTAGAGAACAAACGTTTTTCGAAAGGGTACTTACTCAGCCTTCTCCGAATAGGATTTCATCCCAACTTGGTACGGCAGCCCTCCCGCTTTTACGTTTGCTGTGTTCGCTAGAAGATTTTTCGTTTGACGGCGCTTCCTGAACGCGGTCAGCGTTTTTTGCTGATATTTGAGACGTTGAAACAGTATGGTCGCTCGTTGCTTCTTTTGCTTTTTTCTCACGACGAGCGTCAGCTTGTTCTGCTTGCTGCACTTTTTGTGCTAACGACTGTTGTGCTGCGTTACTTTGGGCAGCGAGTGCGCTTTGCTTCGCGCGTTCAGCTTCTTGCGATGGTACGTCACCTTGTTCAGCATTGTTAGCGGCTTGTTTTTCGGTTTTGTTTTCCGTCAAAGGAGATGCTGTGCGAGCAGTTTTGACGTCAGTTTCAACGGCACTGTTTTCTTCTTGCAGATCATTGCGCTGCTCGTATGCTGGAGTGTCTTGCTGAATTTCAGAAAGTTTATCACTGTTTCTAAGTTCCCACTGTGATACAGCGCGTTCGATTCGCGCTGAACGAATTGAATTTCCAGGTAGCTCTTCGCTAGTAAATGGGAAATTAATGCTTACAGTATCACGGTAGTTTCCACCGTAAGCTGCTTGCTTAGCAGCCTCTGAAGCGTTGGCGTCTTCTCCCAGAAGAAGTCTTGAAGAAGGATTAGCACACGTCACCGTGTTGTCATGCATATTCCACGTCCACTCAGCCTTGATAGTGCGAGTTGCGGTTTTGAAGGTAGCTGTTATACGCCATGGTTCTAATCCGCGTCGTGTCGCACGCCAAGTGACAGTTTCCATTCCTATGTGAGCTTTGGCAAGCGTTCTTTCAATGAGATCGGCGAGCGTACGCATGTTGCTTTGCTTCGGTGCAGGAACAAGGAGGAATTGTTCGATAGCATACTGCTTTTCCGTTTCAACGCCGGCAGAAAAACGTCGAACCTGCGCCTCACTGACGTTGTAGCGTTGCGCAACATGTGAAGGGTCCACGCCTGCGCGAATCAACGCTTGAATTTGTGAAATCGGCAAAGTCGCCGTAACTGGCGTAGCAGACGCGTGAGAATTTGTCTCATTGTGTTCATCGCCGTTCTTACGAATAATCTGTTGAGATTCAGCGATAGCGCGTTCCAGCGTGTCGTCCACCTGAACACGTAACGGCGTGTTTTCGCAAATAAAAATTAAATCGCCGTTCGCGTCCACATGATCGAAACTCGCCTCTTTTGGCGGATTTTCAAGCATTGTGCACCACTTTCTTCGCTTGTAACAATACTATGTATATACTTTAGTCCATACACTGCATTCTGTACCATTCTAAATAGGATAAAAAGAGAGTATTCTATGCGGGGTGGCGTTCATGTATGCTATGCGCGTAGGTAGCTTTAATAAACGAAAGGACCATAATGGCACAGGATTATGATTCTCCTCGTAGCAAGGATGAGGATGAGGAGTCGTTGGAGGCTTTGAGTAAAAGCTCCCAGAGTACATCCAATGACATTGATGATGATGAAAACGCTATTGCTGAAGATTACGAATTGCCGGGTGCTGATTTAAGTAACGAAGATGCTTCAGTAACCGTGATTCCTATGCAGGGCGACGAATTTATTTGTTCCGAATGCTTCTTAGTGAAGCATCGTAGTCAGTTGGCTGAAACTACTGCTGACGGACAGCCGGTTTGCAAGGAGTGCGCAGCTTAAATGGCATACGACGAGACCTACACTGGCCCCGAACAGGTTGAGGTGCTTATTCGGTATCTCGATAATGAAACGCCTACACTGCCACCGCTTTGTTATGCTCACGCTGGAGATGCTGGTGCCGACTTACGCACTACTGAGGATGTTACGTTGCGTCCTTTTGAGCGTGCTTTAGTGCCAACGGGTGTTGCCATTGCACTACCTGCTGGCTACGTTGCTTTAGTGCACCCTCGTTCTGGTCTTGCTGCCAAACAGGGCGTCACTGTGTTGAACGCTCCTGGAACCGTCGATGCAGGTTATCGAGGAGAAATTAAAGTTCCTCTTATTAATCTTGATCCTGAACATACCGTGCAATTCCACCGTGGTGATCGTATTGCACAAATGGTAATTCAACGTTACGTAGAAGCGCAGTTTATTCCAGCTGAAAAGTTGCCTGATTCTGATAGATCCGATAAAGGTTTCGGTTCAACAGGAGTGCAGTAATAGCATCATAAATCCGACCAGTTATGTGCTGAGTCGGATTTATTGTATGTGTTTATTTGATTTGTATGTGCGATTTGGTATATCTTGCGCACATTTGAGGGTAGGATAGTAAACAAATCAGGAGGTGGTCGCGATGGGTGAACTTCAAGACGATGTGAAAGGTTCTCATAGGCTTGGATGCGAAATCAGTGAGGATTCCCGTAACCCGCTGTCACCAATATTGAATATGTGCCAGTGGCACCATCCAGACGAAGACATGAGTATTCTTCACCGCGCTTATGATCGCGCAGTGAAGCAACATACTGGACAGCGTCGAAAATCTGGAGAGCCATACATTATTCACCCTCTTGCGGTTGCTCAAATTCTTGCCGATCTTGGTATGGGACCGATTGTTGTTGCAGCAGGCTTATTACACGACACGGTAGAAGATACCGATTATACGCTTGAAGAATGTCGCGCAGAATTTGGCGACACGGTGGCCGGCTTAGTAGACGGCGTTACCAAAATATCAAAAATGGAATATGGCGAAAGTGCCCAAGCTGAAACCATTCGTAAAATGGTTGTGGCAATGAGTCGCGACGTGCGCGTGCTAGTTGTTAAACTCGCTGACCGTTTACACAATGCTCGCACTTGGCGTTATGTTAAACCAGCAAGCTCCCATAAAAAAGCTCGTGAAACCCTCGACGTATACGCTCCTCTCGCAAACCGTCTCGGTATGAACGCTATTAAAACCGAGCTTGAAGAGTTGAGTTTCAAAGTCCTCTATCCAAAAATTTATAACGAAATTGTGGTCCTGGTAGCGCGCAGAGCAGGACAGCGTGAAGTCTATTTGCGTCAAATCCTTGAAGAAATCAATGCCGATTTAGCTGAGCAGCACGTAAAAGCGTCAGTAAAGGGTCGTCCAAAAGATTATTTCTCAATTTATCAGAAGATGATTGTGCGCGGACACGATTTTGCTAACATTTATGACTTGGTTGGCGTGCGCATTATTGTCGATTCAATTCGTGATTGTTATGCTGCGCTTGGTGCCGTTCACGCACGTTGGAGTCCTGTTCCTGGACGTTTTAAAGACTATATTGCAACTCCTAAGCTTAATATGTACCAAAGCTTACACACTACGGTTGTTGGTCCTGGTGGCAAGCCTGTAGAAATTCAGATTCGCACCTGGGACATGCACAGGCGAGCAGAATTTGGTATTGCAGCGCACTGGAAGTATAAGGCTAATGGTCAAGCTGGGCGAGCGTTAAGCAAGCCGGATAGTGACGATCGCAAACGCGAAGGTGAGCTTGAAGACCGCAGAGAATTGAGTGAAGCTGATAATCTTAAGTGGATTCAGCAGCTTGCCGAGTGGACGAGTGAAACCCCTGATTCTGACGAGTTTTTGGGTTCGTTAAAACAAGATCTTGGCGCCTCTGAAGTGTATGTGTTTACTCCAAAAGGCCGTATTGTCGCGTTGCCTCAAGATGCCACTCCTGTAGATTTTGCCTACTCAGTGCACACAGAAGTCGGTCACCGTATGATGGGTGCGCGCGTTAACGGACGTTTGGTGCCACTCGATACCAAACTTGTGAACGGCGACACTGTTGAGGTATTAACTTCAAAATCGGATACTGCCGGACCATCTCGAGATTGGCTAAGTTTTGTAAAAAGCCCTCGCGCCCGCAATAAGATTCGTCAATGGTTTAGCAAGGAACGCCGCTCTGAGGCGATTGAAGAGGGCAAAGACGAGCTAACTCGCGCTATGCGTAAGCGAAACTTGCCTCTGACTACTTTGATGACTCAGCAGGCCTTAATTGGCGTTGCTGACGAATTGAATTTGCCAACGAATGTGGAATCCTTATACGCTGCTATTGGCGAAGGACAAGTTTCTACTCAAAATGTTATTTCGCGATTAGTTAAAGACGCTGGAGCGGACGAAGTTGCGGAGGAAGTCGAGCAGGAGGCATTACCTCTTCGTCGCGTAGAGCACAATCGTAAGTCCAATGGGGCATTAGGAGTGTCAGTTAAAGGCGTTGGAGATGTGTGGGTAAAACTTGCTCGCTGCTGCATGCCTGTTCCTGGAGACAACATCGTTGGATTTATTACGCGCAACCAGGGCGTATCTGTGCACCGCACCGACTGCCAGAATATGATTGATTTGCAAAAAACTCAGCCTGAACGCGTTATTCCTGTGCAGTGGACTAGCGACAAGGGATTGTTCTTGGTGAAAGTTCAAGTGGAAGCGTTGGATCGTCAACACTTGCTTTCAGACGTTACTAGGGTTCTTTCAGATCATGGAGTAAATATTCTTTCTGGAACGATTGCAACTGGTGACGATCGTGTAGCAACCAGCCAGTTTACTTTTGAAATGGCCGATCCGCAGCATCTAAACACGCTTTTGGCTGCTATCCGTAAGATTGAAGGCGTTTTCGACGTGTATCGAATTACGGGTGCAAAAGATAGTGCGGAGCCGCGTTTGCGAAAGATGGAACGCGGAGACATTTAAACGAAAAACTACGGAAAACTACGGGGGCTGCGTCAACTCGCGTCCCCGTTTTTGATACCTATTATCTTAAAAACCAGGGGCCATAGCCCAAAACTACATCGCATAATAAGAAGGACGCTCCAGCTTCGGAACGTCCTTCTTAATTTTCTGCACATACTGACACTAGATGAGTGTCAACGCCTCATTTCAGGCAGTAACAGCCTTCTTTAACAAAGAGCCAGCAGAAATACGCACGCCGTAAGATGCTGGAATCTTGATGGTTTCACCGGTACGCGGGTTGCGGCCAGTGCGCTCAGCGCGCTTTACGCGCTCTGCGGAAAACAGACCAGTGAGCTTCAAACCTTCACCAGACTGCAAAGCCTCAACGAACACATCCTGGAATGCGTTGACGGCGGCTTCGGCCTGCGCCTTGGTCAGGTTGGACTTCTGTGCGATCTTCGAAACGAGATCAGACTTGTTGTATGCCATGCAGCATCCTTTGTGTTAGGGGCCTTAACTTTACAAGGCCACGTTCATACTTGATATTAGTACATTTTCCCTACAAATGTGGCCTTTTTCCTATATTTTTCCCTATATTTTTCCTAATTTTTCGCAAAAATACAAAAAGTACCCCCGTAACGGTTACAAAGTACTAAAAAAATGGCGTATTTCTTAGAAAAACTACAATATTGTTTACTACGAGATCGTTATATAAGATCGCGACTACTGAGCCATTTCATAGCGAGAGCACCCATAGGAATACGCACCCAGTAGAACATGAGTCGATACAACAGAGTAGCAGACAATGCGATAGTAGGGGGGACGCCCACTGAAGTGAAAGCAAAAGTAAGCGAAGCCTCAACCGCACCTAAACCACCCGGTGTAGGTATTGCAGAACCTGCAGTATTCGCAAGCAGAAAAAGTAACACGGTCTCCCAAGGGTTAGCGTAATATCCAAAAGCAAGCAACGCAATCCAATAGCCTAATCCTATAGAAGTAACCAGCATAAAAGCGCCAAAAGATCCTGTAACAAGCTGAAGTGGGCGCGATACTAGCTCTTTAATTTGGCGACCATAATCAGAAAGAATTGGTAAATAACGTTTGCGAATAGCTTTACGAGCAGCCGGAATTGCCATAAGAGTACAAAGAATAAGCGTAATAATACCAATCGCAGCAATAAGCATATGCGTTGGAATCATACCGGAAAGCACGTTTCTTCCAGTAAAAATACCTATAGCAAGAAGAACTAGAGTAGTCATCAAAGCTTGGATAAGCCATACAGCACTAGTAATCGCTGTCGCCTGAGCTGAAGTATAACCGTTTTTTCGTAACACTTGTACGTTAACAAAAGCAGGACCAACTCCAGCAGGCATAGAAACGGCAGTAAAGCCGGAAGCAACTTGCGAAGCAAAAAGTGCCGTTGGAGAAGGTTTCTGATCATCCATAAAGGAGCCAAGCGTAATAGAAGAACCGAGCCAAGCAAGCATGCTACAAACAAAGCACATAAGTACCATAACATCGTTTGCGTGGCGCAATGCGGCAAACACTTCCTGAGGATTCCACTGAGTGATTACAACCGCAATAGCAACAATCGCAAGCACGAGGCTCACAAAGAACCGGATACTAAAGCGTGCAAGCCGCACAGTATCGTAGTCCTCTTCATCCGTATGTAGCGCCACTGTTTTGCCAAGATTATCGCACAAGTGCTTAAAAACTTGCTTATTCCACGAAGGAAGCGCCCTAGTAGAAGCTGGAATAGCAGCTTTCTGCATAAATGGCAAAATTTCGGCGAGCTTATCTGCACCCCACGAATCCAACGCTGCCTTAATAGCAGTTTCGGTATCAGTGCAGGCAGCAATAAGCGTTAATAACTGTACTTTATCGAGCGCAATATTCGTCACATCGCTCGCAACATCGCCATTCTGCCATCCCGCAATAACAGGAGTGCCATCTTCAAGACGGGCAAGCGTTTCAGGAGTGATACGCCTATGAGTAATACCGCGCACGTTTGCAGCATCAAGATAACGCATAAGGCGAGCAGCATCATCAACCGTTAACGTATTAAGATTGCACGGCAGTAAGGCATTTGACGCGTGAAACACCATAATAGAAGATTTATCGCTATCACTTACGCCATACACGTTAGCTGTAGGTAAATGCAGGTTGCGCAACACCAGCAACATAGAAAGATGATGGTGCACAGAATGGCGAGCCGAACGGTCACGCCTAGTAGGAATATCAACCAAACGAACCCATTGCCATAACTGGTTCAAATATCCCGGCAAGTGCACTTGATTATCCAATACAGAAATCACATAACGCATTGAATGAATATCGGTGGCATCGTACAGCCTAGAATTCTCAATCAAATCATCATCTAAACTTGACCGAAGCACACCCGTATGATCATCCTGCTGAGTTCTACGCGATAATTGTGTCAGATTATCAATGCCAATATTTTTCAACGCAAGAACAATATCATCGCCCCAAGCACCCTTGCTTCGCGTTCCCTTAGCAAAACGGAAAAGCGTTCCAATAGCCCTTCCTAAACAGCATGAAACAATAACTCCCGGATACGAATCCCAAGAGGAAAGCAACAGGATTGCAGCAACAATAAACAAGGCATTCCAGCCCCATCTGACGTGCTTATACTCACGTCGAGGTCCACTCACCGTAAGAAAAGCAACCAAAACCGCATATATATCCGGCAACAAATCAGTCCACGCTGACGTAGGCTGAGAATGAAACACTTGAAGCAAAGGAGCATAATGCGTTGCAGACAACGCACCAGACAACAGCCAAACCGCACCGTAACTTATAAATAGCGTAATAACAGACAGTGCAGTATCAACCCAACGTTTAGCAGTAATCATGTAGGCAATAACTTCAGCAACAACAATAAGCGTAAGTGCTTGCTGAATAAGCGCACAAGGAACGCCATTAAACATGAAGCCAATAATTTTACCTGCACTACGGGCATCAATTTCAACTCCAGCAGTAGTCGCAGAGAACCACATGCTAGTGAGTATAGTGAGCACACCAATTACTACCGACGAAAGTGCGTACAGCAAATCCGCCCAATTGCGCACTAAACTCGGTTGAGTGTCCTCAATAATAAGATTGGGATTGACTTGAGACTGCATAATCGCTATCGACTACCTATTGAATAAAATCCACCAATCGTGAAGCAAAACCGGTATAAGAAGCAGGAGTCATCGATTGCAATCGGGCAGTAGTAGCCTCATCAAAACCGCGAGAAGCAATAAACTGCTCAACATCATCGTGCGAAATATGGCGACCACGCATCAATTCCTTCACCTGCTCGTAAGGACGCTCCATTCCAGGGACGCCAGCAATTTCTTCAGCACGCATAGCAGTTTGAATCGGCTCGCCAAGCACTTCCCAATTATCATCCAATTCTTGAGCCATAAAATCAGCGTTAGGATGAATAGAATTCAATCCTCCCAAAAGATTATTCAGCGCAAGAAGAGCATAACCAAAAGCAGAACCAATATTTCGCTGCGTAGTCGAATCAGTAAGATCCCTCTGCCAGCGGCTTTCCGTAAGCGTTGCACACAACGTATCAAACAATGAGCAAGAAATCTCAAGATTTGCTTCGGCATTCTCAAAACGAATAGGATTAACCTTGTGTGGCATAGTAGAAGATCCAGTGGCACCCTTTACCGGCACCTGCACAAACACGCCGCGAGAAATGTACATCCACACATCTACAGCAAGATTATGCAAAATATGGTTGATATGACTCACCGTGCTGTACAACTCGGCCTGCCAATCGTGGCTTTCAATTTGCGTAGTCAAAGGATTCCAGTCAAGACCCATACGATTCTCAACAAATTCTCGCGACACGCCAACCCAATCAACCTCAGGGAATGCTGCTAAATGCGCACCAAAAGTACCAGTAGCACCATTAATCTTGCCTAAATACTCCTGAATATCAAGATGACGAAGCTGGCGCTGCAAACGGTACGCAAACACAGCCAATTCCTTACCCAGCGTAGTCGGAGTAGCAGGTTGACCATGAGTTAGAGACAACATTGGCAGATCACGGTACTCTTTTGCGTGCTCAACCAAATAATTAACTATTGCTTCCAAATTAGGACGATACACCATCGCGACCGCTTGCTTTACACAACGCGCAATAGAAAGATTATTAATATCTTCACTCGTACACGCAAAATGCACAAGAGTCTTTAAAGAAGACAATTGCGTCGCATGATTAAGCTTACTTTCAGCTGCATCAAGCGCATCATCAATGTAATATTCAACCGCCTTAACATCATGATGCGTCACCGCTTCATGTGCTGCATGGCGAGCAATACCAGCAGAATCAAACTCCTCAGGAATAGAACGCAAGTACGCACACTCTTCCTCAGTAAGAGGGGCAACACCGTTAACAATCGGCTTGTAATGATTCCCTTCGTAACCATTAGCAAGAAGAATCATCCACTCAACTTCAACGCGCATGCGCTCGCGATTTAACGCAGGCTCACTTAAGTATTCAACAAGCGCTGAAGTTTGATTATGGTAACGACCGTCGAGGGGAGTAAGAGCTATTGCAGGAGAAATATCAGTAAGCTTCATATTTGCAAGATTACAACATGCCACGAATTAGGCATTGCACATTGCAAACTTACAGTTGCATACTCATCGCATGACTCCCTGCCACACGAAGGTATTTTGAAGCTCTCCGCGAATCGTGTTCTGAAAATGTTGCTCTTGCGACCGTATTGCTGCAGAACCTAATTGCGATGCATCTTCATACGCCGCTTTATGGTAGTGCAAATCGTGGGTGAGAGTTCCTTCTTCTGGCACATCCTCCACAAGTACGCCGTTTTCATCAAATTTTCGCTTAACACGCGGCCCTCCTATAAAGCGCGCTACTCCACTAGGAGACATGCGTTGAGCTCCTCGAACCTGCGTAGCACGACCATGAATAGTAATCCAGTTTTTCCTCATAGGATTGTTTTTGCCATCAAGCGTTGGCACAAGCTCATCCTCCATTTCAATACTCGTAACCCATGTACGCTTAGGAATAGGATGATTAGCAATAGGAGAACCGGCAGTGACCACATGCTTAATGTTGTACTGCTTTGCATAATCGCTTGCAATGCTTGCCGCAACAATACCACCCTGCGAATGTCCGACTAAAACTACAGGATCCTGCGGCTTAATTCCGGAACGACGCATAGCTTCAACAACCATCCTCGTACTATCAGCTTGCTTTCGCATGGAAGCAGCATTACTCATTGCTTCCAAATTTTGTTCCCACCCGAACGGGGAGTGAGGCTTTCCGTCAGTTCCTGGTATTGTAACCAGCCACGACGTAGTACCATCAGCACGCTTAAAACGTTGAACAGCAATGGTTGCGGCATCCGGATTGACGTGAGGAGGATGCACTCCAAAATTCCCATCAGCTAACTCAGTTAAGTTATCGAGCGCCTCACCCAAAGTGGCACCTTTTTTCGTAAGAACGAACTGAGGATTGCGCGAAAACTGCTCAATCTTAGTAAGATGCAGAGTATCACCTTGCATAAGGTTGTTAATTTTAGCGGTGACAAGACTTAACGCACCAGCAACGGTTGGAACTGGGGAAGTCACGTACCGCTTAGCATACTGCTTAGCTTGAGTTATAGGATTATTTTTGACAGTCCCCTTCAGATTTGGTGCGATTTTACCGTGGGTACCTTGAGCACTTTCTGCAAGAAAAATAGGAAGCCCAGTAATAGGATTCACCATTATATGCTGACTGAGACCACGAATTACCCCTTGCTGAAGAGGAGCTGTCGCATGGGACCATTTAGCAACATGCTTTAAACCGGTATGTTGTCGAGCGTCATTTGCACCCGCAATAACAGCACCACCAATAATAGGTGTTGCAATCCAAGGTGCCAAAAGCGTTACTAGTGCAACCTGCTGATCGAATCGTTCCCTAGCGGCCGCTTCAGCATTAGCGTACAAATTGTTCGCACGAATAATAAGAGAGGCTAAATCTTCTACAACATGCGACAAATGGCTACATTGCTGCGCATAGTGAGTGCACAAACTTGGCGTCAATTTAGACCGCGCAGCATGTGCAGTAAACACTGACGACGGATACTTACCTACGGTATTGTTTGCCGCCGATTGCAATGCCGTGCTTTGACTTGCAATAACCATAGCTGCATGATGCCACGACGAACTTAACGACGCTAACTCTTGCGCAATGCAATACAGTTTTCTAGCAAAACCGGTGTACGCATGACTTGTTGCGGTAGCAAGTTTTACTCCGCCCACAACCGTCGATTTAACTTTCCAAGGCATAACTACATACCTCCACGAACGTCGTAGAGCGTACGAGCTTGACGCGCAAGATTTTGCATTTGTCGCCGAAAATGCTCGGCAGCGAGACCTTGCCAATCATGCAATTCTGGCGCCGTGGATTCGCTAAGAATTCTCCTGGCGCATTGTTGAGTGTTTTGTATAAGCCACTGCCATTCATAATATGTGTTCATACATAGTATTACACACACTAATTTAAGCAATGTCACGAAAAAACAGGCATTGTGGATAAAAGCTTTCTCACGAACGCTGCGCTAGAAAAATCCTACTTCAACAACACCAGCAACGCACTTTACCAAGGCTTAGTATCTTCATCGCCACTTTGTGTACGTTTCGTTGTCTTTTCTTGATTACGCTCGTCCTGCAACGATTGCTGGTCAACATGATTATTTTGCTGCAACAAGTGTTCTACCTTATTGCGCTGCTCATCGTTTAATCGCGGATCCTGCTGTGTTTGAGAATCCTTATTCTTTTGAGAAGGTTGAGAACGTTGGGAAGACTGAGTACCGTTCTGACGCTGCTGCTGGTTCTTGCGTTGAGATGAAGACGTATGCTCATTATAAATTTTTTTCTTCAACAAAGCAGTAAGTTCATAAGACAATGCGGCGTTATGATCAATATTGCTTACTAGTTTCGGCATAAGTATTATCCGCTGCGCACGCGCCTCTTCAAATTGCGCATTAGTTTGTTGCTGCTGCGTCAACAAAACCTCTTTGTCACTGTCGATACTCCTGGCAGCTTTCATATTGGCAATAAGATTATTAGTTGCAGCGTTATACGTGCATTGCGCTCGCCAATTCACAATTGCGTAGTACGCAACTACTATTGCGACAAGTATGCAAAGAGAGGCAACAATGCGTATTATTACGCGTTTAGATATACGCTTCATACTAATTTCCTCGATGTAATGAGCCACGCTATAAGTTCCCACAGTAATAAAGCCGCCGCAAGTGCCGCAAATGGCCAAATAACAGGTTCCGGCCTCAAACGAGGTTTAGCGGTTTCGTTCATGCGCCATTGGTGAGAAAGAATAGATTTTGCTTCACTGCCAATCGTTGCGTTACGCACTATATGTACGTATTTTCCGCTTAACTCGTCTGCTATGTTGCGCAGATTTTTCTCATCCAGCTTCGAAATACCAGGCTTGCCTGTTGAGGGATCAATAACCCAGTCTTTCGATTCACTCGCATCAGTGTTCTGATCTGTGCTATCGTCGTCCAACGTAAGTTCTGTACGACCTATCGGTATGCGAGCGCCTTGAGCAGAGCCTACGCCAATAACGAAGGCATGCGTAATATAGCCTCGCAATGATGAGAATGTGCGTCGTTTGCGCTGAGTTGTTTCTTCGCCATCACTTATTACATATAAGACGGTGGTGTCGTCAGGATGAGCGTCGTGAATAGCTTTTGCGGTAAGTAACGTTTGGTCAATAGGCGCGTCAAGACTTGTTCCTTGCGCTACGCTGGTTGGTTCCGTACGAAGCGTATCTATCCAATTGTCTACGGCTTTAGCATCTGGTGTTAATGGCACATCGACGCAGGTTGATGCTCCGAAGGAAATTGCAGCATAGCTTGCGTTAGCGTAGGATTTCGTGATTTGCTTTACTACTTTTCGAGCAGCGTCAATACGCGTCATGCGACCATCGTGACCATATTGCGCATCATTAGCTCGCATTGAACCGGTAATATCGAGGGCAATAATCACGTTAGTAGCATTGACTGCACGCTGTAATGTTGCTCGCATAACGCTAGGAGAAAGTGCGCAAACCATAAGCAGTAAGCAAATGACGATTCGACGTATTCGCATTGCTAACGTTTCATTAGTAAGTGTCAGGTTCCTGCGTAACGGCACTATTTCGAAGCAGATTGCAGCAAATAGCAGAAGTATTGCAATCCCTGCAACAATCCATCCGTAGGAAGGAGCGAGCACAAGTTGCCCGGCTTGCGAAGTATCAGAAGCACGCAATTGTGCCAAATTTAGTAACGATGCGGTAGAAAACATTGTTATACTCATCGCTTTATCCTCTTTGAAAGGGCAAGCCAAATTAACAAACTGATAATAGTGAGCAGCACCCATATTCCTGGATCGTCACTAAAAGCAGATTGCATATTCCCGTGAGGAATCGTGCTACGCCTCCGTTCGATTTCTTTTACCAGCGTAAGCACCGAATCCGTGTCATGTTGCGTTAGGAAGACACCGCCTTGAGATTCGATAAGATTTTTCATTTCGAGAGTAGTATCGCTGTTCTCGTTTTGTTTTGCTCCGGAATATAATCCGTCAACCCGTATTCGCGCTCTAGCAGTTAAGTCTAAAGCCTGTTTCAAAGAGTATGTTGGCTTACCAGAAACTACATTATCGGTAGCAAGAACTATAGAAGCGCTGCGGTTAAACCTGCTTTGAACTTTGCGAGCGTTATGAGCGGAGCCGTAAATAAATCCCGGTAGCATCGCAGCACAACTAACTAAACCATCTCCAATAAGCGACGTTGCATTTTTACGATTTTGCGTGCCGTCAAGCCAATCTGAAATCTGCTGATACTGACGCTCTTGCAAATGATCAATACGATTTTGCGATTGAACGCCACCAAGTAGGTTAGCGGCATATTGCAGCTGCTTTTTTGCCATACGATAATCGTCAGTAAGTGGGAAAACAGTTCTTGACGTCGAGTTGAAAATGCTGAGTCCAATACGTTCACCTTGAAAATGCTCAATAAAATTGAGGTACGCTTGGATAACTTCGCGATCGTAGGGGAGGGCAGATCCGGAAACGTCTAAGCAAAGCACTATATCGCGAGAGCTTACTTGTTCGTCGGCATTCAATACTCGAGCTGGTCTGGCAGCAGTTACAAGAGCACCAACCAGCGAAATTGTAAGCATAACACTTGCGCAACGTTTCATTATGCGCCACTCATGCCAAATGCGACTTGTAACAGCACCCTGTAAATCGTCGTCAAGTGTAAAAGTATAAAAGTTGTTACTCTCACTGTGCTGATGCTCGCGATACTGTTTTTTAAGCTTTCTTTCATGCAGCATATCGCATACGAGTACTAAACCGATAAGCACTGCACTCAAAACTACTCCTGCAACCAAAAGTAGTGGCCACTGCCATTTCCAAGGCCATAATGCTTCCCGCCAATTTTTACTCATCAGCGTTGCCCCCTGGCATTCCACCCCTCGAGTAACGCCAACACCCAGCCAGCAGCCTGCTCAACACTGGTATTTCGCGCCTGCTCGTTTTCTTCACTGTCTGCAAATTCCGGAGGATACAATGCTGCTATGGTTTGTCGCAACATATCGGCACCTTTTTTGTTACGCCATTTAAGACGAAGTGAACTTAATTCGCCCAACGTGTGCGTATTAATATCCTCCCCACTCAACAGGGAAACGTAAGTTCTTGCCACAGCTGCTAATTGTGCGCAAGCTTGATCTTGGCTCAACTCGTTTTGATTGTATTGCTGCACAATATTATCTATTTCTTTGCGCCATGCTTGTTTATGAGCATTGTGAACGTGCACAGCGTCTTGTGTAGCGTGAGAATTATTGCTCAGCGTCGTCGATCTCTTGAAGGTAAAGTACAACAATACGCCCGCGACAATTATTACTAGCAAGGTCGCTGCTAAAAGGCTTACGAATAATGTTTCGTCGTGGAGTTGACCGTGAATTTGTGACATACTCACTACTATTCGTCCTCCTTGCGTAACAGGGAGACACTGCGAGTTGAAGTTTGACTTATGACTTTTGCGGCCGCATAGAATACTTCTTCGCTTGTTTTCCCGCAAATAAGTGAAGTGTTGGCGTTAAGTAACATGTCGTGCAAAGCATTGTTGTTCATTTCCCTGCGCGCTTCAATTTCCTTCTTAGTGTACTGATTTTGCAAAAAAGCAGGGATTTTGCGCAAAGTTACGCCATCGTGCAACAGCATTGAGCAAGTTTGATCGCAAGGATTAACCGGGCATAGCGAAACAACAATCAGTTGGTGCGTTTGCGTAAGTTTTTTCAAAAGCTCAGTATGATGAGCTTTGATAGCGTACTCGTCACTAATAAATACTATGAGGTTGTTACGGCCGGCGGTTTTTTCAGTAGCAGTAATCAAAGCCTCAATATTCCTGACATTGCAACGAGCCTTGAATAGTGTGCAATCAAGATTGCGCTCGAAGTCTGAAAGATTTCTAGCAGCTTTTACAGTAAGCAAATTGTCGCCGTCTACACACAGTAGTGAGACGGAGTCGTGTCGCTTCAAACTTAACAAAGCAAAAAAACATGCAGCATTAGAAGCAACCTCATACAACGTTTCCTGAGAATTGCAAGCTCCATTCATATTGATGCTCGCGTCCATCACAATCCATGTTTGTGAAGACGAAGTTCTTTCGCGTGAGGAAACCATAGGCTGACCGCTTCGTGCACTGGCAGACCAGTTCATCATGCGAGCCTCATCTCCAGGCTGCCAAGCATGAATGTCAATAACGTCACCGTTGCCGAAGCGCTTATGAGAGGGATGGTCACCTTCTAGCAATCCTAAAGCTTTACGAGCAATAGGTAAATCGATACGCTGATCTAGGGACTCAATTTTACGGCGTACTGCTGCAGCTGGCTTTGACAACGTCAGTCGCCTAATACGAGAAGATACCGATATTTGATCCGCACTATTAGCAACCATCGATGGTATCTTTCCATGATTCTTTAAACTTACTGCAGCATTAAAAGATTGTGTCTTTTGCTTACGAGCAGCTTGTTTTCGACTCATAGATATCATGGCACAGGAACCGTCTTTACCAGTGCGTCAATAACTTGATCAGTGCTGATAGCATCTGCCAGCGCCTCAAAAGTTAAAAGAATACGGTGTCTGAGGACTTCGTGCGCAAAGAGCTTCACATCTTCTGGAATAACATAGTCTCGTCCCGAAAGTAGTGCATGAGCTTGAGCAATGCGAATAAGAGCGATTGATGCACGCGGGCTAGCACCCATGCGTACGAGCGAACTAATGGTTGGTAGTGGGTGTGTGCCCTTGCCACGAGAAGTCGCAACAAGATCGACAGCATATTTCATTACTGCTTCAGAAACGTGAATATGGCGTGCTGCGGAACGCATAAACACAACGTCTTGCAAACTAATACGTTGGCTACTTAACGTTGCAGGATCCACAACATCCGACCCACGTTGAGTGAGTAACTGCAACATTCGCACTTCCTCATCAGGCTGAGGATAGGTCATAACAGCTTTCACCATAAAACGATCCATTTGAGCTTCAGGAAGATTAAATGTTCCTTCTTCCTCAATCGGGTTCTGCGTAGCAATAACCATGTATGGTTGAGGCAAAGCAATTCGTTCGCCACCAATGGTGGTTGCGCCCTCAGCCATAGCTTCCAACATTGCTGACTGAGTTTTTGCGTTGGAACGGTTAATTTCGTCGAGCAAAATAACATTGGCGTGTATAGGGCCGATTTGCGTAGTAAAACGTTGCGACGCAAAATCAAACACTTGCGTACCAACTAAATCAGCCGGCATTAAGTCAGGAGTGCACTGAACTCTTCGGAAACTTCCCGACATTGCGGTAGCAAGCGTTTGTGCTGCAGTAGTTTTTGCAAGACCAGGCACAGATTCAATAAGAATATGACCCCCTGCAATAAGCGTAAGAATAAGGGATTCACGCAATGATTCTTGTCCAACTAAAGTCTGCGCAAAACGCGAGCGCAAAACGTTAGCAATCTGCTGGCAACGGCGTATATCTTCATGTGAAACACTCGTTGGCGTCTGCTTGTGCGCAGTAGGAGGTTGCAGTACCGATGCGCCTGTAAGTGGGTTAGCAGTCATGTCTAATGAGCTACCTGTCGATTGTTTTTTCGGTTGCGGTGGAAATAATGCCATGTTCCCCATGGTAGACGATATGCAGTACCGACACCTGCAAAAATCAGCATTTCACCAAGCAATAGTGTAGTAACGCTATGGTGAGGTGAAAAAGCTTAATGGTGTGAACCTACACTTCTTGGGAAGAAAGAGACCAGTCGATTGGTGAAGCTCCCATGTTTATAAGTGCTTGATTTGCTCTTGAGAAGGGACGTGAACCAAAGAATCCTCTCATTGCAGAAAGAGGACTTGGGTGTGGGGAAGTTATGAGTACTGCGTTAGTAAGTAACGGAGCTAAGCTTTGTGCGTTTCGCCCCCACAGAATAGCTACTAACGGTAATGGTTTACCGTTGACATCGCTTCTATTGTTAAGTGCACGAATAGCTGCGTCCGTTACTATTTCCCAGCCTTTTCCTTGGTGACTGTTTGCTTTCCCAGCTTCTACAGTTAGGCAACGGTTTAGTAACATAACACCTTGCCGAGTCCACGGCGTTAAGTCTCCGCTTTCCGGAGTAGGTATATTAAGATCTGTAGTTAATTCTTTATAAATATTGATAAGACTTTTCGGCAATGGACGAACTTTGGGAGCAGTGCAAAAACTTAAGCCCACCGGATGCCCCGGAGTAGGATATGGATCTTGTCCAACTATTAAAACTTTTATGCTGTTGAGTGGAATACTAAACGCTCGCAAAATATTGCGACTTGCGGGAAGAATATGATGTCCCTGAGCGATTTGTTCGCGTAAAAAATCTCCCATCGCTCGTATCTGAGGCTCTACAGGCGTTAAAGCCTTCGCCCAATCCGGGTCCATAAGTTCTTCTAACGGTTTAATATGCTTAGCATTCATATTGCTACTGTATGTCATGGCATATATGTGCCTAAACAAATCATAATGGTTGTGTCTTTTATGAAATTCCAATTGTGCTTTGTGCTCAGCATTCGGTAGTATGGACACATATTGTTTGATGATTTTGTTGGAGGAATGCAATTATGGCGCGAAATAAGCAGAACGTGTCGTATACGCCTGACGCTTTTGATGAGCCACCGGAGGGCCCTGTCGGCGTGCACCGCGGAAATCTCGCATGGTATTCCATATTGCTTCCTTACGTTGCGGTGTTGGTTTCTGCTGCTGTAGCCGGTTTTATTGTGTGGGCAGTGTTATCTGGTGAGATTTCGCATCTTCCATTGCCTTGGAATCATACTCAGCAAATTTCGCAACAAAAAACAGTTAAAAAGACTGATGCTGAGAAGCCAAAAGATGATGAAGATGACGATGATTCAGCTGACGCCGACACTAACAGCAGTGACAATTCGCAAGCCAATAGTTCAACTAAGGCAAGTAAAAAAGACGCTGACAGTGCTAATAAAAAAGACACTGGCAACACTAAAGACACTGCTGCAACTCAATCTTCGTCTCAAGCGCCTATCGATAAGTCTGTTGCAGTTCGAGTAATCAATGCAACTAATATCACAGGCCATGCTGCACAAAGTGCTAACAAGTTGAAGCAAAATGGATATACGAACGTCACTGCAGCTAACCCAACAGGTAAGGTTCCTACGAATTCTGTAGTTTGGTATAAAGACGAGTCTCAGCGAGCTGCTGCACAAGATATTGCAAAAGCTTTGGGCATTAGTGCTGTTGAAAGTTCTCAAGACATCGTTATGCCAGTTGTGGTTGTGCTGTGCAAGTGATTGTTTTCCAAACTTACTTTTATAAATAACTTATTATTGTTGCCGGTTGGTGTTTTCCAACCGGCTTTTTTATTAATAAACGCCAAAAAGTTGGCACTCGGGGGCAGAGAGTGCTAATCTTCAAATTAGCACTCAAGTCTCGTGAGTGATAACGAGCAGCTGACGGCTCGTAGCTCAAGACTGCAGTGAATAGTCCATAAATAACGTATGTGGAGGAATAATGGCAAAGATTATTGCCTATGAAGAGGACGCCCGTCAGGGTATGCTCGCAGGTCTCGATAAGCTTGCAGATACAGTCAAAGTAACACTTGGCCCAAAGGGTCGCAATGTTGTGCTTGACAAGGCTTATGGTGCTCCAACCATTACTAACGATGGTGTTTCTATCGCTAAAGAAATTGATCTTGAAGACCCATATGAGCGTATTGGCGCCGAACTGGTGAAGGAAGTTGCTAAGAAGACTGATGACGTTGCTGGCGACGGTACTACTACCGCTACTGTGCTTGCTCAGTCTTTGGTGCACGAAGGTTTGAAGAACGTTGTTGCCGGTAGCAACCCAATCGCGCTTCGTCGCGGAATTGAGAAGGCTGCTGAAGCAATTGTCAAGCAACTGCTTGCTTCTGCTAAGGATGTAGAAACTAAGGAGCAAATTGCTGCTACCGCTACTATTTCCGCAGCAGATTCTGAAGTTGGTGAAAAGATTGCTGAAGCCTTGGATAAGGTCGGCCAGGACGGTGTTGTTACCGTTGAAGACAACAACAAGTTTGGTCTTGACTTGGACTTCACTGAAGGCATGCGTTTTGACAAGGGTTATATTTCCCCTTACTTCGTCACTAATGCTGACGATCAAACCGCTGTGCTTGAAGATCCTTACATTTTGCTCACTTCCGGTAAGGTTTCTAGCCAGCAGGATATCGTTCATATTGCTGAACTTGTTATGAAGTCCGGCAAGCCTTTGCTCATCATTGCTGAAGACGTTGATGGTGAAGCGTTGCCAACTTTGGTACTCAACAAGATTCGTGGCACTTTCAACACGGTTGCTGTAAAAGCTCCAGGATTTGGCGATCGTCGTAAGGCCATGTTGCAGGATATGGCAATTTTGACCGGTGCTCAGGTTGTTTCTGACGATCTTGGCTTGAAGCTCGATTCTATTGATGCTTCTGTATTCGGTCACGCAGCTAAGGTGATTGTCTCCAAGGATGAGACGACTATCGTTTCCGGCGCTGGCTCTAAGGAAGATGTTGATGCTCGAGTGGCTCAGATTCGCGCTGAAATCGAGAACACTGATTCTGATTACGATCGCGAAAAGCTTCAAGAGCGTCTTGCTAAGCTCGCTGGCGGCGTAGCTGTTATTAAGGTTGGCGCTGCTACTGAAGTTGAAGCTAAGGAACGTAAGCATCGTATTGAAGATGCTGTTCGTAATGCTAAGGCTGCTATTGAGGAAGGCTTGCTTCCAGGTGGCGGCGTAGCCCTTGTTCAGGCTGCTACAAAGGTTGAAAAGACTGCTGCAATCACCGATCTTAAGGGTGAGGAAGCTACTGGCGCTGCCATCGTGTTCCGCGCTGTAGAAGCTCCAATCAAGCAGATTGCTCAGAACTCTGGTGTTTCTGGTGACGTTGTGCTTAACAAGGTACGTGAACTTCCAGAAGGCGAAGGCTTTAATGCTGCAACCAACACTTATGAAGATTTGATGGCTGCTGGCGTTACTGACCCAGTGAAGGTAACTCGCTCTGCACTTCAGAACGCTGCTTCTATTGCTGGCTTGTTCTTGACCACTGAAGCTGTGGTTGCAAACAAGCCTGAGAAGCCAGCTGCAGCACCACAAGCCGGCGCTGACATGGGCTACTAAATCGAAAGTTGATTTGCGGTTAGCTTTATAAATACTATTTGTTATTTGTAAAGTAGTGAATAGAAAAATGGCGGCACGCTTTTAGGGGCGGTCGCCATTTTTATTTCGTTTTATTTCGTTTCACACATGCATATTGTGATTTCGCATGCGTCAGCCCATGCCGAATAGCGATGTCGCTTGCGTTTCTGCGTCAAGATACACTCCAGACGCTTGCTGCATAGCTTGCTGAATCGCTTCAAGAGACTGTTCCATCTGCTGCTGTGCTGCACGCCATTGCTGTGCTGTTGATGCAAACTGTGTAGCTGCGCTACCTGTCCACACACTTTGCAACTGCTGTAAATTGGCATACATTCCGTTAACGGCTTGTCTAATTGAGTTAACCGAAGTGCCAACTGCTGCAGCAGCTTGCTGAATTTGTTCTGAATCAACCCGAAATTGTGCCATATTTCCCCCCTAATATTTAGCTTGTGTAAGCGTTTGTGTATTTGCTGCAGCACTACACTGGCAAGACTCAAAAGGTATAGTGTGTTGTGTCTGCTTGTGTAATGTCACGGTATGATGAATATATGCCATCAACAAAGTATGCGAAAGATTTTTCCGCGCATGTGGTTAAAAGCTTGTCACTTATCCACATTTTTAACTGCTGCCCACACAATACTCACACAGCACCCATGCGCACAAGAATCATACTTATTGCCGTCGTATCATGCTTACTTAACGTTATTGCATTACTTCCTTTAGATTGCATAGTTTCCGCAGTATCGTTGTCCGCACACGTAACAACAGCAGAACCAACAGCTACTTCGCAATTGCCAATAAATTCATTCCTGTCAGGAACGGCTTACGCTGCCGACAATTCGCAAAATTCCGGTATTGTTGCAACTGATTCAATTACCGATACAGAAAATCTACTAGGTGATTCGGTAACTAAAGTTTCCGACATGATTGCTGAAACAAAAAAGCGTACAGGAGTTACGGTAAAGCTGCTCTACTTATCGACTTTTGGCAATACGAATAATCCTTCACAATGGGCGAGTGATCTTCTTACAAGCACATTACCTGCCCGAAATACAGTGTTGCTGGCTGTAGCTACTCACGACGGGCGACTAGTAGTTGCAGTATCTCCTAATTCTGACGAATGGTTGAAAAGTAAAAGAACAGCTGATATGCTATCCGACGCAGCATACCGACCATTAGTGAGTACATCCGGATCTCACTGGGATCAATCCGCAATAATGATGATGCAACAGATTATTCGTTCAAAACGTACCGCTACCACTACGTCAGCAAGCCTGTTGTCTACTCTTGTTATGTTGGTAATACTGCTGGTTCTGTGCGTTATGGTGACGATTCTGTTACTTCGTAAGCGTTATATTCAACGCCAAATTTTAACTGGCAAAAGAAAAGCTCGCAGGCGACACGCAAGACATCGCTAAAGTCGTTTTATGCGGGGAATTTACCTGTTTTTAGAAAATACCTCGTTTTATTTTCAGTATTTATTCAGGAAACATTCAGCTTCATAAGTGATGCTAATCAGTATGAGTAAGAACGTTGAAGCATCTATTGTTGTGGTCGATGACGAACCATCAATTCGCGAACTTTTAGTGGCATCTTTACATTTCGCAGGTTTTGAGGTGGAAACAGCGGCATCGGGGTCTGAAGCCGTTGAAGTTATAGAACGAGTAAAACCTGACCTTATCGTCATGGATGTTATGCTCCCAGACATTGATGGTTTCACTGTCACAAGGCGTATTCGTCAAAACGGCATCACAGTTCCTGTGTTATTCCTCACAGCTAGGGATGATACACAAGATAAGATTATGGGTCTGACCGTTGGTGGAGACGATTACGTCACTAAACCGTTTAGCTTGGAAGAACTAGTAGCAAGAATCCGTGCTATTCTTCGCCGAACCCAAGAACAGGATGAGCAAACTCCTGTTATTCGTGTAGCAGACCTTGAGATTAACGAGGATTCCCACGACGTAACGAGAAGTGGCGTACCTATCGAACTCAGTCCAACAGAATACAAGCTCTTGCACTACTTAATGGACAACGAAGGTCGCGTATTATCAAAAAGCCAAATTTTGAACCACGTTTGGCAATATGATTGGGGCGGTGACGCGGCTATCGTAGAATCCTATATTTCGTACCTTCGTAAAAAAGTTGATGGTATTGAAATCACTGACGAACATGGCAATCTTCAAAAAGTGGTCCCACTTATTGAAACCAAGCGCGGCATTGGTTATATGATTCGCGAACCGAAGGCAGGTCAAGCCTGATTATGCGAAGCAATAATCAAAAAGACGACAAGCAAAGCAAACCTAAAGGTAGTGGAGCTGAAAGTAGCGCAGACAAAAACAAAAACAAGGATCCGCAAAAAGCTGTTGGCAAAAGCATAATGGTATTACCGGGTTCAGTTGCCACTGCGAACGATAAACCCCGCAAAACATGCTGGCTAAAAAGACGCATAAGCACAATCCCGCTGAGCACTCGTTTGGTAGCATGCACGTTGGTAGTGTTAACTGTGGCAGCGTTTTGTATTTCTTTGTCAATTCGTCAGTTGGTTGGTAATTACTTGCTGGAAAAAACTGACGCCCAGCTCACTGACCAAGCGCAGCTTATTTACGACAATATTGGCATGCTGCGTACGAAAGATAGTAACCAATCGACAGCGGGGCCTAACGATTATTTCCTACAAATTAGGGATACAAATAACAAAATTATAGCTACGCCGTTAATTCCTAAACTCAGGGGAGACTTGGTAGCCATGCCGAAACTCCCAGCTAATGGTTCCGCTAACAAAGGCGTTGTTACCCGCAAGCCTTATACGGCTCCATCTCGCATAAAAGGTAATACCAGTGGTATTGACGAATCTACTATAAAAGCTGCTCGCGCACCATGGCGAGTACTCGTATTAACGTGGGGGTCACCAAACGAGTACAATTCAGATACGCATATTCAAGGTTTTGTCTATATTGCGTTATCGCTTAGCGATCAGCTCGATACAGTTAATACGCTTACACGCTACTGCATTATGGTAAGTATTGCCGTCATTTTGCTAGGAGCAGTATTCGCAGCACTCATAATCCAGTCTACTCTTGGACCGTTGAAACGAATTGAAAAAACAGCTTCGAAGATTGCTTCAGGCGATTTAAGCAGGCGAGTTCCTGCAGCGCCAGAAAACACTGAGGTTGGATCTTTAGCGGCTTCTCTTAACTCCATGCTCGCCAGAATTGAGCGTGGCTTTAATGAGCAAGAAGCAATGACTGAAAAAATGAAACGATTTGTTTCTGACGCAAGCCATGAATTACGAACGCCACTTGCAGCAATTCACGGCTACGCGGAGCTGTACACAATGTGGCGAAGCATGCCTGGTGAACAGGAGAGAGCTGACGATTCTATCGCTCATATTAAAGCCTCTAGTGAACGTATGACCGAACTTGTTGAAGATTTACTTTCTTTGGCACGCTTCGACGAAGGACGTGGCATTAATATTTCTCAGCAGGTGAGTTTGTCTCCAATTCTTTCTGATGCAGCTAATGATTTACACGCATTAGATCCAGTTAGAGCAGTTCAACAAGGTACGCTGACACTTTCTGATGAGTGGAAGCTTATGAATTGTACCAACTGCAATTTTGAGCGCAAACTATTATTCCACAGCGGCAAACTTCCTAACGTCACTCTTTTGGGAGATGGCGCAAGACTACGTCAAGTAATGACGAATATTGTTGGAAATATTCATCGTTACACGCCAAGTGATTCTCCTGTAGAAATTGCCATGGGTGTGATGAAAGCTTCTATTTCGCCTGATGACTTGTCACGTATGCCTTCTGTAAGCCAATCCTTAAAAGAATTTCTGGAAGCTGCCGAAGTAAGTCAGTCGACTAATACCGGTAATAATTACGCCGTAATTCGCGTAGTTGATCATGGACCAGGCGTTCCGGAAGAATCACTTTCGCGCATTTTTGAACGTTTTTATATTGCTGATCCTTCTCGAGCGAGAGAAAAGGGCGGTACCGGCTTAGGCATGGCTATCGCTCAATCAGTAGTTAAAGCGCACCACGGGTTTATTTGCGCAACAATTTCTAATCCTTTGACTATTTGTGCCACAAACGCAGAAAACGCTACGAATTCCGACGATGATACCATGGATGGTTCTGAAAACCTCGACATTACGCAGCATGGTCTAACTCTTACGGTTGTGTTGCCTGTAACTGAAGTTGAGGATACAACGAAACAGTCGTAACGGCATGACGAAATGCTGTTAATTCGTGCGTGTAACGCGCCTGTTTCTTCGTTACTCATAGCGAAAGGTTCGTTTGCCCGCGTGTATGCGCTACAATGATATAAGCGATACAAGTAATAACCAATATTTGGTACACTGTCCATAGCCGTTTCACGCATCAAACGCAGGTTTTTCTGCTTCGCGTAGAACGCTGTGAGATATGAGTGTGGATATTATGTGAGTGAGGTGTGTTATGCCCAATGGGCGTGTGCGTTGGTACGATACGCAGAAGGGGTACGGCTTTATTGCTAGCGACGACGGGAAGGATGTTTTCCTGCCTGCCGCAGCGCTGCCTGCTACCATAAAAACATTGCACAAAGGTACCCGCGTTGAATTTTCGGTAATTGAAGGACGCAAAGGCCCACAAGCCATGGGTCTTAATGTGATTGCCGCTACGCCCTCATTGGTAAAAGCAACTCGTCCTAAAGCAGAAGATATGGCAGCCATCGTTGAGGATCTTATCAAACTCCTCGATTCAGCTGGCAATGGATTGCGTCGTCGTCATTATCCTTCGGCCGCCGAAAGCAAAAAACTTGCTACATTGTTGCGTGCTGTAGCCGATAATTTTGACGTTCAGGAATAGTGTTCAGGAAATAGTATTGATGACTGATGAAGTGATGGATCCGCAAAAGCTTGCGCTTAGCGTAGCTGTGGAAACTTCAGAACGCACAGACGCTGTTGGCGATTTTGTAACTTCGATAGACCTTGGTGATGGAGTTACCGATTTTCGTTTCGTAAGCAAGCTAGTTGGTTACGAAGGGTGGCAATGGTCCGTCACCTTGTATCACGATGAAGAATTGCAGCGCTGGACGGTTAACGAATCCACGTTAATTCCTACAGATGATTCGCTGCTGCCACCTCCGTGGATTCCATGGAAGGATCGTTTAAAGCCAAGCGATCTTTCAGTTATGGATACTATGGGGACAGAAGAAGACGATCCTCGCCTCGAAGATGGTTTCCGTCCAACCCGTCGCATTGAGCGCGAGCTAACAAACTCTCGCGAAGACGATGAAGCAAAAACTGAAGAAGGAAACGACAATACTGTTATTTCGGAAGGCAATGCCACCGTTTCAGACGGCATGGCTTCAGAAAATGGTACTTCGGAAGATAGTACTTCGGAAAGTGACGTTTCAGAAAATAGTGCTTCAGAAAATAGTGCGGAATACCCAGCCACCGATGAAAATCAGCCTGAAAAATCTCAAAATCTTACTGAGCAGCAGGATTCTCAAGTACTATTCGATGAAGACGAAGATCTTGAGGAAGCAGTATCAACTCTGCGATTGTCTCGCAGACGAGTGATGACAGCTGAAGCCCTTTCACAAACGGCTAAACGCTGGTATTCCGGACAGCACGGACCAAAATCGCTATCAACAAAAGTAGCTGATGGTAAAGCATGCTCTTCCTGTGGTTTTATGATTCCGCTAGCCGGAAGCTTAGGTTCCATGTTTGGAGTGTGTGCAAACATGTGGAGTCCAGACGATGGGCGAGTGGTATCACTCGATCACGCCTGCGGCGAGCATTCAGACATTGAACCTCCTGAACCGTCTCAGCTATGGATACAGTCGGCACCAGCCTACGACGATTATCATATTGACATTCTTCAGCAAGCACCTCGCGATGAACGTGCAGATGTTGAACTTATTGAGGAAGCTATTGAGGATAGTAAAGAAAATCGCCGCAGAAAGCGTAAAGTAGCCAATAGAACTCATGACGAAAAGTCAAGTGCTAAAAAAGTATTAGCGGAAACTTCTGAAACCGCTGAAACCACTGGAACAACTGATAAAACAGTTGACGCAGAAACAGCAACGACGACTAAGACACCAGAGCAGCAGTCTGTAACCCAAACAGATCGCAGTAGCGACAGCAATCTTCACACAGTCGAAGCTCAAGAGTCTAAAGAACAATCGGAACAATCGGAACAGCTTGTGCAGCAAGATCGAGTGGAAACTGTAACGCAAGATGCCGAAGTTGACAGAGCTATCGATACTGTCGATATTAATGACACTATCGATACTCAACAAGTTGACGAAACCACGCAAACGAAAAATCGCGCTCGTTCTACAGCTTCTACGGCAATGCACTTATACAAAAGGAAATCCCGCAGGCAACACAAGTAGATAGTAAGTATTGGTCTATTCGCATACATAGCACGTACATAGTCACGTACATAGGGGGTAACTTCGCGTCATGGCGACTCGTTACCATAGAACGAAGGAAAAGAACGGAAGGCAGTTATGTTTGAACGGTTCACTGACCGCGCACGACGCGTAATTGTGCTAGCTCAAGAAGAGGCTCGCTCGCTTCAGCACAACTATATTGGCACTGAGCATATTTTGCTTGGGCTTATTCGCGAAGGCGAAGGTATAGCAGCAAAAGCGTTAAGCTCAAAAGGCGTAGATTTAGAAGGCACGCGCAAGCAGGTTGAAGAAATGATTGGGAAAGGAACAGTAGCCCCAAGTGGCCACATTCCTTTCACACCACACGCTAAACAAGTGTTGGAATTGAGCTTGCGTGAAGCACTACAGCTTGGACACAGTTATATTGGTACTGAGCATATTCTTCTAGGCTTACTTCGTGAAGGCGAAGGCATTGGCACCCAGGTACTCATAAAAATGGAAGTCGATCTTGGGGACTTGAGAAGCACTGTAGTCGATTTAATTCGTGGAACCACTGATTCCAGCAATAATGGTGAGAAAGGCGAATTAGCGAACGCCGGTAGCGTACAAGATAAGAGTAACAAGTCCGGTTCTGCGTTACTCGATCAATTTGGACGAAATTTGACGCTCGAGGCTCAAGAAGGCAAGCTTGATCCAGTTATTGGTCGTTCTGAAGAAATAGAACGAGTGATGGTTGTGCTTTCTCGCCGCACGAAAAACAATCCTGTGTTAATTGGCGAGCCAGGCGTTGGTAAAACCGCAGTAGTTGAAGGTCTTGCACAAAAGATTGTTGCAGGCGATGTGCCAGAAACCTTAAAAGGTAAGCAGGTATATTCCCTAGACCTCGGCTCAATGGTTGCAGGTTCGCGTTATCGCGGTGATTTCGAAGAGCGCTTGAAGAAGGTGCTGAAGGAAATCAAATTGCGCGGAAACATTGTACTGTTCATCGATGAAATTCACACCATCGTTGGAGCTGGCTCTGCTGACGGAGCGTTGGGCGCTTCCGACATGCTTAAGCCAATGCTTGCACGAGGCGAGCTACAGACTATTGGTGCTACTACTACTGATGAGTATCGTAAATATATCGAAAAGGATGCCGCATTAGAGCGTCGTTTCCAGCCAATTCAGGTTCCAGAACCTACTATTGCTGAAACGATTGAGATTCTTAAAGGCTTGCGTTCGCGTTACGAGAATCATCATAACGTAACAATTACGGACGGCGCTTTGCAATCCTCCGCGGAACTTTCTGACCGCTATATTCAAGACCGTCACCTTCCAGATAAAGCTATCGACCTTATCGACGAAGCTGGCGCACGCTTGCGAATTAAGCGTTTGACTCAGCCGCCTGAGCTTAAAGAACTCAATCATAAGATTGCTAAACTTTCTGAGAAGAAGGATGAGGCAATTAAGAGGCAGGACTTTGAGGAAGCTGCAAATCTTCGTGACGATCAAGAAAAACTTGAAAATGAGGCTGCGGAGAAAGAAAAGGCGTGGCGAGAAGGCGAATCTAACGTCAAGATGGTTGTTGACGAAGACATGATCGCTTCTGTTGTTTCAAGTACTACGGGTATTCCGGTAGTAAAACTTACGCAAGCTGAATCTCAGAAGCTCCTTCAAATGGAAGCTGAACTACATAAGCGTATCGTCGGACAGGACGAGGCTGTGTCAGCTTTGGCTCGTTCTATTCGTCGCGCGCGTGTTGGTTTGAAGGATCCTAAGCGTCCTTCTGGTTCATTTATTTTTGCTGGTCCTACTGGCGTCGGTAAAACGGAACTCGCTAAGGCGTTGGCAAACTTCCTGTTTGACGATGACGATGCTTTGATTCGCGTTGACATGTCTGAATTTGCTGAAAAGTATGCTGCTTCTAGGCTTTTCGGCGCACCTCCAGGATACGTCGGTTACGAAGAAGGCGGCGAACTTACAGAAAAAGTTCGCAGAAAGCCGTTCTCTGTGGTGCTTTTTGACGAGATTGAGAAAGCTCACCCAGATATTTTCAACACGCTGCTTCAGGTGTTAGATGATGGTCACTTAACCGACGGACAAGGACGTAAAGTGGACTTTAAGAATACGATTATTATTCTTACCACAAACCTTGGCACGCGAGACATCGCTAAGACCGCTAATACTGGTTTTACACTCGGTAATAATTCAGATTCTAACTATCAGCGTATGAAGGATCAGGTTAATTCTGAATTGAAGCGTCACTTCCGTCCAGAATTCCTGAACCGCTTGGACGATACTATTGTGTTCCGTCAGCTTACGGAGACGGAAGTTCGCGAAATTGTCGATATGGATGTGAAGCAGCTTAATGCTCGCTTGTTCGATCGCCATATGACACTTGAACTTACCGATGCAGCAAAGAATTTGCTCGCTCAGAAGGGCTTTGATCCACTGCTCGGTGCTCGTCCGCTGCGTCGCGTGATTCAGCGTGACATTGAGGATACGATTTCTGAGAAGATTCTTCTTGGTAATTTGACGGACGGTGAGCGCATAGTAGTTGACTCTGAAGGCGAAGGATTGCTAGGGGAGTTTACTTTTAAGAGCCAGCAGTTTGATATTGCTGAGTTGTATGAATCTAGCAAGTCTTCTAATGAAGACGCTGAAGATAACTCTGCAGAGGATTCTGGTAACAACTCTGAAAGCAGTGCTGAAGATGGCTCTGAAAGCAATACTGGAAACAGTGCTGAAAACGAAGCTGCTGATAAAACTGGCAGTGAAATAAAATAATTCTAAATAACGAAAAAATCCCGGCGCGTAAATCTCGTCGGGATTTTTGTTTTTATAGGTTTGCTTACATAGTTTTTTACTTAGTAGCTGTGTCAGAAGCCATGCACATTACATTAGCTGCTGAACCAGTTGCACTCTTATGAGAAACCTGCTTACCGTCAACAGTAATTGAGCACTCAACTTGGTAATTATCTGGCGTTGGATTATTAACGTCCAGCTTTGGACTAGCCATAATCATCCAATCCTTTTGAGCATCCTTACCAGTCAAAACTTTCTCCCAAACACCATTGTCAGAACTTTCATTACTGCTTGAACCAGCAACCGTCAAGTTGATATCTGTAGGAGCAGTGCCCTTAACTTCAATCTTCATTTCTTTGGCGTTCTCATTAGCAATCCCTTTTGCCATGTTATCCATCTTTTTACTTGCTTTGTTCATGGACTCTGTGGCTTTATTCAAAGAGGCGCTGAAACTAGCTTGCATTGACAAAGTGATTACTATAGAAAGAATGCCAAGAATAAGGCCAGCAATCACCATTCCGCGACCACGTTTCTTTCCCTTTTTACCTGTTGCACGGAACGAGCAGCCAGAAAATATAATGGCCAATACGCCAAGAACAAGGCATAAATTGTTTATGATTGGCACAAACGAAAATACTATGCTAACAATGCCCAATACAAGCGCAGATACTCCAAGCCCGCTCAAATGCTTGTATTCATTATGTTGATCATTTGCTGGAGGCATGGCCGTATTCCCTTCGTTCATCTTTCTTCCTTTCCTAATTCGATTTGAAAATTATGCAACTTTTTATGACTAAAACAAAAAATCGCATGCGTAAAATAAATCTTATTCACTTAAAAAAAAAAGCAACATTTTTCCATGCTATTGTGGATAAAAGGTGCCAGAAGATTCACAATTTAATTGCTCATTGTTTTTGAGAAAGTAAATATGCTAGAGGGTCGCACAAAACCGGCGACCCTCTGCTAACAGCAATCAACACTTCCTATAGTAAAGTGAGCTTGTCGCGCATAAAGAATTATAGCAAGTTATAGTCAAAGAAAAAAGCAAAAAACTCTAGGTTTTTGGCCTATAACCCTATAACCCTAATAATTGGCAAACTTTTTAACGATAGCTTTTTCTATCGTTAAAAAGTGCACCCACTATCCATTCTGTGCACTCAAAAAAGTGTACTATACTCGGATCTCTCAATCCAACTGGAACAATTCTAATATTACAATGTACCAATTAGTACAAACCCCTTGATTTCTGAACAACTTTTAGTACAATAGTACACGAAGGGAGTTAGGGGGAAGTCGATGATTTTTGTCATAGTCTACAAAACATGAAGATAGGATACGAGCGCGAAGTTCTTTATGTTTTCGTTCCTAGAATAACATTGGCTAATGCGTTGGGAAAACAAGAGTTGGTAGACATATATACGAAGTTTAACGTAATTAAAGGTAAGAATGGAAGAAGAACAATTGTGATCTCTTTTCATAAGCGTAATAAGCCTATTGGTTATTTGTTTAGATAGGGAATTTTAAAGGAGGAATTATTATGAGCGTAAGAGTTGTATTTTGTGAAGAATGTAGAGATGAAGTTTCATATACTGTTGAAGAAAAGGAGATGACTGGAACTATTCGTGGTGTTCAGTATCACTATGTTGGCAGGGAAGCAAAGTGCGCTAATTGTGGAGCATATGTAGATGTTGAAGAAATTAGTGGATCTAATTTGAAAGCGCTTTATGATGTTTACCGAAAAGAGAATGGAATTGTTTCTCTTGAAAAGATTAGAGCAATTCCTGAACGTTATGATATTGGTAAGCGTCCACTGTCAATACTTTTGGGATGGGGAGAACACACGTTTACTCGTTATGCAGATGGTGATATACCGACTCGGCAATATTCTGAAACTTTGAATCGACTATTTGATGATCCTGCTTATTATCTGAGTATTTTGGAGGAAAATAAGGGTCGATTGATTTCTCAGCAGACTTACGAGAAAAGTTATAAAGCTGTTACAGCTTTGATTGGTAATAATGGCATGCTTGATGGGAAGATAAGTGAAGTTGTTGCATATCTTCTAAATCAGTGCGAGGATATCACGCCATTAGCGTTGCAGAAGAGTCTTTATTATATACAGGGATTCTTCTATGCATTTTTCAAAAAGTACATTTTTGTTGAGGATTGTGAAGCTTGGGCGCATGGGCCTGTTTACAGGGATATTTATGCGAAGTATTCGGATTATCATTTTGATCCGATTTCAAAGGTTGAATCATTTGATTCTTCTATATTTACCGCTCAGGAGAAGGCTGTTTTAGATAGTGTGATACGAAATATTTGTTGTTACAGTGGAAAGATTTTGGAAGACTTCACTCACAATGAGTCTCCGTGGATTAATACTAGGGGGGATCTTCCAGATGATGCTTCTTCAAATAAGATTATTGATAAACAGATGATTGGGGATTATTTTATGAAAATCAAAGAGCAGTATGGAATGAATTCTCCTAGAGATATCCAATCGTATACGAAAGCTGTGTTTGCTAGTCTGTAAGGAGGCTTTTATATGGAACGAAGCGAACACCATGTAGTTCATAACCCGAATGGTGGATGGGATGTGAAACGAAATGATTCACAACGCGCAAGCATTCATACTGCAACAAAAGTTGAAGCATTAAAAGCTGGCAGAATAATCAGCAGAAATCAGGGTACTGAATTTATTGTTCATGGTATAGATGGCAGAATTCAGAATTCTGATAGTCATGGGAATGACCCGTGCCCTCCTCGTGATAGAAAATAATTTTGGGTTACAACCCGTCCTATAACCCTATAACACTGAATTAGCTGAAAAACAAAAAGAACCCCCAGGTTTGAGCACTGTTAGTAGGCTTAGGGGTCTGCTATCATCAATCACTCTATCACTATTTCTAAATATTTGCTATTCCTATTCAACGACTCAAAATAAAAGAGGGAGCCGAAACTATGCCAGCTCCCACAGGTGCGTGTCCGCAAACGCACACCGCAATTACATTTTTATTGTACCCTATAGTGTTTAAAAAGCTAATTAATAAGTTCTTAGTAGAAATGCAACAGCAATCAACACTTCCTATAGTGAAGTGAGCTTGTCACATGTATGAGTATGTACAAATTTTGATGTTTTTACGAATTTTATGACTGTGTTGCTGCAGTCATAATTGTTAAATATAATAAGAGAAGATATATCTGATTATTCTTCTCATACGGAGTAGGGATATGTGATGCTTATATGTGTTTATAGGGGAAGAATGAGAATTATAAGCAGATTATATAGATGCACTTTAATAAGTATAAGTGATATATAACTTAAGAGGAGAGTCATTGCGGCGGTAATTTGATTACTAGGTTTAAGAGAAAAAAGAGTTTGATTATATGAATATGTCAACAAAATTATTTGCCTCGTTTGACTAAAAATTGAAGACTTATTGAAATGGTTGTTAAGTTTAAGGAAATGAGTAAATGAGTAAATCAACTCCTGGTTATACTTTTGAGCAGAATGTTGATGAGCAAACATTGGCTGAGAAATATCCTAAAGTTTTCTCTGCTTTATTGTTAGATCATACAACAAAACGCAATATTTGCTGGGCGACAAATGATTATAAAGATTGTGGTCATATGCATCAAGCAAATTCCGAGATAACCGTTGCTTCAATTACTGGTAAATATTCAGGACTGATTGCACCTAGAACATCAAAATCTCGCGAATTGCAAACATCTCGAACAAAAAATAAGGCTGAGGTGTTTACACCGTCTTGGATTTGCAATGAACAAAATAATTTGGTTGATGAGGCATGGTTTGGTAGATCTAATGTTTTTAATCGTACTAGTGACAAGAGCTGGATTTCTACCACGGAAAAAATTGAGTTTCCAAATCAATCTTCTAAAAGTTGGGTCTCATATGTAGATGAACAGCGAATGGAAATAACATGTGGAGAAGCTCCTTATTTAGTTAGTCGTTATGATGCAACAACTGGCGAAATAATTCCACTTAAGCAACGTATTGGACTTTTAGATCGCAAGCTTAGAATAGTTACAGAGAATACTAATAATGAAACAGATTGGCTCAAATGGTCTAAACGTGCATTTGAGTCTATATATGGTTTCGAATATCAAGGAGATAGTCTGCTTTTAGCAAGAGAAAACCTTCTTGCAACGTATGTTGATTATATGCGTGATTCGCTTAATAGAAAACCTACAGAGTCAGAACTTTTAAGCATAGCAACTATTATTTCCTGGAACATCTGGCAAATGGATGGCCTTACGGGATGCCCTCCTTATTGCAGTGAGACACCAAAAAACGTACAACCAACTTTATTTGATTTTGAAGAAAACGAGAAAAATATAGATTCTCAAACTTCAACATCCTGTCAAATAAAAGATTGGCTCACTAATAAAACCAACACATTTAATGACTTACTTTTACAGGAGAAAAACAATGAAGCAAGTAGACAATCTTGAATTGCTAGATAATATCATTTTTGGAAGAGTTACACCTCACATTTATGCTTTCCAAACAGGCACGATTCCCAACTATCTAAAAGTTGGAGATACCTATCGTCCTGTCAGCATTCGATTAAAGGAATGGGAGCACAAGTTCCCAGATTTGAAGAAAGAATATGAACATACAGCAACAGTGACTGACGATGTTTATTTTCGTGACCACGCTGTTCATCATTACTTAGAAGTTTCTCTCGGTAAAGAACGATTAAAACCGCAAGATTTACCTAAAAAGAATCTCTACTATAGCCGTGAATTTTTTAAAGATGCTACTCCTTCTGACATTGATGAAGCTATAAACGATATTTGTGAAAAATATGGTGAACATAGTGATAAATATGCATACTATGATTCCAATGAGCGCTTGGCTGTTACGGTACACTATGAGCGAGGTGCAAAGTGGATACTACGCCCAAATCAACAAGAAGCGGTTGATAATTTTATAAGGGCTGTAAACTTAGGTCGTACAAATCTTTTGATGTATGCTGTTATGCGATTTGGTAAATCATTTACATCGCTTGCATGCGCTAAAGCTATAAATGCAAAGACTGTGCTTATTGTTTCTGCTAAAGCAGACGTTCGCGAAGAGTGGAAGAAGAACGTAGAACAGCCTGGTAATTTTGAAGGCTATAACTTTTTAAGTTCAAAAGAATTATTAGAGAACGATAATACAATTTCAGATATTCATGACAAAGGAGAAACGGCAGTCATTTTCCTAACGCTGCAAGATTTACAAGGCACTGAAATTAAAGCAAAGCATGCACAAGTCTTTGAGAATAAAATTGACTTATTAATTGTTGATGAAACACATTTTGGCGCTCGCGCTCAAAGTTATGGCGAGATTTTGCGTAATGTGCAAACAGACGAGAAAAAAGACCTAAAAGAAAATATTAAGTTTCTTGATAAACACGAAGATGATCAAATAGATTTTGAAGATGCAAATCAACAAATCAAGGAATTAAAGGCTAAAGTGCGATTGCATCTCTCTGGTACGCCTTATCGCATATTAATGGGCTCAGAATTTGAGCCAGAAGATATTATTTCTTTTGTTCAATTTACAGATATTGCTCGCGAACAGGCAGCTTGGGATGCTGAAAACTTAGATAAGGATGATGTTGAGGAATGGGATAACCCTTATTTTGGTTTTCCTCAGATGATTCGTTTCGCGTTTCACCCAAGTAAGCGAACTATAGAAAAAATGAATGAGCTGAAAAAGCATGGTGTAAGTCTTGCTTTATCTGCTCTTTTTAAGCCGCAATCCATTAAGAAAGACACAAAAACAAATGCGCATCAAAAATTTGTACATGAAGATGAAATTTTTGACCTTCTAAAAATTATCGATGGTACTTCTAGTGACTCAAAGCTTTTAGGATTTTTAGACTACGATAAAATTAAGCAAGGTCAAATGTGTAGGCATATTGTAATGGTTTTGCCTTATTGTGCTTCTTGCGATGCAATGGAAAAACTTATTAATGACCACACATCTGAATTTAAGAATTTAGGGGATTATGAGATTCTGAATATTTCGGGAGTGGATGCTAAACATACATTTAATACTCCAAATGATATTAAAGCCAGAATAACTAAATTAGAATCCGAAGGTAAAAAGACACTTACTTTAACAGTAAATCGCATGTTAACAGGATCAACTGTTGAACAATGGGATACGATGATTTATCTAAAAGACACATCTAGTCCGCAAGAATACGATCAAGCGATATTTCGCTTACAAAATCAATATGTTCGTGAATTAAGCGACGGTACAAAAGTTATCAAAGAGTGCCTAAAACCGCAGACTTTGCTCGTAGATTTTGATCCACATCGTCTCTTTACTATGCAGGAACAAAAATCTTTAATTTACAATGCTAACACTGAAAAGAATGGTAATTCATTGCTTGACAAGCGTATTGCTGACGAGCTTCGTATATCGCCAGTTATTACAATGAATCATAACCGCCTAGAACAGGTGCAAGCTACTGATATCCTAAAAGAGGTTAGTCATTACAACAATTCTCGTTCAATCAGCGACGAGGTAATAGATTTACCGATAGATTTATCAATCCTAAATAACGAGCATATGCGGTCTGTAATTGAAGCACAAAATCCATTTGGATCTAAGACAGGCTTAACTCTGGAAGCCCATGCAAGTGAAACAGATGGCCAGGATTTTGATGTTAATGATGATACAGATGAAACATTGGATGATCATAATGAGGACATAGAGCCACATAAACAACCATCTTTCACCGCTATAACTGATGATAAAGAAATCAAAGATTTAGAAAACAGGATACGCACATATTATCAGCGTATCCTCTTCTTCTCGTTCCTTTGCCCAGAATCAGTAAAGTCATTAGATGACATTTTAGAAACATTGCATAACGGTAAAAATGATCGACTCGCTAAAAACCTAGGTATCAATACAGGTGATCTCGAGATTTTGCGAGATGTACTCAATGCTTTTAATTTGAATGCACTTGATTATAAAATTCAAAATATCTCAACACTTGCAAGTGATGAAAGCTTGAATCCTCTTGAACGTGCTGTAACTTCACTTGCTAAATTTAGCCGTATGTCTTCGTCTGAAATTATTACACCAATAAAAATTGCTGATGAAATGGTGGCGATGCTTTCCGAAGACCAATTGCGCAATATCATTAAATCAGGTGAAAAATTACTTGATATTGCATCAAAGGCAGGCGAATATACAGTAGCGCTCGTAAAACGTCTACAGGCATTAGGTTTTTCGCTTGACGAAATAAGAAACAGTATCTACGCTATTCCTACTTCAAGCGTTGCTTATGAGTTCACAAGACATTTCTACGAAATACTTGGACTGAATACCGCTTGTATTGCTAAGAATTTTACAAGTTACGACCTTCTCGATATTAAAAACGATAAAGAGGAGGTGGACTATAATCGAATAACTGAACTTCTCAGTCAGAAGAAAGATTTTGATAAAATTACGCTAGAAGATAAAATTCAAGGGGGTGAAAAAATGAAATTTGGAGCAGTTGTTGGAAATCCACCGTATCAGAAATCCTCAATTGGTAAAAATAATAGTGATTCTGCAATATACCCAGAATTCATGGATTTATCTTATGAAATGTCGGATCTAGCATGTCTTATTACGCCAGCAAGATTTTTATTTAATGCCGGAAAGACAAATTTAAAATGGAACTCATTAAGGCTTAATGATTCGCATTTTAAAGTTGCTCGTTACGAGGAAAGTAGCGATGCTGTTTTTGAGTCAAACATTGACATAAAAGGCGGAATAGCAATTACTATTCGTGATAATAACAAGATATACAAGCCAATAGTATGTTTTACTCCAAATACTCAATTAAATTCAATCAGAGAAAAAGTTTGCAAATGCAATGATTTTTCTAGTATTGCAAAGATAATATGTAACAGAGGTATATATCGTTACTCTGACATAGCATATCGTGAAAATCCGGATGAACTTTCAAAAACATCAGATTCACGCATTGCTCCTAGTGCTTTTGAAAGAATGCCATCGTTATTTTTAGAAAAACCTAATGATGATGAAGACTTCATCCAAATTCTTGGCAAAAGCGACAACTCTCGCGTTTTCAGATGGATAAAAAGGAAATATGTAAAGTATGTTTCGAATCTAGAATACTATAAGATTTTAATTCCAAAAGCGGATGGAAAGGGTTCCTTTGGAGAACGTTTAACTAAACCACAAATAGTAGATCCTAATGTCGGTTTTACTGAAACTTTTATTTCAATTGGTGAATTTGAAGATAAAACTCTTTCGGAAGTTTGCTTAAAATATATTAAAACTCGTTTTGTAAGAGCACTGCTTGGAATGAAAAAAGTAACACAAAATAATTCGAAAATAATGTGGGAATATGTACCAATGCAAGACTTCACTAGCTCATCTGATATCGACTGGTCAAAATCTGTCGATGATATCGATCGACAACTTTACCGCAAGTATGGTCTTAATGATGAAGAAATTGCATTTATAGAAGAAAAAGTACAGCGTATGGAATAGTGTGCTGCGAACTTAGATGAAAGCTGGGTTTCATTGTTGAAAAAATTTTGAATGAATTCTGTAAATGAAAGAGGTAACTGTGTCTATAGTAGACAGCTATATTGAAAATAAATTGCAAGAAATTAAGTCATATATAAATGATAAATATGCTTATTTATATGAGGATGTATATGACAATAAAATGCAAATCATGTTTTCTACATTACACAATTTGCTTATAGTTAATTTTAAAGAAATGAATAGTAAATTGCCTACTAAAAATGACACCGCTCATTTTTGGGCAGAATCAAGCAGAAATTTACTTTTTGCAATAGACACTATATGTGAAGTGCAGCAAAATTTGGAAGAATCTGATTTAGCTTTTGACATAGATGATTATTATAAAAATCTCATTGAAAAAGCTAAGGGTTTCCTTAACTCTACAAATGGAAGTGAAATACCTTCGAATATGAATAAAGTTAATTTGTATTGTACGAAACCTATTTTCATTAAAAGGGATTCAATCAGTCTTAATCACATTGGTAAACAAAGTTATTCTGATTTAAAGCTAATAGGCGAGGGCTCATACGCTAAAGTATTTTCCTATTATGACCCTGGCTATGATAGAAAGTTTGTATTGAAAAGAGCACTTGATGAATTAACAGACAAGGAAGTGGAACGATTTAAACAAGAATTTATTCAAATGCACTCTCTAAATTCTCCATATATTGTTGAAGTTTTTAAATACGATGATAAAAACAAAGAGTATACTATGGAGTTTATGGATTGCTCGTTGGCTGATTATATCCATAAAAACAACTCTAGTTTAACTATGGAATACAGAAAATCCATCGTAATTCAAATCCTAAGAGCCTTTAAATACATACACTCAAAAGGATTATTGCATAGAGATATAAGTCCTAAAAACATACTTTTAAAAAAATATGATGATGATGTATTTGTCGTCAAGGTATCTGACTTTGGATTGGTAAAAGTGCCAGACAGCAATTTAACAACTTTGAACACAGAATTTAAGGGATGTTTTAATGATACTGAGTTAATAACTGAAGGTTTTGTAAATTATAAAATGATTCATGAAACCTATGCATTAACTAGGTTAATTTATTATGTTTTGACAGGTAAAACAAATACTTCACAAATAAAAAAAGAAAATCTCCGAGATTTTGTGTATAAAGGATTGTCTAGCGAACAGTCTAAACGGTATAAATCTGTCGATGAGATTATTGCTGCAATTAGAGAATATAATATTTTCCGGTAAAACTTTATTATTAATTAATTATGCATTAAATTATTGCAGTTTGCTATATATTCACCGAAGTTTGTACGCTTTTAAAGCATTGCTTATGATATCTGTGTTAAAAAAATGTCTAGAGAGTTTACAAAATAATTGTAATCGATGGACGCGAAGTTGGCGTTGTAGATGCTTACGTTATGGACATAACCTGGCAAGGTAATGACTTTCTTGATTCTATAAGCTCTAACGAAATATGGGAAAAGATAAAAAATAATTTTTCGGATAAAATTATTAATATTACTTTTGATATTCTCATTAGTTTGGCTAAATTGTACCTGAAAAGTAACTTAGCTTATCTTAATTATTTTTTATTCTATTCATCATTTTATCTTGCATAAAATTAATATTTATGCAAGATAAAATGATTCAGTATGCGTGTTTTTATATAGACGTTTAATTGTATTTAAATATGTTCGAATTAAGTCTTTTAAGCATTGTCTGTAGATCAGCTCCAAGCTGCTTGCCAATCCATAATCTAATAATATTTATAAAGCAAACATTAATTCTGTACATTTTTTCATAATCTTTTGGAGTTTTTTCCATATTTTTGTTAGCGTCAGCATGTTTATTTTTCTTATAAATATCATTCATTTCTTTTAACCAATCAAAATCCTTGAAGTCTACTGGAAAATATTCGCCAAATTCGTCTTTTATCGCGCATAATGCGCACATAAAACATGCCAATCCACCGTTCTTGTTCATTCTATCTTTTTGTCCTTTGCTTTTTATTATTCCCAACCCAATATCTTCTAACGCAACGCCTAGTATTATATTCACAGATTCAACTGAAAGATTATTTTGTTCTTTTGCTATGTTAGATATTATTCCCATCGCTCTTCCATGTCTTTGCAATAGTTCAAACCATTTTTCTATTCCACAAGTATTAATATCGTCAAAATCGAACAAGAATTGTTTATTGTGCTTTTCATAAATGTTTTGTGTGCCAGCATTTAAATGATGAAGAACAGTGAACCATTTTACTGTTGAATCATTGCGAGTATTACTGTTCTCCACGCCTACTTTCATTTTTGAGAATTCACATCTCTCTAATTTAGATATAGAGATAAGATTTAAAATCCAATTATGAATTGAGATATGCTTCTCCCAATTCAATTCAGATTCACTATGAGTCTCAATAAATGCTTCTTCTTCAAAACTAACAATACTGCTATTTTTTGATAATTTTCTTACATGCTGATTAATAGCAAGCGACAGACTGATGGATGATTTATTGCTTTCATTTTGCATTGGATTTATTTTGCATAGCTCTTTGCTACTAGATTTTTTAATATCAATTTTTATACTTTCACCATCATCAGAAAGTTTATTAACGTTAATTCCTCCCAATGTGAACCAATCATATAGGTTTGAACAACTCGTCCTCAAATTAGTTATTTTTTCGAATTGTCTTTTATTTGAACCAACGATTATGTAGTCGCATGTAATTGTTCCAATTCCAATTTGACAATTTTCCTTAGTAAGTAATTTTTCATCTCTACACCCGACTAGCGTATATGCATTTCTTGGAGATAAAACTTGCAAAATATTAGGTACAGACAATCTATTTATTGTTTCATATCCTGCAGCAGATTTTATATGTGTAACTCTTCCCCTTAAAAACCACCTATAAATTTGACCAGTAAGTTCTTTGAATAACACAGACAGTTCAAATTTCATTCCGTTATCATGTAGCATAACTACAGTTTCAGAGGAATCATTATTCTCTGTTTTCAAAAAACCAAGAACTGGTTTAGTTAAATCAAGTCTTTTATCTTCCATATATCTTAATCTCCAACTAACTTGCTACTTTTAATGAGAATATTTTAGTATACAAATATAAATGACCGCAATTTATTGTTTGTGTTTTACTGAAAACCAATGCAACAATAACTAATTTATCTTGAAAGCATCGCGGCTGCACGTATCAAAACTGTTTCCTTAACGCAACAATTTTGATGCACTTGCGTGCAAACTCTATAAATTAGATTTAACATACAAAGCATACGAACACAAACAAAGTTGTGCGATAAAGAAATATTTGCTAGCATCACTGGAAGGAGTCTTCCTGCGTTGAAAGTCGGCTTCACACCGTCGGTTGATTTGCTCACCTTAGGCGTTGCGTGGGCTCCTTTACTTTTGGCTTATAACACATGAATCATTAAAGACTGTAAAACAGTTGGAATATACGAAAGCTAGTCATACCCTCAAACCAACTCATTACGAGATTAAGGGGTAAGAGGAGCCCTAGCTTTCACTTCGATTCTATCATATGAGTCTTTCCCTCATAAGCTGATGCTATCCTAGAAGTGCGTCTATCAAAAAAGAAAAAGGCTGGCGCGTCAATACAGCGTTCCCAGTTGTGGAAAATAAGAAAGGAGTGAAAAGCTGATGAACATGCAGAAAATTTATTATGACATGGCCGAAAAACTCCGTCCTTATGCTGAACCTAACATGGATAAACTTTGCAAAGAAGCTGCTAATAATGCTACATGCGCAGGAGAGCCTTATGAAGCATTAGCAGATTACTTAAGTTTTGCATGGGAACATCAAAATACTCCTCGCAAACTTATTATTGAAGCATACAATCTTATTGACGATGACTATCTTGATTTATATAACGAAATGGTAGATAAACTAGGGATTCCACGTCGTCAACATTCTGCAAATTACGACGAAGATGAATAAATCTTATATTAAAAAAAAAATACTTAAAATGAAAATTGCGAGGGACCCCTCGACTAACAAATCTGACGTAAACGGCAGCTGCGAGACCCTCGCGTTATGTTCATTATAGCGTTATTTTTTAGAATATCCAATGCAACAAGGGATTCAATAAATACTATTGTTCAAAAACGTTTATCCATAGAAGATACGAAACTAAATTGCGTTTGCATAATAGAAAACAGGAAAATTAACTATTGCAAAAGCGTGGTTATTCCCCAAAGCACCACCAAACGACACGCCAAAATAGGCGAGGGCTTGCATTTGAGAATATTTCTGGTATAGTAGTTACTCGTGCTTCGGCGCTGACATAGTTAGCGAGAAAGCATTGCGGACATAGCTTAGTTGGTAAAGCGCAACCTTGCCAAGGTTGAGACCGCGGGTTCGAGTCCCGTTGTCCGCTCTAGGTCCGATGAGTTATTCGACCTTACGGTGGGTTAGCCAAGCGGTTAGGCAGCGGCCTGCAAAGCCGTATAGATGAGTTCGACTCTCGTACCCACCTCGATTAAGCGGTAAGCTTAATACACAACCGGGCGGTTGGCGCAGTGGTAGCGCACTTCCCTGACACGGAAGGGGTCACAAGTTCGAACCTTGTATCGCCCACTCGAAAGGATTGCCTTTCACGCATAATTAAAAAGATTTTGGGTGATTGGCGCAGCGGCTAGCGCACTTCCTTCACACGGAAGGGGTCATAGGTTCGATTCCTATATCACCCACAATAGGCACGCAGTGTTAGTAGCACTGCGTTTTTTTGTTTTTAAATAGCAATCACCCATTCTTTGGCCCATAACCCCATTCTTTGGCATATAACCCCATTCTTTCACAAAAACACACATAAAGATGTTCATTTTGCGTTCGTTTAATATCGTGCTATACTCATCCACGTACAAGTGAAAATTGCAGGGGTACTGGCAACAGTTGAGAAACACCCTTTGAACCTGTTTTGTTAAGACATGCGTAGGGAGCAATTACAGTAAGTGATTTCTTTCTATCACGAATTTTCGTGATATCGTAAGTTGCGGCAAAGTGGCGGCAATTACACAAGTATCTACTAAAAAAAAAAACAAAAAAAAACAAAACAAAAACAAAACAAAAACAAAACAAAATACAAACACAAATACAAACACAAATACAAAACGAAATATATTACTCAATATCACTTTGGGTAAAAGTTTTGGGTAAAAATACTGCACCACTTAAGGAGGAAAACTGCGCAATGATAGATAGCAGCATTAGTGCTGAAAATATCGAATCTGCTATAAGTTGGCTCGCAGGATTCACAGAAAAGCCAGGGGAGCCAGGAGTTACACGCCCGCTTTACACTAAATCTTGGAAACAGGCGCTTTTTGCTCTCCGTCAACGTTTTGAAAAACTTGGCATGACCGTGGAATTTGATTCTGTAGGTAACTTAATTGCCACTGTTAAAGGAAGCGAAAAGCCTGAAAGCGTAATAGCGTGTGGATCACATATCGACACTGTTTCAAGAGGCGGTCGTTTTGATGGCCAGCTCGGCATCGTTGCAGCTTACCTAGCAGTGAAAAATTTGCTTACTCGATACGGAAAGCCAAAGAAAAGTCTTCGCATTATTTGCTTAGCAGAAGAAGAAGGTTCACGTTTCCCTTACGTTTTTTGGGGATCCAAAAACTTTTTCGGACTCGCTAAAAAAGAGGATGTAGAGCATATTTGTGACAGCAACGGCGTTCCTTTTGAAACCGCGATGCGCGAAGCTGGATTCAACTATCAAACTACCGAGCCTCAATTTGCAAATCTTGAAGCGTGGATCGAACTTCATATTGAGCAAGGACCAACGCTTTACAGCAATCATGAGGATCTCGGCATTATCACTAGCATTGCAGGTCAGCATCGTTGGGATATTCACCTTAAGGGTGTGCAAAACCATGCTGGAACAACTATGATGCGTTACAGGCACGATGCCGTAGATTGCATGTCTCACATCGTTGCCAAAAATCTTGACAAAGCAAAAGAAGCGGGAGACCCTCTCGTACTCACCTTTGGCCGCATCAACGTGATTCCAAATCAGGTAAACATCGTTCCAGGCGAAGTCACATTTTCAATGAACTGCCGTCACACTGACAAAGCTTTTCTTGATCAATTCCTTCAAGAACTTGATGAAGATATTCACCAGACTGCTGAGTCTTATGGCATTACGGCAACAATTGATAAATGGATGTCAGACGATCCTACACCTTTGCACAACGATATTATTCAACTACTCACCAACCAAGCAGAAAAGAACGGTTACGAATATAGAATAATGCACTCTGGAGCTGGTCAAGATACGCAAATTTTTGCGCCTTTTGTAAAGTCCGGAATGATTTTCGTCCCTTCTAAAGACGGTATTAGCCACGCTCCTGAAGAATACACAGATCCTCAGGATGCTGTTCACGGCGTAAAGCTCTTACGCGACGCCTTGCACAGTATGGCATACGAAAATTAGAAATAAGAGGCGAACTTTACTACCAGAATCGTAGTGAAGAAAAGTAAATATCGAATGAAGAGTACAACACTTATTCACTAATAAGAGGCTGATACGAAGGGGCGCACCACCACGGGTACGATATCCTTTCGTATCTTTTTTTATTTTTGGGCAAAGTTGCGATTCTTTCTTTCAAGAAACGTACGTAACGTACAGAAATACGAAACGTACAAAAGTTAAAGACATTACTAGACAGTAAGGAGGTGCACATGCAAAGTAGTACAACGCTGCTACAAGACGAACCAGTAAGCATTCAGCAATTGGAATGTTATCGCGAGCGCGGCTATACTAACGAAGATTTGCTGCCGAAACCGCAGAAAAAACGCAATATGAGCGCGCTGAATTTCTGCACATTATGGATGCAATCAGTTCACAACATTCCAAATTATGCGGCAGTGGGCGCGTTTTTGCTCATGGGTTACTCGCCAATGCTAATAATGCTCGGCATTATGCTCGGAGCTGTTCTTACGGCAATCGTGATGGCCGCAAACGGTGTAGTGGGCTCTAAGTATGGCATACCGTTTTCCATGCACTTGCGCGCAACGTACGGGAAGTCCGGTGCTCAATTACCGGGATTTCTTAGGGGAGTTGTAGCCGCAATCTGCTGGTATGGCATACAAACGTATATTGGTGCGAAGGCTTTAGAAATTCTCGTCGGTAAAATTTGGCCAGGATTCCTAACTTTTGGCAGCAACATACCTTTAGTTGGCAAGAATATGCCTATTATTGTCGCTTTTCTCCTATTCTGGTTGCTGAATCTTGCTATCGGCTTGGGAGGCGGAGGTGCGCTTAATAAGCTTACTGTCGTACTAAGCCCGCTTATTTACGTCGTTTTTGGTTGCATGAGCGCGTGGGCGATAAGCGGAGCTGGCGGACTTATGGCAATTATGCAGTACCATCCGGCAGTTCAATCTCCAACACATTACGGTCTTGGACTATTTATGATGATGGTGGTCAATTCCGTACTGGGAGTATGGGCTGCGCCGGCTGTTTCCATAGCTGATTTCACGCAGAATGCGAAATCTACTATTGCGCAAGTTAAAGGCCAAATTGCTAGTTTTCTGCTCAGCTACGCACTATTTGCTTTTACCAGCGTAGTAATTCTGGTAGGCGGCTCAATAATTTATAAGCAAACGATTACAGACGTGCTAGTAATTATTAATAAGTGGGATAATCTTGCCGCTATTGCCGTAGCTACAATCCTGCTACTGCTCACCACCGTATGCACGAACGCTACTGGAAATATTGTTCCCGCAGCATACCAGCTAACTGCTTTAGCTCCGCGATTTGTGAATTATAAGCGCGGCGTAATTGCGGCAGCGGTAATAAGTACTGTTTTGATGCCTTGGAAATTTATGGCAAATATTACGGGTTTCTTAAATCTTATCGGCATGCTTTTGGGACCTATTGCAGGCGTGTTACTTGCAGATTATTACATTGTGAAACATTGCAAAATAGATCTTGACCAATTGTATTACGATACGAAAGATTCAACTTGCGTAACATCTACTTACGCTGGCACGAATTGGAAATCCTATATCGCCACAATTTTTGGCCTCATATTTGCACTTTCCGGACAGCTTATTCCTGCTGTTGCTCCTCTTACACAAATCTCTTGGATTGTGGGATGCGTAGCAGGTTTCGTAATGCAAATATTGTTGTCAAAACTGCCAACGCTGCCAAAATTACCAAAACCAGAAAAATCAAAGAACTAAAGAACTAAAAAATTGACAAATCACAAAACTAATAAAATTTTTCAGCCAACCACGGCGAAAGAAAGGAAATAATATGAACTACGATGTAGTTATTACTAACGGTTTAGTGGTATTCGATAATGAAGCCACCAAAGCCGATATAGCAATTAAAGACGGCAAGTTCGCTGCTTTTGGAAGCAACTTTACAGCCGATAAAACTATTGACGCAACCGGCTTAATAGTTGTTCCTGGAAAAGTTGACTCTCACGTTCATATTAATGCTCCTGGCGGCGGAGTGCGTGACGATTGGGAAGGTTTCGTAACTGCCACTTCCGCAGGCGCAAAGGGCGGCATCACTACTATGTTGCAGATGCCTTGCAATCAGATTCCTGCAACTACCGATAGAAAGTCATTTGAAGCAGTGCTTGAAGAAGCCGACGGAAAGCTCAAGGTTGATGTTGGTCAAACTGGTGGCTTGGAACCACAAAACCTCAATGGCGGAATATGCGAGCAAGATAAGCAGGGTGTCGTTAATTACAAAGCGTTCCTCGGCACTACTGGCGACAAGGATTTGCAAGTTGATTTGTATAATTGCGACGATTATTCCCTCTACACCGGCATGCAGCAGATTGCAAAAACCGGCAAAATTTTGATTATGCACTGCGAAAACGCTCCTATTACAGACCAGCTTGGAAAGAAAGCTCATCAAATGGGAGCACGCAAGCTTTCTGAATTTGTGGCCACCAGACCTGTTTTCACTGAGGTTGAAGCGATTGAACGCGCTTGCATTTTTGCTAAGGAAACCGGCTGCAGAATCCATATTGTGCACGTTTCTTCTCCAGAAGGTGCTCAAGCTGTTGCTAACGCTCGCAAAAACGGCGTAGATGTGAGCTGCGAAACTTGCAACCATTACCTTTATTTCGACACGTCCGAACTCGACGAAATTGGCAATATTGCTAAGTGCACTCCACCAATTCGCGATAAGGAAAATCAAAATGGCTTGTGGAAAAAGGTTTTCGACGGCTCTATTAACTTCATCGTATCCGATCACTCTCCAGCTCCTTTGAGCTTGAAGCAAACTGACGACGCGTTCACAGCTTGGGGCGGTATTGGAAGCGTTCAAAACGACGTGGATGTATTCTTCGATGAAGCTGTACAAAAGCGCGGCATGTCGTTGACGCAATTTGTGGCATTGAACTCTCGAAATTCTGCCGAGCGTTTTGATTTGAAGGGTAAGGGAAGCATTCGCTTAGGCTACGACGCAGATCTTGCCTTTATTAAGCCAAATGCTCCGTATGTGCTGAAAGCTGAAGATCTTGAGTATCGTAACAAGTTCAGCCCGTACGTCGGCCGCACTATTGGCTGCCAGGTGGTAAGAACTTTGCTCCGCGGCGAAGAAATCTATAGCAAAGAAAACGGCGTTACCAAAGATTTCAAGGGAAAGTTTATTCTGCACAAAGCCGAAAACTAAATAGCAGACCGTTGCATAAAGTATGATAATCCTGTACCGAAAGGAGGGAACATGCTGAAACTGAACCACGATATGGTTGAATATGTTGAAGACGAAACGTTACTTGAGTTACTGAAACGCGAAGGCTACGACATTACTTTTGTTGCTGTAACGGTTAACAACGAACTAGTTAATCGTAATGATTTTGACACTTTTATTGTTAAAGATAATACAAAAATTGAAGTGTTTAGCATTATGGGAGGGGGCTGATATATGGAAAGCGATGACATACGCACGAAAGTCTTGCAAAGACAACGTACGGAAGATAGTGATCTGTTTGCTAAGCAAAGTATTAGCATACTTGGCTGTGGCGGATTAGGTTCTAACATTGCTTTAATGTTGGCACGCGCTGGCGTCGGCACTTTGTATTTGTACGATTTTGACAGGATTGAATACTCAAATTTGAACCGTCAAAATTATACGATACGTGAAGTTGGACAATATAAAGTTGAAGCTACTAAAGCCCGACTTGAAGAAACGTTGCCTTACGTTAAGGTAAATTCTTTTGTGCAACGTATTACGCCAGAATCCCTTGATGAGATTGCCGAACGCTCCGACTTGTTTATTGAAGCGTTTGACAATCGAGAGTCAAAATCCATGGTTCTTGACTATTTCATGAATCATACAAATAAATTTATTATTACTGCTTCCGGCTTGTCTGGTTTAGGAAACGTAAAGAATGTATCTGTTAAGCATGCAGGTAACGTGTGTTTAGTAGGAGATTTTAAGTCTTCACCTGAAGAAGGCTTATATTTGCCTTACGTTTCAGTTATTGCCAGTTTAGAAGCGTTGGAAGCATTGAAATGGATAAAAAATGGAGGAAATTATGGAGAATGAAGATTATTTGGAATTAGGCGGTAAGAAGTTCACTTCCCGCTACATTTTGGGTTCTGGAAAGTATTCTGAAGAACTGATTGACGCAGCAGTAAACAGCGCTAAAGCTGAAATGATTACTGTAGCAATTCGCTACAGTGAGAAGGCTGCCGGAATTTTGAAGCATATTCCGGAAGGCGTGACTATTTTGCCAAACACTAGCGGCTGCGTAAATGTAGAGGAAGCGGTGAACACGGCTCATATTGCTCGCGAAATGGGTTGCGGCAACTTCATTAAGCTTGAGATTATTCCTGACCGCAAATATTTGCTTCCAAACAATGAGGCTACGTTGCAGGCAACGAAGATTTTGGCTGACGAAGGCTTTACTGTTTTGCCTTATATGTACCCAGATTTGTACTTTGCTAAGGCTATGCGCGACGCGGGCGCCTCAGCAATTATGCCTCTTGGCTCTTTAATCGGTTCAAATAAGGGCTTGGAAACGAAGAAGTTCATTCAGCTTATTATTGATGAGATTGATCTTCCAGTTATTGTTGACGCTGGTATTGGCGTACCAAGCCAAGCTGCTGAAGCTATGGAAATGGGCGCTGCTGCAGTAATGGCAAACACTGGTGTTGCTACAGCAAAAGATATTGTGCTTATGGCTAAGGCATTTAAGCTCGGTATTGAAGCAGGCCGTGCAGCTTATCTTGCAGGCCCTGGTCGTGTGCTTGAAAAAGCTGCAACACCGTCTTCTCCAAAGCGCGACGACGAAAATAAGTAACGTATAAACAAATATACTAAGTACCAAAGTGCACAGTAAAAAAGGCTTTGCACAATATTAAGTAAGCCTTGCAGAAGTCGGTTGGATATCTGCAAGGCTTACGACATACCCAACTTGCACTTATTAGAAGAATGAGCTAAACTGTTCATTTGTTTGCGGACATAGCTTAGTTGGTAAAGCGCAACCTTGCCAAGGTTGAGACCGCGGGTTCGAGTCCCGTTGTCCGCTCCATTTTTTATTACAGTTTGTTTTTCAAAATTATATTTTTCCCAACTCAGCGCACTATAAATGTATTGCCGAATATAGTGACGAATACAGCAGCAAACGCAACAACGAACGCAATAGGAAAGTTGCAATAAATTTTTGCAATTCGGCAACATCCATGCGTGAAGCATACTTTTCCTATATACTGCTTATATACTTTGTATACTGAACTATAATGTGATGTGTGTGAGCAGCACGTAACATTTTGTGCTGAATGTTAAACGCGCACACTGTGCAAAATAGCACCGACTTGAAAGAATGGGGAATATGGCTGACGACGTGCAATCTACCAAGCAGACACCTTCCAAGGAGGATTGTACGTCAATATTGGCAGACGCCATTGATTCCTTATGGGAGCAGGGAAATGTTACTTCTATCCCTGCGTTTGTTAAGCATCATATTTTCTACGATTTTCCAGGATTACCTGCACACACTCAGCTAGCTTGGTTCAAAATTCCGGGAAAACTTTATGGTATCGCGTTAGGTTTGTGTAAGGAGAATGGAAAGTATTTTCGTCAACTTGCAATCGCTGACGAAGACGGCAGAGTCTACACAGGAGACAAAGTAACACCTGCAGAAACTATAGAACGATTACCGCAACTATCGTTAATTGAGCAAGGATCTTGCGATTTGCGCCATAAAACTCGGTTTTATGGCACCACGGCAATACCAAATTCCCAAAGTCTTACGCAAAAATGCAACAGCATATTACGCAAGATGCGCATACAACGACAAAATACGCAACATTCGCAAACGTCGCCAAGTAAAAAACAAAATCCTATTGTTACGCCTACTACTACGCCTACTGTTTATGGCGATGTAGTTATGCAAGCTTCTTTAGATGACGGCTTACACCAAGTTGCCTCGTGGCTTTGCTGCTTACAAGGCAAACGTAAAAAGTATACGATTGAGGGCACGCGAGTATCATTACCAGATGCTTTGCGCTGTAATCTTTCTTATGAAGACGCTATTGCCACAGCATTTTTTGCAACATTTTTCATACCTGATTTGCATCAGACTTTGGTTGGCTTTGGGTACAGTCACGTTTTGCGTAGGTTACAAAATGAAGCCCCACTTGGCGCTATTCGTCGAAGCGTAGCAGATATTGATAAAGCAATAGACAGGGGCTTGCGTGTTTCCGGCTTGGAAGAGTATTACAAACGCGTTATGCAAGACGTTGGAGCATTAGAGCCAACGCGAAGCCTTGAAGCATTTCACGGTGCAGAAAGACTACACCTGCAGTCAGCTCAACGAACTTCAGCACACTATCTTATTTGGGATGACTCGCTTGAGCCTGCCGCAGCGCTAAAAGTACTACGTATTGAAGGCGCTCTCAATCGTCTACAGGCAGTCTATCGGTGCTTGCAATCGAACGCTTCACAAGGTGGGAAAACTACAGAAGATAACGTAACTTGCGAGCGCATTGCTGCTATTGATAACGCAATTATTGAAGATCCTGCTTTTATTGCTAGCGAAGCTTTAGGAATGCAAAGTTTTGGCAACCCTTTGCAAGATGACAACATACGTCCACTGATGCACTTGTGGCGTAAAGCGCGCAAATGCCAACAGTCTGCTTCTTATCTAAAACAAACTAAAGCAGGAGAGTGGCAGTATCGTCAATCTCTTGCCGAACTTATTCGCAGCTTATATTTACCCTTCCGTTTCGACGCCGACTTTCGTTCGCATCTTAACGATGGGAAAGTTGCCATCGCTTTTACCGCAACAGGCACATCTTTGATGCCATCATGCACTTATGATGCCGTATCAAACACCTGGAACAAGCTTAATAACAGCGAGAAATCGCGCGTGGCCACAGATTATAATCTTCGACTTGGCATAATGCTTGCAACTCTCGCATTTGGTATTAACGAACAAATACAGCACGTGTCAATTCGACTCGATTCCATCGGCCTTGAGGAAATGGTTGCTGCTCAAGATAGCGCTATTAGCACGCTACTCAATCGCACGCTAAGAGCGTTACGCAATATGAACGGTAGTGTTACTCCGTCAAAAGGCGAACCAAAAGATGGAGACGTTCATGGAGATCCTGCTCAACTTCAGGATTTACAACATCTGCCTCTTGCCGATGTTATTGATGCCGCACAATCACTAGTCGATGCTCATACTGCGGATATTACTAAAGCAGTAGCAACAGATGCCGGCGATGCTGAAGATAGTGTCACTGTTGAAATCACAGACGATGACGCCAATAATGCTACTGGCAGTACCGACGGCAATCCTCTATCCGCATTTAGCGAACCTCCAGAAATACGAACGTTAGTAACGGTAACTTTTGAACGCGAATCTTTTATAAAACATATTCGCGCGCACGGATTGCAAAATCCTATAGAATTTTATCGTCAGTCGCATGCCGTTTTGCGCGTGAAAGAAAACAATACTCTTGAAACCATTGAGCCATCGTTTGACTTGCACGATTCGTGTTTTGCCCCTCACGGCGCTCAAGAAGAACCCGAATTTTCCGATACTATTTTTGACAATAATCAAGAAGAAATTTTAGGAACCTACTATTCTCAAGGTCTTTCAATTCAAAGAGAAGACTTACTACAGCAGGCAGTTACTGATTTTCATCATATTGCTTCTGAACCAATCCCGACAACAGCTGAAAAAGCTAGGGAAGCCATGCGTATTATTGATAGTATTGGCGACCCTGAGCTGAGCAAACGAGCGGACGACGTTACAAAAGCACTTATCGATGAAGCACCAATACCAGAGCTTTCCTTCACCGTTTCGCAAGACATTCACTCAATGCGCATACGAGCACACGAACAATTTATGGAAGGCGATCTTAAACAAGCGATTGAAGATTACGAGGAAAATATTGCTCGTTTCGACGCCATGTTTTCTGTAGGCAATACTGTCCCTCGCTACTTTAATTCTTACGCTGAGAGAGTAGTGTACAACCGTCTGTTTGCAACTCAAGACGAGCACACTTTACTTATTCCAGACGGGCTGTTCTACGCACACATGGAAATTGCGGATTTACTTTCACAATTACACCAAAACGATGCAGCACTTAAGCATTTGAACACCATGGTTTCCTACGCTCCAACCTATGCTCTTTCGCATTTGAGACTCGCGGCGGCATTGTGCCAGCAGGAGGATTGGACCTCAGCTATTGCTGCCTGCTTAAACGCTTTACGCGTGTCGTTTGATAAAGACGATGCCGCATTTGCCTATTACAGGCTCGCGTATGCTGCGTGGATGCAAGATCGTTTTGCTTTAGCTGCCGGAGCTTACCGTATGGCAGACTATTTAGCTCCGGGGCGAATTGAGCCTTTAAGCGTGGAGTTAGAAGAATTATTGTCCAGAATGCAGTCGCAATGCTATAAAGCTCCACGTAATATGGACGAAGTGCGGCAGATTTTTCAGCAAGAGGATATTCCTGTCTGGCCAAATATTGAGGCAAATCATATTATTGGTAAGGCTGCGAAGCTTACTGTTGACGATGGTATGTTTGTGATTGCTCGAACATTATGCGTAGCACATATTCGTATGACACTATCGGAAGATTGGGAAGGTGCAGTGCAATCGCAATTTTTGCGTTCACTTAACGCATAAAAAGCTACGTAAATTTCATAATCATAAACTTCATAATAACTTCATAAACGTCACAAACGTGTAAAACATATCGAGTTGAAAGGGGATTTTCATGAGTGCAGCTCACGATGATACAGCATCACAAAGTACGCAATGGACGCTTTTTGACGATTTTGATAATCAACCTGTAACTCATGAGGACCAGCAAGAACCTACTCAAGAGCAATCTCAAACGAAGACTACAACCAGCAATAATCAGCTTCAGAATCATAAAATTGGCAGCGAATCACACTCTGAAGCTCACGTTTGGAACTCTACTACGGACGCAGATTCCTGGATTGCTCAGCTCGAGCCAACCGATGCGGATGCTCTAGCTCTTGAAAGTTTACAACCCGCGGCCCTTACTACAGAACAAGCAGCTCATTTATGGGCAAAGTTAGCTGCATGGACGCAATCAGATCAAATCGCATATTATGTAGAGGATTCGCCTACCAGCTCCGATGCTGCCTATGATGCGCGCATGCGGACGCTGATTGCTTTGGAATCTACCTTCCCAACGCTAGACACACCTCAGTCTCCAACACATCGCGTAGGTGGCACTTTCTCCAATGACTTCACTTCTGTAAAACACCCTTCTCGCATGATGAGCTTGGATGACGTATTTTCTCTGGACGAATTGCACGATTGGTATGACAGTGTTCTACGAGACTTACAATGGCCTGAGTCAAAACCGCTTCCTATGACATGCGAAGTAAAAATTGACGGGCTTGCATTAAACCTTATCTATCGCAATGGCACACTTGAACAAGGTTTAACTCGAGGCGACGGCGTAACAGGCGAAGATATTTCACTTAACGTGAGAACAATCGAAGCAATACCTACGCAACTTCACGCAAACAATCCCGACGATATTCCTGAATTCGTGGAAATTCGCGGCGAAGTGTTCATGAAGTGGACTGATTTTCGCAAACTCAACGAAGAACAGGAAGACGCTGGATGCACAGCTTTTGCCAACCCAAGAAACGCGGCAGCAGGCTCGCTTCGTCAAAAAGATCCTCGCATTACTGCAACTCGCCGATTGAGCTTTTTCGCTCACGGCTTAGGCGAACTTCGCTGGAATGCGAACGCAAGCCATGCTCACAGTGAAACAACTTTTAACCAATCTGATGCATATAAGCTGTACAAGCAATGGGGCGTACCCGTTTCGCCTTACACTCGCGAAGTAACGAATTTTGCAGAAATTCAAGACATGATTGAATATTATGGGGAGAATCGAGCAAATATTTTACACGCCTTGGATGGAATTGTGGTCAAGGTTGATGATCGCGCATTGCAACGTCAACTTGGCGCAACTTCGCGCGCACCGCGCTGGGCTATTGCGTATAAATATCCTCCCGAGGAAGTCAATACCGTTCTTAAAGATATTGTTGTTCAAGTCGGAAGAACAGGACGAGTCACACCGGTAGCAGTGCTTGAACCAGTAACTGTTGCAGGCTCTACAATTTCCCGAACTACGCTTCACAACGCTTACGAAGTTGAACATAAAGGTGTGCTTATCGGTGACACAGTAGTAGTTCGTAAAGCAGGCGACGTAATCCCGGAATTAGTTGGACCAGTTCTCAAAGCGCGCGAAGGTCGAGAAAACCAGTTACGTAAGTTCGTAATGCCAGAATATTGCCCTTCGTGTGGCACAAAACTAGCTCCTGCAAAAGAAGGGGATAAAGATATTCGCTGCCCTAATGTTGAAAATTGCCCAGCTCAACTAACCGAACGTATTATCAACTTAGCTTCTAGGCAAGCTTTCGACATTGAAAATTTGGGAGAAGCAGCAGCTTTAGCGTTAACTAATCCGGAAGATTCTAGGCCTACTACCGCTGAAGTTTATTGCAACGACATTGACAAAATAATCACACGTCGTGGCGAAACCCCTAAGCCGTATATTCCACAAGCTATTTTACCGCTTCCAGAACCGCAAAAGCCTGTGCTGAAAAGCGAAGCCGGAATTTTTAGTATTACTGCAGACGACTTGCGAGATGTGAAAGTGTGGAAAGAAATACCGCATGTCGAAGAATGGGAAGAAATTGACAAGAACGGAAAGTTGCGAAAACGTACCAAAAAAGTTGGCGGCTCCGGCTTATGGAGACAAGTAAACGCTTTCTGGACTCGTACTCTTACGGCGACATACGTTGAAGAAAATAATGCAGAAAATGCAGAAAACGCAAGCGACGAAAACAATATCAATGAAAATAAACTCCTCGAAAACGCGACGCAAGAACCAAATCAAGAACCAAATCAAGAACAGTGGAATCCACAATACCCGCAATTCCACGTGCCTAAAGACGCTTACGTTAACGGCACTGCAGATAAGCGCGTCAAAAAAGATGGCAAAACTGTAACAATTAAAGCACCAACCTACTCAAGACCCTCAGAAACTACGCGAAGCATGCTCGAAGAAATCGCCCAAAAAGGCAAAAATGCACCACTATGGCGCGTTCTCGTAGCACTTTCCATACGCAGGCTAGGACCTCCAACAGCCAGACTCATCGCGGCACGATTCCAATCACTTGACAACATTGCTCACGCAACAGTAGACGAACTCACCAACATTGATGGCGTGGGATCAGAGATAGCGCAAACCGTTTATGACTGGTTCCAAAAAGCCCAACTGGAAGACAACTGGCGTGGCGAAGTACTCAAATCTTGGAAAGAAGCTGGAGTAGTCGGCAACATCGAATCCTCATCATTACAGCAAACCCTCAGTGGCAAAACCGTAGTGGTGACAGGATCGCTACAAAAATTTAGTAGAGACAGTGCCAAAGAAGCAATTATTTCCAGAGGCGGCAAAGCGTCAGGTTCCGTAAGCAACAACACCTATTGCGTAATTTTAGGCGCGAATGCAGGCTCAAAAGCAACAAAAGCGCAAGAGCTCGGCATTCCAATGCTTAACGAACAGCAATTCAACATTCTTTTGGAAACTGGCAGCCTAGAAACTGCATTGCACAGTGCTGACGAAGCTACTTTTAAGTTTGCTACTGAAATGGAATCATAACGTATATGAACGCAAGCGAACTTGAAACACGCCTTTACGATCTGCTCGGCAGCGTTATTGACCCTGAATTAGGACGTTCAGTTACCGAACTCAATATGGTAACTGGCGTGCATGTTAGTGCAAAAAACGCAGGCTTAAACGCTTCTCTGCCAGAATATGATGTTGAAATCAATCTTGAACTCACAGTGCCAAATTGCCCACTAGCGCAAGTCATATCCGAACGAGTTACAACAGCAATTTCGCAATATCCTCATGCCACACTCGTTCCGCATGTTCACATTACAGCAATGAGCGCAAGCAAATTAGCCGAGCTCGTATCAAATTTGAAAGCTGAGCGTAGGGAAAATCCCTTTAACAAAGCTGGAGCCCACACAAGAATTTTCGCCATCGCCTCCGGTAAAGGCGGGGTAGGGAAATCTTCTATAACCGCCAATTTAGCAGCAACTTTTGCGGCACTAGGTTACGACACGGCAGCTATCGACGCTGACGTATACGGTTTTTCCTTACCGCGCATGTTTGGAGTAAATTCTCAGCCTACGAATCTTAACGGTATGCTGATGCCGGTTGTTGCTTGGGGAGTAAAGCTTATTTCAATCGGCATGTTTGCTGGAACTGATCGCGCTATTTTGTGGCGAGGTCCACGTTTACAGCGCTCGTTAGAACAGTTTTTATCAGACGTTTGGTGGGGAAATCCAGATGTTCTTTTGCTTGATTTAGCTCCGGGAACGGGGGATATGGCATTAGCAGTCGCGCAATCGTTACCTAACGTAGAACTTGTAGTAGTTACTACTCCGCAACCAAGCGCATCGGACGTAGCTGTAAGAGCAGGACTTATGGCTTTGCAAATTCCAGTGAGTGTGCGCGGCGTAGTAGAAAACATGAGCTGGTTTGAAAACAATGGTGAACGCTTAGAAATATTTGGTTCCGGAGGTGGGAAACGCGTAAGCGAACAGCTTTGCAATGCTCTACATACCAATATTCCGCTTCTAGCTCAGCTTCCTCTGGACACGTCTCTTCGAGAAATTGGCGAAGCGGGGCGACCTGCGGTACTTGCGGAAGACGGCAAACTAGCCGACTCACCATTAGCTAATACTTTTGTTAAACTTGCAAAAAGCTTAATGGAAAAATCTGAGTAAAAATAAATATGGGGTCACTTTACTTTCAAGCAACCCCATATTATTAATCTTTTGAGAAGATTACGCTACTAAACGCTACTTAATGGCGTTCAACCATTGTTCCTTAGTAGCTTTTTCAGCCTGCAACTTAGCCTTACGGTTCTTATCAGTTTCCTTTGCAATTGCAGCATCAAGATCTTCAAGCTGTGCCTGAAGTTGCAAAGCAAAACTAGACTTACGAGCGTTAGCCTCAGGATCTTCATCCCTCCAAGCGGCTTCCTCAACAGCCTTAATCTTCTTATCAACTTCGTTCAAACGAGACTCAATACGACGCATATCTTCGCGAGGAACGAAACCAATAGCATCCCATTCTTCCTGAATTTGAGACAGCGCTTGACGAGCCTTTTTAGCAGCTTCCTCATTTTCTACAGGAAGCAAAGCCTCAGCCTTCACCAACAAAGCTTCCTTCTTGGAAAGATTCTCCTGCTCACCAGCATTGAGCTTCTCACGATCAGCCTGACGCGCATGGTAGAAGGCGTCAGCAGCCTCACGGAACTTAGTCCACAAAGCGTCATCATGTTGACGACCAGCGTTACCAGCTTTCTTCCAACGATCCATCAAAGCATTAAACTTCATAGAAGTTTCACGCCAATCAGTGGAATCTTTCAAAGTTTCTGCTTCAGCAATAATTGCTTCCTTAAGCTGCTTGGCGTTATTACGCACGTGCTCGCGTTCCTTAACCCAAGCGTTCCTAGCCTGAGTAAAGGTCGAACGAGCCTTAGAGAAACGCTGCCACAGTGCGTCAGCGTCAGTCTTGTTCAAATGAATGGTAGTGCGCTGATGCTCCTGCCACTCGTCAAATAAAGCACGTAACTTGTCGTTAAGCTCACGCCAATTCGTCGAATCGCCCATATTAGCAATTAAAGCTTCAGCACGTTCTACAATAGCTGCACGCTCTTTCAAAGCCTTTTCAAGAGCTTCTTTACGAGCTTGGCTCATCGCTTCCTTTTTTTCTTCGCCTTTTGCTTTCAACTCGGCGTGTCGCGCACGCAAAGCGGCAATGTCACCAACCGCAGCAGGGTTGTCTAACTCAGCTTGCAAAGCATTCAAAGTTTCGTCAATTTCTTTCGCCTTTACGTTGGAAGATTCCAAACGCTTGGCGAACAAATCAAGCTTAATCTTCAAGTCAAGATAGCGATGAATATAGAAGGTCAATGCTTCTTCAGGAGTGCCAGTGGAGTACTGACCAACCTCACGTTCGGCCCCATCTTCCTTAACATAAACAGTGCCACTTTCATCAACGCGGCCAAAGGTTTTCGCGGCTTTAATATCTTCTTCGCTATAGGAAATAGTTGGTGCCTGGGCAACAACACGAGCTTTATGCGCGAAGCTAGCCGGCGACGGCGCGTGTGGCTTTGGGGTAGTAGTGGATTGAGTATTTTCTTCAGGTTTAGTCTGTTCGGTCACGGTCGACTCCTTACAGCAGATGCACGGTAACAGTGTTACGAATAAGTATGACGGTAAGCCATGATTTTTCCGCAACACCACCTATTATAGTGGACATGGTACAAGGCTCATCAATCTCAGGTTTCCCTGAATGGCTTCCTAGTGAACGCGCTGTAGAACAGCAAGTAATTGACACGCTACGAGAAGTCTTTGAACTCAATGGTTTTATTGGCATTGAAACGCGTGCCGTAGAGCAGGGTTCAAGTTTGTTAAAAAAGGGCGAAACTAGTAAAGAAATTTATTTATTGTCGCGTTTGCAGGAAGTTGGCCACGAATCCGACACTCCAATTGAAGAACGAATCGGTTTGCATTTTGATTTAACAGTGCCGCTAAGTCGTTATGTTGTAGAACACACTGGAGATTTGGCGTTCCCATTCAAGCGCTGGCAGATGCAGAAGGTTTGGCGAGGAGAGCGTCCACAAGAAGGCCGTTTCCGCGAATTTGTACAAGCAGATATTGATGTTGTTGGAAATGGTGAACTTCCATCCCACTACGAAGTTGAGTTGCCGCTCGTGATGGTCGAAGCTCTTGAACGCTTACGCAAGTTTGGACTTCCTAAAGCAACGGTTCACGCTAATAATCGTAAGCTTTCTGAAGGTTTTTACCGCGGTATTGGCTTAACTGATATTGAAGGCGTACTTCGAGAAATCGATAAGCTAGATAAAATCGGTGCAGATGAAGTAGCTAAACTTCTGGTAAAAGAGTGCGGTGCTACGGATTCTCAAGCCGCAGCCTGCTTGGAATTAGCAGAGCTTACTGCAGCAACAGGTGAAGAATTAAAGTCTCGTTTTGACGCATTATGTGAGAAGCACAATATTTCCCGCAGTGAAGACAATGAATCATACGTTTTAGCTTCAGAAGGCGTCGAAACGTTGGCAATGATTGTTGACGAGGCAGCTCGAATTCGTCCTGGTGCCGTAGTCGCTGATTTGAAGATTGCTCGTGGACTTGACTATTATACCGGTTCCGTTTACGAGACTTTCCTTGATAACGCAGCATCTCTAGGCTCTATCTGCTCCGGAGGTCGTTACGACAATCTCGTTTCACAAGGAAAGAAAAAGTATCCAGGCGTAGGTTTGTCTATTGGTATGTCTCGCTTACTTTCTTACATGCTACACACGGCAGGTGCGACCGTTTCGCGAGTTTCTCCGGCTGCAGTGCTCGTAGCAGTTTGGAATGAGGAGGATCGTCCCGCATGCAACGAAATCGCTAGGAAACTTCGCGACCGTGGTATTGCAGTTGACGTTGCGCCGACGGCAGCCAAGCTTGGCAAACAAATTAAATATGCAGACAAGCTGGGTATTCCTTACGTATGGTTCCCTGCAGATAGTACTGAATCTGAGTCTTCTCACGATGAGGTAAAAAATATTATTACTGGCGAGCAAGAATCCGCAGATGTCACGTCGTGGCAACCGGATACTGTTTATGCCCGGCAGACAGTTTCTTGCGCCCAATAATAAGTGCGAATATTTTTCGCATATTAGGCTGCAGGTTCGTGTCAAATATAACAAATTAATACACTAATTAGAACGTAGAGGAAGTGGACTTATGAGCCAGACGGCGTATCGTACACATCATGCCGTTGAAGTGACTGAAGAATTGGTCGGGCAAAAAGTAACCATCGCTGGTTGGGTTGATCGTCGCCGCGATCACGGTGGCGTCGCCTTTGTTGACGTCCGTGACAACACAGGCTTGGTGCAGGTTGTTATTTACGATGAGGAAACCGCACGACCATTGCGTAGTGAGTTCGTTGTACAGGTAACCGGTGAGGTTCGCTTGCGTCCGGATGGCAACGAGAATGACCATTTGGCAACTGGTAAGATCGAAATCGTTGCTGAAACGGTTACAATTCTCGCCAAATCTGATGCTTTGCCATTCCAAGTTTCAACGGCTTTGGAAAACGAGTCCGAAAACAAGCTTCCTAGCGAAGATGTTCGTTTGAAGTACCGTTACCTTGATTTGCGTCGCCCGTCTATGCAGCGCAATTTGAAGCTTCGCTCTGATATGGCTAAAGCTGCTCGTCACGCTTTGGAAGATATGGACTTCACTGAGGTAGAAACTCCAACCTTTATTAAGTCCACTCCAGAAGGCGCACGTGACTTTGTTGTCCCAGCACGCTTGGTTCCAGGCTCTTGGTACGCACTCCCACAGTCTCCGCAGCTTTTGAAGCAGCTGCTCATGGTTTCTGGCGTTGAACGCTACTACCAGCTTGCTCGTTGCTATCGCGATGAAGACTTCCGCGCGGATCGTCAGCCTGAGTTCACTCAGCTCGATATGGAAATGAGCTTTGCAAGCCAGGAAGATGTTATGGCTATGGCAGAGCGCGTTATTGCCGCTATTTGGAAGGAAGCCGGCCACGAAATTACTCTTCCTTTGCCTCGTATCACTTGGCAGGAAGCTATGGATAAGTACGGTTCCGATAAGCCAGATTTGCGCTTCGGTAATCCTCTTATTGAGTTGACTGACTTCTTTAAGAACACTCCATTCCGCGTGTTCCAAGCTCCTTATGTCGGCGCAGTCCTCTTTAAGGGCGGTGCTGAAACTCCTCGTCGTCAATTTGACGCTTGGCAGGATTGGGCTAAGCAGCGTGGAGCTAAGGGCTTGGCTTACGTAGTCTTCGGTGAAGATGGCGAGTTGAAGGGGCCTGTGGCTAAGAATCTTAGTGAAGAAGAACGCGCAGGCCTTAAGGAAGCTGTTGGCGCAGAAGATGGCGACGCAGTGTTCTTTGCAGCAGGCTCCCGCGAATCTTCGCAGCTTCTTCTTGGTGCTGTACGCGTAGAGCTTGCGAACCGCGCAGGTTTGCTTCATCCAGACGAGTTCGCTTTCACTTGGGTTGTTGACTTCCCACTGTTCAAGCGCACGGATGATCCAGATGACGACGATGTTGCAGTCGGCCACTCCAAGTGGACTTCTATGCACCATCCGTTTACAATGCCATCTGCTGATTGGATCGATAAGTTTGATAAAGATCCAGAGCATGCTATGAGCGATTCTTACGACATCGTTTGCAACGGTAACGAAATGGGCGGCGGTTCCGTGCGTATTCACCGCGACGATATTCAAGATCGCGTTTTGAATGTTCTTGGAATCGACAAGGCTGAAGCTGATGAAAAGTTCGGATTCTTGCTTGAAGCCTTCAAGTATGGTGCTCCACCTCACGCTGGTATTGCTTTGGGCTGGGATCGTACTGCCGCAATTTTGGCAGGCGCAAGCTCCATTCGCGACGTCATCGCCTTCCCTAAGGCTGGCGGCGGCCGCGATCCTCTAACTGGCGCTCCAGCTCCAATTTCGGACGAACAGCGTGCAGAAACTGGCGTAGATTACGATCCAGAAGAAGACGAGTAAAATAGTATCGCATATTGCGAGTATTAATCGAATCACAGATTACGATTTGTAATATTCGCTCAAATAAAAGCTGTTAGGTGTGATGAAATGTCACAACTAACAGCTTTTTTGTAACCTAAGAGTTACAAAACGTAACGATAGCGATAAATAACTGTAACACAGCGTGATTAGACTGCTTCATATGGATAAGCAAGTAGCAAAGTCACATCCAAATGCCGAGGATATGACTTCCAGCACTGGTTCAGTGCACAAAGCGGCAACTCCTTTAGTAGAATTAAGCCATGTCGAAAAGCACTATGGAAAACTTCACGTGCTTAAGGATATTAATCTCACGGTTAATAAAGGCGAAGTACTTGTTATTATCGGTCCTTCCGGTTCTGGCAAGTCAACTATGTGCCGTACTATCAACCGTCTCGAAACTATTGATTCTGGCGATATTCGCATCGACGGCGAGCCACTTCCGCAAGAAGGCAAAGAACTCGCAGCTTTGCGCGCAGAAGTAGGCATGGTTTTCCAATCGTTTAACTTGTTCGCCAATAAAACAATTCTGGAAAACGTAACACTTGCTCCTATGAAAGTTCGTCATATGGATCAGCAAAGTGCAGAAACGTTAGCTATGGAATTGCTTGCGCGCGTAGGCGTTGATAACCAAGCCAACAAAATGCCTTCGCAACTTTCTGGCGGTCAGCAGCAGCGTGTTGCTATTGCTCGCGCTCTCGCTATGCAGCCAAAAGTTATGTTATTCGATGAGCCAACGTCCGCACTTGATCCGGAAATGGTGAATGAAGTACTTGACGTTATGGTTAATCTTGCTAAAGAAGGCATGACCATGATTTGCGTAACTCACGAGATGGGCTTTGCGCGTAAAGCAGCAGATCGCATCGTGTTTATGACAGATGGTCATATTCTTGAGCAGGGAACTCCTGAAGAATTCTTCGAGAATCCGAAGACTGATCGAGCAAAAGATTTCCTTTCCAAGATTCTTACGCATTAATAAAGTTTTTTCATTTGAGTTTTGAGTTTTAACTTTTAAGTCTTAAGTCTTACGAAGCTCACCACTATTGGAAAAACTGTTCTTACGAAGGGAATAAGTCATGAACATATTACGAAATCGCTCGTTACGCGCGATACTAGCTATGTTATGTACTCTTTGCTGCGTTCTACCGCTTTCCGCATGCGATCGCAGTGATGGCAAAAAAGTGATACGAATTGGTATTAAGTTTGATCAGCCTGGCTTGGGCTTCAAAAAAGCCGGAACTTACGTAGGTTTCGACGTTGATGTTGCTAAATACGTGGCTAAGAAACTCGGATATTCTGAAGATCAAATCGTATGGAAAGAGTCGCCTTCTAAGCAACGCGAAACAATGTTGCAAAACGGTGACGTCGATATTATTGTAGCAACGTACTCAATTACGGACGCTCGCAAAAATATTGTTTCGTTCGCGGGACCGTATTTTATTGCTGGTCAAGATTTGCTTGTTCGCAAGGATGAGCATAAAGTAAGTGGTCCAAACGATTTAAACGGAAAGCGTTTGTGCTCAGTATCTGGTTCAACATCTGCAATAGCTATTAAAGAGAAGTTCGCTTCAAAAGTACAGCTTATGCAACAGCCAGGTTATGCAGAATGTGCAACCGCACTGTTCTCTGGCATTGTGGATGCCGTAACTACCGATGATATTATTCTCGCAGGCTTAGCAACTGCATCTCGCGGTCGCCTCAAACTCATCGGTAAGCCATTCACAGCAGAGTATTACGGCATTGGTATTAAAAAAGGCAATACGCGTTTGGCTAAACGTATTAACGCAGCTTTGAAAGACATGATGCACAACGGCTCATGGAAGCGAGCGTTAAACGACAATTTGCGCGGCACTGGTTTTAAGCCAAATGCTAAGTATAATCCACCGGTACCTCAGGAAGGGGAGGAGTGATATGCAAGATTTTATACAACTTTTTACCTCCTACAATATTCCGGGAGCATTCCTGGTTAATATTGAAATAACGTTGTGGAGCATACTTTTTTCCAGCATTATTGGCGTAATTCTCGTTACGATGCGTATTTGCCCTGTATCTTCCTTACGCATGGTTGCTACAGTTTACGTGGAGTTGTTTAAGAATATGCCATTGACTATCATCATGGTTTTCATGGTGTTGGGCGTATACGCACAGCTTAAGCTCGGATTCTCACAGATTTTTGACGTGAACTTCTTCTGGCTTGCTGTTACCGGCTTGTCACTGTACACGGCAGCATTTGTGTGTGAATCGCTACGATCAGGTCTTAATACAGTACCAATTGGTCAAGCTGAGGCTTGCAGGGCGTTGGGATTGAATTTCTTCCAGTCAGCAACGCAAGTGATTTTACCTCAAACTTTCTGTGGATCGGTGGCTCCACTTGGCAACACGTTTATTGCGTTGTTAAAAAATTCTACTGTGGCCGCTGCAGCTTCTGTCGCTACAGAAACTTCCACAATGATGAGCGAAATGATTGAAAAACATGCGGACTTAATTGTTCCTATCTTCCTAATTTTCGCATGCGGATACATTATTCTCATTATCCCTATCGGTATTTTGACAACGTATCTGTCTAACAAGCTTGCAGTGAGAAGGTGATACCAATGGCTAAAGAATGTGAACAATCATTATTGTTTGATGCTCCAGGGCCAAAAGCTCGCAAGAAAATCCGTACGGCAAATATTATTGCAGGCTGCGTGTTTGCACTATGTGTAGTTGCTATACTTTTGCGTTTAAGCAATCCGCCTGATGGAGAAAACCAACTTTCATGGGTGTTATGGAACCCTGCTGTTGATTCTGAATCTTGGATTGATTTTTACCTTCCTGGCTTATGGATGACGTTGAAAGCATCGCTGGTTGCAGTCGTTGGCTCTATAATTTTCGGCTTATTCTTTGGATTGTGCCGTTTATTACCAAACTTACTTATTCGCAGCATTTCAGCAGTGGTGGTAGAGTTTTGCCGAGCTGTGCCGGTGTTGATGCTGATGATTTTCTTGTGGAGAGCGTTTGCACTTTCCGGCATGAAAGAAGCATCTTACTGGGCTGTTGTACTTGCGCTTATTCTGTACAACGGTTCCGTGGTTGCAGAATTGGTGCGATCTGGCGTTGGTAATCTGCCAAACGGTCAGCGTGAAGCTTCTCTCGCTCTCGGCTTAAGCGAATATCAGTCTCTTACGCAAATCGAAATGCCACAGGCCATCATTGCTATGATGCCAGCAGCTGTAACTCAGTTGGTGGTTGTGTTGAAGGATACAGCACTTGGCTCAATTATTATGTACACTGATTTGCTTCAAGAGTCTCGTCGCTTGGGATCGATGTACTTTAATATTTTGCAAACCTTAAGTGTTGCAGCAGTTATTTACTTCTTGATTTGCCTCGCTTTGTCTTGGTTCGCAGAATGGTTACCGTCTCATTTGAAGAACCGTACTGCTGCTCCAACAGAAGTGGAACCAGTTGCGCCAATTGCTATTATGGATCCTTCTAATGTGAACCAGATGGCTGTTGCTAAGGAAGTTAAAGAGCTGCCATACGGTGGTACTCCTCGTAAGTATCACGTGCATCACCGCGGCACGAATGCTTCTATTCATCATTGGCGTCGAACTCGCTACTTGCAAGGCTACGATGAGCATCATCTTGAAACTGGCGACGAACCAGAAAATGATGATACAGAGGATACTAATAATTAATTCATTAGTTCAATTAGCATCCTAGATTCGCATCCTAAAAAAATATTCACAAGCGTAGTCAGTTATTACATACTGGCTACGCTTTTTACGTTTTCATCTAAGCGAAATTATGAAAAAACAAACAACGTTTGCGCACAGACTAACAAATCGCTAAACTATTAGGGTCACATGCATACGAGGAGGCCATTACATGGATGACGCGTTTGAGCTGTCTGCTGCAAAGATGCGCAGACACAATATGAGCGATACTGCTATTGAACAATTTGCCCACCTGTACGATGTATGGCGTAATAATCAATCGGGAGAGTTTATTCGAGAAAGTAGCATAGAAGCTATTAAAACTGTGCCTAACTTTCACGAAATTTACGAAACAATAGACCACGATAAAGCAGTTAATGCATTTGCAAAAACGGCCTTCATTAAGCTGAATGGCGGTTTGGGAACTTCTATGGGATTGTCTTGCGCAAAATCTTTACTACCAGTGCGCAGACATAAAGCACGACAAATGCGTTTTATTGATATTATTATTGGCCAAGTTCTTACTGCCCGTCAACGTTTGGGCGTGGAGCTTCCTCTTATCTTCATGAACTCTTTCCGCACTTCTCACGACACTTTGCAAGTACTTAAGCGCAATCGCAAGTTTGTGCAGGAAAATATTCCAGTAGAAATTATTCAGCATCAGGAACCTAAACTAGTTGAAGAATCCGGCGAGCCTGTTTCATACGAGCAAGATACGGAGTTGGAATGGTGTCCTCCAGGTCACGGCGATATTTTTTCAACGCTGTGGGAATCTAATTTGTTACAGATTTTGCAAGAACATGGCATTGAATACTTGTTTATTTCAAACTCTGATAATTTAGGTGCTAGGCCGTCTAGAACGCTTGCACAACATTTTGAAAATACTGGTGCTCCTATCATGATTGAGGTTGCTAAGCGCACTCAGGCAGATCGAAAGGGAGGACACATAGTTCGTGACGCTCAAACGGGTCGCTTAGTTCTTCGCGAAATGACTCAGGTACATCCAGAAGATCGCAGAAGTGCGCAAAGTATTAAAAAACATCCTTATTTCAACACTAATAATATTTGGGTTCGTGTTGATGCTTTGCGTAAAAAATTGGAGGAATACCATGGTATTTTGCCTCTTCCTGTTATTTGCAATCGTAAAACCGTCGATCCAACTCTCGAAACTAGCACTCCTGTAATTCAGCTTGAAACGGCTATGGGAGCTGTAGCGTCACTTTTTGACGACGCAATTTGCGTGGAAGTAGATCGCATGCGATTCCTGCCGGTTAAAACAACGAATGACTTATTTATTATGCGTTCTGACCGATTCCATCTGACTGATTCGTATGAGATGGAGGATGGTAATTACATTTTCCCTGATATAGATTTGGATCCGCGATATTATAAAAATATTAACGATTTTAACGAACGATTCCCGTATTCAGTTCCTGCACTTGCCGCGGCAAAATCGGTTACGATTCGAGGAGATTGGACCTTTGGAAGTCAAGTTTCCATGTTTGCCGATGCGGTTTTGGAAGATACGGGGGAGCCAAGTTATGTACCAAACGGCGAGTTTGTTGGACCTCAAGGAATTGAGCCAGATTCTTGGGTTTAATAAAATTTTCGCCACTTGCGTCTTATATATGCGGCAACGTTACATTTTTCCTAAAGAAAAAAATACGTATGGCGTGTCGCTAAAAAATGGCGTATTTTCAACGATGTTGAGGTATTAGTGCGCACATGATACAGAATTATATTAAGTTTTTTGCAAAAATGTCCACACGTACCGCAAAACACCATTAAAATAGAAACGGTGTGTGCGTATAGTGCACAAGATTCAGGCTTGTTTTAAGTAAGTCTGAAGTGTTGTGACAGCACACGCTAGCAATAAACAATAGTAAATAAACGATACGTGAGGACCAATGGTAGAAGGAAGCAACGGAAGGCGACGTTTTTCCGACAAATGGGGCAAACACGAGCTTGATGTGCTCGCTGTATTGTCTTCCGCATTCCCGCAATGGCTGACTTCGCGGCAAATAGCCCAGCGCGTGAAAGCTTATGCAGATTCTTATGGTGAGCTTGCAGACCAAGCAGCCAAGGCGGCATTTGCAAAGCAGTTCCAACGCGATCGCGCCAAGCTCGCTGCTATGGGTATCGCAATTGAGTCTAGGCAGCCTGAATATTCTTCTAAGTCAGAAGGTCAGGATTTCGCATCGTATCGTTTACAATTGGGCGATGAGCCTCGAGTTCGACTGCGTTTTGACCAATCTGAATTGCCGGTATTAGCTGCAGCTAACTATTTAGCTCGTTCGATGTCTATTTCGTCACTTGAATCAGATCAACATGAACAGCAGCGCACTTCTCGCACAGCTCCTCGCGTTCCGCAAACTCCAATCCCAGGCTTAGGTTTAGATTCTATTGCTCCTGGTCTTGGCACTCAAATGCTTCCGGATTCTTTGGTGAAGGTTATTGATTCCCGTCGTTTTGCCGCAACCGTGGACGTCGACGGCGAACATTTGAATGTCGCTTATACTGACGCTGACGACTTAGCTATGTTTGTGCTTGAACACCCTGGTTCAAGCGTGGTAAGCCCTCAAGAGGCTGTTGACGCTTTCCACCGTCGTTTACACGCTGCAGCCGAATTCTCATCGTGTGATGAGCATAGTCAATGCGACGATACCGATAATGTTGCAGAGACTGCGCAAACTTCTTCTGATACTCAAGAAGCCGACGATGACAAATCGCATGCAAAGAAGAGCTCCTCGTTCCAAACTGGTAGCGAAGTTGATCGTAGACTTCGTCTCATGTTGTTCCTTTCTGCGCATCTTGGCGAGGAATTCCCACTCAACGAGCTTGCTGAACGTTTTATTGGCAAACCAAAGAATGAGGATGAACTTCGTCGTTTCGTCACCATTCTTCACAAGGACATTAACACTCTCACCACGGTTTCCGACGATGGAGAGATGGCTGGTAGTCAGTTCTTCGATATTGATTGGACGCTTCTCGAGAATGAGAATATTGTTTCTGCAACTAACTCTTTGGGCTTGGAGCGTTTAGCTGGCATCTCCCAACAGTACTTGAGTATGCTCACTGCTTCCGCTAATTATTTGGCTCATTCTCCACTTTTGCCAGCAGAGCAGCGCGCTCAAGCAGAGTCGTTGTATAAGCGACTTCGTCGTCATGTTCTTCCTGGACAGACCCCATGGCTGAGCTTAACCGGTTACGAAATTGAACCTCGCAACTGTTCTATCGTGCGCAGTGCCATCAATAGTTCAGCATTGCTGGATATGGAATATACTGATGGAGCTGGGCGGACCCGGCGCAAGATTGTTGCCCCTTACAAGATTTACGTTGATGAGGGAGTGTACTACGTTGCGGTTTGGACGGACGTTGAGCAACAAACCCCAGAAGATAAGCGTAATTTGGTAGCTAAAGATACCACTATTAATAAAGCCAACGGTTTGCCACGTATTTGGCAAGTTCTGCGTGTTGCGCGCATTGAGCACGCGGAAGTGGTACAGCCTATTTCTCCTGTTGAGATTCCAGATGTGCCGGTAAGTGAACTTCGTAAGTGGAGTTTCGATAATGGCACTGAAACTTGCTTTATCACTGACGAAACTGAACTGAATTTCTTGAAGAATCTTTCTGGTGCCACGATGGAGCCTTATGAGAACGGCGTGAAAGTCCGTCTCACGGTGTCTTCTGATTCATGGTTCGTAGCTTTTTGTATAGCACACGCGCGCCATATTACCTCAGTTGCTCCTGAAACATTGCGCAGCATGATTGTTGCTCGCGCACAACGTGAGCTGAGCGTTAATCATGCTGACGGCGAAAACGCGGGAGAGTAGTCATGCCCTGGTGGATTTGGCTGCTTATCACGATTTTTATGCTGTGCATGATTGCTGCGGGTTTGACTTTAGTCGTGTTGAGTGCAATAAGGTTAGCAAAAACGTGTTACGGTTTTTCTCAGGAAGTTGCGTCTCGTTTTGATTTTTTGAATGAAGATAGCGACGCCGAAGTTTGCAGAGATCCGCTCTTTACGCAACCTATTGCCCACGCAGCTCACCGCTATGAACGTACTCGTACTCGCGTTGTTGAACGTCATGAACGTATTCGCGAAAAGCATCGTCTTGTATGGCAACATTGGCAGGAAAAATCGCTGCGCGAAGAAGACGTACAACTATAAACAAGAAAGCGACACACTTCTTTTTATGACTCGATTATCACATCGTCAAAACGATAACAGCGCACAAAATAGCACTGATTTCACAAACGATGTTACGTTATCACCTTCTGAACGTTTCTCTGCTTTTCGTAAAGTAATCAAGCACGAGAAATCAATGGCCGCCAAATTTGAGCGCACTCTTTCTTTTGATCTCGATGATTTTCAGCGCGAAGCTATTGAGGCTTTGGAAAGTGAAAATAATGTCATCGTAGCAGCGCCTACAGGTGCCGGCAAAACGGTTGTTGCTGATTTTTCTGTATTCCTTGCGCAACATCGCAACGTAAAAGCGTTTTATACTACTCCTATTAAAGCGCTAAGTAACCAAAAATATCATGATTTCTGTGAACTTTACGGCACCGATCGCGTTGGCTTACTCACGGGGGACACTTCTGTAAATCCTGAAGCTGATATCGTCGTGATGACAACGGAAGTCTTACGCAATATGCTGTACGAACATTCTATTACGTTGCAGTCTCTTGGCTTCGTTGTTCTTGATGAAATTCACTATCTCGCTGATAAATTCCGTGGCGCCGTGTGGGAGGAAGTAATTATTCACCTCCCTGAATCGGTGAAAATTATTGGATTGTCAGCAACGGTTTCTAACGTTGAAGATTTTTCTGCGTGGATTGAGTCAGTGCGAGGGAATACGCATTTGGTTGTCGACGAGCATCGTCCGGTACCTTTGGAACGTCACGTCGTTATTCAGAAGGATGATCAAACAGAACCTGAATTGCTTGATTTGTACGATCACGATACAAACGGCATAATGACTCAACGCGTAAATCCTACTTTGCTGCGCAAACTTCACGAATGGGAGCATCGCGCTCGTAAACGCGCCTCGTCGCACTCTGATAGCAAGTATGCTTATCGAAAAGGCAAAAGGCGCAGCATAAACGCGTCGAGTAGTGACTCTGATTTTACTCGTCGTTATACTCCCAAACGTTGGGCTGTTATTGACGAGTTGGACTACTTAAGTATGCTTCCGGGCATTTACTTCATCTTTTCTCGTTCTGGCTGCGATCAAGCCGTTCAGCAGTGTTTACGCGCTGGTTTAACGCTTACGTCGGATGAGGAAATGTATGAAATCCGCCGAATTGTTGACAGCATGGTTGCAGATCAGCTTTCCAAAGACGATTTACATGCTTTGAATTTTGAACGCTTTCGTTTTGCACTTGAACAGGGATTTGCTGCTCACCATGCAGGTATGATTGCACTGTTCCGGCATATTGTAGAGACTTTATTTGAACGCGGTCTTATTAAGGTTGTTTTCGCAACTGAAACTTTGGCACTGGGTTTGAATATGCCTGCTAGGAGCGTAGTAGTAGAGAAGCTGGTAAAGTTTGATGGCACTGGTCACGTGCCTCTCACTCCAGGCGAGTTTACGCAACTTACAGGTCGTGCTGGCAGACGTGGCATTGACGATATTGGTCACGCTATTTTGGTTGATCATGCCGATTTTGTGCCTCAACAAGCTGCAGCACTTTCTAGCAAACGCGTATATCCTTTACACTCCAGCTTTGTACCAACGTTTAATATGGCTGTTAATTTGCTCCATTCTAGCGATGCAGATACGGCAAGAACTACACTAGATCGCTCATTTGCGCAATGGGAAGCTAATGCTTCTGCACAACGCTTACACACTCGTATGGTGGAGCTTACGGAAGCTCTTGACGGCTATGAACGCGCTTTTCACTGCGATCAAGGCGATTTTGCTGAGTTTTTGCAGTTGCGTATGCAACTTAAAGACGCTCAGCACGATCAGCGTCGTAAACTTAAGCACACGTTATTCGATACGGATGCTGAACGCACTGAAGCTTTCAAAGCATTAGACGCAACTATTGCGCACTTAAGAGAGCAGGAACGAACTCACCCTTGTGCTGGGTGCGCAGAAATTCAACAGCACTTGCGTTGGGGATACCATTGGATGCGTGAGCATAAAGAGTTAGAACAGGTTCGTGAACGCTATGAATCGCGCACTGGTTCTGTAGCGCGCACGTTTGACCATATTTGCGATGTGCTTACGTATTTGAACTATTTGCAACCGGCAAGTGACGATAAATGCAGCAACATAATATCTCTTACCAATCGCGGGCAACTGTTACGAAGATTGTACAATGAGTTAGACATCGTGTTTGCGCAAGCTATTTGCGAGGGAATATTTAATAATCTCACTCCTGTCGAGTTGCTTTCCAGCTTATCTGCTCTCGTTTACGAATCGAGGGGACCGTCCGGGGGAGAGCCACGCAGGTATCCTGGCGGCCAAGATGGTGCTGTTTTTACTACAGTTTCGCGTATGAAGGAATTGTTTGTGCGCATGAATGCGTTGTGTGCGAAAGCGCATTTGCCTTCTTTGCGTCCGCTTGAATTTGGAGCTGTAGATATTATGTACGATTGGGCTCAAGGTGCTGATTTGAGCGAGATTTTGCGTAATACTGACAGTACTGGCGGCGATTTTGTGCGTCAAGCGAAGCGTCTTATTGATTTGTTAACGCAACTTTCTGTGGCAGGCGAGTATTTAAACGCTCTCGATGGAGTCGACCGCAACATTGCCTCGCGTGCGCATGAAGCTGCAGAATTAATGAACCGTGGTGTTGTAGCGTATTCGGATGTATAACAAGATATACGACGAATAGAGACTGTTACGAAACAATGTCATGAGCTTATAACATTTAGCATGAACGTATAGTCCGTGCAATTCGATAACTTTTATAAGGTACTATGTAAGGAGATACTATGGCAGAACGCAGTTTACGCGGTATGAGTATTGGGGCTAAATCGTTAGAGTCTGACGATAATGTGGATTTTGCAGCTCGAAACGATATTGCTTACGTGTGTCCGAAAGGTCATCGTACTATTCTTCCTTTTGCTCAAGGTGCTGAAATCCCTGAAGAATGGGAATGCCGCTGCGGTACGATTGCGCACCGTGAAGGTGACGACGATCGTCCTGACGACGATTTTAATAAGCCGTCGCGTACGCACTGGGATATGCTACTGGAACGTCGTAGCGAAGAAGAGTTGAAGACGTTACTTGATAAGCGTTTGAAGATGCATCACGAAGGTTGGATTCCTGATTATGAGTGAAGACTCAGCAGTTTTAAGCAATATGAACGCACGACGTATTGTATTGCTTGATCTTGATGGTACACTCACTCAATCTGATGCCGGTATTATAGCTTGTGCAAAAATTGCTTTGCGCAAGTTGCAGCAACCAATTCCAGACGATGCGGAAATGCAACGTTTTATTGGACCTTCGATTATGGAGTCTTTTCAGCGTAACCATGTGCCAGCTGAATTGTTGCAGGATGGTCTTGCTTTATATCGTAAGTATTATTCTGAAGAGGCTGTTTTTGACGATCCAAATCATCCGGGTAAGAAAATTCCGGGTTGTTTACTTAACAAAGTTTATGAGGGTATTCCTGAGCAGCTTATAGCATTGCGTAACGCTGGTTTTTATTTAGCTACAGCGTCATGTAAGCCTGAGTATCAAGTGAAGCCAATCTGCGATTATTTCGGCTTGACAACGCTTATTGATGGCATTTATGGCGCAAGTCGCGATATGTCTCGTATTACTAAGGCCCAGGTCATTCGATACGTTTTTGATGAAATTGGATATGATTCAGCTAAAGGCGACAAAGCGCTTATGGTTGGCGACCGTTGGACTGACGCGGATGGTGCTAAAGAGTGTGGATTAGATTGCTTAGGATGTGCTTGGGGTTATGCTGAGCCTGGCGAGCTTGCAGAGCATGGTTCGTACAGAATTATCGATTGCGTAAGCGAATTGAGCACAGCAGTTTCGGAATATTTTGCTTAACAGTCCCAAATTTCGTGTGCATACGTTATTTTGACTTAATTTCGTTAGTTTCTTTACATGACCGTAAAGTAACCGTCGTTTTTTGGCGATATTTCGTTATTTTCTGTACGTGACTGTAAAGTGACTATCACTTTTTGGCGATATTTCGTTATTTTCTGTACGTGACTGTAAAGAAATAATCGCTTTAAGCTATTTTGGTTGGTTACATACATATTAGATTTATCCGATAATGTACGTTATGTCAGATTACGTATGTTGAAATAACGAGAGGAACCTCAATACTATTCCCTCACACAACCAAAAAACTGCGCAAAAATATGTTAAAAATTCCCTACATGTCTTTAATCGTCTAATCCAGCAAGAAATGCAATATATGACTGAGCTGTCAACACAGCAAGATTAACCATAATGAAGCTGATAACAATATATGCCGACGGCACATAACAAATGCTAAACAAATTTCGCGCGCTCAACGAAACAATCTCATAATCTTTAGCAATATGCAAAACCATGTAAGACAGCATTGCACAAGGCAATCCGCAACAATGTGCAATAACAGCACTCCATGGAACCTTTACAGCCTCATACTTTGATTTATCGCGCATTATTATATGAACAGAATCACGCACTGAACTACCAAAGCACTCGCGCTCTTTACGCAATACAGCAGCAACAATTGCCCGATTCCTTAATAAAATACTCAACGAAATAAATAAACTATAAGTAAATAAGACTACTGCAGACAACCAAAACGCGACTACCAGCACAACAACACAACCAGCAAACCCAAAAACACTACCTAGCATTACTATCCCCAAGTTTCTTGAACAAGGTTCCAAGTATCACTACTACGCGTCTGCGATTGCAATAATTTCAACGATTGTTGATCAGCATGAGACTCAATCTGACTTGTAGTGTCATACGCAGCAGTTTCGAGAGTCAAATCTTCTTCTACGCGAGCAACAATATGACCAACAGCAATAGCAAACACCGCTAACCCGGAGGCAAGCATACGCCGCATATTTTCCTGATTATCGTCGCACTCCTGCACAGTCTGCCCATCACAAATAATAGTCATCTGTTTCAGCCGCTCAATTGAATGACGATTAAGAAAAATAATTGCAGTCGTCACATTCACTAAATTGACGCCAGCATCAAGCAGCCTCTTTGCAACCGCCATAATCGCAATATCCTTAAAAGAATATAAGCGACGAGAACCAGAACCATTAGAAGGATGAATCGACGGCTCTACAATGCTTTTGCGCGCCCAATAATCAAGTTGCCGGTACGTAATGCCGGCAACCTTTATAGCAACACTACCGCGATACCCACGAGCGTAATCAGCAGAAAGTGAAAAACTAAATAACTCCCCCTGTATCGCGTCGTCAGCACTAACGAACTGTGGTGACTGCGTCATGAGCGAAGAATACCAATCGGAACTTGCCAATCATAATCTCATCGCCATTATGCAACACAGACTCATCGACACGTTTACGATTGACATAAGTACCATTCAAACTACCAGCATCAACAATGCTAAAAACATTGCCATTACGTTTAAAAACAGCATGCGCACGCGAAACAGTGGAGTCGTCAAGCAAAATATCAGCGCGAGAATCACGGCCAACTGATACCACATCCTCGTCAAGAAGGTAACGAGAACCGGACACCGCTCCCCTGGTTGAAATCAACAAAGCAGTTCCAGGCAACAATTTTGCTATAGTCTCAAAATCATCCTGCTGCAACGGACGATCTGAAGTAGTATTCATCGGAATATTAATAGCTGGCATACCAATAATAGTGGTTTCACCAGCAGTAGGAATCGGTTCAGTCATACTTGCTATTCTACCTTGTTACTCGACCGGTTTGGCATACTCATACTGTTTTGGTTCGCGTGTCGTATTAATTTCTACCTCATCCAGCACAGACACATGCACGTATGCACCAAATTTAATCTTCAGACGCGATCCCACGCCACCAGCAATATTAACCGCATTTTGCAAATTTTGCGGATCGCCAATTGCCTTAACAATGTAAGGAGGATCAATCGTCACACCATCACACTCAAGACCTTGCTTAGTTTGTGCAATGTAACTTGAAGTCACAATACGAACATCGTTAATAGACATCACTTCTACTCCAGCATTGCGCAATTCTTCTATAAGCTGAAACATAGTAGCAGCGTCAATATTTTCCTTCTCCCCATCGGTAATGTGAATAATAATTCCTTTACCAACAGCAGGAAGACGTCCAGAAATAATACCGTTAGTTTGAGCATTTTGATTGGCAATACGCCGAGCTTCTTGCTGCTTATCAACTGCCTCTCTCAAAGAATTAAGCTGACCAGTAAGCTCACCTTTTCGACGCTCCAAACTTTGGATTTGCGCATGCGTTTCAGTAATAAGTCGAGTTAATTCTTCTTCACTCATAGTCTCATACAACAGCGAAGTACTACGATTGACCTGAATCATATAAGCGAAACCAAGAAGAGCACACAAAAGCATCATAAGTAGACCGGTAAAAATACGCGCGCGCGTCGTATGACCGCTAAGAGAAGGCTTTGATTTGCGTCGCACAGCCGGAAAAGAACCAGTTTGAGTCTCATCACTTTCACGATCTTTAGCATGCTGACGACGCAACTTACGAATAATATCGTCACCTTTTGGAGCATGAGACAATGGAGGAACCATATTTAACTCCTAAAGATAAAGCGACGAATCGCTGAAACATTCGAGAAAATACGAATGCCGAGCACAACAATTACAGCAGTCTGCAATTGCGCGCCAACGCCGAGCTGATTTCCTAGCAACACCAGCAATGTTGCTGCAATTACGTTAGAAAAGAAGGAAATAACAAAAACTTTATCCGAAAAGTTTCGTTCACAATATGCTCGCGCCGCACCAAGCAACGCATCTAACGCTGCAACCACCATAATTGGCAGATAAGGCTGGATCACAATAGGAATATCAGGATGTACCACGATGCCAATCAATGCTCCCAGAATCAATCCCAGAATTGCCGCCATGTTTATTTCCTCCCTCTTTCACTAGCAAAATTAATATCGCCAGTACTCGCCGCGGATAATCGTATAACGCGCGAAGATGAAATTTGCGGATTAATGCCCGCATTAACCAAAGCAGCATACCAACGGCAGCGCTTCAACATATTAAACACTTTTAGTAACTCACCTGTATCGCCAATTGCTTCAATAACATAAGGGCTCTGAGTTTGATTAACACCAACCAGTATTGTCTGCCCCGCAATGCGAATAGAAGTCTGAGCACCAATGCGGTGACCATTAACAGCAATCGCCTCAGCGCCAGCTTCCCACAAAACCGACACAAACATTTGAATATCGCGATCTGTAATAACGCGCATGCGAGCAGCGCTCGCCTCACGCGGAAGCGAAGCACTATTGCTATCGGTAGCAGCAGAAAGAGGATTAGCAATAGTTAAGGTTACGCCTGAACCTTCAACGCTACGCGTGCCGTTAATCATATCATCCGATTTACTCACCTGATCTTCCTCAGGGGTGGTAATACGATCTGACTCATGATCTACGCTGTTACGCAACAGCGTTACTTCCTTCACCAAATTATCAAACCTGTTCGTATACCCGGTTAATTCATTTGCTAAAGAAGTACGAATTGCTTTGCGAGGATCTGTATGCAACTTTCGCACAAACTGGCTGCCAACGGTACCAATAGCGATACAAATTAAGAATACGATAATACGCGTAATCCAACGATTAAGCGGCTTAACAGGCTGCTTACTCAAGCGCGCATCCATAAACAAAGGATCAACAGGACGATTTGTTAAATCATCAATAAGACGCAGCGCATAATCGTCAATGTACCGACGACGATCGTGATGATTAACAAAGCTGTGAGAAGAATTCATAGAAACGTGGTGCGCATCAAGCCACTTAAACGAATCAGAAAAAAGTGCACGCCTACGCGACAACGCGATGCCTGCCGAAACCTCAAAAGACACAGGCATATCGCTTACTGAAGTATGACCATCCGCACTATCTCTATCCTTTGCACTATCGGAAATGCTGTGGAGTGTACTCTGTTTCGTCATGTAAACCTACAGTACTCAAATTTATGCTTTCGCAACGCGAGCAAGTAATTTACAAGCCTGCTTAAGATACAACAACCCAGCATACCAATACAATCCAATACCCCATACTCCACAAGCAAGGGCTGCAGCATACACCATAAACATTGATTCAGAAGCTACAGCGTACACAATCATAAGCATAACTATTGCAAGCATAAGCAACGCCGTACCAGCTTTGCCCACAAAATTAACCGGCAAAGGACCGTAATCATACTGTGCGAGAATCACAACCAACACTGCCATAACTGCATCGCGCAATATAACCAGTGCCAAAGCCCACCACGGTATAATCGCCGCAATAGCTAAAGCCAACGTGCTACAAACAATAAGCAAACGATCTGCTATAGGGTCAAGAATTTGACCAAGTTTACTCACCTGATTCCAACGACGAGCAATATAGCCGTCCACGCAATCAGAAAAAGCAGAAATGGCTAAAACCACCAACGCAACAACCATGTAGTGCTGAGTAATTAGCCAAGCAAGATACGGAATTGAGCATATACGAAGAAAACTGATAGCGTTAGGCACTGTTATGACACGATTCATCGCTTCCGGACTATATTCCTGACTTACCACGAACTTAGTCATATCATCTTCCTAACTTCATACCGTTCTATCAAATTAAATCAGACTAACTCTTAAAAATCTAACGCATCAGTGAGCAAAAGTCGGTAAGCGCGCACAACCTGCTAATAAATCGGGGACATATTCATGCCCCCAATTAATCACATCCTACGCTCTCCAAGCAGCCTGTGCAGTATTGCGAATAGCTTCAATAGCCGCAGCTGGACTCTCAGCCCCATACACCGCAGACCCTGCAACCAGCACATCCGCACCAGCTTCAGCAACCGTTGCAGCAGTGGAAGGGCTAACGCCGCCATCTACCTGAATATGAGTATTCAAACCGCGACGCGTAATCTCATCGCGCAAACGACGAACTTTATTCATTTGATTGCTTAAGAACTTTTGGCCACCAAAACCTGGCTCAACAGTCATAATAAGAACCATGTCAAACTCGTCGAGAATATCGAAAATTGGCTCCACAGGCTCCGCAGGACGCACTGCAAAGCAAGCCTTACAACCCATGTCACGCAGCTGACGAGCCAAGCGGACAGGAGCATGCGTAGCTCCCATGTGGAAGCTTACCGACGCGGCTCCAAGCTTCGCATACTCTGGAGCCCAACGATCCGGGTCCTCAATCATAAGGTGAACGTCAACCGGAAGCTGAGTCACCTCACAAATACGCTTAACAATTGGCTCGCCAAGCGTCAAATTCGGTACAAAATGATGATCCATCACGTCAACGTGAACGAGATCCGCGTTAGCAATGGCATCGAGATCACGCTCGAGATTGCAAAAATCCGCGGAAAGAATACTAGGTGCTATTTGTATATCCATGTGTTCCATTCTAAGAAAGGCAAGCGACTAGCATAGTCAAAATATAAACAATACTTTTTATTGCCTCTACTTACTCGCAGATTGCGCCCGACTCTGAGATTCTCGTTCCCGTTCGTCGGCAGTAATATCAATAAGACGTTCCGTAAGCGTATTCCTACTATTTTTACTGCGCTGAAGTAACGCAAAACTTATAGCGGCAAGAATAAAGACCACCAAAGAAACCCACACGTTGATGCGAACACCCAAGAAAACGTGCGAAAAATCAATTCGCAACGCTTCAATCCATACTCTTCCAGCGGTATACCACATAACGTAAAGAATAAACAAAGATCCGGCTTGCAATTTGCTAGTAAGCACCTTACCAAAACCAATAAGCAGTGCCGCTCCAACGAAATTCCACAACATTTCGTACAAAAATGTTGGGTGGAAAAGCGTCCCGGCAGGACAAGTTAAACCGTCATAACAGCGTTCGCTATGCCCAATCGCCTGGGTGGCAGCATAATTCAATTTCAAACCCCACGGCAGCGTTGTTGGAGCACCATAAAGTTCCTGATTAAACCAATTGCCAAGTCTGCCAATTCCTTGAGCAATAAGCACAGCTGGAGCCGCACAATCAGCTAATAAACCGATAGGATATTTGCGGTGTGCGCACCAAGCACATGCTGCTAACGACCCCAACAGTATGCCTCCCCAAATCCCTAGGCCACCGTTCCATACTCGGAAAATTTCAAAGAAATCACCGTGGGCGCCAAAAAATTTCTCAGGAGTAGTGACTACATGATACAAACGTGCACCAATAATTCCGCAAGGAAGACTCAACAATACTGTATCTAAAATCTGGTCAAAACTACCGCCTACGCGCTTCCAACGACGTGCAGTAATCCACATTGCGACTAAAATCCCAGCAAGAATGGAAAGCGCATAAAACTTTATATGAATAGGCCCAAGCGACAACTGTGAAATGCTCGGGGAAGGAATAAAACAGACTGTCATGGGGACGATTTTAGTCGAAACCCCAGATTGCGCGAAGTCTAAAGATGCGCAATATTTAATAGCACAAGCAACACAGGACCGCAAAGCAAAATAGAATCCACCCTGTCGAGAACACCTCCGTGGCCTTTCAACAAATGTCCCATGTCTTTAATGCCTATATCTCGCTTCAACATCGAAGCGCATAAATCACCAAAAGTACCAACAATGCCAGAAGCAATACCCATAACTAAAGGCATCCACCAACAACTCAACCAAGCAAAACCGTAGAAACCTGCAACAATCGCATAAGCCCCAACAACAGCAAAAAGCATAGAACCAAGCAGTCCTTCAACAGACTTCTTAGGAGATATACGAGGAGAAAGCTTATGCTTACCAAGCCAAGCGCCCGCAAACAGGCCACCTGTATCACTTAACGCCGGCAGGAATACAAGCAACATGGCATGAGCAACAGCATATCGCGTATTAGTTAAAGCAAGTACAATACAGGATGCTAATAGCGGAATATACAAAAGTACAAACAGTGAAGCAGCCATGTTGGTGAAAGGAGTATGCTCATACTCGCAACTTGAAGAACCCTGGAGCTTCTTCTCAACAGCATTCATAGTGCGTACGGAAAGATTACTACTCAACGTTGCGCAAATTACCGTGAGCAGCAAAGAAGCTGTAATACCACTTGCCATTGCTACAGCATGCCATTTCGCGTAGTAGGTGGAAAAAATAGTAACTAACGAACACAACGACAACGTTACAAAAGGTATGTGTAACCCAAGAGTTGCAAAATCAACATGCAACTCCCACAACGCTAACACCATAAAAACAGCCATCAGCACCACAAAAACGTCAACGCTAATGAGAAGACACGCTACAATAGCAACAACCAGAACAGCTGCTGTGGCAACAGCCTGTGGCATATTACGACCGGTTCTACGGTTAATATCGGTTAAAGCTTCATGGGTGCCGTAAGAATGTGCTTCATCAAAAGTTGACTTAGTTGCCTTCACAACATGGTCAGCACTCGATTTATTGACTTCATTGGCAAAATCATGCTCATTTTGTTGACTCATACGACACCCATTCAGATTGAAACTACGAGAATCAGACTTCCATAATTTCTTTTTGCTTGCCTTCCAACAAAACATCTAAAGAATCAGTAATTTGCTTAGTGAGCTTATCAAGCTCCTTTTGCAAACGGTCACCTTCATCCTCACCAAGATCACCGTCTTTTACTGACTTATCAATAGATTCCTTGGCTTTGCGACGAATATTGCGAACCGCAACCTTGCCTTCTTCAGCCTTATTCTTAGCAAGCTTAACGTATTCCTTACGGCGTTCCTCAGTGAGTTCAGGCATAGTCACGCGAATTACGTTACCGTCGCGATTAGGACTTACGCCCAAGTCAGAATCACGAATAGCTTTTTCAACAGCATTAGCCTGAGAAGCATCAAAAGGAGTTACCGAAAGGGTTCGAGGCTCTGGGACACCGATAGAAGCTACAGCCTTAATTGGAGTTGGTGCACCATAATAATCAACCATAATACCGTTTAACAGAGCAGGATTAGCACGACCAGTGCGAATACCCATGAAGTTCTCTTTCGTAGCTTCAACAGACTTGTTCATTTGCTCTTTCGCCTGATCAATGATTGCTGACATGTGTTCTCCTTTGTATGTTCCTTTACAATTTATTCAACAGATACCTAGACTAAACTAACATGACACCATGCAAGTTGTGTTCACACTCAACGCTTGCGTATGAACGGCAGTAAGCTAGGAAACGATGTTATGCAAACGTTGGCTCCATATCAGACACTAACGTGCCAATAGGATCTCCAACAAGAGCACGAGTTACGTTACCTTCACCCTCTAATCCAAACACGCGAATCTTTTGTTTATTATCACGAGCCATAGAAAGAGCCGAAGCATCCATAACAGCTAAACCATCAACAAGGGCACGCTGATAATTTAATGTCAAGAACTTTTTAGCTGACGAATCCTTGCGAGGATCAGCACTATAGACACCATCAACGCCATTTTTACCCATCAAAACTTCGTCGCAATGAATTTCCAAAGAACGTTGAATAGAAACAGTGTCCGTAGAGAAGTAAGGCATACCAGCACCAGCACCAAAAATAACCACACGTCCCTTTTCAAGATGACGTATTGCTTTCAATGGAATGTAAGGTTCAGCAACTTGTCCCATCGTAATAGCAGTTTGTACGCGAGTTGCTTGACCAGCCTGTTCAAGAAAATCTTGAAGAGCTAAGCAATTCATAACAGTGCCTAACATACCCATGTAATCGCCACGACTACGATCGATACCGGCTTGTTGTAACTCCGCTCCCCTAAAGAAATTGCCACCGCCAACAACAATAGCAACTTGAACGCCTTCATGCACTGCAGTCACGATTTCTCCAGCAATTCTGCGAATAACATGGGTATCAATACCGACAGCGCCACCGCCAAATGCCTCACCTGAAAGCTTCAATAAAACCCTACGGGACTTGCTTTCCTCCGCTTGTGCAATAGCCATACAGATTCCTCCAGTCATCACGGCGAATGCAAGTATATCTTTGCTAGTTTATCTATAAATCGCGACACTCAAAACGCACAAATTAAACTAGCAAATAAATATGAAAATGGGCTGCGTACAGAAATGCACACAGCCCAACAATTTAGGAATCAGAATCGATTCTCAGCATAAGCGATGCTTATTCAGCAGCACCCTTGCCAACCTCAAGACGAGCAAAGGCAAAAGCGGTACCGCCAACTTCCTTGAACAAGTCGCCAACGCTCTTGGAAGGATCCTTAACGTAAGCCTGCTCAAGAAGCACAGTTTCCTTGAAGAAGGCGTTCATGCGGCCTTCAACAATCTTTGGAACAATCTTCTCTGGCTTGCCTTCAGCCAAGGACTTCTCGGTAGCAACGCGACGCTCAGATTCCAAAACTTCTTCTGGAACATCTTCGCGACGAAGCCACTGAGCACCCATAGCGGAAATCTGCAAAGCTGCTTCGTGAGCAACCTTTGCGCCAGCTTCGTCAGTAGCAATCATGGAAACAATGCTTGGAGGCAATTCCACGGACTTCTTGTGAGCATAAATCTCAACGTGTGGACCGCTTACCTTAGCAACCTGACCGACCTTGACGTGCTCACCGAACAAAGCTGCTGCTTCTTCAACAGCTTCCTTAACGGTTGCGCCATCAGCTGGTGCTGCAAGTACTTCTTCAGTAGTAGAAGCAGAAGCCTCAACAGCATGGTCAAGAACAGTGTTGGAGAATTCCACGAACTTAGGGGTCTTTGCCACAAAGTCAGTTTCGGAATTCAACTCAACTGCGTAACCAGTTTCGCCTTCAGCAGACTTAACAACCTTAGAAGCGATGGTGCCTTCCTGAGCCTTACGGCCTTCACGCTTACCAGCGGCCTGAATACCCTTAGCGCGGATGATTTCCTTAGCGCGGGCAACGTCGCCTTCAGCTTCAGTAAGAGCTTTCTTAACGTCCATCATGCCGGCGCCAGTTTCTTCACGCACCTGCTTAATCAACGCTGCAGTAATTGCTGCCATTTTGTTCTCCTCGTATCAAAACGATTCTGAGTAAAGCTGTTAGAAATTCATTCAGTAAGAAACTCACACAGCCTTACTCAAGAATCTGGTTGCAAATTAGCTTATCAGGCCTGGGCCTCAGTGTTTTCTTCCTCGGCTGGCTTAGCTTCAGCTTCGTCATCCTTGGTAAGCAATTCCTTCTCCCAAGCAGCCATTGGCTGAGCTTCAGCACCTTCGGACTTAGCGCCCTTGCCAGCGTGCTCAAGCAAACCAGCAGCTACAGCGTCAGCCATCAAGCTGGTCAACAATTCAACGCCACGAATAGCGTCATCGTTAGCTGGAATTGGGTACTCAACAGCTTCAGGATCAGTGTTGGTATCAACAATTGCTACCACTGGGATACCGAGCTTATGAGCCTCTTCAACGGCCAAAGCTTCCTTGTTGATGTCAACAACGAACATGGCGGAAGGAGTACGGTTCATATTACGAATACCACCGAGCTGCTTCGAAAGCTTATCCTTCTCACGCTCAAGAAGCAAAAGTTCCTTCTTGGTCAAGCCGGAGCCACGAACGTCGGTGAAGTCCATCTCTTCAAGTTCCTTGAGGCGCTTCACGCGAGTAGAAACAGTCTGGAAGTTCGTCAACATACCGCCAAGCCAACGTTCGCACACGTAAGGCATGTTCACGCGAGTAGCCTGGTTCTGTACAGCTTCCTGAGCCTGCTTCTTAGTGCCAACAAAAAGCACAGTGCCGTTGTGAGCAACAGTCTGCTTGATGAAATCGTAAGCCTTGTCGATCATGTCGAGCGACTTGAACAAATTGATGATATGAATACCATTGCGCTGAGTAAGGATGAATTGCTTCATCTTTGGGTTCCAGCGACGAGTCTGATGACCGAAGTGCAAACCAGCCTTCAGCATTTCGCTCATGGTAATCTGTGCCATATCTTTATACCTTTCTTGTCGGTTCTTGCCTGGCCATGTCTGTTCGCATGCAACTTGGCTGACACATGTCTAAATCCAAGCCGACCGACACGAACGGACGCGTACATGGCGCGTATTTGCGCATCTCAATAGACAATAACAAGCGAGCAATCAGATAACGCGACTGTACTCATGCTCAAAATAGACACGCAAGGAATAAGTATATCAGATACTTAATACTAAAAAATCGGTATTTTCTGCCAAATAAACAACAGAAAATACCGATATCATACGCTACTTAAACGCACTCTTCGTTGTCAGACTGCACTATTGCGCAATTCACGCAACGCTTGACGACGGACATCCTTCTCAAGGCGATCTAAATAAATATGTCCATCTAAATGATCGCACTCATGCTGCAACATGCGAGCCATAAGACCTTCGCCTTCAAGCACCACAGTTTTGCCATCCAAATCGATGCCACGAACGCGCGCATAATTCGCTCTGCGAGTTTTGTACCATAAACCTGGAACTGAAAGACACCCTTCGTCGTCGTATTGTTCGCCACTCATCGTTTCCAACACAGGATTCAACACGTAACCAATACGACCGTCAATATTGTAGGAAAAAGCTCTTAAGCTCACACCAATCTGGTTAGCAGACAAGCCGGCACGTCCTGGATCATTCACCGTTTCTAGCAAATCTTCCACTAAATGCTTAACGGCTGGAGTAATCTCACGAATTTCCTCACACGGCGTACGCAACACAGGATCCGGCACAACGCGAATCTTTCTAATACTCACTCATACTCCATTCACAAACATAACGTATTTTGAGACAGTCACTTTAATCACGTATCGTGTTATCATCGTCACGCGACGTTTCCGCATTTTCAGGCGATGATTCCTCACCAAAACGCTTCAAATGAGTCGCGGCCTGATCAAACGCCTGACGCACTCGCGGAGTTACTGCTTCTTGCGCCTGCTTCACCGTCTCCTGAGCCTGCTTTACCGTTTCGGTTGTTTTATCGAGAAACTTTACAGTCGCCGGAAGCGGACGAGTATTAGGCTTTGGCGCATACAATTGAGTCTCAATAATATCAGCGTAACGGTTAAGAATCTTAGGACGAACAATTTTCATACTCGGCGTAAGAGTACCAGATTCTTGCGTAAATTCATCTTGTAAAATAACAAATTTACGAACAGACTCAGCGCGAGACACCGTACTATTAGCTTGATCTATAAATTGTTGAACCACTGAACGAACAGCCTCATTATTGGCAATTTCGCTCATAGGAAGGTTCACATCCATACCCTTATTTTTAAGCCAGGATTTAACCATATCTGGATCCAATTCAATAAGAGCAGATACGAACGGTTTACCATCTCCTACAACAACAGCATGCGAAACTAGAGGGCATTGAGCAATAATGCTCTCCATAGGTGCTGGGCTAATATTCTTTCCGCCTGCCGTAATAATAATATCCTTCTTACGACCAGTAATAGAAAGGAAACCTTCGTCATCAATTTCACCAAGATCGCCAGAATGCAGCCAACCATTTTCGTCAATAACCTCATCGGTAAGCTCAGGCCTATTAAAGTAACCCATAAAAACGTTAGGGCCCTTAATCAGTACCTCGTCATCGTTGGCAAGACGAATAGTAATACCAGGACCAGGGCGACCAACAGAACCGACTTGATTTGCATGCTCAAAATTAACTACGCAAGGAGCAGCCGTTTCCGTCATGCCATAGCCCTGAATAAACGTAATACCATCAAGACCGTTGAAGAAGTGCGCTAAGTCAGCGTTGATAGGTGCACCTCCGCACGCAAGCCACGCAAGATTTGGACCTAAAGCGGAGCGGATGGAAGAACCAACAGTGCGCATATACATGGCATGATTCACGCGAGACGCAAGCGAGTGTGCTTTACCGTCGACATTGTCGCGAGACCAATGAATAAAGTGTTGAACAGCCCTAGCAAAAATACGACCTCGAATACCTGCGCCAGCTTTCTGCGACGCAGCATTATACACTTTTTCAAAAACTCGAGGCACACCAAGCAAATACGTTGGCTTAAAACTACGCAAATCTGCAAGTAAATGCTTAGCGTTAGGAACATAGCCGATAACACCATGCGCACCAATAGCAACATACTGGATATAACGAGCAAAGCAGTGAGCTAAAGGAAGGAAGAGTAGCAAACGGCTTGGCTTATAAAGCATATCGTTAAGAACATCGTAGCCAGCATACACAATATGCGTAAAGTTACGATTGGAAAGCATAGCGCCCTTTGGTCTACCAGTAGAACCTGAAGTGTACACGATAGTAGCCAAATCATCAGCTCGTACAGCAGCAATAGAATGCTCTAATTCTTCGTCAGTAGTCGATTTGCCGAAATCAATAAGAGCGTCAAGTCCACCATTTTTAAAGTTGAATATAGATTTAAGCGTAATCTTTTTATTGTCGTGCCTTACACGTTCCAAACATTGAGCGTGAGCATCGTCACCAGCAAAAGCAATAATTGGCTTAACTTCGTCAATAATATCCGCTGCCTGCAACGCTGAATCGGTTTCGTAAATAGGAATAGTAACAGCACCTATTGCAGCACACGCAAAGTCAGCAATACCCCACTCATAACAGGTAGCGGAGTAAATCACAACTTTTGATCCATGCTGTACGCCAAGCGCAATAAGTCCACGCGCTACAGCACGAACTTTGGCAAGCATTTCGGCAGCAGTAACATCGTGCCATTGTCTTGTGTCATCATCCTGCCATTGCGCAATAAGACCTCGAGGATCGCGCACTGCACGGTTAGCAAGCAATGAAAAAATGGTATCACCATCTTGAGTTGGGTGAATGGCTTCTACTGAAAATTCTCGGAGCATACTCATTATTGTACTTGATAAGCGAATCGACACGAACGCATCAAGTACAAAAATTGATAGTTAATCTTGTTAAATATGAACAACGCAAGTAAAACGCGAAATTAAAAAATCTACAAACCCGAGCAACTAAACCGTCAAATAGCCTACGCAACAGCGTAATAATCGCAAATATCGCAATATAACCCTACAAGAAACGGTCCAGTACGTAACGTACTGAACCGCATCTATTTGTGCCCACAGTGCTAGCACATAGCGTTAACGAATATCCTGATGGAATGGGTTAAACACAACGCTACAACGCTGGAAGCTTTTTACATCTACGTAACCGGTAGAAGCCATAGTGCGTCGCAATGCGCCAATAAAGTTGGTGGTTCCGTCCGCTTCGTGGCTTGGCCCAAAGAGAATATTCTCCAGAGGAGCAACAGTGCCAACATGAGAACGCATACCACGTGGAAGTGTGGAATGTCGCGCTTCAGCTCCCCAATGAGTTCCGCGTCCTGGAGCTTCAGTCGCTCGCGCTAATGGCGTGCCCAACATAACAGCATCCGCACCCATGGCAAGAGCTTTAATAAAGCTGCCAGAATTACCCATGCCACCGTCGGCAATGATTTGAACGTAACGTCCACCGGATTCATCCATGTAATCGCGGCGAGCTTCAGCAACATCAGCGATTGCAGTAGCCAGCGGCGCTTGCACGCCTAACGTATTCATAGTTGAAGACACTGCTCCGCCGCCAAAACCGACGAGAATACCCGCAGCGCCCGTTCGCATCAGATGCAATGCTGAGGTGTAATCAGCGCATCCGCCGACAATAACTGGCACATCCAAATCGTAAATAAACTTTTTCAAATCGAGCGGCTCATGGTCTTTCGAAACATGCTCTGCAGACACTGCCGTACCGCGAATCACGAATAAGTCAACTCCGGCTTCGATTACAGTATTGTAAAACTCTTGGGTTCGTTGCGGCGAAAGAGCTGCGGCTACAGTGACGCCAGCATTACGAATGGTGTGCAATCGCTTGGCAATCAATTCTGGCTTAATCGGTTCAGCATATATTTCCTGAATACGTTGCGTTGCCGTTTGTGCCGGAAGCTCGGATATTTCTTTCAACAATGGTTCTGGATTCTCATAGCGAGTCCACAAACCTTCCAAATCGAGCACACCCAGGCCGCCCATTTGACCTATAGCAATAGCAGTATCCGGACTCGTCACCGAATCCATTGGAGCGGCAATAACTGGAATGTCAAACGTATAAGCGTCTATCTGCCAGGCAGTAGATACAGCTTGCGGATCGCGCGAGCGGCGCGAAGGAACAATAGCAATATCGTCAAGCGAATATGCAACGCGGGCTTTCTTGCCCAATCCAATTTCAATTTCTTGAGACATACTTACTAGGCTAGTTCCTTATGCTGACGAAATGTTGTGTCGCAATAATACGAAAAATTAATAATTGCGAAACGCAACGGAGGCTACGGCAGAAGATTGCAAAAGCGGCACTGACGTGTGACGCTACACTACGCTACCCCACGCTACCCAAAGATACCCAAAGATACCCAACGCTATCCAAAGATACCCAACGATGTGAATTGTTATACACATATCAACAATTGAGCAAAACCGTAATGTGTATAATTCAACACACCTTAAAGCGTTTATTTTCAACGAAAAAAGCAAATATTTTGTAAATTATCCACATTTTTTACAATTATACAGTTTTTCAAAAAATACGTTGTATGCTTTTATCTAACCTTGTTGAAATTGCAGAAATGCGAGATTTTCAGGGGAAAATATTTACTGATATTTCCTCTATGGGCAATTCCTTACGTGCGACAATTTCCTACGTGTGGCAATTTCCTCATATGTGGCAATACTCTTTTACCCTAGTAAAGAGAAGGAGAAAAGCTTTGATAGTAGATTATATAGATGCTCATGGATGGAGCAGTGCTGATGACGACGACGATGAATTCAACAATGAATCATCGAACGTTAATACTGGCGATAGCAGCAATACCAACAATAAGAAACCTGGCGAAGACCCTCCTCCAGTCGTGAGGATTAATGCCTTTTGCCGGCTGCCCGTGTACGAAGGCAAGTTACCTATTGCTCTGTCTCGCAAACATTTGGAATATCACGTCGGTACGTGTTGTTCCGAAGATTGCGACGAAGAAAAGTTCGTAAAACTTGCGTTAAGAACGTGCCGTATTGCTTGCATTGCCGCCGACCTTTACCGAGGCAGGCCGATTACTCCTGCCATGGCGAAATTGTTAACTCCTCAGTGTGCCACTAAATTAACCAATGCCTGGAAGTTAATGGAAGGGTATTTCAAGGAGAAAAATGATTCCGAAGCCTGCTCAATGTTACGAAGGATGCCAGCAATTCCTAATCTTATCAATGGCATGCTGGTAAACCCTCATCATTTTGAAGGCGTGGTCTGCATTGACATTGGTAATACATGTCATTGGGCATCATTGGCATTGGAATTAAAGTATGGAAATTGGATTTGCACTTATGCCGATTTGGGCTAATTGCAATGAAAATACACCATAATAACTGAAACTGAAAATAGATGATATTAAATTGATTAAGAATAAATTAAACGAAACGAAAATAGACGATACTAAAGTAGATAAAAACAACACAACTGAAAATAAGAACTCCTCCTTATAGATCGTTGCAAAGCATACGCGACATAAATCATGCCAAGCTAGGTCTATGATGGAGGAGTTTTTTATGCGTTCACAATACAAAATAGAGAGAGTAAACGCGTAGGTTACTTAATATATAGGTTACTTAATCGTTACTGTTACGCAGTGCAGTATATATAATTTTTGCTTTACTTTCACCAATTCCAGGTACCTTCTGCAAATCTTCTAGTGAAGCTTTCCTTATTCCTTTTACGGAACCAAACTGAGCAAGCAAACGTTTGCGGTACGCTACCCCAATACCAGGGATAGTGTCAAGAATTGAATGCAATGCACCTTTTCGACGTCGAATACGATGATACGTAATAGCAAAGCGATGTGACTCGTCTCGCGCTCGCTGCAATAAATATAAGCCCTGCGAACTTCTTTTTAAGATTATCGGGTAATCCTCGTCAGGAAGCCACACTTCCTCAAGCTTTTTAGCTAAGCCACACACTGTAATATCGTAAATTCCAGCATCGTGCATAGCTCGTCTTGCAGCCTTTGCCTGCTCGCGCCCACCGTCAACCATAACTAACTGTGGCCTATATGCAAAACGCTTCTTACTCATATCTTCATAGGAGTTATCTTCGCAGGAGTTATTTTCGCAGGAGTTATCTTCACAAGATTTGTTAGCATTATGCGACGCAGTGTTTGAAGCAGCATCACTATGACTAAACCTTCGCAATATCGTTTCGTATACTGCACTTAAGTCGTCAATCTTGCCATCACCGTTTTCGCCACGAATAGCAAAATGACGATACTCACTTGGACGAGCTAAACCATCTTCGAAAACAACCATAGAAGCAACCTGATAGCTACCGTCTACAGTATTGGAAATATCGTAACATTCAATGCGCAAAGGTGCCTCTGCCATGCCAAGTGCTTGCGCTATCTCGTTCATAGCCTCGGTTCGCATTTCCATACTGCTTATGCGATGCGATTTTATGCGCGTTAAAGCCTGGCTCGCATTATCGTTAGCGCGTTGCATAAGCGCTCGCTTTTCTCCACGTTCCGCAACGCGAATGGTTACTTGAGAACCACGAATACTGCTGAGCCACGATTCTAATTCTTGTAAACGTTCCTCTGGAATAGCGACAGGAACGATAATTTCTCGAGGCACAGGAGCAATAGGCGCCAATAAATCTTCACGACCCGTGGTTTCTTGACGCTCTCGACGAATTTTAGTGGCCTGTGCTCTCGACGCAGGGTCAATTGCAGTAGCCTTAGTCGAAGTGTTAAAAGCGTCGCGAAGCTGCTTAATAGTGACTAGATTGCGCTGTATTTCAGTAGCATCATGTTCATACTCTGCATATACGTGCGTGAGAAGATCGGCTAACAGCTCACCATCGCTCATCTCTTCATTGCGTTCTACTGACCAGTTGCGTTCTCCTCGAATCATCCCAGCTCGCACAAAAAATGCGTGGATGGATGCTTCCAAATCGTCACCACATAAACCAAATACGTCTGCTTCCACATCATCGTCAAAGACCACGGCATTTTGTTGCAAAACGGTGCTAAGCACTGCAATTTCGTCGCGCAATGCAGCCGCACGCTCAAACTCTAAATCCTCACTCGCTCGCTTCATTTCACGCGTTATTTGCGCAATATACGAATTACCAATACTGCCCGTAAGTATGCCAACTACATGCTCAACATATTCACGATGCTCGCGAGGCGTAATATTGCCAACACAAGGAGCCGAACACTTGCCGATGGAAGCTAGCAAACATGGTCGTCCAGTTCTATGGGCTTTATAAAACACGCCTGAAGAACAGGTTCGAATAGGAAATGTTTTCAGCAACGAATCTAAACTATGTCGTAGCGGCCATACTTTTGCGTATGGTCCAAAATACAGTGTTTTCTTAGCCCCACGATTGCGAGTAATCCAAACTCTCGGAAACTCTTCACCAACAGATACAGCCACATAAGGGTAAGTTTTATCGTCGCGAAACACTACATTAAATCGTGGATCAAATGCTTTAATCCATGTATATTCCAGCGTTAGCGCTTCAAATTCTGTTGCTACAACTGTCCACTCCAAACTGCGGGCAGTAAGTACCATGGATTGCGTGCGCGGATGCAACTGGTATAACGGTTGAAAATAATTTGCTAAACGATTGCGCAAATTTTTTGCTTTTCCAACGTAAATAACACGCCCTTGACCGTCTCGCCATTTGTACACTCCCGGTTTAGCTGGAATATCTTGAGAAGCAGGACGAAATAAATCACGACTATCGCCTAATAAAGGCGCACCAAAAGCATTAACGTCACTTTTACTAATTTGATGAGGATCATAGAGATTGTGCTGCGTCTTATGCCAGCAAGAATCTTGATGCGTATCGCAAACGGCATCATCAGCGTCACAAACGTCACTATTATCATTGCCACTACTGCCGTAATTATATTGGTTAGTAATGTTATCGTCGTTCATTTATTCACCTCCTTCATTTCGATTTACGACTTACGACTTTCGACTTACGACAATTTGAACCAAACTATAGTTTATTTTACAATTCGTTTGGTGTGGCGCGAGTTTTGGGAGATTTCTCTCCTCGAACGTCCCGTCCTTCGTCGCTCTGGCTGTTAAAGGCTTTTATGTCTGCTTCGTTTTCTATGAACGTTGCTTCCTCAGTCCTCTTTTAGTTCTCGTAGAGAAATCCCCCTAAACTCTGCGTGCTAATCGTTAATAACCGTGTCTATCGCTGAGATTTTTCGATTTTTCTTCTTCGCTCGACTTGTCAGTAGCCTGCGGTTCTGCGCGACGACCTGCCGAAGCGCTCAAAGCGTAGCGCGCGAAGGCAACTCGGAGCGGAAACTCGCTTAAGTTGGAAGTCCGGGGGACTTCCAACGCGAGTTTCGTAGCGAGCGCGTCGCAATCCGCGCGAGCGTCCTTCGCTCAGCGCGAAAAATCTCAAATCTCTACCACGCTAATATTCCCACAAATGAATGATGACACAATTAAGATGTAAACCAAACTATGAGTGCTGTCACAGGCAAGTCAATGCGCAGTAAGCATCGGCTTGAGGAATTTGCCAGTCCAGCTTTCAGAACACCTCGCCACTGATTCCGGAGAACCTTCTGCAACCACAGTTCCACCGTTATCTCCTCCCTCTGGACCTAAGTCAATAATCCAGTCGGCAGACTTTACCACATCAAGATTATGTTCAATAACGATAACGCTGTTACCTTTATCGACCAGAGACTGCAATACGCTTAACAATTTTCTCACGTCTTCACAATGAAGTCCGGTTGTTGGCTCATCGAGTATATATACAGTCTTCCCAGTTGACCTTTTCTGCAATTCCGTAGCAAGTTTCACACGTTGCGATTCACCACCAGAAAGTGTTGGCGCACTTTGCCCTAGACGAATATAGCCAAGACCAACCTTCACAAGCGTATCTAAATATCTGGCAATAGACGGGTAAGATTTGAAGAACACTGCCGCTTCAGAAATAGGCATATCAAGAACGTCGGAAACAGATTTGCCTTTATAAGTAACTTCCAAAGTTTCACGATTGTATCGCTTTCCGTGGCACGCTTCACATTCAACATAGACGTCGGGAAGGAAATTCATTTCAATTTTTAATGTTCCATCGCCGTGGCACGCTTCACATCGACCACCTTTTACGTTAAATGAGAAACGTCCAGGACCATAACCGCGAACTTTTGCTTCGGGAGTTTGGGCGAAAAGCGAGCGAATTTTGTCCCACACACCCGTGTAGGTTGCAGGATTAGAACGCGGAGTGCGACCAATAGGATTCTGATCCACATGTACTACTTTGTCACAATATTCAACGCCTTCCACCCGCTTATGTTTTCCAGGAACTATGCGTGCACCGTTGAGCTTATCAGCAAGGACTGGGTAAAGAATTGAATTTATTAAGCTTGATTTTCCTGATCCTGATACGCCCGTAATGCAGGTGAATACACCTAAAGGTATGCTTACGTCGACATTTTTTAAGTTATGTTCACGGGCACCGAGAATGTGAAGCATACGGTTTTCGTCTACAATACGACGTTGTTTTGGTACGTCTATTGAACGTCTGTGAGCAATATAGTCTCCGGTAATTGAGCGCTGAGCTTTGATAATATCTTTGGACGGACCTGAATACACTACTTCTCCGCCATGTTCACCAGCTTCTGGACCAATGTCAACCAACCAATCTGCTTGACGAATGGTATCTTCGTCGTGTTCTACCACAATTAGCGTATTTCCGAGGTTTCGTAAATGGTGCAACGTTGCAATTAAGCGCTCGTTATCTCGCTGATGTAAGCCAATAGATGGCTCGTCAAGCACATACATAACACCAACTAATCCTGAACCTATCTGCGTAGCCAAACGAATTCGTTGCGCTTCGCCGCCAGATAATGTTTTTGCAGCTCTTGAAAGAGTGAGATAACTTAAGCCAACGTCGTTTAAGAAGCCAAGGCGAGCGCGTATTTCTTTCACTACTTCCGCCGCAATTAAGGCTTGAGAGCCTTCCAAATTAAGCTGATTTATCCACGAAAGACTGCGCTCAACCGGCATATCACACACTTCCGCTATGGAAGTATCTGCAACTGTTACTGACAACACTTCTGGACGCAAACGTTTACCTTGACATTGCTGGCATGGTACTTCGCGCATGTAGGATTCGTAGTATTGGCGCATTTGTTCCGAGTCTGTTTCATCATGCTTACGCATGAGTGTTCTGACTACACCCTCAAAGCCAGTTGTATATTCGCGTTGTCTGCCCCAACGATTTTTATACGATACTTGCACAGTAAAGTCGTGCCCGTACATAATAGCATTACGAATATCTTTGCTAAGATTCTTCCAAGGCGTATCCATGCTGAAATTTAAATCTTGGGCAAGTCCAGATAGTATGTGCTGATAGTACATGCCTGCTGACTTATTCATTGCCCAAGGCTCGATTGCTCCCTGAGAAAGAGACTTGTCGGGATCTGGGATCACAAGTTCTGGGTCGATTTCAAGGTTGTATCCAATTCCGGAACATTCTGGGCATGCTCCGTATGGTGCATTAAATGAAAATGTTCTCGGCTCAATTTCGTCAAGTTCTAGCTGATGATTGTTCGGGCAAGCACGATGCTCTGAGAAGGTACGACGACGTTGAGATGAATTGTCGGGTTCGTCAACGAAATCAGCAACTACCACGCCTTGCGAAAGTCGCAATGCTGTTTCTATTGAATCAGTAAGTCGTACTCGAATACCATCTTTAATAACCAGTCGATCAATTACTACTTCAATAGTGTGTTTTTTCTGCTTTTCAAGAGCAATATCTTCAGCAAGCTCATACATACTTCCGTCAATAATCGCTCGCGCATAACCGTCGGATCGCAAAAGATCAAGAGTTTCCTTAAATTCTCCCTTACGTCCGCGTACAACGGGAGCTAAAATTTGCAAACGCGTACGTTCTGGCATTGCCAAAAGTGTATCAACCATCTGTTGCGGTGTTTGTGCACTTACTAATTGACCACACACAGGGCAATGCGGCACACCTATTCTTGCGAACAGAAGTCGTAAATAATCGTAAATCTCAGTGATAGTGCCGACAGTAGAACGCGGGTTACGATTGGTAGTTTTTTGATCGATAGAAACAGCCGGGCTTAAACCCTCAATAAAATCTACATCAGGCTTATCCATACGACCTAAAAATTGACGAGCATACGCGCTTAACGATTCAACATAGCGTCGTTGACCTTCAGCGAAAAGCGTATCAAAAGCAAGCGAAGACTTACCCGAGCCGGAAAGTCCTGTAAAAACAACCATACGGTTGCGAGGAATCGACAAACTCACATTTTTAAGATTGTGTTCTCTAGCGCCTTGAATAGTTATTTTCCACTCAGCAGGAACTTGCGATAAATCGGATATAACCGTCCCGTTATGGGTACACAGCGGAGCGTTATCTAACAAATTTTGTAAAGCGTCCGGCTGCTTAGCGTCCGGCTGCTTATTCTCCTGCTGTGTCATTGCCGCCTCCAACTAATCTGAATAGTAAAACACTCCTGAAACGCAAACCCCTCAATAAGCGTCTCACTCCATAGCAAGCCATTATAGAACACTTGTTCGAAAAAGTAAAGTTTACTTGTGCTTGCTCTATCGCAATCAGCGTATGCTATATCACAATTCCCAAAAATTCGTTACCACTACACGATATAATGGTTCGTTTGGCTAACAATTTTCTTAGCACACATGCGATAAGCCTACATTTCTGGGGAACGGAACACATATTATGCCTATTGACGCACAAGCATTAACCATACAAATTGGTGCGCGCACGCTGTTAAATCCTACCGACTTTCACGTCACTAAAGGTGACAAAATTGGTTTAGTAGGACGCAACGGTGCAGGCAAAACAACGCTAACCCGCGTCATTACTGGAGAAATGCTGCCAGCTGGAGGTTCCGTACGAGTCAGCGGCGGCTTAGGCTACCTTCCGCAAGATACGCATGCTGCAGACCCTGAGCAAAGTGTGCTCGACCGCATTATGAGCGCACGAGACATTGCTTCCATAGTGTCACGTATCCGCAAAGCGGAAAAAGAGATGACCAATCCAGATCCAGATATCATGACAAAAGCGATGAACCGCTACGACAAAGCAATGCAAGACTTTGAAAAAGCAGGCGGTTACGCAGTGCAATCCGAAGCAATATCAATGGCCACCAGCTTAGGGCTTCCACAAGAAGTTATGCGACAATCCCTAGGCACACTTTCCGGCGGTCAGCGCAGACGCATTGAACTTGCTAGAATTCTGTTTTCTGACGCAGATACGCTGATTCTTGACGAGCCAACTAACCATTTGGACGCGGACTCTATTATCTGGTTACGCAACTATTTAAAACGTTTTGAAGGCGGATTCCTAGTTATTTCCCACTCCACTGAATTACTTGACGAAGTTGTGAATAAAGTATGGCATTTAGACGCACAACTCGCGCAAATCGACATGTATTCCATGGGTTGGAAAGCATATTTACACCAACGCGTAGTAGACGAAGAGCGTAGGCGTCGCGAGCGCGAAGTGGCAGAAAAGAAAGCCGAACGCCTTATGAAGCAAGGCATTCGCTTACATGCGAAAGCAACTAAAGCAGTGGCAGCTCAAAACATGATGCGCAGAGCCGAACGTTTACTTAGCGAAACAAGCGAAGCACAAAAACAAGAAAAAGTTGCTGATATTCGCTTCCCAGAACCAGCGCCCTGCGGACGCACTCCTATTATGGCGAAAGATATTTCTAAGGCCTACGGTTCTAATATTGTTTTTGCTGGAATTAACCTCGCAATAGACAAAGGTTCTCGCGTTGTTATTTTGGGATATAACGGCGCCGGCAAAACCACAACCTTACGTATTTTAGCTGGCGAAGAAACGGCAGATACTGGCGAAGTACAATACGGCCACGGCTGCAAAATAGGTTACTTCGCTCAGGAACATGACACCCTGGATTTAGACGCAACAGTACTCGAAAATCTCCAGCACGTTGCTCCAAATTTGAACGACACCCAAGCACGATCCATGCTAGGAAGCTTCCTCTTTTCTGGCGACGACGCTATGAAACCGGCCCGCGTACTATCAGGCGGTGAAAAAACGCGACTTGCGCTCGCAACACTTGTCACATCTCAAGCCAACGTATTGCTGCTCGACGAACCTACAAACAACTTGGATCCGGCGTCAAGAAATGAAATTCTTAAAGCTATTGCAAAATACGAAGGCGCTATCGTTCTAGTAACACACGATGAGGGCGCTGTAGAAGCATTACAACCTGAACGCGTGCTTCTTATGCCGGACGGGGACGAAGACTTGTGGAACGACGAATACCTTGATTTGGTCGCCGAAGAGTAATGAAAAGTAATGAAGAGTAATGAAAAGCAATGAAAAGCAATAAGCAACAACTAGCAAACAACTAACAGCAACGAGCAAGTAATCGGCTACTCTCAACTTTGCAATAGAATGGTTATGTGGTGATTGCAACATCCGTTTCTCAAAATTTACCGCCAGAAAAGCGCGCAGGCACTTTGCATGAGCAAAACCAGCGTTTTCATGCTTTTACAGTCGCAACAATATGGCATACGTTGCGCATTCCTTTGCTAGTGTTACTGCTCATTGCCGTATGCGAGTGCTCTTTCGGCAATATTCCGTTTTGGACTAGCGTCACAGGAAGCACCGATAGTGTTGCCGCTCATAATACTTTGGGACCGGGCGTTGTGCGTCTTTCTTCCGGAGGATTGCTTATTACTGATCCTTCTGAAGCATATTTAGAAGTAACTTCCGACGGAAGCTCACCATATATTCGTTTGCAGCCTGCTACTCTGTCGCACAAAGTTAGCAGAAAAACCACCGCAATACGTAAACAGGCTGTGAAGCATAAAACTCTTATTGATGATATTCATGTTCGTATTGAAGCAGATCGAACAGTTGGTAAACCACAAAGTACTAATCCCAGGGCATTTGACGCCGCTTTACTAACACTACCTGAGTCCGCTATTCATAAGCCGTGCATAGTGCGCGTATGGTTGCAACATCCTTTGGGAACGGTACTTGATATAGAGGATGCTCGAGCGAACGTAAGAGCACCGTTTAGTTGGTCATGGGGACGCGTGTGTCTGCTTGCATTATGCGCTTTTCTTATAGGTTTATGGAATCCTTGGTCGCGACTTTGGCGCATACAACTCGACACACACAGTTTGAAACAGCGTTGCTTTTTTGTAGCTTCTTTGCTTCCGTTGGTGATTGTTGGGATAGTAACAGTTGTGTGGAATCTGAAAAACTCCACTCCTTTGCATTTCGACACTGCAGGAAATTACACTTACGACTTTGATCAGTACGCACACACCGCCGATGCTCTTCTTAAAGGACAAGTACACCTTAATCTTCCTGTCCCGCGGGAGTTAACGCAGCTTGCAAATCCGTACGATCCCATGGCAAGAAACATGTTGCTCAACCATTCCGTACACAATATGTACTGGGATTACGCATATTATCAAGGCCACTGGTACTCGTATTTCGGAGTGCTTCCCGCAGTTTTGCTTTTTATGCCGTATCGTCTTATTTCGGGACTTTGGATACCGGGCGGCGCTATGCTTCCCACTACGGTTGCAACAATAGTATTTCTTATCGGTTTTCTTATAGCAGGATCACTACTCGTTATTCGTCTTATAAAGCACACCGTCGATCACGCTTCATTGGGAACTGTTTCTATTGCTATAGTCATGTTCTTTATTACCGCGAATACTGTGTACTTGTGGTTTAGAACGTCATTTTATTCGGTTCCTATGGCAGCTTCACTATTTTTCACTGCGTTAGGATTGTGCTGTTATTGCGGCTATAACAAAACTAAAAAATTACGAAATATTGCGTTAGGCTCCTTCTTTATATCGCTTAATTTAGGATGTAGACCAACGTTTATAATAGCAATTCTTTTTGCTATTCCTGCTTTCTATACAGACGTAAAAAATAGTATTGTTCGTTTACGTAACAGCTTCCACGACTCGCATGACTCTCGTTCGTGGCTTACATCGCTTACTTATCTCGTGTGCTGGATACTGCCCGTTATACTTGTTGCGATTCCTTTCTGCTGCTACAACATGCTTCGTTTTGGGTCGCCTATGAATTTTGGTAACGAGTATCAGATAACCATTACCGACATGACCACGATGCGTCTTCCGGCACAAAATATACTTCCGTCCATTATCAGCTACGTCGCCTTACCGTTGCGTATAATTGGAACATTCCCTTGGATTGGCATTCAACCTCTTGCTTTTGATCGTTGGCAGTATGCTGAACCTATGATTGGCGGCATGTTCGTATTGTCGCCATTGGCATTAGTTGGCATTATTGCCGCTTTTCTTATGCGCAAACGTTCCAGCAGTAATTTTGCATGGCACACCGTCATAACTGCGTTGGTAGCCGGCAGTATTCTTATTGTTTTTGATAGTTTGAAAGCTGGTGTCGGCTGGCGTTATATTGCTGACTTTGCGTGGACTTTCGCATTGGCTGCGGTAGTAGGCGTAACTTTACTTTTAGAACATTTGTTGAGTATGCGACAAGAAGATTGTCTGCGAAAGAAAGTTGCTTACTATTCGCTTACGTCAGCAGTGGTGGCACTATTAGCATTTTCGCTTATTATTGCTGCTTTAAGTTGGTTTGTTACCGGACGCGAAGACAGCACACTTCGTTTCAATCCTGATTTGTGGTATACGGTTCGCGCTTGGCTTACGCTCATGTAAAAAATTACGGAAGGTAATTATTCTGCCAATAATGCGTCAACAGTCCGCAGTAGTGCGTTAAGACCACTGTTAAACTGTTCAGGCTCCGGCAGTAGCGAAAGTGCAAGATACCCGTTTACTGGCATGTCGAAATAGTATCCAGGCTGCGAAACTAAGCGATAATCTTTCATCAATCGTAACGCTAACACGTCGTCATCAATGCAAGAAGGGACTCGCAATAAAATATTCCATCCGCCTTCAGCTCTTAGTGCACTCACGCAACATTGTGGCCATTTATCTAAAGTTTCTCTAAGAGTTTGAAGATTACCCAGCACTCGGCTTCTCACCATATTCGTTTGAGAATTGGCATATTGTAAAAGTTCTGGAATATGTTCAGAAACGGTTGCGCCGATTGGTAAGAAGTCGTCAGCAATCACATCGAGACGACGCTGCGCTTGAGCAACCTCATCTTCTGGACCAGAAACTTCAATCCAACCAACTTTGGCGTGTGGCGCTGCCAGCATTTTTGAGAAACCATCCAGCGCAAACACCAGCGTTGAGCTTTCTCCAGCCAAACGTGCGTTATCTTCAAAAGGTTCTAAAGAATAATCGTAGAAGACTTCATCAGCAATAATTGCCACTTCATGTTCTCTACACAAGCGTAATATTTCTTCACGTTCCTCAGGCTTTACGTAAGAGCCAGTAGGATTATTGGGGTTAATGAGCACAAGCGCTCTGATACGCAACGAATCATTTTCCAGTAGACTACGAACGCGAGGAACGTCAATAGTCCAAGAACCATCGTAGTGCAGCGGATATGGTATTGCGTTCACGCATTGTAAACGAGCTATTGAATCGATCAGCGGATATCCGGGGGTCGGACCTATAACAGCATCTCCAGCATCACACATGAGCATCATGAGCCAGGCGTAGGCTTGCGAGGTTGAAGACAAAACATAGAGACGGTCAGGATTAAGTTTCGCAGGAGTGCGAATACTGCCGCGGTTGTCGCGCTGGTTAATGAAATCAGACAGCAGCATGCGCGCTTCAATAGGGCCACGAGGGTCAGCAGTGTAGCGATCAGACAAACAACGCGGAGCGAGTCCGTGAACTGTTGGATTAGAATCGTTTAATTTCGTAAGCTTAATACCATTTGCTACAGCTTTGCGCTGAGCTAGAATAATGGGATTCGGCTCGCTTACGTCTACTCTTGAAGAAAATCGCACGCCACTACCCTAGCACCTGGCATAACAAAAGCTGGGCACATAAATTCATTCACGCGCCCAGCTAGTAAAAACTAAATAAAATTATAACGGCAAACCTACACGGTAAACCTAATTAATTTTAAAAGCTACTCAGTGCTGCTGCTTCTGGCTTGCATAATAAGCGGCACCAATAATGCCAGCCTCGTTATGTAAGGAAGCAACAACAATAGGAGTTTTAATGTCGATATGTGGCAAGAACTTTTCGCTTACGCGGCTCACACCACCACCAACAACAAACAAATCAGGGTTAAAGTACTTTTCCATCAAACCATAGTACTTAGTTAAGCGCTTAGCCCACTTCTTATAGCCCATATCCAACTTCTCGCGAACGGAAGAAGCAGCATACTTTTCAGCATCACCCTTGCCTTTTTCAAGCTGAATATGACCAAGCTCAGTGTTCGGAATAAGTACGCCGTTATAAATCAAAGCGGTACCAATACCGGTTCCAAGCGTAGTTGCAATAACCAAACCGTCTTTGTCTTTAGCGGCACCAAACTTTTGTTCAGCTAAACCAGCAGCATCAGCATCGTTGACAACCGTCACCGGACGACCGCAAGCCTCACTGAAGACTTCTGTAACGTCGACACCAATCCAAGACTGGTCAAGATTAGCCATAAAATCAAGCTTCTTACCCGGCTTAATAGGAGCAGGGAACGCAATTCCCACAGGAGCATCTGCAGGTACTTCAAAATGCTCAAGCTGCTGACGAACAATATCAGCAACCGCTTGAGGCGTAGAAACTGCAGGAGTAAGAATCTTATAACGAGGTTCTGCAAACTCACCTTTTTCCAAATTAACCGGAGCGGCCTTAATACCGGAACCACCAATATCGACGCCAAATGCTTGCGCAGTTTCAATCATCTTCGCTAACACTCCCCTCTGAATGTGTGCTGACAATAGGATATGTACGATTATTCTATACTATATCTAGCGCGACACGCTTACTAACTTCCCAATAAAACGGCGCCTTTATTCACTTTTACCATACGTGAAACACGCTCGTAAAAAGCTGATTACATTGGCAAAACAATTGATTACAAAGAAGGCATAGGCTTCCACGAGTTGTCGTGAAGAATTTTTCTCGAATCAAGCCAACCAGTAAACAATTTACCGATACCAGAAAATATATGCGCACGGTCAACCGCTATTAAACGAATAACCTCTTTAACCGCAGTCAATGCAGTTCCCAAAGCAAAAATAAACGGGTGAAAATCGCCATGAACCATAAAGTAACGAGCCATAAACCCACGATTTCGCATAATATGGTAACGGTTCATGTCTGAAGTCGAGTTCAGTTGACGCACTCCAGCAATATCCCAGTTAGGAATATCTCGGGTGCGACGAAGGATAATATCCGGCACCACAATCGGATTCGTAACTTTACTCGCAAGGTACCCGTACGTAGTATCATCCCAATAAATAAAGTAACGAGGATCCGGAAAACCAATTTTTTTGACAATATCTCGACGAATCAAACCACCCTCAAAGCACATCGTGTTCATCACGCGATAACCCGCCTTACCAAACGCTGCAGGAGCAATCGGATTAGGAATACCAAGCGAAACCAAAAAATCGTATTGCCAGTAGAATTTGCCACCGTCATAATCTAAGCGGCTTCCTTGAATAACAGCGTGACGCTTCGTCCACGGAGCCAAACGCTCAATAGACTCAGGAACCGTCTCAACATCATCGTCCATAACCCAAAACCATTGAGCACCAAGCTCATAAGCCTTCTTTACGCCAGCACTAAAACCACCAGCACCACCAAGATTTTCATCTTGAGGAGCGTAAACAACATGAGATTCATTGCCTTCAGCGTCTTTTTCTGCTTTACCCCAACGGTTAGTTAAATCAGTTTCGAGACGCACAACCAATTCGCGAGTTCGATCGCTCTGCTCATTATCGACAACCACAATTCTCCAAGGGCACTCGTTCAAACATTCAAACGAATGGAACAAATTCTCCAAAAGTTCTTGACGCTTATAAGTGACTACGACAATAGCTAATTTATCAATGCTATTCACTGCTACAGTATTACCATTTTTTGTTAATCTACTCGTATTGCTCATACTGGTATTCTCGCACCTACCCTCGCCACTTAGCTACACGCGTCACATATCGACCCGACTACGCCCAATGTTCCTAGTATGCGATACAAAAGAAGAGTAGTTTCAGGGAAGGTGAAAATCCTTACTGGCGGTAACAAAAACGCTTTGCACGTGTTTTTGAAGCCCGCGAGCGGCATACAAGCTGCTGATTCGGTTCAATTCCGAAGCCAACGGTTACAGTCCGGATGGAAGAAACGGAGACCCACCATGGGAATTTCGCATACTCATAATCATCAAACAAACGCCAATAACACTCAATGGTCAAGTGAAAAAATTGCGAAATATGCGCTATTTGTAGCACTTTCAATGGCAGTAAGCTTCATAGAATTCCCGCTTATTCCAGACTTTTCATTCCTAAAATACGATCCTTCTGGAATCGTGTGTCTTGTAGCAGGATTTGCATACGGACCGGCTGCAGCAGCAATCGTAAGCATACTCGGTTTTGCACCACACTTATTTACCAATCCACTCGGCACAGTGATGGCCGTACTCGTATCTTTAGGAGCTAGCGTTACAGCAGCAATCGTATACAAAAAAATGCATACCAAAAAAGGCGCAATCATTGCACTTTCGGCAGGCTCAGTTGTTGCTATTGCGCTCGCAATAGCAGGAAATCTTGTTATTACTCCTCTTTACGCTCACATGACTGTTTCGCAGGTTGTGGCTCTTATTATTCCAGCACTGCTGCCGTTTAATATTATTAAACTTGCGCTTCACGTTGTAGTAACAATGCTTGTTTATAAACCAGTTTCTAAACTACTCCACCACAGCAAGTAGATCTTATAAACGGCATAAACTATGCAAAATACCAGCACAAGCAGTAGTATGAACGAAACTCAAAATTGCGCAGTTGAAAACAATACTCTAGTAGTGTTGCGAAATATTTGCTTCAGCTACGATGATGGAAAAACTTGGACACTTAACAATCTAAGTCTTACAATTCGCTCCGGCGAACGCGTAGCGATTGTTGGCAAAAACGGTTCTGGTAAATCAACGCTGGCAAAGATTATTGCCGGTTTAACAGCTCCGGATAGCGGCTATGTTAAATTGTGCGGCGAAAAAGTTTTTGAAAATACTACTGCTTATGCTGACGCTTACAAAAATGCGCGAAAGTTTATTGGCGCTCTGTTCCAAAGTCCAGAAGATCAGATTGTTACTACTGTTACTGAAGATGATGTTGCTTTTGGACTGGAAAACCTGAACGTAGAACAGCATAAAATGCGAAAACTTGTTAACAATGCTTTAGAAGCTGTTCACATGCAAAATCATAGACTTTCTAACCCGAGTCTTATGAGTGGCGGACAAATGCAGAAAGTTGCTTTAGCAGGATCTATTGCAATGCAGTCAAAGCTACTTGTGCTAGACGAGCCTACTTCTATGCTCGACTCTAAATCTCGCGAAAACGTTGACACATTATTTGACGATTTGCATAAAAGCGGCACGAGTATTGTGCAGATTACGCATAGAATTGACGAATGCCAGAATGCAGATCGCATACTTCTGCTAGAAAATGGGGTGCTTCACGAAATTTGTTTAGAAGATCTGAAATCATATTTCAACAATTCTAAATATAGTTTTTCAAAAAAAGCGCAGGAAAATATTAATAATTATGCGAAGCAAAACGCAAGTATAAGCGATAGCACGCATACGAATAAAGCAATTTCAATATCACACTTAACAGTTAAATACGATGATAAATCTCCAGCTGTAATTAACAACTATTCACTTGATGTAAATGAAGGTGAAATAGTTGCAATAATGGGCGAAAACGGCTGTGGAAAATCCACTCTTGCGAAAGCTTTGTGCGGATTATTAAAAGCAGAATCTGGTTCTATAAGCGTAGAAAAAATACCTGTTAGTGAAAAAACTTCTAAAAAGAATCGGCAAAACTTACGCAAAACTATTGGCTACGTTATGCAGCTTCCAGAACAGCAACTTTTCGCAGAAACTGTACGCGAAGATGTTGCTTACGGTCCTAAAAATTTTGGGATAAAAGGAGACGCCCTTAAAGAACGCGTAAATGAAACGTTGAGACTGCTTAATCTTGAAAATTTGGCAGAAAAATCTCCTTTTTCTCTTTCCGGCGGCCAACAGCGTCTTGCAGCAATAGCGGGCGTTCTTGCTTTTAGACCGCGAGTACTTGTGCTTGATGAACCAACAGCAGGATTAGATTTTGAAGCATCGTTGTGCATTCTAGAAATTCTTCGAACTCTTAATAATCAAGGCGTAACAATAGTTATGATTACGCATAATCTTCAAGAAGCAAAAGCTTTAGGAGCAAGATTAGTAACATTAAAAGCAAACAAAAGTGAAAGTTTAGAAGATAAAAATAAATCATCACAAGAAACGATTAAACAAGAAGAAACTTCGCAAGAAAAATCAACCTCACTACTTAGCTCTTTTGATCCCAGAATAACACTTATATCCTGCTTTATGCTCATGCTAAGCGCTTTTAGCATCACTCATTACACGCAGTTAGCTGTTCTTGCTTTTGCCACACTGTGTCTAATTATTGCCGCAAAAATACAATTCATAAAACTAATTTCTTCACTACACATGCTTATTGCAATATTTACTTTTTCGGGATTGCTGAATATTCTTGCCGTTCGCACAGGCAAAATACTTTATAAACTTGGGCCGATTATTGTAACTTACGACGGAATTAATTGCGCAATACTATTTGCCACAAGATTCTCGCTTGTAATTATTATTGGCGCAATATTAGTTATGACAATAAGCCCAACAGTACTAACCGAAGCTTGCACGTCTTTACTGTCGCCGCTTAAAACTATTGGAGTGCCAACGCAGGAAATATCGCTTATTATGAGCCTAGCATTGAGATTTTTACCAACGCTTTCTAACGAGGCAGTAGAAGTTGCGCACGCTCAAACCGCTAGAGGTGGAAGCATACGGGACGGCTCAATTTGCAAACGGATTCACGCAATATCTTCGCTTATTGTTCCTGCTTTTGCAGGCGTTATTCGCCACTCAGAAACACTTTCTTTAGCACTTGACACTCGCTGCTACACGCCAAGCGCAACAAGGTCTCATTTGCACACGTTAAAAGTTAGCACAAAAGACGTGCTGCTATTAGTTGTGGCCGTTGGTTTTGTTAGCGCGATTATTACGTTAGGAATATTACGTTTCTATTAGCAATATGCAACAATTCGCAATATACTGTATAATCCGTTAGGTGCTTATGTAATTTATGTAATATTTGCGTTATAAAACTTGCATTTGAAAGGACGCCTTATGGCATTGACTAAAAAGCAGACTAAGCAGCTTCGCGCACTTGCTAATACGCTTAGCCCACTTTTGTACGTTGGTAAGAACGATATTACTGATGCAGCTGTAAAGCAAGCAGACGAAACCATGCAGTACCACGAGCTCATGAAGTGCGCTGTGCAAGATGGCTCTGGCTTAAGTGCTAAAGAAGCTGCGGATGCTCTTGCTCAAAAGCTCGGTGCCGAAGTTGTGCAAGTTATTGGCAATCGTTTTGTGCTGTTCCGCGTCTCTCCACTCGACAACGTTGACCACATTATGCTTGTGCGTGAGTAAAAGTAACTTAAAAAATATTAATACTGTATTAAAAGGCTTCTTAGAATTGTAAGAGGCCTTTTAATTATTATGTTTAATTATTATCCGATAGATTCATTAAGAATGGCACGGATTTGAGATAAGCGTTGAGTTAGCTCGTGCTCGTAGCCGCGGTTTGATGGATGGTAGTATTCGCGGCCAACAAGCTCGTCTGGCATGTACTGTTGGGACGCTACAGCTCCCGGGCAATCGTGTGCATACTGGTATCCTTCGTGATTACCCCAACTTTTCATAAGTTTCGTTGGAGCGTTGCGCAGATGAAGCGGCACTTGACCAATATTTCCAGCATCAACATCTTGCAAAGCCTGATTAATAGCATTGTAGCTTGCGTTGGATTTAGGAGCCGTTGCTACAGCAATCACAGCTTCAGAAAGAATAATACGCGCTTCCGGCATCCCGATTAAAGCAACCGCTTGAGCTGCAGCAACAGTTACTTGCAAAATCTGGGGAGCTGCCATACCAACTTCTTCAGCAGCAGCAATCATAATTCGCCTGGCAATAAAACGCGGGTCTTCTCCAGCTCTAAGCATGCGCGCTAAATAATGCAAAGAAGCGTCAACGTCACTTCCGCGCATTGATTTAATAAAAGCCGAAATCACGTCGTAATGATCGTCACCATCTTTGTCGTAGCGAACAGTATTAGTATCCATTACGTTAGAAACAATATCAGTAGTAATTACAGGCTTCTTTTTGCCATGCTGTAACGCAACATCTCCTGTTACTGCTCCTGCAGCCGCCTCCAAAATAGTAAGCGTTTTGCGCGCATCTCCCCCGCTTAAACGAATAATAGAATCAATCGCTTCGTCATCGATTTTAAGCTGATTGTTGAGCCCATTTTCGCTAGTTATTGCGCGTTCTATAAGCGTATGTAAATCTTCTACGCTAAGTGACTCAAGTTTTACTACTACAGACCTACTTAAAAGCGGCTTAATGATTGAAAAGCTTGGGTTTTCGGTTGTAGCTCCAATAAAAGTTACGTCACGATTTTCAACGCTTGGAAGCAGAGCATCTTGTTGAGATTTAGAAAAACGGTGAACTTCGTCAATAAAAAGTACTGTTTCTTGTCTCTTACTCACTAAACGTTCGTGCGCACGATCAAGCACAGCTCGAACATCCTTAACACCAGAAGTTACAGCAGAAAGTTCTTCAAACACGCGACCAGACTGGCGAGCAACAATATATGCGAGAGTAGTTTTCCCGACTCCCGGAGGGCCAAAAAGCACAACAGAACTTGGAGCAGTAAGAGAGCCTTTCGACTGCGGATTTGCAAGCCTACGCAAAGGAGAACCTTCTTTTAGCACATGCGACTGCCCAAGCACGTCTTCAATACGGCTCGGTCGCATACGCACTGCCAACGGACGCGTTACGTCGCTAGGTGCACTACTTGCTGCAAATAAATCCTGCTCCATAACCACCAGCTTACAATATGCATAGAACAAACGTTCGATTTTAATTGCGAATTAACTAAAGCAAGTTTACAACAGTTCGCAGCACTATACGTGCGAAACTTGGTAATCAAAGAACACAACTTCGCCTTCTTCTTGCGTTGTATCTAAATCTACAACGCCAGTAATAGCCCAATTATGATCTCCATCCGAATCGTCAATAATTTGACGAACTTTCCACGAGTGCTCACTTTTTTCAAGCGAATCGTCCAAAATAAACAAGTCGCCACTTCGAGCCTTAGCATCGATACCAACATACTCATGCTCGTCGTAGTAATCGTCAAGCACATCATTCCACTCGTGAACGCCATAGCCCCAAGCTTTATCCAACTCGCCGAGAGACTCAGCATCTTCCAAATCCATAAGCTGCACGCGACGGAACATAGCATTCCTAATCAACACAATAAGCCCACGACGATCCTCAACCACAGATTCAGAAGTTCCAGGCGCCGCAAGCATTACAGCACTAGCTTCAGCATCCGAACCGCCTGCACTCTCCCACTCGTCAACCAAACTAGAATCAATCGAGCGCACAACAAGACGAAGCCACGAAATAATATCACGCAACTCCTCGTTAAGCATGTCTTCCGGCACAGTGCGCGCAAGCGAACGGTAAGCGTCAGAAAGGTAGCGAAGAAGCGTTCCTTCACTTCTAGCAATACCATAACGCGAAATGTAGCCGGTAAAATCGGAAGCAGTTTCAACCATGTCTCGAAGCACAGATTTAGGCTTAATCCAGTAGTCGTTCGCCCAAGGCACATCCTTACGATACTGCGCAAAAGCAGGAGCTAGTAAATCTTCCAAAGGCTTAGGATAGCTAACTTCAGCCAAGCGCTCCATGCGCTCCTCGTAGTCGACACCATCATCCTTCATACCAGCCATCGCAGCATCACGAGCTTTACGCTCTTGCGCGCGAAGCACAGGCTTAGGGTCGTCCAAAGTAGCTTCAACCATGGAAATCACGTCAAGTGCGTAACTCGGAGATTCCGGATCCAGCAATTCCAAAGCCGCAAGCAAGAACGGGGAAAGCGGCTGATCCAACGCAAAACCTTCTGGCATAGTAACGTCAAGCTCATAATCGCACGAACCGTCCGCATGCTCTTTACATTCAATCACTTGAGTATCGAGCAAAGTCTGGAAAATATCGTCGCAACGCTCAAGCAATTTTTCTTTATCTTGCGGCTTTTGCGCACTATCTTCAATAAGTTTTTCAACGCGAGCGCGAGCATCCCCACCTTGCGTAACTTCGTTCAAAATCATTGAGTGCGTTACAACCATGTGCGGATTCAAAGTTTCAGGAGCGCTTTCAATCAGCTTAGTAAACGTTGGCTCACCCCAAACAACAAATCCTTCTGGAGCTTTCTTACGCTTAATTTTTTTAAGTTTTTTAGGATCGTTTCCGGCTTTTGCAACAGCGCGCGCGTTCTCAATCTCGAACTCTGGAGCCTCTGCAACCACTAAGCCCTCAGTATCAAATCCCATTCGCCCTGCACGCCCTGCAATTTGGTGAAACTCGCGAGCGCGAAGCTTTCGGCTACGATTCCCATCAAATTTTGTGAGCGCCGTAAGTACAACCGAGTGAATTGGCACGTTAATACCAACTCCGAGCGTGTCTGTTCCACAAATAACTGGTAGCAGTCCTTGCTGAGCGAGCTGTTCGACGAGTCTGCGGTAGCGTGGAAGCATGCCAGCGTGATGCACGCCAACGCCAGTTCGAAGCAGCCTTTGCAAAATTTTGCCGAATCCTGTAGTAAATTTGGTACCTTTAATGGCTTGGGCTATTTTATCTCGCTGCTCTTTGCTTGAAACTCCCGTGCTTGCGAGCGCTTGCGCTGTTTCCAAAGCCGCGTCTTGCGAAAAGTGAACTACGTAAATCGGCGTTAAACCCTTGTTAAATAAGAGTTCTACAGTTGCAGCAAGAGGCTTATCTGTGTACTCGTATTCGAGAGGGATTGGACGTGGCGCGTCTGCAATAATATCGACACTTCGTTTTGTTGATTTTTCTAAGCGTTCCGCAATATCCGTTACGTCTCCGAGAGTTGCGCTCATCAGCAAAAATTGCGTGTTCGGAAGCGTAAGTAACGGCACTTGCCAAGCCCAGCCGCGCTCTGGGTCGCCGTAGTAGTGGAATTCGTCCATTGCGACGCAGTCAACTTCAGCGTTTGCTCCTTCACGCAAGGCTTGATTTGCTAAGATTTCCGCAGTGCAGCAGATTATTGGAGCATCCGCGTTAATATGCGAGTCGCCAGTAATCATACCAACGTTGTCGCGCCCAAAAATTGCAACTAAATCGAAGAACTTTTCGGATACGAGCGCTTTAATTGGTGCAGTATAGTAGGAGCGTCTGCCGGTGGCGAGCGCTGCGAAATGCATGCCGAGTGCAACGAGCGACTTTCCAGAACCTGTTGGCGTGTTTAAGATCACGTGGTCTCCTGCAAGCAAATCCATAACGGATTCTTCTTGATGCGGCCACAAATCCACATGCTTGTTAGCGCTAACCCAATCAACAAATGCTTGAAAAATCTCGTCTTCGCTAGCATGATGCAAATCGAGAGCTAACTCGCCTAATCCAGCCATACTACGCTCCTACTTGACTTTACTTGCGCTTTTATTATTTTCGCTTTATTCGTAACTTTACTTGCGCTTCTTTTTATCTCGCACTTTTACGGAGATTTGGATAGGAGTACCTTCGAATCCAAATTCTTCGCGAAGCGATCGCTCAATAAAGCGACGGTACCCGTGCTCTAAGAAGCCGGTTGTGAAAATCACGAAACGTGGAGGGCGAGTGGACGCCTGAGTTGCGAACAAGATTCGTGCCTGCTTGCCACCTCGTAAAGGATGCGGATGTGCAGATTGAATACGCCCCAAGAAAGCGTTGAGCTTGCCAGTAGGAATACGCTTATCCCAGCTATCTAAAGCTGTTCGCATAGCACGGGCGAGACGATTCGTATGCCATCCTGTTTTTGCAGAAAGGTTCACGCGCTCAGCCCAAGTTACACGCTCAAACTCAGTCTTCCACAAGCGTTCCATGCGCTGCCTGGAAAATTCGTCCATTAAATCCCACTTGTTAAACACAAGTACGATTGCGCGACCAGCGTCAACAGCCTGGCTCATAACTTTCAAATCCTGCTCTGCAATAGGCTGGGAAGAGTCAAAAAGAATCAAGGCGAGTTCTGAACGCTCAATCGCAGCCTGTGTACGAAGTGAAGAATAGTATTCAGCACCCGTAAGCTTGTGCTGCCTGCGCTTAATACCAGCCGTGTCAATAAACAGCCAGTCCTCGCCGTCAACTCGCACAACCTCATCAACAGGATCTCGAGTAGTACCAGCCAAGTCGTTTACAACTGCACGCTCCTCATGAGCCAAATGGTTCAAAAGTGAGGATTTACCAACGTTTGGGCGACCAACTAACGCAACCCTACGAAGACCTTCTGGAGTTAAGAAGCCCGAAGTTTTATTCGCTTTCTTTAAAGAGTTAAGAGCAGCGTCAAGCAAGTCTCCCACGCCTCTGCCGTGCATTGCGGAAATTCCGTAAGGCTCGCCCATACCAAGCTTCCAAAACTCCGCTGTCAAATACTCGCTTCTAGCGTCGTCAACCTTGTTAACCGCTAAAGTAATAGGCTTTCCAGCAGCGCGAAGCATTGAAACAATGCGCTCGTCTGTAGCCGTCAAACCAACTTGACCGTCTACTAAGAAAATCACAGCATCGCTTAAACGTACCGCAACTTGAGCTTGCTGAGCAATCGAAGAATCAATACCTTCAACATCAGCTTCCCAGCCGCCTGTGTCCACCAGCTTAAAGTTGGTTCCAGCCCATTCAGCGTCATAGCTTACGCGATCTCGAGTAACGCCTGGAGTGTCTTCTACAACAGCAACTCGGTGGCCTAGAATACGGTTTACAAGCGTTGATTTTCCAACGTTTGGTCGACCAATTACAGCGATTACGCCAACCGCTTTAGTGTTTTTTGTGTTATCTTCATTTACTACGTCACCACGAAGCAGCGCGCGATCTTCATCGTCAAGATCGTAGCCTTCAAGATTCGCAGCGTAACGATCGTATTCATCCTGCTCAACAGCAGCGTCAACCATTTCAACAAGCGCGTCAAGCGTCTGCTCAAACGTCAAATCTGAATTATCGAGCGTAGTTACGCCGTCCGCAGCTTGAAGAAAATGCGTTACTTTGGCGTCTTTAGCGTCGCGAGCACGAATATCGTCTTCTTCAGACGTTTGATTATTTTTAGATTGATTATTTTGTAAACTTTCCTGCTCAATATCTTGCTTATTTCTGCGAGCTTGACGCACTTCTTCACGAGCGGTAAGCAGCACGCGAACTTGCGCATTAGGAGCCACAACAGTAGTAATATCGCGGCCTTCTGCAACTATGCCCTCTCCAGAAGAGAATGAATCTTCAGCTGACTCTGCCGCAATATACGCGCGCTGAGCAGCGATAAGCATGCGGCGAACTGCAGGAATTGAAGAAACAGTAGATACATGCGAAGAAACTTCGCCAGAACGCAACTCTTCGCTAATATCTTCGCCGTCGATTACTACTACAGGATTTTTTGGATCAACACTAAATTCAGCATGATCTTCAGTAAATAAAGCACCAACAGCTTCAACAATTTGGTCAAAACGTTCAGCATCCGCAGGATTAGTTGGCTGACCTTCTTCATCCAATTCAAGCTGCGTACTTAAATCAATACCCTGCTTCAAACACCACCATGCAGCAGCACGATACATGGCTCCCGTATCCAAATATGCGAAACCGTAGTATTGCGCTAAAGCGCGAGAAGTAGAAGACTTACCTACTCCTGCTGGTCCATCAATTGCTACACAAATCACAGGCCAACCTCCTTAGAAAGCGAACGCACTTCAGTTTGAGAAAGCACACGATACGATCCCGCCTTCAAATCACCCAACTTAATAGGGCCAATTTGCGTACGAACCAAGCGCTTTACAGGGTAACCTACAGCACCAAAAATTCGGCGCACAATACGATTCTTACCCGAATGTAATACGACTTTTACCATTGTTGTGTCGTGATTCTGGTCGATTATTGCGCAACGGTCGAGCTTAATCCAACCGTCTTCAAGATTTACACCTTGCGAAACCAAGCGTCGGCAAACCATTCCGTTTATTTTGCCTTCAACAGTTGCAATATAGGTTTTTTCAACCTCATACTTTGGGTGCATCACATGCTGGCTTAATTCACCATCGTTGGTCATTAAAATAAGACCTTCAGAATCGTAATCCAAGCGGCCCATGTGGAAAATACGCTCGTACTTGTCTCCCACAATGTCTCGCAAAGTAAAGCGACCTTTTGGATCATCCATAGCACTCAGTACTCGCTTTGGCTTATGCAAAGCAAGCGTCACCAGCTTAGTATTAAACTTTACGCGCGAACCATCAACGCGCACTTTCTGACGCTTTGGATCGACGCGCGTACCCAATGTCGTTACTAATTCATCGTCAACTTCAACACGCCCGTCGAGAATAATCTCCTCACATTTGCGTCTTGAACCAAATCCCGCTTCAGCAAGCAGCTTCTGCAGTCGAATGGCGTTGTTGTCATCTGAATGCGCCTGATTGGCGCGGGAATATGCGTTTGGCATCGTTCTCCCAACGTGACCTCACGAATTGCGTAGTTTTGTTACTACATTTGGTATGTGTAACACTCAACTCACTAGCAATTCTATTCTTACTTATTGTGTAATTGTTTGTTAATTGTGATAAATCAGAAAATTACCACGTCGTTCTATGCTATCGTATGGCATAGCCGTGCTACTATAGCAAACGTTTCACAATGTTGCAAATCAATAACGCAACATACCTATAAAGTGAGGAATATATATGGCCAACATGTCACAATCTGCTTGCTGCAAGCCTCAGCCTACCGCTCCACTTGTTATTCGTACCGCTACTGAGTTTATTGCTAGCTTAATGGCAATGTTCGCAATTTACACATTCTCTTCGATGGCTACAGCAATGTATGGCATCAACTTATTGATGGTTGCAATCGGCACTGGAATTGCATACGCCGCTGCTATTGGTATTGCCGCCAAAATTTCTGGTGGTCATCTCAATCCTGCCATCACCATCGCATCCATGCTCACTGGTCACACATCGTACGTTGCTGGAATCTGCTATATAATAGCTCAGATTCTTGGCGCTATCGCAGCAGCAAGTTTGTTTGTTTTCGTTTTGCCACAAACCAAGATGGTTCCAGATAATAGTTGGTTTGCTCCAGTAGTAAACGGTTTTGAATCTGGTTCTATTTCAGCAAACCAGTTAAAGAGTGTTAACGCATCCTTTGGCGTTGTTACTGCACTGGTTGTTGAAGTTATTGCAGTGCTTGTTATTGTTGCAACCGCAATGGCTCATACTGATGAGCACGGTAACGCTAAGTGCGGTTACGCAACACACATGGGCATTGCTTATGCTGCCGGCACCTTTATGACTTATCAAGTTACAGGCGCAGGACTTAATCCTGCCCGCTCAACCGGTATTGCTATTCTTGCGCAATCTCACAAGCTTGCAACTTCCCCATTAGGACAATTGTGGGCTTTCTGGGTTGCCCCAATTTTTGCTGCAGCTCTTGTTGGTTTTGTTATGTTGCTTACGAGGCTTGTCACCGCTCCTGCCTCTCAGGCACATTATGCGAAAGCACACGCAAAAACTGCAGTTGCTACCATGGCAGCTCCGGAAGCAAACGGCGTAAATGCTGGCGTGAATACTGATGTGAATACCTATTCAGATGCTGGCATGAACGCTGGTGTAAATGCTGATCCAAATGCTAATCCAGCACAATCTGCAGATGCTGCCGACAATGATTCCCAACTCTTATAAAGCAGCATAACTATTTTAGTTAGTAACTTTAGTTAGTAACTTTAGTTAGTAACTAAAGTTATTAACTAGTAACTTTAATTAGTAACTAAAGTTACAGCAGAAATGTAATAGAACAATACGTTATGAGCAAACCTGCACCCAACGCCATGCTGATGAAAGTATCAAAACCAACTGAGCGAACTTTCCATGGGCTACGTTGACGCAATGCTATGCGCATAACACCCAGCACAATGGCCGTCGCAGCAAGTACTACTGTGGCGGCCATTGTGTATCCCATAAAAGCCAACACAGCACACGCAGCTGCAACAGCTGCTACAATCCACTCCGCATAAGGCTTTCCTTCAGTTTTTTCCGACACGTACGGATGCTCTGTTTCACCGCGCTTAGTTTTTAGCTCACTATCTGTCATACTTGTATCATACTTACTTCGCGATAACAAAGGCGAATGCCCGGTTTTACCAAGCATCCGCCTCAGTTTCGTGAAAAATTAGCGATAACAACTAGTTATCATTCAAATGTTTCACACAGCAACATCTCATGCGACGACATTTCACACGGCGACATTTCACAGACAATACACCGAATCCAATCAAACCAATAATTACAGAGCTAAACGCAAGTAGCACGATGGCAAGGGCAGCAGAACCAGTATTAGAAAGTACGCTATGAACTTTCGCATTACTTGAAGGATTCATTCCGTTTTTGTTGTTGCCATTTGCGTCACCAGCGTTGCCAGAATTTACATCAGTGCTACATGAACATTTACAGGTAGAACCATTACCGGTAGAGTCGTTCTTTATAAAAGCCTTACCGGTATCACTACCGTTCGCATTTGGCGAACTATTTAAGCCACTGGCAGAACCAGGTCTATGATTGTCGCCATTATTATTACTCGATGTATCGGGTCTTCCATTTACGTCACCGTGAATATTCAGCTCAGGAATATACGGCCATACTGGATTAATACCTTGGCCAGAATTTGAAGATCCTCCAGGTGTGGTGTCACCACCATGATTCACGGGATTATCCAGATGACGAGGATGATCTGGATTATCAGGATGATGAGGATGATTCTGATGATGAGAGCTATGAGGATTATGAGAAACATCCGGTTCATTGCCACCAGGCTCATTTCCACCATGATCTTTTGGATTCGAAGGCTCCGGTGGAGTTGGTGGAGTAGGCGGAGTTGGTGGCTCTGGCGCCGGCGGAGTTGGCAAAGGTGTAGGTGGCGTCGGCAAAGGTGTAGGCGGAGTTGGTGGAGTAGGCGGAGTAGGCGGAGTAGGCGGCTTTGGATCTTCCTTCGTGCCAACCAAAATCACCTTATCTACAGGTGCAATATACTCACCACGTACAGATTCAATATTTTTAGTCAAGCCTTTATCTGGATCGACAGCATACGTAGTAGTAACCTTCTTTGAACCGTTCTTGCCTGCAGTTTTTACCTTCGTTTGACCTTTCTTCAATGTAGGATCTTCACGTTCTACAGTATTAAACTTGATAGTTTTTGTCTCGGTCTTTACATTACCGACCTTCGTAATACCATTTACAGCGCTCTTAATTGTTTTGAATGTGCTAGTAGCATCTTCATCCCAAATTCCATCTTTAAAAGCGCCAAGTTTTACATACTCACTACCATCAGAAGGGTCACTGATTTTCTTTTGCGTGTTATAAGGTAATGTTGAATCTACCTCATACTTCATCTTACCTTTAACTGCTTGAAGTTTTAGCGGAGCTAAATAGTACTCTTGGAACAGTGACATAACATTCGTTTTATCAATATTTTTTGAAGGAACAATATCATAGTATTCAGGAAGTTCATATTGAGCATTTTTAGTACGAAGGTATTTAACATAATAATTGATAAGCTTGTACACGTAAGGATTCACAATAGCGAAAGGGTCATAAGAAGCTGGATTACTTTTACCCGTACTAGCATCAATACGCGAATCGTAAAAAGCATATATGCTGAATGGAACAGAAATATTCTTAAAATTGTCAATAGAATTCTTTTTATTTTTGTAACGAATAGTAACTTTCTTACTAACAGGAGTGAACTTATAACCCTTAAACTCAGTAAGAATCTTATCATTATCTGTGATAACAATACTTCCTGAACTATTCGTATCAGAAGTACCAAAAGCATATACTTTTTTAAGATTAATATTATTTATATTGTTAGTATTCCACTTATTAGCAATAAATACACCATCATAGTCTATGAAAGCTGATGTCATATCTGTATTTTCGTTAAAAGTTTTATTACTAAAGTTAACAACAGCACCATTTACACTTTTAGCTCCACAACCATCAAACATTTGATTGAAACGCGTAACATTACTTACATCCCAGTTTGAGGCATCAAGATGCTCCAATCGGTAACAACGATAAAACATCTCATGCATGGAAGTGACATTACTCACATTCCACTTTTTCATACCATCAGCATTCTTAAGATTTGAACAGGAATCAAACATTCCAGCCATGCTGGTAACACTGCCCACGTTCCACTTGCTCAAAGCATCAACGTTAGTGAGATACGTGCAATTATAAAAAAGACTGCTCATATCTTTAACATTGCTCACATCCCAACCTTTAAGAGCATTAAGACTATCAGATGTTAAAGCAGTCTCTCCGAACATCACTCTAAAACTAGTTACTTTGCTTACGTTCCAAGTATTTAACGCGCTGATGTTGCTTAGTTCATTGCAGCCATTAAAAGCTTCCTCCATTGTTTTAACATTGCTCACATCCCAATCTTTCAAACCACTGACATCAGTTAAATTCTTGCAATTCTTAAATAATTGTTCAAAACTAGTAACATTACTGACATCAAACCGCCAAATGTTACCCAAAGATTTTATACCAGAATTTTCAAAAAGACCCCATGAACCGGTTGCGACTCCAGACAAATCTGGCTCAGCATACTTAATAAGTTCCCCATAACCATACACATTGCCTTCAAAACGAAGCGTAGCGCCATTAGATTGAGAACTAGAAATAACATCATATACATTATTCCAATAAAGTTTTTTGGGATGATGACTACCACTAATAACACAGTCAGTGTTACTACCCTCAGGCTTTATAACAAGATATTTCGTACCATTCTCTGTTGTAATATTCGCCGTGCACTCACTCATAAAAAGTACATCACGATCATTTAATTTGCGCTTAGGTGGTTTATTAACTAAAGGAGAAGTTGGAGTTTCACTAGGCCCAGCATTTGCAGAAGAATTTGCAGAGTTTACAGGAGGATTTACAGAAGACCTTATAGCAGAATTAGCAGCCCCCCCCCCACGACTCACGCTGGGAATGGCACCAGCTATGCTTGAAGCACTGGCAGCAGATGCTATTGCACCAGCTATAATAAGCGAAGCAATAATCACAGCACTAATCACACTGAGCTTTTTATTATTCACACTATTCATCTGCATGCCTCCCAATAAAAAACGAAAACATAACATGCACAAGCATCCATTTGTTATGATATTATAATATGCTTCGCAAACAAGAATTAGTGAATAATGCCGTCCAATAACGCCGTCCAATAAACCCGTCCAATAACACGCGCAGTCTGCGTGTGCATACCAACGCAAGTGGCAATAAACCAAAACAATAAACCAAAAAACGAGTTATTTCCCAAAAACAATAAACCAAAACAAAAATGCAGCGCTTGAAGTGATCAAACGCTGCAATCTCAGAATATTAATTTACTTATTTTACTAATTCACAAATTTACAAATTCGATATTTTACGAATTTACAAATTCACGAATTTAGTGGAAGAAGTGACGAGCGCCCGTTACGTACATCGTTACGCCAGCAGCGCGCGCAGCTTCGAACACTTCTTCATCTCGAATAGAACCGCCCGGCTGAACGATTGCGCTTACTCCAGCCTCA
>NZ_LRTV01000001.1:355532-423991 GCF_003408845.1 Gardnerella massiliensis
ATTTACCTGGCCCATACCAATGCCAACCGTAGCATTGTCGTGCGCAAGCAAAATAGCGTTAGATTTTACGCAGCGAAGCGAACGCCACGCAAACTGCAAGTCACGCAAAGTTGTTTCGTCAGCAGGATCTCCAGAAACAAGCTTCCAATTTTCAGGATTGTCACCAAAAGCGTCAATCTTATCTGCCGACTGCACTAACGCGCCGCCGTCAATAGGATGCACTTGCAAGTCCAAAACTGGCGGATTTGCAACCTTCAAAATGCGAAGATTCTTCTTCTTAGTGCGAAGCAATTCCAAAGCTTCAGGCTCATAGTCTGGAGCAACAATAACTTCGGTGAAAATTGGGCGAACACTTTCTGCCATTTCCAAAGTCACTGTAGTATTTGCAGCAATCACGCCACCATAAGCACTCACAGAATCGCAAGCATGAGCCTTTTTGTGCGCTTCGGCTGCAGTAGCTCCAATTGCCAAGCCGCAAGGATTATTATGCTTGCAAACAGCAACAGCAATTTGCGGAGCAAAATCCCACACCGCGCGCCAAGCAGCATCCGCATCCACGTAATTGTTGTAGCTCATTGGTTTGCCGCCGAGAAGCTCAGCCTGAGCTAAACCACCCTTGTGCAAAGGATCCACGTAGAGTCCGGCCTCTTGATGAGGATTTTCGCCGTAGCGAAGCTCGTGTTCCAAACGCCAAGTTCGCGTGTACTGAGAAGGAAGCAGAACCTTCTTTCTTTCGTCAGCATTAGCATCCACACTTGTAGACTCATCGACGCAAGCTGCAGAATTGCTCAGCGTCTCTGGTTTTGGCCATGCAGCACTACTCCACTGAGCAATAGCAGCATCGTAAGCAGCAGTGTGCTCAAAAGCTTTCCCTGCAAGATACTCACGCTCTTCTAAGCTAAAACCTTCTCCAGAAGTAATACGATCAGCTAACAATTGATAATCTGCAGGATCGGTAATTACGGCAACAGACTTATGGTTTTTTGCCGCAGCCCTAATCATAGAAGGCCCACCAATATCAATTTTTTCAATAATTGCGTCACTATCTGCGCCACTCATGACTGTGTCCACGAAAGGATACAGATTAACTACTACAGCGTCAAATGGGGCAATATGCAAGTCTTCCAACTGCTTAACATGGTCAGCATTATTCATATCCGCCAAAATTCCAGCATGAATATGCGGATCCAAAGTTTTTACCCTACCATCAAGGCTCTCAGGGAATCCTGTAACGCTAGAAACTTCAACAACATTCACGCCAAGCTCAGCAAGGCGCGCTGCTGTTGAACCAGTTGACACAACTTCCGTGCCAGCTTGTATAAACGCTTTTGCGAGTACCTCAAGTCCTTCCTTGTGAAAAACTGAGACGAGTACTCGGTGAATTGACCTCGTTCCTGTGGTTATCAGCACATCTGCATGTAATTCTTGGCTTTGTGTCTGTTGCACGGCGGTCATCCTTCCTTAATAGTGAGGAATTTATTTTCTTTTGGCCTTTGACGAAACCGTTCTAGGTTTACTAGCTGTTTTCTTCAAAGACAAAGGTGAGATTTTCTGCTCACTGTCACCAACAGCTTTACTTAGACTGTGAGTAGAATCATGAGCAGCGGATTTTAAGGAACGCACTGCTGTTGCAACGCGTTTGGTAGTGTGCGCTGATTTCGTATCGACATGAGATGAAGCACGTCGTACAGTAGCGTTATGCGACACTGTATCTGATTGCTTAGTTGCTTTGGTAGTGTTGGAGGCCGCAACATTTTTCACAGCTTGAACACTCGCTTTAAGGCCGTTGGTAAAGCCATGCGCAATGGTACGAGTCATCTCATTTGCCTTGCGGTAAACGCGCTTAGCCGCAGGCTTGCAATTATCAGTAAGTGTCGATAACGTTTCCAAAGCTGCAGCAGACTGTTTACGTAGCGCTTCAAATTTTTGAGTGCGCGAGTTAGGCTGCGTTGGCAAATCGTGCGAAGTTGAAGAAGCAGGCGTAGCTGAAACATGAGAATCAGTTGCTGGAATAGCCTTACTCTGGCGGGTAAGAGTTTCCTTACTATCATCGCTAGGTTGAGTAGCAACATTAGTAGCAACACTAGTAGCAATGTTAGTATCGGTAATAATTTCAGCCGTAGTTGTATTTACGGGAGAATGTGAGGCAATTGGTGGAAGTTCCTGAATTTCGTCGAGGACAGATTTCGAATGTGAGACAGATTTCGAGCGCGCGGCAGATTGATTACGCTCGATTTTTGTTCCAGCTTCCTTCGTTTCCTTCTGCAAAGTGCGTTCAGAAGATTGCTCACTTAAAGAAGACTTGTTATTCTGCGGATCTTCATCTTTGTGCGAAGATTTTCCGTACGGCAACAAACCAATAAGATAACGCACTCCGCATGCAAAAAAGCTGCCTATAATAGCCAATCCCCAGGCTATGCCAACGGCGTACAAAGTGAGATGTCCAACGGCGCGCGTGCTCTCAATAATGTCAACACCTATGTGCGCAAGCCTATATTCTCCCAAAGAACCATTAGCGAAGGAAAACACTACGGAGCATACCACCGTAATAATTGCTGCAATACCAATACAATCTCCTGCAGACTGCGCGGCATTCACCATAAACGTTTTACGATCAGTGCTGTCTTTTATGTTATGCAATTGCAGAGCACAACCGCGTTTATGCAGAATAATAATCAAAACGACTACAGCACAAACAGTAGGAATTAGCGAGTTGAAAAGAATGCGGTATACGCAATCATTAATCGACTCAGGGAAAATGCCAAAGACTGGCACAGGCGGTAATGCTTTATATTGTGCTGCACTTAAGGAAAAATAAGCAACTTTGCCAATAGCAAATCCTGCTCCACAAATCCAAGACAATGCCCAAATTGCCACGTTTGGCAACCATACTAAGCAAGCAATGGTAGTAAGTATTCGCGAACCGTTTTGCATTCCTAACTTCAAGAAAAACGAGTTAACGGATCCAATATGTGTGAAGGACCACACTACAACGGTGACGATTGCAACAACAGCATACAGAGAAAATACTATTATAGCTGCGCGAACCGTAATACGAATATTTTTCTGCGCCCATGAAGGAAATATTTGTTGATACCGCTTCTTACAAACCTCACTAAACCTGCTTTTAGGAAGCAATGCAATAGCTAATGCAATCACATATATGCAAGCACATTTGACAATAATAACAAGCAGTGAATCAACCAACGTAACATGCGTATTTTGAGAAAGAACAGCATTCGCTGCAACCCAAACAGCAAATCCCGTACTATAGGCTAAAATGCCGCCTTTAATACGACGAATCAAAGCAACAAGCACTGATAGAAGAAGCAGTGTTAAGCCTAACGGAATAATAGTGAGAACACAGTTGCCAAAAGTGATTCCAACCCCTTGAGCAAACATGAGTACAGCCCAAGTCATAGACATGGCTGAATCAGAAAGATTACCCGTGCCCTCTTCAATAGAAACCACAAGAAGCGTTAACGATAAAAACAGGCCTATGGTAAGCGAAAATGCGAAAAGCGTAATGCAAGGCGCAATAACACCCTTAAGCATGCAAAGTAAGGAAGACTTGATTTTTTCAATCATAACAGCTCCTTTCAATGCCACTAAACACGAGTAAAACGTGTTATTATTTTCAGCGCTTTACAAAGTTTCAATATTAAGCTTATTTATGCCGGCATGGTTATTAAGCTGCTGCACGAAAACTTATGCAAATCACTCATTCCACTAATGCCGTTGAGTTCAATGACGAAGCTAAAACCTGCTACGACTCCTTGTGCGCGTTCAACAAGGCGCGCAGCAGCCTTAGCAGTACCGCCAGTCGCAATCAGATCATCAACAATAAGCACATGCTGACCAGGCTTTATAGCACCACGCTCAATCTCGATGCTCGCTTGACCATATTCGAGCATATAGGACTCAGTAATCACAGGAGGAGGAAGTTTACCCGCCTTACGAACAGCAAGAAAACCTTTGCCTAAACGAGCTGCGAGTAAAGGACCAAACAAAAATCCACGCGCTTCAAGTCCAGCAATGAGGTCGATGGAATCAGCTGGCACCGGCAGTGCATCAACAAGAGCGTCGATTAAAATGCGCATACCACGCGCATCCGCAAAAATAGGAAGAAAATCACGGAAAGTGATACGAGGATTTGGGAATCCCGGAATGGTACGGATCAGCGAAGCAAAATAAGCTGCATCTTCTTCGCTTACTGTCTTCAATGATTTCACTACAATATCCGTTGTTGTCATAATCCTAACGTTCTTTTCGTTGCAACCTGTTTTTAAGAATATGAGGAAAGTATACGCATGTTCGCGTGATGTGCGAAGCATGAACCGCATCACACATCACAACTTCAAGTATTACATAATTAATTTGCAGCAGTCGTCACGAGAAGCGCTATTGCACTGTCTTCTTCAGTGGACTCGGCAGTGGACTCGGCAGTTGGCTCAGCAGTTGGCTCAGCAGTTGGCTCAGAAACATCTTGTTTATCAGTTTCTTCGATATCAGCTTTGGCTTCCATTTTTTCGTTTGCTTCAGCTTCTTCGTCACTAATAAACGCTGGTCGCACGTACACTCTGTTTACAGCGCGGAATGATACCCTAAGCAAGCTACCCTGAGAATCGAGAACAATTTCTTCATACTGAGTATCGACGCTCACAATCTTGCCGATAATCCCGCCAATGGTAATAACTTCAGTACCTGGTTCCAAAGAATCGTGGAAGGAACGCATTTCAGCCTGACGCTTCTTTGCATTACGAGATTGGAACCACATCATGGCAACCATTGCTACGATAAGCACGATAAGCATGCCATATTGCTGGAAAAATTGAGGCACAGTAAAAACTCCTTAAGTGTCCAACCCTAAGACGGTCGAAATGCCGTCCAAATCAAATATTTTAGGCTAGCTCGCTGACATTACGAGGCGGTTCTAAGCCTACATGACGCCACGCTTTTTCGGTTGCAACACGTCCTTTAGGTGTTCGTATGAGGAATCCTTCACGAACTAAATACGGTTCGCAAACTGTTTCAACAGTTTCAGATTCCTCACCAACCATTGCAGCTAAATTATTAAGACCAACCGGCCCACCATTGAATTGGCAAACCATCGCCTTCAAAACTGCCATATCAAGCCGATCGAGACCCTGCGTATCGATTTGGTATAAAGCCAACGCCTCAGTAACAGCCTGACGATTTATGTCGGATAAGTCGTGCACAATAGCCCAGTCTCGCACACGCCTCAGTAAACGATTTGCAATACGAGGAGTGCCACGCGATCGCAACGACAATTCCTTTGCAGCTTGGTCAACAAGTTTAATACCAAGCACCTGAGCTGAACGTTCAATAAGCTTTTCAAGCTCCTCCTGCGGATAAAAATCAAGATGAGCCGTAAAACCAAAACGAGCACGCAGCGGAGAAGGAAGCATGCCTTCACGAGTTGTAGCACCAACCACAGTAAAACGAGGCAATGTTAACGGTATCGACGAAGCACCAGGCCCCTTACCTACCATGACGTCAACACGAAAATCTTCCATCGCAATATAAAGCAGCTCTTCTGCAGCACGCGGCAAACGATGGATTTCGTCAATAAACAACACTTCACCAGTGTCTAAAGCGCTTAATATAGATGCAAGATCGCCTGCATGCTGAATAGCAGGACCGGAGGTGATACGAATAGGCACTTGAAGCTCATTAGCAACAATCATTGCGAGAGTGGTTTTACCCAAACCCGGAGGACCAGCCAAAAGCATGTGATCAGGAGGTACTTCGCGTTTTTTAGCAGCGTCTAAGAAGAGCTGTAGCTGCGCTTTCAACACCGGCTGACCAATAAAACCTTCCAAAGCTCGCGGTCGAAGCTCCTCATCGCTCAACTGCTCATTTGCCAAAGGTGCAGAAGAAACCATACGCAATGATGCCTCGGCAACACCCGTATTTACAGCAGTAGTATGTTCATCGCTCATCGCACACCATCCAACGATTCATCCCTACACAAATATGACACATCTCACCTGCCCCTATCGAGTGAAACCAATGCCTTACGCAGAATGTCAGACATATCTGAATCAGATAACGGCATTGAAAAATTACACTTTTCACAAACATACTCAACAGCACGCTGAGCATCAGCTTGCTTCCAACCTAACGAAACAAGACCCTCAACTACAGATTGCACACTAGTATCAGAAATCTTCTGCTGCGATTTAACAGAACTGCTATCAGTATTTGTCAATATTTCAGAATCGAGAGAACCCTTAAGTTCCAAAATAATTTTTTGAGCACCCTTCTTCCCCAATCCTGGTGCGGAAGAAAGAGTTGTTACATCACCTTCTGAAATAGCCTGCAAAAGACGATCGACGTTCAGTGTAGAAAGTAAAGAAAGGGCAACTTTAGGACCAATGCCACTAACTTTTTGAACTTGCAAAAACATTTTTTTCGCCGACTGACTGGTAAAGCCATACAGAGTTAGAGCATCTTGCGAAACTTGCATAGACGTATACACACGAACTTCCTGCCCCTCGCGTAACGTAGCTAAATCCGCAGTTGGCATATATGTTTCGTAACCAACCCCCGAAACAAGAATAAGCGCAGTGCGAGCGTCAACCGACTCCACCTGTCCAACCAACATTCCAATCATAAGCGCTTACCTCTTAGCCGTACGTAACTTGACGAAATCGTGTTCTTATACAAGCTGGCAGCAATAAACGCAACCAAGCAATAGAACAGATGTTCTATAAATATCCTACATGTCTCGAACGACAGAAGAACCACTACGCGCCACACGTTGAGCCAAAGCCCACTGTTTTTGAGCCGGCGTCAAATGTTGCTCACGCTCCCCTCCCTGCAAAGCACCGGCAGGGCGAAGAGCATGACAGATAGCTTGCGCTAAAGCGTCGGCAGCATCAGCCGGCTTTGGAAGTATATTAAGACCTAATAGGCGCGCTACCATGCGCTCAACCTGCGGTTTTTGTGCTTTACCATCCCCAGCAACCGCAAGTTTCACTTCCGTCGGCGTATGTAATGCTACAGGAATATTGCGCTGGGCAGCCGCAAGCATAGCAAGACCAGCAACCTGTGCAGTACCGAGCACAGTATTGCGATTTTCTTGAGCAAAAACACGTTCAATAGACACAGCATCCGGAGAAAAACGCTCAATTTTTTCAACTAAACCGTTATAAATCTTAAGCAATCTCAAATCTTGAGAAAGTTCAGGATCAGACCGTAACACATCGACGTGAATAAAAGAAAGCCGACGCGAAACGCCGGCTTCAATCACGCCGACCCCGCAGCGAGTAAGCCCGGGGTCAACGCCCAAAATCATCATAGGAAACTATTCTGCTTCCTCAAGCTGAGCCATAACCTCATCAGAGGCAGTCCAGTTGCTGTAAATATTCTGCACATCATCGAGGTCGTCGAGATTATCAATCAAACGAGAAACCTTCTGAGCATCTTCCAAGCTCAACTCAACTTCGTTATTTGGATGCATGATAATATCTGCAGAATCGTAGTCGAAACCAGCCTCCTGCAAAGCCTTACGAACGGTGACCAAATCGCTGGAACCAGTGTAAACAGAGTACACATCACCGTCGTCGGCCACATCCTCAGCACCAGCTTCAGCTGCAACTTCAAAGAGCTTATCGTAATCGACACCTTCGGAAGGAACCTCAATCAAGCCCTTACGCTCGAAGTTGAAGCTCACAGAACCGCTTGTTGCCAAGGAACCGTTACCCTTAGTAAGCGTGGAACGCACGTCAGCAGCAGCACGATTACGGTTATCGGTAAGGCATTCAATAATCAAACCAACACCTGCAGGAGCGTAACCTTCGTAAACAATCTCCTCATAGTTGGCACCGCCAGCTTCTTCACCAGAACCACGCTTTACAGCGCGCTTGATGTTATCGGCAGGCATAGAAGCCTTCTTAGCTTTAACGATGGCATCATACAAAGTAGGGTTACCATCAGGATCACCGCCGCCCAAACGTGCAGCAATTTCAATGTTCTTAATAAGCTTCGCAAAGAGCTTTCCACGCTTTGCGTCGATAGCGGCCTTCTTGTGCTTGGTAGTCGCCCACTTGGAATGACCTGACATGATACTCCTAAAACGTACAGTTAATCAAACGAAACGATTTTATTGCGCTTTCGCGACAAATTTTATTTAGCTTTTTGTTGAAGACCTTGCTTTACTTCAAGAATACGTTGAACAACAGTTACAATACCGCCGATTGATAGCGATATCATCGCGCAACTTAACCAGAAAAGTTGATTAGTAATTCCAGATAATCCCATAGCAATAAGTAGTAGCGCAACGCGATCCGCCCTAGTAATCAATCCACTTTTAGGATCAACCGAAACCGACTGCCCGCGAGCGCGAGTGTACGACGTTACAAAAGCAGCCATAAGCGCAATCATGCAAGTAAATAATCCAGCGTATTTCAACGACATTCCAATAAAGGACGGCATCCAAATGCACACATTTTTATTATTTGCTCGCCATAAGCAAATGAACACTGCCATAAAAAGCGACCAGTCTGCAATACGATCAAGAGTAGAATCAAGAAACGCGCCAAAGCGAGTGCCACCAGTAGTTAGTGCAGCAACTGAACCATCTAACCCATCTGCAAGTACGAAAATTGTAAGCAATATAGTTCCTGCAACAAGTTGGCCTGTAAAAGCCGTTACGAAAGCTGTAACAACTACTGCTAATGTGCCAACAATTGTTACCGCATCAGCACTTACGCCTAGTCGAACTAGCAATTTTGCAATCGGGGCAATAACGCGCTTAAAACCACTGCGTAACGATTCCAGCATCGAATCAACCTTCCTAGCGCAATCAAGCAAGTAAAACTCGGGTTCAATAACACTTTTATAGTAGCTGTGCGACTGTAAGAAGATAGTAAGAAGATAATAAAAAGCCCACACAACGTTAAGAAGTGTGGGCTTTTGTTAGTTAAGATTCAGCTTACATAGCTTAGCTTACTTAAGTTAGGTTACCTAAATTAAGTTACTTAGTGTAGCGCTCGAAATCTTCAGCAGTATTCACCTGAACGCGCTGCTTAATAATGGAAAGAATCCACTCTTTAGCTTGCTGGACAGGAACACCGTTCAACTGGCTACCGTCGCGGAAGCGGAAGCTCACAGCATTGTTGTTCACATCCTCTTCGCCAGCAATCAAAGTGAACGGCACCTTAGACTTGGAAGCGTTACGAATCTTCTTACCAAAGCGATCGTCAGAACTGTCCATTTCGCAACGAACCATGTTCTCTTCCAAATCGCTAATAATCTTTTGCAAATGCGGAGCGAATTCGTCTGCAACAGGAACGCCAGTCACCTGAACTGGAGCCAACCATGCTGGGAACGCGCCTGCGTAATGCTCAAGCAAAATAGCGAAGAAGCGCTCAATAGATCCGAAGAGTGCGCGGTGAATCATCACCGGACGCTGGTGACTACCGTCGGCTGCAATATACTCCAACTTAAAACGCTCAGGCAAGTTGAAGTCGAGCTGAATGGTAGAAACCTGCCAAGTGCGGCCGATTGCGTCGCGCGCTTGCACAGAAATCTTCGGGCCGTAGAATGCAGCTCCACCTGGATCGTCCACGAGTTCCAAGCCAGAATCTTTAGCAACCTCTGCCAAAGTGTTCGTTGCTTCTTCCCAAATCTCGTCGGAACCAACGAACTTGTGCTCATCCTTAGTGGAAAGCTCCAAGTAGAAGTCGTTCAAACCAAAATCTTTAAGAAGACCAAGCACGAAGTTAAGCAAGCTCTTCAATTCGTCGCGCATCTGCTCGCGAGTGCAGTAAATATGCGAATCGTCCTGAGTTAAGCCGCGCACACGAGTAAGACCGTGAACAACGCCAGACTTTTCGTAACGATACACGGTACCAAACTCGAACAAGCGCAAAGGAAGCTCACGATAAGAACGCTGGCGAGACTTGAAGATCAAGTTATGCATTGGGCAGTTCATTGGCTTCAAATAGTAGTCAGCACCTTGGCGAGTTACGTTACCGTTTTCGTCGCGCTCTTCGTCAAGCTTCATTGGAGGATACATGCCATCCTTGTACCACTGCAAGTGGCCGGAAGTCTCATACAATCCGCCCTTAGTGATGTGCGGAGTTTGCACGAAGCTGTAGTGATGCTTGCGATGCTGCTCGCGGGAATAATCTTCCATTGCGTTAATAATTGCAGCACCCTTTGGATGGAACACAGCCAAACCTGGTCCAATCTCGTCTGGGAAGGAGAACAAATCCATCTCTTGGCCAAGCTTGCGGTGATCTCGCTTAGCAGCTTCTTCCATGCGAGTTGTATAAGCCTTAAGCTCTTCCTTGCTAGGCCATGCAGTGCCGTAAATGCGCTGAAGCATAGGGTTCTGCTCCGAACCACGCCAGTAAGCTGCAGCAACTCGTTCAAGCTTAAAAGCCTTAATATAGCGCGTATTTGGAAGGTGAGGTCCACGGCACAAATCGCTCCAAACTTTATTGCCTTCGCGATCCACATTGTCGTACATGCTAAGCTCATGCTTGCTGATCTCGCCAGATGCAGCTGGATCAAGAGCCGCTTCTTTATCACCAATCAACTCCAACTTATAAGGTTGGTTTGCTTCCTCAGCTCGCGCTTCTTCTTCTGTTACAACGCGACGGCGGAAGGATTGCGACTCTTTAATAATGCGCTGCATATGCTTTTCGATTTGCTTCAAATCGTCCGGCGTAAACGGAGTATCAACATCAAAATCGTAGTAGAAGCCGTCTTTAATCACAGGGCCAACGCCTAACTTTGCGTCTGGTCGAATTTCTTGAACAGCCTGAGCCATCACGTGAGTAGCGGAATGACGCATGATTGCGATGCCATCTTCACTATCAAGGGCTACTGATTCCACGGTATCGCCGTCATGAAGAGGCGTGTACAAATCACGCAACTCGCCATTTAAACGCACGGCAATAATATTTTTATCTTCCGCGAAAAGTTCAACGCCAGTGAAGCTTGCATCCACCTCCTTGCGTTCCTCGTTTACGGTGATGGAGATGGTATTTTCAGCCATAATTGTCCTTTTCTATCGGGGTCTTGCGTTACTAATGTGCAGACCTGGACTTGCGTGGCGTCGATAAAACTTACGCGATTAAACAATTAATAAAAACGCGCAAAAAACGACGTCAATCGCGCGCATTTTTCACGCGCAATTCATTGATACTTTAGGACACGAGTAAGACTTCAACTATGCTGCAACAGATTTGCACTTGCGTAAATTAAAAATAAGCCACTCACTAAATTTGACGATTAAGAAGAAAGCTCCAGCACAAATAGCAATAGTGCCTCCTGCCGAAAGCTTGAGTATTACAGCAAGCGCTAATCCAGTAAGCGCTATTAAAACAGAAGATACTACGCAAGCAAGCACAAACTTATTAATGGACGCAATTCTTCCTTTTAACGCTGCTGCAGGAGCCGCGATAAGAGATACGGAAACAACGGTTCCGACTGCCGGAATAATAACCGAAACCGTAACAATAATCAGAGCCAGAACCATGCCCTGTATAAATCCAGCTTTTCCGCCGGAAGCACGGTAATTAATCGGATCAAATGAACAGTGCACTAAATTCGCTGCACCAGCAATCCAAATACCTGCAACCAGCAAGAACGCTACTGCCGCTGACGCAACGTCTGCAGGAGTGCAATTAAGCAAAGATCCGGTTAAAAATCCTTCAATACGAAGTGGCAGAGGCGCAAACCACTTATTCAAAAAGTATCCGCTAGCGAAACCTACAGTAAGCGTAATTCCTGCTGACGCCTGCGAAGAAATACCTTTAAGATGCGAAAGCGCGTACATTACGAAAGAAAGCACAACACACGCCACTGCAGCGCCTATAAACAATCCAAGCGACAGCACATTCTGGTCTATTGTGTACATAGAAGTTAAAACTACGCCAAGAACAGCTCCAGGAAAAGCTGCGTGCGTAATGGATTCTGTAAAGAATATGCGTTGATTGAGAAGAGCCAGGGAGCCTACAAAACCGCATAATGCGCCGACTACAATCGCTTCAACAATAGGGAGCGCAATAATTTGCCAAATACTTACCATTTAAGCCCCCTGCTGTTCTGAGATTGCTGAAAACTTTGCGCAGTGAATATTATTAGCGATTGTGCTATTGGATTTATGCGAGGAAACCATTGAGGACACAAAGCGGAAAGCCCAACGCAATACGAGCACAACCACAAACATTGCGCACATACTTAAAGCAATTGCAGCTTGCGGCGAAACGGGATGATCCAGTTCAAGATTCATAACATACATTCCCAGCACAACTCCCGCAATGCCGACGGCGACACCAACCGCAACCATACGAGCAGCCGTGCGAGCAACTAAACGCGCACTAGCTCCAGGAATAATCAAATACCCAATAACTAGCAGCACGCCAACCGCAGAAGATGCAGAAACCACCACTGCCGCTATACCAACGTTGAGCACAATATCGATAAACAGCGTATGAACGCCCATAAGAGGGGCACTTGCGCGATCGAAAGCAACAATAATCTGCTGCTTCCACGTGGCAAGAAGTACCACAATCGCAAACAAGCAAATCCACATAGCCTGCGTCATACGCTCGTCGGTAACGTCGAGAAGCCTACCAAACATAAGCGCTTCAAGCTGTCCTGACATATCGCCTTTTTTAAGGGAAATTACTACGCCGAGAGCGAAGAAAGTTGTAAGAACCGTAGCAATAACAGATTCGTTAATTCGAGCTGAACGCGAAGCCCACACCAACGCCGCAACCAAAAATACTGCGCAAATTGCAGCACCCGGAATAATGCGATCGATACCGCCGTATAATGCGCCGACCACAATGCCTGGAAAAATGCCGTGAACAATGGCTTCCGCATTAAATTCCGCACAACGCAAATTTACACATACGCCAACGATTCCGCTAGCTATAGAAAGTACTATAAGAAGGCAAAATGGGCGAAAAATATAAGGTGCCGACGCAATAAAGTCAAAACCTGGAATTGGTTCTAACGCCTGCCTTAGTGATTCAACTATTTGAGCCAGCATTATTTTTGACTTTCTTTTTCTTGAACGTCACCTTGAGTGCACTGAGCGTCGTCTTGAGTGCCTTGAGCATCATCCTGAGCCATTTTAGAAAGCGTAATACCAGCAGTAGCAGCCGGCATACTACCGCCGTAAGCACGTGTAATATTCTCTTTCGTCATTACTTCATGAAGCTCACCAAACGCAACCTGCTTTCCAGCCAAAAGTAGCGCTTTTTCGCAAATAGCATCCGCAATAACTAAGTCGTGAGTAGAAACAACAAAAGCAATACCTTCTTGCTTTGCGGAGTTCATAATATTAAGAAGTTCACGACGATTTGGCTCATCCAAACCGTTAAATGGTTCGTCAAGAAGAATCAAAGTTGGCTTGGCAACGATAGCGCGCGCAAGCAAAATACGTTGGCGCTGCCCGCCCGAAAGATCGCCAAAACGAACATCCGCACGATTGAGTAAACCAACATGATTAAGAGCGTCCTCAACGGCTTTTTTCTGAGCTTTATTCAGCAAACCAAGAAATCCTGTCTGCCTACTCAAGCCCATAGCCACAACCTGCCTAGCAGTGATTGGGAACGTCAGGTCTAAATCAACCTGTTGTGGTACGTAGCCGATAGAAAGAGATTTTGGCATGCGCAACTCACCATGGCTTACACGCACGATGCCAATAATGGCTTGTAAAAACGTTGTTTTACCCGAACCATTTGGACCGATTAAAGCCAACGCCTCCCCAGCTTCTACACTACCGTTAAGTCCCGTAACTACGGTTTTATAACCGTAAGCTAGATTGCAATCTTTCATTGCAAGGACGCTCTTATTCACAATATTTCCAGTCTTTTCAACTTATATTTCGTTTTCGCGAAACTACTTCTTCAGTGCAGCTTGTACCGTAGCTGGAAGCGCTGGAACCTTGCCATCCCAAGCTTTCACTAAGGTTTTAACATTGTGCACAATGGAGCCAATATACGTTTCGCCATCAGACTCAACTGGTCCTAAAGAGTCACCATACAGCGCATCGTCGCCAATAATAGCCTTCACGCCTGCAGCGGCAGCCACAGCCTTAATGGACTTGGAATTATTGGAGTTTTCAGCGAATATTGCTACAGCACCAGACTTCTTCACATCTTCTGCAGCATCCTTAATGTGGTCGGCAGTAGCGTCCTGCTGGCTGTTAAAGTCAGAAAGCGCAGCGCCGATAAACTTAACGTTGTAGTCGCGCGAGAAGTAGCCGAAAGCGTCGTGAGAAGTGAAGAGTACGCGATGCTCCTGTGGCACGCTGTTCAAAGCTTCGGTTGCCCACGCGTCCAAATCTGTCAAAGCTTTGACAAATTTCTCAACATGCTCGTCAAAAATAGACTTGCTTTTAGGAAGAGCTTTGCCAAGGAATGCACCAATATTCTTCACCTGAATCATGGTGTTCTTAGTACTAGTCCAAATGTGTGGATCGTACTGGAATTCAGGTTCTTTCTCACCTTCTTCCGGAGGGAAAGGCCACTTTTCGGCATGAACCTTGGCAATACCGCGGTCAACTTTGTAAGGAAGATTCTTTTCCTTAGCAGCTTCTGCCTTTGGATCTTTAATTTCGTCGGCTGTGAGAATACCGGAGGTAACACCCATAGTTCCTTTGAAGCCAGTTGCCTTTACTGCTTCGTCTAGGAAGTGTTCAAGATCTACACCGGAGACCAGCATTAAATTAGCTTTGGAAAGCGCCTTGGACTGACCTGGAGTCATTTCGTGTTCGTGAGCAGAAGCATTTGGAGCAAGCAAGCAAGTCAGATTAATTGTTGACTTTGCTTTGTCTTGAGGAGCACCAATTACCGACTTCTTGCCTTGGGAATCGGTTTTGTTGAGAGTTAAACCAGATTTTGCATCAGCAGTAGAAGCAATTTGAGTTACGTAATCGCAAATCTGAGTGGTAGTAGCTACTACATTTACTTGGTTATTTTGCGTCTTGTTTTCTGCGGTTTTAGCAGAGCCGCAAGCGCTCATAGAAGTTGCTAATAATGCAACCGCAGCCGCAGTTGCGAACATTCGTGAAGTTTTCACACTTGTTCCTTTCAGGAATCTTTGCCGTTATTGCATGGGTTTGATTGTGAGAGGTTACTCATGAAAGTTGTTCATGAAAAAAATAATCATTCGCAATAACGTTTATAGCATAAGAAAAATAAGTGAGCTGGTCAATTAAAATTACAAAAAAATACGATTATTTTTTAAAAAGCGCGTTTCGCTAATTTTTTGTCTGATATAATGCGAAATTTAAAAATCTAATTTAATAATTTCTAACTTAACCATGAATAAAAAGTGGCAGTATAGCAACAAAAAATAGAACAGATTATAACATATATACAAATCAGTAAAGCAGATATTTTCTCGATTTTTCAGCAAAAAATAAACGCAACACGCCGCAACACTCCCGACACGCAGCGTAACAAAAAATTACAAATAATTTCAAAATACTTACAGATTGAAACAATACATAAGTTTATCTAACAGAACAAAAGTTTAGATAAAAATATCTTCAATACATATTCTTAACAACGATTACACTTAAATACTATGTTCGGCAGTACTTCTAACAAAAATTACGACTCGCTAGCCTCTACCCCTTCAAATGTCACTAACGAAGTTTCAGTTGATTTACATCTTGCTTCAACTTGTCTTAGGACAGCACTTGAAAGCGATAACAAATATTCCAGAGGCGTTCTGGGAGTAATTACCGGATCAAACAGCTACCCCGGAGCCGCAATATTAAGCACACGCGCAGGAGCGCAAAGCAATATTGGCATGGTTCGCTACGCTGGCCCTTTGCGAGCGCAAAACTTAGTATTACAAGCATCGCCAGAAGTAGTTGCATCAGAGCAGTTAAGCGGAAAAATCGACGCAATAACAGTAGGCTCCGGAATACCAGACCACGAACATTGCAACGACGAAAGCGCCGAAAATCAAAGAAAATACATTGAAAGCATACTCGCACAATACTCAAACGAAAACTACAATGCCGAAACGCAGACAAGCAACAATCTACCGCCAATATGCGTAGACGCAGGCGCATTAGACTTACTGCCTAAACACGTTTTTGAAAAGGTAGTACTAACTCCTCATGCAGGAGAGTTAAGCTCACTTTTTGCTAGATACGACTTGGAAATAAGCGCTCAGCAGATTCTTAAAAATCCGGTCAACTACGCTCAGAAAGCAGCAAATCTTACGGGAGCAACCATGCTTGTTAAGGGTTCCACAACTGCAGTCGCCTCTCCGAATAATCTGCGTAAACCTATATATATTGCGCAATACGGCCCAACTTGGCTTGCAACCGCAGGATCTGGAGATGTTTTAGCTGGAATTCTCGGAGCGCTACTTGCGCAACGCGAAAAAAATAGCGAAAGTCGCACAGACTACGGGCTTATTGCAGCAAGCGCAGCGATAATACACGGGATTTCGGCAGTATTCGCATCTCGCAGCAGTGGCGGAAACAACTACACTCAACTAGTGCAAGATATGTTAAAAGCAAAACATCCTTTAACTTTGGAGCACCCGATTGTGGCAAGCGACATAATTACCGCACTTCCCCACGTTCTTGGGATTCTTATAAATATGAAGTAGCGAAAGTAGAAATAACGAAAGTAAAAGTAGCGCTAGTAAAAATAGCGCAAAATAACATAAGTAACGAAAATAAATAAAAGGACAGAATAAATGACTGATGCAAAAAATTTTGAAATATACGACGTTATGTTCGATTACTGCCGAGTGCTACTCGAGTGGAATTGCCGTAACTGCTTACAGAAACAGTTCCCACATTTAGTTGATACCATTTGTCCTAACGGCACTTTCGGCAAGGATGATTTGGCAGGATTCTACGAATTTGAAGACCGTATGGATGGCGGCGAACTTTTGAAAGATCTTATGCCGGAATACGAGCGACGATTTGGTAGCGAACTTGCTGAAGCTTTCCGCTGGTATTGTGCTCATTACGATCAGGTTCTTACCCGTATGATGCCCGGCATGGTTGAGTTGTTGAACGATTTGCGCAGTGCCGGTTACGGCGTGTGGGGGTTGACGAATTGGTCGAGGGAAACGTTCCCTCTTGCTTTGCGTAAATTCCCGGAACTTTCCACGCTTTTGCAGGGAACCATAATTTCCGGCGTCGAACATTTGCATAAACCAGAGCCTGAAATTTTTGAACTTGCTATGAGTCGCTTTGGACTTCAAGCAGAGCATACCGTGTTTTTCGACGATAAGCCTGCGAATATTGATGGTGCGCACGCCGTAGGTATGCACGGTTTTGTTTTTACTACAGCCGATCAAGCCCGTAAGGATTTAGCTTCAATTGGCGTTGAGCTTTAACATAAATTATTTGTGCGTTATGCCGATACCTTTTGCTAAATTCGTTAAGGTTTGTTTTATGTAATTTTTACCCATTGAGTGCTACTTTTGTTAGTGCGTAAAGGAAGCTTTAACATGACTTTATTACAGTTGAAATATATTGTGAAAATCGTTGACTGCGGTTCTATGAACGAGGCAGCTCGAGCATTATATATTTCACAACCTGCATTAAGTTCATCGGTTAAAGAGCTGGAGCGCGAACTCAATATTGAGATTTTTACTCGTTCCACGCAGGGAATTGCGTTAACTGCTGACGGAGCTGAGTTTTTAACGTATGCTCGCCAAGTAATTGAGCAAGCAGATTTGCTCGAGGAACGTTACAAAAGTACGAAACCGCGTCCGCAATTGTGCAGCGTGGCAACGCAACATTATATGTTTGCAGTTGAAGCTTTCGTTGAGATGATTCGTAGTATTCATTCAGACGAATACGAGTTTTCTATTCGTGAAACGCGCACCAAAAATATTATTAAACAAGTTAGCGATATGCGTGCAGACCTTGGAATTCTTTATCTTTCTGACTATAACAAAGACGTAATTGGCAAGTTACTTCGCGAAAAACATTTGGAATTCCATCCGCTTTTCCGCGCGAAATTGCACGTTTTTCTTTCTAGGAACAATCCTCTTGCTGTACGTAAAAGCTTAAGTTTGGAAGATTTGAAACCATACCCGTTTATTCAGTACGAACAGGGAGAGGAAGGAAGTTTCTTCTTTGCGGAAGAAGCAGTATGGCCTACTCGCCCACCTAAAAAAATCAACGTTTCCGACCGCGCTACTATTTTGAATTTTATTATTGGATTGAATGGTTACACGGTTTGCACCGGCATCGATAATGGCGACCTAAACAACGAAAAAATCGTTACTATTCCTTTGGAATGTGACGACACTATGCTCGTAGGCTGGATTACCAACGAACGCACGAAACTTTCAAAAGCTTCACTCGCCTATCTTGCGCAACTTAAATCAGTACTCACTAAACATGGTTACAGTCTTATTGACGCCTAAAAAAGATAGCGCGTTACCTTGGTAAATTAGTATCTCGTAGCTTATTTTGATAGCTTATTTTGATAGCTTATTTTGATAACTTATTTTGATAACTTATTTTGATAACTTATTTTGATAACTTAGCGAGAAAGTTATCCACATTTTTCTGTTTGTGTTGACGCGTATTTTTGCCTCTCATAGAATCACAATTGTTTCGTAATTTTCAAGGGAGGTGTATACCATGACTATCATTAATGTGGCGGCAAAAATATTGGAAATCCAAGGAAGTATGACCACTATGAAACTGCAGAAGCTCGCCTATTATTCGCAAGCTCATAGCCTGGCCACTACAGGATTATCCCTATTCCCCGAAGATTTTGAAGCATGGCGTAATGGTCCAGTTTCGTTGGAATTGTTCAATCGTCATCGTGGAAGATTTATGATTCACCATAAGGAGCTGCTGTTCACTCGTTACGAAAACGGGATTATTTTAGACCAAGAACAAGTCGATATTATCAACGCTGTATGCAATAAGCTCGGAAAACTTACTGGCAACGAATTAAGTGAAAGAACGCACCAAGAGGCGCCGTGGATCCAAGCAAGAATTGGCATACCAGAACACATGGGAAGCGAAGAAATTATTTCCAAACAATCCATGCGCGACTACTACATGAAGCATCCTATTGTGTAATAGTGCGAAAGTATTGTCAATATCGTACCGCTATAACCTGCGCAACAACGCATAGGAAGCAATACATAAACGCATAGGCGACAATAATAGGGCGACAATAAAATAGGCGACAATATAAAACGTATGGGCGAAATCTTTACTAATACCGTTAAAAAATTACACCCATACGTTTTACACATTAAACGAATATGTGTTAGTTACAAATATGACTAACACTATTTTTTTACGTTTTACTGATATTTTTTTACTGCTACTTTTTAAGTTGCTACTTTTTAAGCTGCTTATTTTTTAGTACGTATTTTATATCGGCTTGAGCCGCAACATAAGAATCATGCGTAACAACAATCACACATTTACCGTGTTCATGCGCAACATTCTTCAATATTGCAATAACTTCTTTAGTAGTTGCAGGATCAAGACTTCCAGTAGGCTCATCAGCCAAAATTACCGGAGCCGAAGATACTAAAGCTCGCCCAATTGCCACACGCTGTTGTTGGCCACCAGAAAGTTGCGTCACATTACGATTCACTTCTTCTTCAGTCAACCCAAGATCTATTAGCACTTGAGCGTCCGCGCGCCGATTTACTAAACGCAAATTTTCTAATGGCGTCAAATAATCTATAAGATTGAAATTTTGGAAAACAAGCGAAATATGCTTTTTGCGATGCTCAACATATCCTGTTTTCGCAATATTTTCACCGTCAAAAAGCACCTCGCCACTATACGGAGTATCCAATCCAGCCAATAATGAAAGCATGGTAGACTTTCCAGCTCCCGACGCTCCCGTAATACTGTACATTTTCCCAGTTTCAAACTCAACATTCACATCGTTCAATACCACAATGTTTGCAGGGCCATACGTATACTTGACATTTTTTAATTGCAACAAAGCCGACATAATAAGCTCCTTATTTTTACATAATTTAAATACGATTTGTACGATTTATAGGGTTGCGCTTTTAGTAGAAACTGCACATACGCAACTACATTTATTTGCTAGCTCATAGCGCTCAGTATTTGCCGAGGCTTCTTTATTAATATTGGCAGCACTGCAACTATCAACGCCACTGCAGAAATAAATAAGCCCATAGCAAAAGCCGCAAACGTCTGCAAAAATGGCAATACTGGCGCGTCGCCCACAACAATCGATGAATCTGCACTATGCAAAATCGCGGAACCAATAATACCTGAAAAAGCAGCACCCAAGCCCAGCGAAATTACAAATGACACAAGATTAAGTATCACTATTTCAACAAGCAATTGGCTAACTATTATTGCTCTCGACAATCCAAGCGACATGAGTACGCCAATTTCATGCATACGCGATCTAACCCAGAACACTAATACAAGTCCAAGCACTAAAATGCCTACCAAACTTAGCGCAACGAAAATCATTAGCACAAGTTGCTGCACAGAATTAACCGAGCTTATTACACCAGACAATTGCGAAGCGTTCTGCTCTACATCTGCCCACTTTCCGGCAATACTTTTAGCATGACGCATTGCGCTATCCAATAGATCAGAACGTTCAACCATGCACCGCAAAACACCTCGCTTAGAAGAGCCAGCTAAAGACAAAGCCGAACTTAAGTCAGTAAATATGCGATTTTCTGACGCATCCGAAGGAAGCGCCCCTTTAGTTTGCAACTTACCAGCAAAAATTCCAACAACGCGAACTTTTACATTAAACCCCTGCTTAAGAGTTATAGTAGAACCAATCTTAAGATTATTCTTTTTAGCAAAATCACGATGCACTATTGCTCTACCAGAAGAACGATCAGTAATATGCTCACCCTGCTCTAAATGGTACAATCCTTCTTGAAAACCCTGAGACAATCGAGAATCTGTTGTGCCAGTAATTCCAGCAGCATGAGCCAAAACATCATCGTCTAGTCTAGGACCCTGCGTAGGAAGCACAAGTTGCTTCCCAACAGGCGTAGCTAAAACATCGCGCTCTTCCACTACAGTTTTTACGCCCGCAATTGCAGCAAATTTACGAATTTGGCTAGAGTCAATTCCTTCATTTGCGCCCAAATCTTGAGGAATTGGGGAATCAGATACTTTAGTATCAGAATTAGCCTCGGAATTAGTATCGGAATTAGAATTTGCATTACTTTGCTCTGGAAGAGTTTCACCACGAGTCTTTGCCTGTACAGTAAAACCTAAACCAATGCTGGATTGAATGTGATCTCTAGCACTCTCAGCAGAAGCGCTAATACCAGCTTGCGAAACTAGCGCGCTTAAAACAAGAGTCATAATCAGCACAATTATTGCGTTGCGTCGAGGCTTGCGCACTATTGCAAGCCAAGCTCTGGCACATATAGAAGTTATATCATCACACATAGTGATACTCCATTAACATTTCGTATAAATTTTCACACAATTGACGTATGTAACAAAGATATCCTGTTACTTCTTTACAAATTGTTACTGCTGCAATCCAAGCAATTCTCGAGGAGATTTGCACATCATTGGCAAATACGACAACACTACAGCAATAACGATTACTACACATACCATTGCCGAAACTCCAGCGAGACATGATATGTCTACGTGTACTGTAAGTTTTTCTAGTGTTCTCGTTGCCAAAGTTGATTCAAGATTTCCACCAGCTTGACCCATGGTGCTCAAATCGCGAGCAGCGGAAGAATTAACCGATCCGAGAGCAGCATTACCCATCCACGGCGCTACAACGTTAGCAAAAAGATAGCCTACGACCAACGAAGGTATAGAAATCAACACAATCTCAGTGAGATACTGACCAGCGATAGATAACTTTCCTGTACCAATCGCAGCAAATATTCCAATTTCGCGACGTCGCTCATTCATCCACAACAAAAGCACCAATCCAAGCGCAATAATAGCGAAAGATATTACGGCAATCGTAGTAACATTCATCATAGAATTCACGCCTTGCGAAGCTTTCAATAAGCCTGTAACAAACTGGTCATCGCGAGTTAGCTGATAACTTTGCAAATCAATAGGCAATTTAGTAGCTTGTGCCATAATCTGATCCGCATCCATACCTCGCTGCACACGGAAGCTTGCATCCTGATATATTTCTTTTCCCGGCTTATATTTATACAATTCGCGCGTAGTTTGCAAATCCGTATACACCATATTGGCAGTCAGTTCCGCACGAGTTGCAACCTGGCGCTTATTTGCTCCCGCATAAATTCCAACAATACGAGTTTTCACAGTTGCGGTTGATTGGTTAATATTGTCAGCATCGTAAGGATTAGCGCGAAGTACGAGAGTATCCCCTACATGAAGACCGTTAGCTTTGGCAAGATCTTCATGAATAAGTGATGCGTGAACATTACCAGTGAGCAAATGCTTACCTTTAGATATGGTTATTGCTTTTGTTTTAAACGCGTTAAGACCTGCTGAATCATTAGTTCCTTCGAGATTAACAGCATTACCAAACTGCTTTTCGCGACGCTCATCATAATCTTGTACGCCTGGAATACGCGCAGCTTTTGCATTGACCAAATCCGCTGTCACGTTTTGCCGTACTACATATGACGATACTCCTGGCAACTTCGCGATTGCTTTCACATCCTTAGGTTTTACCGTTCCGGCACCTCGAGGAGTTCCAGGATTTACTTGTGGATTGTTTGCAAGCACAAAACTAGATTCTGCTTGCGATTCAACTTTTTCTCTTTCTTTCTCAGCAGCAGCAGAAACCGCAGAAGTTGCGCACAGTAATGTTGAAATAAGCGCAACAATAACGAATACTATTGCCGTTTTTATTCGTTTTCTCAGAATGTAGCGTATTGCACGAGAGATAAACGTCATCGACTACCTTTCCTCACTGAAATATGACACATACCTTCAATCTTGGAAGATACACGATAAGTAGCCTAACGTACCTAGCCTGAAAAAACGCTTTGAAAAAACTGCTGATTAACTTGAAAGCTACAGAAAATTTTGGGAAATATCTTACTTTTCCTTACAACAAATTAAGACATTATAACGATTTTACAAAAGATATTACACAAATATCGTGCACAATCAACAAAATAACAGACAACACGCAAACAACACGCAAACAACGCAATGCTAATTAGCGAACAAAGCACAGCACACTACCCCAAATAAAGGTAGAGCATATGCAAAAATAGCGTAGTGCTTTACTATTACTAAAGCACTACGAAAACACTACTAAAACACTACTAAATCGCTACTAAATCGCAGTACCGTGCTCGTCAAGGTGCGGATTACGCTTCGCATTACCCATTGCAAAGAACAATCCAAACACACCCAAAGCAAACAGTACAGCAATAGTAATAACCAGCACCATTGGCTGACTTGGGAACCACATAATAATCAAAAATGCGAGCGCCGAAAGTAAAAGCACAGCCCAAGAGCATACGCCAATAACCTTGCGGACCGCATTCCAAGTGTCATCCCCAGCTTCAGCACGATGTATATTACGCTCAAGCTGCTCCGCTTCGGCAGTAACATTAGACGTTGGCTTCCAAGGGCCTGCACCACGCTCCTTCAGCCTAAGTGAACGCTCTTGTAACGCATATTCGTCAATCATGCCGCCTCGCGCGCGGCCTTTTGTTTCATCATATTGAGAAGGAATCCCCCTGCGACGCTGCTTTTCCTTCGCACGACGTTCTTTTCGATTCGCCATGGCCGTTCCTTTCTGCACTGAATTTTTCACACAATACGCAACATTTTAGCGCAAGTCTAACCCATTTTGACAAGAGTCAACAATTCTTTCTATAAGTAAATCATTAAGTAATCTGCCTTTACGCGTAGCTACTGCCCGCCCACACTTAAGCGAAATAAGTGATTCTTCCTTAGCTTCCTGTAGCACACGCCTCAAATCAGCATCGTCAAATTGAGCATGATTTTCTCGCATTTTGCAACACAATTGCGCAATATCAAGTCCTTCTTTAATACGCAACCCAAGCATTACTTCTTCAACAAGCGCATCTTCTTTATTAATACACTCGTAGTTTTGCCACGGCACATTTCCAGCGTGTATTGCCTGTGCCCAACGTTTTGGATGCAAAATATCCCACGCGCGAAGATTGTAAAAGTTGCTGACTTCCGCTGAAGAAGCGTCAGCATCCATACCTTGCTTAGTGAGCCGACTTACAGCATTGTAATGAGAGTGCGCTCCCGGGCCAATTCCAGCCCAATCAATATTTCGCCAGTAGCCAAGATTGTGCTGAGACTCAAATCCAGGCCTCGCCCAATTAGAAATTTCGTACCATTGTAAGCCGGCAGCACTAAAAAGTTCGTCTGCTATCTCATATTTTGCGGCTTCATCGTCATCATCAGGGGCTTGAATTGTGCCGGAAGCAATCTGGCGTCCCATTTTGGTGCGCGGTTCAACGGTTAGAGCATACGCAGAAATATGATTTACACCCAGGTTCAAAGCCATGTCTACTGACTTTTGCCAATCGTCCAAACTTTCGCCAGGAGCACCATAAATTAAGTCAACACTAGAGCGCAAACCGCAAGCGTTTGCCGCTTTTATTCCGCGCGTTACATTTTCTGGCGTATGAGTGCGGTCCAAGGTTTTTAGCACATGTGGCACAGCCGACTGCATTCCGAAAGATATACGCGTAAATCCGCCTGCAGCAAGTTCCGCAATATACGCTTCGTCAGCAGTGTCCGGATTTGCTTCCGTAGTAATTTCGGCTCCAGGCTGCAACCCCCATAAGTTGCGTATTTCTTGCAACATTCGCACTAAATCGCACGCTTTAAGAACAGTTGGAGTTCCTCCGCCGAAGAAAACAGATTGCGCTTCAGGCTCGCAAATCCTGTGAAATTCCTGCCACTGTTTCACAAGCTGCATTTCTCGAATAGCAACATCCGCATAGCCTTCGCGACTTGCGCCTTCACCTAAGTCGCGCGCCGTGTACGTATTAAAATCGCAATATCCGCAGCGACGCAAGCAAAACGGCACGTGCACGTAGACTTCAAAAGGCATGTTTGAATACGAATCTTCACTTAATTCGTTCGATTCAGAATTCAATATGCGCCTCAGCCTTCAGACTTTTGTGCAGCGCGAATCTTATCTTTAGTATCGCGATCGTTTGCACCCTCATCCGTAGCCAAAGCCGCAACGAAGGCCTCTTGAGGAACTTCCACATGCCCAAGCATCTTCATACGCTTCTTACCAGCCTTCTGTTTTTCAAGAAGCTTACGTTTACGAGTGATATCGCCGCCGTAGCATTTTGCGAGAACGTCTTTTCGAAGTGCACTAATGGTTTCGCGAGCAATAATTCGAGAACCAATTGCAGCTTGAATTGGAATTTCAAACTGTTGACGAGGAATAAGTCCGCGAAGTTTTTTCGTCATCATAACGCCGTAAGAGTAAGCCTTATCGCGGTGCACAATTGCACTAAAGGCGTCGACCTTATCTCCCTGAATAAGAATATCAACCTTCACAAGGTCAGCAGACTGCTCACCGTCCTCATGGTAGTCGAGAGAAGCGTAACCTTTTGTGCGACTTTTAAGCTGATCGAAGAAATCAAAAACGATTTCTGCAAGTGGAATTCTGTAGTGCATTTCCACGCGGTCGGCACTGATGTATTCCATGGTGCCCATTTCGCCGCGATGCTCCTGGCACAAATCCATTACGGCACCAATAAACTCTTTCGGAGTAATAATATCGGCCGCAACCATTGGCTCAATAATGCGCTTGATTTTGCCTTCTGGAAACTCGCTAGGATTTGTCACATGATGCTGGCTGCCATCTTCGCTAGTAACGTCATAAGTTACGTTTGGAGCAGTTGAGATAAGATCCAGGCCAAATTCGCGGCTTAAACGCTCGGAAACAATCTCCATGTGAAGAAGACCTAAGAATCCGCAACGGAATCCGAATCCCAACGCAACCGACGTTTCCGGCTCGTAAAGCAAAGCGGCATCGTTAAGTTTGAGCTTGTCAAGTGCGTCTCGAAGCTCCGGGAATTGGGCGTTGTCTATTGGGAACAAGCCCGCATACACCATAGGCTTTGGGTCGCGGTAGCCTTCCAAAGGCTCAGATGCAGGGTTCGCAGCAGAAGTAATCGTGTCGCCAACTTTAGATTGACTTACGTCTTTAGCTCCCGTAATTACGTAGCCAACTTCGCCAGCACCAAGCGCTTTAGTAGGGGTCATGTCTGGGCTAATAACGCCGATTTCGATAGGATCGTGCGTCATGCCGATTCCCATCATGTGCAATTTTTCGCGAGACTTAAGTTCGCCATCAACCATACGAATATAGGTGACGATTCCGCGATACGAATCGTATACTGAGTCGAAAATAAGCGCGCGAGCAGGAGCGTTAGGCTCTCCGGTTGGAGCTGGGACTTCAAGCACAATTTGGTCGAGCAAGTCTTTAACACCTTCGCCGGTTTTGCCGGAAACGCGCAATACATCCTCCGGCTTGCAACCAATCAAACCTGCTATTTCTTCAGCATGCTTATCTGGCTCAGCACTTGGCAAATCAATCTTATTAAGCACAGGAATAATCGTTAAATTATGGTCGATTGCCATATAAAGATTAGAAAGCGTCTGCGCTTCAATACCCTGCGTCGCATCAACTAGTAAAACCGCACCCTCGCATGCCGCCAGCGCACGCGAAACCTCGTAAGTAAAGTCGACGTGACCAGGAGTATCAATCATGCCGAGCGAATACTCGGTGCCTTCGAAGGTCCACGGCACGCGCACGGCCTGCGATTTGATGGTAATTCCGCGCTCTTGCTCAATATCCATGCGGTCAAGGAAGCGGTCGCGCATCTCGCGTTCTGGCACGATTCCAGAAAGTTGTAGAATACGATCCGCTACCGTAGACTTGCCGTGATCGATGTGCGCAATAATGCAGAAATTGCGTATCAGCGATTGATCCGTAAATCCTGGCTGGTTATGCGGTGTAATCAAGGCAAATATCTCCTTATTTAAATACGCGGATAGTATTAAATTGCGTAAGCTACGCAAGTAATCAATCCTACCAACTCTACTACCCTATTCTACTAAAACAAACGCCGGAGGAAAATCTCCGGCAAATGTTTCAAAAAACGTCCAAAACGCTCGCGCGGATTGCGACGCGCTCGCTACGAAACTCGCGTTGGAAGTCCCCCGGACTTCCAACTTAAGCGAGTTCCCGCTCCGAATTGCCTTCGCGCGCTACGCTTTAAGCGCGAAAGCAGGTCGTCGCGCAAACCCCGGAGAAAAACACCAGCAACTAGTAAAGTTATCCGAGAATCATGATATGCTTACTCTTTGTATGTCCTTATATAGCAAACGTCGTTTGGAGTAACAGTGGCAAACATTAAGTCGCAGAAGAAGCGCGTTCTCACCAACGAGAAAGCACATAAGCGTAACGTAGCAGTAAAGTCTGCTTTGAAGACCGCTATTCGTGCTACTCGCGAAGCCATCACCGCTGGTGATAAGGCTGCAGCTGAGGCCGCTTTCGCAGTAGCCGCTAAGAAGCTTGACAAGGCTGCAGGCCGTGGCGTGATTCACAAGAATCAGGCTGCAAACCGCAAGTCCGGTCTCGCTGTAGCGATTAACGCTCTGTGAAGTTTGTGCAGGTAACTGCATAACACAGCATGTAAGGAAAATCCCCAGTACCAATTGGCACTGGGGATTATTTTTTAGCTAATAGCAGTCTTCAGCATTTAGCGACGCTTGCGATTATTTAAATGGTGAATGTGTGGGCGACGCATCTTAATCGGCTCCGTGCGATTCATTGCTCCAAATAAAGTCAAGTCAAATTTTACAGATAGCAAGCGCATTGCCACTACTAAAACAACAATAAGCACTTCCAGAAGAATCTCAACAGTTACGCCAAAGCAGCCAGCATGCTTTGCTTTAACTACAAAAACCGTAAGAACACAACCAATTGCTGCCGGAAGTGCATACCAGTGCTTATCTCGCACAATAACTGGCACCTGGTTCAAAATCATGTCGCGAATCAAACCGCCTCCCAACGCAGTTGCCATTCCCAAAAATACTGAAGTCGTGCCAGACATATGAAAATCTAAACCTTTTGCAGTGCCGTTCACCGCAAATAATCCCAACGCGAGCGCGTCAATCGTAAGCATAAACCAACGCCACTTATCAATCTCCGGATGTGCAACTGCAACAATTATGCCGGAAAGTAAACCAGCAATCACAAAACCACGATCTGCAATTCCAACTGGCGGTAGCGCTCCAAGTAAAACATCGCGCACAATTCCGCCACCCAACGCAGTAATCCAAGAAGTGGTAATAATGGCAAAAACATCGTACTTTTTACGAATGGCCCACAAGCCGCCAACCATTCCGCAACAGCCAACAGCAACGTATTCAACTATTAGAAAGAAGATGTTATCCCCTAATGCGCCTTCCACAGAATATCCCTTCAAGTATTCACATAACTCAAGCGCGCAAGTTGCAAAATATAACGCGCCGCACCCTCTATACGATATCTACATACATAGAGTACGACGCGCCATAAGCAACGTGTAATTAACTAGTGTAATTAACTAGTCGCAAACCTTCCACATCCAGTTGTGCTTGTCTTCAACATCACCAAGCTGAATGCCGAGAAGTTCGTCGCGCAAAGCCTGAGTCAATTCACCAACGCCACCATCAGAAACCTTAAGATCGAAGTCGTCGGACTTAAAGCGACCAATTGGCGTGATAATTGCAGCAGTACCGCAAGCGAAGACTTCCGTAACCTCGCCAGAACGAATGTCGTCGAGCAATCCCTGAAGCGGAATCATAGTTTCAACAACATCATGACCAGCTTCTTTAGCAAGCTGAATCAAAGAACGGCGCGTAACGCCCGGAAGAATGCTACCGGTAAGAGATGGAGTTTCCAAATGACCATCCTTGTGAAGTGCGAACATGTTCATGCCGCCAAGCTCTTCCAAATAAGTCTTAGTCGCAGCATCCACGAAGCACACCTGCTCGCAACCATGCTCAATACCCTTGTACTCACCGAGCAAGGAAGCAGCGTAATTACCGCCGCACTTAGCGAAACCAGTACCACCAGGGCCGGTGCGGAACCACTGATCTTCAACCCAAATGCTAACAGGCTTCAAACCACCCTTGAAGTATGGGCCAGATGGAGAAGCAATCACACAATATTCAACTTCGTGAGCTTCACGCACACCAAGGAATGGCTCGGAAGCAAACATGAACGGGCGCATGTAAAGAGTGTACTCGCGGCGGCTTGGCACCCACTCTTTGTCGCGCTTAACCAACGCAGCTACAGAACCAATAAAGTCGTCAATAGAGAGATCTGGCAAATACAAACGCTTAGCAGAATTCTGGAAACGTGCAGCGTTAATATCTGGACGGAACAGCCAAACTGAACCGTCGGCGCGCTTGTATGCCTTCAAACCTTCGAAGCATTCCTGCGCATAATGCAAAACGGATGCGCCTGGATCCATCTTCAGCGGGCCGTAAGGCTCTACACGACGATCCGACCAGCCTTCGCCCTTAGTCCAAGACATGTGAACCATATTGTCGGAGAAAATCTGACCAAAAGCAGGCTTATCAATAAGTTCGTTACGCTTGGCATCCGAAACTGGATTATCATTCGGCAGCACTTCAAAGTTGCCAGCTAATTTATTCAACAGAGCCGGATCACTATGATCGTACGATTCATAAGCGTTCGCAAAATCTGGAGCTACTTCTAAATCAGCCATTATGTCTCTTTTCTTAAGTGTATTATTTACGATTGCCTTTTACCGCAATTAATCGTATAGAATAATACGTTTATCGTATTTAGCAAAACAAAAAAACGAAATTATTTCAAAAAAATCTTTAATAAGAAAAAATTTTATCGCTTATACAGTCGAGACTTATAGCAGAAAAACCGCATAATCACTACGACTATGCGGTTTTCAGAGCTATTAAAAAATATTTTTAATAAATATTAATTACGCGCGTTTTGCTTACTTTTCTTCAGCAGCAGGAGCTGCAGCAGCAGGGGCAGCAGCATCAGCATCGGCAGGAGCAGCAGCATCCTCAGGAACGGTAACGCTCACAACAGACTCTTCGCCATCCATATCGAGTTCAGCACCCTCAGGAAGCTTCACATCCTTAGCGAACACCTTAGTGCCGTCAGTCAAGCCGTCAACATTAACCACCAAACGCTCTGGCAAATTGGCAACGTCAGCACGAACCTTAAGTTCCTGAACGTCAACAAAGGCCACAGCAGCGCCCTTTGGAGTACCTTCAACGAACACTGGCACTTCGACGTCAATCTTTTCGCCAGCCTTAACTTCGTAGAAATCAATGTGCTCTACGATACGCTTCACAGGGTTGCGCTGCACATCCTTAACAACGGCGATACGAGTTTCGTTACCGAACTTGATAGTGAACAAAGCGTTGGCGTGACGCAAAGCCAACGTGGTCTCACGCATTGGAAGGGTAACGTGTACTGGCTCAGCACCACCAGCGTAAAGGCTTGCTGGAATTAACTGAGCAACGCGCAAACGGCGGGCAACACCCTTACCAAATTCAGTACGCAATTCGCCTTCGAGAGTAATCTTTGTAGCCATATCGGTCTCCTTATGGTCTGGTTTTATATCCAGCTTCAGGCGCACCGACGCGCCGAACAACCATAAGTGGCCATCAGCCCAGTCGATAACGGAACTTTACCAACTATTACCAGCGGTACGTTCCCTCGCCAAAGCAACTTTTCTAGTTTAACTACAAGCTTCGACTTGTAATGTGCGCGTAATTACACACTCCTAATATTTGTTGCAATATTGGTAAAAAATAAACACAACGGTGACTTGGGGCGCGTGAACGATTATCATAGATAACAGCACGTAACGCATAAATCACCTATGCGTTGCAATAGAGCCGTTTTCGACACGACGAAGGAGCAGATGTGTCCGTATTTAATGTACTCCAGCAGCAAGCCTTCAATATTGCTCGTAAAGCATTACGCATTGGAAGCAATTTCGCACACCCAGTCAGCGATGACCGCACAAACGAAATAGATTTTATAAACGAAGAGCAAGATTCAGCATCAAATACTCTACTTTCGCAAAAGCCGCATCTTCCACGCGTAGATGAGTGGGGCGCTCAAATGCCAACAACCACGTTTATTGATCCGGAAACCGGTTTACTTACTACTAAAACAGAAAGCGGCGCACCTTTAGACGAAGGCACAAGCATTTACGACTTGTATGCAGATCGCGCAGCAAGAATGGGCGACGATCCTCTTTACACTTACAAAGAGAATAATGAGTGGGTAACGAAAACCGCAAACCAGTTCCTTAAAGAAGTGCGAGATACAGCAAAAGGCTTAATGCACTACGGCTTAAATAAGGGAGATTCCGTAGCACTTATGTGCAAAACATCCTACGAATGGGATGTTGCAGACGCTGCGGTTATGGCTTGCGGCGGTGTGCTTGCTACTATTTACGACACTGATTCAGCAGAGCAAATTCGAAATATTGTTAATAATTCCGATTCCAGATTCCTTATTGTTGGCACTACCGACATGCGAGACAAAGCAGAAGGTGCTATTGAAGAATGCCCAAGCTTGGAACGAATTATTTGCATCGAAACCGGCGGCTTGGCTGAACTTCAAGCATTCGGATACTCAGTGAGCGACGACGACTTGGACGCTCGAATCGATTCTGTAAAGAAAACCGATTTGTGCTCTATTGTGTACACTTCCGGATCTACTGCCGCACCAAAAGGCGTGGAAATGACGCACGAACACTATTGCACTACAGCATTAAATCTTCCAATTTATTTGCCAGATTTGCTTAGTGAAAAAGATGGTTCCGTGCTTTTGTTCCTTCCTCAAGCACACTCTTTTGCTCGCGCAATCAACTACATTGTTGTTGCAAGTAATTTGCGAATTTACATTGCTCAAGGCATTTCTACATTGATTTCCGATTTGCAAATTGCAAAACCTACGGTTATGATCGTGGTTCCTCGCGTGCTTGAAAAAGTTTATAATGCTGCTTCACAAAAAGCAGGACATGGCGCTAAAGGCTTAGCATTCCAAGGCGCTGTGGTTACAGCACAGCAGTACATGAAAGAAGTTCAAGATTTTGGCGACGCAAAAGCGCTTACAAAAGCTCGTCGCACAGCTTACGATCCTCTTGTCTACCGTCCTCTTCGCCAAGCTTTGGGCGGCCGCGCACGTTGGATTGTTGCGGGCGGAGCTCCGCTTGATCCAGAACTTCTTGCATTCTTCCGCGGCGCAGGCGTACCGGTTTATGAAGGCTACGGTCTTACAGAAACCACTGCCCCATGCGCATTCACTCCTATTGGAGTTCCTTTCCGCGAAGGTTCTGTTGGTATTGCATTCCCAGCTTTTACATTGCGAATTGCAGACGACGGCGAAGTGCAAATTAAAGGTAATTGCGTATTTAAAAAATATCATAAGAATGATGAAGCAACAGAAACTTCGTTCACGGAAGATGGATGGTATGCTACTGGCGATTTAGGCCGAATTGACGACGAAGGCATGCTTTATATTACCGGTCGTAAGAAAGATTTGATTATTACAGCTGGCGGAAAGAATGTTGCGCCTGGTCCTATTGAGGAGATTATTAAGCGTTGCGAAATAGTGTCTCAAGCGCTTGTGCTTGGAGATAAGCGTCCGTTTATTTCCGCACTTATTACTTTAGACGAAGAAACCTTACGTAACTGGTTTAAAGTAAAGGGATTAGACGCAAATATGAGCATGGAAGAAGCTGCTAGTAACGCGGTAGTGCGCGCCGAAGTACAAAAGTTTGTTGATATTGCTAATGAGGGCGTGTCTCGCGCTGAATCTGTGCGAAAATTCATTATTTTGCCAGAAGAGTTTACTCAAGAAAATGGCTTAATGACAGCGTCTATGAAAATTATTCGACCGCGAGTTATTAAGCGTTACGCGACGCTTCTGAATACGCAAATGTACACAACTCGTAAAAAATAGTTGAACTAAACTTTAGTTGAACTAAACTTTAGTTGAACTAAACTTTAGTTGAACTAACTTTTAGTTATTTCTAATAATGATATTATTTAAGACCATTATTAGAATACAAAAGTGGCGTAATAGTAGTTTTTACTGTTGCGCCACTTTTTTGTATTCAATATGGATATAAAAATAAAGTTAGAATCAATCTAAAATAAAGCTAAAACAAAACTTTAGAAACCAAGCCGCTCTAGCTTCTTAGGGTCACTCTGCCAACCTTTAGCGACTTTCACATGCAGCTCCAGCACAGCTTTAGAACCCGTAATACGGTTTATCGCAGTGCGCAGGCGTTTCTTCACGCGCACCAAATGTTCAGCTTTGTGGCCTATAATAATTGGTTTTTGAGAATCGCGCTCCACATATACTGATACCAGTACATGCGCTTTATTGTCGTCGTACTGCGTTTCCTCATTTTCACCCGGGTACACGATATCGTCAACAACTACTGCCAAGGAATGTGGCAGCTCGTCATCCAACTCTTCCAAAAATGCGCCGCGAATTAGCTCCGCAATCATATCTGAAGGGCTTTCCTCGCTCAGCTGGTCTTCGGGATACATTTGCGGACCTTCGGGAAGATTATCAATCAAAACCTTTTTAACTTCGTCTACATTATCTCGCTCGAGTGCGCTCACCGGCACGATATCCGTAAAATCAGCAAACTGCTGAATTTCAAGCAAATGATGAACCAACTCGTCACGACCAAGCGTATCAATTTTCGTCACAATACCAATAAGCGGAACTTTCCAAGACCAGTTGCCCTGGTCATCTTTTTTCGCAAAATCGGAACGTAATCTACTTAAAATACGTCGATCTCCAGGACCAATTTCCTGATCTGCAGGAAGCAAAAACGCAACTACGTCAACGTCCGAAAGTGACTCGTCAACAATATCGTTCAAACGCTGACCAAGCAGAGTTCGCGGTCGGTGAATTCCAGGCGTATCAACCAACACCATTTGCGCATTTTCTGTAGTAACGATTCCACGAATTGCCTTGCGAGTAGTTTCTGGACGCGAAGACGCAATAGCAATCTGAGTACCAATAAGTGCATTCATCAACGTTGACTTACCAACGTTTGGCCTACCTACTACAGCCACGAAACCGGAACGATACCCGTGAAAATCTGGAGTTTCAAACGTTACGCGCGTTGAGGAATCGAGATTGGCAAATGTCTCGTCTTCAAAGTCATCCAAATCGTTCGTATTGTCAGTATTGTTCGCATTTTCTATATTATTCACGTTTTACCGTCCAGTTATTTATTTTATATTACTTATTTTAGATTATTTATTTAAAATTACTTACTTAAGTAAATTCGTTTGTTTCATAGTACTTGCTTGCTTAAGCGCGTTAGTTTGTTTACTTTCAAGCACTTTTTCCGAAAGTTTCTCCGAACTACTACTTTCAGTTTGCTCATCTTGAGGCTCTTCCAAACCCTTAACATCGCGTTCAACCAAAATAGTAGAAACTTTCTTACGCCTGCCAGCCGAGTCCACAGCTATTAGTTTCAGCCCACGCGTAACCGCACTAGAACCAACAATCGGCACGTTACCAAGCAACTTGGTGAGCAAACCAAATACCGTGTCCACATCGTCTTCGTCTATGTGAACTTCAAAAATATCTTCCAATTCTGCAATAGGAGTGCGAGCAGGCATACGCCACACACCCTCGCTTACTTCTTCCGGATCCGCATGCTGTGTGCGATCGTGCTCATCTTCCAACTCACCCACAATCTGCTCAATAGCATCCTCAATCGTCACCAAACCTGCAATACCACCGTATTCGTCAACAACTACAGCAACATGCTGACGGATTCGCTGCATTTCATGGAATAAATCATCGACTGGCTTCGATTCCGGTACAAGCATAGGATCACGACTAATAGTGGAAACCGCTCGAACTGAAGCCGCAGGATTAAATACGGTAGCGCGCACAGCATCCTTCAAATACGCAACACCAACTAAATCGTCAACGGAATCGCCAATAACCGGCACGCGAGAAAATCCGGAACGAGAGCATAATTTCAGGAAATTTTCCAGCGTTTCGTCACTTTTTACGCAAATCATATCGGTTCTAGGAACCATAATTTCGCGGGTTAAAGTGTCTGAAAGCGTGAGCACATTGCGCATCATTTCCGAAACTTCCGGATCAAAGTCGTTCGCTTCCACAAGCCTGTCAATACTCGCCTTCGCTTGGTCGAGCTGAATATCTTCCAAAGCTTCATCGTCAGAAAGATCGACATGCTTCTTTCTCGAAGTCACATCAACATCCGAAGCAAGATGCGCGAAAGGAGTAAGTATTACGGCAAACGAAACAATACGAGATAATCGCATCAACTTAGCAACTGGCTGTGCTGCACCTGCCGACCGCGGACGAACAAGAACAGAAATCACCGCAACAACAATTGATACAACAACGCCAATAACAAGCGTAAGCCACAAAGGTGAATCAAAGCAGTGCGCCAGCACCGCAACCAACACACCGTCAAGAACATTACACAATACGCGCACAAAAGCGCATGCTCCAGACGTTGCGTATCTGTCTGCAATCAACTTTTTCACTCTGTGGATTCGAGAAATGCGACGCATACGAACTATTGCGCTTCCCTCGTCGTCGCGCGTCTGAGCCTCAATCATAAGATTATTGAGACTTGCACGAGTCACCCGAGGAATTGCACCTTCTGCAGCAGCCATGGCAAGAGACAACCATACCAACAATATTGCCAATATCACGAGCGCTGCTAAGCCAAACCACACGTGTACAGGCCAATCTGGAAACGACATACTTGCTAACATTTTTATAATATCGTTCATGACTTATTGCTCTTATTATTCTTATTATTCGAATCATGCTCAGCGTCGTAACGTCCCAGTTCGTTTATAGCACCTTCAGGAAGCGTTGCATCGAATAATTCGCCCGAACGCGCGGCAAAGAAAGTGAGCAGCAACTGTCGTTGCAAACCAAACATTTGACGTTCCTCATCAGCAGTGGTGTGATCGTATCCTAGCAAATGTAGTATGCCGTGAATAGTTAACAGCAACATTTCTTCCATAGTGCTGTGACCCGCCGCGAGCGCCTGCTGCTGAGCAACCCACGGGCAAATTACTAAATCACCGAGCATACCTTCAGAAACTTTGTCGTCACTTCCTGGCGTCAGCTCATCCATAGGGAAACTCATAACATCGGTTGGGCCTTCTAAGTTCATCCAACGTTCGTGGAGGCAAGCAATTGGCTCTGGATCGACGAAAGTAATGGATAAATCTGAGTGTGTGCTCACTTTCATTTGTTGCAACACCCACATGCCAAGATCGGAGAAAATTTTGGCATCGATATTCCATACCGTTTCGTTCATGACTTCAATGCTCATGATTATTCATTATTCCTCTCGCAGAATGTTCTGATACATTCTAAGCTTGCGTTTGTTGCGTTTGTCGTTTGTGCTCTTTAGCGTTTCGCGCAAGCATCGCATCATATTGTTCATAAGCTTCCACAATGCGACCAACTAACGCATGCCGAACCACATCTTGTGCCTGTAAATGAACAAACGCAATATCTCGCACATCGCCCAAAATCCGCTCAATTGAGACTAAACCGGAACGCGGTACCGCCAAATCAACTTGTGTACTATCTCCCGTAATCACCATGGTGGTATTAAAACCAAGGCGCGTGAGAAACATTTTTAACTGCTGAACGGTAGCGTTTTGGGCCTCATCTAATATGACGAAAGCGTCGTTTAGCGTGCGGCCACGCATATAGGCAAGCGGAGCAACTTCTACCACGTTTTCATCTAAATAACGTTTAAGTTGCGTAGCTCCAAGCATGTCGGACAACGCATCGTATAACGGACGCAAATAAGGGTCGACTTTATCGTTCAAAGTACCAGGCAGGAAGCCAAGATTTTCTCCAGCTTCTACGGCAGGACGTGTAAGTACAATCCTACGCACTCGCCCATCTTCCAAAGCTCGCACTGCTTTAGCAACAGCCAAATACGTTTTTCCCGTACCAGCAGGACCAATTCCGAAAGTTACAATATGTGAATCCATAGCCTGCACATAGGCCGTTTGACCAGCTGTTTTTGCTCGTACCGGATTGCCACCAGCAAAAGTAATAACTCCTTTGCTTGCACGCGCTCTTCTGCTCATTGCGCGACGGTGCGCTTCCTCACTAGAAGGTAGTAAATCACTTTCGTTTCGCGAAAATTCACTCTCTGAACTTGAGCCAGTACTGCTCATACTATACGTGCCACTCAGACTGTTAGCCAATACTCCGCCACCATGTCCTATGCGGTCTACTCGCACATTATGCTCATTGTTGTGCAATATATCGCGTTCAAGCATACGCCTGACCTCATGCGCATCCATAGGCTGTTCGTACGCAGCATCAATCATGCGACGAAGCGCATACTCGGCCTTTGCAGCGTCTTCGTCAGCTCTTGCAGAACGAGCCACTATTTGCACACAGTTACCTCGAACGGTAATATCCGCCTCGGGAAAAGCGTGTTCGACTTCCCTTAGCCCCAAATCAGCCGCCCCCAATACCGCGACTGAGCTTAATTCGCTTGGGATTTGCACACAACGAGTAGTACTTGCCACGATTTACAAGCTACCTTCTACCAATTTTTCACCAGTTAACACGTGAGCGTGCACGTGAAACACCGTTTGACCAGCATCAAGACCAGTGTTGAACACAAGTCGGTAATCACCATTAAAAGCATCGTCCGCAATATGCTGAGCGATTTGTGCAATATGAGCCAAAGTCTCAGGCGCCTCTTTTGCAAGCTCAGCAACGTTCTTGTAGTGGTTGCGAGGGACGATAAGCACATGAACCTTTGCTTGCGGATTGATATCCTTAAACGCTACAACAGTTTCGTCTTCGTAAACGCGGCTGCTTGGAATTTCTCCCGCAATAATCTTGCAAAAAATGCAGTCTGGTTCAGTATGATATGCGGTATTGCATGAATTATTGCTCATGGTCTCCCCTTGCTATTATTCAAATCACAAATACGTGCTTAATACTTGCGTAATTCTGCACACTACACACTATTTTACACAAACTTAAGGCATTTTTATTTATGATTTTTGCACTATTCGTAGCGCCCTAACGTGCGAGAAAGTAGCGAAAGTGCCACTGGCCCTGCGGTTGACGCACGTAAAATATTATTTCCTAACACGCAACTGTGCGCACCTGCTTCAACAAACATGGATACTTCATTATCGCTAATACCACCTTCAGGACCAACGAGCACGTATATAGTTCGTTCTTTCCCATCGTCCAAGCAACGCTCAGTAAGAGTATTTACAGCACTCTCAATTTGACTCCAGCAGTCAGTTGCATCTTGATGCAACACAATTACAAGATTGCCGTGCACGCAAGCTCTGCGGCATATTGCCACAATTTGTTTACTCGAAACGCAGTCTTGAAGTTCCGGCATCCATGCGCGACGAGACTGTTCAGTTGCCGCCTGCAAAACTTGTTTCCAGCGTTTATCGCTACGCCCTGGCTTCCACTTTGCAATCGAGCGATCCGCACACCACGGGATTATTTCATCAACCCCAATTTGTGTTGCCATGTCAATAGCCTGCTCATCATGCCCTGTTTTTGCTAACGCTTGAACCAAAGCAAGCCTTGTAGTTTGTTTTGCTTCCCTACTAAACGCATCCACATGCACCAGGCCATTGTCAGCATCGGTAACTGTGGCGTGAATACGAAGACCCTTGCCGTCAGCAAGCTGCAAAGCATCACCATTTGTCAGACGCATAGCGGATAGGGCGTGACGTTTCACATTGGAAGGAAGAGTAAGAGTCCACCCTTCTTCAATACCGTCAGCTAAAACTGGAGCATCATCATGGTCAGTGTCTAACAAAAATAAAGCGTCGGTCATAGTTCAAGCCTAACGTGAGGATGCGCCAAGTTTTATATGAGCGCGCAACAACAAAGCGACAACAAACGCGAGAACAATCGCGCACGTTTGGAGCGACACACAACCCCAAACCCTCCAAACGCGAGAACAATCGCGCACGTTTGGAGCGCCACACAACCCCAAACCCTCCAAACGCGGGGAAAGTCGCGCACGTTTGGAGCGATACGCCACACCAAACACTCCAAACGCAAGAGAAATTACCGGCAAATGTGGTAAAAACAATAATCAAGCTACAAGTTTTTGCGCTCGTTCACGAGTGTTGTAAGCTGCCAAATTTCTTCTCCGACGTCAATTCCGCGCGGGCACTGCCTTGAGCACGCACGAACCGACTGACACGCACTGATACCGTCGCTACTATCTACTAAATCAAGACGATGCTCAGTTTCACTATCCCTGGAATCGTAAATAAAACGAGCAGCGTTAATCAAAGCAGCAGGTCCAATAAAAGCCTCGCCACCGGCGTAAATTGGGCATATTCCTTCGCACGCACCGCACATAATGCAGTTACTTAAAAGCTCAAACTTTTGTAACTCTTCAGGATGCTGCAAAAACTCAATAAGCTTAAGTTTTCCTTCGGCATTTCGCACAGAAACGTCCGCTGCTTGTAAGTAAGGCTCTAAACGTTTTATTTGCGAAACCATAGGCGAAAGGTCGCAAATAAGATCGCGCTGAACTGCAAATCCCGCAAGAGGAGCAAGCTCAATAATACCGAAACTTCCATTTTTTTGAGCTACAGTCTGCGTAGATTCTTTTTGTAGAATTGGCGATTTTGCTGAGCTTTCGCCACTACTTGCAGTTCCGGTTTTTCTAAATCCGCGAGATTGCACGTTATTTATGATTTCTGGACGAGCGTTCGCGCCTATTGTTGCGCTGCAAAGTAAAGTTGGCATGCCGTTTACATTTGCAGCATCCGATCCGCAAACTCCGTGGCCACAAGAGTAGCGAAAAGCCAAAGTCGGGTCGATTGTGCGCTTAATAGTTAGCAAGCAGCTAAGAATAGTATCCGTGGAACGAACGCGTAAACTGTAATCTTGAACCCAATGCTTGCCTTGAATACGTTTCATAGAAGGAACGGAAGATTCAGCAGCGCTATCTTCTTTTTGTGCAGAATCTACTTTTGCAAAAGGATTGCTACGCTTTTTTCGAGCAAATGGACTTTCGTGACGTTTTCGCACGAGTTTAGTAGCGTCTTCATCTTCAGGATTTTGCGTTTCTTCACACGGCACAAAGCGCGAAATACGCAAAGTAACAAGCGCAGTGTTATCACCAAGCTCATTACTCATTGCAACCTCCAGTACGTACTGTTCTAGTTTGCCACAATACTTGCACAGGACTGAACCGATTGCGTCTTGCAATTTAGAGATTTCGTTATTCCCTATACGTAACTGTAAAGAAAATGTCGTTTCCCAGCGCAATTTCGTTATTTTTTATACACGACTGTAAAGGAATAGTCGAAATTTAGCGCAATTTCGTTATTTTTTATACACAACTGTAAAGAAAATGTCACTTTCGCTTAAAATGCGGCTCGGCTAACAACTTAATTAGTACCAGACGCAATGCGCACTGCTTCCAGAGGGTCGTCCGTAATAGCGAAAAGATGCGGGTCAAAGGAGGAAATCAATCCACGATCCGTTACCGTGGATTGAAGCCAGTCAATAAGCCCTTTCCAATATTGAGTTCCAAACAATACTACCGGCACTTTCGCAACTTTATGCGTTTGCACCAAAGTAAGAGCCTCAAACATTTCGTCCATAGTGCCAAAACCGCCAGGGCACACAATAATTCCTGAAGAATATTTCATAAACATTGTTTTACGAACGAAAAAGTAACGGAATTGCATTCCTAAATTAATCCACTGGTTCAAACCTTGTTCGTGTGGAAGTTCAATGCCGAGACCAACTGAGGTGCCACCAGCCTCAGCAGCGCCACGATTCGCAGCCTCCATGATTCCTGGACCACCGCCGGTAATCACAGCAAAACCGAGTTTTACAAGTTCCGCTCCCATAGTGCGTGCGGCAGCATATTCTGGCTCATTTTCTCGTATGCGTGCAGAACCAAAAATAGTTACCGCCTTACCAAGCTGTGATAACGCATCAAAACCGTCAACAAATTCAGCCTGAATCCGCAGCGCACGCCATGGGTCGGCACTGCGCCAATCCCAATTTTTATCTACTTCCACGCCAACACCCGAAGCAATCTGCTGACTATTATTGTTACGAAGTAATGTTTCTGTAGTACTTTCCTTAGGAATCATGGATCCTCTCATAACTACCGATCCGCAATGATAGGTTTTATGCCACGGAGGAACTTCGGCAGAGTAGTCCTGGCACTTGTCGTCCATACTTTACTCCTTATAACTATCGTTATACGTAACGTTATGCTTAACAATCTCGTTGTATAATATTACACAACTTACCAAAATAAACGCTTAATTAATCGTCTACGTCGTCCAATTCTTCTTCCATATGCTTAGATTGGCGAGCAAGCAGGAAACCTGCGACGCCAGCTGCCACAATCGACGCAACAAGCACACCAAAACGAGCCTCAGCAGACAAATCCGCATCAGAGTACGAAAGAGAAGCAATAAGAAGCGAAACCGTAAAACCAATACCACAAGCACATGCAGTAGGTAGCAAATCACGAACTCGCAAACCGGACGGCACGCGCAAACCGATGCACTTTCGAGCAAACCAAGCAGTTAACATAATGCCAAGCGGCTTACCCACTACCAAAGCAATAGTAATAGCAATCAAAATTGGCGAAAGGAACAGCTCCCACGTAAGCGTCTCGAAATGAACACCAGTAGCAAACAACGCAAAAATTGGCAAAGCAACTAATGCAGATACTGGCTGAATTTTTTCACGATAACGTTCAGCTCGAAGCGACTTTTCACCATGCACTAAATGAGCAGGAGTAAGCAACCCTACCATTACACCGGCCAACGTCGGATGCACGCCAGCCTCATACATCATTACCCAAGCCATAATGCCAACTATCGCTACCAGAGGCCATGGCACACGCTTTAACCGCACTAAAGTAGTCCAAATTAAACCACATACCACTACCCCAGCAAACCAATACCAGGCATTGAGAGAGGAGAAGAATACTGCGATAAGCGCTATGCCAAGGAGATCGTCAACAGTGGCGAGAGTCATTAAAAATGCTCGCAACGCAGAAGGCAACGTTTTAGCAAATAACGCAAGAACAGCTAGAGAAAAAGCAATATCCGTTGCTGTTGGAATAGCCCAACCGCCACGAACCATATCTAACGTAGGCAATGCGCCTGAAGTAAGACGCATAATCTCCTGGCCAGCATGAAGTTCAGAAAATATGGTTACTGTTGCCACAAAAAGTAACGGTGGAACGATCATGCCTCCAACTGCGCAAATCATAGGCATGGCTGCAGCACGAGGATCGGAAAGAGAACCGGCAATAAGCTCATGCTTTAAATCCAATCCAACCGAAAGGAAGAATATGGTAAGCACACCATCTTGAACCCAATGACCAAGCGACATGTGTATATTTGTCCACGGAATACCAATCTGAGTATGCGAGATAGCTTCAAAAACGGGCGCAGTTACGGGAATATTGGCAAGCAATAAGCCAGTAAGAGCAAAACCAAGCATAATCAAACCAGAAATACGCTCGTTATTGGCAATATTGCGAGCTATTCTCCAACTGCGTCTTATCATAATTGTAAAAAACTCCCAACTGCATTATTACGGGCAATGTAACCCATAATCTGCTCAACGTGTTGCCTCTCCCCAGTATACCCAGGGGGCCTCAACCATATATAACGGATCTATTTACAGGCAATGGCATCAGCCATTCATTGTGCACTTAATGGTGCGCGAAGAATAATAAAAGGCGGCAGAGTAGGACGCTCTACCGCCTGACGTAAATCTAGCTGCGAAACTAGCTGCAAAACTAGCTGCAAGTTTAGCTGCGAGTTTAGATGTGCGTTTAGATGTGAACCCGGCTTTATAACAGAGTAAGCCTGCTGAAATTTGCCAGCTAACTTTTACCTGTTAGAACATACAAGCCGCAACTCACAAGCGCAACTCACAAGCCAAAACTCACACACCGAGATTTGCATCGTCCAAATCTAAACCTTCAAAATCAAAGTCATCGAAGTTGAAATCGAAATCATCCATGTTGAAATCGAAATCATTGATGTTATCGGTTCCAACCGTCTCACTTGCCTGAACATTTTCTACGTTCGAATTCAGCCAATCTTCGATATTAAAATCATCAAATTCAATATCATCTATGTTGAAATCATCGAAATTAAATTCATCGAGATTTGCATCATCTTCTGGCTTATTCTTTTCAGCTTCAGCGGCAACTTCAGCTTCAGCGGCAACTTCGGCTTCATTCTCAACATCCGCCTCAGCCTTATCTGCTGCTGGCTTCTCTGCTGCTGGCTTATCAGCAACAGCTGGCTTCTCAGCGTCGCCACCTGCCTTAGCGTTATTATCCTCTACCGGCTTTTCAGAATCTGCTGGTTTCTCGGAATTTGCTGGTTTCCCGGAATTTGCTGGCACTACAGGAGCCGAAGGAGCTGCTGGAGCGACTGGAGCAGAATCCGCAGGATTAGAAGCTGGAGGCACTGCTGGCGCAGGCTGCACATCATTAGGCTTATTTTCTCCCTCTACATTATCGAGAGCAGGATTAGGAGCAGCAGGATTAGGAGCTTCAGAAGCAGATTCACTTGCCTTGCCTGAATTTTCATCGACTTTTAATTTCGCATTATTAGGCAAAACCTTCTGCAAAGCTTTCTTATCTTCTTCGCTTATATTACCGGCGATATCAAGTTTGCCTAGTTTATTTAAGCCTTTTAACGCCTCAGCAGATTCTTTCGAATAATTTACACTCACCCATTCCAAGTTAGTATTGTTTTTCAACAAAGCGGAAGCGTCAGTGACTTTTGTACCACCAAGACCTAGTGCCACAAGATTACTCAAGTTAGAAAGAGAAGAAACATCAGAAATGCCTGGATTATTATCAAGGTGCAAACGTTCTAAGTTGGTCAAACCAGCAAGTGGAGAAACGTCAGAAACTTTCGTGCTGATAAGATCTAATACTTTCAAGTTTGTTAAGTTTTTCAATGCATTAACGTCAGAAACTTTCGTGAAATCCAAGTGCAAATTCGTTAGATTCGTCAGCTTGCTTAAAACAGATATGTCAGATACGTTAGTGTTACCAAGCTTAAGAATGCGAAGATTGGTAAAATACTTAAGCTCGCTGATATCAGTTATATCAATACCCTCTTCTGCATTATTATATAAACCCAAATCGTCAATTGTTGACGCCTTGGCAGGGTTGATTTCAGTAATTTTTTCCCCAGATTTGACATATTGATTCAGATGCTTAAGTATTGCTTTTTCTAATGCTTTGTTAGTAAATTGAATAGGCGTATTAGGATTTTCAGTAGTTTCAGCAACCTCAGTTTGCTCCGCATAAGCGGTAGTTGGCATTGCTAGTAATGTAAATCCGCCAAGCAGCGTAGCGGTAGCTGTTAAGGTCGCTATAAACTTCTTATTCATCATATACACCTTCTTTTTAATTCCCAAAATATTATTGTTACTTCGCAGAGCGCAGCGCTTACAGATTATTCCATTTTTATCCGTCAAAGCAGCTATCTATAAGCATAGGCCCTACGGGTATAGATTACAGGATAAACAGGAACAACACGCCCGAATTCACACAAATATTTATAAGTCGTTTGACACGACAAGCAAGCACGCATCCCGCAATAACAATAGGCGGCGAGGATGTAATCCCCACCGCCTTACTGAATCGTTTTATTTAGTTATATGTAATCACTCCACTGCAATAATCAGCAGAACAATAAACCGTTCGTTGATTATTCAGCAACAGCCGGAGCAGCCACATCAGCCTGGGCAGCAGGAGCAGCCTCGGTCTTAGCAGAGTCAGCATCAGACTTAGCATCAGACTTAGCATCAGAATTTTCAGACGAAACAGGCGCAGCCTCGGCAGGAGCAGCCTCAGCATTAGACTTAGCATCAGACTTAGCATCAGAATTTTCAGACGAAACAGGAGCAGCCTCGGTCTTAGCAGAGTCAGCAGGAGCAGCCTCGGAATCATCCACGCCAAAGTCACCCAAATCTAAATCATCCAAATCCAAGTCGCTCAAATCGATGTCATCGAAATCAAAATCATCAACACTGAAATCATCAGTGTCACTTACATCAGAAACATCTGGTGTATCTGAATCATCTGACACATCCGGCATATCACTCAAATCAAGATCACTTAAATCGATGTCATCGAGATTAAAATTATCGAAATCAAAATCGACACCTGGATCTACTGAAGGATCTACCTCTGGATCTACTGAAGGCTTAATCGGAGGATGATCAATCGTAATATCAGGATGTATATCATTGTCGACAAAAACAAACACTTCTGGGAAATTCTTAGATAAAGTATTTACTGTATCATCATCAATCGCAGGATTAACATTAATCAACCACAAGTTACTGAAGCGGGAAAGAACAGAGTCACTAGGAACTTCAATATTGTGTACTTCCATTTCCTTCACTAAATCTGCAATAGTATCTATATTCTGTGACCTAGCTTGCGAGTCATCGATTGTCAAATCATCGACTAACAAATCCTTTAATATCGAGAAATCTTGATTCCTGGTACGAGCAATATTAAGTGTTAAATGACAATCTAATCCAACAAATGGTTTCAAACTTGAAACAGGCATATGAGATACATTAGCAGATTTCAAGTTAGGCAAATCTGATAATGGTGACAATTTACTGATAGTAGAATTAGTGAGACTTAAGAAAGATAAACTCTTAGATCCATTCAATTGCGATAAATCAGAAATTGTAGAATTTTCTATATGTATATCTTGCAGATTTTTTAGCCTAGACAACGGCGACAAATCAGAAACATCACTATCATCAATAGTCAAATGCCCAAGGTTCTTCAAATTGCTCAACGCAGACAAATCAGAAACCTTATCAGCCTTAATAGTCAAGGTTTGCAGTTTCGTCAAATTACTCAACGCGGACAAATCAGAAACCTTATCAGCCTTAATAGTCAAATTCATAAGATTCGTCAAATTACTCAACGCGGACAAATCAGAAACCTTATCAGCATCAATAGTCAAATTCCAAAGGTTCTTCAAATTGCTCAACGCAGATAAATCAGAAACCTTATCAGCCTTAATAGTCAAGGTTTGCAGTTTCTTCAAATTACTCAACAAAGACAAATCAGAAACCTTATCAGCCTTAATAGTCAAATTCACAAGGTTCGTCAAATTACTCAATGCGGATAAATCAGAAACCTTATCAGCCTTAATAGTCAAATAATCAAGGTTCTTCAAAGCAGACAACGGAGACAAATCAGAAACATCACTAGCATCAATATCCAAACCCCTGATTTTCTTCAAAGCAGACAACGCAGACAAATCAGAAACCTTGTAAGAATTAATAGTCAAGCTACTAAGGTTCTTCAGAGCAGACAACGGAGACAAATCAGAAGCATCACTAGCATCAATAGTCAAACTACTAAGGTTCGTCAAAGCAGACAACGGAGACAAATCAGAAACCATACCAGCCTTAATAGTCAAACTATCAAGATTCTTTAAACCAGACAAATCAGGCAACTTAGAAGCCCTACTAGCATCAATGTTCAAATACTTCAAATTCTTCAAACCAGACAAATCAGGCAAATCAGAAACCTTATCAGCCTTAATATTCAAATACTTCAAATTCTTCAAAGCAGACAAATCAGGCAAATCAGGCAACTGAGAAACCTTATCGGCACTAATATACAAACCCTCGAGATTATTTAACCCAGTCAACGGCAACAACTCAGAAGCGTCATCAATACAAATATTCAAATTCTTTAATTTCGACAATCCGGCTAACGGCGACAAATCACGAGCGTTACTAAGATCAATACTTAAATTCTCAAGATTTGCTAAACCAGCCAACGGTGACAAATCAGAAACCTTACTACCATTAAAATCTATTTTCTTCAAATTCTTCAGACCGGCTAACGGTGACAAATCAGAAATGTTAGGAGCTGACAATTGCAACTCTCTCAAATGTGTTAAATTAGCTAATGGAGACAAATCAGAAGCGTTAACACCTTCAAGCCAGATATGTTCAACGTTAGGGAAATAACGTAAATCTGAAAGATCGTTGATACGCAGCCTTTTCACAGACTCGATTGGGTTCTTGCTAAAAACATTGCTTATATTATTAATCTCTTTAGCTTGAGCCTTAGTAATCTCATCGTTATCAGGCTGATTGTTATACATTACAATTGCACGCTTCAGCACAGGATCTTTGAACTTAATAGGCTGATTATCTTCGTCTGTAGTCTGAGTGCTAGTAGCCTCATCCGCGTAGGCAGTTGCCGGAGCGACAGCAAAAACAACGCCGCTCATAAGCGTGGCCGTAGCAGTCAAAGTTGCAATGAACTTTTTATTCAACATATGTACCTTCTTTAACTCGTATGCAAAACTGGGTCACGCCCAAAACTCTTTGCACTTGGTATCAGTGGCCCATAACCATAGATAATCAAAACGGTGCTACCCAAGTGGTTATCAATAAGCCCAAACGCGCCACCAAGGTCAGAGTACTCAGAACAAGAGAAAACGACATGCGAAACCAATACGCGCAACCAGTGTAGCGCTAGCATACAAGCTAGCTAAACCCCAGAGCAGCTCCCGTTTTTGGCTCCATCTTCAACGCAACTGCGACTTATGTTATCTCGTACTTTAATCACGGCATATTATTCGATTTGACAACGCGCATTGAGCTGTAAAAAAAAACATACAAAAAAAGCGCGGAACCGATGCTCCGCGCTTGCCTGTGCGCCAGACAGGATTCGAACCTGCAACCTTCTGATCCGTAGTCAGATGCTCTAATCCGTTGGGCTACTGGCGCATGTTTTCCGACTCCAAGAACCAAGCTCTTGTTTCCGGCAACTTGACTAATATACAACCATCCGCAGTAAAACACAAACCCCGGCGTGTCGACCGGGGTTTGCTGCATATTCTACGCGTTACGCTCTATGCTCAAGCACTTCATCAACCATGCCATAAGCCTTCGCTTCTGGCGCGGTTAAAATAGTATCAACCTCAATATCTTTGCGAATACGCTCAATATTTTGACCAGTATGCTTAGCCAACGTTGCTTCCAACCACTCTCGCAAACGCAACATTTCCTTAGCTTGAAGCTCAATCTCAGTAGCCTTGCCAAAATCTTGACCCATTGAAGGCTGGTGAATGAGCACGCGAGCATTAGGCAAAATCATGCGCTTACCTCTAGCACCTGCAGCAAGTAAAATGGCAGCAGCAGAAGCAGCCTGACCTAAGCAAACCGTTTGAACATCCGGCTTAATATACTGCATAGTATCGTAAATTGCAGTCATAGCAGTCATGGAACCGCCTGGAGAATTAATATACATCATCACATCGCGATCGGCGTCCATACTCTCCAACACCAAAAGCTGAGCCATAATATCGTCAGCAGAAGTGTCATCAACCTGAACGCCCATGAAAATAATGCGATCCTCAAACAGTTTCGTATACGGATCTTGCGTTTTCATGCCGTACGGTGTCTGCTCCCCAAACTGTGGAAGCACATAACGATTAGTAAAACGTTGCGCAGAAGTAACACCGCCAAAACCAGCTAAGCGCTCCGCGCGCGCCACAAATTTCGCTTCTTCACTTGCCATAAATTACTCCTCACCGCGCATAGAAGCAGGAGTGGTCACAATCTTGTCTACGAAACCATACTCCAACGCTTGCTGCGCCGTAAACCAGTGATCATATTCGTTATCTCGGTAAATTTCCTCAACCGTATGACCAGTCTGCTTTGCAGTCAATTCAGAAAGCGTTTTCTTCATATCCATAATCAGTTCAGCATTAATGCGAACATCCGTAGCAGTACCACCAACACCGCCGGAAGGCTGATGCATAAGCACACGGGCGTGCGAGGTAATAAAACGCTTACCAGGAGTGCCAGAACTGAGCAAGAACTGACCCATAGAAGCAGCCATGCCAACAGCAATAGTTGCAACATCCGGTTCAATCAACTGCATAGTATCGTAAATCGCCATGCCTGCCGTAATAGAACCGCCAGGTGAATTAATATACAGCCAAATATCCTTCTTAGGATCTTCTGCGGCAAGCATCAACATTTGCGCACAAATAACATTGGCATTCTCATCTTTTACTTCAGATCCCAACCAAATAATGCGATCTTTTAATAACCGATTAAAAATAGAATCAGTTGGGGACGGTGCTTCAGCCTGTTCCATAACAGGAGAAGCTGTAAAAAGCTCAGTCACCTTATCTCCTTACCATAAACTTAAGTATTCCTAGATTATCGTGTGTGCGTGACTGTAAAGCAAAAATGCGAAATAAAGTACTCAATACAATTAGATACGCAACTAGATACAATCACAGCAAATAGCATAAGAAAAAGTAACTCAAACTGTGCGTTTACTAATTCAGCAACTAAAAGCCACGCCATAATCGGAGCTTTTCTGGAAGACGCAAGTAAAGAAGCAGCACCAATAATAGCTACAGAAATTGCAGAAACTTGCGAAATTGCAAAGGTTGATGAGAAAGCAGTGTATAAAATCGCGCCAAAGCAAGCGCCAGTTGAAATACTCGGCTGCAGAACGCCGCCGGAAGCACCATAGCGCAAAACAAGCAAAGTAACAACCATTTTCATTATTGCAAGAATCAGCAGAATTTTCATAATATTCGGAACAGCTGCCACAAATGGAAAACTAGATACAGAAAACGCAAGCTGAGAAAGCGACCTACCATTCCCCATGATATGCGGAAACCAGCAAGCTGCAATACCAATAATTAAGCCTGCTACAGGCATCAAACAAAGCATTTGCATGCCACGCAAAGCATGAGTGCGGCACCAAATAATACCCAAGCGAAAAACGTAACCAATTAAGCCGCACACTGCACCAACAGCAACAGCTAAAGCACAAATTTGCCAAGAAATAGCGCAAGAAAATTGCGGAATATTGTAGTAGCTAGAATGATGCAGTAAAAATTCAACAACAAACGCCGAAATATAATTCATAACAAGAGCAAAAGGCAAGCAATACAAACGCTCAGAACGCGCAATATTTTTAACTACATTAGCTACTACAGAACCATTTTCGCGATTTAGCCACGCGTAAAAACCAACGCCCTGAGTTTTATTAAGCAAGCCTAACGAAAGCACGGTGCCAGCTAAAGGCGCGTGATACACTGCAGCCAAACCAGCACCTGCAGCAGACGCAACTAGTATGCGCTGTGTTTTATCAGACAAGTGAAAAATACTGCTGTAATGCTGAGCAATCATTGCAGCTAATTCTCGCGGAGCTACTTCCCTGCCGATTGAAATTCCAGAACCAACAATGCCGATTTGCAGCAAAACGTGTGCGATAGTAGAAAAAATTGGCATGCTATTTCCGTTAACAGCTTGCGGAATGGTGAGGATTCGAGGAGGATTCTCTCTTTTACGCAACAAATACCACGCTACTGCAGCAATAGTCATAGCGATTGTGCAAGATAGCACGTAGCGATACCACGGGAGAGAAGAAAAAACAGTTTTTTTAGCAGATTCGATTGAGCCAAAAGCAAGATATTGTACTGCGTAAAAAGTAAGCGTAAGAACTGTTGCGCCTAAGCCGGTAAGAAGTCCAAGAACCACAGAAGCTGCAGCAAAACGCGCTACTCGAATTGCGAAATTAAGTAACCTGCCAAATCTGTAACAAGATTCAGCCTTCGTTTCATCGCTACTATCCATAACTTCTCGCAATTCTTAATATTTTCGACAATTAGTTAAGTTCTTGTTTGGTGTGGCGCGAGTTTTGTGGGATTTCTCTCCTCGAATGCGCGACGACCTGCTTTCGCGCAGCATTCGCGTGCGAAAGCAATTCGGAGCGTGAGCTTGCTCAAAGTTGAAAGCACGGTGTGCTTTCAACGCAAGCTCAGTAGCGAACGCGTTACCCGCGCGAGCGTTCCTTCGTCGCTCTGTTCTTAAGCGTTCGTAATGAGACGCTCGCGTTTTACTACGCTCGCTTGAGAAACTCGCGTTGGAAGTCCCCCGGACTTCCAACTTAAGCGAGTTTCCGCATTGAAGTGCCTACGCGCGCTACGCTTTAAGCGCTCCGGCAAGTCAATGCGCCTCAGTCCTCTTTTAGTTTTCGTAGAGAAATCCCCCAAACTCTGCGTGCTAATCGTTAATAACCGTGTCTATCGCCGAGATTTTTCGATTTTTCTTCTTCGCTCGACTTGTCAGTAGCCTACGGCTCTGACGTCCGTCTTCACTCAGTGCAAAAAATCTCAAATCTCTACCACACTAATATCCCTACAAATTAATTTGCGCAGCCAACCGTAAGATAAATATAATTAAGACCCAGCAGAATAGAATAATTCCGCCAGGTCTTACTTAAAGTCATTACGATTAAATTCGTAACGATTACAATCGTTACGAAATAAACGCAGCTATCACTTACTTGTTAGCAAGCTCGTCAGCAACGGCAGCAGCCTTAGAAGCAGCCTCGACGCTTTCGTCCTCAGACTCGTCTTCGTCGCTCAAGAAAGCACTCAAGTCGACAGGCTCACCGTCAGAAACAAACTTAACAGCACGCATACCGGCGAGAAGACCCTTAGAACGAGCAACTTCCTGAACAGCAGAACCAAGCTGACCATTGTTGATAATTGCACTGATGAACTGGTTTGGATTCATACCGTACTGCTGAGCAACAGAAACTAAGAAGTTGCTTACGTCTTCCTGAGAAACGGAGACATCAAGGCTCTCAGCCAAAGCATCAAGCACCATCTGATCGCGAAGCTCCTTCTCAGCAGACTTCTCGGCTTCTTCCTTCTGTTCCTTCGTAGCCTTCTCAGGATCTGGAGTCATACCCTTCAAATGCTCGGCAACAGCCTTTTCAAAAACACCCTTTGGAACTGGAATCTCAACATCTTCCTGAAGCTTAGCAATGAAAGCATCACGAGCGTTAGTAGCCTGACGACCTTCGGCAGCCTGCTCGCAAGCCTTGCGAACATCAGCTTTAAGCTCATCCAAAGTATCAAACTCAGAGGCTTCCTGAGCGAAATCGTCGTTAAGTTCCGGCAATTCCTGAGTCTTTACGGAATTAACCTTAACCTTAATCTGAGCCTTCTCACCCTTATGCTTGCCGGATTCGAGAGTACCTTCAAAAGTAGTCTCTTCGCCTGCAGAAAGGCTATCCAAAGCCTCATCCAAGCCATCGAGCAACACGCCAGAACCGATTTCATAGCTTACGCCTTCTTGTGCGTCAACCACTTCATCGTTAATGCGGGCTTCCAAATCAATGTTGGTGTAATCACCCTTGGCAGCTGGACGATCAACGCCAACTAAGGTAGCAAAACGCTGACGAAGATTCTCCAAACGGGCTTCCACGTCCTTGTCAGAAACTTCTGGCTTCGCGACCTCAATTTCAACGCCCTTGAACTTGTTCAGCTTGAACTCTGGACGACGCTCAACGGTGACAACAAACTTAAGCTTGGCGTCTTCGTCAGTTGACGTTGGCACTTCCTGCACGTCAAATTCTGGCTGATCCATTGGGCGAATCTTCTTTTCTTCCAAAGCCTTTGAATAGAACTCTGGTACAGCGGAATTGACGGCTTCACCGGCAACAGCTGCAAAACCGACGCGCTGATCTACAATCTTGCCTGGCACATGACCCTTACGGAAACCTGGCACATTAATTTGCTTTGCAATCTCTTTACGAGCCTCGTCCAAGAATGGGTTGAACTCTTCGAGATCTGCGGTAATGGTGAGCTTAACCTTAGTTGGCTCAAGATTCCTGACGCTGATTTTCACGCTTGCGCTCCTGAAATTACGTTTTCTACCTTCTGCCGTATGGCACAACCGTTACATGATAGCGCGAGTTACGGACTCAGCTATAAGCGACGCCTGCCACGGACGCGCACCCTGCTCTAATAGAAACTCAGAAATATCAACTTCACGAATATTCTCAATCCAACATAAATTGCGAATAATCTGTGGTTTAATAATCACTTCTACCGGCGTACGCGTATCTTCAGCAATCTTGGCAAGAGTAGAACGAACACGCTGCAACTGTTCATAACGAGTAGGATGATGCTCTTTCCAATAGCGCATGGAACGCGGCGCAGTTTGCGCATCCTGTAGGTTCTGTACGTCATCAGATTCGCAGCTAAGAGTCTTATTTGACCGGTGCGATTCGTGCGATTCTCGCGCACCAGCACACACTGTGCCATTTGGAAGCACCGTCGTTACATCACTCATAGCAGTTTCGCCAGTTTGAGCATAGTCGAGCGCTTTTTCAATAACATTTTTCCAAAGAGACGGCTTAATTTTACGCTGAATTGGAGCGTAGCGTTCGAACATTTTGTCTTGTTCACTGCCGGTATGTATACGCACTCGCTCATTCAACACGCGAATTGCACGAAACGCACGAGCATTGCGCGGCTTGCGTTTTCCAGCTTCAATAATTGCAGCGTCAGAAAGTAGCAGTGTAGGCGCAATATCGTATTGGCGAGCTAAAGCGTCACGCTCTTGCCACAATGCTTTTGCAATAATTAAACCAACGCGATCGTGCATAAGAACGCTTATATGAGATATTCTCAGCCACGGACGCGGATGCGGTGCTTTCTTTTGCGCTCCCTTGTTAAGTAAGTGCGCAAATTCTTCCTCCGCCCAAGAAAGTTTACCTTGTTTCTTTAGTTCCGCACGCATGACTTCTTCTAATTCGATAAGTAATTCAACATCTAAAGCCGCGTAATTTCGCCAATCTCTAGGAAGTGGACGATAAGACCAGTCCGCTGCGGAATGTTCTTTTGCGAGGGTAAGCCCTAAATAATATTCAGTTACCGAACTTAAACCGAATCGTTTTCTTCCAAGCAGTTTAGCCGCAATCTCGGTATCAAATAAAGCACGCGGGCGCAAACCAATATCGAAAAATCCTGGCAAATCCTGCATCGAATCGTGAATAATCCAAGGCGCATCCCCTACAGCATCGTTAAACTCATGCCAATCAACACCAAGCTTTGCAAGCGCTACAGGGTCGAGCAGACCAATACCAGCACCTTTGCGCTTAAATTGAATCAGCCAATCTTCATGACTATAACGAAAACCGGAAGCTCGCTCAGCGTCCGCAGCCAAAGGTCCCGTTCCTGCTGCTAGTAAACTGCAATATTCTTTGTATGCTTCAAGCGTGTCAATGACTTCTGGAACTCCTTCTCGCGGCTCTTTTAAAAGCTTTGGTTCCTCGTTCAAGAAAGCCTCCTGATTGTACGCTTAGCAAACACATGCACTTAAAACTATACGTAATATTACACACATAGTTTGCACATTGCTACAGCGAGTAACGCAACCGGATATTCTAATTACGAGATTTACGCAACAATAGTATTCCTCGAGTAATCGCAAAACCTAATACGCTTATAACTAAGGTTGGAAGCATTGCAGTAAGGAAATATGATGCGTCCAAATAGAAGAATCTTAACGATATTGAGCCAAGACTAAAGCACACATTCTCGGCTACATTTTTAGAACCACAAGGCAAACCGAGCAAATGCAGAGGTACTGCAAAATACACTAAAAACGCGTCGTAAATAATGCCTACAAGCACCACAATCCATCCGCCTTTGCCAGCCATGGCAGCGCACACGGACACTCCAGCCATAAGCAAGAATGGGAATATCATAAGCGAAATCATAATGCCAATGCCTTCGCTCAATAGCACGAGTACTGTAGAAGCAATATAACCAATAACTAAAGTAAACCAGCAACCAGCAAGAATATTATGCTTAGAAATCCAACTATCTTCTTTCATAAAATCTGTTTTACGCAAACAATACTCTTTAACAGCATCCAACACGTAATATCCAAAAGCGTAACCAACCAAGGTACCAATAATTCCGCCAAAAGCAATAATTAGAAGCGCAAGTATTAACAAGCCGAAAGAAATCTTACTGCCTACATAAGGATAAGAAGCAAGAAAAATGTCGAAAAGTATGCCACATAACACGCTTAATATCGATGTGATTATCGGCAACGTTAAGCTTCTGGAACGCATCATAGCAAATAACGATTGAATAACAAAAAATATTACAACAAGTAAAACTGCTGGACCACACGCAACTGAAACACTTAAATGACCACTATGCACTAATGCGTAAGGAGCGGAAGCAAGAACAGTCACATAAAAAATAAGCGAAACAATCACAGCAACCAAAGCCACAGTATGCGCACGATTCCAAGTACAATATTTCTTCAATTCCTTCAACTTCTTCATGATAAGCTCCTTTGCCTATGCAATATTGAATATTGATGAGATTCTATCATAAACAAAAAAAATGTAAATATAAAAAATACGCTCTTAACAGGATTATTACAACTTACAGAGCGATATAATTTAAGCACTTCGACAATTCAATGCGCATATTTAGATTTAATACACTACAAAACCGTGGTCTTTGAACTGATTTACAACTCTCTCTTTAAGCGCTTTAGAAGGTCCTTTTTGATTCTCAAGAGGGTACGGAATCCTAAGCTCATGCCACTTTGGGCGGCCTAGTTGATGGAAGCCAAGCACGTCAATATGCTCAACAGCATCCCCAAACGAATCGCAAATCTCAGCAACTTTTTCAACGTTTTCTTCGCTGTCAGTCAAACCTGGAACAAGCACAAAACGCACCCAAATCTTCTTACCAGCCTTCGCCAATCGCTGACCAAAGTCAATAGTTGGCTGCAGCAAGCCGCCGGTAACTTTTTTATATGTTTCTTCAGTGCCGGATTTAACGTCTAGCAAGCAAAGATCAATATCGTCAATCATTTCATCCGTATAATTGCGATTCAAAAAGCCGGAAGTGTCTAGGCACGTGTGCACGCCCATTTCCTTAGCTGCACGAAACACTCGCGACACAAAAGCCGGCTGCATCATGGACTCGCCGCCAGAAAAAGTGATTCCACCGCCTGTTGCTTTGAACAGACTTTGGTAACGATCAACTTTTTTAATCATCGCATCCAAGTAGACCGGCTTACCGTCGCGCATTTTCCAAGTATCAGGATTCTGGCAGTACTGGCAGCGAAGCGGGCAACCGCTCATAAACACTGTCATACGAGTTCCCGGACCGTCGACAGAAGTATTAATATCCCATGAATGCACAAAGCCAATATCGCCTGTTTTAAGCGCTATTAGGCGATCTTTGCGATCCAATCCAATTGGGGATTCAAAACCAGAAAGACCACCCATTAATGTTTGACGGGCATACTCTTTCGACTCCTTCAACATGTGCTGTGTTGTAGTGCGAAACGCTGTATTTTCAACCATTGAGCTGCCCTCCAAACTACTGTATGAATAATGAGCAAAGCCGGGAGCGAAACTAATACTCGCTCCCGGCGATGTCTAACAATCAACCAAATCAGTCAGATACTGAACCCTGGTGGAATGTACGAGAAATAACGTCGAGCTGCTGCTCCTTAGTGAGCTTTACGAAGTTCACTGCGTAGCCGGAAACTCGGACCGTCAAATGCGGGTACTTTTCTGGGTGCTCAACAGCATCTTCAAGCTGTTCCTTGCGCAAAACGTTGATGTTTGCGTGGTACAAGCCATGGCCGTTGCCAGCATCCAAAATACCAACCAAGTTGTTAATGCGCTCGTCTTCGTCACGACCCAAACCATCAGGAGTAATGGTGTTCGTAAGCGAAATGCCGTCGAGAGCATCGTCGTAATCAATCTTGCCAACAGAGAACATGGATGGAAGCATGCCGTGAGAATCCATACCGTTTTCTGGGTTAGCGCCTGGAGCGTAAGGAGTGCCCTTCTTGTGTCCGGATGGGAAGGAACCAGTGTTCTTGCCATACTCAACGTTAGAAGTGATGGTCAAGATGGACTGCGTTGGAACAGCATTACGGTACACAGGCAAACGCTTTACCTGACCCATAACCGTGCTTACAACCCACTTAGCCAAGTCGTCGGCGCGATCGTCGTCGTTACCATAAATTGGGAACTCGCCAACCGTCTTGTAGCCAACTACCAAATCGTCATCTGCGCCCTCAATGTACTCGTACTCGTGGCCTTCGGTGGTCTTAGCATCCTTGTTGTAGATTGGATAAACCTTCGCATACTTCAAAGCAGCTAAGGAATCTGCAGCAATAGACAAGCCAGACATGCCGCAACCAAGCGTACGATAAACTTCCCTATCATGCAAAGCCATTTCAATGGACTCGTAAGCGTACTTATCGTGCATGTAGTGGATGATATTCAAAGCTTCAATATAGGTTTCGGAAAGCCATTCCAAAGCCTTCTCGTAGTTAGCCTTAACCTTCTCGTAATCGAGAGTACCGTCAGCTTCTGGACGAACCGGCTCAATAACGCCCTTATCGATAACCTGCATGCCGGTCATCTCGTCGCGACCACCGTTAATAGCGTAAAGCAAAGCCTTTGCGGAGTTCACACGAGCAGCAAAGAACTGCATTTGTTTACCGACGCGCATTGGGGAAACGCAGCAAGCAATAGCAGCGTCATCACCCCAGTGCTCACGAATGTCTTTATCGGACTCGTACTGGATTGCAGAAGTGTCGATAGAAATACGGGAGCAGAAACGCTTGTAGGCTTCTGGAAGCTTTGGATCCCAGAAAATGGTGATATTTGGTTCAGGACCCGGTCCAAGATGTTCAAGAGTCAAAGTGTTGAGCAAGCGGAAGGAAGTCTTGGTTACGAAAGTGCGACCATCCTCGCTAAAGCCTGCATCGGACCAAGTTGCCCAGTAAGGATCGCCAGAGAAGATTGCGTCGTAATCCTTCGTGCGCAAGAAGCGTACAATACGAAGCTTCATAACAAGGGCATCAATAATTTCCTGAGCGTCGGTCTCGTTAATTAAACCGGCCTTCAAATCGCGCTCAAAGTAGCAATCAAAGAATGCAGAAACGCGACCGAAGCTCATTGCAGCGCCGTCCTGGCTCTTAACGGATGCAAGATAACCCATGTAAGTCCACTGTACGGCTTCCTTAGCGGTCTGAGCTGGACGAGTCAAGTCCAAACCGTACTCGTTACCCAAGTTAATAAGCTGTTTCAAAGCCTTAATCTGCTCGTCATGCTCTTCACGGAAGCGAATCCAATGCTCAATCTCAGTCTCGGTGAAATCGTTGCGGTATGGAATCGAATCCTTATCGCGCTTCTTGAACTCAATAAGCATGTTAACGCCATAAAGAGCCACGCGACGATAATCACCAATAATACGACCGCGGCCGTAAGCATCTGGCAAACCGGTCAGAATCTTATTATGGCGAGCAATCTTAATATTCTTGGTATAAACACCAAATACGCCATCGTTATGCGTCTTGCGGTAAACGGTAAAGATCTTCTTAACTTCGGGATCTACTTCCTTACCAGCTTCCTTAATAGCCTGCTCAACCATGCGCCAACCACCGTTTGGCATCATAGCGCGCTTGCAAGGCTCATCAGTTTGCAAACCAACGATAACATTATCTACTTCTGGGCTTTCAATATAACCTGCTGGCATAGCGTCAATGCCTGCTGGAATATGCGTTTCCACGTCATACACACGGCGCTCACGTTCAACAGCCAAGTAGTTATCGTCAAGATACTTCCACATGTGCTTCGTCTTCTCAGTAGCATTAGCTAAGAAGCTTTCGTCGCCTTCGTATGGAGTGTAGTTCTTTACGATGAAGTCACGAACGTCAATATCTTTTTTCCAATTGCCGTCAGTGAAACCGTCCCAAGCCTTGGTGCGAAGATCCTCGTCACTGAGAACGGAAGCATCAACTGATGTCATTTTTAAACTCCTTTTATAATCGCAACGCATCTTCACGCTGCCTTACTTAACTATGGTAAAACATGAACGCAACAGTACACGTCGTGTTTCACAAAATTAAGAGTGAATTGCGTCACATTTTAGAAGCATTCCTTACTTAAAATAAAGCGCCAGTCTGCAAAATAGCAAACTGACGCTTCTTCGTATCACAATTTTACTTAATGCAATTACTCACGAAAAGCGGTGGTAACCGGCATTCTGCGATCCCTACCAAACGCAATAGCACTTACTTTCGGCCCTAACGGATACTGCCTGCGCTTCCATTCAGCGCGATCAACCAAACGCATAACAGTATCAACCGTGTGAGCATCAAAACCGTCAGCAAGCAAATCTGCTCTACCGTGCGCAAGCTCAATATGAGCCTGCAAAACACGATCGAGCAACTCGTACTCAGGCAAAGAATCCGAATCCTTCTGCCCCGGACGTAACTCCGCACTAGGCGGCTTAATAATAGAATTAACCGGAATTAATACGCCATCTTGCGGAGCTTCTACTTTCTTCGCATCTTCAAAACCGACAATTGGCAACATGCCGACGCCAACCCCATCGCCTGCAGCACGATTCCTCCAACGAGAAAGCGCCCACACGCGCGTCTTAAGCAAATCCTTAATAGGAGCATACCCTCCTACCGCATCGCCGTATATAGTTGAATATCCGCAAGCAAGCTCTGACTTGTTGCCGGTTGCGAGCGCCAAAACGCCGCGCGAATTCGAGTAAGCCATTACGATTACGCCACGTACGCGAGCCTGCAAGTTCTCCGCAGCAACTCCTTCTAAGGAAAGTTGCGATTGGAAGGCCTTGAAAAGTGGCTCAATAGGTTGCACATCGTAATGCGCACCAATGCGCTCTGCTAAATCGCGCGCGTCATCTTTAGAACCGTCCGACGAGTACATGCTTGGCATAGAAATGCCATACACGTTTGCTCCCCCACACGCGTCCGCTGCCATGGTTGCCACAAGAGCTGAATCAATACCGCCAGAAAGACCTAAGCACACACCCTTAAAACCGTTCTTGCGCATGTAATCTCGAAGTCCCACAACGCATGCGCAATACACTTCTTCATCCGCGTCAAGTTTCGGCGCAATACTCGAAACTTTCTGCTTTTTAAGCGAGCTATCAAAATCTACAAAAGACAAATCTTCAGCAAACATTGGCGAGCGCTCAAGCAAAGTTCCGTCCGCATCTACAACAAAACTTCCGCCGTCGAATACTAAATCATCCTGACCACCAACTTGGTTCACGTATACAACAGGCGCATTAACTTCAGCCGCGCGCTTTTGGGCTAAATTAAGCCGCACATGCGTTTTGCCCTCCTCGTATGGGGAGCCATTCATGGTGATTAACGCGTTAATTCCAAGTTTTGCGAGTTTAGCTACAGGACCACCGTCTTGCCAAATATCTTCACAGATTGCGAAACCTAAACACAATCCGTCAACTTCCAAAATTTCGCACTTGTTTCCGGAAGAGAAAATACGAAACTCGTCAAAAACGCCATAGTTTGGCAAAAAATGTTTATCGTATTGCAAAACGGACTTACCTTCATGCAATACAAGTAGTCGGTTGCGTGGCTTCCCAGATGACTCGTCAAAACCTACCGTTCCAACTACTACGTAAAGCTCCCCCAAGCCTTCATTCACAAGTCGAGCCGCAAGAGTATCTACTGCCTGCTGAGCAGCGGTACGAAATGTGCCGCGCAACGCAAGATCTTCAATAGGGTAACCAGTTAAAGTCATTTCAGGAAACACGACTACGCGAGCGCCCGACTGCTGTGCTCGCGCCGCATATTGCACTACTTTCGCAACGTTGTTGTCAATATTCCCCACGCAGGTATCTACCTGTGCTAAAGCCAATCGCAAAAAACTCATATTTTATAGTGTAATAGCTGGGCGTAATAGCGGACGCAACAGCAAACGTAACAGCGGACGCAATATCTGAAACTACGCAACTCAACAACACACTGCACTACTTTGTTACAACACTTATTTTACTTATTTTACTTATTTTTTCGCGAACTTTGCCGACAACCCGCGCATTACTAACACGTCATAAATAATACTAATAAGCAAAGTGTAGAATTATTAATTTTTCTCGCCTATATTGATAATTCGTTACTCGCGAAGGGGATTAACTTTCAACGAATTTCACAAAAAGGAGTAGGAACCATGCGCAACATTAAAGTTATTGCTTCACTCACTGCACTGGCAGCACTGACAACCTTTGCTTTGAGCGGATGCGGAAGTGCTAACAAAAACGCAGCCAAGCAGAACGATACCACCATTACTATCGCTGCAACTCCTACTCCACACACGGAAATTCTCAATAAGGTTGTGAAACCGATTTTGCAAAAAGAGGGTTACAAGCTGGTAGTTAAGGAATTTACCGATTACGTGCAACCAAACACCGCTACTGAAGAAGGTGAAGTTGACGCAAACTACTACCAGCACTTGCCTTATCTCGATAACTTCAACAAGGAAAAGGGAACGCATCTTATTTCGATAGGCGGAATTCATTTTGAGCCTTTCGGATTGTACCCAGGAAAGACTAAGACGATTAAGGCTTTAGCTGATGGTGCAACCGTTGCCGTACCAAATGATCCAACGAACGAAGCTCGCGCACTTCTGTTGCTTCAGGATGCGGGTTTGCTCAAGTTGAAGAATCCAAAAGACGTTAACGCTACCGTGAAAGATATTACGAGTAATCCAAAGAATTTGAAGTTTAAGGAGCTTGAGGCAGCTACAGTTCCTACAGCCATTAAGGATGTGGATCTTGCTGCTATGAACGGCAACTATGCTATTCAGGCTGGTTTTAACCCAATTAAAGATCCGCTTACTTCAGAAAAGGTTGGTGGCATTGCCGCTAAAACTTACGAAAATATTATTGTAGTGAAAAAGGGTTCGGAAAAACTCGCCAAGATTAAGGCGTTACTTAAGGCTTTGAAGACGAGTGCAGTTCGCGATTATATTACGAAAACGTATAAAGGTGCGGTACTGCCTGTGTTCTAAATCTACACTTACCTTGTAGCCATTAATGCCGCATCGTGTATACCTTGCGGCATTATTTTATAGGCGCACATTAAGTTATGTCGTATTGCACAGTTTGGATTCAGCGTTAAGCTCAACGTTGATTCAGCGTTGACGTGTAGTATACGTAACATATACATCGTCGAGGAAGCATATCTGTTAAGGAACAGCATGATTCAGATTGAACATCTTCATAAAAGCTACGGCAAAGGTAGCGACGCACATGAAGCATTACACGACATTAATCTCACCATTGAGCCGGGCGAAGTATTTGGTATTCTCGGCTCTTCAGGCGCGGGAAAATCTTCATTAGTGCGTTGCATGAATCTGCTTGAACGACCTACTTCCGGCAGCATTGTGATTGATGGCAAAGATATTACCGGGGTAAAAGATCGTGAACTTGCTCAGGTGCGTGCCAATATTGGCATGATTTTCCAAAACTTTAGTCTTTTCCAGCAGCGTACAGTATTGCAAAACGTCACATTTCCACTTGAGCTTAACCATGTTGACAAGGCGGAACGTGAAAAGCGCGCACACTATTTGCTTGATTTAGTTGGTTTGAAGGATCTTGCCAACCGCTACCCAATCCAACTTTCCGGCGGTCAACAGCAGCGTGTTGCTATTGCTCGAGCATTAGCCAACAATCCGTCAATTATGCTGTGTGATGAAGCAACTAGCGCACTTGACTCCACTACTACTGCGCAAATCCTCGACTTATTGCGCCGAATTAACCGTGAGCTTAACGTAACGCTAGTTATTATTACGCACTCTCTTGCTGTAGCTCGAAATATTTGCGATCGCGTCGCAATGATTGACGGCGGTCATATTGTAGAGTTAGGCGATACTACAGAATTATTTGCGAATCCACAAAGTGATATTTTGCGCACGCTTATTGCGGACGAAAAGCAAGAAAATCATCGTAAAAAGCCTGCTGCTGCTCATACGCTTACGAATGAGGTGAAATAATATGTTGGAAGCTGTTACACAATTTATGAGCGAATACGGCGATTTGCTGGTTGAAGGCGTGCTCGATACTTTAGTTATGACTTCAATTGCAACAGTGTTGGCATACGTTATTGGCCTTCCTATTGGCGTGTTGCTGATTACTTCCGGCAAGAAAGGTATTTGCCCAAATGCGCCGTTGAATGCTGTTCTTGGTTGGATAGTTAATATTGTACGTTCGATACCATTTATTATTTTGCTCGTAGCTTTAATTCCGTTCACTCGCCTGATTGTTGGCACTTCCCTTGGTGTTCCGGGTGCTATTGTGCCGCTGGTTGTTACCGCTGCCCCATTCGTTGCTCGTATTGTCGAACAGTCGTTGGCAGAAGTTGACGGAAGCTTAATTGAGGCCGCACAAAGCTTTGGCGCTAGTAAATTGCAGATTGTGCGCAAAGTATTGTTGTGGGAAGCGTTACCTTCGCTTATTCGTGGAGCTGCTCTTACCTTTATTACGCTTTTTGGTTTCTCCGCAATGGCTGGAACCGTAGGCGCAGGCGGTCTTGGCGATATTGCTATTCGTTACGGCTACCAGCGTTACCAGTACGATGTAATGGCTGTGGCCGTGGTACTCTGCATTATTCTCGTGCAAATCGTGCAAAGTTTGGGAGATTTTATTTCCAGCTACATTAATCACCACGAGCGCTGAATTTCACAACATACCGTAACTTGTTAAGGTCATATAATCGTGTAAACTAGCCAACGATTCATTTTTTGCAGGGGAGCTTTCGTAAGAAGGCTGAGATAGGCGAAAACCTGACCCTTAGAACCTGTTAGTTAATACAACGTAGGGAGCAATGATTCTCATATGACCTCGAATTATCCGTATGCCTCGATGCGTGACCAATTCAATATAAACGCCTGCTTTATTGCAGACCCACAAGCTTGTAATAATCGACCACTTACAGATATTGTTGACGACGCTTTACGCGCTGGAGCGACACTTGTTCGCCTGCATTGCAACAATGAAAACGCTAAGGAAATTACAACTATTGCTCGCGATATCGCTCAAATTATTGAAGATAACAATAAGTGCGATTCCGTAACGTTTGTTATTGATGAGCGAGTTGACGTTGCTTGGCAAGCTAGAAATCAAAGTATCAAAGTTGACGGCATTCACCTTGCCCAAAGCGATATGGAACCTCGAGAAGCACGTGCTTTGCTTGGAGAGGACGCTATTATTGGCTTGTCTGTTGAAACCGAAAGTTTAGTCAAGGTTATTAATGAGCTTCCGGATGGTTGCATTGATTATATTTGCGTAACTGCCATGCACAATCCTGAAGAAGGATGCGAAAATACTACTGCCTCCTACGAATTGGAAGCAAATCATACTACTCTTGACGAAGCGAAAATTAATACGATTTGCTCTGCGAGTGATTTTCCGGTTTTGGTTGGTGGCAAAACGCAACTTGACGATGTGTCTATGATCGCAGGAACTAAAGCTGCGGGCTTCTTCGTTTCCGAGCCGCTTTATGCTTCAGAAACACCAGAATCCACTATGCGTGAGTTTGTTGAACGTTGGAAAGCTGTACGGGGTGAAGTAAAACATGGTTACGCTAAACGCGTAATCGTAGCGGAAAATACAGAAGAAAAGTCTTCAAAACCATCTGAAGAAAAGAAGCCGACGTTTATTAACGCTAAAGAAGCAAAAGATGCAGCAAAATTAGCTAAGCAACAACGTGTTGATATTGCGGCTCGCGGTTGCGCTCAGCGAGACAAGGCGCATATTCGCAAAACAACTCCTGTTCATTTTGAATACGAGTACGGTTCTTACGATTTGGAAGTTCCTTATACTGAAATTAAGCTTTCGGATACTCCAGGCGTTGGCCCTAACCCGCCTTTTAAGGACTACAATACGGAAGGTCCAAAGTGCGATCCTAAAGAAGGTTTAGCTCCACTTCGTCTCGATTGGATTCGCGACCGCGGTGATGTTGTAGAGTATGAAGGACGCAGGCGTAATCTCCAAGACGATGGCAAGCGCGCTATTAAGCGCGGCAAGGCTTCTAAGGAATGGCGTGGTCGCACGCATAAGCCAATGAAGGGCGCGGATCATCCGATTACACAAATGTGGTACGCTCGCCACGGAATCATAACTCCAGAAATGCAATATGTTGCTACTCGCGAAAATTGTGACGTGGAGCTGGTTCGCGAAGAAGTTGCAGCCGGACGCGCTGTAATTCCTTGCAATATTAACCATCCGGAAGCTGAACCTATGATTATTGGTTCTCGCTTCTTAACGAAGCTCAACGCAAACATGGGCAATTCTGCTGTTACGTCGTCTATCGACGAAGAAGTAGAAAAACTTACGTGGGCCACGAAGTGGGGTGCTGATACCGTGATGGATCTTTCCACCGGTAACGATATTCACACGACTCGCGAATGGATTTTACGTAACTCCCCTGTGCCAATTGGAACCGTACCAATGTACCAGGCTTTGGAAAAGGTTGAGGATGATGCTTCTAAGCTAAGCTGGGAACTTTTCCGCGACACTGTTATTGAGCAGTGCGAGCAGGGCGTTGACTACATGACTATTCACGCTGGCGTGCTACTTCGCTACGTGCCGCTTACCGCAAACCGCGTAACAGGTATTGTGTCACGCGGCGGCTCGATTATGGCAGAGTGGTGCTTACAGCATCATCAAGAAAGTTTCTTATACACGCACTTTGAAGAATTATGTGAGATTTTCGCAAAGTATGATGTTGCTTTCTCTTTGGGTGACGGTTTGCGTCCAGGTAGCTTGGCTGATGCTAACGACGCAGCTCAGCTTTCCGAGCTTATGACGCTTGGCGAGCTTACGAAGATCGCTTGGCAGCACGATGTGCAAGTAATGATTGAAGGTCCAGGACACGTGCCATTCGACACTGTGCGCATGAATATTGAGATGGAAAAGGCGATTTGCCAGAATGCTCCATTCTATACTCTTGGACCTTTAACTACCGATACTGCCCCGGGCTATGATCATATTACTTCCGCAATTGGCGGCGTAGAGATTGCACGCTACGGTACTGCAATGCTTTGCTACGTAACTCCTAAAGAGCATTTGGGATTGCCAAACAAGGATGACGTGAAGCAGGGCGTGATTGCGTATAAGATTGCTTGCCACGCGGCTGATCTTGCTAAGCATCATCCGCATGCTATGGATCGCGATAACGCTATTAGTAAAGCTCGATTCGAGTTCCGTTGGTTGGATCAGTTCAACTTAAGCTACGATCCGGATACTGCAATCGCATTCCACGACGAAACACTTCCTGCAGAGCCGGCAAAAATGGCGCACTTCTGCTCGATGTGCGGACCAAAATTCTGCTCGATGGCTATTTCGCAAAATATTCGTAAGCGTTTTGGCGGCGCCGCTCAGCAGGAACAGCTTGTTGAGGAAGCGCGTAGCCAGGCAATTGCCGACGGTATGAAAGAGATGAGCAAGAAGTTCCAGGAATCTGGTTCGTCGCTGTATCAAAGCGTGAAAGAGTAGCGTGGGTGCTTGCGTAGCGTGGGCGCTTGCGTGTGTGCAGAATCGTAAGTGCGGAATCGCAAGCTCAAAACGCATATATGCGAAGTAACGCAATCGCGATTTAGTAAATAATACTTGCAACGAATAATAATTGAAGAAGGTTAGTTAGATAAAGCGAGTTTTGTAGTAAATGTTCGTTTACTACAAAACTCGCTTTTTTATTTACTACAAAACCGTTACTTTCTTTACACGACTGTAAAGTTTCTATCGCTATTTGGCGAGATTTCGACAATTTCTATACACCGTCGTAAATAAATTGTCGGTTTTACGCAAAAATCCGATATTTTCTTTACACAAGAGTAACGAAAATATCGGATTGTAATAAAGGCAGCGTTTAAGATTCACAAAACTTCAACAGAAATAATGCCAACAGGCTCAAGAGGAGCGTCAGAGCGATCTGTTGCAACCGACTCGAGCTTATCTACCACAGCTTTCGACTCATCGTCCGCAACCTCGCCGAAAATCGTGTGATGACCGTCAAGCCAAGGAGTTGGAACGGTTGTGATGAAGAACTGCGAGCCGTTAGTGCCATGCAAAAGACCGTCACGGCCGCGACGCTTACCAGCATTCGCCATAGCTAGCAAATAAGGCTTGTTGAACTTCAAAGATGCGTCAATCTCATCGTCAAACTCGTAGCCAGGTCCGCCGGTTCCATTACCAAGCGGGCAGCCGCCCTGAATCATGAAGTCCTTAATAATGCGGTGGAATGTAAGACCATCGTAAAATGGCTCATGAGAAGGCTTTCCTCTAAATGGGTCGATCCATTCGCGCTCACCGGTGGCGAGGCCGACGAAATTCTTTACTGTTTCAGGCGCTTTGGTATCAAACAGGTTGATTTTAATATCGCCTTCAGAAGTATGCATAATAACTGTAGTCATATTCGTAATTTTCCCATACGTTAGCGACTACTCTAAACGCTTGAGTTGAAACGCTTGAGTCCGTTTTTAGATATAAAAATGCCCTCACCTACTGGAGTAAATATAAAGGCGAGGGCATGACTTAATTTATTAGCCAATCTGCTTAAGCTCAGTGATTAGTTAAGCAGATTAGCTACGTAGCTTACTTGCTGCTGTGGCGGGAGGTTCCGCGGCGCTTGCTCACGAAGAGTGCAGCACCAGCAGCAGCTATTGTTGCAGCAAACGTACTCAACGCAGACACTGCGCTACCAGTATTACTAAGCTGAGCAACTTTACCACTCTTCAGCACCTGAGCGCGCACAGAAGCACGAACCTGAGCCGCATGAGCTTGAGCATCCGCAAGATTCTTACGGGCATCCGCAAGCTTACGCTTAGCAGCATCAACCTGAGCCTGAGTTGCATTATGATCAGCAGCAACCTTCTTAGCCTCAGCCAAAGCAGAGTCAAGAGCAGCCTGAGCCGCAGCAACCTGAGCATCTGCCTGCTTTACAGCAGGATTATTCTCAACTGCAGCAGTCACAGCAGCGTTATTGTTAGCAGCAGCGTTGTTAGCACCAGCGTTACCAGCGTTTGCAGCGTTGTTAGCACCAGCGTTACCAGCGTTTGCAGACTGCGAATCAGACTCAGCACCCTGAATCTGAAGGTTCAACTCACCCTTATCTACAGTAGTAGGCGCATTATCATTCACACCATAACCGTACGAAGCATCACCCTCATGACCACTACCAGCAACACCAGCGTTACTCGTACCAGTATTACTCGTACCAGCGTTACTCGTACCAGTAGAACCAAAACCAGAGTCACCAGAACCAGGAACCGTACCAGGAACAACACTAGAACCACCAGGCACAACGCCAGTGCCAGTTTCGGTTCCGGTTCCAGTTTCAGAACCAGTGTTACCAGTTCCAGTGTTGCCGTCGCCAGCATACTCGTCACCACTCAAACCATTAGCTTGAAGAATATTACGCTTAGCCTCACGAAGCTTAGACAAAGCAGCATTCACCTGAGCCTGAGTTGCATTAGGATCAGCAAGCACACGACGAGCCTCAGAAAGCGCCGCATTATACGCATCCTTATGAGGAGCATCTGCAACGAGATACGATCCACGAGCACGGAAAGCAACATCGTCGCTAACCTCCGACTGCAAGTGAGACTTATCAACAGTAGCAGAATCATGCAAATCCTTCTGAGCATTCTTCAAATCCTCAGCAGCC
>NZ_LRTV01000001.1:424759-434692 GCF_003408845.1 Gardnerella massiliensis
TCTTCTTCGTCATTATTCCTCACTTCAATAATGTGTATTCTTTATGTTCCTGCATATACATAATTTGTAATATACAATTATGCGTCCGCCAATAAATTAGCATTCGCATCTTCGTTTCCACACCAATTTGCTATTTAAAACGCTTCGCACTCTCTTAATATGTTCAGCATACATAAATTTGCAAACTGACGCCAGTACAGATTGTATGTTACTCAACTATTCATACATTGCAAGTCTTTTTATGCAACAATTTATGTCGCGTAAATCACATAATTCGCAAATTCCGCATAAATTAAATGATAAGACGTCATAATGTTTACTAAAAAAGTTATAACACGCCATGAGATTATTAGTTACTTAAGATACGGGCGCAACTTGTCAATTAACAAACCGTTCGACGCCACTACATCATTCTCGCGGCGGTAATGAATAGGACTTCCATCCCACTGGCACACTTGTCCCTGAGCTTCTTGCACCACCACGGCACCGGCAGAAACTGCTGGAATATCCCACTGATGCAAATGCGGCTCAAAATACGCGTCGTACGTGCCATCCGCAACCTTGCACAAATCAAGAGAAGCAGGACCGATACGTTTAATATCAGCCGGGCACATTTCTTCAATCGAAGCAACAACATCAAGAGCGCGCTTGGATTCTCCAGGAATATAGGACATTCCATAGCACACTACCGACCCGCGCAATTCCGAAGAAGTAGACGGTGTAATCTTTTCACGCTTCTCACCTTGAGGAGTTCTACGAATACGAATCGCACCCTGGCCCTTTGCAGCCAAATAAGTTAATCCCAATGCAGGAGCGTGCACAACGCCAAGCACCGGTCGCGCAGAACCTTCTTCGTTAAATTCAAACAGAGAAACAGTAAGCGTCCATTCGGCCATGTCTCGGTTGAAATTAATAGCACCGTCGACATTGCCCACACACCAGAAACGGTCGCCCGGATTGCAATGCTCTGGTCTTGTTCTCCAAAAACCTTGGAAAGGATTGACATAGGTTAAACGGTTTTGTATAAAACGTACCAGCTTGTCCGAGAAACCGGATTCGGATTGCATCGGATCTCCCAAAGCCAACGACGTCATATCTTGCGGACTTAACTGATCCTGGTACGCGTGTTTGCCAACATCCTCTAAAATACGCGCAACTTCAAGCGCTACCTCTCGTAAATTCACTATATACTCCCTACCCTGCTGTACGTGAACTTCCCACATTCACGCACACTCTTCTCTATCTAATAAAACTAATTGTTATTTTACTCATTGAATTGAAAGACTTACCAGCACATGTATGTTCTGTGGATAAAAGCTACAGAACCTTCACAAACCAGCCTTTAACGCCGGCTAATCACTAATGCATAACATTAATATTTAATCATTGCTTCATAATTCTACATTGCCCATGTACATTCTTCAACTTTTCGTTTTATAAACGCATTAATTCGCATTCACAAAACGCAAGACAGCACTCAAGTCACGCGTATGAATGCGGTAAGGAGTTGACGCTTCAACTGCTGGCTTTGCGCAAAAAGCTACGCCTAGTCCAGCATGTTGAATCATAGCAATATCATTCGCTCCATCGCCTACCGCAACCGTTTGTTCGCGCGCAATTCCAAGATTATGCGCCCACTTTTGAAGCGCATCAACTTTTGCGTTAGCGTTAACAATATTTCCAAGTACGTTGCCAGTAAGTTTGCCGTCGCGCGATTCCAAATAGTGAGCCGTCCAAAAGTCGATACTCAAACTCGGCAACAATTCGTCTAGTATTTCGTGAAAACCGCCGGAAACTGCGCCAACTTTCCAACCGCGCTCGTGAAGCGCGTCAATTAAAACTTTCGCACCTTTAGTTACGTGAATACGCGAAATAATACGCTTTTTGCATTCGTCAATATTCAAACCGCGAAGCATGCTTACGCGCAAACGCAAGGAAGTATCGAAAGTAATTTCTCCACGCATTGCGCGCGCTGTAATCGCAGAAAGCTCATCGCCGCGTCCAGCTTCTGCACCAAGCAAATCGATAACTTCTTCTTCAATAAGCGTGGCGTCAACATCCATCACCAAAAGCCCCGGCTTGGCCAAAGTTGGCAACAGCGAAGAAAAGTTCATACTCATAATTTTATGCGCAGTAGGCTTTGGCAGAAAGCCTTGCTCCACGCGCCCAATCAGCCGCCTTCATAGCCTTTTTACCTTGCGCTTTTACTTCCAAAAGTTCAAGCGCACCACTTAAAGTACCAATCCAAACTTGTTTCTTGCCAGCAAGTAACTTTCCAGGATTAAGCTGATTAAAATCTGCAGCATGCGGATTATTAGCATCTGCCGGAACCGCGCGCAACACGTGCAAAGTAATCGGATCCGCGTTATTGTCGTCGTCCGCGTGCAGCTCGCACCACGCACCCGGATTCGGCGTGCAAGCGCGAATCTGACGATCGACCGCAAAAGCTGGAGCGTGAAAATCAATATGCGCATCTTCAACCGTAATCTTTTGCGCAACTTCTTGAGGAGTTTGATCTTGCTCTACCGGCACAATTTCGCCTGTTTCCATGCCTCGAAGTGAAGCAGCAAGCAGCGGAGCACCGTCGTGAGCAAGTCTCATAAGCAAATCGCCAGCATTTTCGTGAGGCTCAATTTTCGTAGTAAACTGCGCCAGAATAGGGCCACAATCCATGCCACGCGTAATGCGAAAAACAGTAGCTCCCGTAATATCATCCCCGGCCCAAATTGCGCGCTGCACAGGAGCTGCACCTCGCCACTGCGGAAGCAACGAAAAATGAAGATTATACCAGCCGAGCGGCAACGCGTCTAAAACATTCTGGCGCAAAATCTTTCCGTACGCCACAACTGCCGCAGCCTTAGCACCCGTGGCGGCAAGCTGCTCAAGAAACACAGCTTCATCTTTTGGATCGGACTCAAGCACGGGCAAACCAAGCTCAAGAGCAGCCTGCTTTACAGGGCTTGGAACCAGCTTCCTGCCGCGACCAGTGGGAGCATCCGGGCGCGTCAGCACTGCGCGCACGTCAAAATGCTCACGATCTTCAGCTAACTCGCGAAGCGCAGGAACCGCAACTTCTGGAGTTCCAGCAAACAATATTGGTAATGCCATATTTCCCCACTATTTTATTAAAGCTGTAAATTAAATCAGTAAATTAAAGCCGTAATTAAAGCTGCAATTAAAGCTGTAAAAATCAGCCAACAAAAGCTTCCTTTAATTTACTAAAGAAACTTTTATGCTCCTGAGACTGATTAGCCAACGATTGCTGCTGAATCTGCTTCACGCTGCCATCGTGAGTACGCGCAAACTGTTCAATAAGAGCACGTTCCTCATCAGTAAGCTTCGTTGGTATATGCACCAACACGTGAACAATAAGATCACCGCGATCTGTGGAACGCAACTTAGTCACGCCAAGATTTGACAAAGTAACAGTATCGTCGTTCTGGCAACCTGCAGGAATCGTTATTGTTCGTGGACCATCGAAAGTATCTATAGTAATGTCGTGGCCGAGCACAGCCCAGCTCATAGGAACAGTAATCCAGCAGTGCAAATCATCGTTTTGACGCGTGAATTGTTTGTCGGCACGAATATGAATATCAACATACAAGTCACCAGCTGGACCGCCACATTCTCCAACGCTACCCTGCGAAGCTAAACGCAAACGACTTGCATCATGAATACCAGCTGGCACGTTAACGCCAACCTCACGCATAGTTCGCACACGACCATGACCATGACAATTTTGGCAAATATTACGAATAATAGTTCCGTGACCTTCACACTTGTCACAAGGCATGGAAGACATCATCTGACCAAGCATTGTGCGCACAACTTTCTGGCAGAAGCCAGAACCGTGGCACTGCGGGCACTGTTCAGGTTCAGCAGCATCCTCAGAACCAGAACCATTGCAATCCTTGCAGACACCAAAAGTTGTTAAACGAACGCGCGTATTACCACCAAAAATAGCCGTTTTCAAATCAATATGAGCCTCAGCTAAAGCATCATCTCCAGGCTGCACACGAGGAACTGGACCTTGAGAGCCACCAAAAGAATTAGAGAAGAATTGGCTAAAAATGTCCCCCATACCCATGTCGCCAAAGGCACCCGCACCAGCACCAGCTCGAGCACCAGCAGAAGGATCATTAGGGTCAACGCCCATATCAACCATGCGACGCTTTTCAGGATTAGAAAGCACGTCGTAAGCAGCGTTTACTTCCTTAAACTTATCCTCAAACTCGGCACCGGCAATATCTGGATGATATTTGCGACTCATCTTACGGTATGCTTTACGAATTTCATCATCACTAGCGTTATGATCAACGCCCAAAATCTTATAATAATCAGTCACTTTAATACCTCTAAAATAAACCCCATCAGTATTACTCAACCTCACCTATTGTGCCATACACCAACGTCAGCAGTAAAACGTAGTTCGAATTTATTTTCAGCGATTTTGCGCAATAAACGCGTTCAGATAGCGGGCCACAGCTTTTACCGCTGCCATCGTAGCAACATAATCCATGTGCTGCGGTCCAATCGATCCTATGAAAGCTACAGGAGCGTTTTGACGAACCGCAGATTCAGAAATATTTTCAAAACTATCGATACCATTACTTGTACTACTGTCGTTACGAGCATCACTAGTGCCGTCACTTTGAGAAGTAAAATGCTCCTCTTGAGCAGTATCGTTACTTTCGTGCGCGTAATACGTTTCGTTAGGACAAGAGTTATAACCGTAACCACTAGTAACAATTGAAGCATGCAACAAGCCCGGATTATGCGTTTCTGAACCAATCGCTACGCTTACTCCACTTGCGCAATCACTCGCCTCTTCACTTAAGGTAGTCATCAAACGCATAATAACAGCCTGCTCTTCAAGCGCGTCAAATAGTGAAGCAAAATCACTCATCGTTTGACGGTGAGCAAGCTGGGAAGCTCCAGCCATATACAAATCGTGCGCATGCTCACCAACGTGCATATCTTCCAGCGCTTTCGCAAGAGAACGCAATAAATTACGCACACTCATACTCGCAATAGTTTCAACAAGCGCGTGTAATCTTTGCGAAGCAACTTTGAGCGAAAGTCCCACACACAATTGGTTAATCATAGTAATTGATTGTCGAAGCTCCTCTGCAGAAACGTTTTCGACTTGTAACATATGTTGCGCAACACTGCCAGTATCGGTAATAACAACAGCCAAAAGAGTAGCTGAAGATACTTGAACCAGCTCAATACGACGCACGCTGGCACGAGATAACGATGGAGCCGCAACAAGCGCAACCTGTCCAGTAATACTGGCAAGCAAGCGAGCAGATCTTTGTAAGGTATCTTGCAAACTCACCGACCCGCTTAAAAAGTTGCGTATAGCGCGACGCTGCGGTTCAGAAAGTGGAATAACCGCAGCTAAACCGTCAACAAAGTAGCGGTACCCTTTTTCTGTAGGAATACGACCTGCGGAAGTATGCGGCTGAATTAAATAGCCTTCCTCTTCCAAAGCTGACATATCGTTGCGAATAGTTGCTGAACTAACGCCAAGCTGATGATGCTTCGCTAACGCCGCAGATCCTACTGGCTCCTGAGAACGAATATAATCCTCAACGACTGCGCGCAAAATCATCATGCGTCGGGACTGCATCAAAACTCCTATCAACTTTAAGACTAATAACTTCCAACTTTTAGTCTTCTTTACTCAATTGTATCCAAATTTATTGTAACCAACTCCTTATTTATTGTACCCAAATTTATTCAATACGCGATGAAAAAGTCTGTTATCTAAGAACGATGTTGCTATACGAAATAATTAACGGCAAAGATTCACACAAGGGTTACAGAACATGGACATAATGACACATTTTGACACACATTATTGCATGTTCGTCTCACGCGAAAGATAGGATTAAAGGGCAATGAGAGGGTAAAAAGCCAGCGTGAGCTGTGCTTAAAAACCCGGATTATTGGAAGGAAAGTAGATCACATGACCGATTTCAACTGGTCTGCATTAGACGAGCGCGCCGTAAAGATGGCGAAGGTTCTCTCGGCTGATGCTGTTGAGCGAGCAGGACACGGACATCCTGGCTCCCCTGTTTCATTGGCACCAATTGCGTACACCTTGTACCAGCACTTCATTAAGCACGATCCAGCTGACCCAAAGTGGGCCGGCCGCGATCGTTTTATTCTTTCTGGCGGTCACGCTTCGCTTACGCAATACGTGCAATTGTTCTTCTCTGGTTACGGCTTAACTCTTGACGACCTCAAGTATTTCCGTGGCGGCGCAGACACGCGTACTCCAGGTCACCCAGAATACGGCTTAACTCCAGGCATCGAAATGACCACCGGTCCACTCGGCCAGGGCCTTGCATCCGCTGTTGGTTTTGCTTACGGCCAGCGCTTTGAGCGTGGACTTCTCGATCCAGAAGCTCCAGCCGGCACTTCCCCATTCGATCACAAGGTTTGGGTTATCTGCGGCGAAGGCGACGTTGAGGAAGGTGTTTCTTCTGAAGCTGCTTCCTTGGCTGGAAACCAGAAGCTCGGCAATTTGACCGTAATCTTCGATGCAAACCACATTCAGATCGAAGGCGACACCAAGCTCACCTTCTCTGAAGATATTCTTGCTCGTTACCGTGCATACGGCTGGTACACCGATGAAGTGAGCTTCATCCAGCCAGACGGCTCCTATAAGGAAGACGTTCAGGCTTTGGCTGCAGCTATTGAAAAGGCTCAGGAAGTTACCGATAAGCCTCACTTCATTAAGGTTAATACTTTGATTGCTTGGCCAACCCCAGGTAAGACCGACAACGAAGCTTCCCACGGCTCCAAGCTTGGCGAAGAAGCTGTGAAGGGCTTGAAGGAACTTTGCGGTTTCGACCCAGAAGTTTCGTTCCCAATCGACGAAGAAGCTTTGGCTCACGCTCGCAAGGTTGCAGAGCGCGGCTTGGCTGCTCATAAGGCTTGGGATGAAGCTCTTGCAAAGTGGGCTGCCGCCAACCCAGATAAGGCTGCTCTGTATGAGCGTCTTAAGGCTGGCAAGCTTCCTGAAGGCTTCGACAAGGCTATCGACGACTTGGTTGCTGGCTTCGAAGTCGGCTCCAAGGTCGCTACCCGTAAGGCTTCCGGCGCAGTTCTTAACGCAATTGCTGCCGTTATGCCAGAACTTTGGGGTGGTTCCGCTGACTTGGGCGGCTCCAACAACACCAACATTAAGGGTGCTGACTCCTTCGGCCCATCCGAGGATGCAACCCGCACTTGGCCAAACGTTTCCGAGTACGGCCGTCAGCTCCACTTCGGCGTGCGTGAGTTCGCAATGGGTGCTATCACCAACGGCATTTTGCTTGGTTCTGACACTCGCCCATTCAACGGCACCTTCTTCCAGTTCTCTGACTACGAGCGCCCAGCAGTTCGCTTGGCTGCTTTGATGGAGATTCCAAACCTCTATGTTTGGACTCACGATTCCGTAGCTTTGGGCGAAGATGGTCCAACCCACCAGCCAATCGAACACTTGGCTGCTTTCCGCGCTATTCCTCAGCTTGAGGTTGTGCGCCCTGCAGACGAGTACGAGACTGCTGAAGCTTATCGTTACTTCTTCGAGAAGAAGAACAGCTACCCAACCGCCATGATTTTGACCCGTCAGGGCGTTCCAACCCTCGCTGAGACTGCTGAGAAGGCTCGCGAAGGCGTGAAGCACGGCGCTTACGTTTTGGCTGATTGCGAAGGCACTCCAGACGTAATCATCATGGCAACCGGTTCTGAAGTTCAGTGGGCTGTTGCCGGCGCCAAGACTTTGGCAGCTGAAGGCATCAAGGCTCGCGTTCTTTCCATGCCATCTCTCGAATGGTTCGAAGAGCAGGACGAAGAGTACAAGGAAGCAATCCTTCCAAAGTCCGTCAAGGCTCGCGTTTCCATCGAAGCTGGCTTGGCATTGCCTTGGTACAAGTATCTTGGCGATTGCGGCAAGGCTGTTTCTATCGAACAGTACGGCTTGCAGGGTGACGGCGGTCAAAACATGATCGACTTGGGCATTACTGCTGAGCACGTAGTAGAAGCTGCCAAGGCTTCTATCGAAGAAGCTCGCGCTTAAGATAGTAAGTAAGCAAAAAGCAAGTAAGCAAAAATAAAACTTGATGTATCAAAATAAAATTGATATGTCACAAAACTAGAAGTGCTAATTTAGTAACTTCACAAGAAACAGCGACGGCGTGTTGGTGCCGAGCTACCGTTGGTTCGACATCAACCGCTGTTTCTTGTAACAACGCCACAATACCGACGTGCCCCAATTGGTGGAGCACAGTGTTAAGGAGATAACATGACTGAAGCAACGCAGCGCACCAGCGATTCCGGCGTTTCTATTTGGTTGGACGATTTGTCCCGTACCCGCATCGAATCCGGTTCTTTGCAGGATTTGATTGCTAACAAGAATGTTGTTGGCGTTACCACCAACCCATCCATCTTCCAGAAGGCTTTGAGCCAGGTTGGTCCATACGATGCACAGCTTAAGGAACTCGGCAAGGTTGACGTTGAGACCGCTATTCGCGAGTTGACCACCACCGACGTTCGCAACGCAACCGATATCTTCCGCGAGATTGCTGAAAAGACCGATTTCGTTGACGGCCGCGTCTCCATCGAAGTTGACCCACGCTTGGCTCACGATACTGCTAACACTGAGAAGCAGGCTGAAGAGCTTTGGGCAAAGGTTGATCGTCCAAACGTTATGATCAAGATTCCTGCAACTTTGGAAGGTCTTCCAGCTATCACCGCTACCCTCGCTAAGGGTATCTCCGTGAACGTGACCTTGATCTTCTCCCTCGAGCGCTACGAGCAGGTTATCGACGCCTTCATCGAAGGTATTGCTCAGGCAGATGCTAACGGCCATGACTTGAAGCACATTGGTTCCGTAGCTTCCTTCTTCGTCTCCCGCGTTGATAGCGCTGTTGACAAGCTCCTCGAAGCTAACGGCTCCGATGAAGCTAAGGCTCTTGAAGGCAAGGCTGCTGTTGCTAACGCTCGCTTGGCTTACGAACTCTTCGAGAAGAAGTTCGCAGCTGACCCACGTTGGGCTGCTCTTGAAGCTAAGGGCGCAAAGAAGCAGCGTCCACTTTGGGCTTCTACCGGCACCAAGAACGCAGCTTACTCCGACTGCAAGTACGTTGATGAGTTGGTTGCTGAGCATGTTGTTAACACCATGCCAGAAAAGACTTTGAACGCTCTTGCTGATCACGGCAACGGCGCTGCTTCCATTAAGGGCACTTACGAAGAGAGCCACGCTGTTATGAACAAGCTTGCTGAGCTTGGCATCAACATCAAGGACGTTACCGACAAGCTTGAGGCCGACGGTGTTGCCGCCTTCATCAAGTCTTGGGATTCCGTGATTGCAGACGTACAGTCTGGCATCGACCGCGTAAACGCCTGATTTGATTAATCAGTAATAAATAAACATAAACCGCACATGTTCGTGGATTAATTCACACATGTGCGGTTTTTGTTTTATACAGTTATACTGCGATTTTACTTATCTTGCATTCTGCAGTTTTGTTTTACGCTCTTATCGCAACACAATATAAACATGAAACACGATATTATAACCGATAAGTAAAACGTAATCCGATAAATAAAAGTGGGAAGAATCCAACCGAATCCTTCCCACTTTTCTATAGATTTAATATTAGTCACTCAACGCATCAGCATTAGTAGATTCGCTAGATTCGCTAGATTCGCTAGATTCGCTAGATTCGCTAGAGTCGCTAGAGTCACCTAGATTGCCCAGATCATCCACGTCACCTAAGTCACCAAAGTCACCTAAGTCACCGAGATCACCGAGATCGCCGAGATCACCAAGGTCACCCAGATCACCTAAGTCGCCAAGATCACCCAAGTCACCCAAGTCACCCAAGTCACCCAAGTCATCCAAGTCACCCAAGTCATCCAAGTCACCCAAGTCTCCAA
>NZ_LRTV01000001.1:434881-453297 GCF_003408845.1 Gardnerella massiliensis
AGAAGTTTGATCATCATGGACAAAATCAACTCTGAACATTTTGTCGCCACGCTGTAACATCTCCTGAGCAAACTCATAGTATAAATTCTGCTCATTCAAAGATTCCTTGGCTTCTTCTTCTTTATCACGAGAGTAGAATGTTGCTAAATCCTTTATACTGACATCTTTCGGTAACATCGACTCAATATTTGCATACCGATAATGACTACACAGATTGCGCAATTTGTCGTTTTCAGCTTCATATTCCTTAATAACCTGAGCAAGAGTCTTCCCCTCGCTCATTGAATCACGAACATGCTGCAACTTATCCATAATGCTTATATGATCTTTAGAATCCTGAATATCCTTTTCAAGGGAAGCTATTTCCTTGTCGTTATCATACTTTTCTTTTGCCTCATTTAAACGTTTCTCTGCCGCATTAAACTCTTTATCAAAACCAGAGTGGTAATATGGGCCACCATATACCTTACTAAGAATTTCCTTAACTTTGTTTTGCGCATCATGGTAATCCTTATAAAGCTGATTGTCTTTAAGTTTATTCTCAAGAATTACGCAATTCTTACGTTCAGTATGCAAAACCTCTTTAATATCCGCACCACTAGATAGCAAGTCACCAATAAATTCCCTTAAATCGTAGTCATGCCTTACTTCTTTAAGATTTCTCTCAATACTGTCGGCTACATCGTATTCGCTCATAGGCAGTTCTTCATATTTAACAGAGTTGCCCTTACTCATATCTCTAATATAACTATTGTGATAATCGTGATATTGCTTATTCCAAGTATTGAGTTCCTTAGAAATAGTGCTGAAACTCTTACCTTTCTTCAACTCTTCCTTTATCTTATTTTTAGTCGCAATATCAATAAACTTGCATTTTACTAGATATTTTTCAGATAAAATATCTTGCTGCATAGCATTAACCAAAGCACGATCCGGAAGATCTAAAATTTCAGGAAGCGTATATTTTTCAAGAGATTTTAATTGCAACTCAAATAATTTGCTTCGTAAGCGCAAAGCATCTGGCGAATTCTTCTTAGCAGAGTCATCGCCCAATTTTCCAATTTGATCTTTAAGTCTAAATATGGCATTCTCTTCCTCTTTTGGAACCAAAAAGGCCATACCATCCTTAAGGAAGTCCGAAATTCGCGAGAAGCGCTTCGCTAAAGTATCAATACGGTTTGCAGATTCAGTTTCCGTTTTCAGGGCATCAACATTTTTCATATCATCGGTATAAATAGGTTCGGAAACATCAGCACCATACTGCAATCCGTATCTTACAGCAGTATGCAAGAATCGTAACGAAGCAACGGATGATGCGAGATTATTATTGTTAATAATAGACCAATATTCACTCATAAGATTATCGTGAGCGCTCTCAAGCTCTTCAATCTTTGCCTCGTCTAAACTATTTTTTGACACCTCAAAAATTTTTCTCAAATCGCCAACACGCTTCTGAAATTCCGATGCTTCATTACGAGCATTAGGATACGCATTAAGCATTCTCTCGCGCAATTGAAGGAAGTATTTGGAATGGTGCTCATTTGGCAAGTTAGTATCGTCATCCAAAGTTTCTTTGGAAAATCCATAGGTCGACCTAAAAGCTTGGTCTATGGAACTCCATTTAGTTACATCATATTTGCTTTTGCCTAAAGACTTTTCAGCAGTGTTCTTAACCCATTCGCTATAAGAAGCCGCATCGTTAGCATCATTAGTATTACTGGAATTATTAGTATTATTAGTATTATTTGATGAACCAGCTTCTTCTGCTACAGCGACTGTTACCATAGGAGTAGCAAATGCAGCACTACCGAATAATGTGGCAACTGTTATTACAGAAGCTAAAGCTTTCTTATTGTACTTAGTCATATCACAACCTTCTAAACTCTTGTAAAATTGACCGTTCAAGGATACCACAAATAAGGATTCGAAACCATACTTTTTACTGGCTTACTTCAACTTAATCACACTTTTTACGAACCTGCTTCTACTTATATTTCCTTTATAGAAACCTAACTGCGCCAGTAACGAAAAAATGACAATATGCGTTACGCGCGCAGCGCGACGACCTGCCTGAGCGCATAGAGCGTAGCGCGCGAAGGCAACTCGGAGCGGAAACTCGCTTAAGTTGGAAGTCCAGTGGACTTCCAACGCGAGTTTCGTAAGCGAGCGCGTCGCAATCCGCGCGAGCGCCAACTGCGCCAGTAACGAAAAAATGACAATATGCGTTACTTATGCAGTCGCCTAACTGCGCCAGTAACGAAAAAAGGCTGGTTATTCACAATCTACTAAAAGGTTTGAATTAAGCCAGTTAGCAACGCCGTCGTCGTTGTTAGAAGCGCAAACTTCGTCCGCAATCTCAAGCAAACGCTGGTTACTATTCGCCACCGCTACCCCGTAACCGCCGGCACGGAACATATCAATATCAATAATATCGTCACCAAAAACAACCGTGCGGCTCGCCTTCACGCCCAAGCGATCGCAAATAACGTTCAGCGCATGCCCCTTGTTTGCAAGAGGATTCGTAAGCATCCACAACACGTCTTCGCTAATGTGTAGCGAAAAGTCGCTTGGAAGAATGCTCTGAAGTTTTTCCTTCTCACTCTCTCGAGGAACAATAATAATCTTGTCTGCAATGCCACTTGGAACATTAGAAAAATCGGTAATAATAAAATCCTGCTCGTTCCAAAGCATACGAACGTCGAAATTAGTATAACGAACGTCGTTCATAACGATACCAATGCGAAGCGTAGGAATCTCACTCAGCAAACGCAAGCAGACATCACTCGCATGATCAGAATCAAATCCAAAACGCGTAAGAGTATCAATACTGCGCTGCGAAGTAAGCTCACTAACGGTGCTGTGCGCGCAATTAAAATCAATAAGCGCTCCGTTGAGATACGCACAAACTTGAGCTTTTAAATCGTGAATAAAATCAAAAGCACTACCAACAGGGCGAGCTGTAATAATCGCAAGTGGAATACCCTTATTGCGCAAACGCTCAGCAGCCAGCACAGTTTCGCAACTTAAGTAGCGTCCTTCAAAAGTATCGGAATCGTGAAGCATAGTGCCGTCGAGATCAGCAATTACTAAAGAAGGAGAAAAACGAAGCATAGGAAACACCTACATAAATAAAAAAGCGCGCAATCTTTACGACCACGCGCTTTTAAAAAACACTTAGATGAGCGAGAACTTAGTCATTAAGTTCAAAATCACAACTACTGCAACCCAAATCAGTGCAATAATAACTGTCCAACGATTTAAGTTCTTTTCCGCAACACCAGAGCTACCAGCGTTCTTCGTTAAACCGCCGCCGAACATGTCGGAAAGGCCGCCGCCCTTGCCCTTGTGCATCAAAATTAACAGTGTGAGCAAAATGCTAGTAAGCACAAGCAACACCTGCAAAAAAATCTTTACAGCGGACACAAACAACCTCCTGTTTCGGTGTACTTCGTTTAGTCTAATAAGAACCGTTGACCTATAGACGCGCTTGAGCTGCGGTGAGTCGCACAATATTCGATAGCTCTTCCGCATCCAAAGAAGCTCCCCCAACCAAAAATCCGTCAACGTCCGGTTCCGCAATAAGACTTGACGCATTAGCGGACGTTACCGATCCGCCGTAAAGAATACGCACAGCATCGGCAACCTCGCTGCCAAAAGTCGCACGCAAATCTTCGCGAATAGCAGAAGCCGCTTCCTGCGCCGACTGAGCAGTAGCAACCATGCCTGTCCCAATCGCCCATACTGGCTCGTAAGCAATAATCAAGCGTTTAGCTTGCTCAGCATCCAGATCGCGCGTTACGTCGTGAACCTGGCCAACCGCAAAATCAAGCTCAATACCCTGCTTACGCTCCTCAAAACTCTCGCCAACGCACAAAATTGGAGTCATTCCGGCCGCAAGAACCGCACGCACTTGATCTACAATATTCGCGTCGTCTTCCGGATGATACTTACGACGCTCAGAATGACCAACGATAACCATTGAACAACCAAGGCTGGCGAGCATGTCCGCCGAAACATCCCCAGTAAAAGCGCCTTGTGCAGTAACAGAAACCGCCTGCGCTCCATACAATATTGGAAGATGGTCAGATTCAACAAGAACTTGCACGCTGCGGATAGAAGTAAAAGAAGGCATAAGAGCCACTTCGCAATCGCGATAATCGTAGTGCACGTCACGCAACAGCCACGCAAATTTTTGTATAAAATGTGTAGCTTCGCGGTGATTGAAATTCATTTTCCAATTGCCAGCAACCAAGTAAGTGCGACGAGAACTCATGCAAATCCTTCTTAGAAATAATCACATAACTACATTGCACAATGCCGGTTCAACCGAGAAATCAATAAATACTGAAACAATAAACAATGAAACAATAAATACTGAAATCCCTGTTGAGCCGGCACAATATTCACAACGTAAAATTTAAGCGAAGGTTTTATCGCTTTAAATAATTACTTTATAAATAATTACTCAAGCACGCTCAAGCCTGGAAGGGTCTTGCCTTCCAAGAACTCGAGGGAAGCGCCACCACCAGTGGAGATGTGCGAGAAGCCATCTTCCGCAAATCCAAGGTTACGTACTGCGGAAGCGGAATCGCCGCCGCCAACAATAGTAAAGGTGCCGTTCTTAGTGGCGTCAACTAAGCCCTGAGCCACAGCGCGAGTGCCGGCTGCAAACTCTGGAACCTCGAACACACCCATTGGGCCGTTCCACACGACGGTCTTGGAATCAACAATCTTGTCGTGGAAAAGCTTCTGGGAATCAGGACCAATATCCAAGCCCATCTTGTCGGCAGGAATAGCGTCAGCTGGAACTACTTCTGGAGCAACCGGAGTATCTCCCGCTGGGAAGCCGGCGTTCACAACAATATCGGTTGGAAGCACAAGCTCCACGCCGTTTGCTTTAGCGGTTTCAATGTAGCCCTTAACCTTCTCAAGCTGATCTTCCTCAAGCAAGGAAGTACCAACTTCGTGACCCAAAGCCTTAAGGAAGGTGAACACCATGCCGCCACCAATAACAAGACGATCAGCCTTAGCAAGCAAGTTTTCAATAACACCGAGCTTGTCAGAAACCTTAGAACCACCAAGCACAACAGTCAGAGGACGCTCTGGATTTTCGGTCGCGCGAGAAAGTGCCTTCACTTCCTTCTCAACAAGCAAGCCCGCAGCTGCTGGAAGGTCAGCAGCAACATCGTAGTTAGAACCCTGGGCGCGGTGAACAACACCGAAACCGTCGGAAACGAATACTTCACCAAGAGCGGCAATCTTCTTAGCGTAGGCTGCGCGCTCGGAAGCATCCTTGCTGGTTTCTTCAGCGTTGAAGCGCACGTTTTCAAGCAGAACAACGTCACCATTGTTCATGGCAGCAACCTTAGCCTGAGCATCCTCACCGTAGGTATCTGCAGCCAAGGAAACTTTCACACCAAGAAGCTCACCTAAACGCTCCGCCACTGGAGCCAATGAAAGCTCTGGAACAACCTGACCCTTTGGACGACCAAGGTGAGCCATCAAAATCACCTTCGCACCCTGCTCACGCAAAGCCTTAATGGTTGGTAAAGCAGCTCGAATACGACCGTCATCGGTAATCGTCGTACCCTTGAGAGGAACGTTAAAATCAGCGCGAACCAACACGCGCTTGCCACTCAAATCTCCCAAATCTTTCAGTGTCTTCATTGGTATCCTTTCCAAATCGTATTGGCTTACCATTCTGGCTTAATTTGTTCAAAAAGACGTAGAATCAGCCTCAAATATTAAACAATGCCGTGCGCAATTATACCGCATATCTTCAACAATCCACCACAGCAAAAACTCCGGCAAATGTTCCACAAAACCACCAAAACAACAACAAACGCCGGAGAAAAAACTCCCGCAAATGTTCCAAAATAACGCCGACGTAGCTACAAATGCCGGGAATTTTCCCGCAAATGTTCCATAAAACGGCTAATACAGCTACAAACGCCGGAGTTTTTCCAGCAAATGTTCCAAAAAATGGCCAGCGCAGCTACAAAAGCCGGAGTTTTTCCGGCAAATGTTCCAAAAAACCACCAAAACAGCAACATTTACCGGAGAAAAACTCCCGCAAATGTTTCTATAGCTTTGCAGTATTGCTGCTGCACACGCTGAGTACTGTTGACTAGTGAACACTAGCACTCATGCTGCTGCACACACTGAGTACTTATTGCCTAGAAGCCACTAGCATTCATGCTGCCGCACACGCTGAGTACTTATTGATTAGAGAACACTAGCATTAGTGCTCTGCAGACACCACACCAGACTTTCCTACCACTCCACAAAACACTAGCGGTTTTATCAGTAGTGAGGGGTGGGTGTTGCTTGGTCGAGCAAATATTCGTGTGGTGAGATTTGAGATTTTTCGCGCTGAGCGAAGACGGACGTCAGAGCCGTAGGCTACTGACAAGTCGAGCGAAGAAGAAAAATCGAAAAATCTCTGCGATAAAACGAGGTTATTAACGATTAGCACGCAGAGTTTGGGGGATTTCTCTACGAGCACTAAAAGAGGACTGAGCGAACGCAACACAACATAAACAAGGTTTTACTACAGTAAAAATATTTCACATGAGTGCGGAGCGAAGGACGGGACGTGCGAGGAGAGAAATCCCCCAAAACTCGCGCCACACCAAACAAGAACTTGCGCAAACACAAATTTTCCAGCCTCGTAAAAACCAAAAAACTAAATCAGTTACAAAACTTATAGACGATACGCAAGAATCACGCAAAATAAAATCGCGAGGAGAGAAAATCACGAAAACAAAAAGCGCGAGAAGCGAAAATCGCGCTCGCGCCAATTAAGAAAAAATCAACTCCGCAATAAACGAGCAGCAAAAACGCTATTAAAGCTGCTGCATACGCGACTTCTCAACCTTCGCCGAAAGCTGCAAAAGCCTGCGGATTCGTCCTGCGATAGCATCCTTTGTGATAGGAGGATCGGCTAAATGTCCGAGTTCTTCCAAGCTGGCATCGCTATGTTCCAAACGAAGCCTACCAGCCATCAAAAGATTATCTGGAATATCGTCCCCTAAGATTTCAAAAGCATGACGAACTTTTTCGCAAGCTTCTGCCGCAGCCTTGGCGCTACGACGCATGTTTGCATCGTCAAAGTTGGCGAGACGATTGGCTTTTCCGCGGGCTTCCCCGTCTGAACGCTTGCCAGTCCATTCGCGGGCTGAACGAGGAGCACCAATCAGATTTAGCATGCGCTCGATGGCGTCAGAATCGCGTAAGGTCACGCGTTCGGAGCTACGAACCTGACGAGCTTTGGCGCTAATTCCTAGACGCGCAGCCATGGTTTGTAAAGCATTTGCAGCCTCATGCGTTGGGCATACAACTTCTAGGTAACTTGCTTTTCCAGGATCAGAAATAGCACCGTGCGCCAGGAATGCACCACGCCAAGCTGCCTTAATTTGAGCAATACTGCCGCTAATAATCTCTGGAGCCAAGCCTGCAACAATGCGCATTCGGCGGTCGAGTAAGCCGGATTGCAGAGCCAACGCTGCTGCCCCACGTTCAACCACTACGTCGTAGCGAATCACAGTACCGGTAGGAGTTTGGCGCGTAACTTGGGAAATAACCGCTTCCCTTTGGAAATGCGTCTTCAATACTTCAACAAGCCACTGTGCGGCACGCTGAGAATCAAACTGAGCGCGAATAATAGCCTGGTTGTTCACCGGCCTTAAACCGCCTGCAAAACGCATCATCGCTGCCGCTTGAGCCATAATGACAGTCGGGAGCTCATTGTTGTTGGAAACGAGTTCATTTTTGACGTCGTCAAGAAGAGCCAAGGGACAACCTCCTACTTTTGTTCTTCTTAAAATATGCGTGCTGTGAATACTTGCATGATGCTTTGGCACACGACATGCCCGGCTTTCTGTGATACAGAATACGTTGGACATTTTAGTGATTTTTTGCACACGTTTGCACGTATTTACAGCACAAAACTTTTGAATTTGCTTGGAATTACTTCATTCTATTTAATTTTGCATATTTTTGTCCAATTTACGAACTTTGTTTAGCTCAATTTTTCTCAACTTTGTTTAGCTCAATTTTATTGAGCTTTGCTAAGTCCGATACTACTGAACTTTATTTTGCTTTTATTTACGATCTCCGCTGAAGTTCGCGAGCGGATACTGTAACTTGCAAGCCGTGCAATCTCAAACGTCGCGCAAGTTCAATACTTACCGCTACCGAACGATGCTGACCTCCTGTACAACCCACGGCAATAGTCACGTAATGCTTGTCTTCCTTAGCAAAACCGTCGATAGCGGTGAGTAGTGCTTTTTCGTAAGAGTCCAAAAAAGCAACTGCTGCAGGGTTGGAAAGTACGTAGTCGCTCACTGCTTGATCTTTACCGGTAAGTTCCCGCAAAGAAGGTACCCAGAACGGATTAGGCAAAAATCGCATATCAATTACAAAATCAGCGTCCATTGGCATGCCGTATTTAAAGCCGAAGCTGAAAATGTGCACAGATACTGTTGAGGAACCCTTGCCAAGTAGCCCTTCATAAAGCTTTGTGGAAAGCTGGTGAATACTCAGTGTTGAAGTGTCGATAATAATATCCGCGCAGTCTTTTAAGTGCCCAAGTAATTCGCGCTCTTCTTGAATGCCGTCAATCAGCCTGCCGCCGCGCTGCAGAGGGTGAGGCCTGCGCACGGATTCATAGCGCTTAATAAGCACGGAGTCTGAAGCGTCTAGGAACAAAATGCGCGTTTTTACGCCAAGCTCGTCAATATGCGCAAGAACCGCAAACAGGTCGTCAAAATACCCGCGCGAGCGCACGTCAATAACTGCGGCGAGTTTATGCACTTTTGAACCGGATGAGGTCATCATATCCACTAGCGGTATGAGCAGTTTCGGCGGAAGATTGTCGATAACATACCATCCCATATCTTCCAAAGCGTTGGCTGCGTGCGAGCGCCCGGCACCGCTCATGCCGGTAATCAGCATAACTTCAAAACTGTCGGTTAATTGCATACTAATTTGCGTATCACGTTGCGTACCAGGCTGAGCTTCACGTTGAACCTCATCTTGCGTATCATCTTGCACATCATGTTGCTTACTAGTACTAGCGCTCATAATGCCTCCTGTAAGGCTTTTCGCATGCAATTACTTAAATATTCACAGTCTCTAGGATTATCGTAATCTGCGGCCTTGTCAGAATCATTCTCAAAAATATTTTCCGAGCTTACTTCCGAGCTTACTTCCGATTTTTCTTCCGAATTCCTGTATTCGAACGTCATAAGCTTTACTTGCGCTAATGCTTGATACAGAAGCATTTCTTCGCCGCCAATTCCTAATCCGTATTGCCTGAAAGCACTAAGCAGCATGCTTGGGCGAGGATCGTACACTACGTCAAGCAGCGTTCCCAATTTTTTCACGCGCCTGTTTTGACAGTATGCTTTGAGCGCTAACGCTATGCCGTCCGCGACGTGCGCTGGAACGGTGCTTATTACAATATCTGCTTCTGCGATTGCGCGAATTGCGTCTAAGGAACTTAAGGATTTCAAAATGAGAGATTCGTCACATTCCGATAATTTTTCCGCGCCTAATTTTTCCGCGCTATAGTCGGCAAATTTTTTAAGCGCTTCTTCACTAAGCGTTGGGAATTCAATACCTACAACTGATTCGTATTTTGAATCTACTTCCCTACTTTCAGCTTCCCCGTTTTCTAAGCACGGCTCTATGCTTCTGCTATTTGGAGAATCCGCGCAGTACGCGCGCAAAAGATTATTAAAACGTTCAACGCCTTTTACGCTACCGTCATTTTCAGTTCTTGCAATAACTTGCACCTGCTCAAGTTTCGAAGCTTGCGCAATTTCTATCAGCGCCGCCATTGCAGAGGATGCCGTGTTGCCGCTTCCAATAATAACGGCCTTTTTTACTTGGCATATGCTCTCGTGCAAGGATCGAATAAAAGCTGTAATTATGCCACTTACGTCTGTGTTGCACAGTTCAATTTGCGAAGGCAAAGCTGTTGCAGGATTGCTTGTAAAAATCGCCGTGTTTGCGACTTTAAGCGCACGAGACCAGTAATCGCAAGGTGTGCCGAGTTTCATTACGGTTTTTTTAAGCGGCATTGTAAGGCTTAAGCCTTTCCAAGAATCGTCAAGATTGGCTATGAAATCGGCTAGCTCAGTTTCGCTTACTTTTTTCTTGCTATATTGCCAATTCGTAAGTCCTAAAGCTTTATAAGCTGCGTTGTGCAATACGGGAGACAACGAATGGTCAATAGGATCTCCTAATACCGCGCAATTATATATTTTTGGCATAATCCCTCCTCAGTACGCTAATAAATCTTTTGGATCAATACAAAAACGCAATTCTCCAGCAGCACGCGTTGCTACGTGATGCGCTACTTCGCGCTGTAAACGGAGCACTAATTCTTGTCTGAAAGATAACGGCACCCTTACGACTGCTTTTACTCTGTCGTCAAAATTTTCAAAATGCTGGAAGTGGTCAGTAACAGGTGGGTGCATGGGGACGATTCCCAGCAACGGCGGAATAGTTTGTTCAACGTTATGTTCTTGGGAGGATTCGTTTGCTTCGTCCGTTTCCGCTATTTTGTCCGTTTCCGCTAATACGTCCATTTTCATAGTGAGCATTGGCAAATTTTTATTGGAACATATAATTTGATTAGCGTTCTGATTTTCTTGATTAGCGTTCTGATTCTCGCTTTGGTTGCTACAACTATCGTCGTCTAGCTGCACCATAGCACCAATATCGCGCAACGCTTGCATTACTGCGTCTCGAGAACCCCACACGCATGCAGCCGACACTGCAGGAGGCAATACTGTCTGTTTGCGTTCTAAAAGTTCGTTGCGTGAAAGTTGCGTCGTATCCCACAAAGTAAGTGCACTTGCAAGATTTTGGTAAGTTTCTCCAATTAACAGAACGCTTCCTCCCCTGCTTCTAGGCGCACACAAGGAGGCAGCTTTCATCCAGGCGGTTAACGTATCAACTCTTGCGTCTAAACCAGTTGCATATAAACTCACCCAAGTATCAAGTATTGCAACTACACGGTATTCACCGCACTTTCCTTCTTCACGCGCACGCACGCGCGGTTCAGCCCCAGGCGTTGCAACAACAATAATTGGCTGCTCGTTTATGCACTCAACTATGCCGTGCGGCTGGTGCGGTGAGGAAAGTACTAGCGGTACGTTTCGGAATAGTCTTGTTAATTCTTCCGCAGTACCAGCAGCACCAACACGTATGGCACGCATATTGTGAGATCCGCAATGGGAACAAGACCACGAAACTGAGCTAGCACCACACCATAGGCAACGCGCCGACGATTTTCCGCTACTTATATCGAGCGGACCAGTGCAACGTTTACAACGAGCTTGCGTATTACAGGAAGCGCATACTGCAGATTGAGTTACGCCATCTTGCGGAATGGAAAACAATACAGGGCAACCTTCACTGAGCGCATCATTAATAGCACGCACAGCAGTGTGCGGGATGCGCGCGCCTATGCTTTGATCAGCTAGAGCCGACAAAGTTGCACGATTGAGCCAGCGCACCCACGGAACCAACGTTTCGCGTACCGCCTGCAAAGGAGCCACCGGAATACTTGCGCCGCTGACTAATTGCGCGACCTCAGTATTTGACGCGTAGCAATCTACTTCACTTTGGCTTAACGCACTCCTGGAATATGCCATTGCCACAAAAATGCCGCCGTGCCGCTGAGCGCGAAGTCTCATAACGCCACGAGCCTGTGCATAAGGCATCATGCCGTCAGCATACTGGTATGCAGTATCCTCAACGATTGCAAAAAGCGCATCACCTTCAACCGGAGCATACATGGCGGCACGCGTACCGAGCACGCATGGCACTATGCCAGCTGCAACCGCACGCCAAGCGCGGTAACGGTCAGCAGGAGCGTCAGCTGCAGAAAGACGGGCGACGTCACCGTCAAAACCGCCGGCTGAAAAGCCAGGGTGATTGTCATCCACGCGCTTATACGGCTGTAAACCATACGCCATAAGCGCGCGCATAACGTCGTTCACTTCCCTTAACGTTGGCAACACTGCCACAGCCTGCCTGCCCGCACTTATAGCAGTAACTATCATCCACGCTAAGTCTTGAGCCAGCCTTTGAGAGCCGGGTAACGCGTCAACCACAAACGATTGAGCAACATTATGATTATCGTCGGCAGCGTCGTAACTATCGTCGGCAGTATCGTAACTATCGTCGGCAGCATCGTACGCAACTGGCCTATTCAAAGCTGAGTACAACATATCAGCATTCGAATATGAGTTAAGCATGCGAGCTGTAGTAGCGTATGACGATTGCGCATTGTTATTTTCAAGCAGGCGCTGCTTAAGTTTTCGACACCAATCTTTTCTCCGCTGCAATCGTATATTGTCAAACACAGTTTCATGTTCGACGCGCGCTACACGCTGAGGGACGGCAAGACGAAGAATATTAGCGCTTGTGCCGCCGTAGGCTGCTGCTATAGCATCAATATCGTCGCGTAAAGACTTAGAAAGCAGCACATCCGACGGCAATACACGTTCTATAAATCGCAAAGCAGAAGCAGGGGTATCAGTGTGAGAAGAACGAGACCAAATCACGCCAATAAGCTTTTGCGCCCCAAACCGCACGCGCACAAACGCACCCGGCTGAGCGGACTCGTCTTGATCTTGCGCAATAAGATAATCGAAAGTCCGTCCTAAATGCGCAGCTTGAACGTCAAGAATCACCCGCGCTATGGCATGCTTCTTAGCAGGTATGCGCTCAGCGACAGTACGTTTACGCCGCGTTTTGCGCGCCAATCCGTCTAACGAAGGTTGTTCTGCCATGAAAATCCTTTGAGCTCTGCTTGAATTACCTCACACAACTACTATCGAGTTTACTGCAAAAACCTATCGCTATAAACAATCTCGTTTACCTGTGCTTAATTGCGATTAATTACGATTAATTGCGTTACTTACTTGCAATTACTTAATTGCGATTACCTACTTGCGATTACCTACTTGCGATTACTTACGGCAGCACGCAACTGATCTACGCGATTCGTCTCTTCCCAAGGAAATTCCACATCAGTACGACCAAAATGACCATAAGCTGCCGTAGAAGCATATATTGGACGCAGCAAATCAAGCTCGTCAATAATCGCAGCAGGACGCAAATCAAACACTTCGCGCACAGCACGAGCAATATCCGCGCGAGTAATGCCATCAGCCTCAGTGCCAAACGTTTCCACGTTCACACTCACAGGATCCGCAATACCAATGGCATACGCAACCTGCACTTCTGCCTTATGCGCAAGACCAGCGGCAACAATATTTTTCGCAACCCAGCGAGCAGCGTACGCTGCGGAACGATCAACCTTACTAGGATCTTTTCCAGAAAAAGCACCGCCACCATGGTGAGCAGCACCACCATAGGTATCAACAATAATTTTTCGACCAGTTAACCCGGAATCCGCGGCAGGACCACCCAAAATGAAAGAACCAGTAGGATTAACCAGCATACGGTACGAATCGTGCGCAACTCGTTCAGCAAGAACCTCATCCAACACAGGATTAACAACATGCTCAACCAACTGAGCCTGCAACCATTCGCGCGAAACTTCTGGATCGTGCTGAGTAGAAATCAACACCGTATCCAAACGCTGAGGCACACCCTTAGAATCGTATTCAATAGTTACCTGCGTTTTACCATCCGGACGAAGATGAGACACCGTACCGTCTTTACGAACTTGCGCAAGCCGCTGAGACAAACGGTGGGCAAGATATATTGGCAATGGCATATACGTATCAGTTTCGTCACTTGCGTAGCCAAACATTACACCTTGATCCCCCGCACCCTGAGCAGCATAACGCTCCTCACGAGAGGCTTCACTTTCGCGAACCGCATCCAAGCGAGCAACACCCTGGTTAATTTCGGCGCTTTGCTCAGTCAACGAAACCATAACACCGCAAGAATCCGCGTCAAGACCAATCGCAGAACTCGTATACCCAACGTTACGAACCACGCGACGCACAATGCCAGGAATGTCGGTATAAACTTCGCCGCGAACCTCACCAAATACCACAAATTGTCCAACGGACGCGCACACTTCTACCGCAACATGCGCATGCTTATCCTGTCGAAGCATGTCATCCAAAATAGCGTCAGCAATCTGATCGCATAATTTGTCAGGATGACCTTCAGTTACAGATTCTGCAGAAATCAACTTACGTTCTTCCACATTCCCCTCCTAACGTTCCCTAACGTTACCTAATATTCCCTAAAGTTACTTAATATTCCTAAGGTTTCCTAAGGTTACTTAATATTCCTAAGGTTTCCCAAAGTTTCCTAAAGTTTAATAATGTCCAATAATATTCAATAAACTACCGTATAAAGCGAAAAACGCAGTCGCACTCCCTACTTTCACCAGTACAGATTGCGGCTGCGATTAATCGCAATAGAAGATTCAAACAGTAACTTAATTACCTTCGCTTAAATCATCTTCACCAAGCGTTTCTTCAAGCAAACCATCATTAATCTCGCGGAAAGCAATAGACAAAGGCTTCTCTTGATTCCGATACTCAACTAATGGTCCAACATTTTGCAACAAACCTTCATTAAGCTGAGTGAAATAAGCATTAATTTGACGTGCTCGTTTTGCAGCAAATAAGGCAAGCGCATACTTGGAATCCGCATGTTGCATCAAATCATCAATTGGTGGATTCGCAAGACCCGTAGGTGTTGGCTGAGTGCCCAATGCCATAATATTCTCCAAATTCTATGGTGCTACAATAGTTCCAAATTGCCTATTATAGGCTATTGATTGGATATTGCGGCGATACTTATTCCAAATCGTATTCTTTAGCAATAACATGCCACAATTCGTCTGCAGCACGCTCAGCGCTATCGTTCACAATAACAACGTCAAACTCACTAGCTGCAGCAATCTCAACTTTCGCAGTTTCCAAACGCTTAGCCTGCTGCTCAGGAGTCTCCGTACCACGTCCAATAAGACGTTTCTTAAGCTCTTCAAAACTTGGCGGAGCAATGAAAACGTACACGACTTCCAAACCAAGTCGAGCCGCCTCCTGCTTTACTCGACGAGCACCCTGCAAATCAATCTCAAGCAAAGTCGGAATATCTTGCTCAAGATGATCCAAAACAGGCTGCAACAACGTGCCATAATGAGCCATGCCGTGAACTAAAGCCGTCTCCAAAAATTCACCATTACGCCTACGACGTTCAAACTCTTCTTCATCCAAGAACCAATAGTGAATGCCATTGAACTCGTCAGGACGCGGAGCGCGAGTAGTAGCTGAAACAGACAACCAAATATGAGGATGCTTCTCACGAAGTATCCCTTCCACTGTGCCTTTGCCAGCAGCAGTAGGACCGGTTAATACAATTAAGCGACGCTTTGGTTGCGCGATCCTCTCATTTTCGGTAGTCATTTCTTTTACCCCCTCACTCACGCATGATCGTCAGAGTCAATCAAAGCTTGACGAATATCCCATGCAATACGTTCAGTTGCCGCAGAAAGTTCACCAATATCTGGACCGTGTGAAGCAATAGAACGCGAAACAGTTACCAACACATTACCATGAGTACCGGCAAATACTCTCCTCAAGTCGTTCGCTTCCGCACCCTGCCAACCATATCCTGGCGAAAGAATCGGACCAGTGAAACTAGCAACGTCAATACCGCCACCATTCATCCAGTCACCAATGGTGGCGCCAACAATCAAGCCAACGGAACCCATACCCTTAGTTTTATCGTTAAAACTTTGCGCTGTTAAAGCAATTCCATGCGCAACGGTGGTGCCGCGATACATGCCACTTTGACGAATAGCAGTCTGCAAGCTCGCACCCTCCCGGTTAGAAGTAAGGGACGCAATAAAAATACCGCGACCATTATTAAGCGCTTCATTAATCAAACCGCCCATGGAACGAGCACCATAGTATGGCAACAAAGTAATAGCATCAGTAAGAAGTGGGGAATCTGGCTTAAAATACGCGTCCGCAAGCGCAGAAATAGTAGTGGATAAACCGCCGTGACCGCAGTCAACAATGGTTATAACATCCATTTGGCGAGCGGCATACAGCACACGCTCAAGAGCTGCGAAACCTTTAGAACCGTAGCGCTCGAACATGCTGGACTGGAATTTTACCGCCGCAGCCCTGCCGTTCATAGCTTGCAACATGCGCATAGAGAACAATTCCGCACCGAGAGCATCCATGTTATATCCCCAGTTCAGCAACATTTTGCGATGAGGATCAATACCAACGCACAGCGGGCCGTACTTGGCCATAGCGTTCTTCAAACGCAGACCAAAATCAGATCGTTGCGCCTGTACTTCCTGGTCACGAATGCTCTCGGTCATGTATCACGCCCGACTTTCTTGTCTTTCAGCCCGTTCAATTGCAAACAGCTGCTGAGCATGCTCTTGAATGCTCATCACCTGATAATCGTTGTTCTTAACAGCTTCAATAGCCATTAAGACTGGTGCGAACTCAGTAATAGTGGTGAATTGTGGAAGATCCGCAGCCACGGCTGCTGCACGAATAGCATAACCATCCGTACGAGACCCTCTCGAATTCGGTGTGTTGAGTACCATATCAATCTTACCATTCTCGATAAGCTCCACAACATTTTTACCGATTCTTTCCCCGCGATGACTTACATCCTTCGCCGTGTCGCCTCGACTAGAAAGCTTGTCAACTATTACGGAATCAATACCGTAACGACGAAGTACGGAAGCAGTACCCTCAGTAGCCCAAATCGTAAAACCAAGCTCTACTAAACGCACAGCAAGAAGCGGCAATTGTCGCTTATCCGCATCACTTACCGACACAAACACGTTGCCACTCGTAGGCAAACCACCCTTGTAAGCTGCAAGCTGGCTCTTAGCAAAAGCGTGCGGGAAGTCACGGTCAAAGCCCATAACCTCACCCGTAGAGCGCATCTCAGGTCCGAGCAAAATATCAACCGTGCGACCAACAGGAGTGCGGAAACGCTTGAAAGGCAGCACGGAAGCCTTAATAGCAACCTGCTGACCTGGGTGAATGTCACCACCGTCGCCCTTTGGAAGAAGAAGTCCGCGCTTACGCTGCTGGGCGATTGTTTCGCCAGCCATAATTCGAGCAGCCGCCTTAGCAAGAGCAACGCCCGTAGCTTTAGAAGCAAACGGAACCGTGCGAGAAGCGCGAGGATTTGCTTCGATTACGTACAAAGTGTTGGCCATAAAAGCATACTGAACGTTAATAAGACCACGAACCGAGCAGCCGCGAGCAATCGAAAGCGTACCCTCGCGAAGGCGACGAATTTGATCGTCCGAAAGCGTGCTTGGAGGAAGAGTGCAAGCAGCGTCACCAGAGTGCACGCCAGCTTCCTCAACATGCTCCATAATGCCGCCAATATAAAGCTCGTTGCCGTCGTAAAGTGCGTCAACGTCGATTTCAATAGCGTCCTGAAGGAACTTATCAATCAACAGTGGCGAAGGCAAGCGGCCAGAAACAACCGTATCCGCACGAGCCTCATCCAAAGCGCGCTCAACATATTTTGCAAGCTGAGCATCGTCGTACACGATTTCCATACCGCGGCCGCCGAGCACGTAGCTTGGGCGCACAAGAACCGGGTAACCAATTGCGTGAGCAGCATCCTTCGCTTCCTCAAGACTCAAAGCCGTGCCGTAACGAGGGGCGTTCATGCCTTCTTGACGAAGCACCTCACCAAAAAGCTCACGGTTTTCCGCCAAATCAATAGCCTCAGGAGTAGTTCCCAAAATTGGCACACCCGCAGCTTTAAGACGAGCAGCAAGCGAAAGCGGCGTTTGGCCGCCAAGCTGCACAATTACGCCCTTAACAGGACCAAGCTTCTTTTCCGCTTCATAAATTTCAAGCACATCTTCGAAAGTAAGTGGCTCAAAGTAAAGGCGGTCAGACATATCGTAATCTGTGGAAACTGTTTCAGGATTGCAATTCACCATAATGGTGTCGTAATCCTTACCTAATTCCTGCACAGCGTGAACGCAAGTGTAATCAAACTCAATACCCTGGCCAATTCGGTTCGGACCAGAGCCAAGAATAATCACAGCTTCGCGATCGCGCTTCTTCAACTCACTTTCGTCAGCGTAGCAAGAATAGTAGTACGGAGTTGCCGCATCGAACTCGGCTGCGCAAGTATCAACCGTCTTATAAACAGGGCGCAAACCGTAAGCCCAACGAAGCTCACGAACCATGTTTTCGCCTTCGTCACCAAGATTACGCAAATGCGCGATTTGCACATCCGAAAGACCAGCAAGCTTAGCGCGCTTCAAAACCTTAGGAGTTAAAGTTTCAGCTTCACGAACCGCGAGCGCAGTTTCGTTAATTTGCGCTAACTGTTCCACAAACCAAGGGTCGATTTTAGTTGCGGCAAAAATCTGCTCAGGCGTTGCCCCACCCCATAGCGCGCGC
>NZ_LRTV01000001.1:453477-478478 GCF_003408845.1 Gardnerella massiliensis
GCATTGCTTTTCCAAGAGATTCCTGGAAGTTTCCAGCCAAAGCCATTGCTTCACCAACCGACTTCATGGAAGTTGTGAGCGTGGTGTCTGCTCCCGGGAACTTTTCGAAAGCGAAACGTGGAATCTTCGTTACCACGTAGTCGATTGTTGGCTCGAAGCTTGCAGGAGTTGAGCGAGTAATATCGTTTTGAATTTCGTCCAAAGTGTAGCCGAGAGCAAGTTTCGTTGCGATTTTTGCAATTGGGAAGCCGGTTGCTTTGGATGCGAGCGCGGAAGAACGAGACACGCGCGGATTCATTTCGATGACGATGATGCGTCCGGTTTGAGGGTTGATTGCGAACTGAATATTGCAACCACCCGTATCGACGCCGACGCCTCGAATAATCGCAATACCAATATCGCGCATCTTCTGATACTCACGGTCGGTAAGCGTAAAGCAAGGAGCTACGGTAATTGAGTCGCCCGTATGCACGCCTACAGGATCCACGTTTTCGATTGGGCAAACAACTACGACGTTATCTTTTGCGTCGCGCATAAGCTCAAGCTCAAACTCTTTCCAGCCTTCAATGCCTTCTTCAATAAGCACTTCGTTTGTTGGAGAATAGTGAATACCAGCCCCCGCAATGCGGTGAAGTTCCTCCTCGTTGTGTGCAATACCAGAACCCAAGCCGCCCATAGTAAAGCTTGGACGTACTACTACCGGGTATCCTAAAGTTTCAACAATTTTGTCTACTTCTTCAATTGAGTGAGCAATAAAGGATTTTGCCGATTCAGCTCCAGCTTTTTCAACGACTTTTTTGAAAAGCTCGCGATCTTCGCCGCGGTCGATTGCTTCCAAAGAAGCGCCAATAAGCTCAACGTTATACTTTTCCAGGATTCCCGCGCGACCCAAATCCATTGCCGCATTAAGTGCAGTTTGTCCGCCAAGCGTTGGAAGCAACGCATCCGGACGCTCCTTAGCAATAATGCGCTCCAAAATCGAGGTGTCGATTGGCTCAATATAAGTTGCGTCAGCAAGCTCCGGATCCGTCATAATCGTAGCCGGGTTAGAGTTGACTAAGATTACGCGAATACCTTCTTCGCGAAGAACTCGGCAAGCCTGCGTTCCCGAATAATCAAATTCTGCAGCCTGACCAATAACAATAGGACCGGAACCAATTACCATAACCGACTTAATATCAGTACGTTTTGGCATAGTAAACTTCTCTTTCCGTGAATCTTAAAATCTTACTTGCTTTTTCGAGTATTACTTGCTTTTTCGAGGATTTTCGCGCATTAATTCCACGAAGCGGTCGAATAGGTAGGAAGCGTCGTGCGGACCTGCTGCAGCTTCCGGATGATACTGCACTGAAAACGCTGGAATATCAAGGCATTGCAAACCTTCTACAACGTTGTCGTTCAAGTCGATATGCGATACCATTACGCGACCAAAGTGTCCGCTTTCGTAAGGAGATTGAACAGGGCCTTCGAGAGGAGCGTCCACTGCGAAGCCGTGATTGTGAGCCGTAACTTCCACTTTGCCGGTTGTAACGTCTTTTACAGGCTGATTAATACCGCGGTGACCAAACTTTAGTTTGTAAGTGCCAAAGCCGAGAGCGCGGCCAAGTAACTGATTTCCGAAACAGATTCCAAAGAATGGGTAGCCTGCGTCCAAAACTTTGCGCAAAAGTTCGACTTCACGATTGGCCTGGCCAGGATCTCCCGGTCCGTTTGAGAAGAATACGCCGTCAGCGTTAAGTGCTTGCAGAGATTCAAAGCTTATTGAGGAGCTTACGACGTGCACGCGGCAGCCGCGCTCTGCCAAACGGTGAGGCGTCATGGATTTAATACCAAAGTCGACTGCTACAACCGTGTAAAGCGGATCTTTGCCTTCAAAATCACCGCAAGGCTCAACCGTGTACGTTTCTTGAGTACTGACTTCATCCGTTAAACGCAAGCCCTGCATTTGCGGAGTCTGCTTAATTTCGTCAACGAAAGAAGCGACGGTACGAAAAGCCCCGGTTGACGAATCAACCAGGGCCTTATTAGAAAAAATGCCGGCACGCATAACGCCTACCGAGCGTAAATGACGTACCAGCTTTCGAGTATCAATACCACTAATGCCAACGATACCTTGCTTTTGTAAATCGTCTTCCAAGGAACCTTCAGCTCGCCAATTGCTAACTATTGGGCTTGGCTCCTTAACCACGTAGCCTGCAACCCAAATACGAGCGGATTCTGGATCTTCGTGATTCATTCCCGTATTACCTATGTGTGGGAATGTTTGAACTACGATTTGTTGATCATAACTTGGATCAGTTAATGTTTCTTGATAACCAGTCATGCCCGTGGAGAACACAATCTCAGCGCGCGTAGAACCTTGCGCACCAAAAGGCTTACCAACGTAAACCTGACCATCCTCCAATACCAATAATGCATCATCACTGCCGAATCCGGCGAAGGTGTTGCAATAATCCACCTTGACCCCCTTATGGCTTTAGGATATTCGTGGCAAGTTTACTCAGGTTGGCGGACGGACGACGCGCCGCGCCGGCGGTGGTTATTGCTTATTGCTGAGTCTTTTTGTTTTTGGTAATTCCGAGTTTTAATCTCGCGATTCTGCATAATTGCGATTTAGACATAAACATCACACGCGTTCCACGCAATGGTCTCTTGTTTAATGTGGCGCGAGTTTTGCGCGACGACCTGCTTTCGCGCAGCATTGCGCGCGCGAAAGCAACTCGGAGCGTGAGCTTGCTCAAGTTGAAAGCACGGTGTGCTTTCAACGCAAGCTCAGTAGCGAGCTTATTCCTCACGGCTATTGGTAGCCGTTTGGCTGATTTGGCATGTGAAGCACACCGTGCTTCACAATTGAGCCAAATCACGCTTTGAAGGAGCTTGAAATCCCATTGATTTCAAGTTCGGTCAAAGCGCTGCGCGAGCGTCCTTCGTTCAGTGCGAAAAATCTCAAATCTCACCACACGAATACTCCTCATTTGAAGTATTATAACCACGCCGGGTTTTGTGTTTGAATGGTGAATTGGTTTGGCATGGCGTCTGCAGAGCATTAATGCTAGTGTTACCTAATCAACAGAAATCGACGGAAGCATAGCACAGCTGTAAAGTTTTAATCGCTTTTCCGCAAGATTCTGATTTTTTCTTTACATGCTTGTAAAGTCACTGTCACTTTTTGGCGAGATTTCGTTATTTTCTGTACAACGCTGTAAAGGAATTATCGCTTTTGTGGAACATTTGCGGGAGATTTTTCTCCGGAAAATGTTGCTGTTTCAGTGAATTTTTGGAACATTCTCCGGAGTTTTTTCTCCGGAAAATGTTGCTGGATTGGCCGTTTTTTGGAACATTTGCCGGAGTTTTTTCTCCGGGATTTGCGCTGACGACCTGCCGAAGCGCTCCAAACGCGAGAAAACTATCTCACATTTGGAGGGCTTGGTTTAGCGTAATAGCTGCATAGCACAACTGCAAAGCTTATTGCTCAGCAACAGCATCGGCAGCAGCAGCGTCGTCAGCAACAGCGTCGTCGGCAACAGCGTCAGTAGCCGCGTCGCCAGCGTCTTCTGCAGCAGCGTCTTCCGTAGCAGCGTCTTCCGGAGAGGATTCGCCGTTAAACTTTGCTAAGCACGCGTCTTTGTCTGCCACAATAGCGCTTAGCAAGCCGTGAATAAACGCAATAGCTTCATCGTCGCTATACACTTTGGCCAACGCAATTGCTTCATCGATTGCAACCTTGTCTGGAATTTCCTCGTTAAGCAGAATTTCCCAAACTGCAATACGCAAAATATTGCGGTCAATAACAGCCATTCTTCCGACTTTCCAGCCGGTCGAATAACGGTTCAAAGTCTTGTCAATTCTATTGCGTCGCTCACCAACGCCTCGAACAATCTCAATAGCGTATTCTGGAAGCGGCGTTTGAGCACCAGGCTCTTTAACGCGCTCCTCAAGCAAAGAAAGAATATTCTGATTCTTTTCATCCGCCTCATACAGCGTATTCAAAGCCCTTTTACGAGCGGTGGAACGTGCCATAATAACGCCCTTCTGCACAAAGTATTAAAAATTACAATAAATTTAGCATAAAATCGCGCGACCCAGCGACGAATAATCGCCACCGGGTCACACTATAAAAATTATTTAGGAATAAATAGTTAATTTAATTAGATAACTACTTCTTTAGTTTTCACGACCAAGGTAAGAGCCGTCACGAGTGTCGACCTTCACCTTTTCGCCTTCACCCACGAAGAGTGGAACCTGAATCTCAGCACCGGTTTCCACAGTTGCAGGCTTAGTACCAGCATTAGCACGGTTGCCCTGCAAGCCTGGCTCAGTATGCGTAATAGTCAAAATTACGGAAGCTGGAAGCTCAACGCTCAAAGGAGTGCCGTCATGGAAGCTTACGATGCAATCGGTGCCTTCAAGCAAATACTTGCTCTGGTCGCCAACCAAAACCTTAGGAATATAAACCTGATCGTAAGTGGTCATATCCATGAAGACGAAGTTGTCGCCATCTTCGTAGGAATACTGCAACGTGCGGTTATCAACGGTCTCGAACTCCATCTTCATGCCGGCGTTAAAAGTCTTGTCGACAATCTTGCCCGAGAGCACGTTCTTAATGGTGGTGCGCACGAAAGCAGGACCCTTGCCTGGCTTCACATGCTGGAACTTAACGACGGTCCAAAGCTGACCGTCAAGGTTCAAAACCGATCCATTCTTAATATCATTGGTAGTCTGTGCCACGAGTTACCCGTTTCTTTCGCTAATATAGCTGCAATTTACGCAGCTTAAGAAATAAACCTTGCTTATTATGCCACACAGCATCAACTTATGCACTCATGCACCAATATCAGCGAGATTATATACTCATAGTATGAGACTTTTTGGGAATATTGTGTGGCTGTTATTTGGTGGTCTTCTCCTTGCCGCAAGCTGGTTTTTTATAGGATTGTTACTTTGCGTAAGCATTGTTGGCATACCATTTGGCATCCAAGCTTTCAAAATGGCAAGCCTCACGCTAACACCGTTTGGAAAGCGTGTTATCAATAGAGGCGGCGTTAGCACAATTTGGAACTTGCTGTGGATTGTTCTTTTAATTGGGCCAATGCTTGCCTTGGGCTACGTAATTTCGGGATTTATTTGCTGCTGCACAATTGTTGGCATACCATTTGGCATACAAGCTTTCAAAATGGCAAAACTTGCGCTATGGCCGTTTGGTTCCGAAATTGTAGAGGACGTTTACGCACCGTATGTACGCAGGTAATCTGCAGCGCGCGAAGCTAAGTTCTCGTCCATAACAGCAGTTCCGTCACTATTAGTGAGTTTTTGTGCTGCTGCAAAAATTTCGCGCACGTTTGCAATCGGCAAAACTGGGAATCCAAATTCTTGCTCGACTGCTTTTACTGCTGAAAGCTCGCTGTCTTTTGTGCGCTCCATTCTATCTACTGCCAAAATCAAGCCAACAACTTCCACATTTGCTTCCGCTTTAAGCTTCGGCAAAGTTTCACGCACTGCAGTTCCAGCAGTCATAACGTCGTCAACAAGTAGCACTTTCATACCGTCTTTTAGCGGCTTTCCAACCATAATTCCGCCGTCGCCGTGATCTTTGCGCTCTTTGCGGTCGAAAGTAAAGCCGACTGGCATATTGTGATTATTCGTCAAAGCCATTGCCGTAGAAACTGCCAGCGGAATACCCTTATAAGCAGGGCCGAAAACAGTATCGATATTTTGCGGAAGTTTGCCTTCTTCGATTGCTGCCATTACGCGCTGAGCGTAGTAAGCACCTAGATTTGCGATTTTCATGCCGTCGTCAAAAGCGCCCGCATTAATAAAATAAGGCGATTTGCGGCCAGATTTCAGCGTAAAGTCACCAAATTTAAGCGCACCTGAATCGAGCAAAAACTTAGTAAAACGCTCGTCTAATTCTGCCATAATTAGCTCTCTTTCTTAAAATATTTTTTAAATACTTTCTAAATACGATTACTTTCTTAATTTCAGCGCCAAGTTAATTTCAGCGCCAAGTTTTGCCTTCAGCAAGCAAAGACGCAAGTTTCGGACGCGAATCAAGCAAATCGTCAAGCTCGCGCGCAATTCGAATCGGAGCAGTAGGGTCCACCAAAGCGGCAGCACCAACTTCTACAGCATTCGCTCCAGCATACAAATATTCCAAAGCTTTTTCGCCGGAATCAATACCACCAATGCCAATAATCGGAATATCCGGCATAGCTTGACGAACTCGCCACACGAAGCCAAGACCAATCGGGAAAATAGCAGGACCTGAAACGCCGCCCGTACGGTTTGCAATAATCGGCTCGCCGGTTCGAATATCAATTCGCAAACCAACCAGCGTGTTAATCATGCTTAAAGCGTCCGCGCCAGCGTCAACAGCAGCTTTGCAAATCGACACAATATCCGTCACATTTGGCGTCATTTTTACGATCATTGGCTTATCAGTCATTGCGCGAAGACGCGTAATTAAACGATGTAATGCCACCGGATCCGTGCCAACGCTCATTCCGCCGTGAGTTACGTTCGGGCAGCTTACGTTAATTTCAAGCATGTCGGCCGCAGAATCCGCAAGCTTTTCCACAACTTGCGCATAATCGTCGTCACTGTGGCCTGCAACATTAGTAATAACAAGCGCTCCCATGGACTTAAGTTTTGGCAACTCGTCTACTAAATAGTGGTCGACGCCCGGATTTTGCAAACCTACTGCGTTTACCATTCCGGAAGGCGATTCAGCCGTACGCGGAGAAGGATTACCCTCCCACGGTACTGGAGACACGCCTTTTGTGCAGATTGCGCCGAGCTGACTCACGTCATAAAAGCGACGGCAGGCTGCGAGCTGGAAAGTTCCGGAAGCAGTACCAACCATGTTTTTCCACTTAACGCCCGCAACTTGAGTTGGGTGCTTCCATACGTGACTTGTATCGAAACCGAAAGTTTCAGCGGAATTTGTTGCGGAATTTGTTGCGGAAATTGTCGCAGAATTTGCGTTATTTACAGAATTATTTACAGAATTATTTACAGCACTCATATTTTTTACTCCCAACCCAAACGATTCGCATCAAAAACAGGACCGTCATTGCAAACTTTCAGTCTGCCTTCCAAAGTGTCAACCACGCAAGCAACACAAGTTCCATAACCGCATCCCATACGCGCCTCAAGGCTCAGCTGACATTGCACGCCACGCTCATGCGCCCAATGAGCCACAGCTTTCATCATAGGCAAAGGCCCACAAGACAAAATAACCGTTGGCAAATCGTCGTCAAAATTAAAATGCTTAACTCTTTCAAGCTCGTCAAGAAGCGTAATAACAGTACCTTCAGCGTTCGTAATACTGTGTACGTCTGAAATATATTCTTTCATTAAGTCGTCTGCAAAACGCTTGCTACGGTAGCCAAGCACTGCCGTTACGCTAGAATCCTTACGCTCACTCAAAGCCTGAGCCGCGCACATAATAGGCGGCACACCCAAACCGCCGCTAACCAACACATAATGCGCAGGCTGATCAATAGTAAAGCCCAATCCCAAAGGTCCAAGCGCATCCACAGTGTCCCCCGGCTTAAGTTCCGCAAACTCAGCGGTACCTTTACCAATCACAGCAAAAATCAGCGTAAACGTATCCCCCTCGACGCTTGCCACGCCAAAAGGACGAGGAAGCATGGCAGTTGCGTCTGGCGAATATAAATTCACGAATTGCGCAGGTTTAGCATGATGAGCAATCTCAGAATCTCGCAAAGTTAAACGGTACACGCCTTCGTCAAGCTTTTCGTTATTAAGCACTTCTACAGCCCTGCGCCCCCAAAGACGCGAGTATTTCGCATCGTCACTTTCGTTCGACGCACACGACCCATAAGAATCGAAAGCGTTGTCACGTAACGTAATTATGGCGTTTCCCGAAGCTTTTCGCGTTGGAATAAACATGCCATCACTCATGTGGTTTCCCCTGCCCTTGTATGTGTTGTACCGTTGCGTTTTGGTTTTAATTTTAGTTGTGTTCAGTTTTACTTTTTAGTTATACATTTTTATCTATACACGGCCTGTTTAGCGATAGACGGCCTGGCGCAAATCGTCGCGCATATTTCGCGCCGATTCAGCCGCAGATTCGCGCACAATCTCAAGCACATCTTCAAGTTGAAGTTTGCCTTGATTGTTAGCGTAATCTTCCGACTTACGCCACGCTCCAATAATTCCGCGAGAAGAGTTCACAATAGCACCATCACCATTCACGTCAAACATTCCAGCAACATCGCCGGCGGTGCCACCTTGAGCGCCGTAGCCTGGGACCAGGAAGAAAGTGTGCGGCATCAACTCTCGCAAACGCTTGCCTTCTTCCGGATGCGTGGCGCCAACAACAGCTCCTACCCTGGAGTAGCCGCGCTTGCCAACGCTTGACGCACCCCAACCTTCAATCAAATCTGCCATGTGCTCGTAAACTGGCCTACCGTCTTGCAAAATAAGCTCCTGAAGCTCCTTACTAGACGGATTTGACGTGCGAAGCAGCACAAAAATACTTTTATCGTGCGCAACCGCTTCGTCAATAAAAGGCTTTACACCGTCCGAACCCATATACGGGTTGACAGTAAGCGAATCTTCGTGCCAAACGTCCAGATTATTAGAGCTTTTTAGAAGATTTTTAAGAGATTGAGACAATGCGTTACCATTAGTGGTTTCGTCGTCAAAATATGCGGAAAGATTAGCAAAACCGCTTAAATGAGCCGCGTACTGGCTTGCTGTAGAACCAATATCTCCGCGCTTAGCGTCTCCAATTACAAGTAATCCTTGCGATTTTGCGTATTCGCAAGTCATTGCGTATGTGTCTAAGCCGGCAGATCCTAAAGCTTCATACATTGCGATTTGTGGCTTTACAGCAGGCACAATATCTGCAACCGCGTCAATAATCGCGCGATTAAACTCAAAATAAGCCGTAGCTAAAAGAGTTGGCAGCGCATCTTCACCGTCTACTTCTTGCAAAACTTCATCTGCAAGACCGTTAATAATTTCCGCAGGCACAATCCCAGGCTTAGGATCTAATCCCACAACGCTAGGATTCTGCTTTGCTGCAATCGCTTCAATTAATTCGTCCATAATTTTCTACCAAACAAACTTCCACTACAATCACATTCTCGAGAACGCAATTTCCGAACCAATAATCGTCGCCACTGGCCTGCCCGTAAGCTGCCAGCCGTCAAATGGCGTGTTCCGCGCTTTAGAATGGAAGGAATTTGCGTCAACCGTCCACCGCTCACGCATATTAATCAGCACTAAATCAACGTTTTCAGGATGCTCAGTAATGCTTAAACGCAACGTACGCTTATTTGCGCAGCGCGAAGAAACGTTCAGCAAAGCCGCAATATCCGTAGGTCTTCTGCTCATTAATTGCATCGGATTTACTGACATCAATTCAATTAAGTGCTTATCGTCCGTGTATCCCGCATCAACCAACACTTTGTGGCACACGCCATAAGCGCACTCGAGACCAATAATTCCGTTAGGAGTTTTTGCAAAATCTCCCGACTTTTCTTCCGCAGTGTGAGGCGCGTGATCTGTTGCGATCATGTCGATTGTGCCATCTGCAATAGCGGCAAGCGTCGCCTGACGATCCGCTTTAGAACGAAGCGGCGGATTCATTTTTGCCATTGCACCGTACTTCAGCACATCCTCATCACACAAAGCCAAGTAGTGAGGAGCCGTTTCGCAAGTAATTGGCAAGCTCGCTTTTTTCGCTTTACGAATCGCCTCAAAAGCTGCGGCCGTGCTCACATGCTGGAAGTGCACGTGTACTCCCGTTTCGCGGGAAGCATCAATATCTCGCTGAACGATTGCAAGCTCGGTTGAAGCTGGAATTCCGCCAACCCCGAGCATTTTTGCAACCGGGCCCTCATTCACAGCTCCAGTATCGTGATGCTCGCAATGTTCAACGAACGGCAAACCAGTTTCTTTCGCCATAGCTAGCACATCGCGCAAAATTGGTTCCGGTACCGCAGATCCGTCGTCGCTTATGGCGGTAATTGGATGCTTTTTCATTGGGGACGTTTTTTCGTCGTCCTCGATTCCAGCAACATACTTTTTCCACAGTTCAATATTGCTTGGGGCTAATCCTTTACGTCCCAAAGATGCACACACGCTCACATCGTAGCGGACCGGTAATTTTACGCCATAAATGCAGCCGTAACGCTGTAAATAGTCGATTACGTTTTCTACGTCGAACGGAGCATCCTCCCAAGGTTCGCCATCTACCGCAGGAACAGTATTCGGCATAATCAACACTTGCGTATAACCGCCGGCAGCAGCAGCCTCGCTTCCTGTTTGCATGGTTTCTTTTGCCGTTTGACCCGGGTCTCTAAAATGCACGTGCGGATCCGCAAAACCAGGAGCAACAATCCAATCGCTTGCATCAATATCACCAGTAACGCGTGCATTCTGCTCAATAAGAGCATCTTGGCGAACGCCGTCCACAATAAGATCGATTCGCTCGCCAGTATCCCACACGGAGATATTGCGCAAAGTTAAAGTGCGTGCTTCGTTCATATCACTCCTAGTTTTGCGTAAATTGTAGTTATTAAATTGTAGTTATTAAATTTTTATTATTACTTGATTACTGTAATAATTTTACTGCACCTGCAAGGTTAGGCACGCGCTTCTTCGTCACAATACATGCAACGATATTCATGCCTGTCGGATTCAGCCTTATAGAATTTACGCTGCAACGTCAGTTCGCTGTTGGTTATGCAGCGAGGATTTGGGCAGCTAAGATTTTCAGGCGCACTTTCGTCGGTTACGTGTACGCGAGGATCCGCTAAGGAAATTCCGTGAGCGTCAACTGCTTGCAGCTCGTCTTCTGGAACGTTCACAAAATCAGTTGGCTCGTATCCGCAAAGTTCGTCACCAAGAACGGAACTTTCCAAAGCCATGCGCATAAGCATGCCATTTTTAACCTGCTCAAAGTATGCGGCACGCGGGTCGTCGTCAACATCAACAGCGATTTCGTTAATTCGAGGAAGTGGATGCAGCACTGGCATATACGACTTTGCTTTCTGCAATTTTTCTTCCGTCAAAATGTATGTGTCACGCAAACGCAAGTATTGCTCACGATCCGTAAAACGCTCTTCTTGCACGCGAGTCATGTAAAGCACGTCCAATTTGCCGATTACTTCCATCAAATCGCGAGTTTCTTCGTAAGTGCAAGAAGGAGTGTCGCTAATGCGGTCGATTACGTACTGCGGAGTTTTAAGCTCATCCGGGCTAATTAGCACAAAATGAACGTTTCCAAAGCGGCACAACGTTTCAATAAGCGAATGAACTGTACGACCGTACGTTAAGTCGCCGCACAAGCCGACGGTAAGATTGTTCAAGCGACCAAATCGCGCAAGAATCGTCGCCAAATCTGCAAGAGTTTGCGTAGGATGCATGTGGCCGCCGTCGCCCGCGTTAATAATAGGCGTGCTAACTGCTTGCGTTGCAACGAAAGCGGCGCCTTCCTTCGGATGACGCATAGCTACTACGTCAACATAATTTGAAACGACTTTCAAAGTATCGTTTACTGTTTCGCCTTTACTTGCGCTGGAAAGTTGCGCACCTGCAAAACCGATTACTTTGCCGCCCAAACGCAGCATTGCGGTTTCAAAACTTAAACGTGTGCGCGTGCTCGGCTCATAAAAAAGAGTGGCCAACACTCTGCCATCGCAAGTGTGGGCCACTTCTTTACGGTGCGAATCGATGTATCGCGCTTTGTCTAAAAGCATTCGTATTTGAGCTGTTGAAATATCGTCTAACGTTACCACGCTTTTGCCGGCTAACGATTGAGCAATTTCGTCACGAGAAAAAACTTGAGGGGAAGAAACAGGAATATTAGAAGTAATAGAAGAATTAGAAGCGTTCATTGCGTTCGTCATAATAAATACCGCTTACCTTTCGTCAGTTGGCAAGACGGCCGCGATTGTACGCGACCTACGCAATATTACTGATTAGCGTTGACGAATCTATATACGGAGTGGCGAACAGCTATAACTTATTATGCAACATTTAATAAGCACTCAATCCAATAAATCTATTTGTTCCAATACAGTTTGTTGATTACGTTTACCATAAGTAACCTTCAAAATATAAACTGTATTTTCTTCTAAAACAACTCTGTAATAAACAAGAAAATTCTTTACAACTATACGACGCACGCCAAGTGAATTCCAAGGCTCATACTTGACTACAGGTGCAAATTGAGGGAAAAGAGAAAGTCTTTTAATACTAGATTTAATAAGATGAATAATTCTTACAGAAGTTTTCTTAGAAATATTAGATGCAATATAGTCTCTTATATTTTTTAAATCATTTTCTGCATCTTGAGTAATAAGAATATCAAAGGAACTCATTACAAGCCCTTTTCTAACTCAGCAAAAACATCCGCATACGGGCGCACTAAACCAGAAACTGATTGCTTATAACTATGCATAAGTTTGGCAGCAAAATCAGTAGATAATAATTCATCATTTTCTTCTAAATTCTCACTACTAACTGCTTGTTTTATAGTTGCAGAAACATCAGCATAAAAAACTGAGGAGTCAGCTCTTTCTTTTACATCATTACTTAATACCGCATTTTTCATTAAAAATCACCTCCCGTCTTCTAATTATAACCTACAACAAAGAATGCAACAATAAATATAAAGTGACTAAAGATGAAATGATTAGCGACCGTAGAAAAGGCGAGACATTATTTCGCGACACTGACGCATAATTGCCAGAAGATCGTTTTCAAAAACGCGGCCCTGGTTCGGCTCGTAACCAAGGTAAGTTGCAATACCGCCAAGCGAATACGAGTCAGTTGGAATAATGTCTGCGCGAGACATTGAACCAGACCACAAAAAGTTCGCGTTGCGCACAGCCGAACACATATGCCAGCAGCGTTCCAAAACTTGCGCATCTTCCTCACTTATTAAACGCTCAGATTGCAACGCTTTCAACGCTTGCATCGTACCAACCACACGCAACGACTCACGCTGGCCAGCGCACTGCAATTGAAGAAGCTGAACAGTCCACTCAACGTCGCTTAAACCGCCGCGACCAAGCTTTAAATGCCTGTCTCTGCTTACCCCTCGAGGCAAACGTTCTGCTTCCATACGCGCCTTTAACTTACGAATTTCAGCAATCTGCGACTCACTAAGCGGATTTACAGCGTAACGCAAATCGTTCACAACGCCGTTAAGCAACGCATCTGCCAATTCTTTGGAACCTGCAGCAAAACGCGCACGAAGTAACGCTTGATGCTCCCAAGTACTCGCCCAATTTCGATAATACTTTTCGCAAGATTCTAGCGAGCGCACAAGCGGACCATCTTTACCTTCCGGACGCAAATCCAAATCAACCATAATTTTTGGCTCAAGAGTAAGCGAACCCTGCAAAATATTGCGCAAAATATCTACAGTTGTTTGCGCAAAATGGTGCGCCACGTTTACATCACAATCTTCACGAATCGGCTTATAAACAACCATCATGTCTGCGTCCGAACAGAAGTTTACTTCCCTACCCCCGTAGCGGCCGAGCGCAATAATCGCAATTTCAGCTTCAGGAGCATTGAGATTCATAGACAAAGCAGACTCGCGCATCGACCATTGCAAAGCCGCGTCCAAAACAGCGTCAAAAACGTCACTCATAGCGCGCATAGACGTATCGTCGTCAATAAGCCCACACATCCAAGATAAAGCCACGCGCTCAATTTCCTGCCGGCGAAGCGCGCGCAAAGACTGCGCAAAATCCGCAATATTACTGGCGTAACGCGCAACCATCGCACTAGTTTGCATGTCAAGACTGGCTCTATCTCGCGCAGCCAACGCTTCGTCGTCACCAAGCCAGGTAATCGACTGCATTGACTGCATCATTGCCTCACCCAAGTAGCGCGAGTCAGCCAAAACGTGGCACAAACGCTGGGCTGCAGAAGGAGAATCGCGCAAAAAACCAAGATACGTGTTCTTACCGCCAAAACGTTCGGCAAGACGGCGCCAAGCGAGCAAACCCATATCTGGATTCTGGCCATCACCAAGCCACTTCAACACTGCCGGTAGCAAAATGCGGTGAATTTTAGCAGCCCGGGAAAGTCCTTCCGTGAGCGCTTCAACATGCAACTGAGCTGCGCGAGCATCCGCAAAACCAATAGACGCAAAGCGCGCGCGAGCAGCCTCCGGCGAAAGCACAATAGGATCCGCATCCGTTTGAGCGTTAATCGGAAGCATAGGACGGTAGTAAATATCCTTGTGCAAGTGTCTAATTTCGCGACGAGCTTTATCAAAACGCTCAACCAACTCCTCCGGGCGAAGTCTCACAGCACGCGCAAGACGACGAATCTGATCATTATCGTTAAGCTGCTCGGTAGAAATTGTGCGCGCGCGATCCAAGCCTCCGTTACCTTGCGCACCCAAATCTGGGAACAAATGCGTGCGGTGCATGCTCCACATTTGCTGACGATGCTCAAGCACACGCTCAAAACGGTAGTGTTCTGCCAAAATTACCGCCTGCGATCTGGAAACGTAGCCGCCCTGAGCCAACGCCTGCAGTGCGGAAATCGTATCGCGCACGCGAAGCGAAGCATCCTCACTCCCGTGCACAAGCTGCAGCATTTGCACAGTAAACTCAACGTCACGCAAGCCGCCCTTACCAAGTTTCATATCTAAATCGCGCTGAGAAGCCGGAATCAAAGATTCTACTCGCTGACGCATGTGCTGGCAGTCAGCCACAAAATGCTCGCGTCCAGAAGCCTTCCAAATAAGCGGCTCCACCATATCTCGGTAATCTTTTCCAAGTGCCATATCACCCGCAGCGGGACGCGATTTCAAAAGCGCCTGAAATTCCCAACTACTCGCCCACTTTTCGTAATACTCGCGGTGAGATGCTAAGCGTCGAACTAGCGGACCATCCTTACCTTCCGGACGAAGCGCAGTATCAATCTGCCATAGTGGAGGCTCCACGGAACCAGCAACCACCGACTGACACACTTTTTGCAACACCATCGCTATAGACGCACCAATGCGCAAAGCTGCATCTTGCTGCTGTACGTCAGTTGGCTCTACTACGTAAATCAAATCAATATCGGAAACATAATTGATTTCTTGCGCACCAAGCTTTCCCATGGCGATAATTGCGAATCGGCACGCCGAAGAACCAGTCACTTGACCGCGCGCAATTGCTAAAGCGGCCTCCAAAGCGGCATCGGCCGCGTCAGAAAGTTTACGGCTTATGTCCGGTTGCACTTCCATTGGGTCCGCACTGGCTAAATCCGCCGCCATAATCGCAGCCACCTGCTCACGATAGCGGGCACGCAACGCAGAAACGGCTTGCGCAAAGCCTAAGGAGGTAATAGGAATAGTGCAAAAATCGTCGCTTTTAGAAGATGAGGAAGAATCGGACGAAGCTGAAGAAGCTGAGGAATTATCTACTGAACTTTTTTCAGGCAAAACTACCGTTGCACTATAAGCCTGAATCGCAGCAAACAAATCCGCCCGCCGCTCATCTAAAGTCATAGAGAACAAGTGATCAGGGTCGTAAGAGGCAGCTTCTACAAGATGAGGATGCGTGCGCATAAGCATTGCCATGGCGTTAGAAGCACCAAGAACCTGCATAAGATAAGCGAGCGGCCGCGTAATTGAACTAGTCGATATTGACGCAATTTTTTCAATAAGTTGGGGCTGAGCCTGAGCAATATCTCTCAGCGCAAGAACCGCAGCGTCCGGATCTTCCGCACGAGTGACACATTCAAGAATAAGTTGCGGATTAATAAATTTTTTATCACAATCTTCACAGATATCTGCTATTGCTTTGCGAGCAGCGTCTGGGCGAGCAAAACCTGCTTTAATAAGGGTTCGTGAGGTGAGTGCAGGGGTGGATGCGGAGTTTGTTGCGGAATTTAGTGCGGAATTAGTTGCGGAATTTAGTGCGGAATTGATTTCGCTGGTTTCGTTAAAGCTATTTTCAGCAGTTGTACTATCTGTCTTGTTCGCACTTTCCATACCGCAACTTTACATTGCGGTGGTGTACAAGAATAAGTTGCGTAGGTTCAGCCTGTGGATTTATTTGTTCGCAAGTTTATTTGCTATTTTGTTTTGTGAGATTCTTGAGTATCGTCTATGAGTTTTGGTTGATGTTTTAGATTGTTGCTTTGATGAGTCTAAAGAAATTTCAGCATCGTGCGTCCCGTCCTTCGTCGCTCTGATTGTTAAAGGCTTTTATGTCTGCTTCGTTCTCTATGTAACGTTGCTTCCTCAGTCCTCTTTTAGCACTCTGCTCGAAATTTCTTTAGACTCTGAGCTAATAATCTTTAACACAAAACTCATAGACTCGTGCAAAAAAGTTACGAAATTGCGTGGTTTACTAAGTGCAACTAAAGTCACGCAACTAAGCTTCGGTGGGGTGCGTAGATAGGAGTGTCTGGTGCAGTGTGTGCAGCAGCACTAATGCTAGTGGCTTCTAGGCAATAATACTCCACGTGTGCAGCAGCGCGAATGCTAGTGTCCACTATGCAACAGTACTCAGCGTCTGCAGAGCATTGATACAAAGCTTCTGGAACATTTGCGGGAAAATCTCCGGCATTTGTAGCTGCTTTGGCTGTTTTTTGGAACATTTGCGGGAAAATCTCCGGCATTTGCGCGACGACCTGCTTTCGCGCTCAGAGCGTAGCGCGCGAAAAATCCCCCGCAAATTCACCTTGAGATAAATTTGCGAGGGATTTTACTTAACTATGTGCGAGGTTATTTGTCGGAGTGCTTGCGACGGCGAGACACACCAGCAAAACCTAAGCCGGCAAAAATAGCAGATGCCCATGCAAACAATGAAACACCTGCACCGGTATTCGCAATCTTTCCACCGCGATTACCTTTGCCTTCGTACATCTCTATGCGACGAAGCAGCACACCGCTGGCGTCACGCAACTCAGCACCGGCAGTATTAACCATGTCACGAGAAGCGTTAGCATCAGCTACCACATTCTGAGCATTAGCAAGAGCATCATCGTAACGTTTAACCTCAACGCTACCAGCAAGGCGCTTGTACGCCTCACTATGCTGAGAAACAACGCGCAACGCATCCTCAATAATCTGCTGCAAACCAGACTTATCAGCGCTTTGAACTATAAGCGGGTTCTGATCGCCAAGATGACCATAGCCAGTGCCGGTACCAAAACCAGTACCAGAACCTCCATTGCCCAAAGCGTTAAACTTGTCGATAATCACGCGCTTAGCTTCCTCAAGACTCTGCAACGCATCATCAATCTGGGCCTGATTCGTATTCACAGCATCCAACACGCGCTTAGCTTCCTCAAACGCTTGCTTGTACGAATCAACATCTCGAGACTCAGCAACAATATACGCAGTAGACTTACGGAACCACGGATCAGAGTCAACCGCAGAACGCAAAGCAGACTTATCTACCGAATACTTCTCGATAATAATACGCTTAATTTCCTTAAGTTGACTCAACGCAGCCAACACTGCAGAACGAGTTGCGTGAGGGTCTGCCAACACTCGGCGGGCATTTTCAAGCGCACGCTTATACTCATCAAGCTCCGGAGTGCCAGCAGCATTCTTATAAGCAAGCGAATCCTCAAACTTGGAATCGCCAGAACCCTGGCCATCGGACTCAGAATCAGAATCATCCTTCGACTTCGCAACCTCATCCTTAAGCGCTTGCTTCTGCGTAGCATACTCATCGTTAATCACACGCTTAGCATCCTGAAGCTTCTTCAAAGCGGCATCAACTTGAGCCTGCGTTGCTTGAGGATCCTTAAGCACAGAATTAGCTTCGTCGAGAGCCTTCTTATAAGCTTCAGCCTCAGGAGAACCAACGGCATTCTGATACTCAGGAGTCTTGGTGAAATCACCATCAGCATCGGACTCAGTTTGCAAGGCAGCCTTATCGGTCTTGTGAGAATCCGTAAGCTTCTTCTTAGCGTCCTGGAGCTTCTTCAAAGCCTCATCAACTTGAGCCTGCGTTGCATTAGCATCGCCAAGAACCTTATTCGCATCCTCGAGAGCCTTCTTGTAGGCTTCAAGATCTTGCTCAGAAGCATCGTCACCCTTAGATTGAGCGTTTAGATACTCAGGAGACTTGGTGAAGTCACCATCAGCATCCGCTTCAGACTTAAGCTTAGAAGAATCAGTCCCATAACCGTCCGTAAGCTTCTTCTTCGCATCCTCGAGTTTCCTCAAAGCAGCGTCAACCTCGGTCTGAGTTGCATTCTCATTGCCAAGCACGGAATTCGCCTCATCAAGCGCCTTCTTATACTCGTCAAGAGCCTGCTTAGAAGCATCGTCACCCTTAGCTTGAGCGTTTACGTACTCAGGAGACTTGGTGAAGGCAGAATCCTTACCGGCTTCAGTGCTCAAATCAGACTTATTGGTCGAATACTCGTCCGTAAGCTTCTTCTTAGCGTCCTGGAGAGCCTTTAGAGCGTCGTCGAGCTCTTTCTGGGTTGGAGCCTGAGTCATGCCTGTTGGAAGAGTCGTTACTGGTTTACCAGTTTTAGGGTCAAAAGCAGCGAGAAGGTCCTTAGCGGCCTTGAGTTTCTTGTTATAGTCGTCAAGAGCTTGCTTAGCAGCGTCATCACCCTTAGCAGTCGCGTTCTTGAACGCAGGAGTGTTCTCGAACACGTCGGTGCTGGTATCAGTATCGCCGTCCTTAGACTTATCAACTTCTTCTTGCAAGTCATGCGGACTGGTGACGTAGTTCTTAGTAATCTTATCCTTAATTTCCTTCAGATTCTTAAGAGCCTCGTCAACTTCCTTTTGGGATGGGAGCTGATCCTTTGGAACGTCAACTTCTTTACCATCCTTCGTAACCTTGCCATCATTCTTGTCGATGAGTTCCTTAGCTTTTGCTAAAGCCTGCTCATACGCTACAAGGTCATCAGGCTTCTTATCTCCATCAACCTTTGCTTTGAGGTTTGCAAACTCGGTTGTGTTCTCAATGTCAGGAACCTTAGCTGTGCCAGTATTATCCTTATCGTCAACTTCCTTTTGCAAGTCGTCAACCTTGGTCTTGAAGGTGTTGTCGATATCCTGCTTAGCTTTCTTCAAAGCATCAAGAGCCTCATCTACCTTCGCTTGCGTTGGACGATCTTCTGGCTTAGCATTTGGATCAGGATTATTAACCTTGTTAATAAGATCCTGCGCAGCCTTGAGCTTCTCGTTGTAAGCTTTTAGCTTCTTAGTAGCAGAAGTATCCTTCTCAGCATCCTCTTTAGATTCGGCGTTCGCTTTTTCAAGCGCGTTCTTGTACGCCACCGACGCCTCGAATGGAGGAACAACCGGCTTGCCGTCTTGATCCTTATCGCCAACTTCATTAGAAAGCGGAGTTGCATCAGTCTTGTACTTCTTAGCAATATTGTCTTGAGCGTCTTGGAGCTGTTTAAGCAGCGCGTTTACTTCTTTTTGGGTTGCCTTTTGCTTCCAATCATTATCATTGAGCTTAGCGGCAACCTTTGCAAGGACATTGTCAAAGCCCTTATCTGCTTCACCTAAGTCCTTTGTAGCACCTTGGTCACCAGCAGTCTTCTTAGCAACAGCATTTTGATACTCAGGAGTCTTCTTAAAACCATCATCTGCAAAGTCTTTGGCAGAAGTCAACGGCTCAAGATTGGTCTTGTAGTTATCAGCAATTTGCTTCTTAGCTTGCTTCAAGGCATCAAGCGCATCGTTAATCTGCTGCTGCGACGGACGTTCGCTGTTCTTCTTGCTTGTATCCTTTGCATCACTTACTAACTTGCGAGCAGTTGCAAGAGCCTTCTTGTAAGCAGTAACATCTACGTTTTCGTTACCATCGCTTGTCTTAGCTTTAGCATTCTTGAACTCTGGAGTGTCCTCGAACTTACCCGTTGCAACTGAGCCTTCAGTATCTGCCTGAGACTTCTCAGCTTCTGTGTTCAAAGCAGTGGTATCAGTCTTGTACTTTTCAATCTCAGTACGAGCATCATCGAGAGCCTTAAGCGCATCGTTGATTTCTTTTTGCGTTGGCTTTGCGTCTTGTGGCGTATCTTTATCGTCATGCTTCTTCAAAAGCTCCTGAGCTTTTGCCAACGCCTTGTCGTAATCGGCCTTAGCCTGCTTGGCAGCATTGTTCCTGGTGTCATCAGGCTTGCCATCAGCAGTTAAGAAATGAGGATCAGAGGCGTTGCGGTATGCGTCGGAATCCTTTGTGCCCTCGACGGCAGGATTTGCACCCTCTGCGTCTTTACCGTTCTTATCAACGCTATCCTTGAGCTTGGTGGTATCAGTGTTGTAGGCGTCGAGAGCCTTGCGAGCTTCGTCAAGCTTCTTCTTAGCAGCATCCACCTTTGCCTGTGTAGCCGTTGGATCCTTCAACAAATCCTTAGCTTCGTTGAGAGCTTTACCATAATCATCTACAGCCTTAGAAGCTTTACCGTTCTTATCAGTATCAGCTTGGCCACTTTCATTCTTATAGTCAGGACGCGACGCGTTCTTAAATGCAGGGTTTTGATGCGTGGCCGCGTCCTCGTTAACAGACTTAAGCAGAGCGTCAGTCTTAGTTGCAAACTTGTTCAACTCAGCAGCTGCGGCGTTCATTTCCTTAAGGATAGCGTCAACATCCCTATCCAGAGGCTCGCCGTTCTTGTGCGCCTGAATATCTTTCAGGTAGTCCTTATTATTAAGGTCGCCATCTGCCTTCGGGGTATTGCCATCAGGAATATCCTGACCATTTGCCTTATCCTTTGGAAGCTTGTTAGCAAGCGCCTTGTGCAGTTTCTCTACTGCGGCGTCATACTTCTTTTTAGCTTCTTTTGCTTCTTCGCTCGCATCATCTGCGGATACATTCTTGTATGCAGGGCTCTTTTGTATGGCAATATCATTAAAGGCAGCCGCCGAAAGCCTGCTAGTATCCGTTGCGTACGTGTCGATAAGCTTACGGGCTTCGACAAGCTGATTCTTGACCTTATTAACCTCATCCTGCGTTATAGTACTGTTCGGCTTATTAAGCTCCGTCATCAACTTTTTTGCAGCGTGATAAGCATCGTTATATTTCTTAAAGTCTTCAGCAGCTTTTTTAACTTTAGCAGCATCAGCAGTTTTGCTTTGTGACAAATCAAAGGCGTTGAAGTACGCTGGCATCAAATAACCACTGAAGTTGTCCGCAAGAGCTTTAGCAAGATCAGTCTTCTTTGTTTGATACTTATCAGCATGAAGTGCTTCCTCTGCTTTTTCAAGTGCAGACTTGGCATCCTCAACGTCTTTCTTGGTGGCGTTTTTGTCCGCAAGAACCTGCTTAGCCTTCTTCAAGGCATCATCGTAATCCTTAACGGCCTTCTGAGCAGCAGTGTCACCAGTCTTATTCTTCGCATTCGTGTAGAACACGCTCTTTTTGCCGTTAGCATTGTCTGGATCAGGATTATCGAAGCTCTTTTGAACCGCGGCGTCAAGAGGAGACTTGTCGGTTGCGTTCTTGTCAAGCGCATCCTTAGCATCCTTAAGCTTCTTGATAGCCTCGTTGACTTCCTTCTGGGAAGCATTTGGATCGGCGACTACCTCACCAGCCTTCTTAACAGCAGCATCGTATGCGTCGCGCTCATCCTTGGAGGAATTCTGGTAAGTTGGGTCGGCGGTCTTGAGCTTTTCGTCACCTTGCTTAGAGGTGTCTCCCGTGTTCACCTTGCCATTCTGGGCGATGGCATTATTCAGCTCATCCTTATTGGTGGTGAAATCATTAAGCTTTTCGCGCGCAGCGTCAAGCTTAGCCTTAGCATCGTCAACAGCCTTTTGAGTAGCGTTGGCGTCATCCCTTGCAGCCTCAGCAGCTTGAAGTGCTTCATCATAAGCCTTCTTAGCTTCTTTAGCAGCCTTATTCTTAGCGTCATCAGCTTTGCCATCAGCCTTCTTGAAGTCAGGCTCAGTAACATTCTTATACTTGTCAGTAGTTACAGTGCCAGGTTTTTCAGCAGTAGCGCCTTCGGCAGCTTTACCATTAGCATCAATCGAGGCGTTAAGCCCGTCCTTGCTGGTGTCAGGACCATCAAGCTCGGCGCGTGCCTTGTTAAGATTAATCGTCGCATTGTCGATGCGAGCCTTAAGCTCTTCAGACAGCTTGGAATCTTCTGTTGTACCAGCAAGCTTCAAAGCCTCATTAGCTTCCTTTAACGCATCGTCATACGCAGCCTTCTTAGCGTCCGATGCGTTGTAATACGCAGAATCGGTTGGAGTCTTCTTTTCATCCTGTGTTACCGCATGCTTGCCAACAGACTCCTTAAGATCCTTCGTCTTATGATTTGTCTGCGGCACAAACACTACGTTGATACCCTTAGGAGTATTGCGCAAATTATACTTGTTCTCACCATACACGTAGTTGTAGTAATACAAGCTATAAGGCTCAATGAACAAGCGCCCAATCATGCACTTGCCCTTCTTGCCAGCAACACTTACTTTCTGGCTATCATCATCAAACGTATAATCATTTACACTTGACTGCTCGTCACCCATCTTCTTGTTGGAGTTATCAACAGGCTTTGCAAAGCCGCCATAACCACCGCCATTAAGCTTAACAAGATTTAGAACACCAATCGGCTCTCCATTGTCGTCAACAGTGTAAGACCTGTGGCTACGTGTAGCCTCCCTTTTCAAACCTTCTCGCTTAACAGTAGTAATCTCAGAGCCAAGAAGATTATCTCGCAATTGTGGGTTATCAGTCTTCACATCAGACTTTACGGTAGCCTTCAACAAATCAAGTACAGCTTGCGTATTGATTTGTTCGCCTTTATCTGGATCGTAACGGTAAACCAGAGTCTTGCCGTCTTCCATCCAAGCAAGACCTTCATCGGTATCGCGCCCATTAATCTTGTTCTTGCCATCTTCCCAGCTAAGCGTGTAATCCTTGCGTAAATCAATCAAACGCGTAAGCTCATGCTTCTGAACGTCGGACTTAAACTGAGCGTATGCTTTATCGGTTCTGATAGTAACGGTAATTTTATTTTCATTCATACCGTTGGAAATGCCCGTGTTATTACCGCCACTTGCAGTTGTATCACCAGTAATCCAATCAAGCGTAATCTGATTCTCGTAGTCTTTTGCACTTAAACCAAGTTCTTGATTATCTTTATTAGCTTCGTAAATAGCTTTCTTGATTTGCTTCAACTCTGCGTTCGAATAACCCAGAGGATTAGCGACAACTACAGCCTTAACCTTAGAATCCTCTGCATCGCTTGGAACCTTGTACTCGCCGTCCTTGAACTTCTTCAACACCAGGTCGCTGAGGGCAATCTTAGGAGCGTCCGCAGTATCCACGCCGTCGAAGTTGATTACAGCATCGCCCTTGTCGTTGAAGGTCACCTTGTCTTGTGGCACATGATTAAGCTGTGCAAGCTTCTTAATAATGTCCGCCTTTTGGTCGTCTGTGAGTTGTTTAATATCAACCTCGTCCACAATCGGCTTTTGGATGCGAGTATCGTAGCGAGCAATGGTAAGCGGAAGTACCTCGGAAGTGTAGCCGAGGTCAGAGACCAAGTAGGTTTTGAGTGTTTGAGCGCCAGCAACATATGCTGTTGGCTGGCCTGCCTGCGACGTTACCCTGTTAATTCTAATAAGCTGGGAAGGATCATACGCACGCTGGTCGGTAATAACCACCTTGTTTTCAGCAGTATCTGGCGTCTGAACAAATGCACCGTTTGCTCCAGTGTGTCCACCAACACCCTTAGATGTACTTGCAGCTGTAATCTGATCACGAATTGATTTATTACCAGTTGCTTCGGTAGGAGCATCCAAAGCAGCCTTAAGATTCTTCTGAATTTGTTGTGTAGTAAGTTCTTCGTTATACTTCAGCACAATTGAGCCAGCTGTTTTAGGCGGAATAAGTGTTGCTGCACGTGCAATATTCGTCTTGTAAAGCAAGACTTCGCTTTCATTATCTTTTTTACCGTACACATAAATGCAACGGTTTGCAGCGTAGTTTTCTCCACTCTTAAGATTGCCATCTCTAAAAAGAGGTGTCATTTTAAGCGTTGCAGAGCCGTCAGTATTCGGGGTAAACGCATATTCGCCAGAATAAGGCTGATACAGCCCCAGATTTCCAGAATAGTATTCAGCAGCCTTTCTACCTCTATCAGTAGTCAGACTATTGTTTTGAGCAGGGAAAATGGCAATACTGCTGATTTTGTATCCATCTGTTGGCTTTGCAAAGTTGAAAGTAACAGTGTTACTTTGTCCACTTTCAATATACGTATTATTAGACGATCCCCACGTATACATATTAGGGAGCGTGTCTTTTTTATCTTCAGAAAGTTCGATTGTGCTGTTAGCTTGTGGCTTCGACTCTGGTGTTGTAGAGGCGTCGCGATCTTCACCATAATTCGGACCAGTAGTAGCTATTTGCGGATCTTCTGCCGCCGCACGCCTTGTACGCCTCTTTGCAGCAGTCGCTTTATCTTTATTATCGTCAGTAGTTGCAGGATTCTTAGACTTATCATCTTCCGGATTTACTACAGACTGCTTATCCTTATCACCCGCAGAATCGCCATCTGCAGCGCCATTATTATTATCATCGTCACTAAGAGCATCAGCAACAGCATCAATATCAGCATCACTAATATCAGTCACAGGAGCTGGCGCCGGACTAGTCAAAGCACCACTCTCCGCCGCCATCGCCGGAGTTGCTCCAAAAGCAAATGCCGCACCAGCCAACACGCCTGCAGCACCAACCGTAAATGCCGCCACTTTGCGCGCCTTTACAGCCTTAGAAATTGCGTTACTTACTGCAGCGTCTAATGTTACCTTGCGTGCGTGCCTTCTGGAATTTGAACTAGCCATTATGATATCTCCTTAATATCAATTCTCTCTGAACAAGTCTTTATGAATTTATTAGTGAAGAGCTTTGTGCAGTAAGCAAACGCTGATTGAACTACGGAAGTACATATCAAACTTCTGCTCAGCTCTCAAAAGCACGATCTCTTTTATTGAGATTCGCATTCAATAGTACCGAATATACGAATATTTTGCAACGTATTTGTTATGATGTATAGCCCACAAGCCCCCCCCC
>NZ_LRTV01000001.1:478862-483080 GCF_003408845.1 Gardnerella massiliensis
TAAACTCTGCGTGCTAATCGTTAATAACCTCATCTTATCGCAGAGATTTTTCGATTTTTCTTCTTCGCTCGACTTGTCAGTAGCCTACGGCTCTGACGTCCGTCTTCGCTCAGTGCAAAAAATCTCAAATCTCTACCACACTGGTATTTGTGCAACTAAAGTCGAGAAATTAAGCTATGGATTGGTGCATGGCTGGGAATTATTATTGGTGTGGCGTGTGCAGCAGCGTTGATGATAGTGTTCTCTAATCAACAGGAATCAGCGTCAGCAGAGCACTGATGCAAAGCTTCCGACTGTTTTGCTAGATTCCGTCAGTTTCTATACAACGCTGTAAAGAAACCGTCACTTTTTAACGAGATTCCGTTAGTTTCTATACAACGCTGTAAAGAAACCATCACTTCGTATAAGCTACTCGAAGGATTTGGGAGTGAGGACGGCGAGAGCCGTAGCACCACGCAAACCGCAAGTAGAAAATGGACGATCCGCCACAAGCACCACCACCGACGCGTTAGCAAGCCCCAAACGCATCGCACCAAGCACATCCGGATCCGAATCCGGCGAAGAAAGCCACTGCGCAGCCATAGACATCGTAGGCTCGTGGCCTACAATCATAGTGACGCGCGCATCCGCACGAACAGCCTGAAGCTCATCCATAACCGACTGCATACCGCCGTCGTACAAGTTTTTGCGAGATACAACAACAGGAGCATCGCCGAAACGTTTCAGCATCTTCTGCAGAGTCTGTTCGGTGCGATTCGCGCTCGAGCACACGATATAATCCGGCACAAGTTTCAAAGATTCCAAACCTTTTGCCATGATTTTCGCTTGTTTCAAGCCCTTATCAGTAAGCCCACGGCCCCAATCGTCTCCCATTTCAGGAGCCTCAGCTTTGGCGTGACGCATCAGCAATAAAACGTATTTACTATGACGTACCTTTTTTACCAGCTTTTTCATTGGTGATGCCATCGTTCGCCTCCTATTGGGCTTTCTTTTCTACATCATCAGATTGCGCAACCGCAACCTCGTGCTTATCGCCCGGCAGTTGCGCAAGTTGCAAATCTAAATCACGCAAAACTTTACGCAACTTACGGTCAGAAATATCGCGAAGCGACAAGTCCTCCAACTGCTCAGCACGCTCTTCAGCGGTCATGTCGTCAATGTCAGTAACCGTATCTTTGGTACCGTGCTCGCGTTTCTTAAGCGCAACGAAACCATCGGCCATTGCGCGCGAAACAATCAAAAATCCCGTGTGACCAATCATCGCGTGATCCGGACGCACCGCCAAACCTTGAGCTTTCCACGAGCGCTCCAACGTCTCCTGAATCTCCGGCTCAGTCCACACGCCGCTTTCTCGCAACGCTTCAGCCATTCGAGACATTTGCGTCGTAGTCGTCACGTACGCAATAAGCACGCCTCCCGGCACAATAACGCGATGCGCCTGTTCGAGACGATTCCAAGGGTCGAGCATATCAAGCATAATGCGGTCCACACTGTGCTCGTCTAAAGTTTTCGCAACCGAATCAAAATCGCCCGTAAGCAAATTCCACCAAGCAGGACGCTTCCCGTAGTACAAAGTTGCGTTAGATTCGGCAATACGCGCGAAATCCGGACGAAGCTCAATCGTAGTGAGATTGCCGCACTCTCCAACCGCGTCCAAAAGACTTAAGCTCATAGCACCAGAGCCAGCCCCCGACTCCAAAACACGCATGCCGGAGCGAATATCTCCTAAAGCAATTACTTGCGCAATATCTTTCGGATACATAATTTGCGCGCCTCTAGGCATAGAAAGCACATAGTCGACCATGCGCGGACGCATAACAACGTAATCCCAGCCGCCAATAGCACGAGCCGCCTTCCAAGGCTTATTTCCAGATTTTGAAAGGTCTTTAGATTCCTGATTTTCGCTATTTTGTAACGTTTCGCGCTTTGCACTAACGGTAGTTATAACAACGCCTTCATTGCGTCCAATCACGTCGTCGTGACAAATAAGACCATGCTCAGTTTGCGTAACGCCGCCTGCAACAAGTTGCGCAGTAATTCGCTTACCTTTGCGATCGGTGAACTGAATTTTCTCACCTACTCGTAAAGCTCCTCTACGCAAATTATCTTGCTGCACTCAACACCTCGCTTATTGCAAAAATACTACGAACACGCATATAGCAGCGCTATACAATTACTCCACCGACTATTTTACGGCAAACCCACAATAAAGCTCGTCAAAACTTACTAAAGCTTTACAAACTTACGGTAGTAAGCGGCATTGCAGAATCGATTGCGAAATCAGGCGCAGAAGGACGAACCCCCGCTTCCACCAAGTTGACACCTAGCATCGCAACCATCGCACCGTTATCCGTGCAAAGTTTAAGTTCCGGCAGACGCACTTCAACACCATGCTCCTTGCCTTGCTGTAGCAAATGTTCGCGCAGCTGCGAGTTAGCAGAAAAACCGCCGCCAATCATCAGTGTCTTCGAACCGTACTGCTCGCAGCCCATCATTGCCTTGCGCGAAAGCACATCCGCCACGGAATTAGCCAGAGAAGCACACACGTCGTCAACTGGAATATCAAGCCCCTGAGCTTGTCTTGCTTCCACCCAGCGAGCAACAGCAGTTTTTACACCCGAGAAGCTGAAATCGTAAGGATGCTCCTTGCCGGAACGTCCTTGCGTCAAGCCTTGCGGCACCTTTAAAGTATCAGGATTACCAAGCCTACCGTGCCTGTCAATATGAGGGCCGCCAGGATATGGGAATCCAAGCAAGCGCGCAACCTTATCAAAACACTCGCCAGCAGCATCGTCCAAAGTTGTACCAACAACGTCAATACTTCGCGCAATATCGTTCACGTGAAGCAGCGAAGTGTGGCCGCCAGAAACGATAAGTGCCAAAACGTCCGGAGGAACGTCACCAAATTGCAATTGCGTTACTGCAATATGCCCAATTACGTGATTAATACCGTAAATTGGCTTATTTGCAGCCCAAGCCAACGCTTTAGCGCCAGAAACACCTACAGCCAAGCAGCCTGCGAGACCTGGTCCTGCACTCACCGCAATCGCGTCGACGTCACTTAAATCCATGTTTGCGTCAGCTAAAGCTTGAGACACAACCGGCACAAATGCTTCAGCGTGAGCACGAGACGCGATTTCTGGAATCACGCCACCGTAGCGCGCGTGCTCTTGCATAGAAGAAGCCACCACATTTGATACCAGCGTGCGTCCGCGCACAATAGCTGCGGCAGTTTCGTCGCAGGTCGATTCAATTCCTAATACGATTGCTTCGCTCATGACTATTCCTTGGTTGCATTACTTTCTTTAGTTGATTCAAACAGGTTAATTTCACTTAAATCAGCACACATTGTGTACGCGTCCACACCTTCCGGCTGATAGTATCGTTTGCGCAAACCCATGCGCGCAAAACCAAACCGCTCATACAATGCGAGCGCAGGAATATTGTCAACGCGCACTTCTAGCAGCATGCGCTTAGCGCCAATTTGTTTTGCGGTTTTTACCATTGTGAGCAAAAGTTCAGACGCTATGCCTTTTCTTTGGTATTGTTTTGCGACGCCGATTGTCATAATTTGCGCATCGTCACCGTCAAACCAGTAGCCAGCATACCCGCGTAGCGTATTCGTATTGTTGTCAATATCGGCGTAATATGCGCGCATGGGAGCCTGTAACTCTTGCGAAATCATACGCTCATTCCATGAGCCTTTGCCAAATAAATCGGCTTCAACAGGCGCTATTTTTTGCGCTAAATCATCGCACGTAAAATCGCACTTAGGCACTCTATTACAACTCTCGGCTACTGCAGGAAATTGAGAACGCGTTATATCAACAATCATAATTACTCAAATCGTTAAAAACGTTCTATTTTTCCTTGGCTTTATTTGCGGCACCAGAACCGAGCACATGCTTAAGCGGATTTGGCACGGAAACGTCCGGGCGACGCAAATACAACGGATCAGCCGCCGCAACTCGCTCATTATTTCGCGATTCCTCTAAAGCGCACTGATCAAAAATTTGCAAACCGCAAAGTCCTAAATCAAGCGCCGAAACGTCAGCAATCAAACCAATTTGCGCAATATTTCGCCAATCTTCAACATATTTTTTAGCTCCGTGACCGAGCACATCCACGCAATAATCCTCGCCAGCCGCGCCAGCCTCACCAGCCATGCTTGCCATATACTCATTCACGCGCGCAGTTACGTTAGCAGGGTAGTCAATA
>NZ_LRTV01000001.1:483148-505719 GCF_003408845.1 Gardnerella massiliensis
TACTACCGCTTTTCCTTCGTCGTCATACAAAGCAAAATACACTTGGCGACGGCGAGCGTCGTTTAACGAAAGCACATAATGACGTGTGTGAGAATCGTTAGTATCGTCCAAACTTGGAAGATTTAATAGTAAATCCGTTGAAATACCACCATTTTTTAGCGCTTGCGTAAACGCACCGGAGCGCATCATCAAACTTTGAGGAAGTAAACTGTCACAACCAAATATTTCCGCATTATTTGCGAACGCAATCGCTTTTGCTGCAACTAATCCCGCACGAAGACCGGTAAAAGGAGCAGGTCCTACTCCCACAACTACGCGATCAATATTTTGCGGCTTAAGCCCCGCGTTTTCCACAACTTTCGCAATATTGACTTGCAAACGTTCGACATGCGTGCGAGAGTCCGTTTCAACAATCGGCTCATGGCCCACAATTCCAACAGTAGAGCCAAATGATGTGTCAATAACCAGCGTATTACTCATGTTTATTCCTCGACGTAACGTACCCAACCAGCTTACTCTTTCACCACAACCTGCAAAAGCTCGTTACAACGACGCCACGCGCTTCTGCCAATCATGACCAATTGGAAGCAACGTCACTATACGCTCGCCATCACTCGTCAAGACTTCCGTTTGATTTGATTGAGAAGACGTTTCCGTTTGATTTGATTGAATTGGCCTGGCAATATGAACTTCTAATCGTTCACTTGCCAGCACTCCAGCCATCTGCTCTCCCCACTCCATAAGCACAACCGTGCCATCGCCAGGTTCCTCTAAAGCTTCATCAAGCCCCAGCGATTCAAGCTCATCAAGCAAACGCGACACAACATCTTGCCCAGGAGCAAACGCTTCGCCTCCCAGGCGATACGCGTCGACGTGAATAAGCGTTGCTGGCTTGCCGTCAGCAAAAGTACCGTGAAGTTCGCGCGCAATAGTAAACGTAGGAGACACGATTGGCTCGCTAATTTTCAGACCCTCGCCAAATCCTTGAGCAAACGTTGTTTTACCAGCACCAAGAGGACCAGAAAGTAGCAAAACGTCACCTTCGCGCACAATTTTTGCCACCGACTCGCCAAGTTTGCGCATGTCTGCTTCAGTAGGAACTTGGCATATTTTTTGCAGTTCTTGATTCGATTCCATCGTTTACATCACGTTCTTTCTAACTTTTCTTAATTTCTAACTTTTCCTAATTTCCTCGAGACGCAATCAGCATAATACACTGCTCTAGCGCATAGTCCGCGTCACTTGAACCGCCCTTACACTGCTCATCAGCCCACGCTAAACGTTGCAAACATTGAGCAATACCCGCACTATTCCAACCCGCAATCTGACGCATAGCAATTTTAAGCACCCACGGATTCATTTTCGCCTCAGCCTGCGAAATTGTGCCGTTACGCACCGCCATTGCTACAGCAAGAGCACGTATTTTTGAAGCACACGCGCCAATTAAAGCTATAGGATCCGTGCCCTGGGAAATTGCAGTACGCGCAGCAAGCACCGCTTGACCCGCATGTCCAGCAACAGCCTTATCTGCCACAAAAAATCCGGTAACTTGCGGATCTGCAAGCAAATAACGGTCAACAATATCAAGCGTCATAGGATTATCGTCGTAATCAAAGCACAGTTGCGAACACAAGGCAGCAAGTTCGCCAGTTTGCGAACCCAACACTGCCACCAGTCGCTGCGCAGCCTGCGGCTCAATACTGCGCTTATGACGGTCAAATACGCTCATAACAAAATTGAGTTTCGCATCGTCTTTTTTAAGATCAGGCACATATATAGTTTTCGCACCAGCCTTACTTAAACGCGAAATAATAGCCTTACCTTTAAGACCACCTTCATGCCGCGCAATAACCCAACTTAAAGAAGATTCGTCAAAATTATTTTCGTTATTTTGAGTCTGCTGGCAGAATTTTTCAATCGCATCTACTAACGACTCATCCGCATTTTGCAAATCGTTTATCGCAACAATAGTGCCGCCACCAAAAAGTGACGGTCCAACCGCCTCATCAAACGCATACTTATCAGCATTCGCCGCATCAAGTTCAATAAGCTCAACATCTGGAACATTTTTTTGTATTGCTTCACGCGCACTACGAGCGTTAAGCTCATTTAAATACGCGTCCCCACCAACTACCAGCGTAACCGGCACCGCGCTTTCCAGACGCTGCTTACTAGCTGTCATCATGCTCCTTACACCAACCAAACTCTTAACCATCATAATATTGCGAGCGAATATGCGTTAGGTACACCAATTTAGTTTTCAAAAACTTCAGTAGCGTCACTTATTATGCGCTTTCCAGACGATCCAAGTAGTTGCCCCAATATAATCATGCGATTAACAACATAACGCTGAGAAAGCATACGCCGCACGCCTAAGCCAACCAGCAATATCGCCACTTCCACAGCCACCATCAGCCACGCACCACCCACTCCACTCGCCCATGGAACAACCCCAATAGCAGTATCGTCGCACCAATACGCACACTGCTGCATAAAGTCAGTACCCAGCGAAGCAAGTTGAGCAAACACAAAAGACAACCCAGCATTACAACTTGCACAAACCAACGAAATTAATCCACATAACGTTGCCCAATCCATAAGCGGCGCAACCACAACATTTGCCAACACAGACATACACGACACTTCTGGTTGAATAAGAATCTGTACCGGAAGCGTCCAATATTGTGCGGTAAGCGTCATACTCAGCGCAGCAGCAATCCACGACGGCATATACCGGTCGAGCACACGCGACAACGGCACCCCCATAGTAACAATGCCAAACGTTGCCGCACAAGAAAGAGCAAACGCATAATCCCACGCATGCGAAGGCGCCATAAACAAGACTAATATAATGGTCCAGCTCAGTGCGCTCACAGACTGGTAAGGTCTTTTGAAGCACAACGCCACCGCGCTAATCACCCCCATAATAAGCGCTCGCAATACTGACGCCGACGGAAACACTATACAAGCCAGCATTATTTGCAACACAATCTGCACGAAGGCCGTAAACCAGCGAGGCGTAAGAAAGTAAGCACAACAGCGGCGAATAATTACGGCGAGCAGCAAAAAATGACCGCCTGACACTGCCATAACGTGCATAATCCCCGCATGCTGAAAATGACGACGAGTCATTGTTGCGTACGTTTCGTCAATAAGTTCAGCCTGCGTACTGTCCGCTGCTTGCTTTGGCTCGCTTTCTATTGGTACATACTCTTGCCCCAGCATGCCAACCGTCACCCCCGGAACCAACATTCTCCCCTGCATGTCGAGTTTGTTTGTCACTTCGTAAAAAGATTGCCACAATGCGCTCATAGTTCGGTGGAATATGTCAGGCTGTTCCGTTATGCGTATGGTTGCTTGAGATTTTGCTATGCGAAATTCCGGAACGTCACTGTTAAAACGGGAGGTTCCCACACGTACCGGCACGCGCACGGTAGCGCCATAGGCAAGTCGATTACATAAAGGCGAGTAAGCATACAGTTTAGCTCGAGCGTAGCTTGCTAAGCGAGCAAACTTTCGCACTTGAACAGTAGCTTGACAATCTCCACTCATACTTTTTGACGTACGAAGTGGCGTTATTATAGTAAATTCAGCTTCGTTTTCAGACGCGACTATGTCGTTATCGTCACCAGTACGATGGTAGCGTTGAGCGTTGGGAACGTCACTTGTTTGTATTGATTGCATAACAATATCGTTGGCGAGTACGCACTGAGTTGTGTAAGTGAGCATTATTGCGGCAATACACACGTATGTTGCTAGCGACATCGTTTTACGCCAGTTCACCAGCCAATATCTTGCGGTATTTGTGATACGAAATATGCGCTGAGAATAATTGTGTATACGTATACGAATACTTGCGCTATTGCCGTACAAGAAACGTTGAAAATATTGGAAACATTGGAAACGTTGGAAACGTTGGAAACACTTACTTATTTTCATACGTTGCTTCACAATAACGCAAGTTATTACACAGCATGCCATTGCTATGATCAATGCGTTCAGAGTGTGATCTTTCCAACACCATTTTCCGACCAAGCACCCAGCCCACATTCCGGCAGCCACTGGAACCATGCGCATATCGTGGCTTCCAGAAATACGTTGCACTACGTTACGCATACACTTACCTTATTTCCACGATTCCGCTTAATCTTCTCAACGTTTTGGGGCCTATACCTTTAATTCGCAACAAGTCTTCTAATCTGGTAAAACGTCCCATTGCGTTACGTTGTTTAATAATTCTTGCAGCAGTTTTAGGGCCTATTCCTTTTATCGTTTCTATTTGATTGGCAGTTGCCGTGTTGAGATTGATACGACCACTGTTGCCATTATTGCCGCTGTTACCGCTGCTGGTTCGCGCGCGAGTACGTTGACTTGTTGTCGCCTTTGCGGATGGTGCTGCTGCAGCTTGCGATTTGCGTTGCGTACGTGAGGATTTAGTTGTACGAGTTGAAGTTGCGGGAGCTGAATTGGAGTTTTGTTGCGAAACGGTATCGTCATATACGCCGTCATCATTTACCGGCTGTATCGTAGTATTTTCCACGCCACTTTCTGCAGCAGTTTCTGCAGCACTTTCTGCATCGCTCTCACGACTATTCTTGTGCCCACTTTTTTGCTTATGTTTCGCAGAACGTCCATTGCTATTCGACGTTTCAGCACCGTGCTGGCCCGCTGCCGTGTTATGCACATCAGTCGGCCAAACTGACGCTTGTTCATTTTGCACTTTTTGATACGTAAGCGACTGTGAAATGAGCATGGTTAAACTCGCACACAAGGCCGTAACCAAAATCAGCATAACAGCTAGCACATGAATCGGACGCATATGCACGCGCGGCACCATCTTGCTACTTCGCAACGCTGCACTCAACGAAGTAACACCATCTTCTGCAGTATCGTCATTAAACTTACCTTGAGCTAGCTCAGATAGTGACGAAACAGCTCTACGAGAAGGAAGAGCGGCATGAGCGGCATGAGCGCCACCAGCACCATGTTTCGGATTGCAATATTCCATACCATCCCCCAAATTCAAATAATTCCCCAAATTTACAAACTATTACTCCCACTATTAATGAACTTCTACCTATTCGCAACAAAAATCACACATTGTGGTTAAAAGCTGCAGCCCCCTTGCTGCCGCACACACCCCGGAGTTTTTCCGGCAAATGTTCCAAAAAACCACTACACTCGCGCGGATTGCGACGCGCTCGCTACGAAACTCGCGTTGGAAGTCCCCCGGACTTCCAACTTAAGCGAGTTTCCGCTCCGAGTTGCTTTCGCGCGCGCAATGCTGCGCTCAAGCATGTCGTCGCGCAAACGCCGGAGAAAAAACTCCGGCAAATGTTCTATAAAACTACCGAAACAGCAACATTTTCCGGAGAAAAAACTCCCGCAAATGTTTATGTAGCTTTGCAGTCGCGCTCCGCAGACGTTGAGTACTTATTGCCTAGAAACCACTAGCATTTGCGCTGCCGCACACACTGAGTACTTATTGATTAGAGAACACTATCACTCATGCTGCTGCACACACTGAGTACTTATTGCTTAGAGAACACTAGCATTAGTGCTCTGCAGACACCACACCAGACTCTCCTACCACTCCACAAAACACTAGCGGTTTTATCAGTAGTGAGGGGTGGGTGTTGCTTGGTCGAGCAATATAAAAGCGGAGCGATAGTAATAATCTTGTTGATGAATAACTATTTCCGCAAAAAAGTAAGCAAAAAACTAAACTTAACTACCTGTCCACTAGTCCAAATGAGGTATAAGAGCGTAGCGCTGCGAGACAAGTAACCCCACCCCTCACAGCCACATAATAAACACGCCAACCAACTACGCAATCAAAACACCGAAAAAAAAAATGCTGTGAAGCACGAAAAATCGCGCTTCACAGCACTGATTAAGCCGAATTTAATTAAGCCGAATCCTACCTCTCGTCAGGCACAATCGACACAATCTTAGGCGCTTTTACAATCACCTTAAGCGGAGCTTTGCCGCCCAAACGATCGGCTACAGCTTCCAAGGCGAGCTTTTCAAGCTCTGAAGCCTCAATATCTGGGTCGACTTCAAGCTTGGCGCGAACCTTGCCCTTGATTTGTACGACGGCCGTAACCGTATCCGCACCAACGTAGCGAGAATCTGCAACCGGCCAATCTGCGTGAGCAATCGACTTAGCGTGTCCAAGCTTGCTCCACATTTCTTCGCAAATATGCGGCGCGATTGGAGAGAGCATAAGCACGAGCGGCTCCACGGCTGCGCGCGGAACATGAGGCAGCGAAGTCAGGTGGTTGTTCAGCACAATCAGCTTAGCGATTGCAGTGTTTGGTCGCATTGCTTCCATTTCCACAGTTACTTCCGCAATCGTGTTGTTAAGAAGCTTTAACGTCTTCTCGTCGAGCGCGTCATCTGTTACTACGCAAGCGCCGGTTTCTTCGTTAACTACGTTACGCCACAAGCGCTGCAGGAAACGCATGCCGCCGACAACGTTACGCGTGTTCCACGGGCGGGATTCAGAAAGTGGACCCATGCTCATTTCGTACAGGCGGAACGTGTCTGCACCGTAGTTTTCGTACATGTAGTCTGGGGTCACAATATTCTTTAAGCTCTTGCCCATTTTGCCAAACTCGCGGTTCACGGTCTCGCCATGCCACGTAAATGTTGGCTCGCCAGCGCCGTTTGAAGCGCCTTCTTCGACCTCGTCTGCTGGCACGTACTGTCCACGCTCATCCGTGTAGGCGTAAGCCTGAATCATGCCCTGGTTGAACAGGCGGTGGAACGGTTCAGCAGAATCCACGTAACCCAAGTCATACAGAGCTTTATGCCAGAAGCGCGAGTAAAGCAAGTGCAAAACTGCGTGCTCTACGCCACCAACGTACAGGTCAACGCCGCCAGAAACGTGCTCTTTGCCTGGGCGGTTTGTGCCCATCCAGTAGTCGTATTCGTCGGTGTCTACCATGTGTTCAGAGTCGTTTGGATCTAGGTAGCGCATATAATACCAGCAGGAACCAGCCCAATTTGGCATGGTGTTGGTGTCGCGATAGTAGGTTTTTACGCCCTCACCGAGGTCGAGCTGAACTTTTACCCAGTCCTCGTTTCGACTTAGAGGCGCTTCCGGTTCGGAATTTGCGTCGTTTGGAGCGTACGTTTTTGGCTGATAGTCTGGAACGTCCGGCAATGCAATTGGTAGCTCAGAATCTGGAACTAAGTGAGCAACTCCGTCCTCGTCGTAAACGATTGGGAATGGTTCACCCCAGTAGCGCTGCCTAGAGAATAGCCAGTCGCGAAGTCGGTAGGAAACCCTACCTTTTCCAACGCCTGCAGCTTCAAGCCAAGTCGTCACCTTTTTAATTGCTTCGTCCACGCGCAAACCGTTAATAGACAAAGCGTCACCGAGCTTATGCGTATGTTCGACAGCAGAGTTGATAACAATTCCGTCGTGTGAAACAAACGGAGCGTTACCTTCGTAGTCTGCCAACTTTTCGCCAGACTCAGCAAGTGGTTCAACGGTATAGATTACAGGCAAACCGAAGGCTTTTGCGAAATCGTAGTCGCGCTGGTCGCCGCCTGGAACTGCCATAATTGCGCCCGTACCGTAGTCCATAAGCACGTAGTCTGCAGTAAAGAGCGGAAGTTTTGCTCCAGTTACAGGATTAATTGCGTAAAGACCGGTAAACAGGCCGGTTTTTGCGCCCGCATCTTCTGTACGATCTTTAGCGGTCTTCGCGCGAGCTTGAGCTTGATACTCAGCCAAGCCTTCCTTAAGACTTGCGTAGCCGCCCTTCCAACTTTCTGGAACGTCCGCACCCCACGCTTCTGGCACATGCTCAAGAATCGGGTGATCTACGGAAACAACTGCAAAAGTGGTGCCAAAAAGCGTGTCTGGACGAGTCGTGTACACTTCCAAATCGCGCGTTTCGCCATCTGCGCATGGAACTTCAAAATGTACGGAAGCGCCGTGAGATTCGCCAATCCAGTTGCGCTGCATAAGCTTAACTTTTTCAGGCCAATCAATAGTGTTCAAATCTTCAACTAAACGATGGCCGTAAGCGGTGATTCGCATGGACCATTGGCGAAGGTTGCGCTGGAATACTGGGAAGTTTCCGCGTTCAGACTTACCTTCTGCAGTAACTTCCTCATTTGCGAGCACGGTTCCCAAGCCTGGGCACCAGTTCACAGGAGATTTAGAAATATAAGCAATACGGAAGTCGTTGAGAACGTCTGCTTGCTCTACTTTGTTGAGTTCTTCCCACTTTTTGCCGGCAAAACCAGGAATTTCGCGCTTGCCGCTCTTAAATTCATCAACAAGCTCAGCAATCGGACGAGCGGAACCTTTACCGCCGTCTTTGCGCACAAAATCAGGGTTGTACCAAGCGTCATACAGCTTTGAGAAAATCCACTGCGTCCAACGCACATAATTCGTGTCGATTGTTGCAAAAGACCTACGATCATCGAAGCTCAAGCCCATGCGGTGCAGCTGCCTGCGCATATTTGCAATATTTGCTTCAGTAGTGATGCGAGGGTGCTGGCCCGTTTGCACAGCGTACTGTTCTGCAGGAAGTCCAAAAGCGTCGTAACCCATGGCGTGAAGAACGTTTTCGCCTTTCATGCGGTGGTAACGGCTTACCACGTCCGTTGCTAAATATCCAAGAGGATGCCCAACGTGCAAGCCTTTGCCGGATGGGTATGGGAACATGTCCATTGCAAAGAAAGAAGGACGACCTTCCGCAAGATTGCCTTCGCCATCCTTCAAATCACCCTTAACATTTGCAGCCCAGAACGTGCCTTGTTCGTCCCAGGTCTGTTGCCAGCGCTGCTCGATATCTTGTGCGAGCTGCGCGTTGTAACGAAAAGCTGGCTCGGTTGCAGAAGCATTATTGTCAGCTGTTGCATACTGTTGATCGTTGTCGTTCATACCCTAGGACTATAGCGTCCGGCACCGTCATTACGCAACACTTTTTACAAGTTTTGTGGAGAAAAATATGCTTTTTGCGAAAATTTTACTGACGAATGTACAAAATTCGTAGAACGCGCATTTTTTAACGAGCGGACCACTACAATTGTTGATACACGACATAAGTAGATGTTACGAAATTAGTTACATAGTTAGTTACATAATTAATAGAGGAGTATATAGTGAAAGTACCAAAAAATACGTTGTTATTACTTGCTTGTTTAGTTTGGACAGTAGCAGGAAGTAATATTTTGCGTTTAGGATTGTTGGCTTACGCTGATTATATTTCTCCCCTCAATTGCGCGTTATCGTTACTTGTTTTCTTACTATTCCAGTTCCTTATTTTTGGCAAGCTGGTTACGAAACATACGGCTCGAATTAAAGCTTACGAAGACGATAAGCAGTTTTTCCTCAAGTTTTTCGACGTAAAATCGTTTGTGATTATGGCGGTTATGATTACTGGCGGCATAACGCTTCGCGCCAGTAATATCGTTCCAGAACAATTTATTGCCGTATTCTACACCGGTTTAGGTGCCGCACTGCTACTAGCGGGCCTACTGTTTGGCTATCAATTTGCCAAAACTTTCTGCCCAGCTCTTAAAAGCTAAGCGCAACAATAAACTTAAAAAATAAACACAACGTTACTGTTTGTGCTCAGTTTTCGGTAAAATGGTGGGTTTGAAATAACTCCGTTTTGTGCGTGAACGGTTGCGCTCTGCAATATAAGCCCCCGCGTTCACGCACGCAATATTAAGAAGGTTGCTATGAACAATAATGTGTACAAGAAAAGTAGATCATACGCACCTGAACGCTTCTTTGAATGTGAGGGCAAGGGTTTGCAATGGTTGCAAGAAGCTCACCAGTATGGCGGCCCTAAAGTTGCGAAAGTATTTGACTGGGGTAAGGATTATCTCAATATTGAGCGCATTGACACAACCGCTCCAACTCCAATTGCCGCGTTCGAATTTGGGGCTTCTCTCGCACACATGCACGATTATGGAGCAACATATTTCGGCGAAGCTCCAGCCGACTACGATGGCACCTGCTATTTTGGACCTTTGAGCGATCCAGTTGAAATGCCAACTGGCGCTTGGAGTAGCGTCACTGATTACCTCGCAGACGGCAGATTGCGCCCCATGATTGAGCTTGGAATTGCTCGCAGGGAGCTTAGTAAAAGCGATTTGGATCTTACAAACGAAGTTATTGACGCACTTCCTGATTTGCTTGGACGCGCTGCGAACGATAAGCCTGCTCGTGTTCACGGAGACTTGTGGAGCGGCAACGTGCTTTGGACTAAAAGCGAAGATAACGAACATGTCGAAGCGGTACTTATTGATCCAGCAGCTCACGGCGGCCACCGCGAAGAAGATTTAGCAATGCTTCACTTGTTTGGAATAAGCTACTTTAAGCAAATATTAGACGGATATCAGTCCGTACACCCACTGAAGGCAGGTTTTGAACAGCGCATGACACTGTGGCAGCTCTACCCTATTGCCGGTCACTGCGTATTCTTCGGCGGAGGTTACGTAAGCGAATATCGAGATATGTGCAGAAGATTACTGAATTAAACGTTACGCAAGTACGCAGTAAATTTTCACAATTTTTACCAACAATAATTCGTAACAGACGATAAAATCGTACAAGACAATATCAGTTACCTTACTTATACACGCAATAGTTAGTTTAACTATTAGCGCAACTACAGCAGTTACGGAAGGCCAACATTACTATGATTTGTTTGCGCAAACGCACCTGGCATCGTCCACTCGCCCTACTCGCCGCATTAGCCACAATGATACTAGCGGTAAGTTCATGCGGGACACCAGCGCAAACCACTACTACACCAACGAAACTGCCACAAAAAAATCATGGCAATGTTGTTATTTTTACTCCCTCTGACGGCTTGGCATTAACGAGACACAAACCGCTAAGCACTTGGGATAGGCTTGTTCCTGAACTAGTAAAAGGCTTAAAAAATAAAGGATTTAACGATACTGCTATCGTTACTAAAACATCCTCAAGCCTCGCCGAACAAAGTCAAGACGTGCAAGATTACGTGGTAAATTTGCTCACCCCACTGCAGCATGCAGGCAAGAATCGTAAAGCAACCAAACATTCTGACGATGCGAACACAAAACTGAGAAAACAGCTCAGTAAAACTACTCTTGTTATTGCACCGTGGTCAAATAAAAACGGAAATAATAACTACGGAGATTACGCAACACTGCCCACAGCACTTGAGAACATTCAAACTCACCGCAAACAATCCGAAAAGAATTACTCAAACGAGCAAACACCGTCGCCAAACGTTACGTCACAAGATACGCAAGGTGATGATGCTCATCCTCAACAGAATGATAAACAATCGCACAAAGACCTTGCTCAAAAATCTGCCGACCAATCCGAAGATAAGCAGACGCAAGATCAAGAAAATCATAAACGAATGGACTCATTTAGCAACGAAGCAAACACCGCTGGCGACCAATCTGCAAAAAATGCTCTTCGCGCAGAAAAACGGTTAGCTACCTCACTGCAACTCGCCAAAAAAGCCGGAGTACACGTAATAATGATTGCCAGGACTGTGCCAGGATTCCAGCCAGACGTACTGTTCCACTTATCTGATGCAAAAAGTATTGGCGAAACTCAAGCCGCAACCCTAGTACAAAAGCTCGCTCTTGATCGTGCAACTCAAGATAACCCGCGCTATATTGAAGTGCTGCTACCATGCCACAATCAGAAAAATATTAACGCACATGCGAGCACGCAAACGAATAAAAACACTGAATCGAACGGCAATCATACTGAGAGTACGAACGAAGATAACCCGCTTGGATTAGACGACGAGTTTGCAAAAGAAGCATTCAGCGGTATTTGGAAAGTGTTACGACCGTACTTTGCTTCCGGCACACTCCTAAGTTCTTCTGGCACTTTGCATACAAACAGCACAGAAAACGATTGGATGAACGTAGCTTTTGACGCCGATGATCCAGACACAGTCAAAAAAGAACTTACTAATCGTATTACCGCTAACGATCACCAATTCACTCCTTCGCTGCGCCACGTTGACGGAATTATCGCCATGGACGATCAAATTGCGTTGCAAACAGCAAAAACGTTAAGCGACCTCGGTTATGAAGGAAGCGCGGCAGATATCAACCCTTCATTTACTCTGCCAGACGTTATCGGAAACTTTATTGGTAAAAGGAACCTCACTAAACGACCGGTTCCAGCTCCTAAAAACTCGCCGAATCACAAAGAAAATCAAGAACAAGCCGACACTGAAGCAGCCAAAAAGGACGATTCGCAACTAAAGCAATGGCCGGCAATAACCGGTTATGGCGCTTATAAGAATATCATGCCAAATATTGTCAATGGTAAGCAATGGATGACTACTATTGAGAACCAGGCAAAAATTTCTCAGGATATCGTAGCTACTTGCGACTCATTAAACACAACTGGAAAACTTTCGAGAAGCATTGCTACAACGCCGACGAATCTTGGCAATGGAGTAAGCGTTCCTACTATTTACGAGCAGTTGCTGGCAGTAAGTGCCACAAACTTGAAAGCCCGCTTAATAGACCCGGGCTATATTTCACTCGCCGACGCAGGATTGTAATAACACGCGCCACGCGAAACCGGAGACGCTGCAACCAAGGCGCGCAACCGTATGCTCTGCAATTGGCTGGCGTTATTTTATGAGCAAAATTAGCGTTTGCGAGGAGCGTAAATCACTTGCTCAATCAAATCGTTATAACGCTCAATAACCGCTTTACGACGCGCTTTTAAGCTAGGCGTAACAAGCCCATTAGCTTGAGTAAACGCTTGAGGCACAATCTCGAATTTGCGAATAGATTCTGCCCTGGAAACCAGCGTATTAGCTTTGGTAACAGCACGCTCAACTTCCGCGCGTACGATACCATTGTGTGCAGCTTCCTTAAGCGAGGATACAGGGCGTGCACCGCGCGCAGCCAACCACGTATTAACTTCTGCCAAATCTAAAGCAATAATTGCAGCTACGAACGGCTTCCTGTCACCAATCACCACACATTGCGCGATAATAGGAGATGTCATAAGCGAAGCTTCTAGCGTGCTTGGGGAAAGATTTTTGCCACCGGCGGTAATAATAAGATCTTTTTTCCTGCCGGTAATACGCACAAACCCGTCAGAATCAAGCGAACCAAAATCTCCCGTATGCAACCATCCGTTGACGATTTGCTGACGCGTAAGTTCAGGATTATTGTGATAGCCTTTGCACACAGCTGGACTTTTAATACACAATTCGCCGTCGTCAGCGATCGCAACTGACACACCTTTAACTGGCAAACCAACCGTTCCGATACGATATCCCACCGTTGGATTCACCATTGAAGGCGCGCAAGTTTCTGTCATACCGTAGCCTTCTAAAAGCGGCAAGCCAATTCCATTGAAGAAGTGCGCAATAGATAAGTCAAGTGGCGCTCCGCCAGAAATCGCGTATTTAACAGAGCCTCCAAACACTTGCAACAAAGGCTTATACACTAGTTTTTTACATAATTCGTGGCTTATTGCAAGCATTGGCGAAACCATCGCTCCTGATTGTTGCGCATAAGACCAATCGCGAGCAACTTGCGCAGCATAAGCGAAAATAATTCCTTTCACACCCCTACCGGCTTTTTGTGAAGCAGCGTTGTAGATTTTTTCGAAAATTCTTGGTACGCCTAGAATAAAGGTTGGTTTGAACGTTTGGAAATCAGTGAGCACAGTTTTCAGATTACTGGTAAGACCAAGAGTGATATTGCCTGTAAAGCAGAAGAATTGCATGAATCTTGCGAACACGTGTGCCAATGGCAAAAATAGCAGCAGGCGCGGCTGATTTTTATACGCAATGTCTGGCATTGAAATAACACCAGATTTTGCGATAAAAACAAAATTGCTATGCGTCAGTTCAATACCTTTCGGCTCACCTGTTGAACCGGACGTATAAACAATAGTCGCCACATCTGAACCTTGGACTGCGTGCGCGCGCTCATAAAATTCTGCATCCGTAACCGACTTACCATATTCAACGCACGCAGCTATAGCACCACGGCTTATTACATACACGTCCGTAAGCGTAGGGCAGTATTCTTGTGCAGCCTCCACTTTAGGCAGCATTTCAGGAGATTCAACGAAGATTGAGCGTACGTTGGAATCTGAAATTATATGCTGTATTTGCAAAGGAGAGCTTGTTTCATAAATAGGCACTGTCATAGCGCCAATTGCCATAATTGCCATATCGAGCACAGTCCACTGCCACGACGTGTGCGCAATAATAGATACAGCATCTCCCGGCATAATTCCTTTCGCAATCATTCCTTTAGCGACGGCAATAACCATGTCACAAAACTCTTCAGCCGTGTAGGATTGCCAAGTACCAGCAGTATCAACATATTCAATAAGAGAATCATGAGGGCTACGCGAGGCGCGCTCCTCTAACAGAGAAAAAACACTATCGTCTATATCGAGCGTCTCATCGAGTGGACGAGAATACTGCTGCATACTAACTCCTCTGACGCCTCATTGTTGTACACACTTTACTATACGCGACTCGCACAATCAGACTATGCAAATATCTACAAGATTAAGCGTAACTTTGTTCAATATTCTACAAAACGCTCAATAATACGCTGCATACGTTTCCTCACGTTATGAATCGATTGGTTTCAGCACTATTTTTCGTCGAGCAGTCATACCGGCAGGATTTTCGTAAGTGCGATTCTTACGTTTTAATCCCCATTGCACACAACGTTTGCCACAATGATCCGAACCTCCCTCAACGTAGCCAAATTGTTGTCCTTGTTTTACTGCCACACCAACAGTAAATTTCGTAACTGCAGGCTCAAATGTTGAAGTAAGCTCACCGTGACGAATACTTACTACTGATTTTCCGGCAACATGACCTGCAAAACTTATAACTCCGTCCGCTGGAGCAAATAGTGGTGTTCCTGGAGAAGCAGCCAAATCAACACCTCGATGCCCCGCCAGCCAAGGCTTAGGAGGAGGGTTAAAGGCCTTAACTATGCGAGCAGGCTTTACCGGCCATTTCATGGCAGAACGGCATGTTTCTGCACTATATGAGCTTTTAGCAAGAGCGCAGTTATGGCAGCATGATCCGGTAGATTTTGAAACGTAATATTTAAGCTGATTATTGTTCTGCAAAATATACGATTGCAAAGATAATGCCGTTACTAAAAAAGTAAGTACCACAAAAATACTTAAGCCGGCAAGCAAACTACAAAAAAGCTCGTAATTTTTTCGTTTTTTTAAATCTTCACGCAATAATTTCTTAAGTACTGCTTTAATACGAAAATGTTTACTGTAAAAACTACGCATATATCCCCCTTTTTTTATGCGACTTGCTTTTTAGTTCTTATTTTGCTTTATACATGAGCTTTTAATAAGTCTTACAATTCATTTGCAAAAAGCATAGTATTTTACGCAATTGTGGATAAAACATTTATAAAATATTCGCAACAACAATTAATTGCGACACGCCACAACACGCCATATTTGCATCTTAGAAAATTCCGTGTAATATAAATGTCTTGTGCGCGGCACTCAGCCAAACACAGCAGATATTCCTGCGTAGCTCAGTTGGCAGAGCGTTCGACTGTTAATCGAATGGTCGCTGGTTCAAGCCCAGCCGCAGGAGCCATAAAAGCCACTGATTTGTCAGTGGCTTTTTTGTTATGCAGTCAAAGCATCACCTCACTTCAGTTCCATATAAACCTTACACATTGACGACAGGAACGTAGCTAACATAATCGCTTTGGCGTACTATAGAAGCGGATTGTTGTATCACCGATACACATGTGAGCAGTCATCGACAAACAGAGGAAGCATATGATTCAACATATCTCTGCAAAAGCCAATAAAGGCGACAAGCGGAAATCTACTATTCTTATAGCGAGTATAGTAGTTCTAGCTTTGATACTTACCGCAGCTGGAGCATTTTGGTACGTAAAGTACACAGAACGCACTAGAGCTGCACGTAAACAGTGTGAACTTAAAGTTGCACAAGTTATGCGAGCCAGCAAAACATGGAAAACTTTAATCAACAATGAGATAGTTGTTAATCTTTCCTTAGACAATACTAAAATCAGCGATGAGCTTGATCGTATAATTCATGAAAAAACTCCTGCAGTAGTGGCATGCACCGCTACTTCTCCAGATGAGCTCGGCAATCAGGGCGCCCAAGCAGTGGCTGCATCTCAATGGTATATCGCTAAAGCCACGAAGGTACGCTCCATGGCTATCAAAATACTTGATGCTGCTGAGGAAAATATTAAGAAGGCTAACGCGGCAGATTCCGACAAGCAAGGCGAGAAGAAGGAAGAAGAAAAGAAGGAAATTCAGAAAGTAACTGGTACGGTCATTCGTAGAGCCAATGCTGTTGCCCGCGTACGCAGCAATACTCCACCTGCGCCTGCACCTGCACCTGCACCTGCTAATACAGGTGACAAAAAAGAGGAAAATAAGGAAAATCAAAATAACAGTAATAAAGGCCAAAAAGATCCGGGCGCAAAGCTTGATTCTCACCTCAAACCTGTAGAGGAAGATAAAAACAAGGATCCTAAGAATCCAACGAAGCCAAACAATAAAGAGCCAAACAAGCAAGAGCCGAACAAGCCGAATAACCAGGGACAACAAAACCAGCAGCAACAAGGCAAGCCAGGTGGTCAGGGACAGACCCCACAGCAACCAAGCACGCCAGGCGGTCAGGGACAAAACCCACAGAAACCTGCTACGCCTCCAGCGCAACCCGCTCCATCAACCGACAAGGATGCGAAGAAAGGGAGGCCAGACATTATAGTCGACAATCCCCCAGTAGGGAAAACTAATAAGTAATTTGTAGCTTCTGTCGGTGATTTGTTCACATACATACAATTACATATCAATAAAAGCTCCTGGCCATTGTAGCTGGGAGCTTTTTTGATATAAGTGTTGGAAATTTTGGGTTATTCCACGGGTTATTTCCCAAAATGTGTGTACAGCTGAGCTTATGAAATTCTGGGCTATAAGACACAGCCCCAACACCGTTAATCTCAACTAACCAACTGAGAAAACAACGCTTATGCGTACTATAACGCAATATGCAAAACCCCTATATATATAAATAAAAAAGCGTGTATGACACCTCATCACAAGATGCCATACACGCTACTGCCGTACGACCGGCTAACTACTCAACTTTCGCATGATTCTCACGGAAACTATGCAAATCAACTTCCTCAAGAGGAATAACCTTAGTATGGTACTTAATCTTGTAACCAACGTACAAAATCAAGAACAGTGGCACGGACATGTACGTAATGCCAATAGCCTGCCAATTAAGAGTTGCAAACGAATGCAAATCCTGACCAACAATAACCAAAACGCACAAAAGGAATGCAACAATCGGTCCGAATGGATACCACTTTGCACGATACACAAGCTCATCCAAGGAATGACCCTGAGCCAAGTATGCTTTACGGAAACGATAATGCGCCGCCGCAATACCAGCCCAAGCAATAAAACCTGTTAAACCACTTGCAGCAACAAGGAACATGTATATTTGCGAACCAAAAATACTCATGAAGAAAGTAAACAAAGCAACTACAAACGTGGCAACCAAAGCTGGAACTGGAATACCGCGCAAGCTAACCTTACCAAACAGCTTTGGAGCATTACCGTCTTTTGCGAGCGCATAAAGCATTCTAGTGGAAGCATACATGCCGGAATTTGCTGCAGAAATAACAGAAGTCAAAATAACAGCATTCATAATAGCTGCAGCAGCTGCAAGACCTGCACGCTGGAACACGAGCGTGAATGGGCTAATAGCAATATCGCTTGCTTCCGATCCAAGAAGATTTGGACTGGTGTAAGGAATAATGCACGCAATAACGAAAATAGCGAGAATGTAGAAAAGAAGAATACGCCAGAACACTTGCTTTACAGCCTTTGGAATACTCTTTTCTGGAGTTGCAGACTCACCAGCGGTAATACCAATAAGCTCAGTTCCTTGGAACGAGAAGCCTGCAATAGCAAACGCGCACAGAACTGCAGGAACGCCTCCAGCAAACGGAGCGTCTTTATGAGTGAAGTTTTGCAAGAATGGCGCTTTACCGCCAATAATTCCAACAATCGTAAGCGAACCAATAACAAGGAATACAATAACCGCTGCGACTTTCACTATAGAAAGCCAATATTCTGTTTCACCAAAGCACTTAACTGTCAGAACGTTAATAAGCAAAATAAGCATAAGAACAGAAAGCGAGAAAATCCATATTGGTACTTTCGGGAACCAATATTGCAAAACAATTGCGGCGGTACTCACGTCTACTGCAACCGTAATAGCCCAATTAAACCAGTAGTTCCAGCCCATTGCAAAACCTAAAGCAGGATCAATAAAACGTCCGGAATACGATGCAAACGAGCCACTAATAGGCATAAACGTTGCCATTTCGCCAAGGGACGTCATCAGGAAGTACACCATGATACCGATTGCTGCGTAGGCAAGCAATGCGCCGCCAGGACCAGCCATGTGAATTGTGGCACCACTTGCAACGAATAAGCCGGTACCAATACTGCCACCTAAGGCAATCATAGAAATATGGCGGGTTTTTAATCCGCGATGAACATCGTTCTGCTCAGAAGTTTGTGTAGCAGTAGATGACAATGATGAATCACTCATTTTTCCTCCTTTTTATCACAATCAGAGGCAAAAACAAGCATGAAGCATGCGTGTCGATAGCACTCCGCAGCGAATGCCGACTCGCTGCGACAGTCCTTGGCTTATTAAACCAAGTCCCAGCTCGCTAACTTTGGGAATCAGATAGCAAACTTCGGCGCTCTCCCCTTTTACAAGCAATCAACGCTTCCCGGCTCATGCTTGTTACTCTTGTTGAGCGCGACCTCTGGTCGATGGTGTTTATTATTAGTACGACTTGCAGACAAACGCAAAGTACAGCGGCGTGGCGCGAAAGTGACAGTTACTTTACAGCGTTGTACAGAAAATAACGAAATCTCGCCAAAAAACGATTATTTCTTTACAGCGTTGTACAGAAAATGTCGCGCGCACGCTGCAAAAACAGGGTTATAGGGGCTATAGTTCAAAAATGCGAAAACGCATTGTAAAGAATAAAAAAATCTCGGCAAATCACGTAACCTGCCGAGATAAATTGTGGAGCTAGGGGGATTCGAACCCCCGACCCCCTCCATGCCATGGAGATGCGCTACCAGCTGCGCCATAGCCCCGTCTTTATTTATGTCGTTCAAACGAACCTTTGATAGAATACAACAAATTCACGTTCTATCCAAATGCGGCGTGTCGGGCAACTATCTATAAGTTCCCCCGCTCGCATTATTTCCAGTTTTCAAACTGGCTTTACCGCCGACTTTTTAATGAACTTTTCCGCTAACGTTGCTCGACGTATCGTTTCCACGAGAACCAGTCGACGCATCTCCATTTCCGCTCCCGGTTTGCAAATCCGACAAATCACCACCAGCACCATTGTTGTTATTTCCTCCAGCAGTAGTGCCGTCCTGTTCGCTATTGTTTTGCTTCTTGCTATCGGTGCCGTAAGACGAACCGCTGCGTAAATCACTACCGGATTCGCGGCCAGTACGATCCATTGAAGAGTCTTCCCCACCAACTTTACTGTGTAAATTATTGCTATCGGATTCTTCTCCAGATTGCGCGTTTTCCGTCGAATCGTCACCTTCGGAAGTCTTTTTGTGCGTATCGGCATGAGTATCAGTCCGACCCCGAGGTTCTTGCTGTATTTGAGGTTGAGGCTGAGTAGGTTGAGGATTTGGTTGATTTATATAGTCAGTTCCCTTGCCTTGTGTAAACAACAACACAATTCCCGCGGTGACAACGACGGCAATAAGCGCGCTCACCACAGCAACAATAAGAGTTACGCGATGATTACTATTACGTTGGTACGAAGCGTTACGGTACGCGCTACTTCCATAGCCGCCTCGAACTGTAGAATCCACATACGCATTATTCACAGCTTGAGATAATGAAATTGGTGGGACATCAGCCCCATCAGACAGTGCCATATCTTCTTCGCGCTGCTTACGCAATTCAGAAAGTTCCATAACGCGAGTATTTTCTAATTCAGGATTACTTGCGTGCGAACTAATTGTCCTACCGGAATTTAACGCACCGGACTGTTGCGAAGGCTGCATATTAGCATCATCTCCCACGCTTTTATAACCAGAATCCGTCACATAACCGTTTGCTGGTTTACTTAAAATTACAGTATCGTCACAAGCCAAACTATTAGACAAATCATTCGCGTTGGCAGTAGCGTCGGCAGTAACGTTGGTTTTAGCGTCGGCAGTAGCGTCGGCAGTAGCGTCGGTTTTAGCGTTGGCAGTAGCGCTCGAACCAACATTAGCTTCTGCTAATTTACGAGAAGAAGCATGAATAACATTTTGATACAGTTGAGAAGCCACTGCCGACACAATCGAACCAATAGCAACACCAATAACCGAACCAGCAATACCAATTTTTGAAGCAAGCAAAAAAGAAGTCACAGCAGCAAGTGAACCCGCTAATACTTGCGTAAACGATATGCCTTTGAAGAAATTCTTCACGTGTGTACCTTAACTCATTCGCTAACAGCATGCCAAAATTTGATGCAGCATATATCAATCATTACCTTGTAACGATGGTATCACTCATTGAATGAGTTGCACAGTACTCACCCGCGCGAGCTACGTCACCTACGTCACCTACGTCACCTACGTCACCTACGTCACCCGCGCTGCTTACCCCCTCACCTACACTGCAAACTAATTACGCAACAACAGGAATATTCTTACGCTCAGCTTTCTTTCGTAACGCAATATGCTCATAGTGTTCACCCAAGCTAGCAATCACAATAGCAAGGAAAATAAGCCCGAACCCAATAAAAGCCAAGCCAGAAACGCGCTCGTGGTATAGCACTGTTGAAAATAGCAGCGTAAACAAGCTTTCCGTGCACATAATTACCGACGCGTTCGCAGTGGACAGTTTAACCAAACTATAGTTTTGCATAATTTGCGCCACAACGGTTACTACAACAGTCAGATAGAACATGTTGGCAATAATAGATACAGGAGTGTCAGCTTTAAGATTTGGTAAAGGTTCACTTACTGCGGCTCCAGCGATAAATAGTACTCCTGATACAACGAATTGCCCGAAAGTAAGAGCAACAGGATTGTACTTTCGTGAGTAGTACGCAAGAAAAGTGAGATTAAACGCAAATACTGCGGCACAAATCAAAGTTAGCACGTCGCCGTAAGAAAGGGTTAGCGCAAACATTCCCGGTTTCAAAGCCACAAAGCCTACTCCCGCCACGCAAGTTACGGCAGCAATCAAACCAATAAGCGTAGGCCTCTTTTTGACGATAAGCCAAGCTGAAAATGGCGCAATAACGCAGTAGGCAGCTGTAAGAAAAGCGCTTCGTCCGGGATCAATTGATCTCAATCCTTCAGTTTGCAAAACTAACGTAGCGTAATACGTAACGCCAGTAAGAAGGGAAGGAATAATTAATTGTTTAGTAAAAGTTTTACGAAGCGTACCAAAGAAGATAACGGCCATAATTGCGCAAGCACCAACCATGCGCACACCCATAAGCCACTGAACAGGAAACACGTTCAGCGCGTATTTTGAAGAAACGTAGCTACCACCCCAAATAGCTGCGCACGCTAAGAGCATGAGCTGTGCGGCATGAACACCTTTTCCAGTGGGCATACCTGACCGCTCTGCTAACGTTTGAGTCGCTTCATCTTTTGCTTTCATTATTCTTTCCTAAACCGTATCAAATTGTTTCCTTAAAATTTTCTTTTATTTAGAGAATTTGGATTATAAAATACAAAGATTAGCCACAAAATAGTGAAAAGTACAACTTTTCGGCGTTCCTCCGTAAAATTTCCGAAATCGGTTTAATAAAATAATTATTTATTGCGTGAATGGTTTATATATTCCCATTTTATTAATATTCACTTTGCGAGCGTCACGTACCGTTGTTTTTATCGGTGATTTACGTTCGGTGATTTACGTTCGGTGATTTACGTCACAACTTCGTATTTTTTTGCGATACGCACTCGTATACGATTCTAAATCAGCGTAAGGTAAGAATGTAGGCTTATAAATTGCGTACGAAGAAAGTGCGCGATGCTTTTTAAGAAAGGAATATTATGGCAACTCTTAACGCCGATATGAAGGAATTTATTGCGAATAATTTGGCTTGGATTGCAACAGTAAGCAAGGATGGCGAGCTTGATTTGGGACCGAAGATGTCTATGTTCGTGCTCGACGACAATCACTTGGCTTATCACGAGCGCACTGCCGGCCAGCATTACAAGAATTTGCAAGATGGCAGCCAGCTGGTTGTAGCAGTCGCTAATTTGGTAGAAAAAAAGGGTTATCGTTTCCGCGGAACAGTTACGCTTCACACGGATGATGCGATTTACGAGGAGCAGGTTCGCGTAGCTGAAGAAAAAGGCACCAAGAAGCCAGCTGCAGTTCCAGTTATGGAAATCACTGAGATTCAGGACTTGACTTCTGGAGCCACTGCCGGCAAAACAATCGCAAAAGATTAATTTATAGCTTGCGCAAAACGCCGAATTACTA
>NZ_LRTV01000001.1:505729-534043 GCF_003408845.1 Gardnerella massiliensis
ATATATTACTGCAGCAATCGCAATCGGGAAAATAACAGTGAACGCAATCCATCCGCAAATCACCGCTGGCTCATCTTTGAACGAAATCCATCCAACAATCACCGATACAATAAACTGAATAGCAATTGGCGGAACTAGCGCAAAAACGAACTTTGCAAGATTTGACATGCGTTCATTCGACCAAAAAATAGCGAACACTCCATAGCTTATGCCTATAACAAGCGTTGCTACAGCATAAGATGCGATTCTGTTTCCAACCGCGCTATGTGCTAGCAAGCTCGACACAAAACTGATTGCAGTAAAAATAGTGCACCCTATGCCAATGCCTTTAACAATGTTTTTTACCATTGTTTTGCCTAAAGTTGTAACTTGCTTTTCCATAATAATCGTTTCCTTTTTAAGTATTAAAAAATTAGTATTAAAAAATTAGTATTAGAAAAATATGCTTAAAACTACATTCCTAAGCGCTTTTTGAATCCTGCTAAGCATCTGCGACTAATCCACTCAACGCTTCCATCGTCCATTTTTACGCTCATACTTCCGCCGAATCCCGGATCAACTCGAACAATGCGATTCAAGTTCACGATTGCGGATTTAGATATGCGCACAAACGACGCAAATTGCGAATTGTCAAAATCCATCAGGCGCTTGTAGGACACGCACTCGCCTTTATCGCTGTGAATGATTACGCGCGAATTTTCTACGCAAATCATAATCACATCTGGCTCGTGCATAACAATAATCGAATCGTTAATATAACCGTATATGAATGAATTATTGTTGCTATTGGCAGCATTTATAGTATTATTTTCGGCAATCTCAGTATTTACAGTATTATTTTCTATGTTACTTACTTTTGCATTTTTAGAATCGACTCTTTGTAATTGAGAAATAATGCGTTTAAGATTGTCGTCAATATTGTGAACTGACAATTGCACTGACTGCTCTTCTTCTGGCGGCACAATAGCAATCGTTACTTTCATAAAGCCTCCTTTCCGTAGTGCTACCGTTCGCGTTTGCTAGTTTTTGCTAACTTTTCTTAGCGTTTGCTAGCTTTTTGCTTTGTAATTTTGACTATACGGCACTGTAAATAGTCTGTCTTTACAAAACCGCTAAACGGTAGCTTTCGAGAATTAAGCGGCAATTAAGCGGCAAAGAAGGAGAGATCACGCAGCCCTCTATGCTGCCCCCCAAATGCGAATAAGACGCTGGCTCGTAGGGTCAGCTGCAGGGCCTTGATCGTAAGCATCCAAACGCCAACGAATCGAACCATCAGCGTTAAGGCTTGGAATTAAGCGCGCCCAACGGCCGTTCCCCATGCCACCAATCGTCTTATAAGAAGGATCCACCTTGTCTAATCCAAGCAATTTATGAACGGTCTGAGAAAGGCAAGAGCCGTGCGAAAACACTAGCAAATCGCGGTCGGAACCAGTTTTGCGCGTCCACTCTTCAACAGTCGCAGCTGCGCGCTCTCCAACTTCCTGCTTTGATTCAGCACCGTGACGAAGCTCACCGCCCTCGCCTTTTACCCAAGCATTAAAATCTTCCGGCCATTGTTCGCTAATCTGCTGACGATTCAAGCCTTCCCACTCACCAAAGAAACGCTCTCGCACACCGTTTTCAACATGCACATGAAGCCCAATCTTATCTGCAAAAGCGTGAGCCGTTTGCTGAGCGCGAATAAGCGGCGAAACAATCGCCACAAAACTCGCGTCTGCTTCCTCAGGAGTAATGCGCACATGCTCAGCGCTGTTCGGGTCCTTTGGATCTTCCAAGTCCGAAGCGCCAAAAAGCACGCGCAAAGCTTTACCAGAACGAGTCACCTGATCCATTCCAGACTCGTCCAAAGCGATATCGATCATGCCTTGAAGACGAAACTGAGCATTGTACGGCGTTTGACCATGACGAATAAGCATAACAGAGCGCGCAATTCCTTCGTGCGCACTATTAATGGAATTATTTACGTTACCCGCAACATTTTCTACGAAATCAACCATGGTTTGTACCGTACTTTCTTCTTACCGTACTTTCTTCTTACTTTTCAGTTTCGCTAGTATTGTCGTCGTTATTTTCGCTAGATTCTTCAGTCTCGCCAGTATGCTCCGGAAGTTGCAAATCGATTGCCGGACAATCGTTCCACAAACGCTCCAAGCGGTAGAATTGACGCGCTTCCTCGTGCATCACATGAACCACAAAATCGCCAAAATCAAGCAGAATCCACTGAGCTAATTCCAAGCCCTCTCGAGACAAAGCCTTACGCTTGTTATCTTTTAGGAACAAGTCTTTCTCAATCTCTTCAGCAACGGCAAGCACCTGACGCTCGTTGGATGCAGAAACAACCAGCATCGCATCCGTAATACCAAGCAAATCACTTACGTCAAAAGCCTGCTCATCCGTAGCCTTCAAACGATCTGCAGCAGCGGCAGCAATACGAACGGCCTTAACTGAACTTTCTAAAGCTGTCATAACGTTACTACTCCTTAATTCTTACCAACAATTCTTACCAGCAAACGCCTTTTAGCGTTCCCAGGCCGGCTTCCAACCCTCTACTACGTGCTGAGTGTTCTCCGAGTACACCATAGAATCAGCCGGAACATCGTGACGTACCACCGATCCCGCACCGGTAGTAACTCCATCTCCCACAGTAACGGGAGCTACAAACAGATTGCCAGCACCAACGTGCGCACCAGAGCCAATAGTAGTGTGATTCTTGTGTACGCCGTCGTAGTTCGCAGTAATCGTACCGCCACCAATATTCGTGTGCTCACCTAAGTCAGCGTCGCCAATATAGCTTAAGTGCGGCACTTTCGTACCGTTACCAATATGCGCTTTCTTCATTTCTACGAAGGCGCCGGCCTTACTTTCCTCACCAAGCACATTGCCTGCACGCAAATACGTCCACGGACCAATGTTGGCAGCCCTACAAATATGCGATTCTTGCACGCGCGAACGCTCCACTACAGCATCTTCGTCAATTTGCGCATCAATAAGCGTCGTATAAGGACCGACCACAGCACCACTTGCAACAGTAGTATGACCTTGAAGAAAGCAGCCAGGAAGAACCGTAACATCTTGAGCAAGCGTTACATCGTCCTCAATCCACGTAGTATCCGGATCGAGAATAGTTACGCCTTCAAGCATCCATTTTTCGCACACACGCTTGTTATACGCTTTGGCGAGCGCAGCCAATTGCACTCGCGTATTCACGCCCTCCACCGTGAGTGGATCTGGAGCAGACATGGCGCCAACGTGACCAAACTTGCGAGCATGCTCCAACGCGTCGGTTAAATAAAACTCACCTTGCGCATTTTGAGCGTTGAGATTGGCAATAGCATCAGACAGTACAGAAGCTTCAAACACGTAGACGGAAGTGTTGACTTCGTGAATAGCGAGCTCGCCAGCGTTAGCATCCTTGTGTTCTACTATTCGCAAAACGTCACCGTTTGCTTCACGAACAATACGACCGTAGCCGGTTGCGTCTTCCAAAACTGCCGTAAGTACCGTAGCAACGTTACCGTGGGCATGGTGGAAGTCAACTAACGACTGCAACGTTTCAGTATCGAGAAGCGGCATATCGCTTGCTGAGATTACAACAGAACCTTCAAGAGCCTTGCCTGTATTATTGTTAGAAATTTCGTTAAGAGATTTTATAGCACACTGCACTGCGCGACCAGTACCAGGCTTATCGTCCTGGTTTACAATACGAACGTTGCTATTGTAACTTAACGCAGCTTTAGCAACACGTTCAGCTTGAGCGTGCACAACTACCGCAAGTTCTGTAGGATTTACGCCAGACATGGCGTCAATAACACGATTGAGGAAGGTTCTTCCCGCGAACGGATGGAGTACTTTCGGTATTGCCGAACGCATACGCGTCCCATCGCCTGCTGCCAAAATAATTGCCGCGGTCACCTTATGCTCTTCCACGCATACGCTCCTATTCGTACCAAATAATTATCGTTCTACCACGCTTTATTCTATTACGTCTTAACGTTTATCCAAAGTAAAACAAAACAAAAAACGCTACCTGCAAAAGCAAGTAGCGTTCGTATCAGCTCCCTCACCTGGATTCGAACCAAGACAAAGGGTTCCAAAGACCCGTGTGCTGCCATTACACCATGAGGGAACGGCGGAAAAACCGCCAAGTCACTATTATGCCACATCAGCTGACTTCGTCAAATTTGGCGTGGCGTAAAATAAAATCAGCGTTTATGCGAATAAGAAGCCTTGTCCGTGATGCTCCGGGTACGTGTCAAACAGTTTTGCAACCGAACCATCCTCAAACACAGCCTTAATTGCGCTTGCAAGAAGTGGAGCGATTGAAAGAACCGTTAAACCATCCCAACGCTTTTCTTCTGGAATTGGCACAGTATCCGTCAACACAACTTCGCGAGCGCCACAAGACTTTAAGCGTTCAACAGCAGGGCCAGAAAGTACACCGTGCGTCGCCACAACGGTAACCGACTTTGCGCCGGCATCTTTCAACACGTTGCAAGCTCCAGCAATAGTGCCAGCCGTATCAATTAAGTCATCTACCATCACGCAATCGCGCCCAGCAACGTCACCAACTACGCGGTTGGCAACAGTTTTATTCGGGCACGTAATATCGCGTGTCTTATGCACGAAAGCCAAAGGACCGCCGCCTAAACGCTGCGCCCACTGTTCTGCAACGCGAATACGGCCCGCATCTGGTGACACAACCGTAACGTTCGCAAGATCGTCGCGGAAACGATCACGCACGTAATCAACCAAAACTGGCATAGCAATCAAGTGATCAACCGGACCATCGAAGAAGCCCTGAGACTGTGCTGCGTGCAAATCAACGCTCATAATGCGGTCAGCGCCGGCAGTCTTAAGCAAATCAAACATCAAACGGCAAGAAATAGGTTCGCGGCCGCGATGCTTCTTATCTTGACGAGAATACCCAAGCAATGGACATACTGCAGTAATCGAACGGGCAGATGCGCGCTTCAAAGCGTCAATCATAATCAGCTGTTCCATAATAGACTTATTCACAGGATCACAATGACTTTGCAGTACGAACACATCCGTGCCACGCACCGACTGCGTGTAACGCACGTACATCTCACCATTGGCAAAATCGTACGCCGTCGTTTCCAACACGTCGATACCAAGCTGGTCAGCTACATCATGCGCAAGCTTTGGATGGGCGCGACCGGTAACGAGAACAAGGTTTTTATCTGGCTTTCCTTCAAGGACGATGCTCACCATATCTCCAAACGTTAGTTCGCTATAATTTGCGAAATGAACTTCTTCAATACTAACTTTTTGCGACGACGATAACCGACAAGCCGAAAATATCAATAAAAGTACAGTTTAATTGCGCAGGTTGGTTTTCTTTAGCGAAACGTTATACAAAATAAACGTCAACAATCAGACACGATACAAACCGTGCTTGGCAATATACTGGACCACTCCGTCTGGAACCAAATACCATACTGGCTCACCATGCTCAACACGTCGACGTACGTCAGTAGAAGAAATCGACAACGCAGGAATCTCCAAAATATCAACCGGCAAATGTGAGGTATCACAATGCACCATATCGTCGCAATGTACAACTACGCCGTTATCGCTAGTACAAGGCTCCCGAGGTATAAGCGGCGAATTGAAATCAGCCAACTTTCCCGGCCTAGAATATCCCGGACGGGTCACAGCGACGAATCGCGCCAGCTTCCACATTTCTCGCGCATCTTTCCACTGCATAATTTCAGCCACAGCGTCGGCGCCAGTAATGAAGAACAACTCAGCATCCGGATGTTGAGCGCGAATATCACGCAGCGTATCAATAGTGTACGTCACACCAGGGCGATCAATATCAACGCGTGAAACCGTAAATTTTGGATTAGCAGCGGTAGCAATAACCGTCATTAAGTAACGATCTTCAGCATTCGTAACTTTTTTATCCAGCTTAAACACTGGTCTACCGGTTGGCACAAAAATTACTTCGTCTAAATCGTAAACCCAAGAAACTTCTGAAGCTGCAACCAAGTGGCCGTTATGAATCGGATCGAAAGTGCCACCCATAATGCCAATTCGCTGCCGTTCGTGCACGTTTCCGCGAGCAGACATGCGCCTTTTATTTAATGCAAGCGAAGGATGAGATGATGCATCATTCTCAACGGGCGCACCCTGGAACAGGTCAGACATTCGACGCTCATCGTCGCTGCGTAATTCAGGAGGCATCCGATTCAGATTCCTTGTCTTCCGCATCTTCTACAGCGGTTTCATTGACCACACCTGAAGCAACATTGGCGCTGTCCGGGTTAATATTGCCCATTTCCTCATTCCACTCGTCTTGCACAACACGCTTAATTTCAGAAAAAGTAGGCAGCGGGAAATCAGGCTGATAAATACTGCGAATATTGGCAACCGATTCCGTTATATTCTCAAGCATCTCCGTCATAGCGTCGACGTCATGAGCACGCTCAAGTTCACTGAATTTAGCAATATGCCGTTCCATATGACGCATATAATCGAGCACTTGCGTCATTGCAGAACCTTCCGGAAGCGTTACATCTTTTGCGTCACTATCTGGCCAACCCATTAACACGGCGTCAGCGTATTCTAGCGACGAACGTTGCGCGGCGGAAGCGATACCTTCCTCAATCTGCACCAAAAACACATAGCGCACAATCGACAAGCGCTCTGCAGCAATATCGAGTGCTTCAGCCGGAGTCATATTCACATCATTATTAGGCATATTCTTACCTTACCGCCACGTAATCACTAAAATCAGTCTCGCTACCAATATCAGCTACGAATTTGACCATCTCCGTAACCAATCCACTTGGTTGTGGTCATTTCCCGCAATCCCATAGGGCCTCGCGCATGCAATTTTTGCGTAGAAATGCCTAATTCCGCACCAAAACCAAACTCGCCTCCGTCAGTAAATCGTGTCGACGCGTTTACCATTACTACTGCAGAATCAACGCTAGCAATAAAACGTTGAATAGTGCCGTAATCTTCAGCAATAATAGTTTCTGTGTGCCCAGTAGAATAGCGTGCTATATGATCGGCAGCTCCGTCACTATCTTCCACAATTTTTACGCCCATGTCGAGCGACAAATACTCGCGTCCCCAATCTTCGTCTGTAGCGTGCTCAAGTTGCAAATAATCAATATGAGCCGCTTGCAAAATATCGTAAGATTTATCGTCAGCGTGCAATACTACCTTATGTTCAGCTAAAGCAGCAGCGATTTGTGGTAAAAATTCTTGCGCAATATCACTATGCACCAATAATTTTTCTGCCGCATTACACACGCCTACACGCTGAGTTTTTGCGTTGATAATAATAGGAATCGCTTTGGTAATATCCGCAGTCTTATCGACGTAAATGTGAACGTTTCCAGCTCCAGTTTCAATAACCGGAACAGTGGATTCTTTTACAACGGCGGCAATAAGTTTTGCGCTTCCACGCGGCACGAGCACATCAATGCGACCGTGAGCGTGCATCATTGCCGTAGCTCCCGCCCTACCCAAGTCGTCAACGGACTGAATTAAATCCGCACTCACGTTGGATGTTGCAAGCACGGATTGTATAACAGCGACACTTGCTTGGTTCGTATGAAGGGCCGCACTTCCTCCGCGCACAATGGCAGCGTTACCAGATTTAATACACAAAGCAGCAACGTCAATAGTTACGTTAGGACGAGCTTCGTAAATCATGCCCATCACTCCCATAGGGACACGAACTTGGGAAAGTTGAATACCGTTAGGAAGTGTGTAGCCGCGCACTACTTCCCCAACAGGATCCGCTAATTGCGCAATATTCCTAACGCTTTGTGCCGCTTTCTTAATACGCTCCTCGTCAAATTTCAGCCTATCTAATTTTCCAGCATCCATGCCTCGGCTCTGCGCTTCTTGAAGATCTATGGCGTTAGCTTTCGCAATGTCACCAGCCGATAATTCTAAAGCGTCAGCCATGTTCTCGAGCACCTTATTTTTGGCGCGAGTGTCTGCATGCGAAAAAACTCGCCATGCTGCGCGGGCTGCATCCGCACGAGCATTCACTAAATCGTCAATATCCAACGCACTCCCCTTCAGATTGTTGGTTTCTACATTATTGACACTGTGGTCAGTAGTGGAATTAAAAGTTGTCATACGTACGAGATTAGCACACGCCCGTTCGCCCAGCGCATCAGGTACCATAGATAAGGGGTTGTGTTTCTTAAAGCGTGCTGTTCCCAATGCGTTTTAAGAAAACTCTCTAACAAATATTAAGACACTGCACACACTGCAAGTAAGGTGAAAATCATATCTTACGGAGGCATCATGGCAACAGATACGGCTTTATTCCATAGCACGCGTTCTACTACACGAATGTGCACAGCAAAACAAGCAATTCGTAAGGGTATTGCTGAAGATGGAGGTTTATTCGTAACTGATTGCCTTGGCGAGGAACGTTACGATATTACTCATCTTGCTGAGAAATCGTATCAGGAGATTGCTCAGGACATTTTACAACTGTTGCTTCCTGATTTTTCAACGGAAGAACTTGCTCAGTGCGTGGAACGCGCTTATGCTGAACAGTGGTCCGACGAGCGTATCACTCCTCTTCACCAGCTTGGTTCTACTAAAGATTTTGTGCTGGAACTCTTCCACGGCCCTACTTGCGCGTTTAAGGATGTTGCTTTACAAATGTTGCCGCAGTTGATGTCGCATACGCGTGAGGAATCTTCTGCTGACGGTAGGAATGTGATGATTCTCACCGCAACTTCCGGCGATACTGGAAAGGCAGCGTTGGCTGGTTTTGCTGACGTTCCTGGTACTTCTATGATTACGTTTTATCCGGAAGGCAAAGTAAGTCGCGTTCAGGAATTGCAGATGACTACTCAAGTCGGGGAAAACGTGCGAGTTTGCGCAGTTCGTGGCAATTTTGACGACGCTCAAACTGGTGTAAAACAGATTTTCACAAACAGCGAGCTTACTGACAGTCTTATGAACGACGAAAACACGGTGCTGTCTTCTGCTAACTCAATTAATGTTGGCAGGCTGGTACCTCAGGTTGTTTACTATTTTGCGGCTTACGCTGATTTGTTAAAGAGGCAAGTGATAACGCTTGGCGACGAAGTGGAATTCTGCGTTCCAACGGGTAATTTTGGTGATATTCTTGCTGGCTATTATGCGAAAATGCTTGGCCTTCCTGTAAAGCATCTTGTTGTTGCCAGTAATAGTAATAACGTTTTGTTTGATTTCTTAGTAAGCGGAACGTATAACCGTCAACGTCCGTTCCATCACACGGTTGCTCCTTCTATGGATATTCTTGTCTCATCTAATTTGGAACGCATGTTGTACTATATGTGCAATAAAGACACTCGTCTTATACAAATGCTTATGAATGATTTGCAGCAGTGGGGTGCGTTTGAAATTCCTGAGGATGTGCTCGCAAAAATACGTACACTGTTTGGTTGCGGTTGGGCGAACGAAGATCAGATTCGTCAGGCCATTGCAGACTGCTGGAAGCAGTATCAGTATGTAATTGATCCGCATACTGCTTGTGGCTACTTCGTTATGCAGCATATTCCACATGACGAAAGTGTGCCGCGTGTGCTTTTAAGCACGGCAAGTCCTTATAAGTTCCCTCGCGTTGTAGCCGAAGCGTTGTCTCTTGAAGTTGAAGATTTGGATGATTTCCATTGCATGGATGCCGTAAGTAAGGTTACGAATACTAAAATTCCAGCTATGTTACGTAATCTTGAGAATAAAACGCCTCGTTTTACTGATGTTATTGGTATTGAAGAAATGCCCGAATATGTGCGAGAACATGCGCACAATATTGCACTATAACACGAGTATCGTTGGTTGTTAACACTGCTGATTGATTTGGTTGCTGACGTTGCTTATATGGTTTGACTATACAGTAGCCAAGTTGATATACGTTAGCCTGCATTGACTTACGTTATGCAACGTTAGACTACGTTAGACTACGTTAGACTACGTTAGACTACGTTAGACTACGTTAGCGTAGTACTGTACGCTTTTATGAGTTTTCTTCTTCAAAAAGCGTGCAGTACACTTCGTTAATAACGTTTAAATCATGGCCTTTGCGAGCTGCAGCAGCAAAAAATCTGCGCTTTCTCACTGTCGCATCAAGGTTACGTGTTCGTTGCGCCGTTTTTTTACCAAGCTCCCATGCTGCTTCTTCAAAAACGCCTGCTTCTTGCGCTTGGCTTATGCTGCTAGTAATCACTGAAGATTCTACATTTTTACGCTGCAATTCCAAGCGTGTAGCTCGAGCACCTAACATGCGCGCAACGCATGAACGAATCACCAGTTGTGCATACTGACAGTCATCAAGCAAGCGTAATTCGCATAAGCGCTTTACTACTGAGTCAACAGTTGCATCCGCATAGCCTTTTTCCGTTAAACGCTGATGTACATCGGCAATTGAGCGTGGAGCATAATCCAACAACCGCAAAGCCGCTTCTCTACAATCATCCTCGTTAACTGACTGCTTTTGAGAAACTTGTTGAACAATTCGGGAACCGCAACGCACCGTCTTGTTATCGTATCGTTTCTTTCGCCGTTTACGAGCATAATTAGTGCTATGCTCATCAACCTCGTAGCCAGCTGCAATTGCCACTGCAGCGGCAATATCTTTGGACGACTGTTCCTCAGGCGACTGTTCTGACTGCTCCCCGAAGGATTGCTCGCCAAAAGACCGCCAAGAATCTGTAGATGTAAGCGCATTGGTCAGGAGCGAGTTTTCTTCACTTTCACAACAGCGTGACGCACTATTATCATACGGTGTATTCGCCATATCACTACTAGTGCAATCACCAGCTATTTCTCGCAATACACCATCATTACCGAGCACTGTGTCACTCGCAGCAGTGTTACTGAGCACAGCATCATTCTGCTCTGCTTCAGTAAGCACTGCTGGATGATTGCGAAGAAAACTCTCCACACTTATAACCATGCTTATTCACTTTATATTCTTGAACTTACGAATGATACAAAAGTCTTACTTAGACTTTTAGGCTTCAGCATCCTGCTCATCTGGCACAGTGTTTGAAGATTCTTTCGAAGACTGCTCAACCTCTTCATTCTCAGCGAATTGATCCTCAGGATGTGTCACCCCTAACGCCGTTTTTATTTTCTCGCTAATTTCTTCGGTAATAGCAGGATTATCTTTCAGGAACTTGCGAACGTTCTCGCGACCCTGTCCAAGCTGCTCACCTTCGTAAGTAAACCATGAACCAGATTTCTTAATAACGTCATACTGCAAGCCCATATCAATAACTGAACCCTCGGTTGAAATGCCTTCACCGTAAAGCACATCAAACTCTGCAGTTTTAAATGGCGGAGCCATTTTATTTTTAACAATCTTCACCTTCGTGCGATTGCCAACAGCTTCTTCACCATTCTTAATAGTAGAAACACGCCTAATATCCATACGCACCGAAGCGTAGAACTTTAACGCCTTACCACCAGTAGTTGTTTCAGGATTACCAAAGAATACACCAATCTTTTCACGAAGCTGATTAATAAAAATGGCCGTTGTACCAGCTTGAGACAATGCACCCGTCATCTTTCGCAAAGCCTGACTCATCAAACGAGCTTGCAAACCTACGTGACTATCTCCCATATCACCATCGATTTCTGCTTTAGGAACCAATGCTGCAACGGAATCAACCACAATAACGTCCAAAGCACCAGAACGAATCAACATATCCGCAATTTCCAGCGCTTGCTCACCATTATCCGGCTGCGAAACAATAAGAGAATCAGTATCTACACCGAGTTTACGCGCATAAACCGGATCCAACGCATGTTCAGCATCAATAAATGCCGCCACACCTCCAGCTCGCTGAGCATTAGCAACAATGTGCAATGCCAACGTTGTTTTACCAGAAGATTCAGGACCGTACACTTCAACAATACGTCCACGAGGCACCCCACCAATGCCCAAAGCAGTATCCAACGCTAACGAACCAGTAGGAATAACCTCTACATCCTGCATAGGCCTGTCACCCAATCGCATTGCAGAGCCTTTTCCATATTGCCGTTCAACATTGGCTAACGCAGTTTCCAACGCCGCTTGACGACGCGGATCAGCCTTATCTGCATCAATAAGGCGATCAATATTACTTTTACCTTTCGCTTGCGCCATGTTTGCTACTCCTTTCGCATGCCGCCATGTATTGAACGACTTTAGTTCTTTACACATTGCCGCTGCAAGCGCTTTTGAGCAATGTGGATAAAAGCTAGTTATCCACCATGACGCCTATGGCGCGTGCATCTCCAAGTAATCTCTAGTATACTCACCATACGAACATTTGTTCGACACTGCGTGTCTTGTTAACGCAACGCACAACACCGACAAATACTGCCACCACGCACCTCAGCGCGCAGGCAAAGGAGGCGCATTATGATCTTTACCCCACCGCTTACTATCCGGCACTCCCATATGATCACACAAAATATTCCACACAATACGAGGCTCTACGCCAGCTTCCAAAGCCTCACACGCACTCAAGCCGTCAAGCTTTTGCAAACCCTGATCTTTCGCAATACTACGACCCAACTCGCGGCCAAAAATTTCCTCAAGAAGCTCCCAAAATTCGCGCTCACGCATACCAACCCCCTACTGCAAACAAGTATCAGCACCAAGCATACTCGCAGCAATATGCAATAACCGATACACCGACGCCTTACGCACAGCTTCACGGTCACCAACTTCATGAAGCTCAAAAGCTAACGCCACATCCCTGTCAACCACACGATCCCACATGCTCACAGCGTCACCATTCTCAATCACAAGTCTGCCAACACTTAACAATTCCTCTCGCAAATCCGCAACACCAGGAAGCAACAAACCTACAAAAACCAAACCCGCAGGCTTATCGCCATCCGGACCAGGCCCCGCAACACCCGTAGTCGACAGCCCCAAAATAGGAAAATTCGCAGCATCCTCAGCACAAGTCCCATACTCCCAACCGCAACCCCGATACACGCGCGTAGCGCCCGCAGCCATACTCATAGCAACCTGCTGGTTTACAGCACCCTGCGATTGAAGCAACTCAACATCCACACCAAGAACTTTCGATTTAGCATGAATGTCATACGTAACCGCAGAACCGCAAAACACGCGCGAAGCACCCGGCACCGACACAAACGCATCCGCCAACAGTCCACCGGTCAGCGACTCTGCAGCAGCAATATGCCAACCTCTGCGCACGCTTGCGTCCATAACGTTCGACGCCATAGTTACAACAGAAGAATCACTCATGTTCAACCTCGACCACCTAGCATCATTACCAGGATTTACCACTACGCACCCTCTATACACTTGTAGCTTACGACTTTCCAAACAACACCCAAAGGCATAGGGTATTTTACAATTCGTTTGATGTGGCGCGAGTTTTGGGGGATTTCTCTCCTCGCACGCGCGACGACCTGCTTGAGCGCAGCATTGTGCGCGCGAAAGCAACTCGGAGCGTGAGCTTGCTCAAGTTGAAAGCACGGGGTGCTTTCAACGCAAGCTCAGTAGCGAGCGCGTTATCCGCGCGAGCGTTCCTTCGTCGCTTTGTTCTTAAGCGCTCGTAATGAGACGCTCGCGTTTTACTACGCTCGCTTGCGAAGCTCGCGTTGGAAGTCCCCCGGACTTCCAACTTAAGCGAGTTTCCGCATTGAAGTGCCTACGCGCGCTACGCTTTAAGCGCTCCGGCAAGTCAATGCGCCTAGTCCTCTTTTAGTGCTCGTAGAGAAATCCCCCTAAACTCTGCGTGCTAATCGTTAATAACCGTGTCGTATCGCCGAGATTTTTCGATTTTTCTTCTTCGCTCGACTTGTCAGTAGCCTTCGGCTCTGACGTCCGTCTTCGCTCAGCGCGAAAAATCTCAAATCTCCACCACGCTAATATCCACACGACTGAATAGTAGTGCGCATTGAGATGTAAAATTAAATGAACGCGTATACTACCTTACGCTACCGTGGAAAATATCATCAGAATCGTCAATATTGCTAGACGCAGCAGAAGAGCTCAACGGCGCAACCGGAGCCTCTTTTGACACGCGCGACGACCTAGGCGACTTAGCAAACCCAGCCGGCTCATTCACCTTAGTAACTGGCACGCCAGCAATATTGCTACCATAATCTTCCGAAGCAGACTTATCAAAGAAAGCGCCATACACATACAACACTGCAGAGTAGAAAGCAAAGCCCAAAGAAATACCGAGCAAACCAAACGCTACAGCGTAATACGAAATAACCCACGAAGGAAGGCCCTCACCTCCAAACGTGGAAAGCACTGGCGCAACGATCATAGCGATACCACAAGCCTGCGTTAATGTTTTATACTTTCCGGCAGCCGAGGCGGCAATCACCTTGCCACCCTTTTTAATGATGTAGAAACGCATAACCGTAATACTAACTTCACGCAACACAAACAGAACGGTTATCCACCAATAAACCTCACCAAAAAGAGAAGCAATAAACAAAGCAGCAAGCATCAAAATCTTATCAGCAATAGGATCGAGTAACTTACCCAACTCAGTAACCTGATGATACTTGCGAGCCATCCACCCATCAAGCTTATCTGTAGAAGCTGCCACAATAAACAAAACTAACGCAACCCAACGCAACGGGATTGACCGGGAGCCCCAATCTCCAGCAACCAAATACAATACGATAAAAACAAGTGACAACGCGATACGCACATAAGTCACAATATTAGGAGCGCAATTCCAGCCAGCAAAAAGTGACGACTTAGCTTTCTTCTTCATACCCATAGTCTCCATATTATCGTACGGTTAAAACTTACAGTTTTATACCATATCATCCGACAACTATCAAATAACTTATCAAATAACTGCCAGACAACTATCCAACCACATAGCTACACGCTATACAGCACATTATATTACAACGAATCTGACTCACCACGAATAAACGCCAAAACCTTCGGCAAATCTTCCGGTTGCACCAAAACTTCACGAGCTTTAGAACCTTCAGAAGGACCTACAACGCCGCGAGATTCCAGCAAATCCATCAATCGACCAGCCTTAGCGAAGCCTACGCGAAGCTTACGCTGAAGCATTGAAGTAGAGCCAAATTGTGAACCAACAACCAGCTCTGCAGCCTGCAATAGTTCATCCATATCGTCACCGATATCGCTCGTTTTCAGTTTGCTTTGAGCCTGAGAATCCGCCTGCTGAGCCATTTGCTCAATATCCTCACGATACCTTGGTTTGCGCTGCGTGCGAACATACTCCACGGCCTTGCGAATCTCCGACTCGCTCACCCACGAACCCTGCACACGCTGAGGCTTAGCAGCACCCATTGGAAGGAACAAAGCGTCACCTTGACCAATCAAAGTTTCCGCACCAACAGTATCAAGAATAACCCTGGAATCAGTTGCAGAAGACGTAGCAAAAGCCAAACGAGATGGAATATTAGCCTTAATCAGGCCGGTCACAACGTCTACAGACGGGCGCTGAGTAGCCAAAACCAAGTGCACTCCTGCAGCGCGAGCAAGTTGCGTAATGCGCTGAATCGAACTTTCCACGTCGTTCTTAGCAACCATCATTAAATCAGCCATCTCGTCCACAACCACCAGCAAATACGGGTATGGAGCAACTTTTCGTTCAGAGCCGGCCGGAGCATGAACTTTGCCCTCACGCACAGCCTTGTTGAAATCTTTCACATGGCGGAAACCAAAGAATTGCAGATCGTCGTAGCGAGCATCCATTTCTTTCACAACCCACTCAAGCGCCTGTGCCGCCTTCTTAGGATCCGTGATAATAGGAGTGAGCAAATGCGGGATACCAGCATACGCGGAAAGTTCCACACGCTTAGGATCGACCATAATCATGCGCACCTGCTCAGGAGTTGCCCTCATAATAATCGACGTGAGCATTGAGTTAATAAAACTCGATTTACCGGAGCCAGTAGCACCAGCTACCAGCAAATGCGGCATTTTATCGAGAGCAGCCGTCACAAAATGACCCTCAACATCCTTACCGACGCCGGTAAGCATAGGATTAGGGTCATTAATTGCTTTTTCAGAACGCAACACATCGCCTAAATGCACAATTTCACGGTCAACGTTTGGAATTTCGATACCAATAGCAGACTTTCCTGGAATTGGAGACAAAATACGCACGTCTGTACTCGCCACAGCGTACGCAATATTTTTTTGTAAGTTGGTTACTTTTTCAACCTTTACACCAGGACCAAGTTCAACTTCGTACTGCGTAACAGAAGGGCCTCTAAGGAAGCCAATAACGCGGGCGTCAACGTCAAACTGCTCAAAAGTAGAGGTAAGAGCGCGAATAACCTGATCGTTAGCAGGGGTACGAGCAGCGTGAGGCTTGCCGTAAGCCAGTAAACGCAAATCTGGAAGTTGATAAGGCTGATCTTCAGAAGTTGACAAATCATCGGAAGCGTCGACAGATCCATTAACAAGTGCGGCACTATCGCCACCACTATGCTGAGCTTTATCAGCACTTGCTTTATCAACATTCTCCTGATCCGCACGATACTGATCCATACGTTCGGCAGGAATCGTCGACCACGGATCGCGCACACCACCTGGCATATTGCTCATAGGAGCTTTCGGCATTGTCTCTGCAGAGGTCATGGGTGTTGAAGAAGCAGTTCTAGGGACCAATCCTGAATCGTCAGCATTATCCTCACGTCCAAGATTGTCGTAACTGTAATCGTAATCGGCACTACTTCTTACTGTACGAGCCTGGTGAGGTTCCGTCCTCTCAAGCTCTTCCTTAGCATCCCCATGAATCGCAGCAGCATGAGCAAACGCATCGTCACCAGCATATTCATCTAATAAATCGTCACTTTTATTACTCTGCTTGCCTTTGAACAAAGATTTCCACCAACGCAGAACAGGTGAAGGCTGCGCAACACTAGATTTTTGAGATTTGTTGTCATCTTCATGAGTTGGCACACCTTCAGCAAATTGCAAAGGCTTATCGCTATCTTCGGAATCGTTATCGGATACTTTTTCACGCGACTTTTTCTCCGCTACTGCCGACACAATATCAGAAATACATTTCGTAATATCGGTGACATGAAGTCGCGCAATCATTAAGATTGCAAAAATGGCAATAAGCACGAAAATTACGAGTGCGAATGGGCGTGAAAGACCCCACGATAAAGGCGAGCCGAGTGCGAAACCTAGCAATCCTCCAGCTTTTTGCACTATCTCAAAACTAAAAGCGTGATGCCGAGAAGCCGACGTAACGTCAAAAATTGAACAAATTGACCACAATAGTAAAACAAAACCAGTAATAACGCGAGGATTACCAGAACCAGCGCCACTATTTCGCATTAAACGAATTGCGACAATAGTCAACCAAATCGGCAACACTACGCTCATAACACCCAGCACACTGGAGGCGACAATATGCAAGCCTACACCGATAAATCCACTTACTCGGAACCATTCTGACGCGCAAAACAACACGGCAAGAACCAGCATAACAAAGCACAAACCATCTCTACGGTACGCCTCGTCATACTCCCCCACGCCGCATAACGAACGCACAATCTTACCCAAAGCTCTTGGCACAAAGAGGAGCGCACTCTCCCACCAAGGTTCGCGCGGTGTTGCTTTACCAGCCATACGATACTCCTTCTGCACCATGCGCTATGTAATGCGCAATGTCGCCGTCAACATTCACACGTGTCATATTTTCAATATGTGTAACCATACCAGTCTACTCCATAGGCTGCGTTGGTTTAAGTGAGACACAATCGCATAACAAAAATCGCATAACAAAAAAACGGCCGGAAAATTACCAGCCGTTCAAATGGGGTGGCTAACGCGGCTTGAACGCGCGACCTTCTGAACCACAATCAGATGCTCTACCGACTGAGCTATAGCCACCATGTGCGCGAAACGAATCGAAACAAATCGAATCACACAACAGAGGAATACTATACACGATTCCCCCGATTTACGCTAGCACAACACACTTCGGCGCGTCGCATATTAAAACTAATCCCCAGCTAGACAATACTAAATGTAACAATGGTTGTATGAGTTTTTCTGAGCAAAATCAGCGCATTTTTGGCGTAACTGAAAACAGCAATAATACGACGGCACTTCTGCTTGGCTCAGGTGAGCTTGGCAAAGAAATTGCGATTGAGCTTATGCGATTGGGCGTGCGCGTTTGCGCTGCAGATAGCTACGAAAACGCGCCGGCAATGCAAATTGCTCACGAATATCGCGTACTCGATATGTCAAATCCCGAAGCATTGCAAACACTTATTACACAAGTGCAACCGAATATTATTATTCCGGAAGTCGAGGCGATTGCTACGAAGGTTCTCGCGAAAGCTGCGAGCCAGCATATTCAGGTGGTACCTAGTTCGGATATCGCAGCCATCGCTATGGATCGCGAGCGCTTGCGCACAATAGCCCACGAAGATTTAGGTCTTCCTACTACACCTTATAGATTTGCTTCTTCTTTTGAAGAATTGGAGGAGGGAGCTAAAAAAGTTGGCTACCCTTGCGTTGTTAAGCCTGTTATGAGTTCTTCCGGACACGGGCAGTCCGTAGTGCGGAGTTCTGAAACGCTGAAAGATGCTTGGGATGAGGCTCAGCATGGAAGGCGAGCAGCAGTTGGGCATGAAAACGAGTGTTCTCGCGTCATTGTGGAAGCTTTGGCGCCACTCGATTACGAGCTTACAGTGCTTACCGTCAGTTCTTCGGCAGGCATTACCACTTGCGAGCCGATTGCGCAACGGCAGCAGGATGGAGATTATAGGGAATCTTGGCAGCCGGCTAATATTCCAGGATCAATCCGTGTTGAGGCTCAGAATATTGCGAAACGCGCCGTAGAAGGTTTAACTAATATTGCGCGCGAAGCAGACGAAACCGGTTGGGGTGTGTACGGTGTTGAATTATTCGTACTTAAAGACGGCTCGCTTTTGTTTAATGAACTTTCTCCTCGCCCACACGATACTGGCATGGTAACTATGATTTCGCAGCATTACAGCGAGTTTGCGCTTCACGTGCTCGCTATTTTAGGAGTACCTGTTACAGCAAACTACACTTCGCTTTCGTTACGAGATGATGAAGTTGCAGCAAGCCATGCAATTGTTGTTGAAGGCGAGGGAGAAGTTGGATTTACTAATATTTCCAAGGCTCTACAAGCGAACGAAAATTATCGAAGCGGTTTGCGAATTTTTGCCAAACCATCTGTGCACGGCCATCGACGTATGGCTGTAGCTCTTGCGACCGGTTCCACACAAGACGAGGCAAGAAAAAATGCGACACGCATTGCAAGCGCATTGCATACGGATTGCGCAAATGCTGAAATACTTTGAAAATAAAGGTATTAAACAATAATTTATATTGAGCCTCGGCAATATTTGTCGGAAATTTTGTAGGCAACAATTGTTACGCTAATCGTGCTGGCCAAGGTCAGGTAAACCTACAAATATTGTTGGTTTGCGCCTACAACTGTGAGTGCACGAAGAGAGGGCATATCATGGAAAAACTTGAGAAGTTGTATGAAGGCAAAGCCAAAAAACTGTACGCTACCGATGACACCAATGTGCTCTGGGTCGAATATATGAACCAGGCCACCGCTGGTAACGGTCTGAAGAAAGCTCAGATCGCCGGTAAAGGCAGTTTAAACAACCGGATTACTTCTTTACTATTCCATCTACTTGAGGCGCGCGGCGTAAAAAGCCACTTCCTCGGACGAATTTCCGATACTGAACAACTCGTAAAGCGTATGCGCATGTTCCCACTGGAAATCATTATGCGCAATACTGCTGCCGGTTCTTTTGCAAAACGTTACAACGTTAAGGAAGGAACCCCATTAAAGAAGCCATTGTTGGAATTCTGCGTAAAATCCGACGAACTTGGCGATCCGTTTATTAATCCTGAAGGTGTTGTGGCTTTAGGTCTTGCTACCGACGAGGAAATGGCAGAAATTACGCGTCAAGCTCACGCCGTTAACAATGCTTTACTGGACATCTTCTCCAAGATTGATGTGCAACTGGTGGACTTCAAGATTGAGGAAGGCGTAGACGCGCAAGGCAACATTTTGCTCGCCGACGAAATCACTCCAGATACTTGCAGGCTTTGGGATAAGCGCAATGCTGGCGCAGATGGCGTAAGTCATTTGGATAAAGATTTGTTTAGGCGCGATTTAGGCGACATTATTCCTGCTTATGAAGAAATTCACGCAAGACTTTTAGCCTTGGCAAATAGCGAAGGCCTGGATGTTGCCATTCGTCAGCCAGAAGACTGCGTAACAAAGTAATGATTTATTGTGGCTCGTATCTTACAAAGGGTACGGGCCACATGCTTTCTTACAGTAATACAGTAATAAAGCAGCCAATCTCATTGCCGGTAAGTCGCATTGTTCTTACGCTACGGCTTATTACATAACTTAAGATAATTACATAACTTAAAATAATTACATAGTAACCGACACAAATAAACACTACACTCGTACCGCACACTCAATAAGGTAGGTTTCTCGTGGTATTTCGCGTATATGTAGAAAAGCGCACTGGTTTTGACGTTCAAGCTCAACAGCTTCTGCACGAGCTTAAGGAAATTCTTGGCATAAGCGCGATTACTTCCGCACGAATTATTAACCGTTATGACGTAGAAGGTATTGGGGAGGATTTGTTCCATACCGCCGTGCAAACAGTGTTCAGTGAACCTCCTGTTGACAACACCTACGACTATTTGCCAATTAGCACTACCGAGCACGTATTCGCTGTTGAATACTTGCCAGGACAGTTCGATCAGCGAGCGCAATCCGCTAGCGAATGTATACAGTTGATTAGTCAAGGCGAGCGCCCGAACGTGCGCAGCGCTAAAATCATTGCGTTACAAGGCAATCTTGACGAAGCAGCTATGGACGCGATTAAGCATTATGTTATTAATCCCGTCGAAGCGCGCGAAGCTTCTCTCGATGAGGTAACGAGCCTACAGCATGAGGCTGTTGTCCCAGCGGACGTGGAAGTGTTAAGTAGCTTTAACGATTTGGACGATCAAGGCTTACAAGATTTTATTCGTACGCGCGGCTTGGCAATGGATTTAGCAGATGCGCAATTCTGCCAGCAATACTTCCGTTACGAACAACGCAACCCTACTATTACCGAAATTCGCGTAATTGATACGTATTGGTCCGATCACTGCCGTCACACAACTTTTGGTACGGAACTTACCAATATCACTATCGACGACGAAACCGTACAAGAAGCGTTCCAACGTTACCTTTCCTTAAGAAGCAAACTTAACCGCGAAAGTAAGCCAATCTGCTTAATGGATATGGCAACAATTGGTGCAAAATATTTGAAACAAACCGGCGAGCTGAAAAATTTGGACGAATCCGAAGAAATCAACGCTTGCACGGTAAAAGTTAAGGTTGATGTGAACGGCCACGATGAAGATTGGCTGTTCCTCTTCAAGAACGAAACGCATAATCATCCTACAGAAATCGAACCTTTTGGTGGCGCGGCAACGTGCATTGGCGGATGTATTCGAGACCCTCTTTCCGGCAGATCCTACGTGTATCAAGCCATGCGCGTAACGGGCGCCGCCGATCCACGCACCCCAATAAGCGAAACCTTAACCGGTAAGCTTCCACAACGAAAAATCGTAACTTCTGCAGCTGCCGGCTACTCCTCGTACGGCAATCAAATCGGCTTAGCAACAGGCGAAGTTCACGAACTGTATCACCCGGGTTACGTTGCTAAACGCATGGAAGTTGGCGCGGTTGTTGCCGCTACCCCAGCCGACCACGTACGTAGGCAAACGCCTGCACCTGGGGATGTGATTATTCTTCTGGGCGGTCGCACCGGACGCGACGGAATCGGCGGCGCTACCGGCGCTTCAAAAGCTCAGGACGTTGAAAGTATCGACGAATGTGGTGCTGAAGTTCAAAAAGGTAACGCTCCTATCGAGCGCAAATTGCAACGATTGTTCCGACGAAAAGACGCTTGCCAACTTATTAAGCGCTGTAACGATTTTGGTGCGGGCGGCGTATCGGTGGCAACTGGCGAAATTGCAGACGGATTAATTATTAATCTCGACAAAGTTTCTAAAAAGTACGAGGGACTTGACGGTACGGAACTCGCTATTTCCGAATCTCAGGAGCGCATGGCTGTAGACGTCGCCGCAAGCGATGCTGAAGAATTCCTTAAGTATGCTCGTGAAGAAAATCTTGAGGCAGCAGTCGTGGCAACGGTTACTGAAGAAGCTCGCATGCGCATGACGTGGCGTGGAAAAACTATTGTTGATTTAAGCCGCGCGTTCTTGGCTTCTAACGGTGCTCCAAAACAGCAGACTTTGCACATTGAATCCGGCGAGTCGTACCAAACCCCATGGCAAAGTCAGTCTGACGCATCGCTGAGCGAGCGCATGCGCAATCTTGTTGCAGACATTAATGTCGCTTCTAATAAGGGCTTGGCGGAGCGCTTCGATTCCACTATTGGTGCCGCAACGGTACTCATGCCGTTTGGCGGCCGCCGTCAGCTCACTCCAGCTCAGGCAATGGTTGCGAAATTCCCAGTATTTGGCGAAACGAACACTGCTTCTGCAATGGCGTGGGGCTTTAATCCGTATTTGATGGAGAAGAACCAGTTTACTGGGGCTTATGTGGCTGTTGTTGAGTCTTTGGCAAAGCTCGTGGCAAGCGGTTTCACTCGAGAACGTGCTTACTTGAGTTTGCAAGAGTATTTTGGTAAGCCAAACGACGTTCCAGAACGCTGGGGTAAGCCTGCTGCAGCCGTTCTCGGTGCTTTAAGCGCCCAGCTTGATTTTGGCGTGGGTGCTATTGGTGGCAAGGATTCTATGAGCGGTAGTTTTGAGAATTTGGATGTGCCACCAACTTTAATTTCGTTTGCTGTTTCAACCGGCGATGCACGTATTGTTGTTTCCCCGGAATTTAAGGGCGTAAACCATCGCGTGGTGCGCATTGCTCCTCAATATAAATCCGACGGAATTACTCCAGAAAGAGAAAGTTTCCTGAAGATTCTCAATATTGTAGAAAATCTTACGAAAAACAAGCAACTTCTTGCTGTGTCTACGCCTGGCTACGGTGCAAGTGCTGAAATCCTGTTTAAGATGACGTTGGGCAATCATATTGGCTTGCGTTTGAACAGTACAGTAAGCGACAACGATTTGTTTAAGCCAGCGTACGGAAGTTTCTTTGCGGAACTTGCGGAAGATGCCGACATTCCTTCAGCAGATTCAGACTTGGTAAACGTTGAAGTAATTGGCGAAACTAGCGAAGATTACACGATTACCTCCGCTTCTGGCGAGTGCGTTGAATTAAGCGATTTGCAGAAGATTTGGGAAAATGAGCTTGCTTCAATCTTCCCTTATAAAAAGCCTGGCGAAATTGTAGAAACTATTAACGAAACCAATGTTTCTACTAAAAATCACGTGCGCACAAAGATTACGCCGCTTTCGCACCCGCGCGTTATAATCCCAGTCTTCCCTGGCAACAATTGCGAATACGACACTCAAGCTGCTTTTGAAAAGGCTGGTGCCGACGCTCATACGCTGATTATTAATAATTTGAGCGCGCGCGATATTGCCGAGTCCGCTCAACAGTTAGTGGACGAAATTAAGAAGAGCCAAATTGTTATGATTCCTGGCGGCTTCTCAGGCGGCGACGAGCCGGATGGTTCCGCAAAGTTTATTACTGCTTTCTTCAGGAATCCGGCAGTTACGGACGCTGTGCGCGATTTGCTTAATAATCGAGACGGCTTAATGTTGGGTATTTGCAACGGCTTCCAAGCGCTTATTAAGCTGGGTTTGGTGCCGTTTGGAGATATTGTTCCTATTGACGAGCAGTGCCCAACGCTTACTTACAATACGATTGGCCGTCACCAGAGCCGTATTGTGCGCACAAGAGTTGCGTCCAACATGTCACCTTGGTTGGCAAATACGCAGGTTGGCGATGTTCATACGGTTGCTATTTCTCACGGCGAGGGACGTTTTATTGCTACGCCTGAAGTTATGGAGAATCTTATTAATAACGGTCAGGTTGCCACGCAATATGTCGACAGTAATGGCGTTCCAAGTATGAGTTTGAATGTTAATCCGAACGGATCTGTTATGGCTGTAGAGGGTATTACTAGCCCTGATGGCCGCGTGTTTGGAAAGATGGGACATTGCGAGCGAGCAGGAAAAGGCTTGTACGTGAATATTCCTGATTTCCATGAACAGCCTTTGTTCGACGCTGGCGTTCACTACTTTACTGCGTGAATGGTCGCTGTTATGAATTTCGTTGTCAAACTCACCATCGAGGGGGTATAGATGTCTGCAGAGCTTGAAGATATTAACGAAGAATGTGGCGTATTTGGCGTGTGGGGTCACTCTGATGCTGCGAGACTCACCTACTTTGGTTTGCACGCATTGCAGCATCGTGGCCAGGAAGGCGCTGGCATTGTTTCAAACGATCACGGCCAGTTACACGGATACCGCGGGCTAGGCTTACTTACGAAAGTTTTTAGCAATGAGCAGGTTATGGAGCGCTTAACAGGAAACTGCGCTATTGGTCACGTTCGTTACGCTACTGCAGGCTCGGGAAGTGTCGATAATATTCAACCTTTCTTATTCCGCTTCCACGACGGAGACGTTGCTCTAGCACATAACGGAAACTTGACGAATTGCACTAGCTTACGCAATTCTTTGGAAGATAATGGCGCTATTTTCCACTCAAATTCCGACACTGAAATACTCATGCACTTAATCAGACGCTCAAATAAACCAACGTTTATGGAAGGTCTTAAGGAAGCGTTGCGTACGGTTCATGGCGGGTTTGCTTACCTTCTGCTAACGCAGGATGCTTTAATTGGAGCTACGGATCCTAATGGTTTCCGCCCTCTTTCGCTTGGTCGCATGCAAAATGGCGCTTATGTGCTTGCTTCTGAAACTTGTGCATTGGATATTGTAAGTGCCGAGTTTATTCGAGATATTGAGCCGGGCGAGATTATTGTTATTAACGACGAAGGCTATAGGATTGAGCACTACACCGACCATGTTCAGCATGCGGTGTGCTCTATGGAGTTTATTTATTTCGCTCGCCCTGATTCTAATATTTATGGCATTAATGTTCATTCTGCAAGAAAGCGCATGGGCATTCGCTTAGCCAAAGAATCCCCTGTCGACGCCGATATGGTGATTGGCGTACCGAACTCGTCTCTTTCTGCGGCCGCAGGATTTGCTGAGGCTACGGGAATTCCTAACGAAATGGGTTTGATTAAGAATCAGTACGTTGCTCGCACTTTTATTCAGCCTACACAGGAACTTCGTGAGCAAGGCGTGCGTATGAAGCTGTCTGCAGTACGCGGCGTAGTTGCTGGCAAGCGCGTTATTGTTATTGACGATTCTATTGTGCGCGGAACCACTTCGAAGCGTATTGTACAGCTTCTTCGAGAAGCTGGTGCTAAAGAAGTGCACATGCGTATTTCTTCACCTCCTCTTAAGTACCCGTGTTTCTACGGTATTGATATTCAAACTACTAAGGAATTGATTGCCGCTAAACATTCAGTTGAGGAGATTCGCGAGTATATTAATGCTGATTCGCTAGCGTTTTTGTCGTTGGACGGTTTGGTTGAGTCAATTGGTTTGCACAAGCCGGCACCTTACGGCGGCTTATGCGTGGCTTATTTTAACGGCGACTATCCTACTGCTTTGGACGATTATCGCGATGAGTTTTTGGCTTCGCTTACTCCGCAAGAGCGCGAGCATTTGCAAGAAGTGAAGCAGAATAGTAAATATTCGCACGAAAGTCTTATATAACTTAATATTTTACTTATTTACTGTAATTTATTAGTAAATATTAATAAATATAAGTAAATATTAATAAAACTTAAGAAGATACGTATAGTACATTTACAGTACAGGTACAGCACAATTACAGCACAGTTACGAAAGGAATAAAAATGCCACACGCATATGAGGAAGCTGGCGTAAGCGTAGAAGCAGGATACGAAGTAGTGCGTCGCATTAAATCGCATGTGAATCGCACGAAGCGCCCAGGCGTTATGGGTGGCATTGGCGGATTTGGCGGATTGTTTGATTTGGCATCCCTCGGTTACAAAGAGCCTGTGCTAATTTCCGGCACAGACGGCGTTGGAACCAAGCTTATGGTTGCCAAAATGATGAATAAGCACGATACGATTGGCATTGATTGCGTTGCCATGTGCGTAAACGACATTGCAGCTCAAGGTGCAGAGCCGCTGTTCTTCCTCGACTATATTGCTTGCGGAAAAAATAATCCTGCGCTTCTTGAGCAGGTTGTTGCGGGCGTTGCAGACGGTTGCGTTCAAGCTGAAGCTGGTTTAATTGGTGGCGAAACTGCTGAGATGCCGGGAATGTACGACGAAGACGAGTACGATCTTGCCGGTTTTGCGGTTGGTGTTGCGGAACGTTCAAATATTGTTGACGGATCTACTATCGCTGCCGGAGACGTACTTATTGGATTGCCTTCTTCTGGAGTGCACTCGAACGGATTCTCGCTGGTACGCAAAGCTTTGTTTGAAGAAGCCGGCTTGGACGTAAATACTAAACTTGACGAATTGGACGGAAAAACGGTTGGCGAAGTCTTGCTTGAGCCTACGCGCATTTACGTAAAAGCCTTGAAACCACTGTTTGCGGAGCATCTTATTAAGGGAGTTGCTCATATTACCGGCGGCGGATTTATTGAAAACATTCCACGCATGTATGCGGATGATTTGGCTGCAAAAATCGACACTAATAGCTGGAAAGTTCCGCCTATTTTGGGTGTTATTGAAAATGCTGGCAAAGTTGCTCACGCTGAAATGTTTAACGTTTTCAACATGGGCATTGGCATGGTTCTTGCTGTCGATGCTCAAAAAGCCGATGAGGTTTTGCGTATCCTAAGCGAGCATAACGAAGCAGCTTATGTTATTGGCAGTATGATTCAGCGCGGGAATGAGGCCGTAGAACTACACTAGAGCACCCTCTCCCACCAAACTTAAGGTCACATCGAGTACGAACTAGTAAGCAAAGCCAAAACGGAAGGAATCGTCATGAAAGTTTTAGTTGTTGGATCCGGCGCACGCGAACACGCAATTGCACACACGCTTCTTAAAGGTGAAAGCGTCGAAGAAGTTACCGTCGCACCTGGAAATCCTGGTATTGCAGCCGACGGTATTCGCGTGGAACCAATCAACGTTTCAGATCATGACGCTCTCATAAAGTTTGTTACTAATAACGGCTACGACTATGCGTTCATAGGCCCTGAAGTGCCGTTGATGAACGGTATTGTGGACGATTTTGAAGCGCATGGAATTGCTGCTTTCGGCCCAAACAAGGCTGCGGCTCAAATTGAAGGCTCTAAAGATTTCGCCAAAAGGCTTATGTCTCGCCATAACATTCCGACCGCATCCTACCAAACCTTTGACGCACTAGAGCCGGCACGCGCCTACGTGCTTGAGCATGGCGCTCCAATTGTGATTAAAGCCGACGGTTTAGCTGCCGGAAAAGGCGTTACGGTTGCGATGGATGAGCAAACAGCGGTTGAAGCTTTGGAAGATATTTTCGTCGACCATCGTTTTGGTCAGGCTGGTGCGAAGGTTGTTATTGAAGACTTTTTGCAAGGTCAAGAGTTTTCGCTTATGAGTTTTGTAAGCGGCACTGATTTTTGGGTTATGCCAATTTCGCAGGATCATAAGCGCGCATACGATGGCGACAAAGGTCCAAATACTGGCGGAATGGGAGCGTATAGCCCTGTGCCGCAGATTAGCAGCGAAACGGTTGAGCGCGCTATTAATGAAATTGTGCGCCCAACTGTCGAAGGATTAACTGAAGAAGGAACGCCTTTTACCGGCGTGCTTTATGCTGGCTTAATCGATACTGCTGACGGTCCGAAAGTGATTGAGTTTAACGCGCGCTTTGGCGATCCGGAGACGGAAGTGGTACTTCCTCGCCTAACTTCGGACTTCGGTGAAGCGATTTGGAATATTTTGCAGCATAAAACCCCAACTTTTACTTGGAAAAATAGCGGCGTTACGCTCGGCGTAATCATTGCGAGCGAAGGCTACCCTGGAACGCTAGTCACTGGCACCCCGCTTCCACACATTCCTGTTGACGAAAAGCAAGGTCAGCACGTGTATTTTGCGGGAGTTAAAAGCGAGGAAGGAACCGGTAATCTCGTAACTTCTTCCGGACGCGTAGCGTTGGTGCAGGTTCACGGAAGCGATGTGGCAGATGCGCAAAATAACGTCTACAACATATTAGACAAGCTGGAACTTCCGCACATGTTCTTTAGGCACGATATTGCCTCAAAAGCGCTTCTCTAATTTTTTTTTCCCCCCCCC
>NZ_LRTV01000001.1:534053-547344 GCF_003408845.1 Gardnerella massiliensis
ATTGCATTTATTTTGTGCATATATACATTTTTGCGCATTTATATACATTTATACACTTTATGTTAAATTTCAATACTCACTACCACTCGGTCGTAAGAATATTAGCGTGGTAGAGATTTGAGATTTTTTGCACTGAGCGCGGGACGCTCGCGCGAATTACGACGCGCTCGCTACGAAACTCGCGTTGGAAGTCCCCCGGACTTCCAACTTAAGCGAGTTTCCGCTCCGAGTTGCCTTCGCGCGCTACGCTTTAAGCGCTTCGGCAGGTCGTCGCGCACACTACCCGATTTTCGTAAACAGCGGCTTCACATTCGACCAAATCCTGCGCGCAATACCCGGATGATTCATCGTATACAAGTGAATACCATCCACTCCTTCAGCAATCAAATCGTTAATCTGCTGAGAAGCAAAAATACTGCCAGCATCACGCAAGCACTCAGCGTTACTTCCCCAACGATCCATCATTGCGGAAACTTGCGAAGTAATACGAGACGAACACAAGCTCGTCATGCGCTTAACTTGCGAAGCATTCGCCACAGGCATCACTCCAGCCTCAATAGGCACAGTAATACCAGCCGCACGCGCCAAATCACGAAAACGCAAAAAATCCTCGTTATCGTAAAAAAGTTGCGAAATTAAGTAAGTAACTCCCGCATCAACCTTGCGCTTAAGATTCTCAATATCCGCCTGCAAACTTTCCGCTTCCGGATGCTTCTCCGGATAGCAAGCGCCCAAAATAGGCAAATCCGGGCGCTTGGAACGAATATAGGACACCAAATCACTAGCATGCTCAAAAACGCCTGCCGCCTCCTGGCCAGCAATCACGTCGCCACGCAAAGCCAAAACGCCAGAAACACCAGCATTATCAAACATTTCCAAAGCTTCATCAACAGCATCATAATCAAGGTAGCGAGCTGTTAAATGAGCAACCGCGTCAATACCATATTCGGAGCGAATAGTATTCGCAATACGCGCAGTAGCAGTACGATCCTGCAGCTTTCCAGTGCCGTAAGTAACCGAAATAAAATCCGGGTCAAGACCTTGCAAACCATCCAAAGTATCGTAAATCGTACCAATAGGAGATGTGCGCTTAGGAGGAAAAACTTCCAGCGAAAACTTTGGTTTATAAGCCACAACTCACCCCCTGCTCGGCTGATCGTTTAGCTTGTTATCTTGCAATTCTTCCCTAACCTCTTTAGCAGCAGCCACAAGATTCTCCAAGCTAGGCCAAGTTTCAGCGTCGCCACGAGTTTTAAGACCGCAATCCGGGTTAATCCAAAGCTTCTCAGCAGGCATCTTACGCAAAATCTCGTGAATACGCTCCACAAGCTCCGCCTTACCAGGAACGCGCGGAGAATGAATATCATAAACGCCAGGGCCAGCCTCAGTTTCAAAATGCGCGTCGTGAATAGCGTCAAGCACAACCAAGTCGCCGCGAGAAGCCTCGAAAGAAATCACATCCGCATCCATAGCATCAATGTCGCGAATAATGTCATTAAACTCCGAATAGCACATGTGTGTGTGAATTTGCGTAGTCGCAGCAACAGCAGAATGAACCAAACGGAAAGCAGCAATCGCCCAATCCAAATACTTCTTATGCCAGTCAGAACGACGAAGCGGCAACTTCTCACGCAAAGCAGCCTCATCAATCTGAATCACACGAATACCCGCACGCTCCAAATCCAACACTTCATCGCGAATAGCGAGCGCCAACTGCTGAGTCTGCTGCTCGTGAGTAATATCCTCGCGAGGCCAAGACCAGTTAAGAATCGTCACAGGGCCAGTAAGCATGCCCTTCACCACGTGCTTCGTGCAACTTTGAGCGTAAGCACTCCACGCCACAGTAATCGCAGACTCGCGAGAAACATCCGACCACACGATTGGAGGCTTCACGCAGCGCGTGCCATAAGACTGCACCCAAGCGTTCTTCGTAAACTTAAAGCCGCGCAAATGCTGGCCGAAATATTCAACCATGTCGTTGCGCTCAAACTCGCCATGCACAAGCACATCCAAGCCAATTTGCTCCTGATGCTCAATGCACTTGGCAATGCGCTCGCGCATAAACTCGTCGTAAGCTTCACGCGAAATCTCACCCTTACGAAGAGCGGCACGAGCGTTACGAATATCCTTAGTTTGCGGGAAAGATCCAATAGTAGTCGTTGGCAAATCCGGCAAGCCAAGCGCTTCCTTTTGCAAACGCTGACGTTCCACCCTTTCCGGCAGTCGCACAAAATCGTTCTCGCTAAGATTAGACAAACGCTTAGCAACAGTTTCGTCAGTTTGCACTCGAGAACCGTCGAACAAAGCCTGATTCTTTGCTAAAACATTACTTTCCTTACGAATTTCGTCACCCACGTTCGCAAGCGAAGCAATATCGTGAAGTTCTTGCAACTTTTCAACAGCAAATGCGAAATGTTGCAACACATCCCCACCTAACTCGTTTTCACATACCGTGCTGAACGGCACATGCAAAAGCGAGCAGGCAGTAGCGACAGCCACGCGATCCGTAACCTTTTCGCGCAAAGCATCAACCAAACCAAGGCTCACCGCATAATCGTTACGCCAAATATTACGGCCGTTCACAACGCCCGCAAAAAGCGTAGTCTTATCGTTCACACCGTAACGCTCAATGGCTGAAAGATTTTCATCCTTACCTTCCACCAAATCAACGCCAACACCGTCAAAACCAAGATTATTCACCGTTTCGTAAGCGTCAGCAATATGTCCAAAATACGTGTTGAGCAACACCTTAACGGACTGTTCGCGCGCCTGAAGAATCGGAGCATACAAATCCTCGAACAGCTGCAAGTCGCCCGGCTCCTTATCCAGAGACAAGTACGGTTCGTCGAATTGCAACCAAGTTGCGTGAAGCTCGCCAAAACGCTTCACAATGTTGGCATACGCGTTACCAAGTGCCGAAACCACAGCTTCAGAAGCTTCCAATTCTTGAGCTTCCGGAGTCCTCGCAAGCTTTAAGAACGTATAAGGGCCAATGAGCACCGGCTTCGTTATTACACCCTGAGATCGAGCTTCTATAAACTCGTCAAACGGTTTAGTACCAGCCAAATGCAAGCTTTTCGGATGCTCAACTTCCGGCACAATATAGTGATAGTTCGTAGTGAACCATTTTTTCATAGGCAGCGCAGTTACGTCACCCCGCTCACCTTGGTAGCCACGAGCTATAGCAAATAAAGTGTCCTCTTCATGCTCAAAGTTTAATTTTTGGTAGCGTTCAGGCACAGCACCCAATAAAATCGCTGTGTCAAGCATTTGATCATAATAGCTAAAATCATTGCTTGGAATTAAGTCGACGCCAGTTTCTGCCTGGATTCGCCAATGCTTAGCGCGCAGCAAACGAGCTATTTCACGCACTTCGTCTAAGCTCGCATCAGACTTCCAATAACGTTCAATAATTTTTTTCAATTCGCGGTCGGCACCGATACGCGGGAAGCCCGATACCGAAGTGAGAACAGTAGACATATACCCTCCAAACGTTTCTTGTAACTCGATTTAGCCTAGCAAAGAAATGCTTGAGAGTGGTCATTGAGGAACTTGGGGTGTCGTTATAAGCTTAATTTATATGCTTAATTTCGTGTTGTTTAATAACTAATCAGCTGTGAGCAATGGAAATTACTAGCGCGCCGCCTTGATTACCGTGACGCGAGTTCTCGTTACTGTGGCGCGAGTTTGAGGGGATTTCTCTCCTCAAACGTCCCGTCCTTCAGTCGCTCTGGTTGTTAAAGGTTCTAATGTCTGCTTCGTTCTCTATGAATGTTGCTCCATCAGTCCTCTTTTAGTTTTCGTAGAGAAATCCCCCAAACTCTGCGTGCTAATCGTTAATAACCTCATCTTATCGCAGAGATTTTTCGATTTTTCTTCTTCGCTCGACTTGTCAGTAGCCTTCGGCTCTGACGTCCGTCTTCGCTCAGCGCGAAAAATCTCAAATCTCCACCACACTAATATTCCTACTACAGAATTACGATGCGCATTAAGATGTGATGTAAGTTACAGGGTTTGAGTCACGGAAGTTTGAAGAAGTTAGTGTTGCGAATGTAGTTCTTTCCGGCAGTGATGTCGTATTGTATAAGCTTATAGTCGTCCAAAAGCCGCTTGGTTTCTTTGCTCATATCCGAATATGCCATAGGCTTACCGTCACGATTCAAATAAATCGGCTGGCCCTCTGGAATCCTATCCCAGCCCTGAATCGTATTGACCACAGGAGGCTCCATAGCACTTATACGGTTATGTAGCTTCGTCAACAAAGCCAAGTACGCAGAAACCTTCGCGTTCATATGCGAAGCAGCTTTAGCAACAAAAAAGTTAGGCGAAGCGTAGTCGTTTTCGCGAATCTTATACGCATTTTCGCGAGCACGCTTCATACTGCTGTCACGCTGCTGACGCGCTTTTTTATTCGACCAAATAAAGTAATCAGTCAAATGCAAAGCTAAGGAATTCTTTTCATCCGCGCTCGCCGTGCTGTATACTCCCGGCAAGTGATCACCATAGAACACAACAGTTACCGGCTTATTGAACTTATCCAACTCCTGCAAAAAGTCGGCAGTTGCCTCGTCCGTATACTTCACGCCTTGAGCGTAGGTTTCAATAGAAGTAGTTTCGTCACTTCCCAAAGCTTCGGCACCGTTGGCAGCGTTCGCTTTGAAATCGTTATGCGCATACCAATTGCGGTACGGCATGTGATTTTGCATAGTAACAATTTGCACAAAACGCGAACCGTTCACGTTCGCAATCTTCTCAAACGCACTCTTATACGCTGACGCATCCGAAACGTAAGGAGACTTATCAAGCATGTCTCGGTGTGCAATAACGTCCGGACCTTGCAAAGCGTAGAATTTTCCAAAACCAAACTTCTTATAGTTCGTAGAACGCAAGTACATGCTCGGCTCGTATGGGTGGAAAGCTACAGAACGACTGGCATCGCCCCAATATTGGTTAATAGTTGGCGTCCACTGTGCGTTAGGAACCAGCTGCTGGTATGGGCTGGTCAGCGAAGCGTTAAAGTTCACCATACTTAAGCCCGTTAGCGACATGTACTCAAGGTTTGCAGTGCCACCACCGTAGCCTGAAGACAGCATTAAGCCGCTGTCAGTGCGCTGCTTAAGCCCGCTAATAAACGGCATAGGATTCTTATTTAATTGCAAACCTGGCACTCTGGAAGGATCAGAGAAGGATTCTGAAAGCACGTAAACAACCGTATTATCGGTCAAATTTGTGGTGCGGAAACGATTGATACGCTTGGCTTCATCAGAGTAACGCTTATACAAAGCTTTCATCGTTGCTTCATTATAATTAGCCGGCTTATCCATAATTTTCGGATTTACCTGACGCAAAAACGCTACCAAAGCTCCATTTCGCTGAGCGTCATAAACAGAATCCCACATCGCCGGCATGTCGCCCATTGCTTTAGAAAAATTATTAGCAACGGAATCAACCGTACCAACTCCGGTAACATACCAAACCAAATTCCCAAGCAGAACCAACGCAACGATTGCGCGCGTACCAATCAAATATCGCAAATCCTTAAACCGCACAACTCTGCCATGATTCTCATCAATAATGTGCATTGCAATACTGAGCGCAATAATAAGCACAAACCCAACAACCGCAACACCGATAACCATAGGCGCGTTATCCGGCAAAAATGAAGCAATATTGCCCGTGTTACTTTTCAAAAAATTCAAATCCGCTGGAAGAATCGTCTCGTAGCGCACATTCACTTTCATATATTCAATAACAGCAATAAGCATTGAAACGGCAAGTAATATGGCGCTCACTATCCAGAAGCGGTTAATAATAAGCAGCATAAGACCGTAGATGAGGCCAATAATGAGCATGTTGAGCAGCAGCACGAAATTAAGATGCGTCCACATTTTAGTTAGCAAAGCCCAACGGCCACCGACCATTGCGGAAGTCATTTCTACTCTACCGCTGCGCTGCACGCCCATTTGCACAAACAACACTGCCAGGCTGTCGACAACAACAAACAAAACGGCATACAGCCAGCCCGGAATAGTAATATGCAAAAATGACTTCATACTGTTCTTCATACTGTTTTTTATACTGCCCTTCATACTGCCCATACTGTCCTCAAACAACGCATAAATCCATAAAAATCACTGATATAACGCTACTCTACTTATTCCTATCGTCATCGCGCACCCAACATTCACCACTGCTTCTCATAACTTGAATATTTGTAAACATTTTCGACACAACAATATATTTCATACTTTTGAAGGATTACAATATATATTTTGCAATCTAGTATGAAACGCATAGCAAAAAAGATAAATATCACAGTGCCAGCGCCACTATAAAACGCAATCTTACAAGACGTATTGAGGAAAAATTAAGATACGTGCGCTATATTAAAGCGTTTGGTAGGAATTTACACGTATAACAACGAACGCATTGACAACAACGCGCAAATTGAAAGAAAGTGCAGGATTAAAGCATGCAGCAGTTGGCAAAAGTGAGCCTTTTACAAGGTTGGTTACCAGCCAGCTTATTCAGCGTAACCGGTATTACTTTGGTGCTACTCGTTGTTATGCGCTCGCATGCTGGCAAACGCCTAATACATTTTCTGGTACAAATTGGTGTTGCGAGCATATCGTTTGTAGTAGGCGGCGGTATCGCATGGCTCGTTTCTGATGTGTTTGTCGCTTTTGGAGTAAGCCTTGGCTGGCTTGTAATTCTTTCTATCGCATGCGGGTTTGGATTAATCGGTTTCGCCGCCACAGCAGTGGTACTTTCGCGCGGAATAAAACGATTTACAGCAATTATTGCGATTATACTCACGTTGGTCAGTACCGCTTTGCGAGTAGACATGGTTTACGGCGAGTACACGACTATAGGCTCCATTTTTGGTATGGGAGCTTTTCCACAACTTGAAGTCGAGCGGGAACAATCTGCCACTGCGAGCATTAAAGAATGGCGAAGTCTTGCAAACCACAATAGATTGCCTCGACTTCCTAAAAAAGGAATCGTAAGATCGGTGCGTATTCCTAATACTATTTCTCACTTTCACGCACGAACAGCAAACGTATATTTGCCGCCTGCAGCATTAGTAAAAAACGCTCCAAAGCTACCAGTTATGATTATGCTAGCGGGACAACCTGGAAGTCCTAACCATTTTTTTGCTGCAAGTGATATCGCAAAAACGCTTGACAACTACGCAAAAAATCATGACGGACTTGCACCTATTGTTGTTGCACCAGACCAGAACGGAGCAACAACACACAATTCTTTATGTTCTGACACTCACGTTTTTGGAAAAGCTGAAACTTACTTAACTAAAGACGTGCCAAATTGGATTAACAAGCATCTTCCCGTAAGCAGCGATCCGAAAATGTGGCTTATGGGAGGCTTTTCTCAAGGCGGCACTTGCGCTACGCAACTAGTTCCGTCCCACCCTAATATTTTCAGCAGCATGTATTCTGCTGGAGGCGAATTGGCACCAACATACAAAAATCGTCAAGAAACTATACAACGCTACTTTAACGGCAATACGAAAGCCTATAACAAGCACGTTCCGGAAATAATTATGAGACGAAACGCACCTTTGAAACAAAACTATTACGCTATTGCAGGATATTGGGACCCCAAATCACAAGCAAACCAAGCAACTATTGCTATGAGTGCGCACCGAGCAGGCATGAATGTGATAACTATGCTCGCCCCGAACTCTGGGCACGATTGGCACACCGTACAAGCAGGATTGGCGCTTGTTATTGACCAGTTTTGTAAACAAACTGGCATCGCCGACACAACACCTCATTTTAGTGAGTACCAAAATCTTGAAGTTCTTATTCATCAGCGAGTGAATCGAAACTAATATGAAACTATCTTTCTTTCATAAGCGCCGCAAGCAGAATAGCTCACGCTCACAATCGTTTCGTCATGCAAAAATTTTAGCGAAAGATTTCATATCGTGGATTAAGCAACGCGCATTTGCCTTAGCGATAACATGCGGTTTTATTGTCATAAACTGCATACACTGGCTTACCGTAACCATTATGCACGTTTACACGTACGGAACCAATGCAACGCTTGCGCAACTGTTTATGCGACATCATCCGCGCAAAGGCCCAAGCCTATTCTTTGGTCACGGCAACATGTCGGAACTGCTGCTCAAACTTTGCCACTCACTACTTTTCGTAAACAGCATGCCTTCGCTACTGGTTAATAGTCTTCTCGCACTAGTGCTAATCGGGCTTGCAGAAACACGAATAACCCGTTTTCGTATTGTTACCATTTCCGTTATAAGCACCATTATCGGTATGGTAATTGGGCTTACTATTATTGGTAATCTTTCTATTCTTATTCGCAACATGCACTGGATTACCAAGATTCCTATACGATTATCTCCTTTTACGCTTTTTATTGGCGCATTTATGGCGTCAGCCGCGCGCGAATCAATATTATGGCATCGCCGAATGCTGGTAATCGGTTACGCAACTACTTCAGCAATGCTGCTTTATAGTGGAAACCCGGGAGACTACTGCACTATTATCGCCGCTCTAACCGGCCACGTTCTTGGCAATCTCATGTACGGTCGTAATCGCAAAAATCAAGGCGTAAATTGGTGGGAAGGAACCGATTACGAAATTCGCAGGCTGTTTGCTTTCACACAGAGCATACTAGCTTTGGGTCCGCTGCTGGCTTTGTCGTCGCGATCTCACGCTGGAATTCTTACCACCCTTGGTTTGTTTATGTCGCCACAAATGGGCTCAAAACCTTGGCTTACACGCTGCTTAACTAATTACAGCACCAACAGTTGTCTGCTCCATTCCGGATTACACCACGCTGCCGTCGGCGGACTGTGGATTCGTATTCTTCTGCCGAGCATTACTATGATGCTTATTGCGTGGGGAATGTTGCGAGGACGTAGGCTAGCGGCATGGTCTTCTATTGTTCTTAACTCGTTAACTGTGCTCTATGCCGGCATGTACTTTACGGTTCTTCCGTTAATTGCTACTAAACAGCCTGAACTTACGCACCAACACAATGCGGTTGCTGTTGCATTTATGCTTACTGCACTTCCGCCGCTATTATTTACTATTTTACTCGCCATTAATTTGAAACATTTTTCTATCCATACCGATCGGCTTAAAGTTCGGTTAGGTTTATTGGCGATAGTGATAACGCTGTACGTTACCGGAGTAGGCTACGTTATTTTTGGTCTTATGATGTCGGACAATTTTAAGCCTACAGCCGACATACATCACCTTTTGCGTGATTTACCTGGACGCTGGATGCCAATGGGATTCGGCAATCGTTCTAACGCTATGCTTCGCACGCAAACACCGTTATCGTCGTTTCTTGCGCAAAGCGTGGGCGTAATTTTTTGGATGGCTATTTTTATGGTTTGCCTCACGTGGTTCCGAAGCAAACTTGCCACTAATGAAAACGATAGGGCTCAAGCAAGTTCCCTTGTGGAATTGGGCGGCAATACCATGAGCTTTATGACTACTTGGCCAAATAACCACTACTGGTTCTCCCCAAGTGGACAATCTGCAATCGCCTACCGTTTAAGCTACGGAATCGCACTCACTCTTACCGGTCCTTTTGGCAATACAAGTGAATATACGCAAGATCTTCGCAGTTTCATTCAACTGTGTGAACAAAATTCATGGTCTCCAGCATTTTATGCCGTTCACGAAGAGTCACGGCAAGCGCTAGAAAAGCTCGGTTTTACTGCGATTAAGGTTGGCACAGACATGCTCGTCAATCCTAACGAGTGGCAAACTCGCGGAAAAAAGTGGCAGGATATTCGCACTGCTATTAATAAAGCTAAACGCGATGGAATTACTGACGTATTGTGCACTTACAATCAAGCTCCGTTGGAAGTACAGCAGCAAATTGTGGAAATTTCTGAAGAATGGGCTGAGCTTAAAGCCCTTCCAGAAATGAAATTTACGCTCGGCGGCTTGGAAGAATTGCGAGACGAACGCGTAAAAATCTTGTATGCACAAGACGAAAGCGGCAACGTACTCGGAGTGACCAGCTGGATGCCAACGTATCGCAACCACCGTATTATCGGCTGGACACTTGATTTTATGCGACATCGTACCGATAGCCCTAACGGCATTATGGAATTGTTGATTGCTCGCATGGCGGAACGTTTGCGTGACGAAGGGCTAGAAAATCCGGAATCTGCCGTGGAATTTATGAGCCTTTCTGCCGCACCTTTGGCAGGTATTGGCGAGCATGATCTTGACGAGCATGGGCTTGGCGAAACCGAACCGCAGTCAGCCAACGTTATCAGCCACGCTTTGGAAATGATGTCGGATATTTTGGAGCCGGCTTACGGATTCAAATCACTGTACTTCTTCAAGAAAAAATTCCAGCCAACCGCAAATCCTGTGTACGTCTGCTACTTGGATTCTGCAAAACTTGCGCAAATTTCTCTTGCAGTAACTCACGCATATTTGCCGGAAGCCAGCCCAAAGCAATTGTTAGAAATGACGAAATCATTGCGTCCAAAAAGTGACGAACGTAACAAATAATTTGTGAACTTTTGCTGTATTTTTACTCTAGTTTCGCTCCACTTTCGGCGAGTTCTCCCGACTGTTGCGTAAAGTAACAAGTGCACGTCAGGGAGGTTCATCGTGTCAGAATTAAAGCCAACCGTCGCTGTCGTAATGGGATCCTCAAGTGATTGGGAGACCATGCGTCATGCTTGTGAAATCCTAGATAAATTCCAAGTTCCTTACATGAAACGAGTTATTTCTGCACATCGCACGCCAGAACTTATGGCTGATTTTGCGCACAACGCTCGAAAAGAAGGATTCCATATTATTATTGCCGGAGCCGGTGGAGCAGCCCACTTGCCTGGTATGATTGCGGCACAAACCACACTGCCAGTTATTGGCGTTCCGGTGCGTTCGCACGCGTTATCCGGATGGGATTCACTGCTTTCTATTGTGCAAATGCCGGGAGGAATTCCTGTTGCCACAACAGCCGTTGGTAATTCTGGCGCAACTAACGCAGGATTGCTTGCTGTGAGTATTCTAAGCACAAACGACGAGCGTCTAGCAAACGAACTTGCAGAATATCGCGAAGAACTTAAAGCGAAAGTTGAGGAATCCAATGCCGACCTTATCTGAAGTCACTAATGGCGCTGTTGAACGCTTAATGCCGGGCGCTACTATTGGAATTATTGGCGGCGGCCAACTTGGGCGCATGATGGCTATTGCAGCACGTCACATGGGATTCAGAATTGGCGTTCTTGACCCTACCGTTGACTGCCCTGTGTTCCAAGTAGCAGACTTACAGGTTGAAGCAAATTACGACGATCCCGAAGGCTTACGCGAGCTTGCAGAACGTTGCGACGTGCTCACTTATGAATTTGAAAACGTAAATGCGGATGCACTCGATAAAGTTCGTCATCTTACTGCTATTCCTCAAGGCACAGACTTGTTGCGGGTTACGCAAGATCGCGTCAGTGAAAAAACGTTTATTAATAGTCATGGAATAGAAACTGCTAAATGGTGCGAAGTTAATAGTCTTGACGATTTAGACGCTGCAATTGACGAAATTGGTTTTCCTGCTATTTTGAAAACTCGCAGAGGCGGCTATGATGGCCACGGACAAGACGTGTTGCGCACAGAAGAAGACGTCGCCAACATTCACCATAGAGCAGATCGCGGCGGAAAATTCCCACCTTCGATTCTTGAAGGTTTTGTTGATTTTGCTTTTGAAGCTTCGATTCTTGTTTCTGGCAACGGCAAGGATTTTGTGACTTACCCGCTGGTAAAAAATGTGCATCACAATAGTATTCTGCACATGACTCTTGCCCCAGCTGTGGTGGATGCGCAGGTTGAGCAAGCGGCGCACGAGTTAGCGTTACGCTTAGCTAAAGGCTTTGAACTTGCAGGAACTTTGGGCATCGAACTTTTCATCACCAAAGATAATCGCGTGGTGGTTAACGAACTTGCTCCTCGTCCGCATAATTCTGGACACTACACGATCGAAGCTTGCGACATGGACCAGTTCGAAGCGCATATTCGCGGTATCGTAGGCTGGCCTTTGCAGAAGCCTCGCTTACTTTCCCCTGCTGTTATGGTAAACGTTTTAGGGCAACATGTAGCTCCTACACGCTCGCTTATTTTAGAGCATCCAGAATGGCATGTACACGACTACGGTAAGGCAGAAGTGCGTAAGAATCGCAAAATGGGGCATATTACTGTGCTGTGTGACGATCCTGTTGATGCTGCTGCCGCATTAGACGCTACCGGCTGCTGGGATGACGAACTCAACTAAAACCAAAACCAAGGTTGAATTAAGGTTGAGCTAAAGTTTAGCTAGTCAAAATAACACAATAATTTAAGATTTGTGTACGTATAGTTGCGGTGCCTTATTGAAACTTTCCCAAATTTTAATAAAGCACCGCACTTCTCGTATAACGCAACGTCTATAATGAAATATCTCTTACAAATATGCAATGAAATGTCTCTTACCAGTATTTGACTAAAGTTAGAAACGCTTAAAAGCATGTGTTTCAAGTAGTGTAATTCAAAATAACTACTTGTAGAAGCTACGAAAGGACGCGAGATGAACGGCGAACCTGTACGTCGACATACGAAGCAAAAAGAAATAGTGCTCGCCTATTTACGAGAATCTCGCAATTTTGTTTCGGCACAAGACTTGCACAGAATATTAGCCAAAGACGGAGAAATAATTGGTTTAGCGACTGTGTACCGTCAGCTCAACGCACTTACGCAAAGTGGCGAAGTAGATACAGTACGTTTTAACGGTCAACAATTATTCCGCATTTGTGACGAAAACACGCACCACCATCATTTAGTGTGCGAACGCTGCGGAAAAACCGTTGATATTGAGCCGCCTGACGATGAGGGCTGGATTCATAAGGTTGCGCAAGCGCACGGATACACAGTTGTTGACCACACGCTGGAAGTATTCGGCTTATGCGAAAACTGCCGGGAGCAGTGACGCTCCGAGCCGCTTTCGCAATGACCCTTCTTTCGTTACTGGCGCAGTTGGTGTTCTGCACGAGTAACATATAACAACGCTTTTTCGTTACTGGCGCAGTACGGTTTCTGCACGAGTAACATATAACAACGCTTTTTCGTTACTGGCGCAGATTGCATACTGCACGCTCACAGTTGCAAACCCCGGAGATTCTCCGGCAAATGTTCCAAAAAACGGCCAAAACGACAACAAACTCCGGGAATTTTCCGGCAAATGTTCCAAAAAACCACCAAAACAACAACAAACGCCGGAGAAAAAACTCCGGCAAATGTTCCAAAAA
>NZ_LRTV01000001.1:547483-613308 GCF_003408845.1 Gardnerella massiliensis
ATTACTTTACAGCTGCGTAAAGGAAATAACGCTCGCGCGTTTGGATGGCTTGGATTGTGTGGTGCTCGCGCTTTAAGCGCTCGCTACCGAGCTTGCGTTGAAAGCACACCGTGCTTTCAACCCTAAGCAAGCTCGGCACTTTTAAAAAGCCCGAAATTCTAATAATTTCGGGCTTGGTAAAAGTGCCCCCGACGCGACTCGAACGCGCAACCAACGGATTAGAAGGCCGTTGCTCTATCCTTTGAGCTACAGAGGCAAACAAATGGTCATTATACCAAAACGGCACTATCAACGCGCCTATAACGCACCATACAATCCACAAATAACACTTATTTAAGTAAAACAAATCAACATTTATTCAGCGCAACAAACGCTACCAACAAACGCTATCAAAACAAACGCTACTCAATAATCCACGCAAGCGACATTAACACCGCAAGGAAGAACACGTTTACAATCGTATACGTAAGCAAATAGCGTCCCTTATGCTCAGCATACTGATGCGTAATACCCTTGTAGGAAATAAGCGAAGCCATAGACGCAATCAACGTACCCATGCCACCAAGGTTCGTACCAATAATCAGCATCTTCCACTGATCACAGAATCCAGAAAGCAAAATCGTCGTCGGCACGTTACTAATAAACTGGCTCGAAGCCACAGAAACTTCCATCGGATGCGTACCAACCCACATTTGCGCAAGATCGCTAAAACCTGGCACGCGACGCATATTACCAATAAAAATGAAGAACATAATAAACGTAAGCGGCAACGCCCAGTCGAGCACACGGAACACGTGGCGATCGCAGATCAGAAAAGCAACCACCATAATCACCAGCATCAGCCAGTCCGGAATCCAACCACTTACGCCGCACAAGCACACCACAAACAGCAGGCTATACACAACCACGCGCCAACGCGTAAAACTCATGCCGTAGCCCATCACACGAATCTCATCCGGCTGCGGATGGCCATGCGAAGGGGCCAGCACACTCTGCTCAATATCGTCCCCTTGCAATCCCGCAAACTGATCAACTTTACGCGACTTAAAGAAAACGAAAGCAAACGCAACCATCAACACTGCAGCAGTAACAGTGTACGGTGCCATAATCTTCAGAAAATCCTGCGTCGACATGTGCGTCAACGCTTTTAAGTACAGATTATGCGCGTTACCAATAGGAGTGAGCATACTGCCAACATTGGCGCCGATGGTCATCAGCGTTATCACAAGAATCGCTTGTTTTTCAGCATTTGCCATCACTAACACGGATAGCGCAAACGGCACAAACGTAACCAACGCAACGTCGTTCGTAATCCACATTGCAGAGAAAAACGTGAGCGACATAAGTACAAGCACAAGCCCGCGCTCCGTGCGCACATGCCGCAAAAGTCGCGCGCCAATCGAACGAAATACGCCAATACGCTGGAAGCCACACACAACCATCATTAAGCAAACAAGCTGAGAAATTGTGTTCACATGAATGTAGCCCAAATATTGAGAGTCTGGAGGCACGAAAAAACAAGAAATAATCGCTAAAATAGCCGCAACAATAAGAATGGTTTCACACTTGACCAAATTAAGTAGCCAGCGCTTCATCATTCCTCCGTACGGCAGCGAATACAACTTGTTCAATTATACTAGAAACCCATTCCCACAAGGCCCCTATTTTCCCGACCAAATCGTTGCAATAGCAACGTATTGAGCATTATGAAGGCCGAGATTTAGCCGCAAATACGTGAGGCAAAAATCCGCCCTTTTTCGTGACACGCGCGGCAAATAAGCATGTCGCGAAAGACAAGAATACGTATATCATATAGAAAAGAATTTGTTGACTACACAACTAAATAAATAAGTAGCTACACAACTAAATAGCTACACAACTAAATAGCTACACAACTACACAACTACACAAGAAGCGAAATATGGCAGAATCACAAGAAACAGAAAATCTGAATATTGCACAAAAACTTGAGCGACAGAAGCATCTTCGCGAAAACCATCAGCGCAACACTGCAGATTTAGTTGTTGAATGTTTGGTAAATGAAGGAGTTGAAGTAGTTTTCGGCATACCAGGCGAGGAAAATATTCCACTTCTTGAGGCAATTGAGCGCGACGGCCGCATTCGTTTTGTGCTCACTCGCCACGAGCAAGGCGCTGGTTTTATGGCGGCAACTTACGCTCATATTACTGGAAAACCGGGCGTCTGCCTGGCAACTCTTGGCCCTGGTGCGCTCAATCTTACGCTTCCTGTGGCTCAAGCAAACGCAAGCACTACCCCACTTGTAGCAATTTGTGCGCAAGGTAACGTTTCCAGATTGTATAAGGAATCTCACCAAATTATTGATTTGGTTGCACTGTTCCAGCCGATTACGCAATGGTCTTCTATGATGCTCGCTCCAGCTTCCGCGCCAGAAATGGTTCGTAAGGCGTTCTCTATTGCGGGCCGCAATCGTCCAGGAGCCACCTGCCTCGTGATTCCGGAAGATATTAGCGAAATGCCTGCGCCAGCCGACGCAAAGCCACTTCCACTGCCGCATCCGCTGCACATTATGCCTGCTCCGGACACCATTGAAGAAGCAGCGAAAATTATTAGCAAAGCAAAACAGCCTATTATTTTGGCTGGAAACGGCGTTGCGCGCTCTCACGCAGAAAATCAGCTTCTTGCATTTGCTGAGCAGCTTAACGTGCCAGTTGCTACTACTTTTGAAGGTAAGGGCGTTTTCCCGGATAATCATCCGAATGCGCTCGGAGTTGTTGGTTTTATGCATCGCGACTACGAAAACTTTGCGTTTGACACGGCTGATTTGATTATTGCCGTCGGCTTCTCGATTCAGCAGTTCGATCCGAAGAAAATCAACCCGAATATTGATAAAACTATTATTCATATCAATACTTTTGTGGAAGATACCGACGCACACTACCCTACTGCGCTGAATATTATGGCAAATATTGGCCAAACGCTTAAAACTCTTACGGAAGTGCTAAAGCAGCGCAACGTAACCTTCGACGTAAGTCACCCGCGTATTCGCCAAATGCTTACGGAAGAATTACATTCTTGCGAAAACGACGAGAGCATGCCAATGAAGCCTCAGCGTGTAGTTTACGATATTCGTCGCGCTGTTCCTGAAGGCACGAAGGTGCTGGTTGATACGGGTGCTTTGAAAATGTGGATGGCGCGCTTGTATCCAACTATGCACCCGAATACTTGCATAATCGACAACAGCCTTTCGACTATGGCTTGGACGCTTCCGGGAGCTGTTGGAGCTTCGTTCATTCGCGATAATTCCGGCAAAATGAACGCAAATCCGGTGCTGGCTGTGATGGGCGACGGCAGCTTCATGATGAACGTGCAGGAGATTGAGACAGCTGTGCGCGTTGGCAGCCGTATGGTGGTGCTGGTTTGGGAAGATAACGCGTATGGCTTAATTAAGTGGAAGATGGAGCTTCACGCCGGCGAGCACGAGTACGTGGACTTCCATAATCCGGACGTGCCAAAATTGGCTGAAAGCTTTGGTGCACGCGGGCACGCTGTTAAGAAGCCGGAGGATTTGTACAATATGCTTCGCGATGCGTTGGCGCAGGAAAGTGGCGTTGACGTAATTTCTTGCCCGGTTGATTACAGCGAGAATATGAAGCTTATTGAGAAGCTCGGCGATATTGACTTCAGCAACTGAGTCTTAATAATTTTTGTAAGCAAAAAGGTTACGCAACCAAACTAGATTGCGTAGCCTTTTGTTTTATGTTGGAAACTTACATTATTTGCGACTGAAGGTTTTTGCGAGCCGCTTCCATTGCAGTAATTTGCCCGAGAAGCGTAATCTTTTCTTGCCCATCCTGCAACTTCGCCATGCGCGCCCGAGCAGCACCAATGCGCCGCATGAGGCCAATATCGAGCAGACGAATCAACAGTTCGTTAGCATACTTGCTTTCCGCTGGCGTAGCCCTACGCACATAATCAGACGGAGACCCAGATACAGCCTGCTGATTCTGTTGGTACTGCTGAGATTGCGCACTATATTCGTCGCCAGCTACTGAAACTGATGAAGCTGATGAAGCTGCTGGAAGCGGTAACGGCATTACCGAAAGCTCCGTAATAACCGGCTCAAGCAGAGGTCCCGCAGACTTCGTCATTATATGAAGCCATAAACCTTGCGTAACGTTGCCAGTCGGCAATCCACCAGCAGCTACGAAAGCTTGGAATAAAGTGCGGAACACAGGCGTCATAAAATTATTCAACGTAAGCTGCGCAAATAATTTCTCGTCAAAAGCAAGCGGAACTTGCAACAGCAGCGCCATAAACTGCTGTTCACACATAAACACGGCATCGTCCACTCGATAATAATGCTGATTTTGCGCAGCACTGCGAGCTAAAGCCATGCGAGAGGTTTGATCAGAGGATTGAACATCTCTCAACTGCTGCCCGCCAAGCGCATCTGAATTATATCGAGAAGCGTAAGCGTCGTCGTCACGAACTTGCAGACGACGGCGAGCCGCTGCTACTTCGCGACGCATCACTGACAGATCAATTCCAATTCGACGCACTGCTTTGCGCGTGTACAAATCAAGTAACGAACGGTCACGAATCTGCGCAATAAGCGGAGCAACCGCCTTAACCGCACCCATTTGGCCGGTCGTAAACGAAGTATCAAAACGGTTAATTACCGTGTCAATAACAAAATCGTAAAGCGGACTTGCGTGCGCAACTAACGAACGCACAGCCTCATCTCCTCGCTGAATACGCAAGTCACACGGATCGAGATTGTTATCAGCCACCGCAACAAACGTTTGTGTCAAAAACGTGGAATCAAGACCAAAAGCGTGCAAAGCAGCCTTCTGCCCAGCCGCATCACCGTCAAAAGTGAACACAATACGCGAACTTACTGACTGTCCTTCAACTTTCAGCGGACCAACCAACTGAATTGCACCTAAGGAATCGTCCGCAATAAGGCGACGCACAATTTTCGCATGTTCCACGCCAAAAGCCGTACCACATGTGGCTACTGCCGTATCGACGCCCGCCACATGGCACGCCATAACATCCGTGTAGCCTTCAACAATTACAACTTGGCGCTTTTTTACAATATTTGCTTTCGCTAAGTCGATTCCATATAACACTTGCGTTTTGCGATACAGTGCAGTGTCGGGAGTGTTAATATATTTTGCGCTAATAGTATCGTCGTCGTATAGTTTGCGAGCGCCAAAGCCGAGAGTTCGGCCTGTTGAATCGCGAATCGGCCACGTTAAACGCCCTCGGAAGTAATCGTAAATACCGCGCTGGCCAAGGCGAGCAAGACCAGCATCGAGCAACTCTTGACGCGTAAAGCCTTTATTTGCAAGATATCGGACTAAATTATCCCATCCTTGAGGTGCGTAACCGCATGCGAAATGCGCACTTTGTTCCGGAGTAAAGTTGCGTCCTGCAAGAAGGTCGCGAGCGGGAGCTGCTTCTTTGGTATTGAGTTGCGAAACAAAAAACTTTTGTGCTTCTTCGTTTGCTGCAAGCAATCTAGCACGTTTAGATCCGGCGTGAGTTTGTGCGTCACCATCCTGCGATTGCTTGTAGTGCATTTCAATATGGTATCGATCCGCCAAAAATTCTACAGCTTCGCGGAAATCAATATTTTCTTTCTGCTCCACGTACTTAAAAACGTCGCCGCCGGCGCCGCAACCGAAACAATGCCACACGCCTAAACTTGGACGCACACTAAAGCTTGGTGTTTTTTCATCGTGGAATGGGCAAAGTCCTACGAAAGTGCCGGTTCCGGAAGGTTTGAGCGTCACCGTTGCGGACACAATATCGTATAAGTCTGCCACGGCGCGCACGCGCTCAATATCTTCTTTCACAATCATTCCAACCATGATATCTAGCTTATCGCAAACCGGCGGCGAGCGTGACACTTGTGAGTACAGAAGGCGACACTATTATTCCGCTTCAAACGCGAGAAGCACCCGCACGCGTTTCTAATCACAAACCCCTGTAGTTAAGCCCGTATAAAGAAGAGGCCTTACGTGCAAGCAAAAGCAAGCGCGCAAGGCCAAGGAGAAAGTACATATGAAGTTGTGTTGAAATTATTAACTGAAGATGACAAGCGGACGGAACCGCTCGATGTTACTCTGCGAGCAACGCGTCAAAATCAGCGTCAAGTAACGACTCAAGGGAGGAATGCAACTCATCTAAGTCCAAATCCTCGAAATCGAAATCGAAATCAGCCGAATCGGAAGACTTAGAATCGGCAGACTTAGAATCGGCAGCAGACTCTAATTCAGCAGTGAAGTCGGATTCGATAGTGCCAATAAGTTCATGGAATTCTGGCGTGTCAACATACTTAACTAATTCAGTCCACCAATCCTCGGCTTCTTCAGCTTCCGAAATTTCCGGCACTTCCGAAATTTCCGGCACTTCTGGTTCTACTTCTGCTGGAGATTCGGCCGCTGGAGCTTCTGGAGTTGCAGGAACTTCAGGGGTTTTAGCTTCTGGCGCCGCGTTTTCAGGTGCATTTGCTTCTGGCGCCGCGTTTTCAGGTGCATTTGCTTCTGGCGCCGCGTTTTCAGGTGCATTTGCTTCTGGTTCCGCAGGTGCCTTTACTTCAGGAGCCGCAGGAGCTGGAACAGAAGGAGCTGGAGCGGAAGGAACTGGTTTACCATAATTAGCAATGGCATCCTTAACAGCTTTAGACAATTTACCATTGAAATCTTTATCAGCAGCTTCAGCAGTTTTTGTATCAGCAAGTGTTAACTGCAAGAAAGTCTTATCACCGAATCCATTTTTAACTTCAAGGAATTTGCGGGCAGCTTCCTTTTCGCTTTCAGTAGAAGGAACTTTATTATCCCTAATCATTTCAGCTGCTTTAATATTCTTGTTATAAACGTCTTCCGAAGGCTGGCGCAACGTCTTTAGAGCATCGTTGTACTTTGCAATCTGCTTTGCTGAGATCTTTTTATCTGCACCATCTTTACCTTTACCGGTGATAAATGTGCTTTTGAATTCTTCAAAAGATATACCAGTTCTAGCAACAGATTCTATGGCGTTATCATCGCTGAAATCTGTTTCATCGTTTGAACCTGAAGGATTTACAGAACCAACTTTACCAACTCCGTTTGCAGCAGCTTGCTTAACAGCCTCCACATGAGACTTGGATGCAGCAACAGCCGCTTCCTTTAATTCTTTAAGCTTTTCTGCACTCTCACCATTTTTCAAGGCCTTTACGTAGGCATCGTTTTTCTTGAGAGATTCAGCGAATTTTGTTTCGCTGTTGCGTTTAATAGTAGCCTTATGAGCCAATTCCTTAAGATTTTTAAGTTCTTCTTCGCTCTTATTCTTAGATGGGTCCAAAGCCTCCACATAGTCTTTATTGGCTTTAAAATAATCGTTAAAAGAGCTAGAACTCTGAGCAACATGAGCGTTGTTGGCGACGCTGTGATCGTCAGCATACGCAGTATTGGTAAAACCACATACAGCTACAAAAGCTGAAACAGTCAGACCGGTGGCGGCAACAGTTTTCGTAAACTTGGTATTCATATTGTTCCTTAAATCCCTTTCTCCATGCAATCTACACGAAGAAATATTGCATTAGCATTTCTGTTTTACGGCGATGAGCCGCGCTTGTTAGTAAAACCTGAGTGAGAATTAAGTAAAACTATCAAGTACTAAAAATATACCATATACCCGTATACAGCAGTCAATAAAATAGAAAAAATATACAAAGGAGCAGAAATAATTATTCTTTTCTTGCGATTTTACAGAAAAATTTTCAGATTAAAGTAGGATTTAATTACCAATTTTCGGCATTATTAAGCCATTTATAACAGGACACGCCGAAACCCCCTCCCCCTAAGGATTTTGGCTTAACAAAAGCAAAAGCTAACTCAGCATACGGCGCCTAGCATAACGCCGCATGAAGCGCAGCAGCTGATCCATCCGTAAGACTTGCCACCTGATCAATCGCCACACGCAAACGCTCATTATCGTTACTGCACTCGTTCCAATCGCCCATAAACACTGCTTCCATAGCATCGTGCGCACGTGGCGACTTACTCATAAACACTTCCACCAAATCCGTCAGAATCTTCTGCTCACGCCTATAAAACTCGTGTTCTCTAGGCTCAATCACAAAATGCACTGCCAAACTTTTTAGCATTACAATCTCATACGAAGTATCTTCTGGAATCACCAAATTCGCCCGGTAACGAACCAGTGGACCGTCACCGTAGCAAGCGCGAGTGGCATGCTCGACAGATCTTGCGAAACGTCCAATCAGCGCACTCGTAATATTCTTAAGCTGCGCCAACGCTCGCCTGGAACCATCGAAAGAATCAGGGAACATGTTAAGAGAACGCAAACGACCCAAAGCCGCCAAAAGCTTGTCAGCATCCCACTGATTCCCATACCATGCGTGCATTTCGTCAATAACCTGATCCACTACGTGAGCATCCGCCACCAAAGCAGGGTCGAAAGCGCCCGTCACAATCGCATCTTCAACATCGTGCACGCTGTAAGCAATATCATCAGAAAGATCCATTATTTGACATTCCATTGGTTTTGCTTCGTGCGGAGCGCCACGTTTTAACCACTCAAAAACCTCACGATCGTCCGGGTAGACACAGAATTTTAAGTCTCGCTCTCCCTTGTCGTGAGCTTGAGCTTCTTCTAATCCCCACGGGTACTTTACGGCAGCATCAAGTGCTGCACGCGTAAGATTTACTCCGGCACTACGACCGTTTTCGCGGAAAACTTTCGGTTCCAAGCGCGTAAGTAAACGAAGCGTTTGCGCGTTGCCTTCAAAACCGCCAATATCCTCCGCAATTGCAGCGAGCGCACGCTCACCATTGTGTCCAAAAGGAGGATGCCCTAAGTCGTGCGAAAGGCAGGCGCAGTCAACCACGTCCGGATCGCAACCTAGCATCGCAGCAATTTGCCTACCAATTTGCGCCACTTCCAACGTATGAGTAAGCCGCGTGCGAGCAAAATCGTCCGATCCCGCCACAAACACTTGACTTTTAGCCCCGAGACGACGCAATGCCGACGAGTGAATAATGCGCGCACGGTCTCGTTCAAAAGGCGTGCGAGCGCGAGTGTGATGAGGTTCACTAGCCCAGCGTTCGGTATCGTGCTTGCTGTATTCGCCAACGACTTCGTTATCTGACGTAATCACTTCGTCGCTAATTACTTCGTCGCTAATCGCTTCGTCGCACATCGCAAACCTCTTTCATATTTCATATCAAGATTTATTTCATATCAGGCTTTGAGCGTCAAGTTTTGCAATATCGCAATCGTCCAACACTTCGTAAGCGTTACGATACAATCGCGGCACGCGAGGTCCAATACTAGTCATTATTTCGTAGCTTATTGTGCCGGCAGCCTCGGCCCAATCGTCCGCTGTCGGTTCGGCGTAATCTACTCCTCGCCCAGGTCCAAAAAGCGTTACCGTATCGCCTTCATGCACACCAAGTTCTTCCGCATTTCCCTTTAAATCTACGATGAACTGGTCCATGCATACGCGCCCCGACACATTCAGTATGCGCGCACCTTGCGTTGTTTCAACGCGCACAGGGCCTCCCGGCTTATCGACATGTCGTGTTCCTTGCATATCGAATCCAGAAGCGGAACGTACGATGCCGTCCGCGTAGCCGAGTGGCACAATGGCAGTGCTGGTGTTATCTGGGGTTAAGTAAGTGCGTCCGTAAGAAATTCCGTGCCCTGCTTCCACTGATTTTACTGTGCCGAGTTGGGCTTGAAGTGTCATTGCTGGAGTTAATCCGTACGTTTGCGATGTCCCCATTGAGGGGTCTGGCTCATATCCGTACAAACCAATGCCAGGACGCACAAGTTCAAAACGGATTTCCGGACGATTGAGCGTTGCAGCAGTATTGGCTAAATGACGGATTTGCGGCGCTACTCCAGCCTCACACATTCTGTGCGTAAACTCGTGGAATTGCTGAATTTGTCGATCGGTTGCGTCCACAAATTCTGGCACATCTGGAGAGTCTGCCACGGCCAGATGGCTCCATTGCCCAACAACTGTTATAACGCCTTCGTGCGCGTAGCTGCTGAGTTTGGCAAGCGCATTATTAAAGCCTGCTGGAGTGAAGCCGTTTCGCCCGAAACCGGTGTCTACTTTTACGTGCACGCGCGCCGGTTTATGTAAGGCTCGCGCCGCCTGCGCTACTGCATCAAGAGAGTCAAGGGAACCTACAGAAATGTCGATATTGTTGTCGATAAGATCAGCAAAAGGCGTGGTTGGTGCGCTGGTAAGCCACGTAAGAATATGGCAACGACTCTCACTGATGCCAGCTTTGCGCAAACGTAACGCTTCGTATGGTTGCGCTGTGCCGAGCCATGTTGCACCGCCTGCTAAAGCAGCCAAAGCACACGGCAATAATCCGTGTCCGTAGGCGTCTGCTTTTACTACTCCCATTACTTCTGGAGCGTGTTGCCCTGGTTCCACATCTTGCCCAACTCGCGAAACCAGCATGCGCATATTGTCGCGGAGCGCACGCAAATCAACAATTACCTGCCCTGGGTATAGCCGTAAAGCGCGAGCATAGTTTTCCGCCAACATTGTTGCAATATCGTTTGTATTCATCACTCACCTGTTACTTGTGCTCGTTATTACGCTTTACTTATTACGTAATTTTATAGTAGTAAATAGTAGTGGATAGTAGTAAATAGTAGTAAATAGCTGTAGATAGTAGAAGCAGTACGCGTACGCTTGGTACCGTCTATTTATTGCATCACATGGTTGCAAGAGCGCATCCATTGGTAAGCAATACGCGTCGCACTATGCGCTCGGTCAGGAATAACAACCAGTCCACATCGGCTAAAACCTGCACGCGTAATTACTTTTTGCATAATAAGATTGTCTGGATGCGTGTCGATACGCACGTTATTGTAGTGCTGCTTGGTCCATTGCAAGCATTCCGTCGCCATTTTTGGACGAATTCCGGAGGATGCAAGCCGGTGAATAGTAACGTACGGCAACACGTCGTCAAGCCACGCTCCGTCGATATGTGCGTATACTTCGTCAAGCCCCTCGCATACAGCAAACTGCGCTAGAATACGTTCTTCGCCGCTATCCGGGTCGATGTCAACAATTAAGTTGAACCGCCGCAAACGAATGTCTTCAATAACACTTGACATTAACGGAAAACTATTGCCCCACTGGTGCGGATTGCCCGTAGTGCGCATAAATTTGCGAGCATTTTCGTAAATATGTTCAATATTGCGCACGTCACCTAACGTCGCTTTTCTTAATGCTATATCTTTCATGCTAGCCTCTATACCAAGATTACTTCACACAATCTTACGTTCAAAAGGATCTGAACTAATTCCTTTCGCAAGAATATCTTTACACCACTGCTGAGCGCCAAATAAGCTATGATCTCGGTAATTTCCGCAAGATTCTATAGTGGTTGCAGGAACATCATCCCAAGTCGCCTTAAATGCAATAAACTCAAGCGATTCCTTCAAAGCGCGAGCAACATCTTCAGTACTGTGCTCACCCCACGTAAGTAAGTGGAATCCGGTTCGGCAACCAAATGGCGAGCAATCAATATAACCATCAATTCGCTCGCGAAGCAGCACCGCAAGAGTATGTTCAATCGTGTGCAATGCGGCCGTTGGTATCGCTTCTTCATTAGGCTGAGTTAAACGAATATCGTAGTTGGAAATTACATCTCCGTGAGGGCCGTGTTGCGTATCAATATAACGCACGTAAGGTGCCTTTACTTTTGTATGATCAAGTTCAAAACTTTCCGGACGCGGATGCGAAACCGCACGCTCACTCATAATCTATCCCTCACTTACTGTTGCGTTCCTATTACGTTTTCACTCTCTATATTAGACGGTACGCGTCAAATAAGTTGGGAAGATTGAGTTTAGAGCATTGGTTTAGAGCATTGACGCTTGTATAAGTGCGCGTGTGTAATCTTTTTGCGGGTGGTCAAGCACGTCGGCTACGCTTCCAGATTCAACAATTTTCCCTTCTTTAAGAACAATAACGCGCTCTGCTAAATGCTGGATCATACCCAAATCGTGGCTTACGAAAATGCAGGACATTTTTGGGCGATCTTTTCGAATAGCAGCAAAAGCGTCGAGAATACGAGTGCGCTCAGCAACGTCAATTGCGCTCATTGGCTCGTCTGCAACTAAAACGCGCGGATTGTTGATGAGTGCGCGGGCGATTGCTACGCATTGGGCTTGTCCGCCAGAAAGTTCGTGAGGGTATTTTTCCGCAAAATCATTTGGATTTAAGCCAACTAGTTTTAGCACGTCGTCAACTCGCTTATTAATAGTTGCGTCGTCTAATTGAAGCGATTTTTTCCAAATATTAAGCGGTTCTGCGACGCTTGAGCGCACAGTCCAACGCGGGTCGAGCGCAGCAAATGGGTGTTGAAAAACTATAGCGGTTTCTTTTCGAATATTTGCAGAAGATTTTGCAGAAGATTTTGCAGAAAAATCAGCAGAAGATTCAGCAGAATTTACTATTTTCCCGTCGTAACTAACGCTTCCTTCGCTAATCTTTTGAAGACCTAAGATTGCGCGAATAAGTGTTGTTTTGCCGCTTCCGGAACCGCCTATAATTGCTAACGATTCGCCAACTCGTAGGCTTAAATCTACACCTTTGAGTATTTCGGTACGATTTCTTTCGTGACCAAGTGTTACGTGAATATTTTTTGCAGAAAGTAAGATTTCACTACTTTCGTTACTATTTTCGTTATTTTCGTAACTTTCGTTATTTTCGTAACGTTTTTCGTTACTATTTTCGCTACTATTTTCGTAACGTTTTTCGCTACCAAACGTATCGCATTGTGTTACACGTAACGTAAGCTTTCTAGCAGCTTCAACAAGTTGCTTTGTTGAGGCAACTTGCGGATTTTTCAACAAATCTTGCACATCCGCACTATCGACCAATCGACCCGAATCAAGCACATAGCAACGTTGAGCTGCGCGAGATAACACTGAAAAATCGTGCGTTACGAACAGCATAGACGCACCCATATCGTCAACAAGCGAAGTCAACATATCTACCACATCGCGTTGAGTTACGGAGTCGAGTGCTGTAGTAGGCTCATCTGCGAGAATAAGCCGAGGAGACGTAATTAATGCCGTCGCAATACCAACTCGCTGCTGCTGGCCACCCGAAAGTTCAAAAGTACGCTGAGACGCAAGTTTGCTCGCCAACCCAACCTTTTCAAGCATAAGGCACACACGACGATGGACGTCTTGCGGATCAAGCTGATAATGCAAACGCAACGGCAGTGAAATCTGCTCTTCAACACTCAACATAGGATTAAGCGCACGATTTGCCTGCTGAAATACCACTCCCACGTATTTACCGCGAAGGCGCGCCAACAAATCATCCGAAGCACCAACCGTCTGCGTTTCGCCAAGCTTACACGAACCAGTAATATGAGCAGACGACGGCAACAAACCCGTAGCGGCACGAAGTAGCATGGATTTTCCAGAACCAGAAGACCCCACCAAACCAACGCGCTCACCATCCGCAACACTCAACGACACGTTGTTAAGAATACGAGTATCACCAAGGCTTAACGACAAATTTCGTATATCTAAACTCATATCCTGCCTACTTTACTTGTTTTCCTAGCGACGGGTTGGTAACTTCACGTATCACATCTCCAAAAAGATTGAGAGCAACAACCACCACCGTTACTATGAGTCCAGGCCAAACCACAGCCAAAGGATTGACGTGAATAAGCGTCACCGACGTCGCCAACACGCGTCCCCAACTCGGTACTCCCGAAGGCACACCTACGCCCAAGTACGTTAAACCACTTTCCGCTAAAATTACCGTTCCCGCAGAAAGCGAAAGTTGCACCATCGCAATCGGCATAATATTAGGAAATACGTGACGAAAAAGCACGTAGCTTCTTCTCGAACCTTGCGAAATTGCAAAAGTTACGTAATCGGATTGCAACACTAGTTGCGCACTTGGGCGCACAATACGCGCCAAATTAAGCCCGTAACCAACCCCGCACGCAAGCATAATCACAACCACACTCGCACCAAGCGGCACAGCCAGCATAAGAGCAATCAGCACCGTAGGAATAGAAATTAGCGCATCTACCGCCATAACACTTATCGCACTCACGAATTGCGAACGCGCAATCATCACACTTAATAAGCAAGCACCAATAGCAGACGCAATCAGCACCGTACACAGTACCAGCAACAGCTCAACGCGAGAACCAGCCATAAGCCAACTGAGCATATCCGAACCAGTACCATCCGTACCAAGCCAGTGCTTCCAAGACGGCTTCTGCCATACCTCGTACCCGTTTGTTTTCAGAAGTGGATAAGGCGTCCAAAATAGCGAAATTGCGGCAATAGCAATCCACAACGCAAGCACCACGCACACAAATTTCCCAAAAGCAGCGCGCCACACACTTTGCAACAAACGCAACAAATGACGCATATAAGTCACCTTCTTACCAACATTTGCCAACTTCTACCAACACACGAGACGACAACATTCAGTCATATACCTGCTGCGACAAACGCGGATCCAACGCACGATGCACTATATCAACCAACAACCCAACAAACAAAAACAGCGCAGCAAGCATGAACAGCTCCCCCTGAACCGCAATCAAATCACGCAAACCAACGTCACGCACCATACCCATACCCATGCCAGGTAACGAAAACAGGTTCTCAATAACCATCACGCCCATAACCATGTGAGCAAAAGTCAAACCGATAACAGACACAAGTTGAGGAAGCGCCAAACGCAAACCAACACGCCACATAACCCGCCTACGAGTCATGCCGCAAGCCATAGCCTGGTAAGCAATCTCACTGCGCGAAATATGCTCAAGAGTGGCAGCAGTATAACGCATAAAGCTAGAACCTACGATTATGCCAACCGTAAGCGCCGGCAACAGTAACGAAAGAAGCGCCTCACCACATTCACTCCAGCCATCAGTCGGAAAACCCTGAGTAGGAAGCAAACTAATAACGCCAATGCCGCGCCCAAATAGCAAAATCAGCAGCATACCACCCCACAGAGCCGGCACGGAACCAGCGGCGAGCGCCGTAAAACGAGCTACAGCTTGCGGCACCTTACCCTCATGCGTAACCTGCCAGCAACCAAGCGGAATGCCAAGAATAAGCGCAAAAGCGAGGCCTAGCAAAATCAGCGGAAACGTAATAGTCGCGCGAGCTGCAATCATGCTTGCTACGGACCTACCGGTAAGCATAGATACGCCGAAATCGCCTCGCAAAACTCCGAAAAGCCAATCGGTATATTGCGTAAAAAGCGGCTTATTTAAGCCAAGCTCAGCCCGCAGCTGCTCAACTTTGCCATGAGGGGAATTAAGACCAGCCATAACTTGCGCGACGTCGCCCGGAAGCACGCGAAGCGCAAGAAAAACGGCCGCAGAAATGCAAAACAGGGCTGCAATAAACAGCAGCAACCGTTGGCATATCATGCGAAACATAAATCGCCTCCTTTTTATGGGCTTACAGTCCAAGTGCAGCGCAAGTACGGCGCAAGCACAGCGCAAGTACGGCGCAAGTATACAATTCAGACACTAGCGCAGATTACGCGCTGCGTTAGTGTCCCATTTTGCTGATTTTGGGACACTAGTGCAGTCGTCGCGCTGCGCCAGTGTCCCATTTTGCTGATTTTGAGACACTAGCGCAGATTACGCGCTGCGTTAGTGTCCCATTTTGCTGATTTTGAGACACTCGCGCAGATTACGCGCTGCGCCAGTGTCTCTAGATTGCGACTAGCAAATCCAACATTAGCTAAGGCGCAGATTGTAAAGCGGCAAAAGCTCCTGATTCATGTCGAACGGCATACCCTCGAGAGCCTTCACTTTCGCAGTCACCACGCGATAATTAAACAGCCAATCAGCCGGCGCGTCCTTGCTAATAATGCGTGCAGCCTCAGCAAGCAATTTAGCAGAATCGCTCTCGGACGCACTAAGCATTGCCTTAGCGTACAAATCTTGCACCTGCTTATTGTCGTAACCGTAGTAGTAAGTAGGATCCGCCCACTGGCCAAAATCGTGGCTTTCATTGTGATCGACCATCGACAAATCGTACTGCTTATTCTTATACACATCCTGCAGCCAAGTAGTAAACTCAACCACATTCACTTTCAAATCAATGCCGGCTGGCTTAAGCTGCGAGCGCAATTGATCGCCAAGTTGCGTACCGTAAATATTCGGATAAGTAAGCGAAAGTTGCAACGGATGAGATTCGTCGAAGCCGGCTTCTTTCATAAGCGCCTTCGCACGACGCAAATCATGCGGATACAATTTCGTCAAATCCTCATAACCCGGGTCGAGAGATGGAATTGGGCCGCCAAGTGCCACATCCGTGCCTCCTCGAGACGCAATAATCTGCTTATGATCAATCGCGTAACGAATCGCCTCACGCACACGCTTATCCTTAGTGCGCTCACCCTTCATGTTCATTGCAAGCACAAATTTATCGGTGCCGTTCCCAGCTCGCACAACGTAACGCTTAGTATCATCCTTAAACGGCTTAGCAAGCTGCCCGGAAATAGGCGCTAACGCTTGCACAGCTCCGGAAGAAAGCGCGTCAACAGCAGCGTTGTCGTCCACAAAGTAGCGCACAACAATTTTGCTGGTTTTAGCAGGATGAATACCCTTATAGCGCGGATTTGCCTTCAAAACAACGCGATCGTTCGGCACGAACTTGTCAATTAAGTACGGACCGGAACCAACCGCCTGCGTTTTAGCATCGTAACTAGCGTTTCTGTCGAACACTAAACCGGAGCGGCTGCACAAAGCCCACAGCAGCTTAGCGTTAGGTTCCTTAAGCGTAATCTCGAAAGTATAATCGTCCTTCGCTTTTGCCGACTCAACTTTGCCAACCATATTCGAGCCGCGATACTGCTTAGAAACAAGCTCGTTAAACGACCACGCTGCATCCTTTGCCGTCAGTTTGTGACCGTTAGAAAACGCGGCGCCCTTACGCAAATGGAACGTGTAACGCAGGCCGTTTTTGCTAACTTCCCAGCTTTTTGCGAGAGATGGAGAAACTTGGTTTTTTGCATTTCGCGCAACCAAGCCTTCGTATACGTTGCCGATAAGCAGCTGGTCGAGTGAGGAACCGGACTGGTTGCGAATATCGAGGTTCGTAGGAGCAAGTTTGAGTCCGATTGTGACGGTTTTGTGCGACACGGTGTTTGCTGCGTTTGGAGTAGATTGACGCGGGCCGCCGGTAAACGTTGCAAAAATTGCACTAACCACCGCGATAGTAATAATGGCTAAACTGAACATCCAAGCTTTGCCAAGCTTACGTCGTGCGGCAGGTTGCGACGATTTTTCAGCATCGTTCAGTGAAGCGTCCGTGCTCGCGCCGTAAGCTGCACTCGTTGAACTTACGTGGCCTGCGTCTGTTGCGTTTGCTTTAGACGCACCATTTTGTGCTTCGCGCTGAGCCTTACCAGAGAATGTTTCGGTCGCGTCGTTTTCTTTGTACGCGCCTTCCTCGGGTTTCGTGTTACCCATACCATAAACCTTTCTAAATGGCATTGAAATATTAAATTGTTATCTTTAATTAAATTGTTATTTTTTATTGCGTTTTATTAAATTTTTTAATTGCTTGACGCTTGATTACATAGTGACACAAGTCGCCAGCCCTACCAATCGTAGTCTATTGACAAACCAGGCTCACCGTAGATTCCCTCAAAAAACTCATCAATAATTTGTACTAACACAACACAAAAAATTTATACTAACGAAATACGAGAATTTGTACTAACGTAATACGGCACAATACGAACGCAATATGAATATGATTTTAATCACACGCACTTGTGGCACGCGCGGTTGTAGTATTTATTAGGTATATCCTACGAATGTGGTTAAATTCCAACAGAACGTAAACTTGCAAACGTACGCAAACGCGCATAATACATCTAATAAAGCGAGGAATGATGTCTGAAAACTTGAATACTGCAGCAACCGTGAATGAATCCTCGGATCCGCAAAATAAGAGCGGCGAAGACCGCACCGCTTTGAACCGTCAGTTGGCTCAAATGCTTAAGGGCGGCGTGATTATGGACGTCACCACCCCTGAGCAGGCAAAGATTGCTCAGGATTCTGGAGCTTGCGCTGTTATGGCTTTGGAGCGTATTCCTGCGGATATTCGCGCAGCCGGCGGCGTTTCTCGCATGAGCGACCCAGCTATGATTCACGGAATTCAAGAGGCTGTGTCTATTCCTGTGATGGCAAAGTGCCGTATCGGTCACTTCGTTGAAGCGCAGGTTCTTGAGGCTATTGAGATCGACTACATTGACGAAAGCGAAGTGCTTTCCCCAGCCGACGACGTGTACCATATTAACAAGCGCGACTTTGCTGTGCCTTTCGTGTGCGGCGCCAAGGATTTGGGCGAGGCTTTGCGCCGAATTAACGAAGGCGCTTCCATGATTCGCACCAAGGGTGAGCCGGGCACTGGCGACGTGATTCAGGCTGTGCGCCACATGCGCATGATGAATTCCGCAATTCGCAAGCTCACCAGCATGCGTGAGGACGAGCTTTTTGAGGAAGCTAAGAATTTGCGCGTGCCTTTCGAACTCGTAAAGTACGTTGCGCAAAACGGCAAGCTTCCTGTAGTGAACTTCGCCGCCGGTGGCGTTGCTACCCCAGCCGATGCTGCTTTGATGATGCAGCTTGGCGCCGAGGGCGTATTCGTTGGATCCGGCATCTTTAAGTCCGGCGACCCAGCAAAGCGCGCGGCCGCAATCGTTAAGGCTGTAACTAATTACAAGGACGCTAAGCTGATCGCCAAGCTTTCCGAGAATTTGGGCGAAGCTATGGTTGGCATCAACGAGCAGGAAATTAAGCTTTTGATGGCTGAGCGAGGCGAGTGATTTTGTCAAACTCACCTATCAATACTGATAACTCCACTACTGGTAATTCCGCTCATACTGTAGCTGTTTTAGCTGTTCAGGGAGCTTTTCTTGAGCATCGCTTGATGCTGGAAAAGCTTGGCGCGCGGGTTATAGAGCTTCGCCAGGCGCGCGATTTGGAGCAGTCTTTTGACCGACTAGTGCTGCCTGGTGGCGAGAGCACAGTGCAGGCTAAGCTTCTTCGCGAGCAAAATATGCTCGAGCCTTTGCGCGAGAGGATTGCTGGCGGCATGCCGGTTCTTGGCACTTGCGCCGGCTTGATTTTGCTTGCAAAGAACGTGGAAGGTAACGAGGTTAACGGCTTCGGCACGCTGGATGTGACGGTTAAGCGCAACGCTTACGGCCGCCAGCTTGGCAGCTTCCACTGCGAGGCTGATTTTGGCGATCTTGGCAAGGTGCCTATGACGTTTATTCGCGCGCCTTATATTGCGGAAGTCGGCTCTAACGCTGAGGTGCTTGCAACTGTTGACGGTCACGTGGTGGCCGCGCGCCAAGGCAACCAAATCGGCACGTCCTTCCACCCGGAGCTTGACGACGATACGCGAATTCACCGGCTTTTCCTGGATTTGTAAATTGGATTTATAACTCCGGCAAATGTTCCATAAAAGGCCAAAACAGCAACAAACGCCGGGAATTTTCCGGCAAATGTTCCATAAAAAGGCCAAAATAGCAACATTTGCCGGAGAAAAAACTCCCGCAAATGTTCCAAAAAACGGTAAGCTCGCACGAGTTTACCGTTTTTCGTTACTCGCGCAGTTTGCGTACTGCGTTAGTAACGTATAATCCCGTTTTTTCGTTACTCGCGCAGTCTGCGTACTGCGTTAGTAACGTATAATCCCGTTTTTTCGTTACTCGCGCAGTCTGCGTACTGCGTTAGTAACGTATAATCCCGTTTTTTCGTTACTCGCGCAGTCACTCATCTGCACCAGTGTCCGAAGATTGCCAACCAGAGACAATAACGCAGAACGCAATCTGCAATAGCAACAAAGTTTTTAACGCAGACGTCAAAAAGTCATCAAAATCTAAAAGTTTTTAACGCAGACGTCAAAAACTTTGAATTTTATGTAAGTTGCACAGTAAACGTAAACGCACAGCAAACGCAATACAATTGTAATACAGTGTAAAACGTTTATAGCATATTATATAACAGTGCAACACATTGTAGAATGTAATAACAAACGTATTTAACATTTACTTAAGTGCAAAATACTAAATACTAAATACTAAGTGATACGAAAATCCGAGTACATATAACTAAAAACTAGTAAGGAAGCATATTATGGCAATCAGCGCAACCGCAACCGCAACCGCAACGAAATCAAAGACTACAGCGAAAACCGCAAGCATCAACGTGCGCGTCACCAAGGAAGTTAAAGCGCAGGCAGAAGAATTATTCGCCAGCTTCGGCATAACTCTCAGCGACGCAATCAACATGTTCTTACACAAGTCGCTTATGGTAGAAGGACTCCCATTCGACTTAAAGCAGCCAAAATACAATAAAGAAACAATCGCCGCGTTTAAGGAAGCAAATGATATTTTATCCGGGAAAATTCCAGCAAAACGCTATGACTCAGTATCCGAGATGATGGATGACATTTTTAAGGAAGACTAATCATGCTTACTTTAACATACACTTCACAGTTCAAAAAAGACATGAAGCGAATCAGAAAACGCGGTTATGACACTCGACTTGTTAATGCAATACTAGAAAAATTGCGCAACGAAGAGATTCTTGACGAATCGTACCAAGATCATCCTCTTAAAGGAAAATATTTAGGCTTCCGCGAATGCCATGTAAAATCAGACTGGCTATTGATTTACATAATTAAGGAAAACGAGCTTGTTCTAACAGCATCTCGCACGGGAACGCACTCAGACGTGTTCAACGAATAACGCTCCGGCCACAACAAAATCCCAATAAACCACCACACAACTCTGCCCTGCCTTCGTCAATCGAGACGAAGGCAGACCTCGCTTGCGTTGAAAGCACCCCGTGCTTTCAACCCTTAGCAAGCTCGGCGCTCCGAATTGCCTTCGCGCGCTAAATCGCAGCGCTCAGGCAGATCGTCGCGCAAACGCCCCAGCAACAGCGAACATTGAGAACAGTCCAATAGACAAGAACGTAAACATAACAGCCGACTGGCCGCCAGTATGCGGCAAAGGCACCGGCTTAACAAAGGTCTCCAAATAGTACATTGTAGTGAAGAACACTAAAGGCGACTTTGGATTACTAATAGGCACAGCATCATCGCTATCGCCAAGTTCTGTCCATGTGCAAGTGTTTCCGCTCGACTTCTTAAACATGATTTTATAAGTACTGCCCTGTTCTTCTTCAGGCGATTCAGGATCTACAGGAGCTTCCCCTCCTTCACCCTCGCCATCTCTTACAGATCGCGATTTCCTTGCGGATCGCAATTCCTTTACACGCGATTTCCCTACACGCGATTTCAACTTTGCACTACGCGGTTCAGAATCAGTATCAGTATCGGAAGGATTATCAGTATCTTCGTTCGCTTGAGAATCATCTATAGTGCTTCGCAACTTTGATGCGAAACTATTTTTTACAATTCTGTACGCATAATCCTGCGATTTTTCATCCTGCTTCTTCTCTAACTTACTCGAATTATACAGTGCAGGAACATAGTAAGTATAAGTAGTACCACCCGAGTCTATATTGCAATCACATGTCATATTGTCATTTTTTATATCGCCAGGCTCCATTAGCTTGGCTTTAACAGGAATGTAGTATGCAATATTTTTAAAATCATCATCGTTTGAAATTGTATCTAAAATCGTAACATTATTAGTTACGACTATATTATTGCTGTGATAATTCTCATCGAGGGAGAATATTCCACCCGTAGCAAAATTACTTTTGATAGGATCATCATCAGGATGATCATCAAAACCTTGAGACTCCCATCCATTCGCAATCAACGTGCCTTTAAAACCACCAAACATACCATCAACAGAAACAGTAGTAGACTCAGAATTAGTAGGTTTTGTAAAGTTCTTATTGCTGAAATCTAATATAAGACTGTCGCCACTTTCTGCTCCTGCATTGGAAAACATCGAACCAAGATCCGTAACTTTTGAAATATCCCACTTGCTTAAATCTGCAACGCCGGTAAGTTTTTTGCAATCAGAAAACATGCTAGACATATTCGTAACATTGCTAACATTCCACCCTTCTAGACCTTTAAGATTACCCAAGCGAGTACAACCACTGAACATGTTAAACATATTCGTTACACTGCCAACATTCCAGCCACTCAATGCACTTATATCAGTCAATCCTGTTATTTTTATTATTACATCACCTTTTTTGTTTGTATGCTCAAAGTAGCAATCGGAGAACATGCTGCCCATGTTCTCAACACTGCCAACATTCCACTTTTCTAGACCGCTAAGATTACTCAAGCTATGACAACCGCTGAACATGCCACTCATGTCCGTGACACTGCCAACATTCCAACCGCTCAAAGGTTGAAGACTGGTTAAGCCATTACAACCGCTGAACATGCCACTCATGTCCGTGACACTGCCAACATGCCAACCGCTCAAAGGTTGAAGACTGGTTAAGCCATTACAACCGCTGAACATGCTACTCATCTTCTCAACATTGTCAACATTCCAGCCGCTCAAAGGTTGAAGACTAGTAAGACTGCCACAACCGTCAAACATGCTGCTCATGTTCTCAACACTGCCAACATTCCAGCCTCTCAAAGGTTGAAGACTAGTAAGAAAACTGCAGCCATAGAACATTCTAAACGTGCTAGCTAATTGGTCTGTACTGCTCTTACCTGTTTTATTCCAATTAGATAATCCACTGATACTATTGAGCTTAGAGCAATATGCAAACATGCCATCCATTTTTTTAACGTTACTTACATCCCAATTTCCTAAGCCTTCAGTACTTTCGATGTTGCCGCACAGCGCAAACATTACCATCATGTATTCAACGTTCTTTACATTCCACTTTTCCAAAAATTTAAGCGAACTCATACTCTTGCAATATTCGAACATACCGCTCATTGCCGAAACGCTTTTAGTATTCCATTCTTTCAAACCGTCAAAATCTTTTATCTCGGTGCAACCCTCAAACATTCTGTTCATGTTCATAACCTTGCTAACATTCCACTTACTTAGAGGTTCAACCGAAGTAATCGCCATCTCACTTGCATACCCTTCTACTGGATTCAAAGCATCATGTTTATCTTGGTCCTTAATAACAGACGCGAACATTCCAGACATATTTCTAACATTGCCGACATTCCAGTTACTCAACGCACTTATATCAGTCAATCCTGTTACACCAGTGATCTTGCCATCATCATCGTAGATACGCCTAGCACAACCACTGAACATGCCACTCATGTTCGTAACATTGTCAACCTTCCAATTAGCCAAACCTCTAATATCACTTAAACCAGCGCACCCCTCGAACATGCTCTCCATATTCGTAACCTTGCTCACATCCCACTCACTCAAAAAACTAAAATCAGTTAATGAGGAATCCTTAAATAGATAGGACATGTCTGTAACGTTACTTACATCAAACCTGTCGTCGTTGCCAATTCTACTAATATTTTCCCCTGAAAAAAGACCTTCCTTACCTTTTGACAAACTACCGTAGCCATACGCTTTAACACCGTCTCCAAAAACGATTTCGCCACCACCAGCAGGGAGAGACTTAATTTTTTCACGAATAGCACCAAATGCGCCACTCTTCCCATTGGCACTGATAGCACATTTAGCTTCCCCTGATGAAGACGTAATCGTGACTTTAGTATTATCCTCGTTAACTTTAGCCACACAAGCAGGAAGTGCTTTAACTTGTTCTAGGCTTAATTTCTCCATAGCCCCAGTGCTGCGATCTTGATCCTTAGCTTTTTTATCTTTGCCATCTTTTTTGGCATCTTTTTTGGCAGCCTTGCCATTAGCTTTGTCAGATTTGTCTTTACCCTTGTCGGCACCTTTGCCATCTTTTTTAGCGTCTTTGACAGATTTTGCGCCATTCCCAATAGTATCGCCAGCAGTTTTCCCGGCACCATTGCCAGAATTATTCTTATCTACAGACCCCACCCCATTAGGATTTTCACTATTCCCATTACCAACTTTATTGTCTGTTACTTTATTGTCTACATTATTATTTTTACCAGTTTCCCCCTTAACTTCCCCTTTAGTCTCTTTTTTATTATCAGTTTCGCCTTTAACAACTCCCCCTTTAGCCCCTTCATTACCGGCTCCCCCTTCACCCGACTTACTCTGACCCTTATCATTCTCAGTAACAGCAGCCAAGGCAGCAGCAAACAATGGATTCTTCGTTATGTTGGCATAAGCCACCCCAGGCAGCACGGTTACGCTTAAAATCATAGAAACTACGCATAAAACGGCACCAATTGTCGAAAGAATACGATGCTTCCTACTCTCCTTCATCAATCTTCCTCTCATGTGAGCAAATCCCCTGCCGGCGCATAAACGATGCACAAAAAACAAGCGCGCATCAAAGAAAGTTCACCGGCGAACGCAATCTTTACACATAACTATTCACTAGTGTACGCCTAAATGCGAAAAATTGGTATAACAAAATCGCTATAACAACCTACTGCAACAAACTTATAGTTCAAGTACATCTTAATTTCGCATAATTCAGTAGTAGGGATATTAACGTGGCGGAGATTTGAGATTTTTCGCGCTGAGCGAAGGACGCTCGCGCGGATTGCGACGCGCTCGCTACTGAGCTTGCGTTGAAAGCACCCCGTGCTTTCAACTTGAGCAAGCTCACGCTCCGAGTTGCTTTCGCGCGCTACGCTCTGAGCGCGAAAGCAGGTCGTCGCGCAGACAAATTCGCATTATATTACCGCATATTACGCTTATAAATTTCATCCATACCTTTGAAAATCAAGTCAGGATCGTAAAAGTCAATCGTTTTCACATCCTTCTCAAACAATCTACCCAAACCGCCAGTAGCAATTACCTTAAACGGCTCGTTAATCTCAATCTTGAACTGCTCAATCGTGCGCTCAATTCCGCCCAAAAAACTGTAGTATAAGCCAGCTTGCATCGCAGGTCTAGTTGATTTTGCGAGAACAGACTTCGGCCGCGCAATCTCAACTTCCGGAAGCTGAGCCGTGTTATCCCACAGTGCTGCAGCCGCAGTTCGAATGCCAGTGCAAATCAAACCGCATGTAATAGCTCCGCTTTTATCAACATAGTTGTAAGTGGTTGCAGTGCCGAAATCTATTACAAGCGCTGGCCCACCGTACTCATTAAACGCACCAACGCAATCAGCCAAGCAATCAGCTCCAAGAGAACGCGGCTCGTCAATTCGAATATTCATGCCTGTTTTAACGCCAGGGCCAACAATCATAGGATCAACATGCAAAAACTTTATAATACTCGCGCGGAATGAGTGCATAACTTTTGGCACTACTGACGCAACAATAACGTCCTCGACATCGCTCACCTTAAATCCGCTTAAATTAAGGAATTGCGTAATCATAATTCCGTACTCGTCGGAAGTGCGGTTTGATTTAGTTGTCATGCGGTAGGTTCCCACAATGCGATTGTTTTCCAAAAAACCAAGCACAATATTCGTGTTACCAATGTCGACTGCTAGCAACATAAGAACTCTCTTTCCTTAAAGTTTTTATATTCTTAAGTAATTATTTTAATATTCAACTTACTTTAATAAGTAACTTAATTTAATAAGTAACTTACTTTACTAATTAACTTACTTTAATAAGTAATCACTTTAATAATTAAGTTACCTCATAATAAAGCCCTGATTGTAGCCGTATTCTTGCAAATCCTTGCTCCACAGCTTAAGCCCGTCTTTTAAGGAAATTCTAGGGCCAGGATCGTCCGGAAGCCAAAGTTGACTTCCGTCGTCCTGTGTAATTCCAGCATCAATCATTTCTTGAACATTCAGGCGCGCGCGCGATTTTCTACTCCAATCGTACGCTTGACCAATAGTCGACCGAAAATCACTACGCGAATACACTTCAAACGGCAAATACCGGTACCCCGTACTTACACGGTTAGCAGCCTCAGCAAATACGCGATTAAACTTTTGACCACCAAAATACGGTATGTCAATTCCGCGCGAATCACGAATAGTTGTACGATTCAAAAATGCTGAATCCCCAAGCGTCACAACATCCGCAGGAAACGCTCCACCGCTCACGCGCGTATTAATACCCTGCATGTCATGGCACACAAAATTCACGAAACGCATAGCCGCTTCCGGCTTTCGGCTTGACTGCAACACCGACAGCGCAGAACCGCCCATTTCCGCATTGCGCTTTTCGCCGTGCAAAGTAGGAACTTGCGCAACTTTCCACAACCCTGCTGTACCAGGCACATTCTCAAGCAGCAGCGACGGCATCCACGCTCCAGCAAATACGGACGCAATTTTGCCAGCCCCAACACCATTCTTCCAACGCTGCGTCCACGTAGTAGTGCGCGTATCAATTAAGCCTTCGTCAATCATAGACTGCCAAAACTTAGTAAAAGCCTGAGTTCCCTTGTCGTACCCTAGTCGAACAGTCACCGTTTTGCCGTCGTGCGAAGTAATAAAAGGCTTACCTCCCGCCAACCAAATCATAGCGTTATAAAAGCTCGCATCCCCCGAATCTGCAGCAATATACACGCCAATGTCTTTCAGCTTTCGAGCGGCGTGACGATAATCTTCCCAAGTGTGTATTTGCGTTGCGTCCACGCCAGCCTGCTTAAAAACGTCGTCGTTATAAAACCAAGCCATTGGCCCAGAATCCATAGGCAAACCGTACACGCGCCCGCCCAATTGCACAGACGACCACGTACCAGGAGTGTAAAACGTTTGCGTACCTTGCACGCGATCCGTAATATCTAGCAACTGACCGCTAACAGCGTATTGCGGAAGCGCAAAATACTCAAGTTGCGCAACATCTGGCATACCGTAGCCGTCTTGAATAGCGCTGTTGAGATTGTTGTATCCACTAGTATCCTTGACTACTACGCGAACGTCCGGATTAAGCCGCTCAAATTGCACCGCAAGCCGCTTCATGCTTGGCTCCCACGACCACACGGTAATGCTCGTGCGAGCGTCCGCATGAGAGCAGCCTGAAGGAAGCGTTATCGCAAACACGCATAAAACTAGCAGCAGTAGCCGCTGCAAACGCTTGCCCAGCTGCAAAATTGTTGCGAACACACGCACACGCATAAAACAGCCGCCCGCACTATTCCACAGTTACAGATTTGGCGAGATTTCGCGGCTTGTCGACGTCGTAACCTTTCAATTTCGCCATATCCATAGCAAATAATTGCAACGCAACTACGTCAACAAGCGGACTTAAAAGCGTCGGGCACTCAGGTCTCCAGAACACAATATCCGCATATCTTGCAGCGTCCGGATCACCTTCTTCCGCAACCGCTATAGTAAACGCTCCGCGCGCTTTTACTTCTTCAATTCCAGAAATCACTTTCGCGTGCAAAACGTCGCGTCCGCGAGAAGACGGCACAATTACCACCACCGGCTCACCGGCATCAACCAGCGCAATCGGACCATGCTTAAGCTCGCCTGCTGCAAAACCTTCCGTAAACGTGTACGCAATTTCCTTAAGCTTCAGAGCGCCTTCCATAGCAACCGGGTACCCTACGTGACGACCCAAGAACAGGAAAGACTTAGCTTCCAACGTATGCTCAGCCGCTTTCATAATTGCGTCAGATTGAGTATCGAGAACCTGCTGGATTTTACTTGGCATAGTTTTAAGTTGCGCCACAATTTGCTGAATTTCGTCGCGATACATCGTGCCTTTTACTTGCGCCAAATAAAGACCAAGCATATAAGCTGCTACGATTTGCGCTACAAAAGCTTTCGTAGAAGCAACAGCAATTTCCGGACCAGCATGCGTGTAAAGCACAGCATCGGATTCGCGCGGAATACTAGAACCCTGAGTATTACAAATTGCAAGCACACGACTTCCCTGCTCGCGCGCGTGACGCAAAGCCATAAGCGTATCCATTGTTTCGCCAGATTGCGAAATAGCAACAACCAACGTGCGATGCGTCAAAATAGGATCGCGGTAGCGAAACTCGTGCGCAAGCTCCACCTCAACCGGCACACGCACCCAATGCTCAATCGCATATTTTGCAACCAAACCGGCGTAACTTGCCGTGCCGCAAGCAACCACAATAATCTTGTCAATCGCGCGCAACACATCCTGACCAATATGCACTTCGTCAAGAACAATATTTCCTTGCGCATCAAAACGACCGCGCAAAGTGTCGGCAACGGCGTGTGGATCTTCATGAATTTCCTTATCCATAAAGGAATCCCAACCGCCTTTTTCAACAGCAGACGCATCCCAATCAACTGTAAAACACGTAGGATTTTCCACGACTTTGCCGTCAAAATCAGTAAGTAGCAAGCTAGCTTTACCATCGCCGTCAACATCGCCGTCAACAGCGCCGTCAACAGCGCCGTCAACAGCGCCGTCAATATTGCCAATGCAAACAGCCTGATCTTGCCCGACTTCCAAAACACGATCCGTATAAGCTACAAAAGCAGCCACATCCGAACCCAAGAAGTACTCGCCCTCGCCAAGGCCCACAACCAGCGGCGAATCATGACGAACAGCAGCAACAATACCTGGCTGACGAACGTCCACAGCTAAAAGCGTAAAAGCACCCTTAAGCATTTTCGCAGTGCGACGAATAGCCGTAAACAAGTCCGGCTTACCGGTTTCTTCCACGATTTCGTTCGCGACCTTACCAAGCAATTTTGCCGCAACTTCCGTGTCAGTTTGGGAAGAAAACTCGTAGCCTTCTTCGTGAAGTTGCTCTTTTAATACCACAGCATTTTCAATAATACCGTTGTGAATAAGCGCGATTTTGCCGTCAGCACTCGTGTGAGGATGCGCGTTTACGTCGCAAGGAGCACCGTTAGTAGCCCAGCGAGTATGCCCAATTGCGGCACTCGCTTCCGGCATAGGATTTGCGCTAATATCTTCTCGCAATACTGCAAGACGACCTGCCTTCTTGCGCACAGCAACGCAATCCATTCCAGGAGCAACCAACGCCACACCTGAAGAATCATATCCGCGATACTCTAAACGCTCTAATCCACCTAAACAAACTTCCAAAGGTTTTGCGCAAACTTTTCCAAAACCTGCGTATCCTACAATGCCACACATAATCTTCTATTGTACGATATGCGAGCGAGCGCACGCCAGAGACGCACATAACAACACGCAAAAAAGTGATGCAAGTTACGCCTAAATTTGCGCAAGTTACGCCTAACGCTGGTTAAGTTGATTAAGTTACGTATAGCGCTACTTAAGTTACGTTTAACGTATAGTGCTGCGCAAGTTTTATAAAACGTGCTGCAGAAAATCTTGGAAACGCTCAGTTTGTGGATTCGTAATAATATCAGCCGTGCCCTGCTCAACTATGACGCCACCATCCATGAACACAACTTGATCCGCGACTTCGCGCGCAAAACCAATCTCGTGCGTTACTACAATCATCGTCATGCCGTCTTTTGCAAGATCGCGCATAACGTTAAGCACTTCGCCAACAAGCTCCGGGTCGAGCGCAGAAGTAGGCTCATCAAACAGCATAATCTCCGGCTTCATAGCAAGCGCACGCGCAATAGCCACACGCTGCTGCTGACCGCCGGAAAGCTCCGCCGGGTAATGATTCATGCGCTCAGCCATACCAACGCGTTTAAGCTCTTCAACAGCTAAGTCGTGCGCTTCTTGAGTGTTCATACGCAATACGTGCACAGGCGCTTCCATAACGTTTTCCAAAGCCGTCATGTGAGGGAAAAGATTAAAACGCTGAAAAACCATACCGAGTTTCGCACGCTGTTGAGCAATCTCTTTATCGTTAAGCGCTTGTAAACACTGCTTTCCTTTACGCGTCACTTGCTTTACACCAATACGCTCGCCATAAATGCTTATACTTCCCGCAGTCAACGTTTCAAGTTGGTTAATTAAGCGCAAAAGCGTGGATTTTCCAGATCCGGAAGGCCCTAACATTACCGTTACGCTACCCGGGTTTACTTCCATAGTAATGCCGTTTAATACTTGCAAGTTACCAAATGATTTGTGCACGTCCTTAATTACGACTGCCGGAACGTTTGCTGCTGGAACGTTTGCTTCCGGAACGTTTGCTGCTGTATTTGTCATCTTTCAAAATCCAATCTAACCGTTATTTCGCTACGTTATTTCGCTACGTTATTTCGCTACGTTATTTCGCTACGTTATTTCGCTACGTTATTTCGCTACGTTATTTCGCTTTATTAAGTACTTATTAAGCATTAAAACCGAGCATAGTAGCGTCGTTACGTCCTTTAACATTCTTTTGTTGAGCATGCAAAGACTGGTCGCCGCGCTGACCTTTATCAGTGTCTAACTGAGCATGTTTCACAATATCTCGCGCTTCAAAGCCCTTGCCAAAATGCTTCTCCAACATAGATTGCAAAACCATCAGAATAGAAGTAATAACCAAATACCAAATACTCGCCACAAGAAGCAACGGAATAGGCTTATAAATACGATTAGCTATAGCATTCGTAGCAAACTGAAGCTCCAGCGTAAACGGTACTGCAAGAACCAAAGAAGTAGTTTTCAACATGCCAATAGTTTCGTTTCCAAGCGGCGGCACAATAATGCGCATTGCCTGCGGAAGAATCACTCGCCTCATCGTTAAAGCTCTACCCATGCCAAGCGCCTGAGCCGCCTCAACCTGGCCCACGTCGACAGCTTCCAAACCAGCTCGCACAATTTCCGACAAGTACGCTGCTTCGTTCAGCGACAAGCCCACAACAGCCGCCGTCAGCGAAGTCATAATTACATTAGAATCAATAGACCAAAACTCTATGGATGTAAACGGAATACCAATGCTCAATCGCGGCACAAGCACCGCAAACATACCCCAAAACACGAGCTGCGTGTACACAGGCGTGCCACGGAAGAACCAAATAAAGAACCAGCTCACACCGCGAAGAACCGGGTTTACTGACTTTCGCATCATCGCTAAGCCTATGGCGAGTACGATAGCAATCACCATAGCGAGTAGCGTAAGGAGTAACGTCCAGCCAATACCGGTAAGTACGTTGTCGCTTATAAGATACACGCCTACTACTTGCCATTCAAATCGCGGATTCGTAATGATGCTGTACAGTAGCGAGCACGCTAGGATTGCGACGATTATGCCAGCTACGATTGGTCCCGGTTTTGCTACCGGCAAAATATGTTCAGCTTGGGACTTTCCGAACTGGGCTTTTTCGTACTGAGACTTTCCGTACGGAATTGTGGAAGATTTCTTAAAAGAGTCCAACTTATGCTCCCTGTAAATACGTTTATTTTGATACAAGTATAGTAAAACGAAACAATCTGAGCCACGAGAAAAGTCGTGACTCAGAATAGAAATCAAAATTTATGGAGAGACGCGAATCAAACACTCAATCAAACGCGAATCAAACGCGCAATCAAACACGCAATCAGACCTGCGGATTTACTACCGTCTTTTCAATTGCTACGTCTTCCACGCCCCACTTCTTCAAAATCTCCTTATAAACACCGGACTTCATCAGCTTATCAATGCCAGCTTTTACAGCCTTCAGCATTGCAGTGTCGCCCTTCTTAACTGCTGCACCCATTGGTTCGGAATCCTTGCTGTTTTCGAGGATTTCGAGCTTACCAGGATTCTTAACAGCAGCGTAACCAGCAACCGGAGTATCGGCATACATAACGTCAGCGCGACCGGAAAGAAGTGCGGTGGTTGCGTCAGTCTGTTCCTTGAAGCTCATGATTTCTAGCGGCTTATCGTTATTTGCAGCGCACTGTTTCTTAGCTTCTTCCATAATTGGTTCGCCGACGGTGCCAGTTTCCAAAGTTACTTTTTTGCCGCAAAGATTCTTTGTATCTACCTTAGTAGGATTGCCTTTGCGCACTTCGAAAGACAAGCCCGCGTTTGCGTAAGCAATAAAATCTACTGACTTCATACGTTCAGCATTAACAGTAAAGCCGGAAATACCAACGTTATATTTGCTGCCGATTGCAGGAATAATAGAATCGAACTGAGCGTGCATAATTTTTGCGTTCAATCCCATTACTTTTGCCAAGGCTTTAGAAAAGTCGATTTCGTAACCAACTGGAGTCTTGCCGTCTGCTGCAAAGAACTCTGCAGGAGCGTAGCTCACGTTGACGCCGACGGTCAGCTCACCAGTCTTCTTAACTGCTTCTGGAACTAATGCCGCTACTGCATCGTCCTTCTGAACTTTGCTTACGTCGTAGCTACGTGCAATATCTGGATCAGATGCTTTGGAATCAGCAGGTCCGCAGGCAGCGACGCTACCGATTAATACCAAAGACGCAATAGCTGCAATAGACTTAATGTACTTAGTAGACTTAGTAGACTTGAACATTTTTCTTCTCCTAAAAGTATTTAAAATTTATAATTTGCATTGATGTGTATAACTATACACGACAACCCTACTATTTTCGCAACTATTTATGCAAAATATGTATATACAGAGATAAGTATGCTGTTTATTAGTGAAATACTTGGCTTTTTGCGAAAACCTAACGCATATTATTCGCAATACTGAATATTATACGGCGTGTCGCTTTATTCGCGCGAGAGTTTTGGTGCTTTTATGGAACATTTGCGGGAGTTTTTTCTCCGAGGTTTGCGCTGACGACTGCGCGAGGGTCCGAAGAACGGGATTAAGAGACCCTAACGCAGCGCGACGACCTGCCTGAGCGCTTGTTCCTTTACACGCACGTAAAGTTTCTGTCGCTTTTCAGCGAGATTCCGACATTTACTGTACACGCGCGTAAAGTTTCTGTCACTTTTTGGCGATATTTCGACATTTCCTATACACGCACGTAAAGTTTCTGTCGCTTTTAAGTGAGATTCCGACATTTACTGTACGTGGCTGTAAAGTTTTTGTCGCTTTTTAGTCAATACTTCTAGAACGCAAGTTTCTGTAACGCATAGCGCGCAACGCCTCGCGCTTATCCTGCTCCTCGCGCAACGCTTGACGCTTATCAAACTCCTTCTTACCGCGAGCAAGAGCAATCTCAACCTTCACGTAACTTCCCTTAAAATACAGCCGCAAAGGAACAACAGTGTAACCTTTGGCCTCAGTTTGCCTAGAAAGCTTAGCGATTTGCGCAGCGTGAAGAAGCAGCTTGCGTTTGCGCTTTGGAGCATGATTGTTCCACGTGCCGTTCAAATACTCGGGAATATTTGCGCCTTCAAGCCACATCTCGCCGCGACGATCAATATTGACAAACGATTCGGCTAAGGAAGCTCGCCCTTCGCGCAACGACTTTACTTCCGTTCCCGTTAAAGCAAGACCGGCCTCGTAACAATCTTCAATAGCATAATCGTGATGCGCCTTACGATTTTGAGCAACCGTAACCGTACCATCTTGAGCAGGCTTATGGACCATAACACCCCCATACACAAATCTCAATGTGCGAAACGCAACAAAATAGCGATGCAATTAGTAGTGCTAATTTCTAGTAGTGCACATATTCGTAGGCACCAGGATTATGAATGGTTTCGTAAGCTGGGAACGTTGGGAAGCCAACGCCACCTTCAGAAATCAGCACAGAACCATCCGCATTCACACGCTCAACAACCGCCACATGCCCGTACTGCCAATCAGCATTCCACGTGCCAGCACTCTGACCTCGAGCAAACACCATCACCGCGCCAACATGCGGCGTGCGATTTACCAAATATCCCAAACGACGGCCGGAATTAGCCCAGTCCGCACCATTACCCATAAAGGAGCCGACAGGAAGACCGAGCTGCGTACGACGCAAATAAGCCCACAATGTGCACTGACGAGCAGGATATGCAGTACCGCCAACAGAATTGCCGGTATTGTGACCGTAGCAGAAGTTGGAACGCTCAGGGCAATTACCAGGAACCGTATAAGACATGCCGTTAGCAGCACCGTTAGAAAGCGGCATAGGAGGAAGCGACACGTTGCCGCCAAATCCGCCGCCCCTCACCTGCTGACGGTTGCCAGAATTAGGATTGGCGCGCGCAACAGCTTTATTAGCAAGAGCGCGAGCCTGAGCATCAATCGCAGACTTCATAGCAATAATTTCCGCGGCTTCTCGAGCGGACTGAGAAGTTAAACTCCCCTTCTGACTCTCCAATTGCTTGCGAATATTCTCACCCTGATCACGTAAACTCTGCAAGGCTTTCTTGCGATCGTTAGCAGCCTTAGCAGCAACCTGCGCACTTTGAGCCTGCACATCCGCTTGCTGCTTGAGCTTGGCAATTTCCGTTTCAATAGCAGCCAAACGTTGGCGACGGTTCATAGAAGTGTTCAACTTTACTGCAGCATCATTGGCAGCGTTAGCTTCACTACGTGCAACAGCCGCCTCTGATTGTAACTTGCCAACAAACTGTTCAGTAGTAGTAGATTTCGTAACAATATTCATAATGTCGGAAGCTTGAGAACCGTGGAAGCTATTACGAGCAAGTTGCGCAACCGCAGCCTTAGCATCATCAAAATCTACACCAGTTTTTTTAATTTTCTCTTCCAAGTCACGCTTATCTTTTTGAGCTGATTCCAAACGCAGCTGAGTGGATTCAGCAAGGCTAAGAGCCTGAGCCGCTTGTTCGTCAGCCTGTTGCGCTGCACGAATTTGATTAGGAATTTGGCGCTCGTTTAAATCATTCAGCTCAAGAATCTTATTCGCTAACTGCTTATTCACGCCCGCAAGCTGACGTTTCAAATTCTCATTATGCTGAACTTTACGGTTATAATCGTTCATATTTACCGCATGCGCAGTAGGTGCAACCATCAACGAACCAACCACACTAGCAAGCATCATCATGCCAGCAACTAGTAAACTCATTATTGTATGAGTGCGCCGAATTGCGACTACGCCACGTCGAGCCTCGCTCATATCACTTCCCTTTCAACATCACTACTGCGAATTATAGCGTTAAATAAGCAGCCACGCGAGTTAAGCCATTGTATTATCCGTTTTTAAGCCGTATTTAAGCCTTCAAGTAGCGTCTCAACGCAACAGCAGAAGCAATTACCGACAATACAACAGCACCCGCTACCAGCATAGGAACGCACAACCAAACGGTAGATTGCGTCACAAACGGCATCCAACGCACGTTTTGCGCAAGCCAATCTGTTACGAAAACCTTAACAACTAAGCTCAACGCGCCGCCTGCAAGCAAAGAACCAGCACACGAAGCGAACGCACCCTCAAGTATAAACGGCATACGAATTGTCCAGTTGGAAGCACCAACCAAACGCATAATTTCAGTTTCTTGACGACGGCTTGCAGCAGACATACGAATCGTAGTACCAGTAAGCATAATAGCAACTACAACCATAACCGCAGCAAGCACAATCGTTACCGCAGTAGCACGATTGAGCACGTTAAAAACGGGATCGAAAATCTGACGCTGATCTACAACTTCTTCAACGCCGTCACGCCCAGAAAGTACTTCTGAAACGACTTGATACTTCATAGGATTCGTAAGCTTTAAACGAAGCGAATCCTGCATATCTGCCGCTGTCAACGTGCGGCCTTGGTACATTCCGTTAGGATACTGTTTTAAGAAAGTATTTTTGTAGAATTCGTTACGACTTACATACGTTATGTTGGAAACGTCGTCGCCTAACTCTTGGTGAATAATATGCTCAAGCTTCACGATCTCAGCATTGGTAGGAGCTTTTCCGGCAGCGCACGAAGGTGACTGACTCGTACCATCCGGACACAGCCACGCAACAACCTCCACCTTGTCGTACCAGTCGCCTTTTGCTTTAGTAATCTGCGCTTGCATGAGCACCGAGGCGCCAATAAACAGGAATGAAATAAAGGTCACGAGCATGACTGAAAGAATCATCGAAACGTTGCGGCGTAAGCTAATGCAAGTTTCGGAAAAAATGAATCGTAAACGCATTATTTCGCTCCTTCAGCTCGGTGCGTGTTGTCGTCAGCATGAGTATGGCCGGTGGTTGGCGGCTTAGGAGGGGCCGGAGGCATAGGAGGAAGTGCGTTTGCCGACGCTTCTTCGTGATTTTGAGGCTGATGCGCTTGCGTTTCGGTTCCTTGCGTTTCGGTTTCGTACGTCACTTTAGACACTGATTCAGATTCTTCAGATTCTTCGAATTTTTCGGATTCCTCAGCTTCCTCAGATTCTACAGATTCCTCAGCTCCCTCAGTTTCTACAGTTTCCTCAGATTCTTCAGATTCTACAGCTTCCTCAGATTCCTTAACTTCTTCCGCTTGCGCTTGAGCCGTCTCATTATCTACGTTAGGAGAAGTGTGTTCAGCGAGACCTTCAGCAGCGTTAGCACTATTTTCAGCAGCGTCAGCACTATTTTCAGACGACTTTTCGCTACTTTCTTCCTCATGCGCAAGTTTGGAATCTTCCTCAAGATCCTCACTGTCATCTTTCACAATCAAGCCGCGACCCCACGTCATGGTCGTTTCTATAGACTGGAACACCTCACCATAGCGGCCAGTTCGACCAGAATGAACCGACTGCGCAAGGCGCGCAATCCCCTCATTTTCAGCTGAATTATTGCGCAAGGATTGCGTCACCATTTCAACAGCTTCACGAGCCTGAGCAGCGCGACGAGCTTTCTTAGAGAGTCGCCTATGACGTTCAACATGATCAGGCTGATCATCTGCAGATATGCTTACGCTACTACGATTTTGGTCATGCTCAACAGCCTGCTGCGCTTTTGACTTCTGCTCAACGTCAGAATCAGGGAAGTACAGTGCAGAATCGTAGGATCCTTCACGTTCGTCGCGCACAATCTTTCCTGTATGAAGTTCGACCACGCGCTTACGCATTGAATTCACGATTTCCTCATTATGCGTAGCCATCACAATCGTGGTACCCGTACGATTAATAGCATCCAGCACTTCCATAATGCCGAGAGAAGTCGTAGGATCCAAGTTACCAGTAGGCTCGTCGGCAAGAAGAATTTGCGGATGATTTACGTACGCGCGAGCAATAGCCACACGCTGAGCCTCACCACCAGAAAGTTCGTGAGGATAATTGTTTTCCTTACCCGTTAAACCAACTGTTTCCAAAACGCGCGGCACAAGCGAACGAATAGTCGCCCTACTCGTACCAATCACTTCCAAAGCAAAAGCAACATTTTGGTACACGGTTTTGTTATTAAGTAACTTATAATCCTGGAAAATAAAGCCAAGCGAGCGACGATACTGCGGCACCTGGCGGTTAGAAAGTCGTCGCAAATCGTTGCCAGCTACGTGAATTTCGCCACTATTTGCTTCTTCTTCGCGAAGCAGCAAACTAAGCAATGTAGTTTTCCCAGAACCGGAAGCACCAACCAAAAACACAAAATCTCCACGATCAACATGCAAAGACACATCGTCTAATGCCGGACGCGTACCTCGAGGGTATATTTTTGACACATGATCTAATGAAATCAGCGACATTTTCAATCCTTCCGAAGATTATGTGTAATTGAGATTATGTGTATTTGTTGGTTTTTAGTTCTAAATTAACTTTAGTTTAAGATTCTTTTTCCGCTTCAGCTTCTTTTTGAGCCGCAACTCGCTGCTCGTGACGCCAGCGAATACCAGCTTCAATAAAACCGTCAATATCACCGTCAAAAACAGCTTGAGTTTGCGAAGTTTCGTAACCAGTGCGCAAATCCTTCACCATTTGATACGGGTGAAGTACGTAAGAACGCATCTGATCTCCCCAACTTGCCTTAATATCTCCAGCAAGCTCCTTCTTTTTCGCAGCTTCCTCTTGATGCTTAATCACAAGCAAACGCGACTGCAAAACAGCCATTGCGGCAGCACGATTCTGGATTTGGCTTCGCTCATCTTGCATAGAAACAACCAAACCGGTTGGCAAATGCGTAATACGAACAGCAGAATAAGTAGTATTTACGCCTTGTCCGCCAGGGCCTGAAGCTTGGAAAGTATCCACGCGAATGTCAGAATCTGGAATATCGATATGATCCGTAGCTTCAACAAGAGGAATAACTTCCACAGCACTAAATCCAGTTTGACGACGGCCTTGATTGTCAAATGGCGAAATACGAACCATTCTGTGCGTGCCACCTTCTACAGAAAGGCGACCATACGCGTAAGGGGCATCCACTTGGAAAGTTGCGGATTTAATACCAGCTTCTTCCGCATAAGACGTGTCCATCATCTTAGTTTTGTAGCCGTTACGCTCCGCCCAACGCAAGTACATACGAAGAAGCATTTGCGCAAAATCAGCAGCGTCAACACCGCCTGCGCCCGAGCGAATCGTAACAACTGCAGAACGAGCATCGTATTCGCCGTCAAGAAGAGTCTGCACTTCCATATCGTCAAGTTCGTGAGCAATATTTCCAAGCTCCTCTTGGGCCTCGCTCATAGAATCAGCATCGCCTTCTTCTTCACCAAGCTCAATTAAAGTTTTAGTATCCTCAATTCGCTGCTCGACAGCTTGCAAACGCTTCAGCTGAGACTGAGCTGCAGAAAGCTTACTCGTAACTTGCTGAGCATGCTCAGAATCGTCCCAAAGTCCAGGCTCCGCAGCCTGCTTTTCTAAATCAGCAATCGTAGCCTTCAACGAATCAACGTCTAAAGCTTTAGAAATCGAAGAATACTTTGCTTCAACATCATTTAACGCTTGGGAAAAATCAAATTCCGCCATTTACTTAACGTACCTCTTTACATACTCAATAACTCGTCTTACGCAATCACTATTCGCAAAACTCTTAGCAAATAAACTTTTTTACTTTTTGCTATTTACTTTTTACTCTTTACAAGTTTAACGTACAGTCAAAATCTCAGGACCATTCTCCGTAATTGCAATCGTATGCTCGCTGTGAGCGCCGCGAGAACCATCCGAAGAACGAAGCGTCCAACCATCTTTTGGATCCTGATAAATTTCGTCAGTAGTCTTTAAGAACCACGGTTCAATAGCAATCACCAAGCCCGGGCGAAGCTTGTAACCGTGGTGAGCACTGCCATCGTTAGGAACGTGCGGATCACCATGCATAATGTGTCCTACGCCGTGGCCGCCAAACTCAAGGTTTACGCTGTAACCATACTCGTGAGCAACGCAACCAATAGCTGCAGAAATATCGCCAAGACGGTTGCCTGGCTGAGCCATGTTAATGCCAGCTTCCAGCGCTTCCTCAGTGCACTTAATCAAACGCAAATCCTCAGGATCCGCATGCTTTCCAACCACAAAGCTAACAGCAGAATCTCCAACCCAACCGTCAACGTTAATCGCCAAATCAAGAGTCAGCAAATCGCCGTCTTTAAGATTGTAATCGTATGGAACTCCGTGAAGAACAGCATCGTTTACAGAAGTGCAAATGTAGTGCGCAAAAGGACCAGTTCCAAAATCAGGAGCGTAATCGACATAGCAAGAAGACGCACCTTTACGGCTCACAATACGCTGGCGAACGAAGTCATCAATCTCAAGAAGATTCGTGCCAACTTTGGTCATTGCTTGTAAGTCTTTAAGAATACTACCGACGAAGCGACCTGCAGGTTTCATCGCTTCAATTTCAGCTGGAGTTTTCAGTTCAATCATGATTTAAGACTAACGCGCAGGCACGAAAACGGCGCAAAATATGGCGAAAATACGAGGAACATATAGCGAAAATACTAACTGAATAGTGTCGCTTAATAGTTGTAAGCTAAGCTCATGTTTAATAACAATGAAGATAATAACAACAATAATAAGGAATCACAGAAAGAAATTTCTGCTGTAGATTTCGACCCTGCCTCCTTCTCATCCGTTACCCGACCACAAGACGATTTATTCCGTTACGTAAACGGTCCTTGGATTGACACTTACACTCTTCCAGAAGATAAGCCAATGTTTGGTGCTTTCTACAAGCTTTCAGAAGATGCAGAGACGCAAATTCGAGATATTTTAGAAAGCGAAGATTGCCCAGCCAAAAAGTCGCAAACTTTGTACCGTAAATATTTGGATACTGCAGCTATTGAAAAAGCTGGGATTACGCCAATTAAAAGCGATTTAGACGCTGTTGATGCGGCGGCCAGCAAAGAAGATTTGGTTCGCACTATTGGTACCCTTACCCCGTACGGCGGACCAAATGCAATGTTCGCTTTTGGCGTTTACGGAGACCCTAAAGACCCTAAAACAAATGTTATGCATATTGAGCAGGGTGGATTGGGCTTGCCAGACGAAGCGTACTATCGCGAGGATAGTTACGCTCCAATTCGCGAAGAATACGTAAAAATGGTGGCTGCTTTGTTGCGCTTAGCTGGATACGGTGATGCCGCCGCTAGCCAGGAACTTGCCGAGCGCTTTTTGAAGGTGGAAACACAAATCGCAAGCAACCACTGGGATAACGTAGCAACTCGCGATTCTCAAAAAACTTATAATCCTTACAATTATGCTGATTTGGCAAAAACGTTTGAAGCGCTGAATCTTGACGCATTCTTGGACGCTGCTCAAAAATCTTACGACAATTGCGAAGAAGCAAAGAATCAGCCAATCAATGTTCGCAAATCTTTTAGCAAAGTGATAGTTCACGAGCCAAGCTTTATAGAAGGATTAAATAAGGTTTGGCAAGAAGCCGACTTAGAAGATCTAAAGCTTTGGGCACGCGTACACGTGATTTTGTGCTGGGCAAGCATGTTGAGTGAAGATTTTGCACAAGCCCGATTCGACTTCTACGGCAAGGTGCTTTCTGGAGCTACTAAGCCACGCGACCGCTGGAAGCGTGCAATCGGAGTTGTTGACGATGCTTGCGGCGAAGAAGTTGGCCGCGAGTACGTGCGCTTGCACTTCCCTGAGTCGTCTAAAAAGTATATGGAAGGCTTAGTTGGCAATCTTATTAACGCCTACCGCGAGTCGATTTCTCACAGCAGCTGGCTTGGCGAGGAGACTAAGGCAAAGGCCTTGGAAAAGCTTAGCAAGTTTGAGCCAAATATTGGTTACACAAACCATTGGATCGACTACTCTGCGCTCAATATTAAGGAAGACGCTGGCTTAATTGATAATATGCGCGAAGTTTCTCGATTTGTGTTTGGTAGGTATACTGCAAAAGTTGGAGAACCTGTGGACCGCGAAGAGTGGCAGATGACTCCGCAAACCGTAAACGCTTACTACGATCCGTTGCTTAACGTAATCGTGTTCCCAGCTGCGATTTTGCAACCGCCATTCTTTAACCCGAGTGCTCCAGACGCAGCAAATTACGGTGCTATTGGTGCAGTAATCGGCCACGAAATCGGCCACGGTTTTGACGACCAAGGTTGCGAATACGACGGCGACGGTGTGCTTAACAATTGGTGGACAGAAGAAGACAAGACCAACTTTACTGAGCGCACTAAAAAGCTTATTGAGCAATACAATGCGTTTACACCAACGCAGCTGATTGTTAAATACTCTCACTTAAAGAGCAAAGAAGAGCGCGATGCAATGCCTCACGTAAATGGCGCTTTAACAATCGGTGAGAATATTGGTGATTTAAGCGGCGTAACTATTGCGCTTAAAGCCTACGCTTTCGCTTTGCAAAAGAGCGAAGGGCGAGAGATTGACGGAAGTGACGATGCGATTCGCGAAACTTTGCTGAACGCTCCTGAGGTAGACGGTTTCACTGCTTTGCAGCGATTCTTCTTAAGCTACGCGCTTGTGTGGCGTTCAAAGTCTCGTAACGAGATTGCGGAACAGTACCTTCAAATCGACCCGCACTCCCCTGCAGAATGCCGCACTAACGGTATCGCGCGCAACGTAGACTTGTTCTACGATGCCTTCGACGTTAAAGAAGGCGACGAAATGTGGCTTGCTCCAAGCGAGCGCGTACACATTTGGTAAGTCGCGGTAACTACGTATAAATAAAGCCTGCACGCGTTTTATTGAAACGTTTGCAGGCTTATTTTTTATTGTGTGACAGCGAACTTTTGGCGACGTCACGTTTTATTTTTAACTGAATTTACTTTGCTAAATTTACTTGGTTGCGGAAGACTCAGCAGATTCGGAAGATACGGAAGTTTCAGAAGATTCAGAATCTGCGGAAGATTCGGAATCTGCAGAAACCGCAACTTTCTTTCGCTTAAGTAAGTAGAACCACATGCCGTAACCTATTGCCGCACACAGCACAATCACAAGCAAAACAGTCCACACTAAAGTTGAAACTGAACTATTGTTCCGGCTCTGCTTTGTAGCATCAACAACTTTGCCACTCACATGCAGCGCGCGATGCTTACCAACCGCAATGCGATCGTGCGCGTTACGATCATCCTTACTCTCTTTTTTACTATCTTCTTTGCCCTGCTTTTTCTGCTTGCTATCTGACTTCTTATTATCAGACTTTTTGCCATCCGACTTTTTAGCAGCATCTTTCGCATGAGAGTCGCGATTCTTACTACGACTACCGTTCTCCTGCGTTTCCTCGTCTTGAGAGAAAGTATGCTGCGGAGCCGTGGAATCACCACTCACTTTTCCGTCTGGAAAATCAGTATCGCCGTTATATAAAGACAATGTAAGTGCTGAAACTATACCGTAAGGGCCACCAGGAGCCTCACCGTAGCCGAAAGAAAGATTTCTAGGGTTCAAAATTTGGTACAAATGACCATTATTTTCAGTAAACATTCCACCGGCGGCACGCAAGGATGCTTCTTCGTCCGGAATCCACATCTGCACGGAACCAGCAAGATCCGTTCCCCAAGCGAGATCCTCACCCCAAGCCTTGCGACCAGCGTAATTAGGTGCGCTCACGCCGTCTGGTCCAAAATGACCAAACTGCCCGTGTTGCGCAGTTTCTTGCGCGCGACGATACGCATCATCCTCATTTTCAGAATCGTACTGAATATTATTAACGTAAGCCGCCTTCGACAATCCGTAGCGACTCACGTAATCTTGCAAAGGCATGCCCTCAAAGTACATACTGCGATCGTCGTACAAACGCGAGCGCGCATTACGAATAGCGGCAATAATATAGCGAGCTGTGCCGTAAGAGCGTACGGAAGTTGCGATAGCGTTATGATTTGGTTGAATTATTGGTTTTTGAGAAGATACAGTGGAATACGAAGCAGAAGAAAAGTCTGAACGGCGTGCTGTGGAGTAGGAAGCTACGCAACACGACATAGCAACAACTACACAAGCGACCAAAGCAGCCAAAACCGCATGCTTTACACGCAGCAATCGCGACGTTTGTGCATCGTTTCTCATAGTGAGACTATGTATTGAATTTTGCGGATTGTTCTGAATCATAAAATATTCTTCTTCACTTTATATAACACTTTATATAACGTTTTACTGACGCTTTTGCCTAATACTACCTTGTCATAAGGAATAAGATACGACACAATACGGCACAACTTGCCTACAACTTATGCGTAGAATTGTCAACTTTCGTAGTCGATTGTGCATAACTTTTAGCTTTTAACCACAACGGAGAAATTTTCTGGCAGAACTGTTGCGCAACGTTAATAGTAGATACTACTGCGGCATTTCCTCATAGCTGCGAAGCTCAGAGGCAATGGTGGCTCTGTTTTCGGGGCTGAAATGGCTGCAGTCCAATTCTTGAAAGGATAAAATATGGCACAACAACAGTCAACAGTGACAATTAGCGGATATGTAGGCGCAGAACCGGTGTGTTTTGGCAATAACGAATATTCGCCGGCTTGCTCGCTAAGAATCGGCAGCACTCAGTCCTATTACCGAAATGATGAGCAACAGTGGCACGATCGTCCAACTACGTGGATGACAGTGAAAGCGTATCGCACTTTGGCTTCAAACGTGCTGAAAAGTGTGCATAAAGGCGACGCCATCGTAGTTTACGGCACTTTAAGTACCGAAAGTTGGACTAAAGACGGCAATAATTACAATCGCGTTGTTGTAGAAGCACAGACTATCGGTCATGATTTGAATCGCGGAACCACACAATTTACAAAAGGAAACGCTGAAACTGCTAAAAATGGGCAGACGAAAGACAGCAATCAGTCACAAAACGAAAAAATAGAATGTACTGACTCTCACTCAGACAGCACGGACGACGAATATGGAGGTGATGCTGATATCTAAAGAAAATACTTATTACCAGTGTGGTAGAGATTTGAGATTTTTCGCACTGAACGAAGGACGCTCGCGCGGATTGCGACGCGCTCGCTACGAAACTCGCGTTGGAAGTCCACTGGACTTCCAACTTAAGCGAGTCTCCGCTCCGAGTTGCCTTCGCGCGCTACGCTTCAAGCGCTTCGGCAGGTCGTCGCGCAGAGCCGAAGGCTACTGACAAGCCGAGCGAAGAAGAAAAATCGAAAAATCTCTGCGATAAAACACGGTTATTAACGATCAAACACGCAGAGTTTGGGGGATTTCTCTACGAGAACTAAAAGAGGACTGAGGAAGCAACATTCTTTAAAGAACAAAGCAGACATAAAAAGCCTCTAACAGTCAGAGCGACGAAGGACGGGACGTTCGAGGAGAGAAATCCCCCAAAACTCGCGCCACAGCAAAGAATAAAATGCCACCAAGAATAGTGATATTCCTGGCGGCAAATTACGAAAGAAAGTTGTTACGAAAGCAAAGCGTTACGCAAGCAAAGCGTTTACTCGATCAGCGATGCGGCTTGCAGCTTCGTCAACTGGAACTGCTTCGACGTTGGAACCGTTGCGATCACGGATTTCAATCGTGCCATTGTTCACGGTGTCGCGTCCTGCAACTGCAATAATCGGCACGCCAACAAGCTCTGCATCTTTGAACTTTACGCCTGGAGAAACCTTTGGACGGTCGTCAAAGATTACTTCGATGCCCTGCTTGCTGAGTTCTTCAACAACCTTTTCAGCAGCGTCGAAAGCAACCTGATCCTTGCCGGTTGCAACAACGTGAACTTGAGCTGGAGCAATTGCCATTGGCCATGCGAGACCAGCGTCGTCGTGATGCGTTTCCGCAAGGCAAGCGATTACGCGGCTCACGCCAATACCGTAGCAACCCATCCACACTGGCACAGCTTTACCGTTTTCGTTAAGAACGCTTAAGCCCAAAGCCTTGGAGTACTTTAAGCCGAGCTGGAACACCTGACCAATTTCCACGCCGCGCTCGAAACTAAGCGGTCCGGAACCGTCTGGGCTCATGTCGCCGTCGCGCACTTGAGCTGCCTCAACAACGCCGTCCGCCTCAAAATCGCGGCCGTAGACAGCATGGTACACGTGCTTTCCTTCTTCGTCGGCTCCTGTAATCCACTCACTGCCCTTTGCAACGTGAGCATCCATCAAGTAACGAACTGGGCAAGCAATTTTGCTGCCATCTTTGCGTGCCTGCGGACCGAGCACACGAGCGCCAATATAGCCCTTAACAAACTCAGGATGCGCCTTTAAATCATCCTCGGTTGCTTCTTCAATTTCTGCTGGAGCAAACTGAGCTTCAAGACGCTTCATATCTACCTGACGATCACCCGGAATACCAATAGCCACGATTTCGCGCCAAGGCTCCTCATGCTCGCCACCTTCAGCATCAGCCGGATGCTTAACAGCAATAATCAAGTTCTTCAAAGTATCGCTTGCTTGCCAATCGCGGCCGTCCTCTCGAGGATGCAAATCGTTAGAAACCTTAACCAAAGCCTCAATTGTCTTAGCGTCTGGAGTTTCGAGAGCTTCCATTGCTGGAGTTGCTGAGCAGTCCACGTCCGCAACTTCTGGAGTGGTTAAAGCCTCAACATTCCAAGCTTTTCCGGAAGGTGCGAGCGCAAAAGTATCCTCACCAATCGGCATAGGAGCAAGGAATTCTTCAGAATCAGAGCCACCCATAGGGCCGGAAACAGCGTGAACAATCACGTATTTAATGCCCAAACGGTCGAAAATACGAGCGTAAGCAGCACGCTCCTCAACGTAAGCCGACTTCAAACCATCTTCGTCAATCGAGAACGAATAAGCATCCTGCATAATAAACTCGCGTCCGCGGATAAGGCCTGCGCGAGGACGGAATTCGTCGCGATACTTCGTTTGAATCTGATACAAAGTAACAGGCAAATCCTTGTAAGAAGAATACATATCCTTAACAAGGAGCGTAAAAACTTCTTCATGCGTTGGAGCAAGAAGGTAGTCAGCCTCATGGCGATCCTTAAGGCGGAAAATGTTGTCGCCGTATTCTTCCCAACGGTTGGTAGCCTCGTAAGGCTCGCGCGGAAGAAGCGCCGGGAAGTGAACTTCCTGAGCACCGATGCCGTTAATTTCGTCGCGAATAATTGCCTGAACTTTGTTCAAAACCTTAAGTCCGAGCGGAAGCCAGGTCCACACGCCTGGAGCGGATTTGCGAATATAGCCTGCGCGCTGCATAAGTTTTGCGGAAGTCACGTCCGCGTCTGCAGGATCCTCGCGCAGCGTACGAAGGAACAGCTGAGACATACGAAGTACATTGGAATTCATGCGTTCCAATCTATTTGTGCATGAGGACATAAACATTTGTTTACGCGCATCAACAAATAAGCCAAAACAACAACAAATGCTGGAGTTTTTCCGGCAAATGTTCCAAAAACCAGCCAAAACAACAACAAACGCCGGAAAATCTCCCGCAAATGTTCCAAACACCAGCCAAAACAGCAACAAACGCCGGAGTTTTTCCGGCAAATGTTCCAAAAAAAGGCCAAAACAACAACAAACGCCGGAGAAAAATCTCCGGAGAATGTTCCACAAAAAATCGCACTAAAACTCGTCGTCGAAAGAAAATTCGTCCTCTTCGCTACTACCGCTGCCAACGCTGCTACCGCTGGCAAAAATATCGAACTCCTGCTGATCCGCAGAATCGGCTTCCGCAGTATTCGTTACGAAAGCAGCTGCTCCGTCGTCAGCAAGCAGCTCACTCGCACGCTTTGAAGCCTCACGCAAGGATCCGTCAAGCAGCACAGCGTCAGCAGAAACACTAAACGCGCGATCGTTAATACCCTCTAAGTAAAGCCCGCCCAAATTTTCCACGCGCGAAAGCGCCACATATCCCATTCCGGGAGCGAAAGTCCTACGCAAATCCATTACCGCAGCATCGAGCGTCATACCTTGCGACTTATGAATCGTAATTCCCCACGCGCACCTAAGCGGCACTTGATTCACGCTTGCAAGCACCGTTTCGCCGTCCGTCATTTCCCAAGCAGCCGGCTTAAGAGTCACAATATTGCCGTTTTCAAACTCAACAATCGGCCAGCCGCCCTTAGATTCAGGAGCAAAACGCAACACGCGTCCAACCGAACCGTTCACATACTGCCGATCTTGGTCGTTACGCAACGCCATCACAGCAGCTCCGGCCTTCAAAACTAAACGTTCCGGAGCGAGCATATTCTTCTTTAAGCGTTCAACAAGATTTTTAGGCCCGGCTTCCGTTGCTACAAACTCGTGAGATTCAGCGTCTATTGCCGCAAGTTTAGTATTATTCAGGCCGTCAGCCTGCGAGTTAGTAGGGAAAAGATGCACCGCAACTTCGTCGTCTTGAGGATATTCGCCAAGCCTGCCAGCAAGCACTTGCTTATCGTCTTCACTTACGCAACCGCAACGAATATCCGTTAAAACGTCAAGTAACTTGCCGTCGTCCTGACGATGTTGCTCTGTCAAATAGCACACAACAGGCTTCAACGCGTCCCACGCAAAGGATTCCGTAATATAGCCTTCCGGATTTTTGCCGGCGGCAGCATACTTTTCGCGCGACTCAATAAACTCAGGGCTTGGTTCGAACACGTCCCGATTTCGCATAGAAGTGCTAACCGGCGGCAGTTGGAAGAAGTCACCTGAAATAACTACTTGAAGTCCACCGAAAGGCGCTGGATTTTTGCGCACCTTCCGGCACACTTCGTCAACCATGTCAAAAAGCCACGCGTGAATCATGGAAACTTCGTCCAGCACGAGCACGTCCGTAGCTTTTATGCGCTTTCCTCGCCGCGATCGAATAGTTTTCAGCAGGCTTGCGGTAAGTGCATTTGCCACCCCGGTTCCGCTCCATGAGTGAATGGTTTGACCGTTCAAATGAGTTGCCGCAATGCCTGTAGAAGCAGTTACTGCCACGCTTAAACCGTCTTTTCGCATTGCGCGAATAGCTTCGTTTAATACATAAGTTTTGCCGGAACCCGGGGCGCCGGTGATGAACGCGCTTGAGCCGGCGGCAATTATTGATAGGGCTTCGGATTGTTTCATTGGCAGTACCTTGTGCTGTTTTTAGTAGTCGCGCTTTTCTGCGGAATTTACGTCCTCTAACGCTTCTCCACGACGCTCGTAGTCGCGAAGTAAGCTCGTACTTTCAATATGCTGCGCACCCGCCTTTGCCTGTGCCTCGCTTGGTCCTGGAGCTGGCACGAACATCATACCGCGGTAGTAACGAAGCTCATCAATCGACTCAATAATATCCGCGAGCGCGCGGTGACCACCGTGTTTTGCCGGCTTATTGCGGTAAACGTCCGGGTACAGTCTGCGCGAAATCTCCTTCAACGTGCTCACGTCGATTACGCGGTAGTGCAGGTTTGCCATTAAATCTGGCATGTAACGGTCGAGGAACTTTTTGTCGGAACCAACTGAGTTTCCAGCAAGATGCGCTTTTCCGCGAGCTGGCAGGAAGCGCTTTACGTACTCAACTACCTGCTTTTGCGCTTCTTCCAAAGGTAAACCGTTCTTATTCCACTCGTCAACAAGTCCGGAAGAAGTGTGCATATTGCGCACAAAATCGTTCATGTGAGCCACAGCAGCTTCGCTTGGCTTAATCACTAAATCAATGCCGTCGTCAAGAACTTTCAGATTAAAGTCGGTTGGAACTACAGATACTTCGCATAATTCGTCGTGGAAAATATCGAGGCCTGTCATTTCGCAATCAATCCAAATTAAGCGCGATTCTTCCGGCGTAAACGTAAGATCTTCCTTAGCTTCAGCCATTTTCGTTCCTTTCCTAATATTTTTTCGAACCCATCAGCCTACATCTTCGTACAGACGAGGCGCGTATTAAAAACGACGAAAAGCTGGCAAGTTGTAGGTAACTTGCGTAACTTTTCGCCGTTTAAGATAGTTGCGATTTATACGCGACTTATACGCGACTTATACGCAATTTAGTTGTGGAAACCGCTGTAGTTTGGCGCTTCTGCAGTCATCACAATATCGTGAGGATGCGATTCGCGAAGGCCAGCATCCGTAATGCGAATAAAGCGGCCACGCTCCTGCATTTCCTTAATATTGTGCGCACCAACGTAGAACATGGACTGGTGCAAGCCGCCGAGAAGCTGGTAGAGAACAGCGTTAAGTGGACCGCGATATGGAACTTCGCCTTCAACGCCTTCTGGAACCACCTTGTCGGAGCTGGTAACGTCTGCCTGGAAGTAGCGATCCTTAGAATAAGACTTCTTACCGCGAGGAGCCATTGCGCCAAGCGAGCCCATGCCACGGTAAAGCTTGTACTGCTTGCCGTGAAGAAGAACCTTCTCGCCTGGAGCTTCCTCACAGCCGGCCAAAGTGCCGCCGAGCATAACGGTGTCCGCGCCCGCAACCAAAGCCTTAGCAATATCGCCGGAATAGTGAATACCGCCGTCAGCAATGCACGGAACGCCAGCAGCCTTGCAAGCCTGAGCTGCGTCGTAAACCGCGGTAAGCTGAGGCACACCAACGCCAGCAACAACGCGCGTGGTGCAAATAGAACCTGGGCCAACGCCAACCTTTACAGCGTCGACGCCAGCGTCAATCATGGCTTGCGCGCCCTGACGAGTGGCGATATTGCCACCAATAATCTGCACGCCATCGAAAGCCTTATCTGCCTTAATTCTGCGAATCATGTCGAGAGCCAAGCGAGCCTCGCCGTTTGCGGTATCAACTACGAGCACGTCGACGCCAGCTTCCATAAGCGCGCACGCACGCTGCCAAGCATCTCCAAGGAAGCCAATGCCAGCAGCCACACGCAAGCGGCCCTGATCATCCTTAGTAGCATCCGGATACTGCTCAGTCTTCACAAAGTCCTTAACAGTAATCAAGCCCGTAAGCTTACCTTCGGCATCAACCAAAGGCAACTTTTCAATCTTATTATCCGCAAGCAAGCGGTGAGCATCCTCTTTGGAAATATCGGAAGGACCAGTGACGAGATTTTCGCGAGTCATCACGTCCTTCACCTTCAAGCGGTCGTAATCTTCGGAAGCAATAAAACGCATATCGCGGTTGGTAATAATACCAACTAAACGATTTTCACTATCTACTACCGGCAAACCCGAAATATGGAAACGCCCGCACAATTTATCTAAATCTGCGAGCGTTGCGTCTGGGTGAACAGTAAGTGGGTCGGTAATCATGCCCGACTCGCTGCGCTTAACAATATCAACCTGCGCAGCTTGATCATCAATAGAAAGATTGCGGTGAAGTACGCCAATACCGCCGTTACGCGCCATGGCAATAGCCATATCGGACTCGGTAACAGTATCCATAGCTGCCGAAATAGTCGGCACTTTCATGGTAATTTCGCGAGTCAGACGAGTGGAAGTGTCCACTTCGGACGGGATAACATCAGTTTCGTTTGGAAGCAGCAGCACGTCGTCGTAAGCGAGACCGAGCTTCTCGAAAATTGGTGGAACAGGAGCATACACGGATTCCGTGTTCATATCAGTTGTAGCCATAGGGTTACTATACGTTTTCGCTATGACGTTTGCCGAAACTCCGACATACCAATAAAATTTTTAATTGCGTTGCTCTAGATTCACAAATATTCGTGTGGTGAGATTTGAGATTTTTCGCACTTAACTCGGACGCTTGTGCTTGTAAAGAAACTAACGGAATCTCGCCAAAAAGCGACAGTTACTATACAAGCGTGTAAAGAAAATGTTGAAAACTCGCGCCACACCAAGAAAAACAAAATTACGCAGTTGCTACGAATTGCGAAGCTCGGGCAGACGACGGCGCAAGTACGGCAGCATTGTGAGCACAGTAAGCAGCGCAGCAGCAACAATCATGCCAATCAAAACGTACATAGCCTTAAAGAACAGAATCATAATAGAGCCAAACGCAATCAGCGCCGCCCATCCCCATAAAATCAGCACCGCACCTTGCACGGAATGTCCGATGCGCAGCATGCGGTGATGCAAGTGCATGCGGTCCGGGTGCATTGGCGACTGACCTTTGGCAACGCGCCGCGTAATCGCCAGGCACATATCGAGAACCGGCAGGAACAGCACCAAAATCGGCAGCAGAATCGGCATAAACACAGGCAAATAAATGCTGGTGTGCACGGCAGAAGGATCCAAATGGCCGGTCATAATAATTGACGCGCACGTAATCAAGTAGCCGATTAGCATGGAGCCGGAGTCGCCCATAAAAAGTTTCGCAGGATGCCAATTGTGCAAAATAAAGCCGACGCACATTCCCACCATTGCAACGTCTATAAGCGTTGCCATTGATGCGTAGGATGGCGACGTGCGCGCGAGCATGTAGGAGTAGGTTGCGAAGGCGATGCCGCCGATTGCTACGATTCCGGAAGCGAGGCCGTCGAGTCCGTCCACGAAATTTACTGCGTTAATTGATGCCACGATAAGTATGGCGGTTATGGCGATTGACACGCTTGGCGAGGCCGTTACGAGGGAGCCGAGCGGCAAAGTTACGATTTGCAGCCCTCCCCACGCAACGAACACGGCTATAAGCAGCTGGCCGGCGAGTTTAAGCATCCAGTCTAAATCCCAAATATCGTCGCATACCCCAAGCAGGCATATCATGACTGCTCCGGCGAGCACCACCCACGGCTGGTGAGTTCCAGCAAAAAGCCCGGAAATAAAGGGCATTGAGCTTGCGAAAGCCATGGCGACTGCGAAACCAAAAAGCATACCCACCCCGCCCATTCGTGGAGTAGGAATCGTGTGCACGTCGCGCGCGCGAACTTTGCCGACGGCTCCCACTTGAATCGCAAGATGGCGCACAAGCGGCGTAATCAGCCACGTTGCTCCACCTGCAATTGCGGCGATAAATAGGTATACCCTCATCGGCTATGTCTTTCTGCTATTTTGATATTCGCTTGACTTTATTTGATTGTATCGATTTGACGGTACCGCAAAATTAGTAAATTATTTTCGCTACTTTCGCAACTTTCGCTACTTTCGTTACTTTCGCAAAGCCTCGCGGATTTCACCTTCCGAAATCACGCCTTCACGCAAAATCACGATGCCGTCTTCGTCGTTTGAATCCGCGCCAACTACCGTGCTTGCCACATGCGAGCGAGTTGGCCCCGCGTTCAAATACAGCGGAATTTCGTTGCCGAAAGCCGCAAACGCTTCTTCCACGCTGTCTGCACTTTCGTTACCACTGCGATTCGCGCTAGAAGCAGCCAAAGGGCCGGTAACGCGCAAAATTTGCATTAATTCCGGGCAATCCGGCACACGCACGCCTTGAGTTGCTTCAGTTTCTTGAGTTTGCGCATCAGTTTGCGCATCGTTTTGCGCATCGTTTTCATTCATTTTGCACAGCGTTGCAAGATTTGAAGCAATCGAACCTTTTTTCGCGCGCGCAATCGGAGAATATCCGCCCGGAAGGAACTTTTTAGCTAAAATATCCAGCGGAGACGGCAAATACAGCCCAAGTTTTTCTAAGTCCCCCACTCCGCTCATTAAAATTTGCAGCGCCTTTGTGCGCGGCCTGCGCTTAAGTTCGTAAATTTTGGCAACCGCGGCTTCATTGAACGGGTCGCAAGCCACGCCGTAAACGGTGTCGGTCGGCACTACGATTACGCCGCCTTCGTTAATAATTTGCGCTGCCATTTGCAGTGATTCTTCGCTAATATTGCAAATTTTGCTCATTTTTTGCCTCTTTTTCGCATATTACAAATCTTGCTCTGTTTGTTAAATCGTTTTTGACTTTTGCGCTGATAAATCCTATGTTTTTTGCATAATCTGCAAGCGCCTCACCTTGCGAAATATCGTGCTCCATCACCATCGCTCCCCCGCAACGAAGCAGCGCAAAAGCCGCGCGCATAATTTGCTCCGGAATACGCAAGCCGTCCACAGAACCGCCGTACAACGCAACCGGCGGATCGTATTCTCGCACCTCAACCTGTTCCGGCACCTGATTTTCCGGCACGTATGGAGGATTCGTGATTACTAAGTCTACTTTGCCGCAAATTTGCGCGAGTTCCGGCGTTAAATCCGAAATATGCGCTTTGGTTGCGTCTGCAAGCACAGCGTGATAGCGACTGGGAATCTGCAGATTTTCCTGCTTTTTTGCAGTTTCTTCAAAATTTTTTCGCAAATATTGGAAGGCTTCGGGAGATTTTTCTACAGCCCACACTTGCGCGTCCGCAACTTCCGTCACCACCGACAATCCAATCGCTCCCGAACCTGCGCATAAATCAACTACCGTGGGCTTGCTAATACCAGATTCTCGCAACCAATCCAATCCAGCTTCAACAACAACTTCTGTTTCGAGCCGCGGCACAAAAACGCCTTTTCCAACCTGCAAATCCAAGTAGCGAAAAGGCGCGCGACCAACAATATGCTGCAACGGCTCTCTTGAAGCACGCCTAGTTACAAAATCACTATATTTGCCAGCATAATCAGGCGAAAAATCACCTAAATCGCCAAGTATTAGCGCCTTGTTCAGCTCAGCTAAGCTCACGCCGCACGCCTTAGCCAGCAGCAAACGCGCGTCGTATTCCGCCGACTCCACGCCTGCTTTACGAAGACGCGCAATAGCATTTTGCAAAAGTTCGCGCATTTTAAGAACCGTTTGGAAATTTTATTTAGTTTACTTAACTTACTTACTTAACTTACTTACTTAACTTACTTACTTAAGTTACTTACTTAAGTTACTTACTTAAGTTACTTACTTAACGTACTTGGCTACTTACTTGGCTTGCGCTAAGCGGTCGGCTTCATCTGCTTGAATATCGCTGTCGATAACCGGCTGCAAGTCGCCGTTAAGCACCTGGTCAAGATTGTAAGCTTTGTAGTTCGTGCGATGATCCACAATACGATTTTCTGGGAAATTGTACGTGCGGATTCGCTCAGAGCGGTCGAGAGAACGCACCTGCGAGTGGCGCATATCCGCCGCCTCCTGAGCCTCCTGCTCGTGCTTCATGGCAAGCAAACGCGACTTTAACACGCGAAGTGCTGCCGCACGGTTTTGAATCTGCGACTTTTCGTCTTGCATGCTCACCACAATGCCGGTTGGAATATGCGTCATGCGAACTGCGGAATAAGTAGTGTTCACGGACTGTCCGCCAGGGCCGGAGCTCATGAAAATGTCGATTTTCAGATCTTTTGGATCGATTTCGATTTCGTCGTCATCTTCGTCTGCTTCTGGGAACACGATTACGCCGGCTGCGGAAGTTTGTATGCGCCCCTGCGATTCCGTAACTGGGATGCGCTGCACGCGGTGAACTCCACCCTCATACTTCATGCTTGCCCACACGCCGTCTTCTGGAGCAGGCGTGCCTTTTGCACGAATCGCAAGCTGCACGTCTTTTACGCCGCCAAGTTCAGTTGAATTTTCGCTTTGGATTACGGTAGTCCAGCCGCGCTTTTCTGCGTAGCGCATGTACATACGCAATAGATCGCCAGCAAATAGAGCCGCTTCCTCGCCGCCCGTGCCAGCTTTAATTTCCATAATCATATCGCGCGCGTCGTCCGGATCCCTAGGGATCAGTGCCGTGCGAAGCTTTTCTTTTGCTGCTGGAAGTTGCGCTTCTAAACGCTTAGCTTCTTCAGCGAAATCTGGGTCGTCGCTTGCCATTTCGTTTGCTGCTTCGAAGTCGTCGCAAAGCTGCTTGTAGTTGAGGTAAGCGTTTACGATTGAGCCGAGTTCTGCGTGCCTACGGCCGAGTTTGCGAATGGCGTCCGGATTTGACGCAACTTCCGGGCTTCCCATACGACTTTCAATATCGCGGTATTCTTCTAACGCGGTAACTGCTGCCGGGAATTGTTCCTCTACTGACTCAGCCATCATATTCCTTAAGTTGAAAGTATTTAATTGAGCACACAAAACGCCAGCCCCGATTCCGCGAGTTACACGAAAGCAGGGCTGGCGTCACAAAAGCTACTTAGTCTTCTTACCGTAGCGCTTCTCGAAGCGAGCCACGCGGCCGCCGGTGTCGAGAATCTTCTGCTTGCCGGTATAGAATGGGTGGCACTTTGAGCACACGTCAACCGTCATGTGATCTCCATCAGCGGTGGAACGGGTTACAAAAGTGTCTCCGCAAGAGCAGGTAACCTGCACTGCGTGATAGTCGGGATGAATACCCTGCTTCATAATGTCTCCTATGGAATTCGGGCGACCCGGGTCGCAAAGCCCCAATAGCTTAGCGTGAACCGGAACCTTTGCGATTCTAGTCACCACCCTCGACTCACGTCGATTAGCTTTCTCGGTTAGCTTTCTCGATTAGCTTTCTTTAGACCGACGCTTGCGATGGTGCTTACCAGTTTTTGTTATGGAAATACCGAGTGCGGCGAGCGCTGCGGACCATGCGGTAGCTGCCATTGCGGCAGTTGTGTCGCTACCAGTGTTGGCGAGCTTCGGCTCCGGCTTTGCTTCCGACTCCGGCTTTGCTTCCGAATCTGGCGTCGTGACTGAATCTTTCGGCAAGGCATTTGCGCCTGGAAGCGGGCACTCGCACGGCTCAGGATTCACACAAGATCCCTGATCTGGCGTTGGCTCATCATCCAAATCGATGTCGAAGTCCCAATCTGGCGTCTCATCTTCTTCTGGGGTTGGCTCCGGAGTTGGCGTTGGCTGCGGTTCCGGCGCTGGTTCAGGCGTTGGCGCTGGCTCAGGCTCAGGAATCACATCAATTTCCATAGTAACTTCCGCTTCGCGACCGTACTCGTCGGTAGTAGTAAACGTTAGCTCAACTTTTGGCTTGCCATTCACAATCTTCGGAGTGCCGGAAATTGTGCATGCAGTGCCATTGCAGTCTGCGCTAATGCCGTTTACAGAAGTTAAGCCTTTAGTAAGCAACTGACTAATAGCTTGCAAACTAAAGTTCGTGAAAACACCCTCGCGAACAGAACCACTAAACTTGAACTTCATCTTCTTCATCTTCTCGAAGTTTGCAGTAATAATGGTTTCGCTCGTTGATTGAGACTTTGGAAGCGAAATCTCTGGATTTACGCCAGCATCACGCAAAAGCTGCTTCAACTGCGCAAAATTGGCTTCACGATTTCCACGAATCTTCGCTGCAAGTGTTGGATTACCTGCTTCATCAGCAAGCTCAGCAAGCACTTCTCGCTTATTTTCAAAAGCCTCCCTATTAATCTCAATATTGAGATTAATATTACTCAAATCTATTCCAGCTTCTCGCGCCAAATTCTTCAACGCTTCTATTGAAGAATTCTTGGAATTGGAGATTTGCTTGGCAATCCATGGCTTTCCAGCATCTTCAGCAAGTTTTACAAGCGCTTCTCGCTGTTCGTCAAAAGCATCACTGTCAATTTCATTCCCTAGATCAGCATGTCTCAAATCTATTCCAGCTTCTCGCGCTAAATTCTCCAACGCTTCTATTGAAGAATTCTTGGAATTGGAAATTTGCTTGACAATCCATCGCTTTCCAGCATCATTAGCAAGTTTTACAAGCAAAGCCTTTATACGCTCAGTCTCAGCAGCTTTGTAAACATCACTGTGCTCTTTACGAAGCTTTTCCCTAATATTTTGCAAGAAATCATTAGAGTTACGAATTTCATCAGCTAGATCACTATAACCCTTATCTTCAGCAGCCTTAGCTAATGCTTCACGCTGAGCAACGTAGTCATTGTAGATTTGCTCCTTATGTTCCTTTCGCGCTTCTTCTAACAGATTTTGCAAAGCCACAAGCGTAGAGTTATGGGAATTACGAATCAGCTTAGCCATATATGGCATACCATCCATAATTGCCATTCGAGACAAAGCTATACGCTCTTTACTAGTAGCTTTATGCTGATCTGCTGGAGCTACTGGCTTTTCGATCGTCTCAGACGACCAATCCTTAAACACATAGCCAGCATTTGCAAGCACATCTGGAATGTAATCCTTTATTGCAGACTCTTTGCCATTACGCACCCAGTATGTGTGCATTGGCGACCGCATGGTTCCGCCATTGCCAGCTACATACGTCACCTTTGTGTAGTTTTCAGCAATAAATTCATATTCCTTCGTACCTTTTTCTGGCAAATCTTGATCCGCAATCACTTGTGGAAGCACGCGAATATGTACCTTAATCGGAACAGTATCAATTCCTCCCTTATCATTCCTGCGACTAACGTTTACTACAACCGTGGTAATACCCGGCTTAGCAATTTCTTCGCCAGCTTTGTTCACGCCAGCACCTTGCATACCAACAATACTAGGGTTCGAATCAGCATCCTTTCCGCGCACAAGACCATAAGGACCAGGCATGCCGTCGCCAACACTCAGAATAATATCCGACGCGTTCACATCGTCAACATGCGCCTGGTTTGCAACATATACGCGAGTTTTCTTTTCATTATCATTACTTGACGGAGCATTGGATTTTTTACCAGCAGCATCATAAATAGACCAGCCACCAAAACCAACAAGCTGTTCTTCTAATGTATCAGCTTTATTCTTAATGTCACCGTAATAGTTTTTACTATTTGGATCGAAGTAGAACACCTTCGGATTGTAAGTACCGTCAGTCCACCTTCTACCAAAACCTGGTAAGAAGACATACGGCACGTAATTATCCGGAATTTTCTCTTTGCCGCCAGGCTTCAACACGTTATCCACTTTTCTAAAGACAGCTCTAAACTTAGTGTCTTCAGTAAACCGCATCGTAGCAATTTGTTCTTTAGTGTAAAGCTTTGTATTTGGCGAGCTATCCGTATTAACAGAACGTTCTTCAGCAGGAGATGTTGCGTTAGGTGCAGATGCAGTTGCAAACAGAGCTAACATTGGCAAAGGAGTTGCAGGTAAGCTAGCACGCGCTGCAGGCACGGTACTGCCCTTAACCATCTCCCAACCAAGAAACTCGTAGTGGAAGCTATTTTGATCGTACTTTTTGCCAGTAACTTGAGGAGCTTTTACGCCCGTATTAGGTGGTTTTACACCACTTTCTTTCCCATCAGATTTCCAAACGTAATATTTTTCACGGCCTTCAAAACTACCTTCAGTACCATCTGGCTTCTCAAACTCTACCTTAACGTAATTTCCATTCTTCTTTGTAACAAAATCAATCTCACCGGATTTGCCAATAACTGGTGAGTTCTCAGTCTGCTGAGAACCAGAACCAGGCTGAGTATCATCCTTCGGCAAGCTGTCTGAATACATCAGCTGATAGATTATCTTTAAGCGTCCTACAAGGTTATAAGTCTTGTAATCTTCTGCATCCTTATACTTGATTGTCACTTTCAAAGGAACAGTGTACAAAGCAGGCTTCTTAAGCATTTTCTGCTTGAACTTATTTTTCTCAGCTTCAGTTGGAAAATCGTATTCGACTTTTATGTCTTCTACTTCCTTTTTCAAAGCAGCATCATATTTCAAAGCAGCTTCTGCTTTGAGTTCAGACATATTAGTTATAAAATCGGTTAACTTTGGAAGCGAATCTTCCTTATCTTGCACAGCAACCAAGTAATCAGTCTGCACTTTTGGCTCTGGCCAAGCTTCTTGATCTGCCACGAACTCTTGGAATGGTTTATCAACTTTCCAATTCGAGACATCATCTATAGGCGTTACTTCTTCTTTGCCATTAATCATACTGCTTCGATTCCAAGTTCCCTTAGCATTGGTTAGGTTTTCTTGAAGCCTCGTCAACGCACTAGTAGAATCGTTAGCAGTGTAAGGAATTTTCGAAAGATCAGTGCCCTTCTTCACATAGAACACCTTAGGACCGCTTGTCTTGTCCTTCCACAATCGCCCTGGTGCAGGCTTGAAGATTGCAATTACAGAATCTTCTGGAACTGTTCCATTGTCGGACGAACTCGAGAAGTAGTCGATTCGCTTGTAAATAGCGTGGTAAGTTACGCCGTCTTGCAAATTCACATTCTCGTAGCGGTCGCTTGAATTTATGTCAAACGTCTGCTCTTGCTTCTTCTCCTCTGGCTTCGGCGCACCAGAAGAAGGATTGCTAGAAGAAGTCGTACCAGAAGAAGGCGTACTAGTAGTCGGTTCTACAACTTTCGTCGCCCAACCCTTAAACACGTAGTGGTAATGCTGGTCGCTGTAATCATTGCCGAAGGCTTGCGGCACGCGGATTCTAACATCCTTACCCTTATAAACGTACGCAGTAAGCGTAGTTATTCCGCTAGTAGAAGAACCAGTATTACCTCCATCGTGACCAATAATAGTGCCTTCATCATTCTTACCGGTAAAGGTAATCGGCACGTAGTCGTCAGCGTGCTTGCTGCCGTACTCTGTAGCCTTAAACTTCTCCCAATCGCTTTTGTACACCAAATCTGGCAGCACGCGGTACAGCACTTCAGTTTCAGCAGTGTTTCCATCAAGCTTCACTTGCACTTTAATCTTGTGCAAACCTGGAGTGCTGTCAAACCTTTCGCCTTGCGCAAAGCTGAACTTAGCGTTACTTGGATACTTATCAGCATTCTTTATAAGCTCTTTAGCTGAATTATCATCCAGACTCAAAGCATCTGTTGGCTTCAAAACCTTAGTATCGATTGCAACAGGAGCTTTTAGCTTGAATTTAACAGTGTAAATTACTTCAGGGCTATTCTGCTCTTCGGAGCGAATCGGCAAACGATTTACGCCGGGAGCATACTTAAGCGTCGCAGAGCCAGCATCAGACGAACCGATTTGCGAAGTCCAGACATCAAACTCATATCCAGGCTTCGCTTTTACTGTTGGAAGCGGCATCTGGTATGCCTTCGTGCCCTTAATTGCATCGTACACAAGAGCAGAGCCGTTAGCTACATTGTTTCCTTGCCAGTCAACAACGCTGCCCATAGAGCTTTGGTTATCAGCCACTTTGAACACGTAGCGCGTGTAGTGATCTGGGCGAGCTTGACCATCGTTCTCGCGCTTAAGCACGCGAACGTCTTTATATTTGAAGGTGATTTCAGGAATCTCATTAACATCCTGCTTGCCATATTCGTCAGTTTTATAAGTAAAACTATTCTGCGTAGTTTCCGGCATAAAGCCTTCAATCGGCTTGTAGAACGCTACGTCGTACTTTCTGTTTACAGAGCTGACTTCGCTTTCTGGAAGAAGATCCTTGCCGTCTTGATCAATATACTTTACCTTATACTTGCGCGTATTGTACGTTTGGTAAATAAACTCGCCAGTATTCTGATCCTCGTCCTTCGAGGCTTCAAAGCTCGTGAACTGCTTATCTGGGAAGTGCGTTTCGTCACTGTAGACTGCTTCCGCATTGTAGCGCAAATGCTCGCGCAAGCCGGAAACCGTTTGAGTAGAAATGTGATCCACCATCGCGGCCTTGGCTGCAGCATCAGTAGCATTCTTATAATCAGCAATCGTGTACTCAGGCTTTAAGAATATGTGCTTAAAAGTACCGTTGTAGCGAGTATCCTTAACCCACACTGCATCAAGCTTTATATCTTCGACTACTTTATTGCCGAAAGCGTACGGAAGTTTTGTGCCGTTCTTGTCAATTTCCCAGCCGTAGAAATCGTAGCCTTTGCGCGTTGGAGTGGTTATGTCCTTCTTTTCGTCAATAACATGGTAGTGATTGAACTCCAACTTTTTAACTACGTCGGAGCCACTTATTTCATTGCCGTTTTCGTCAGTTTTCGGCATATGGTAGTCAAACGTTACAGTGTGCTTAATATTAGTTGGCTTACCCCACGCAGCGTAAAGCTTAATGCCGTTGACTGGCACTGTAAAATCTTTAGTTTCGCCTTTAGCTTTGCCGTCGCCTTCAGCGCCTTCACTATTGTCATTTATCTTGCCATTTATAAGATGAATACCGGCTTGATCAACGGCCCATCCTTTAAACACGTAGTCTTCTGGCAAATTATCAGGGCGAACGATGGAGTAAGTCTTGCCGTTAAGCTTGAAAGTGTACTTTCCATCGAACTGCTTAGACGTATCGCCAGCATTGTCTTTAGTTACAGAAGCATCGTAAGACGTATCGTTTCCGTATAAGTCTGCATCTTCGCCCGTCAAATCTTTTTTGCCGCGCTTAGACAAGCTATACTCAAACGGCAGTTCTTCTTTAGCAGCGTCACTGCCGTCCTTTATAGCATTGCCATCCGCATTATAAAACTGCACAGCGTACTTCTGGCGGTCGTACCTAAACTCAAGTGGTTTGTTATCATCAAATTCTTGTTCATCACCGTGATAATTTTCTTGTTCATCTACTGGAACGCCCCTATACTTTCGAAATGCTAAATGATACTTTTTAGCAAAATCTTTCTGCTCATCCTCACTTAAATCATCCCAATCCCCATGAGCATGAGATTCGTTATACCACACTTCCAGATTTTCTTCAAAGTCTCCTTTATCAAGGGCACCACCAACTCTTGCCGTATCATAACCATCAGCAGGATTAAAACCAGCAATAGATGGAGCTGGATAATCATAGTCAGCGCTAGGAGTATCATCTTTGCTATAAGAATCGGTAGAAAGCTCATAATCGTCCTCGCTTATGTCACCACCCTTTTTAGCAGAGGCAATACTTTGCTTCCTAATAATCACCTGTATAGGCTGACTTTGATTACTTTTATCAGCAGTAAGCAGACGCTGATTATCTTTTAACTCGTGTGTAACTTGAGGGTTATGCTCAGGGTCATCGCTAATTTTAGGTATTACTTTGTCTTTTGGATTTTTTTTAAAAGCAGCACGCCAACGAGGGTCAGCAAATTCTTCTTTAGTAAAACGATACGGAGGAGTGTCACGATACTTTACAACCCCTGCAAATCCAAGCTGCCACCCTAAAGAGCCTTCTCCCTCTTTACTAAAATATAATTCATTTACATCAGGCCAAATATCAGTAAGCTTTTGACCGTAACGAACATTTACGCGGTAGCCTTTATGGTTAATCTCAGTGCCATGCTCATCCTTGTCTTTACCAACATACTTATCTGAGCAACCGCCACCGCCAGCATAGCAATAAATAGTTGTTTTGCCGTTTTCATCTTTTCTTTTTATAGCAGCATTGTCACCATTATCTACGCCAGCCGGCTTAGCAAAAATAAGCTCATAAGTATTGCGATCGTAAACTAAGTTAAGAGTGTTGTTTAAGTCGTTCGCGCAAAGCTGCGATTTACTACGTTTGCCTAAATCTGGACGACCCGGCACAAAATCATGTTGCTCATCGTTAAGCTTTTTAGTAAGATCCTTATTCACGTGGAAGTAGCGCGTGAATATGTCCTTGTAAACTCTATTATCCCAATTAGGGGTTTTAGCATCAATAGGACCTGTAACATACTTACCGCTAGAATCTTTAAGGTAATTGCTTTCGGCACCAGGATTCGTGGTATCATACCCGTCTAAGTCTGTTACATGCGTATCGTTCATCCAGTTGAACTTTGCAATTAAGCCAGTTTCGTGTTTAGAATCTTTGCCTTGCAACTCTTCTTTAGTTAAGCCAAGCTCCGGGTTCTTTACATAATCAGTTTCGCTTGCGCCATTAAGCTTACTAGCATCATCAACAACGCCAGCGTCATTCATCTTATCAAGCGCAACTTCACTGTCTGTTTGCACATTCTGGCGCTCAACAAGACCAACAAAGTCGTAGTTTGCAAGCGAATTCGGATGCTCTTTGTCAACTAAATCTGCCTTCTGCACCCACACGTTCACGCGGTAGCTGGTAGTATTGTTAGCTTCCCAAACTGCGCGGAACTTAACATCGTGATCTGGCATAATGTAGTTATGCGCTTCATTAGTTACAGACCTATTAGAAGCACTTGAGCGATTATTATTATCCCCCGAGAGATTAGTATTATCCCCCGGTTGTACTATCTCCCACCCAAGGAAGTGATGACCACGATACGTAGGTTCTGGAACCTCAGGCACTTTCTGGCCATAATACACTTTTTGAGCAGTAACATCCGTGCCGCCAGCAGAATCGTACGTAACTTCATACGCTTTACGGTAGTAGCGAAGGTTCAAAACTAGCTTGTCTTTTTCGTCTTCAGAATCCGAAAGCGGCGAGCTAATAAGATTATGCTCCGGTTCGTAGCCTGGAATATACGTTGAAACAGCTGTTACATTCGAGCCAACTGTGCCCGTAATCTCTGTAACGTGTATAAGTTCTGAAGTTGTTGTAACTTTGCCATTCTTGTCTTTAGTTTTATGTTCTACAACAATAGGCTTGCCAATATTAGGCGCTTCATCAAACGTATCCTTATCCTTGAGATTCTGCACCAAGTGACGCACATAGTACTTAGCTGTTTTAGGAGCGTAGTTGATGTTCAACTCGCCATAGTACTGAATGCCATCTTCTGCTTTTGGTTGCGTAGAGGACGAAGGTTGCGGATTTGTAGTTGCTTGAGATGATGAGGCTTGCGGAGCTTGAGCGCCGTTATTGCCCCCAACAGCCGGCCTTTCCTTTACAGCGTAATCAGTAATCAGCTTCTTGCTTAAACGCAAGTAGCGAACAGCATCCGCATCCGTGCCATCGTCAATAACGAACTTGCTGTTATTTCCCTCAACTTTTTTAACGTAGTACTGGTAATCACCGGAGTGATATACGGACGGGCGGTATCCAGCAGCCTTTGGAAGCTCAATGTATTCGTACTTTTCGTTTTTGCCGAGATTATTTAAGAAGTCTTCGTCAATCGTAAGCTCGTACGGCTGCACAAGTTGCTTATTCGCAGCACCACCAATCGTGTAGCGAATTTTCAAATTGTACGTAGCTCTTGGCTTTTTGTCGGTTTGTACCTGACCATTGGCTTCACTGGTGCTGCCAGCCGTTGGATTATCCGTATTCGGCTTAATTACCTGGCTATTTGGATCAGTTGCTGTATTAGTTGTTGTTGTGCCAGTGTTCGGTGTGCCAGTGTTCGGTGTGCCAGCGTTTGGAGTAGAAGAAGGTGAAGTCGTTGGCTGATTGTTCGAAGTAGACCGATTCTGTGAATCAGAGTTCGATGAAGTAGTTGAAGGCGTGCCGTTTTTATCTTCGCCTGCACCTTGTGCACCTTGCCCCCCTTGAGCATTGGCATTGCCTTCTGCACTTGGGGTCGCTGCAGTTCCAGCACCAGCATTAGATGCTGTACTTGCAGGAGTTACAGGAGTAGACGGTGTAACTGTATTAGCTGCAGGGGTCACAGCAGGAGATGTAGGCGCATTATTTGCAGAAGGTTCAGCAGGAGATGCAGGCGCGCTTGTTGTTGTAGTAGGTACACTACTCCCGTCGGAAGCACTATCGCCGCTCCCAACAGACCTACGAACACGCCTCCTTGACGCATTTGCAGCACTTACTGTATTCGTATTTTCTTCGTGAGTGCTTGAAGGTTGTGCGCTTGTATTCTGCTCGCTTGCAGGTTTCGCGCTTTCAGCATTTCCAGGCTGTTTATTTTCAGTTGGCTTAACCTCAGCAGGCTTAGCGTCACCATCTTTAGCCACTTCCGGTTGCTTTGTTTCTGCCGGCTTCACGTCCGGCTTTACTTCTGTTGGCTTTGCAGCAACAGGCTGCGTCTGCGTCTGCTGAGACGACTGCGGATTTGCTGGCTCCGTTTTAGCCACTGGCTGCGTCGCCTGCGTCTGCTGAGACGGCTGCGCGCTATTAGCTGGTTGTGCAGACTGCGGCTCTACCGGAGTCTTCGCAGCTGGCTTTACCTCGGGCTGATTCGTAGTTGCCGGCTTTGGAACTGTCGTATTCTCAGCAGCCGGCTTTGAAACTTCTGGCTTCACAGCAGGAGCGGCAGCAGGCGTAGCCGCGGCCGGTTTAGCAGATACAGCCGGTACAACGGGTGCAACAGGTTGCGCTACATGATTATCGGCAACATTTACTGGAGCAGCAGGCGCAGGAGCAGTAACAGACGCAGCAACAGGCGCAGCCGCGGCCGGCTTAGCAGACGCAGGCGCACTCACAGACGTATTTGCCGGCACACTTACCGCATCGGTCACAGACTTAGGTTGGGTCTGCTGCACTGCAGAACCCTGAATCTTATCCTTTATTTGACTACTAGATTTCTCCGTCGCTGGCTTCTGCACTTCTTGCGTACGCTGAACAATCTTATCCCCAGCATCCTTAGCAGATCTACGTGAATGTACGCTCACACTACTATCACGCGAAGCAGTATGATCAGCAGAAACATGCTCACCTTCGCGCAAACCAGTCAAATCTGAACCGCTAAAACCAGCTCCAAGCAAAGCAGACTTGCCAGCAGCAGAGCCACGCAATCCCAAATCATTGCGCTTCCCAGCACCAGACGCATCAACCTCACCAGCATTATGAGAATCAGCATTATGAGAATCAGCACTCTCGCCGGATTTTGCCAACTCACGAAGAGACGCAGCCCTAAGCGCCTCCTCCTCAATAGCCTTACGACCAAGATCCACCAACCGCTTAGTCTGCACACTCTTGTTCAGCACGCCAGCGCCCCAACGCTGCATGTTCAATTCGTCAGAATCAGGCCTACCCTTGCCCATTTTTCGCGTCGCACTAGACGCATTAACAATATCTTTTTGAGTAGGTTGCAGCGCAGAAGCCACAACCGACGGCAGCATCATAGCCAAAGTCGAAGCGACAGCAACACCTGCAACACCAGTACGCAGAGCACGAGAACGCTTCACGGCATGAGCCTTACGAAGCGTTTTCTTTGGTGATTTACCATGCAAATTACTACGATCTACCATCAATTCTCCTTATTCCAATCCATCTCAATGCAGCGCATACTGTGCCTCAATATGCCGTAACCAGCCCACACATACGTACCATACATTAGTACAGTATGCATACGTAAAATAAACAAACGCTACATGCTTTCACGCAATACCGCCAACCTATTGCATAAGCATGCACGATCAACTCATCTATGTGCGAGAGATGTGCGCAATACACACAGCTCACACGCACTATGCAAAACTGCAATACTCGAAGTACCTTGTCTATAATACACCAAAATGCGTACCCCCCCCCC
>NZ_LRTV01000001.1:613318-659016 GCF_003408845.1 Gardnerella massiliensis
ACTGTAGATATGCTCGCCATGAATTGTCTGCGATAACATGGGGGCAGAAAAACTGCCACACGGCCAGCAGACTACGCACGTAGAAGACCGAGGGTACGGTCACCGGACCGGGGTTCAATTCCCCGCGACTCCACAAACGCAAAAACGCCACTGCTCAAACAGTGGCGTTTTTTGTAGTAAAACCCAATGTTTTCAACACTTAAGCTACGCGTCAAAATCTAATTAATTAACTTCATTCGATAATAAATGAGCATGCGAACGTAACTGTTCAGCTAAACTAGCACGAGCAATCTTACCTTCCACAATATTCTGAATCCACTTATATAAATCATTGTCAAAAGGATTCGCACTATCCTCAATATCAAGAATAATTCCATTATTGCGAAGTAAAGCTACACACGTTAATACTGTCGTGCGCTTATTGGCATCAGGAAAAATATGGTCTTTAGCAAGATGCGTAGCAAAGTCAGCAATTTGGTCAAAAATATCCGTATAGTTATTTCGATCAGCTGGAGAACTATCAAAAATAATCGCAAATGAAGAATACAAAACATTTTCAACACTGCCCTGAACTTCTTGCTTAACAGTAGCGAGTCCTTGGCTTGTATCAACAATCTCTCGTTGAATAGAACACACTATTTCTGCGAAGGCAACAATCTGTTCCTCATTCCAAACAAGAGCATCATACTGGCTCATGCGTCACCAAGAATACGCAAAGTATTCGGATACTGTTTTTTTACAGCATCTACAGCACTAATAAACGTATTCTTCTTAGCAGGATACGAAGTAACATCTGACGATTGCAAAATATTCTGCACGAGAATCGGCTTACTTTGCAAAGCATCATACACATTGTGCCACGCACCACCAGCACGATGCACATAATTTACCAAATCAAACGCATTCATCCAAGCATATTTTTCAACAACAGTATCTACAATATGATCAGCATACTGGTTAGTTTCGTGATTAGGCGCATTGAAAATACGATTCCGCCCAAACTGCTTAAACTCGTTATAAACGCTAGGCTCTACAGGACCATATTCCCAAGCTTGAATTTCATCCGTAAATAACGGACGCTCAGGATTATTACGCAACGATTCCACTTGCGCAAAATATACTAGTTTATTCAAAGTGAGATTGGTTAATGCTAGCTTTTTCCCGTATCGATCAATAAAAATTGATGCTATGTCTAAAGCTTTCATATTTAATCTCCTTTCAACAAACTTATCACGCACACAAAAGTAAAATACATTCTACAAAATATTTCGTTAATAATACCATAAGATCATAGGACGAGGCGATATTCCGACATTTTCTGTATGCGTATGTAAAGCAAATGTCGCTCCTTAGCCAAATTCCGCTATTTTTTAACGGATCCGAGATGGTGCTGAGTAGCGTGCTCAGTTGCGTCGGAACTGTCGCCGTCGAACTCCCCCGCATCCGCAGAATCAACCAACGCGAGCGCAGCATCCACAAGATCCGGACGCAACGCATCCAACCAGTGGATGCGCGCATCCCTGCCAAACCAGCCCATCTGCTTACGCGCAAGCCGACGCGTTTTCTGCGCAATATCCGCAAAAGCCTCATCCTCGCTCCACACGCCATCCAAATAATCCATGATTTGCTGGTAGCCGAGCGCGCGCGCCGCCGTAACTCCCAAACGCCCGCGAATTTCGCGCACCTCATCCACAAACCCCTGCTCGCGCATAATCTGCGTGCGCAGATTCACGCGCTTGTCCAAATCCTCACGCTGCAAATCCAAACCAATCTGCACGCAATCAATCACGTACTTATACCGCGGAAGCGTGGCGGAATAAGGCTTCCCAGTAAGCTCAATCACCTCAAGCGCGCGAATTGTGCGGCGCGGGTTACGCGCATCCATGTGAGCAGCCGCAACCGGGTCCTTCCGCTGCAACTCTGCGAAAAGCGCGCCCGCACCTTCCATGCGCTCGCGTGCCTCCAAAGCCGCACGCACAGACTCATCCGTGCCCGGAAAAGTAATATCATCCACGGCGGCGCGCGCGTACAACCCCGATCCTCCAACTAAAATCGGCCGCACCCCACACGACTGTAGCTCGCGAATACACTGCCGCGCAAGCATTTGGAAACGCGCCACGGTCATCGTCTCCTCCGGATCGATAATATCCAGCAGATGATGAGGCACTTCCGCCTGCTCCTCAGCGCTCGCTTTCGCCGTGCCAATATCCATACGCCTGTACATTTGGTACGCGTCTGCATTGATAATTTCCGCACGCACCCCGCGCTCGGCTAGTTTTTTAGCGAGCGCAATACCCAGGCCGGTTTTGCCGGAAGCCGTTGGGCCAACTATTGAAATCACTTTCGGAATGTTGTTCTGCTTGTTTTCCGACACGGCACACTCCTCAACTCGCGCAACGCTAACTTACGCAACGCTAACTCACGCAACGCTAACTCGCGCAACGCTAACTTACGCAACGCTAACTCGCGCAACGCTAACTTACGCAACGCTAACTTACGCAATCCTAACTCGCGCAACGCTAACTCGCGCAATCCTAACTTACGCACATACAAATCTGACTTATCTTAAATATTATACTTTTACCCCACGCACCCGCCGTCTAACGAATCTCAAACACGCTTAGCAGATTCTCGAGTATGATAGTTACTCGTGATACTTGATCGTCATAATCGCGTAAACGCAGCAGAATTGTATGCCCGACTTCACAGCAACGAAGCAATGAACGAGGCAATTAGTGAGCAGGGCGTTGACAATAACGCTAATACAAACGAACATGCGCACGCCCAGCACAATTGCCCCCACTGCGGCAAATCCGACTTCCCAACGCTGCCGGAAGACCAAATCGACGAATTCGTGAACATGATGCAAGTGTACGAAGGCGCAATGTACGAAATCAGCACCAAGCTTGAGATTCTCGACAGCGAGTTTCAAGTGCGCTTCTCCCACGACCCGATTCACCACATGGAACGCCGCCTTAAGTCCGTGCACTCCATTTTTGAGAAGCTGCAGCGTCGCCATCTCGACATTTCCACTCGCTCAATTCGCGACAATCTTTTCGACGTTGCCGGCATCCGCGTAATCTGCAACTATCGCGACGACGTGTACTCGGTAGCGCAGTATCTTTCTAAGCAAACCGACATTCAGGTGCTGCAAGTCAAGGATTATATTAAAAATCCTAAGCCGAATGGCTACCGTAGTTTGCACGTGATTTACGCCGTGCCGGTGTTCTTATCATCGGGCGCGCACTACACGCCGGTTGAGGTGCAGTTCCGCACGATTGCGATGGACTACTGGGCTAGTTTGGAGCACGCGTTGCGCTACAAGGCTGGTTTGCCGGACGCGAAGTTGGCAGAACATTCGCAGACCTTGCTTGATTGCGCGCTGAGTTTGCAGAATATTGAGGCACAAATGCAGGGTATTCACCGCGATATTAATGGTGCGCCTCAAGTTGAGGAAGCGCCTGATCGCAATTCGTGAAGACGCTGCGTAAAGACGCTACGAAAGTATATTTGTGCAAACGTACTAAATTGCTTTACATTTTTTAGCATTTTTTAAGATGATTTAGATAACATGATATGAAAACATTATATTGTTAGCGTCTTGTATCTTTTAAGGAGAAAAATGGCAGATTTGAAACAGCAATTTTATAGTGGCACGCAAAATCCTACTATTATTGACACGCACGCCACGTACGCTTTTGAGGAAGCACAACGCACTTCGGTTGGCCGCACTTATGGCGAGATGACGCTGGGCCTTATTGTTACCGCTCTTACTGCAATGTTCACGCAAACCGGCAACTTTTTCATTAGTTTTATGGTTGCGACGCGCGGGCTTGGTTGGATTCTGCTGGTAGTTGCGCAAATTGCGATTGCTCTTATTATGGGTATTCGCTTGATGAAAATGAGCACCACCACGGTACGCATTTTGTTCTACGCTTACGCAGTGCTGACAGGATTTACTATGAGCACGGTTTTCCTGGCGTTTAGCCTGGGATCTGTGGCTCTTGTGTTTGCGCTTACAGCGGGCTTCTTCCTCTGCTTAACAATGCTTGCGCTTACCACTAAGAAGGACTTGCTTAAGATGGGTCCGATTTTGATGGTTGCGTTGGTGGTGCTGGTGGTAGCGCAGATTATTCTTTCGTTTGTGGCACCTGGCGCTGGAACTTTGCGACTTGTGGCCGCAATCGGTATCATTATTTTCGCTGGACTGACGGCTTACGACGCTCAGAAGACTCGCGCCTTGCTTAATAATTACGCGGATCAGCCGGAGATGGTAAAGAAACTTTCGATTTTCTGCGCTTTCCAGCTTTATTTGGACTTTATTAACATGTTCATTTATTTGCTGCAGTTGCTTGGCGATAATAGAGACTAACAACGCTAAAACTAACATACGTGTGTTAGTTGCTTAGTTATTCAACCCTGCCGAATCAGTATTTGGCAGGGTTTTATTATGCGCTCTGCGCTCCAAACGCGAACGTTACCCACCACCCAAGTCCACAAACGCAGGAGATTTTCCGGCAAATGTTCCAGAAAACCACCAAAACAGCAACATTTTCCGGAGAAAAAACTCCGGAGAATGTTCCATAATTACGCAAATTCAGCAACAAACGCCGGAAAATCTCCGGCAAATGTTCCAAAAAATGGCCAAAACGCTCGCGCGGTCTAGGCGCGCTCGCTACTGAGCTTGCGTTGAAAGCACACCGTGCTTTCAACTTGAGCAAGCTCACGCTCCGAGTTGCCTTCGCGCGCACAATGCTGCGCGAAAGCAGGTCGTCGCGCCTGCGATGCTGAAAACTTTCGAGGCTCATCAGAGTAACTATTTACAAGACCAGCCAAACACCAGCCAATCCAGCAACAAAACCCAGTTAAAACTCCGGCAAATGTTCCAGAAAACCACCAAAACAGCAACATTTTCCGGAGAAAAAACTCCGGAGAATGTTCCATAATTACGCAAATTCAGCAACAAACGCCGGAAAATCTCCGGCAAATGTTCCAAAAAATGGCCAAAACAGCAACATTTTCCGGAGAAAAAACTCCGGCAAATGTTCCAAAAAACAGCAAACCGATTATTCCTTTACATCGTTGTAAAGGAAAAATCGAAATCTTGCGAAAAAACGATTAAAACTTTACATCGTTGTAAAGGAAAAATCGAAATCTTGCGAAAAAGCGATTAAAACTTTACAGCCGCGTAAAGGAAAAATCGCGCACGAATACAAAAAGACCCCACGAGTTTCCTCGCGGGGTCTTTGTTAAGCCTTAGCTAATACTTTCAGTTAGAGAAAATACTAGGCAAGAATCTTGGTCACACGACCGGAACCAACGGTACGGCCACCTTCACGAACTGCGAAGGTCAAGCCCTCTTCCATTGCGATGGCCTGGATCAACTCAACAGTGAAGGTTGCGTGATCGCCTGGCTGAACCATCTCAACGCCATCTGGCAAGGTGATAACGCCGGTGACGTCGGTGGTGCGGAAGTAGAACTGTGGACGGTAGTTGGAGAAGAACGGCGAGTGACGGCCACCTTCGTCCTTGGTCAAGACGTAAACTTCGCCTTCGAACTTGGTGTGTGGGGTCACAGAACCTGGAGCAGCCACAACCTGGCCACGCTCAACGTCGGTACGGGTGATACCACGGAGAAGAAGACCAGTGTTATCGCCAGCTTCAGCCTCATCCATCTGCTTGTGGAAGGTCTCGATGGAGGTAACGGTGGTGGTCTGGGTGTCACGCAAACCAACAATCTCAACTGGGGTGTTGATTGGGAGCTTACCACGCTCAACACGACCGGTGACAACGGTACCACGACCGGAGATGGTGAACACATCTTCGATTGGCATCAAGAATGGCTTGTCAAGATCGTGAGTTGGGGTTGGAATGTACTCGTCAACAGCCTTCATGAGCTCCTTGACAGTCTCTACCCACTTGTCGTGATCTGGAGCATCATCGTGCAAAGCACCGTAAGCAGAGGTGCGGATGACTGGGCAGTCGCGATCGAAGCCGTTTTCTTCGAGGAGGTCACGAACCTCTTCTTCGACGAGGTCGATAAGTTCTGGATCATCAACCATATCGCACTTGTTCAAAGCAACGAGGATCTTCGGCACGCCGACCTGCTTTGCGAGCAAAACGTGCTCACGGGTCTGAGCCATAGGACCATCGGTAGCAGCAACCACGAGGATTGCGCCATCCATCTGAGCAGCACCGGTGATCATGTTCTTCACGTAATCAGCGTGGCCTGGAGCGTCCACGTGAGCGTAGTGACGCTCAGCGGTCTGATACTCGATGTGGGCGATGTTGATGGTAATACCGCGTTCCTTCTCTTCTGGAGCGGCATCAATCTGATCGAAGTCATACTGAGGGTTCAGATCTGGATACTCGCCATGCAGCACCTTAGAAATAGCCGCGGTCAAGGTAGTCTTACCGTGATCAACGTGACCAATGGTACCAATGTTAACATGCGGCTTAGTACGCTCGTACTTTTCCTTTGCCATGTGTTTGTCCTCCTGGACGTCTCGTAGTTTGCCTCACACATTTGTGAGAGGTCTTTCGCTACATATTACTGGGTTTCTGGGTTAGGTGCCACTTCGGTGCCAGAACCCAGTCAACGTAGGAAATTCTAGCGTTGACCGGGGACAGAAAACACCGAAGTAGCGTGCGCTTTATTCGCCGCGCTGAGCCTTAATAATCTCGTCCGAAACGGCCTTCGGAACCTCCGCGTAAGAGTCCATCTGCATGGTGAACATTGCGCGGCCCTGAGTCTTGGAACGAAGATCGCCAATGTAGCCGAACATTTCGCTCAGCGGCACCTTGGCGTCGATGACCTTCACGCCGGTTGCATCAGTCATGGACTGGATGTTACCGCGGCGAGAGTTCAAATCGCCCATGACGTCGCCCATGTACTCCTCTGGAGTACGGACTTCGACGGCCATGATTGGTTCGAGAATTACCGGGTTAGCCTTTGGAGCAGCTTCCTTGAAGCACATGGAACCTGCGATCTTGAAGGCCATTTCCGAAGAATCGACATCGTGGGTCTGACCGTCGGTGACGGTAGCCTTGACGCCCACGACTGGGAAGCCTGCCAACACGCCGGATTCCATAGCTTCCTGCACGCCTGCGTCGATGGAAGGAATGAATTCCTTGGTGATGTGGCCACCGGTGACTTCGTTGAAGAACTGGTAGGTTTCGCCAGATTCCGTATCGAGAGGCTCGAAGTTCATCAAAACCTTTGCGAACTGACCAGAACCACCGGTCTGCTTCTTGTGAGTGTATTCCTGGTTCATAACAGCCTTACGAATCGTCTCACGGTAAGCAACCTGTGGCTTACCAACGTTCGCTTCGACCTTGAACTCACGGCGCATACGATCAACGATAATGTCGAGCTGAAGCTCACCCATACCGGAAATCAAAGTCTGACCGGATTCTTCATCAGTCTTAACCTGGAAGGTAGGATCCTCGTCAGAAAGCTTAGCCAAAGCCAAGCTCATCTTTTCCTGATCAGCCTTCGTCTTTGGCTCCACAGCCACCTCGATAACTGGATCTGGGAAGGTCATGGATTCCAAAGAGATTGGGTTCTTTTCGTCGCACAAGGTATCACCAGTGCTGACGTTCTTCAAACCAACGAAGGTGTAGATGTTGCCGGCTTCTGCGGAATCTACAGGATTTTCCTTATCAGCGTGCATCTGGAAGATCTTGCCGACGCGTTCCTTCTTGGACTTGGTGGAATCGTACACGGAATCACCTGGCTTCACTTCGCCAGAGTAAACGCGCACGAACACGAGCTTGCCATAGAATGGATGGGTCGAAATCTTGAAGACCAATGCTGCGAATGGATCGGTGTTCACTGGCTTACGGTCGATTTCAACGGATTCGTCGCCTGGCTTGAAGCCCTTAATGGATGGAACATCCTCTGGGCTTGGAAGGAAGTCGACAACGGCATCCAACATTGGCTGAACGCCCTTATCCTTGAATGCGGAACCGCAGGTTACAGGGAAGGCCTTACGTTCGATTGTAAGCTTACGAATACCAGCGCGCATTTCTTCTTCAGTAAGTTCGCCGGATTCGAGATACTTCTCAACCAATTCGTCGTCAGCTTCAGCAACCTGATCCATAAGTTCGGCACGATATTCTTCGGCGCGCTCCTGCAAATCTGCAGGAATGTCGACGGTGTCGTAGTGAGCACCCATATCGTCCTTAACGTCATTCCAGACGTAAGCCTTCATGCGAATCAAGTCGACAACGCCAAGGAAGTCGTTTTCAGCACCGATTGGAAGCTGAATAACGAGTGGGGTTGCGCCGAGCTTCTCCTTGATGGTCTTGACGGAGTAGTAGAAATCAGCGCCAAGCTTATCCATCTTGTTGATGAAGCAAATACGTGGAACGCTGTACTTATCTGCCTGACGCCACACGGTTTCAGACTGAGGCTCCACGCCTTCCTTACCGTCGAAGACTGCCACAGCACCATCGAGAACACGCAGGGAACGCTCCACCTCAGCGGTGAAGTCCACGTGGCCTGGGGTATCGATGATGTTAATCTGGTAACGGTCATCAACGTCATGAGTTTGACGCTTCCAGAAGCAGGTGGTTGCAGCAGACTGAATAGTAATACCGCGTTCCTGTTCCTGAGCCATGAAGTCCATGGTAGAAGCGCCATCGTGAGTTTCACCGATCTTGTAATTCTTACCAGTGTAGTAAAGAATACGTTCGGTGGTAGTAGTCTTACCAGCATCGATGTGTGCCATGATGCCGATATTACGAACCATATTCAGGTCGTTAAGCACATCTTGTGCCATATTCTTATCCTTAGCTCTTTAAGATACCGATTATCTTGTGGATTACCAGCGATAGTGAGCAAAAGCCTTGTTTGCTTCTGCCATCTTGTGGGTATCCTCGCGGCGCTTCACGGAAGCACCCAAGCCATTGGAGGCATCGAGAATTTCGTTAGCCAAACGCTCAGCCATGGTCTTCTCGCGACGAGCGCGGGAGAAGTCAGTAAGCCAGCGGAGGGAAAGAGTGTTTGCGCGAGCAGGCTTCACTTCGACTGGAACCTGGTAGGTTGCGCCACCGACGCGGCGGGAACGAACCTCGAGGCTTGGACGAATGTTGTCAAGAGCGCGCTTCAATACGGAAACTGGCTCCTGCTCGGTCTTTGCCTTCACCTGCTCAAGAGCGGTGTAGACGATGTTTTCTGCGATGGACTTCTTACCATCGAGAAGAATCTTATTAATCAACTGAGCCACGACGGTCGAGCCGTAGATTGGATCAGGAAGCAGCTGATGCTTTTTTGCAGGTCCTTTACGTGACATGTTTTACTTCGCCTTCTTTGCTCCATACAGGGAACGACCCTGCTTGCGGTCCTTGACACCCTGGGTATCGAGCGCACCACGCACGATGTGGTAACGAACACCTGGGAGATCCTTCACACGGCCACCACGCACGAGCACGATGGAGTGCTCCTGCAAGTTATGACCTTCGCCTGGAATGTAGGCGGTTACTTCAATACCCGAGCTGAGGCGCACACGAGCAACCTTACGAAGCGCAGAGTTTGGCTTCTTAGGAGTGGTGGTGTACACACGGGTGCACACGCCACGACGCAGCGGGCTACCCTTCAAGGCCAAAGTCTTTGACTTCTTCGGCTTGGCCTGACGTCCTTTGCGGACAAGTTGTTCAATCGTAGGCAACTTAAGTTCTCCGATTCATTGATATGTTCTGTTTGGTGAAAACCGCCACACTGCAGCACACCTTAACGCATGAATCGGTTAAAGAGTAAAAGCCACAGTCCACCGGCCCGATGGCCCTCGCACCTCCAGCCACGCATTACTGCGCACTATCTTTGGCACTTGGGATATCCCAACCCGCACGCCTATTACATAAGGCACGCCGTTGGCACACACGAATTACTATTATACAGCAAGCTGAGACAATATATATTCTCGCTTTACTCCCGCTATATTCTCACCTATATTGTTCTGTTATTTAAGAATCGGTCGCACCGGAGCGGACACGTCGAGACAATGTTTGTCACCAATTTTGCTTGGATCGTCAATAATTTTGGCAACAATTGCCTTCTTTAGCGCAAGCTGCGAAGAATTACCCCATACGATAGTGCGGTGCACTCCCCCCAATTCCGTCTCCACCGAATCCTGCGTTTTTGCAATCACTTGCGTCACTCTTATACGCAAAGATTCCGGCAGCGAACTTACAATTTTCACCGCTTCTAACACTGCACGACTGCGCAAACTGCGATCAATATTACTCACTTCAATTACCGGTATGCCTTGGGTGGAAGCGTGCGCTACCGCATTAAGCACGCGTCCTTGGGCATCAACCGCCGTAAGCTTGCTTTCTCCGCGAGTCTTTAACATCGCTGCAGGACGTTGCGCGCGCACGATAATTTGCAAGCTTTGCGGAAATTCTTTGTTTACTTTTGCCTCGGTTACGCCTGGAATATCGTTGAGTTGCCCGATTACTTCCTGCGACGACACCAAAAATAGTGATTTGTCTACTTGCGTTGAAGCAATAGAAGCAATTTTTTCTTTGCTTACCCATTCGTTAGAACCGGAAATACTGATATTGCTAGCTTTTAGACGAAATACGGGCGAGAAGAACAGCAGCCACGAAAGTGCGCAAACCGCTACAAGAATAAGCACTATGGTTACGACCCGACGAACAGTGAAGTGCAAGTAAGCCGACTTTTTTTCTTGCAACCGTTCACGAAAATCAATAATGCGAGGTCGCGTAACCATGCCAAGCGAGCCGGAAGTCTGATTTAACGTTTTTTTCACGAAGTCCAAACCTGGCAGTCGCCGTGCGTCTACAAACTTTCCTTGACGCTGGTTTGAAGGCTGGCTATTGGCAACCACGCGATTGCGCAAGGAAGGCTGATTTTCGGCAGTCGAATCTTGCTTAATTGCAGATTGCTTAATTGCAGCTGTTTTCGAGGAGGCTTTTCTGTTTGATACGACTCTATTGCTGTTATTGTTTTTATTATTGTTATTATTCTTATTATTCGATACAGCTTTTTTATTTGATACGTCTTTTCTATTCGATACGTCTTTTTTATTAAACGCAACTTTCGAATTCGAAACAAACCTTTGTTGCGCAACTGATTTTTTTCGTATCGCAACTCGCGCGGTAGTAGTTTTTACAACACCAGTTTGAGACCGGCTGATTTCGCGTTGCTCGTCGGTTTGCGCCAAATTAACGCTGGAAACGGCACGAGGATGCGGTTTTTTTGCAGCAGCATCGTCTGATTTGCTCACCACCACGCGTCCCATGCCGTTACCTTTCACAACGATTATTTGGTATTCACCATATTCTATCAGCAAGCGCACGTCTATCACGCACGCAAGCCTTGCCAATCAGCCGCAGCCTACAGCGCTTCTAGCATAACAGCAGTCATAGCGGTAATACTCCCCGCACCGACGGTTAGCAACACGTCGCCAGCGCTCGCACGCGCCACCAAACGCAACGCAGCCTCGCGCATATCTTCCACCGCTTCCATTGGCGTGGAAAGCCCCTGCGCACGTGCGGCATCAACAATGGTCGACGCATGTATGTCGGCAAAATCTTCCTGCTTTTCGCGAGCCGGGAAAATGCCCGTAACAATCACATCGTCTGCAAGTGCCAACGCCTGAGCGAATTGGTCGGCAAAAGAGCGCGTGCGAGAGAACAGATGCGGCTGGAATAGCACGCACAATTGGGCGGAAGGATAACGTCTGCGAGCTGCGCGAAGTAACGCAGCAATCTCGGTTGGGTGATGTGCATAGTCGTCCACAACCGTTACGCCGTTAACACATCCGCGAATATCAAAGCGACGAGACGCACCGCGGAAACTTGCCGCACCTCGCGCAGCATCTTCCGGATTCATGCCGAGCAACACTGCAGCAAGAATCGCAGCCGAAGCGTTGCGCGCGTTGTGTAAGCCTGGAATAAGTAAGCTAACTTGCACTTTGCGAGCATTATTATCGGCTAGAGCTTCCGGCAAAACAAGCGTAAACACTTCCCTTCCGCTACCAGCTTGCTCAGTTTCGTGGTCGATTGCAGCGAACATTGTTAACTTTTGTACGCGCGCGCTCACCTTTGATTTCCAAGTATTTTCGTCACCATACGCAACGCTTATGCGCAAAGTTGAATCCGGCATCGCCTCAAGCACTTGACGAGCACCATCGTCGTCCGCGCATATAATCACGTTGTTTACGGCGTGACTTACGTGTTCGCAGAATGCTTCGCGATAGTGCTCGCTGGAACCGTAGTGGTCTAAATGATCCGCTTCTGCGTTTGTTACGATTGCGATTGCTGGACGATATTTTTCAAAGCTTCCGTCGGATTCGTCGGCTTCGGCAACCATAACGCTGCCCTTGCCTGCGTGACCTCCATCGATAACCGCACCGTCTGCCGCTTGTATCGAGCCGCCGATAGCGTAGCTTGGATCCGCAAGTTCTCCCGTTCCTGCGGTGGTAAGTATGTGCGCGAGCAGTGAGCTTGTAGTGGTTTTGCCGTGGGCACCCGCTACCGTAACTCCGCGCTTGTTGGCAAGCAGTAACGCAAGAATATCGCTGCGGTGAACGAGTTTTACCCCCCGTTCGTATGCAGCTACGATTTCTGGATTGTTCGGTTTAATAGCGCTTGAATATACGAGTATGTCGGCATGTTCGACGTGGGAAGAATTTTGTCCAATTGCTACTTCAATACCTAGCGTTTCTAAATGTTGAGTGTGGTCGTTTGCTTCCCTATCGCATCCACTAACGCTTACGCCTTCTTCGTGGAGCATTTCCGCTAGTACGCTCATGCCGGCTCCACCGATGCCGATGAAATGCACTCGCCCGAGCGTAGTGACGCTTTGAGAATCGTCAAATGCCGCTTGTATAGGGTTCAAATTAATACGATTGCACACCGTACCCAACGATGAAGCAGCATTACTAGTATCAGTCGTCATAATCCCCACCTTCACTTACGACTCCAAGAATACGCTGTGCCATAACGTCTGCAGCGTTGCGAATTCCGTAGCTCCACGCTTGCTTACGCATCGTTTTAAGACGATTCACATCTTGCAGCAACGTCAATCCTTCTTCACGCAACCATTCTGCAGTAAAGTCGGCATCCTCCACCATTATGGCGCCGCCAGCGTCAACTACAGGCTGCGCATTAAAACGCTGCTCACCGTTGCCAATTGGAAGCGGCACATACACTGCGGGAAGTCCCAATGCAGAAATTTCCGCAACCGTTCCAGCACCAGCCCTGCATATAACTAAATCTGCACACGCAAAAGCCCAGTCGATTCTTTCTAAATATTCCGCAATATGGTAGTCGCCCAATCCTGCATGTTCCGGTTTAATATCGTTTATTTGCGATTGACCCACTTGTTGCGCAACAATATTGCGAACTTCTTCCGCTTTTGCGCGGCCAGTTAAGTGAATTACTTGCGCATGCTGCAATATGTCGCTTGCGGCGCCCGCTACAGCCCGATTAAGGCTTTGTGCTCCTAAAGACCCGCCGGTTACGAGAATAATTGGTCGTCGAGGATCAACACCGAGTTGGTAGGCACCTTCCATGCGCGCAGCATCGCGATCTTCCTCAAATTTTTCGCACAGTTGCGCAATAGCTGGTCGAAGCGGCAATCCGACTCGCTCCACTTCGACACCTTTGCGAGCGCGCAAACCCGTAGTATCGTACACCGTTCCCACTTTGGTTGCCCAGCGAGCGCCCAGCCTGTTTGCCATGCCAGCTTTTGCGTTTTGTTCGTGAACAACAATCGGAATATGCTGCGCGTGAGCTTGAGAGTACACGGGGGCTGCAGCGTAGCCGCCAAAGCCGACAACAATATCTGCTTTTCGTTGCGCTAATATGTCGCGAACTTTGCGTTTTTCACGCAACCAACGAATAGGAAAAGTAAGAGCAGCCATATTTGGTTTACGCGGGAACGGCACTTTTTCGATAGTGTCGAGTTCGTAACCGGCCTGCGGAACTAAAGTACTTTCCAAACCAACTTTTGTGCCGATTACACTAATATTTGCTTGAGGCGCACGTTTTTTCAACGCGTCCGCGACGGCCAGCAGCGGGTTGACGTGTCCCGCAGTGCCCCCTCCTGCGAGAACAATATGCACGTCGTGCTGGTTGTTATTGTTAGTGTTCATAACTTGCCTCTTGTTGTTCTGTTGCCGCATAAGCGTGCTACTATTTTGCTACTATTTTGCTACTTTTAGCTGCGGGTTTTCTCGCATAAGACCATCCGCCACACCAACCGCAACAAGACACATCACTAACGACGATCCTCCTGCAGAAACGAACGGCATAGGAACGCCCATAACCGGCAGCAACTGTACTACTACCAGAATATTTACTAATCCTTGCCCTACGATCCAGGTGGCAATACACATTAAGGATATGGAAATAAATTTAGATTCCGCTTGCAATGCTGAGGACATCATGCACCAGCCAATCACGATATACAGTAAGACTACTGCGGCCGCCACGAGGAATCCCATTTCTTCGCCGATAATAGCGAAAATAAAATCGTTGTGCGCGTAAGGTAAATAATTCCATTTTTCTCGAGAATTGCCGATACCTACTCCAAGTAATCCGCCGGAAGCCATGGCGTACTGTGCGTGAATGGCTTGGAAGCACACGCCTCGGGCAGCTTTTGCGTCACATCCGTGGAGTGTTGCGAGAATACGCCGCATACGGTTTTGGCTTGTTAATACCAAAAGCGCCACCAGCACTACTGCTACAGCGATACTTCCTACCAGCCAACGCGTTGGGAATCCGCCGAGATAGAACGCTATTAAAGCTATGAAAATAATAATTAGGGCGGTTCCAAGATCCTTGCCAGCAATAACGAGCAGCAGGGATAGGCCGAGTCCTGCAGCTGCGGGAATATACGCGCGCATTTGCACACATTTATACGCTTGCTTTGCTGCAAGTAGCGCTACTGGAAGCCAAATACATAAGGCGAGTTTCGTAATTTCGGCAGGCTGCAACGTAATAGGTCCTATTGATATCCAACCTGCGTTACCGTTCACCTCGCGTCGAAGTCCCGGCACAAAGGTGAGGAACTGTGCCACTGCAGAAACCGTATAAATAACGGCGATGTAGCGACGATAGTACGAAATAGGAAGTCGAGAAGCAAAAATGTAGCCTATAGCTCCCAAAATGCAGTAAAGCGTTTGGTTGACACCCTGGCCCCACGGTGCTGCACCGTACGTAATCATGGTGACTGAGGAGCTTGAGAACACCATAAATAAGCCGAAAATCGAAAGTATCACTACTGATACCCGCATGCCGTATAAACACCATAACGGGTTAATAAGACTGCGCCAGCCCATGTATTGGCGCAATGATGAATCTTGCGAACTATCAGACGAAGCTTGGCGAGGGGCGGCGGCTTGACGAGAGGCGGCGTTCTGAACAGAAGATTGAGGCGCAACAGCGGCCGCGCCACTTGCTTTTCGCGACGCCAGCTTGCGAGCGCGAGTATTATTACCACGCACCAAATTCTTTAAGGCGCCTAACCACCGCTTCGGATTACTGCTGTTTACTACCATGATCGTGCACCCATCGTTGAGATTCTTGAGCAAAGCGATTGCCGCGATCCGCGTACGAAACGAACTGATCCATAGAAGCGCAAGCTGGCGCCAGCAACACCACATCCCCAGGCTGCGCATAGCTTCCAGCGGCCGCAACAGTCTGACGCATAACCGCTTCACCGAATGAAGAATTTGCTGAAATAAGCGAACTGCTCTCAACCTTACTGAGCACGCAATCGCTAACCTTCGCATAAGACTCAACGCCAGATCCGTCAGGAGCAACAATCGTTACAGGCATATCCGGCGCGGCCGCGTGAAGCGCCTCAACAATCGGACGCTGATCTACACCAATCACCACTGCAGCTTTCATAACGTGACGCTGCTTAGCTACCAAATCTTCAAAATGGCCGCCTTTCGCCAAGCCGCCAGCAATCCAAACAACTGAATTATCTGCAAAACTTGCTAAAGAAGCCGCAGCCGCATGCGCATTCGTCGCCTTAGAATCGTCCACAAAACGAATCGCATGAGCAACATCACCGTCTGTGCAAGGAAGCGTTGCCACAGTTTGAATACGATGCCCGCCAGGAGCAAATTGAACCAACGCCGAAACAGCAGCCTCAACATTACCGGTTAGGCCAAGAGCCAACGCCAAAGCCGTAAGCGCATCAGCCAACAAATGCGGATACACCGTGCCATCAGGCTCACACAAGTGTTGCAAATCCCGCAACGCCACAATGCGCTGCGGCTTGCCAGCAACACCCCCAGCGACGCCACTGTTATCAACAATCCAACCGTCTTCAACACCAATTTCCCCAGCTTGAGGCGCGCCTAAAGTAAAACCAATACGCTTACATCCTTCCGACACAATCGCCGCAAACGCCAAAGCTTTAACCCGCTCGTCCTGAGCGTTATAAACTAAAGCTTTACGCACGTTATTAAATACTTTCGACTTGTCGTAAGCGTACGCTTCCATACCGCCATGCCAATCCAAATGGTCGGCAGCAATATTAGTGATAGCAGCACAATCGAGCGCCAAAGAATCAGTAAAATGAAGCTGGAAGGAGCTTAATTCCACACACAGCGCATCGTGTTCAGGCTCCAAAGCAGCGTGAGACACAGACTTTCCAATATTTCCCACGGCAGGAGCGTTCAAGCCACAAGCGGTGAGCATAGCAGACGTCATTTCCGTAGTAGAAGTTTTACCATTCGTGCCGGTAATACCAATCCAGTAAGCAGGCTGATGCGTATGCTCCGTAGCAACGCGCACTCGCCAAGCCAACTCAACTTCACTCATAACAGGAATATTGCGTTTAGCAGCCTCGAGTAAAAATGGCGTACGCGGATTAAAAACAGGTGACGTCACCACAGCATCAATACTCGACCAGTCAATTGCAGAAAAGTCGTGAATATCCGCTTCAGGCTTACACTCATCCACCGTAACAGGTGACACACCAACCGCACGCAACACTGACACAGCGCCGCGACCAGAAACACCAAGACCAGCCACGAGCACGCGACGGAACGCAAAAGCACCATCACCAGCATTAGTTTGAGATGCGATTTGAGATGCGATTTGAGATGCGAAAGACGAATCATAATGAGACGTATTCATATTACTGCCTTCTTGATGCTTCCTTACTTAAGTTTTAGTTAAGTCTTACGTAACTTAAGTCTTACGTAAGACTTAACTAAGTCTTAATTAAGCCTTACGTAACCCTTACTTAAATCTTATTTAGGTCTCACCAAACTTACCTAAGATTTCTTACGTCTTACCAACAAACCAAACATTGATTAAATCAACAATCCTGAGCGCCCCGCCCAATCGGCGTAGAAAATCATCAACGCCGACAGCACAAACATAAGCTCAATCATCCAGAAACGCACCACAACCTTGGTCTCTGTCCAACCTAAAAGTTCAAAATGATGGTGAATAGGAGCCATCTTAAACACGCGCTTATGCGTCAACTTAAAGAAACCAACCTGAATAACATCGCTCGCCGCTTCCAAAACAAACAAGCCACCCAAAATAACCGCCAAAAACTCAGTGTGCGTAGCAATAGAAAGTGCCGCAAACAAGCCGCCCAAAGCTAAGGAACCAGTATCGCCCATAAACACTTGAGCAGGGTTGGAATTAAACCACAAAAAGCCGAAGCACACAACCGCAGCACACACGGCAATAATAGTTAAGTCGAGAGGATCGGAAACGGCGTAAGAGAAACCAAAATGACCGCCACCGCGCACATGATAACTTTCCCAAAAAGCAATCAAAGCGTAACCGGCGAAAGCAATCATAGACGAGCCAGTAGCTAAACCGTCAAGACCGTCAGTCAAATTAACCGCATTAGACCAAGCCGCAATAAGGAAATTAACCCAAATAATAAACACGACTATGCCAGCAAACTTGCCAAGAACAGAAAAATCAAGGAAAGGACGCTCAATAAAACTCATACCAGCTTGAGCGCTCGCAATACCAGACTGTGTAGGAAGCAGCAACGCTAACAGCGCGTAAATACTAGCAAAAATAATCTGTCCAATCAGCTTAGCATGCACCGAAAGGCCCAGATTCTGCTTCTTACGAACCTTAGCAAAATCATCAATAAAACCAAGCAAACCCATGGAAAGCATGGCAAACAGCACAAGAAATGCAGACCAGGAAGGAGTGCGTCCCATTGACAAGTAGCGGTACAACGCGGAAGCCGCCCAGCCAACAACCACGGCAAGATTAATAACCACACCGCCCATGGTTGGAGTGCCACGCTTAATAAGATGCGTTTGAGGACCGTCTTGACGAATATACTGACCGTAGTGCAAACGATGCACCAAACGAATAAGCAGTGGTGTGCCAACAATCGTCACCACGAGCGACACCACGATTCCAACAATAAGCGCAATCACCGCTTAAACCTCCGTTTTACTGTTACGCTTGCCTTTAGTCTTGTTTGCGAGCAGCACTACCAGCGGGCAGTAATGTTGCCCAACGCTCAGCCAACACGCTCAAACCTGAAGCATGCGATCCTTTCAATAACACCACGCTACTCGGATGTGCAGCCACCAACTTCCACACTACAGCATCCGCAGCCTCAGCACTATGCACAACATGCAACGCATCATCAGCACTAAGGGCCTTATGCTGCCAGTCTTGACGCGCACCGCTCACTATGCACTGGGCAAGATGATCCAATGTTGCATCAGTTTGCGAACCAACCGCCACCACAGCGTCGACACCGGCATGAGCAACATACGAACCAATCTTCTCATGCAACTCGTCTTCGCTGCCACCAAGTTCAAGCATAGAACCGAGTACAGCAATACGGAACAGTTGAGAAGAATCACGCCCGTCAGCACGCTCATACGCGCACAAACCGTCAATACCAGCTTTCATGGAATCAGGATTTGCATTAAACGAGTCGTCAATAAGCGTGAACTGCTCACCATTGTTATGCACTGTACTCAGCTGCATACGGTGAGGACTAATATGCGCAACTTGCGAAAGAACGTCAGCAATATTACGAAGATTCATGCCCAGCAAGCGCGCAACATTTGCCGCGGCGAGCGCGTTCATAACATTATGCGCACCCGGCAAAGCGAGATGCACCTGGACTTGGCAAGTATCATAAGAGTTTTCGCTAGTATTTGAATCCTCGCTAGTATTTGGAGCCGATTTTGCACTAAAATTGCGTTCCGTAAGAGTAAAAATTGGTTTTCCTAACGAATCCAACGCAATATCGCTAGCGCACAACTGATACTCACCAGCAGCCGCAGATTCCAACAATCCGTCGCTAGTATTTTTACCAAACCAACGAGCGTGCTGCTTATCAACCAAATTAGCCATGGCACTAACGCGCGTATCGTCAGCATTCAACACCGCTATGCCATGCGGCACAAGACCGCGAACAATCTCACTTTTTGCTTGTGCAATACGCTCAACGGAACCAAACTCACCCAAGTGAGCTGTACCTACTTTCAGCACGACAGCAACGTCAGGAGGAGCAATATTCGTAAGCGCTGCGATTTCGCCAACGTGATTAGCGCCCATCTCCGCCACTAAAAATCGCGTCTTATCGTTCACTTGCAAAGCTGTAAGCGGCAAACCAATTTCGTTATTAAACGAACCGACAGGAGCCACCGTTTCCCCAATAGTGCTCAGCAGAGCATGCAACATATCTTTCGTAGTTGTTTTACCAACTGAACCCGTAATACCAACAATCGTAAACGGATTATCGGAAGCACGACGAAGACGCAAATTATATTGCGCAAGCAACCCCAACGCTTCAACGCAATTATTCACCACAATCTGCGCTATATCTACGCCGTCAACAATATGCTCAACAATAGCAGCAACAGCGCCGGAATTCTGCGCACTGGAAACATAATCGTGCCCATCTACGCGCTCACCAACCATTGCCACAAAAACAGAACCTTGCTTAACTTGACGAGAGTCGCTACACGCCGAAGTTACAGTATCGTCAGCATTGCCGCCACTAAGCTCTCCATTCACCGCTTTCGCAATATCGCCAACGGTCATCGGCATCATGTGAACATAATCCACAAAACTCATACATCCTCCAAACTACAAACTCACACGACTTGCACAGCAACTATGCGTGCAACAAAATCGCGAAATTACATATACTAACGCAACTCGTGAGAAACTCGCAACGCACTTTTAATGGTTCCCCGACGCACGCCAGCAGCCAACACCATTGCAATAGACAAGGAAAGGTGTCGGTGCACATCTTTGCCACCAATTTGATCAGCTAAAGCAGCTAATTCGTCGGAATCGGCTGAACGGGTGACGCAATACGCGTGATCCCTGCTGCAAAAACCGTAGCGTTGACGCAAAGAATAAAAACTCATGGTTGGAGCAGCTGGCGGCAAATCGAGCAGAGAAGTGGTAGTTGTCAGTGCCGCAACTGCAGGTAATGTGTCAGAAGAAACTTTTTCGACTTGGGAATCACCGCTTGGTTGAGAGGCGCTTTCCACAGAAGCAGACGCGGCCTGAGAAGCAGTAGGCTCGGCTTGCGCAGAATCAACAGTCGAAGAATTAGATTGGGAAGAAGTAGACGGCTCAGTTGGTGTAAGCTGCACGGTTGGAACAGGAGGTACGGCCGAAACTGGCGCTTTTAATGAAAGCTGCTCAGTCGCCCTAGTATTCGCTGTTGCGTATCCAGACGAAGATGCATCCTCTGCTGCGCGATGCGTCTGCTCAGCACCCAACACATCAATATTTACTGACTGTAACGCATTCTTCGACAGCGTCGCCGAATTTAACGCAATAACAACGGCCGCCGCACCGTCTTCCACGCAAACCGACAGCACATGCTGCACGTCGGCAATATGAAGCGGATACTGCAACGACAACTCACGCTGCAAAGAACTCGAACCAGCGTCGCTAATAATGCCAACTGGATTGCCAAGCATGTGCAAAAAGTCAGCCAAACGAATCACGTTAGCATGAATATCGTCGTCGTCATCACCAGCAACAGCAAAAGTTGCAACGCACGAAGAAGGGTCCGCATTAATATCGCAAGCAAGTTTCCCAAGAGCCACTGGATTCACCGACGAAACCAGCAAAGGCATCCCCAATTCCGCAGCCTCAGAACGCAACTCCGGAGTCACCAACGCAGCATAAGCACCTGCATCGCGCGCAGCCTCAAGCTGACGGCGATCAATATGGCCAATCGGCACATACAAGCAGCCTGGCCTCACCTTACGCACATCGTGAGCAATCGAAGTAATAGTTACGTCCGCAGCGAAAGCCGGCACTACTTCAAAACCGTAGTTTTTAGCAGCAAAACCTAACGTAACCCTAGTTCTTGAATATTCATCAACCGCGTTCATCTAACACCCTACTTCGTTACTATAGCAGCACTGCTGACGTGGACTAACGCAAACGCACTCACTGTCACCAATTAATTGGGGCTGGATTCGTGCGAGGAGCGGAAGCTGGAATATCATACTTTTGCATAAGAAACTCGCCAATTGCCTTGAACAGTGGGCCTGCCGTTACAGCACCATACACACCTTGAGGATCATGCAACACAACCGTAATCACGAAACGAGGATTATCCGCAGGAATGGCACCAGACCAGTCGCTGATATTCGAGGTGAGCTTGCCGTCAGGACCAGCAACCTCAGCGGTACCACTTTTTGCAGCAACGCGATAACCATCTATAGCAGTGTAATTATGGTAGTGGTCGCCTGAATTCTCCAAAGCGTTCATCATGTCGGCCGCAACGCTCTCATCCAAAACTCGCGTTGCCTCCGGACGTTTAGATTTGGTCACATGACCGTTAGAATCTATAACAGACTTCACTAAGGTTTGACGTAACTTAACACCTTTATTTGCAATAGTCGCCATAGCGTTCGTAATTTGCAAAGCGTTCACAGCATAACCCTGACCAAACAGTACCGTTTCCTTCTTACGGCCATCCCACGATTCCAAGCTAGGAAGCAGACCACGAGATTCACCCTGCAAATTCAAGCCGGAATACCGTCCTAAACCAAACTTAGCGATGTATTCGTAACGCTTATCAACCGGGTAAGTTTCACCGGCCATAATCATACCGACGTTGGAAGATTCCGCTAGAATGCCAGCAAGAGTCAAGTTTTCTGCGCCGTGATCGAGTGCGTCATGGTAACGCTGACCATTCTTAACAATAGAGTTAGGAACAACAAAGCGATCGCTCAGCTTACGCGCTCTCGTTTGCAACATACCCGCCAAAGCAAAAGCCTTTCCAATAGAACCAGGCTCAAATGTTTGGCTCACCGCACGAGAAACATTCAGCTTAGCTTCAGTGCTGCCAGCGGTAATATCGTCCGTATCTTCCAAAGCGAGAATCTCACCAGTGTGCACGTCCTGCACAACAGCAATACCCCACTTTGCTTTATACTTTTCCTTACCGTCGAGAAGCACTTTCTTAACGTACCAATCCACGTCGCTATCAATAGTGAGCTTAATATCACTACCGTTTACCGCAGGCTTATATTCGGTAACAGTGCCCGGAATCTTTTCGTTTCCAGCATTATTGCCTTGGTAGCGCTGGTAACCGTCCACGCCGTTCAATGTTGAATCGTGCGCAAGCTCAAGTCCCGTAACACCAACCTCACCTCTACGGTTTTTCACATCCTTACGATTCACTTCATCTGCACTGGTGACGGCACCAATAAGCGAACCAAGAATTGGTCCACTCGAATACACGCGCTCACTACTTTCTTCTGCATAAATGCAGCCAGACAAATTCAACTTATCAATAGCACGTTTCACTTCTGGAGTAACGTTGCGCTTAAGTAAAGCGTAACGGCCAACACCAGCCAACTTCCCGCCAATTTCAACAGAGCTCATATGCAGCAGCGGAGCAAGAAGACGAGCAACCGCCACAGCGCCCGTACCTTCAACCGGCTTACCATTGAGAATATGACAGTTATGCTCGGTCTGTTTCGTGCAAGGAGTAGGTTTAAAAGCTTGAGCATTCAACGGGTCGCCAATAATGTTGTAACGCTCAACACTCTGTGCCAAAACGGCGCCGTTCGCGTCGAGAATACGACCGCGACGAGCAAGAATTGGGCGCACGCGACTACGCTCAGCCTGCGCTGCCTGTGCGGTAGAACGTGCGTTAATCAGCTGGATAAAACTGAGCTTTACAATTGCGCACGAAGCGAGAATTGCAAAAACTATAGCGATAACAGTGCATTTGCTTACAAATGTCTGCTGCTGGGCGAAACGTTGTTTGATTAAGTGGCGCATCAATGTTTCTCCTGTATTGCTGATTGTTGTTGGTTTTGATTGTTTTGATTGCTTTGTTGGCTTTGTTGGCTTTGCTGGCTTTGATTGCTTTGGCTACTTTGGCTGCTTTGGCTGCTTTGTTGCGAAGATTGCTGCTTTTCGTCGTGACGATCCGCTTTCTTACGCTCAGCTTCACCATTCTTACGTTTCGCAGCGTAATCACTTAAGTCAATCGCAATAGAACCCTGTTGCGGAACCATACCCATTTCTTGAGCCTTCGCAGGAAGTTCAGCTTCAAGCGTGTCGAGCTTAGCCTGCGTAGTTTCAACGTCTTGACGCAACCGCGCAATACGAGACTGTACGGCAGTCTGTTCAAAAGAAATCTCAGCCATTTGCGTACGAAGCATAAGGGATGACAACAACGTCACAACCATAAAAATCACGATAATAACGCAATTAATAAGCGGAACCTTACGCGTATTACTCCAAGCCATAACCCGATGGAAACGCTCAGAAACACTCGAAGCGTGAGCCTTACCTGCTTGAAAAGCTGAAGTAACTGAATTATGCGAATAATCTTTACGAGTTGCGGCATCTTTCACACGACCAGCCGGAGCTGAAGCAGACGAAGTTGAACGCAAAACACGACTTTTCATGCCAATAACCATGTCAGCGCACCTCCTTTTGAGATGCTCTGCCAGCAGCATCCTCAAGTCGAGCAATCCAACGATGAGGAATAGGACGAACCAACTCAACAGCGCGCAAACGCACAGAAGAAGAACGCGTATTACGCGCCAATTCTTCTTTCGAAGCCTTCAACGCACCCCGAGTAAGTGCCGCAAAGAACGGCTGCGCATCGTCAGGAACTACCGGCATATTCGCAGGAACGTCAACCGTTAAGCCCTGGCTCATAAAACGCTTTACTGTAGTATCTTCTAACGAATGGTAAGACTCCACTACAAGACGACCATGCGTACGTAAGTGCAATGCAATCTTAGGAAGCGTACGCTGAAGCTTATCTAATTCGCCATTAACTTCGATGCGCAACGCTTGGAACACACGTTTTGCAGGATTACCTGTAGCACGATGAGCTTTAGGAATAACGTCGTCAACTAATCGCACAAGCTGACCGGAAGTAGTAAACGGCTGGGACTGACGCGCCTCAACAATACGACGCGCAATAAGCGATGCGAAACGTTCCTGTCCATACTCGCGGAAAATCTTAGCTAACTCACGAACGTCGTAAGTTGCCAAAATAGTTGCAGCAGTAACAGATTGCGTGGTATCCATGCGCATGTCGAGAGCAGTATCGTGCGAATACGAAAAACCACGATCAGCCTCATCGATTTGCAAACTTGAAAGACCTAAATCCATAAAAGCGGCGTCAATGCCGTCGATATGGTTCTCGCGAAGCACCTCGTCGATGTCGTCAAAGGCAGCATGCGCCGGAATAAAACGCTGCTCGAGCCCTTCACTACGCATGCGCTCAGTCGCCAACGCAAGTGCTTCAGCATCGCGATCGATTCCAATAAGCGTGGCGGAAGGTGCCGCCTTCAAAAAAGCGGTGGCGTGGCCGGCAAGACCAAGCGTGCAATCCACCACGATTGAGCCTTCATGCTGCAAAGCGGGAGTGACTAAATCGACACAATCTTGCAATAATACTGGCGCATGAATGGAGGTAATAGCGGTAATATCAGTCTTCACATCAGCCATCACATCACCGCCGGAAGTACATCGTCGGCAATATCCGCATAACCTTGCTCACGATCCGCAAGATATGCTTCCCAAGCCGACTTATTCCAAATTTCCGCGCGCGTACCAACACCAATAACAACTATTTCGTCACCTAAACTGGCGTAATCTCTGAGCATTGGCGGCACAACAATGCGACCTTGTTTATCCGGCTCCTCGTCAACCGCTCCAGAAAGAAACACGCGTAAATAATCGCGAGCGGACTTATTGCTCATAGAAGTGTGCTGGATTTGAGCGGTCATGCGCTGAAACTCAACCATAGGAAGTACGTAAACGCAACGTTCCTGCCCGCGAGCCATCACAAAACCGCCGCCAAGTTGCGCACGGAATTTTGCCGGCAACGCAACACGGCCTTTATCGTCAATTTTCGGAGCATAAGTACCGAGCAAAATAGGGGTTTGCAGTTGGGAGACGGATTGCACTACGGGTTGCTGCATTACAGGCTGCATTACAGGCTGCGCAATTCCGGGCTGGACAGATGTCATAGGCATAGTTGTGCACTGAGCAGCTTGATTAACCACGGCAGAAGGAGATGAGTAAGAAGCCGAGGTTGGCACTTGCTGTTGCAGCGAGGACATTGCAGTTGGTTGCGTTGCGTTTGGCACAGCATAATAAACCTGATTAATTGGCTGATTAATTGGCTGATTGAGCTGCGCCTGAATAGGCTGAGAATATGATTGCTGCGGAATTTGCGCCGACACCGACCCTTGCAGTGGCATCTGCGTAGGTTGGGAAACGTTTGATTCTGCAGTCGATTGAGCCGGATTTTGGCAACGCTGAGATGAAGTATTGGCTTGATTTTGCGGTTGCTCTTGAGCAGCACGACGCACCATACTCCACCTCCTTAACTCAACATGCACTATGCCGTATGCACATTACTCACCACTCTACCCCATTTCTCCCCAAAAATCCCCACTTTTTACAAAATTAACCACAAAATTACTAAAAATCGGCAAAACGCTGCACACGCAAAACAATACAAAAGGAATCAAACTGCTTTAATAACAAACAAACACAACGCTCGCTCTGTCAAAGCGCAAACGAAAGACCCTAACGCAGCGCGCCAACTGCACCAGTGTCTCAAAACAAGCAAAATGAGACCCTAACGCAGCGCGCCAACTGCACCAGTGTCTCAAAACAAGCAAAATGAGACCCTAACGCAGCGCGCCAACTGCACGCGGGTCCGAAGAACGGGATTAAGAGACACTAGCGCAGCGCGCCAACTGCACCAGTGTCCCAAAACAAGCAAAATGAGACCCTAACGCAGCGCGCCAACTGCACCAGTGTCCCAAAACAAGCAAAATGAGACCCTCACGCAGCGCGCCAACTGCACTAAGGTCCTAAAACAGGCAAAATGAGACCCTAACGCAGCACGGTTTCTGCGTTAGGGTCTTAACAGCGTAGAAAAATCTCCGGCAAATGTTCCACAAAAACGCCAAAACAGCTACAATCGCGGCAAGTACTTCTCAAGTTCAAAAGGCGTCACTTGGCGACGGTACTCTTCCCACTCCTGATGCTTATTGCGCAAGAAGTACTCGAAAGCATGCTCGCCTAATACGCTCGCCACAAAGTCCGAGCGCTCCATAATCTTTAGCGCCTCATCCAAGGATTCCGGAAGCGGCTGAATACCCATTGCCTGACGCTCAGCATCAGTAAGCTCCCACACGTCGTCACTAGTAGGCTCGCACAATGTCATCTGCTTTTCGATACCATCCAAGCCTGCAGCCAGCAGCACAGAGTAGGCAAGATACGGGTTCGCCACAGGATCGAGCGCGCGGAATTCCATACGGCAAGAGTTGCCTTTGCCTGGCTTATACTGCGGGACGCGAAGCAGCGCCGAACGGTTGCTGTGACCCCAGCACACGTAGCTAGGAGCTTCCGCCCCACCCCACAAACGCTTATAAGAGTTCACGTACTGGTCAGTCACAGCGCAAATTTCCGAAGCGTGATGCAAAATGCCAGCAGCAAACTGACGCGCAATAAGCGACATATTAAACTCTTGGCCAGCCTCATAAAAAGCGTTCGTATCGCCTTCAAACAAGCTCAAATGCGTGTGCATGCCAGAACCAGGCTGATCAGTTAAAGGCTTTGGCATAAAGCTTGCGTACATGCCGCGCTCGAGAGAAATCTCCTTCACTACCGTGCGGAAAGTCATGATATTATCCGCGGTAGTAAGCGCATCCGCGTAACGCAAGTCGATTTCGTTTTGACCAGGGCCGCCTTCATGGTGCGAATACTCTACGGAAATGCCCATTTGTTCAAGCACACTTACAGCGTTGCGACGAAAATCCATCGCCGAACTCTTAGGAACGTGGTCAAAATAGCCACCCTCATCAATAGGCACAGGCGCTTTAGACCAATCATCCTGCGCTTCAAATAAGTAAAACTCAATTTCCGGATGCACGTAGAACGTAAAGCCCTTTTCTTTCGCTTTAGCGAGCGCCGTTTTCAAAACGTGGCGAGGATCCCCTAGCGAAGGCTCGCCGTCAGGTGTGAGCACATCGCAGAACATGCGCGCCGTACCTTCAGGACCGCCATGCCATGGGAGAATTTGGAAAGTCGACGGATCCGGCTTCACAATCATGTCGTCTTCCAAAACGCGCGTCATGCCTTCAATAGCAGAACCGTCGAATCCGATGCCCTCTTCAAACGCGGCCTCTAATTCAGCAGGAGCAATAGCAACAGATTTTAGCGTACCGAGCACATCCGTGAACCAGAGGCGAATAAAACGAACGTCACGCTCTTCAACAGTGCGCAAAGCAAACTCTTGTTGTCTATCCATAATCAGCCCCTTGGGTAGCATTTTTACCACGCTATTATTGAGCTTAGCAGCCAGCTTGCGCAGTAATATTTATAAGCACGTCATGTATATTGTAGTGTATTCTTGCAAATTATTCTGCATGAATCTTAGCTATGAGCAATGAATTTACGTATTCGTAATGAAATTACGCAACACTTGCTTTTTCGCAATATTTTATTCGCAGTATTTTTCGCAATATTCACCGTTTGCCATATTTATTAAAGATTTTGTACGCAGCAAAGTCGCTTAAATCGTCGCTATCGTACATTGTTACGTCTTGTTTTGCAAGAGTATCTACTGTTTCCATGCAAATGGCGAGGTCTTCTACTCTTCTTGACCACACAGCTAACGCCATTGGCGCCACAATTTCCTGCGGCTCTACCCCATTTTGGTAAATTTTTGCAGTGATTTTGTCGGCCCGATTTACGATAAGCATAACGTCCATTCCGCGGAAGAAATCAACGAATTCTTTTACGTCTTCTTCCGGACCGTTATCTTTGAGATTTTTTAATATGGCAACGGCGCCTTGTTCTTCGTCAAAGCATTTTGCGGAAACGTCCGCCATTTTGCAGAAGGCTGCGAGCAGCTGCGCTGGCTCAACGTAAGTGATTATCATGGCAACTTTCGCCTTATTGCCGAGCAACCCTTCTAAATCTTCTTCAAAACTCGCTTCTTCAATGTCTCGCATTGCGTCATCAAGAGCACTATTTTCTTGATTTTCGCCGTCACTTTGAGCATTTTTTGAATTTTCGATATCGGAACTTTCGCTATCTGAATTTTCTTTGGATTCATCCTGAAATTCGCGTTCAAAACCTGCAAGCGCGTTATCTAATTCAGCATCTGTAAAAGAAGCGCGTACTGAATCGTCACCGTTAGCTTCGTTATTTTTTCGCTCGTCGCCATTATTTGACATTTCCATTACTTTCTCCCCTTTAAATATAGATTATTTAATACAGCTTCTTAAACCTTATATTTTACCAAATTAATACTGCATATTTTACGCGCTCGGCAAACAGTTCGATCCGAAAACAATTTTCATTTCCGCAAACAGCGAAGTATCGCGCTTCACGCGGAAACGGTCGCCAAAAGTAAGCACTTGCGCACGCCCAGTATCGTCAATTAATGCCAAACGCACTTCGCAACATCCCGGGTGACGGCTCAAAATACTACTTAATTCCGCAACATGACCCTTGTCTAAAGCTTGTCGAGGAAGCACAATAGTGAGCGGCCGCTCGTCAACCGACTCCAGAGTTGGCACTTCAAACTCCGTGGCTCGCATAGAAACCGTTTCGTCGCGCACTTCAACCTGCCCGCGAATACGCACCACCTGGTCAATCGCAAGCTCCTGCGCTGACGCTTCGTACACCTTTCCAAAGAACATGCACTGTATGGAACTTTCCATATCTTCAACAGTTACGATTGCCCAAGCGTTACCCTTACGAGACACTCGCCTATCCACGCTAGTAACTAAACCAGCAATCGTCACTTGCTGTCCGTCACTCATCGTTTTTGCACGGTCAATAAGTTGCGCAATTGACATTTCACGCAAATCAGCCAAAACCGCAGACAATCCACTTAACGGATGGTCAGAAACATACAAGCCCAACATTTCGCGCTCAAAATTAAGCTTCGTTTTCTTATCCCACTCCTCAACGTCCGGCACATTAATTTGCATATCTCCCATGCCGTTATCGATGCTCGAGTCGGAAGACGAGTCAAGATCAGCAAACAAGTCAAACTGACCCTCGGCCTGCTTTCTTTTAATCGCAATCACAGAATCTATTGCGGGATAACAAATTTGAAACAGCGCGCGACGATTCGAATCAATAGAATCAAACGCTCCCGCTTTAATAAGCGACTCAACTAGGCGTCGGTTCAGCGCCGTAATCGGTACACGCTTAATAAAGTCCATAAAGTTTACGAAACGCCCGCGCTCACTTTCACGCTCCGCAATAATATCGTTTACTGCTTTATCTCCAACGTTACGAATAGCACCCAAGCCAAAGCGCACAACATCCCCAACTGCAGAATATTCGAGCACAGACTCGTTCACATCCGGCTGCAGAACTTGAATACCCATGCGACGAGCCTCACCCAAGTACAGTGCGGTTTTGTCTTTATTAGTGCGCTCGTTTTGGAGCAAGGCCGCCATAAATTCCACAGGATAATGCGTTTTTAAGTAGGCCGTCCAGTAAGAGATTAAGCCATAAGCTGCAGAGTGAGCTTTGTTAAACGCGTAGCCGGAGAACGGCACTAAAACATCCCACACTGCTTGAGCAGCTTCCCTGGAATATCCGTGTGCTTTCATGCCTTCAAAGAACGGCACCTGCTCTTTTGCCAGCACCTCCGGCTTCTTTTTACCCATTGCTCGACGCAACACGTCTGCCTTACCAAGGCTGTACCCTGCCAAAATACGCGCAGCAGACTGCACCTGCTCCTGGTAGACGATTAAACCGTAGGTTTCTCCAAGCACATCCTTCAACGGTTCCGCAACTTCCGGATGAATAGGAGTAATTTCCTGCAAACCATTCTTGCGTTTGGCGTAATTCGTATGCGAATCCATATCCATAGGGCCAGGTCGGTAAAGTGCGATCAAAGCCGAAATATCGTTGAAATTATCCGGTTTTAGGGTGCGAAGCAGCGCGCGCATGCCGTCGGAATCAAGCTGGAAAACGCCTAAAGTATCTCCCCTGGAAAGCAATTGATACGTAGGTTTATCGTCCAAAGGAATTTTCGTATAATCAATCGGCTCTTTCCCATTATTTTCAATATTTCGCAAGGTATCGCGAATAACTGTCAAGTTGGAAAGGCCTAAAAAGTCCATTTTTACGAGACCGAGCGTTTCGCAAGTGTGATACTCGAAAGTTGTGGTAATAGTGCCGTCAGTGCGCTCTAAAAGCGGCGACGTGTTGGTGATTGGCTCCGAACCCATGATTGTTGCGCAAGCGTGCACACCAGTTTGACGAATCAAACCTTCAATACCTTTTGCTTCTTCTGTAATACGACGCGTGTCGGGATCTGTTTCATACATTTCACGAAACTCGCGCGCCTCGGCATAACGCTTTGATTTTTCGTCGAACATTTCGTGCAAGCTCATATCTTTACCGTTTTTAGACGGCGGAAGGGCTTTCGTAATCTTTTCGCCAACTGAAAACTCGTATCCCATAATGCGAGCGGAATCTTTCAACGCCTGCTTCGTTTTAATCGTTCCGTAAATAACGCACTGAGCAACTTTATCTCTGCCGTATTTTTCACCAACGTATTCAAGCACTTTCGCGCGGCCATCCGGATCAAAATCAACGTCAATATCTGGCAATGATACGCGCTCCGGGTTTAAGAAGCGTTCAAAAATAAGGCCGTGTTTCATAGGATCAAGCTCGGTAATGCCCATTGCGTACGCAACCATAGCTCCTGCAGCAGAGCCACGACCAGGGCCGACCATTACGCCATGCGCTTTAGCCCAGTTAATGTAGTCTGCAACAACCAAAAAGTATCCGCAAAACTGCATTTGGCAAATCACGCCGCACTCGTAGTCAGCCTGCTTTAACACTTCCATCGGAATGTTGTTATTGTAGCGACGCTCCAAGCCTTCCTCAACTTTTTTAAGGAATAGCGAAGTCTCATCCCAGCCTTCTGGACAGTCAAATTGTGGCATAAAAGCGCCATCTTCGCCGTCGTCAAACATGACATTGCAGCGTCGAGCAATCTCAAGCGTATTATCGCAGGCTTCAGGAAACTCTTTAAAAAGTTCGCGCATTTGCTCGGCGGACTTCAAATAGTAGCCGGAACCGTCAAACTTAAAACGGTCAGGATCGTCTAGGCGCGAACCGGAATTAATGCAAAGCATAGCATCCTGCGCTTCGCGATCTTCCTCGTGAACGTAATGCAAATCGTTCGTAGCAAGCAGCGGAGCGTTAAGCTTTTTCGCAATCTCAAGCAAATCTTTTGTTACGCGCGTTTCAATTGAAAGTCCGTGATTCATAAGTTCAATAAAGAAGTTATCGCGCCCAAAAATATCTTGAAACTCGCCTGCAGCACGTAAAGCTTCATTGAACTGACCTAAGCGAAGACGCGTTTGAATAATTCCAGAAGGGCATCCGGAGGACGCGATTACGCCTTTTGAGTAGGTTGCGAGCACGTCTTTATCCATACGCGGGTAGCGCATAACGCGGCCTTCAAGATTCGCCACAGACGAAGCTTTAAGAAGATTCGTTAAGCCCGTATCGTTTTCCGCCCACATTGTCATGTGAGTGATTAAACCACCGCCGGAAACGTCGTCCGCACGCTGATCTTCCGTACCCCAATGCACGCGGCTTTTGTCTTGACGCGCGGTTTCAGGAGTCACATACGCTTCTATGCCGATAATCGGCTTAATTCCAGCTTTTACAGCCGTACTCCACATTTCATACGCGCCGTGCATATTGCCGTGATCAGTAATAGCAACGGCCGGCATACCCAATTCTTTCGCAGTATTAACCAAATCGGGGATTTTTGACGCACCGTCGAGAAGCGAATAGTGCGTGTGGTTATGTAAGTGTACAAAATTGGTTTCCGGCTGAGTCATAAGTGATATTCTATAGTCGAAAGTTGACTGAAAAAATGCAAAAACGCTACTTTGACAATGCTCGCATAGCTTCTAACGCGTGTTGCAAATCAGAAGGATAATGCGACCGAACTGTCACGGATTTACCGGTGCGCGGATGCGTAAAAGTAAGCTCCGTGGAATGTAACCATTGACGTTCGAGGCCTAATTGTGCTGCAAGCACCGGATTGGCGCCGTACATTGAGTCACCGACCAACGGGTGTCCTATAGAAGTAAAATGCACGCGAATTTGGTGAGTGCGACCAGTTTCCAAATTGACACTGGCGAGAGTTGCCCTACCAAAACGTTCCAGCACATCCCAATGCGTTACCGCCGGCTTTCCTGTAGGCGTAATTGTGAAACGGAAGTCAGATACTTTCGCGCGACCGATTGGAGCTTCGATTGTTGCCTTATTTTGCGTCAAGTCGCCTTGTACTAGCGCATGGTAGGTTTTTGTAACGGTGTGGTTGGAGAACTGTTGTTTCATAGCTTCGTACGCCAAATCCGTTCTGCAAACAAGCATTAAGCCGCTTGTGCCAACGTCAAGTCTGCTTACGATTCCTCGACGATTTTCGTCTCCAGCAGTTGCCGAGATGCTAATTCCGCGATTTTCTAAGGCCTGTCCAACGGTTGGTCCGTCCCAGCCTTGAGCTTGGTGAGCAGCCATACCAACCGGCTTATCTACGACTACGATATCGTCATCTTGGTAGGCAATCGTCATATTTGCTTCGATGCGTAAGTATTGGTCGCGCAAACGTTGCAACGTTTGGTTGGAATCGTACGTTTGGCGGGAATCGTGTGCTTCTTGTGATACTCCCGCTTCTTGCGATTCCACTGCTTCTTGCGATTCCATCGTTTCCGTAGCGCATACTATTTCGTCGCCAGTAAGCAGCACAGCCGATTTAGACGCTTTTCGATTCGCAAGAAATACGACACCACTAGCAATCAGCGCACTCGCTTTAGAACGCGAAATACCTTGCAATTGAGCAACTGCAACATCAAAACGGCAGCCGACAAAATCTTCAGGAATAGGCGTAGGAAATTGCATAACTATTCGTTACTTTCCACAGAAGAAAGTTGATTCGTTTCGTCTGCTTCGTTTGTTGCGTTTGTTTCGTTTGATACGTTCGTTACGTTTGTTGCGTTTGTTGCGTTTGTTGCGCCTGTTTCGTTTGTTCCATAAGATTTGGAAACATTACCAGGCTTAAACGGGAAGTCAAAAATAACTAACACCACAAACCAAACACCAGCAACCGCCAATATAATATCGGCGACATTGCCAACAGACCAACCGTAGTTGATAAAATCAATCACCTTGCCATCCAAAAAGCCCTCGGCATACATGGCACGATCAATCAAATTACCAAACGCTCCAGCAAAGGCAAGTGACAACGCCAGCGTCCACTGCAACGACAATGTGCGCCGAACTGCAACCAGCATCGCAACGCAAGCAACAATAGCCAAAATGCTAATAAAACAAGTCGCCCCAGAACCTAGTCCAAACGATGCCCCAGGATTCCTAACTAACGACAGTGAAAGAACATTATGAACTATCTCAACATGCTTTCCGCCGCTTAAAGAAGCCAACGCCCACAGCTTAGTTACACGATCTATAACAAGCCCAACAATAACAATAAGCGCAAAAACGGCTGCGCGGGTACGCAGCCGTTTCACACGCACATCTCTATGCGCCAAAATTTATCCGATCTTTAGTAATGTCGAATACTCACTGCTCTTGCTGAGCATTCTCAGCAGGCTGATTCTGACCTAATTCAGCATAAGCATTCTCGTCCGAAACCTGAGCAACAAGCTGGCCCAAGAAGTCGGTCAAACGAGTGCGATACTCGGTCTCAAACTGCTTGAGGCTCTGAATATTGCCTTCGATAACCTGAGTTTGCTTCTCCAAATTCTCACGCACCTGACGAGCATAAGCGTCAGCAGCGGTACGAGTAGTAGAATCGTAGTCTGCCGCACGATGCTGTACTTCAGCTTCGTATTGATCAGCCTGATCGTGAGTTTGCTTAGAGTAATCATCTGCAGCCTGACGAACCTTACCAGAGTAAGCGTCGGCCTCGTTGTGAGCACGGGAAGCATAAGCATCAGCGTCAGAGCGAGTGCGTGCAGAATAGTCGTCGGCGTCACCGCGAGTCTGCTTGCTGTATTCTTCAGCTTCACCACGAGTGCGAGTAGAGTACTCGTCAGCCTTAGCAACAGTGTCGTTATAGTGAGACTGAGCTTCTTCAACAATCTGCTGAGCCTTAGCCTTGCCCTTATCAACGTACTGATCGTGCAACTGCATAGCGAGAGTCAACATTGCGGTAGCACGCTCCGGTTCAGAACCTTGAGCTTCAACTCCAGCGCCAGCAATCTTCTGCAAGCTACCAGTTTCCGTATTTGGCTCCAGCTTAGCAACCTGCTGACGAAGCTGCTCCTCGCGCTGCTGGGATTCTTCCAACTGCTTAGCAAGATCTTCAACCCTGGAGTTCTCCTGCTGGGTAACAACAAGCTGCTGACGAACCGACTCAAGTTCACGACCCAAGTTTTCGCTGTTAGCACGGAAGTCGTCACGCTCACGCGTAATCGTTTCCAATTCCTTCTGCAACTGCTTAGCATTGTCTGCCTGAGCGGTCTGAGCAGTCAACTGATCAACTTGAGCACCCAAGCCGTCCAATTGCTCCTTCAACTGCTGGTTTTGAGCAGCCAACGCACGGTTGCTTTCTTCAGCTTCACGCAACTTAGTTGCAGTAGACTCAAGCTGGGCAGCGGCTTCAGAAGTTTCGCCCTGCTGCTTACTAGCGTTACGCAACGTTTCATTTTCTTTAGTTAAGGACTCTACTTGAGAAGTTAACTCAGCAATCTTGGTATTCAAGCCCGCAACATCACGGCCAAGCGATTGCGTGGACTGACCCAGTCCCTGCACTGCCTGCTGACCAAGTGCTTCAATCGTTTCTGTAACTTGATCAAGAAACTCGTCAACCTCGTCAACGTCATATCCTCCCTTGAAACGTACAATCTGGAAGGTATGCTCTCGAATGTCCTTAGGCGTCAACAGAGTCATATGCTTTACACCTCGCTTTTGGGACGCATCTCATTGATATATATCTATTCGATGCTATCACGTGCGCAGAAAATTTGAGTAGATAATGCGAAAATTTATTTCGCAAAACGCCGACTACGCAAAAATGTGTGTAGCCTATTTTGCAATTCGTTCAGTTTGGCGAGATATAATCGCACTGATTACACAAAGATACGAGGAAAGGTCAAGAATGACTGTTCTTGTTACGGGCGGGTGCGGATATATTGGCGCACACGTAGTACACGCTTTGCACGAAACCAAGCAGAATGTCGTCGTTGTGGACGATTTAAGCTATGGAAAGCCTACACGTATTGAAGGCGCACGACTGTACGGCATGGATATTGCCTCCCCAGACGCAGGTAAGCGGCTTGCGCAAATTATGAAAGATGAGCACGTCGACGCCGTGATTCATTTTGCAGCACGCAAGCAAGTTGGAGAATCAGTAGAAAAACCACTGTGGTATTACCAGCAGAATATTAACGGCATGCTCAATGTTCTCGAAGGTATGAAAGACAGTGGCGTCAAAAAGCTCGTGTTCTCTTCCTCTGCAGCAACTTACGGTGTACCACCTGTCGAAGTAGTGCCAGAGGACGTGGTGCCGATGCTACCAATTAATCCTTATGGTCAAACTAAGCTTTTTGGCGAGTGGATGGCGCGCGCGTGCGAGCACACGTATGGAATCCGCTTCTGCGCTTTGCGCTACTTTAACGTGGCAGGCTGTGGACCAGTTGAGCTGGAAGATCCTGCTATTTTGAACCTGATTCCTATGCTTCTCGACCGTTTGCAGCGCGGCAAAGCTCCTGCTATTTTTGGCGACGACTACCCTACTCCAGACGGCACTTGCGTACGCGATTACATTCACGTTTCGGATTTGGCAGACGCACATCTTGCTGCGCTGCAATATCTTGAACGCGACGAACGTAAGTATGATGCTTTTAACGTGGGTACCGGCAAGGGCACTTCCGTTCGCGAAATTGTTGAGGAAGTTCGTCGCGTTACCGGCTTGCCATTTAGGGAAACGGTGCTTGAGCGTAGGGCCGGCGACCCTCCACAGCTTATTGGTAGCGCAAAGCGCATAAATGAGGAAATGGGCTGGCACGCGCGCTACGACGTGAAAGACATTGTGGAGTCTGCTTGGAACGCTTGGCAAGCAAATCCTGAGCATCACATTGATGTGGCGTCTTGGAAGCAACTCGACTAGCAAACGCTATCTTGCGAAACACTAGCTTACGAAACAAAAAAGATTGAATTAGAACAAAAAATTTCCCCACGTTTGTTTTCCGAATCAATAGAATCGAAAACAAACGTGGGGAAAATATTTACTACATTAAGCGGTTAGTCAAACTGCAGCAACACTTTTACGCCACCGTAGTAGCGGCGTCGCCTTTGGATACGGGCGCAACAGCACCAGCGTTAGAGGTACCAGCGTTAGAGGAAGCATCGCCAGCTTTAGCAGCACCATTATTAGCGTCGCTAGCTTTAGCCGTACCATTATTAGCAGTACCGGCGTTAGCGTTAGAGTTGACGTTACCCGTGTTAGCCGCACCCGTATTAGTGGTACCAGCGTTGGCGTTACCAGCATTAGCCGCACCCGTATTAGTGGTACCAGCATTAGTAGTACCAGTGTTAGCGGAGGCGTCGCCCGCATTAGCAGTACCAGCGTTAGCAGTACCAGTGTTAGCGGAGGCGTCGCCAGCGTTAGCGTTACCAGCGTTAGCGGTACCAGAGTTGGCGTTACCAGCGTTATCGTTAGAGTTGGCGTTAGCAACAGAGCTAGTGTCAATTAAATCACTCAAGTCACCAAAATCGATATCGCTCAAATCCAAACTATCCCAGTCGAAATCATCAAAATCGAAATCGCTTGGATCAGAATCATCTCCAGTATCACCAGACTCTCCAGTACCAGTGTCGCCAGTGTCACCTAAATCATCAAAATCGATATCGCTCAAATCCAAATCATCCCAGTCAAAATTGTCCCAGTCAAAGTCAAAATCAGGATCCACTGGTTCAACTGGATTCACTGGTGGTTCAACTGGATTCACTGGTGGCTCAACCGGATTCACAGGCTCAACAGTCCCAGACTGCGTACCATTTAAGCTAGCATCAGAGAGAATGGATAGATTCGGGAACTTTTGCTGCAACTCTTGGACTACATCAGGACTCACATCGGTACCCACGTACAAAGTATTCAAATTCTTTAATTTAGCAATAGTAGCCGCATCAATATCATCAGCCTTGTGTACGCCACTTAAGCATAAACCTTGCAAATTTGGCAAATTAGCTAATTCAGGCATATTCATGTTGGAAGCGTCAATCGTAACAGAATTAACATTCTTCAGCGAAGATACGTTTTTAAGGTTTCCACCATTAATGCGCAAGTAATACAGATTTGCCAAATTAGCAAGCGGAGCAACATCAATTCCGCCACTAATATCCAAAGTCGAAAGATTAGTCAAACCAGCAAGAGGAGCTACATCCGAAACCTTCGTACCAGAAAGATACAAAGTCGAAATATTCGTCAAACCAGCCAAAGGCGACACATCCGAAACCTTCGTACCAGAAAGATACAAAGCTGACAAATTAGTCAAACCAGCAAGAGGAGCTACATCCGAAACAGCAGTATGAGAAAAATCTAAAGCATTCAAATTCTTTGAATCTTTAAGAGAAGACAAATCAGAAACAGCAGTATCAGAAAGATACAAAGTTGAAAGATTTGTCAAACCAGCAATCTTCGACAGATCCGAAACCTTCGTACCAGAAAGATACAAAGCTGACAAATTAGTCAAACCAGCAAGAGGCGACACATCCGAAACAGCAGTACCAGTAAGATCCAAAGTCGTCAAATTCTTTGAATCTTTAAGAGAAGACACATCCGAAACCTTCGTACCAGAAAGATTCAAAGTTGACAGATCCTTTGCGTCTTTGAGAGAAGACACATTCGAAACAGCAGTATTAGAAAGATCCAAAGTCGTCAAATTCTTTGAATCTTTAAGAGAAGACACATCCGAAACCTTCGTACCAGAAAGATTCAAAGTTGACAGATCCTTTGCGTCTTTGAGAGAAGACACATCCGAAACCTTCGTACCAGAAAGATTCAAATCCATCAAATCTTTCAAACTGGCAAGAGGAGTTACATCCGAAACCTTCGTACCAGAAAGATTCAAATCCATCAAATCTTTCAAACTGGCAAGAGGAGTTACATCCGAAACCTTCGTACCGTCGAGAGCCAAATTATTCAACTTAGTCAAACCAGCAAGAGGCGAAACATCAGAAACAGCAGTATGAGAAAGATCCAAATATATCAACTTCTTTGAATCTTTAAGCGGAGTCAAATCCGAAACAGGGGTATTGACAAGACTCACGCCTGTTAGCTCATTCAAACCTTTGAGCGGAGTCAAATCAGAAACAGAAGTAAAACCTAATCTTATGTCGTCCAGATTCTTCAAATTTTTGAGCGGAGTCAAATCCGAAATAGGATTACCAGCAATCTGCAACTCCGTCAAATTCGTCAAACCAGCAAGAGGAGTCAAATCCGAAACCTTCGTATCAGAAAGATACAACCAATTCAGCTTCTTCAAATCTTTAATCGGAGACAAATCCGAAATAGGAGTATTAGTGAACTCTAGTTTACCCAAATTTGCCAAACCAGCAAGCGGTGAAATATCAGAAACAGCAGTATCAGAAACCCTCAACCACTGCAGATTCTTCAAATTTTTAAGCGGAGTAAAATCCGAAACAGCAGTGCCAGGGAGACTCAAATACGTTAAATTAGGGAAATACTGTAAATCAGAAAGATCACAAATATCACTGTACTTCGAATCAATGGTAATTTCTCCAACTTTTTTAGCATCCGCATAAGTAATTTCTTTACTGTTCCAATTTTTAAGTACTCTCATTACTCCAGAATTATCAAGTAAAGCACGCTTTAATTCGGGATCTTTAAATTGGATAGGAGTATTGTCGTCAGAATCAGTATGGTTACCGTTAGGAGCATCGGAGCTATTTGTGTCATGAGCAACCGTATCACTGTCAGCCGCATACGCAGCAGCCGGAATAGAAGCAGCCGCAATACCACCAAACAATGTCGCTGTCGCAACTACCATTGCCATAAACTTTTTATTCAGCATATAGTACCTTCTTTTTTATTTCTTACAAAAATTTACAAGCATTTTATTAAGCAAACCCACGCATATAACGACATGAATTTGCATTAGCAGTACCAGTACAGTACCGACGTCGCCTAATCGCCTAAGCCGCTTAAATCAATATCGCTCAAATCCAGACTATCCCAGTCAAAATCGTCAAAATTGAAATCGTCAAAATTGAAATCGCTTGGATTAGAATCATCGCTAGTGCCAGTGTTGCCAGTGCCAGCGTCACCAGTTCCAGTGTCGCCAGCGTCACCTAAGTCACCCAAGTCACCAAAATCAATATCGCCCAAATCCAAATCATCCAAGTCAAAATCAAGATCTGTATTAGAATCAGACGAATTAGACGAATCAGACGAACTCGACGGAGTATCATCCGCAGTATAATCCGAAACCACATTAAGCGAAGGCAACTTTTGCTTCAACGCCTTCAAACTGTCGCCGTTCACATTGCTATTAACAAGCAAACGCGTCAAAGCAGTCAACGTACCCAACGAAGACACGTCAGTCACGTCCGTACCGGTAAGATTCAGCACTTCCAATTTCTTCAACGCCGACAAAGCAGCAACATTGGAAATCTTCGGCCCTGAAAGCTGCAATTTCTGAAGATTAAGCAAGGAAGCAAGCGGAGCAACATCCTCAAGAGACATACCAATATTCAAATCAGTAAGATTCGTGAGCTTGGCAAGAGGAGTAGCATTAACGGCTTGTTCAACATCACTATTCAACACCAGCTGTTTCAAAGTTGTTACTTTACTCAAACCCGATAAATCTGCAAGCTCTGGACCGTAAAGATTCAACGATTGCAGATTCTTTAACGCAGCCAACTGAGTTAAATCAGCATTCGACGAAACCGTAATATCCAACTTTTGCAAATTTTTCAAACCAGCTAAAGGCGACAATTGGGAAACCGGCGAATCAACATTTAATGTTTGCAAATTTTCCAAGCCTTTTAGCGCAGTCAAGTCCATACTGTCAACATTGGAATCTTCGTCGGCACTATCTGCAACGGACAATTCCAGCGTAGTTAAGTTACTTAAGCCCGAAAGCGGCGACAAATCAGCCTGAGGAGCAGCAATCAGATTTAACTTTTGCAGCTGTTTTAAGCCCGAAAGCGGAGACAAATCAGCAACATGGGAGCCGTCGAGTGACACATCCTTAAGATTCTTAAAATTGGAAAAGTCCAGGATGCTGGAAACAGGATTCAATCCAGCAACAACAGCAGCAATGCGAAGCTGAGTAGCGCGCTCTGCCTGAGCTGAAGTCACCTCATCAGCAGAAGCGTCTATAAGACCAGCAGCCTTCATACTTTTAAGCGCTTGAGCTTTAAAAGCAGGGTCGTTAAACGTAATGGTAGCGTCCTGATTAGCTGACTTTGCGGAAGTTTCAGACGTTGCGGCATCACTAGCATATGCAACCGAAGGCACAGATACCAACGCAAAACTACCGAGCAATGTGGCAGTCGTCGCCAAAGTTGCTATAAACTTTTTATTAATCATACGCACCTTCTTTTATATCAATAGCCAAACGTGGGTTATTTCCCAAACGTACTACCGAAAAATAGGGTACTCGCAACAAAAGAAAAAACGCGGCACACAAGTACCGCGAACTAAAAAAGAAGTGGCTCCGAGCGGGATCGATCCGCTGACCTAGCGATTTTCAGTCGCTCGCTCTACCAACTGAGCTACAGAGCCATGATGAATAAAAAACCCGGGCAAACCGGGTCTCCTATTAATCGCGACCCCGGCCGGACTTGAACCGGTGACCTCCGCCGTGACAGGGCGGCGCTCTAACCAACTGAGCTACGGGGCCGTGGCTTTGTTCTCTCGAACAGCCGAGTCACTATCTTACAGAATCCTCAGCAAAATGCAAGTGCTGGGCGTGTTCGGCGTGTTGCCGCACAAAATCAAGCATCTTATTCCAACTCAATCGCGCCCGTGCAAAGCTGATAATATTCGCCACGCTGAGCCATTAAATCTTCATGCGACCCTCGTTCAACGATGCGCCCATGATCAAGCACCATAATCACGTCTGCATTGCGCACTGTGGAAAGCCTGTGCGCAATCACAAACACAGTGCGATCTTGCATCAGCGCATCCATGCCGTGTTGCACCAACGCCTCAGTGTGCGTATCGATTGAAGAAGTAGCTTCATCCAAAATAAGCACAGGCGGATTTGCTACAGCTGCGCGCGCAATAGAAATAAGCTGCTTTTGGCCTTGAGAAAGCCCCTCACCACCATTAGTAAGCTGAGTATCGTAACCGTGAGAAAGCTGCCCAATAAACGCGTCAGCATGCGCTAATTTCGCCGCTTTTACGCACTCTTCGTCAGTTGCATCGAGGCGACCGTAACGAATATTATCCATAACGCTGCCAGTAAATAAGTTCACATCTTGCAAAACTGTGCCAATAGCGTAACGCAAATCAGTTTTACAAATATCACGAACGTCAATACCGTCATACAAAATTTGTCCGTCATCAATATCGTAAAAACGCGTAAGCAGATTCGCAATCGTAGTTTTCCCAGCGCCCGTAGCGCCCACCAAAGCAACTTTTTGCCCCGGCTTTGCAAACCACGTAATATCGTGCAAAACTGGCTTCTCAGGGTCGTATCCGAACACAACGTCCGTAAAGCGCACGTCGCCGCGAAGTAACGTATACCTGCCGTCTTGAGAAGTTAAAGCGTCGCGTTTGGCATGACACACCACTGTTTGCGCCATCTGACTTAACTGCGAAGCGCGCACCACAGCTTTGGTGCCGTTATCTTGCGCGGCTCGCTTCCAAGCCCAGTAAACGTGCTCGCCTTCCGTTTTTTCGCTCACTTCTTCCAGCACGTCAAAAGTGTGCGCATTTTCTTGAGACTGCGTTTGGCTGATGCGCACTTTTACCAAGCGCACTGTGCCGTCGTCTGGCTCTACTTCTTCGTCGAGAAGCTCAAAAATTCGCGAAGCTCCGGCAATTGCCATCATCAGCGAATTGAGTTGCATAGTAATTTCGCCAATAGGATTAATAAACGCACGCGACAGCGTGAGTAAGGATATAAGTGTGCCGAGCGTTAAAGCTCCGGAACCTGCCATGCCAAGCGTTGGTAAACCAACTGAAGCAGCCCATGCGCCAAGTAGCGCAATCAGCACATACAGCAAGTAGCTTGCGTTGCTGATTATTGGCATCACATTATTTGCGTAAGAATTTGCACTTGCTGAAATTTTTTGTACTTTTTCGACGCAATCGTCTAATTTTTCAAGCGTAACTGTTTCGTGATTAAAAATTTTAATAACTTTATTGCCAGTTGCGGATTCTTCTACAAATTTGTTCAACTCACCCAAAGCATGTTGAAATTGTTCAAAAAGCTTACCGGAACGTTTCAGCATAAATCGCACTAAAAACAGCAGAACAACGGTGAAAACGGCCACAAACGCTGCCACCGGAAGCGAGAGCCACATAATTGACACAAAAGCTGCCGTAATCGAAATAAGCGCCGAAAAGGAGTCTGGAAAAGCCCAGGAAATAGCTTCGCGAAGCACTTCTGTATCGTTCGTGTAGCGGCTCATTATATCGCCGTAGCCTTGCGCATCGAGGTAGCGCAACGACAGCTTCTGCTGATGCCGAAACATGGCGTCACGCAAATCGCGCATAACGCTTTCGGAAATATTCGCAACCAGCCGGCTCCACAGCCAGCAGCTGAACACTCCAACCGCATATACGCTTGCCATAAGCATTATCATGCGCACAAGCGGCATCCAATCCGGATTGTGCTTGCCAACGAGCGGAAGAATGTACACGTCGACCAAGGATTGCAGGAACATCGCGCAGGCAGCTTGAACAATCGAGCTTACAATGATTGCGGCTATGATTACGAAAATTTTGGCGCGATACACTAGCACGCAGGAAGCGAGACGTTTCAGCACAGGCCAGTTGATTGTGCGGCGGTTGCTGCTAGAGCGTCTGTTGGCGCTAGAGCTGCTTTTGGCGCTGCTGTTGCTGGCGGATTTGGCAGGAGACTGAGCCGTTTTAGTAGACATAATTATTCAGCTCCCTTTGCGCTCGTAGTTGTTACTGTGGTTTCGTCGTCCGTTACATTACTTTTTGCTTGAGATTCCGCCATATTTCTGTACAGTTCGCAAGACTTAATCAAGTCGTTGTGCGAACCTTGGGCAAGAATGCGTCCGTTTTGCAACACAACTATAATGTCTGCGTGCTCGATTGAAGATACGCGCTGAGCCACAATAATTTGCGTGGAATCAGGCATAAACTTTTTCAAATTTTCACGAATCTTACGATCCGTTTTCATATCGACTGCACTCATAGAATCGTCAAGAATTAAGATTTTGGGTTTCCTTAAAAGCGCGCGAGCAATGCACAAACGCTGCCGCTGACCGCCAGAAACATTTTTACCACCCTGCTCAATATGAGTGTTGTAGCCGTCCGGAAAATCCTGAATAAACTCATCCGCGCAAGCAATCTTACATACTTCGCGCACATCCTCGTCAGTAGCATCCAATCTACCCCAACGAAGATTTTCTGCAATAGTGCCATTAAACAGAATATTTTTCTGCAAAACAAAGCCTACTTCGTTGCGCAAACTAGAAGAATCGTAGTTACGAATATCCTTTCCGCCTACAAAAAGCGTGCCGGAACTTACATCGTAAAGCCTTGCAATCAGTTGCACAAGACTTGATTTTCCAGAACCCGTAGCCCCCACAATACCGACGGTTGCACCTGAAGGAATACTCAAGTTGATATCGTGTAAAATTTCCTGTTCTGCCGGCGTAGATTCATCCGCATCATCCGATTTCGGATAGCGCAACGAAACATGCTCAAAACGAACCGAAGCGTCGGAAATCTTAGTAAGAGGGAATTCTGGAACAAGCTCAGTGTTTTGCGATTGCAGCACTTTCGCAATTCTGTGCATCGAAGCACGAGCCGTTACAGACATAACAAAAACCGCAACCAAATTCGCTAAAGCAAACAAAATTTGCAGCGCATACACCACCAACGCCGCAAGATTTCCTGTAGTTAAACCAAAAGCAGGATTATTTCCAGAAGCAACGATTTCTCGCGAAGCCATCCACGCAACCAGCAACATACCCGTATAAAAACACACATTAAACAGCGGAATGCTGCAATTAAGCACATACTCCGCCTTAAGAAAATGCTGGTAAATCTTATGAGAAATGCGCATAAAACGACTGTTTTCATAATCTTCACGCACATAGGATTTCACAACGCGAATATTATGCAAATTCTCGCCAACTTGATTATTCATTTCATCAACCATGCGGTAAATTCGCATAAAAGCTGGAGCTACAATACTCGCACCAACCGCACCAATTAAACCAACAATCGGCACAAAACTAAGAAAAACCCAAGAAATCGCAGGACTAATTAAAAAAGTAAACCACCACGCGGCCACGATAATCACAACGCTACGAATACCAGAACGAATCATCAACTGGTAAGCAAACTGAACATTCGACACGTCGCTAGTCATACGAGTCACAATCGTGCCGGTAGAAAACTTATCCAAATCCGAAAAACTTAAAAGTTGCAGGCGCGCAAAAATATTATGCCGCAAATTCCTGCCAAAACCAGCGCTAGAATGTGCGCAACAAATGCCAGAAATAACGCCGGCAACCATAGAAAACACGGCAAAAATAAGAAGCTGCAAACCGTAGTACCAGGCGGTACTATTTGACCGCTGCATAATTCCAAAATCAATAAGATTCGACATTGCCGAAGGAATAATAATTTGCATAGCGGCTTCAAAAATAATTGTTACGGAAGTAAGAACGCCGAGCAGCCGATAATTCTTTAAAGAATGAAGAACAGTGCGTAAAGCATGAGAAGTACGATCGGCGCGGTTCTTTGATCTTTTCGACGATTTTCGCGTGACATCTTCCGCCATTACGCCCCCTCCTTAAATGATTCGTAAGCTTAATAATATCACTTTTGAATATGTGGCAGGCAGGGTTTGATGAACGATAAAACCCGGAGAAAAAACTCCGGAGAATGTTCCAAAAAAACACCAAAACAGCAACAAACGCCGGAAAATCTCCCGCAAATGTTCCAAAAAAACACCAAAACAACAACAAACGCCGGA
>NZ_LRTV01000001.1:659205-699557 GCF_003408845.1 Gardnerella massiliensis
CGGAATCTCGCCAAAAAACGACAGTCACTTTACACGAGTGTAAAGAAACTAACGCACTACGCTCTAAGCGCGAAAGCAGGTCGTCGCGCCTACGATGCTGAAAACTTTCGAGGCTCATCAGAGTAACTATTTACAACACCAGCCAAAATAGCTACAAAACCATGAAAATCACCCAGCAAATGTAGTCAAATTCATGGATTTACGAAGCATCGCCTTCGCCTTGCGCGCGGTCTTTGCCGTAAATTGACGGAATAAAACGCTCCTGATCGTGAAGCTTCTCCCAAATTACCGGCGGATCGTGCGGATTTTCCAAAGACTTTGGCACGTCAATAATACGCTGATTACTGGAACCTCTAAACTGCAGCAGCGAATCGTGCAAATCCTTCATATAACGGCCGTCAACAAGAATGTCAACGTACTGCAAAAGTTCGAGTTTATCCGGCGTCTCCCCCGGGCGCATAAGTTCTTCCCAAGTGTAGCCAGTCCAACTCCAGATATCTTTCGTATGACCAAATTCTTTGCGAATACGCTTGCACAACGGCAGCAAAATGCCAGTATTCAGCAGCGGTTCACCGCCGAGAAGCGTCAAACCTTGAACGTAAGGCTCCGCCAAATCCTTCATAATCTGGTCTTCAAGCTTTTGCGTATAAGGGTGTCCTGCGCGAAAATCCCAAATCGACTCGTTATAGCACTCAACGCAATGGAACGGGCAGCCGGAAACGTAAAGCGAACAGCGAATACCCTCGCCATCCGTCATCAAAAAACGCTTATAGTCTGCAACCATGCCCTGGCTCATGCGCTCGCTCGACCACTGACCGGCGCGCGGATTATTAGAAAGTGAGGTAGGAATCCACGGACCGCGATTCGCGTCATTCGGCGCAAAATCATGAAGCGTAATACGTGCCATACCCCACCCCCTTATATTAATTACGTTACTTAATTACGTTACTTAATTACGTTACTTAACTACGTTACTTAACTACGTAAAAAGTTGCGTTACACATAATCTCATGCCGTTGGGAACGCGCAACACACGCACGCATTACCAACGGCACGAATTATAAATAAAAATAACGAAATCTACTACTTGGCTTCCTCATACCATTCGCGAGATTCGCCATTATCCAGCGTCACGTGACCAGTTTCGCCAGACATGTGCTTCACGCGATGCGCAATTTCCTCGTGACGGCCGTGAACCATCGGACGCTGAACAGGATTACCCAAGTAGCCGCAAGTACGCTTAGTAACATTGCACTTATCTGGATCACTATTGCCGCACTCAGGGCAACGGAAACCTTCCTTAGTCGGCTCAAAATCACCCTGGAAGCCACAAACGAAACAGTGATCAATAGGCGTATTCGTACCCAAGTAACCAATGCCAATCTTATAAGCGTAATCCCACACAGCTTCCAAAGCCTTAGGATTCGCCTGCAAGCAAGGGAACTCACAGTAGTTAATAAAGCCGCCGGAAGCAAGATACGGGAAGTCAACCTCGTAACGAAGCTTCTCCATAGGAGTTGGCTGCAACCAAACCGGATAATGGAAGGAATTAGTGTAGAAGTCGTGATCAGTAACGCCTTCAATGCGGCCAAACTTCTGACGATCCATACGGTTGAAACGGTCCGTCAAAGACTCAGCAGGAGTCGAGTAAACGGAATAATGGTAACCCTCCGCCTTCGACCACTGCTGGCAAAGCTTATTCATGCGACGCACCAAAGAAAGCGCAAACTCCTTGCCATCCTCATTCCAGCTGTGATCCTTAATCCAATCCTTACCAAAGAACACGGCCGTAGTCTCATACAAACCAATATAGCCAAGCGAAACCGTAGCACGCTCGTTACGGAACAACTGATCCACACTCTCATTAGCTTCCAAACGGCCAAAAGCACCGTAGCGGAACAACGTTGGAGCGTTCACAGGAGTTGCCTGCTTGCAGCGCATAATGCGGAAACGCAAAGCCTGGTGAGCAATCTCCATACGCTCGTCAAAAAGCTTCCAGAAACGATCGACGTCACCATGAGACTCAAGCGCAATACGCGGCATATTCACCGTAACCACGCCAAGATTCATGCGGCCGTCTTCCACGTCCTTACCGGTTTTCGGATCAATCCAACCCTGAAGGAAGGAACGGCAGCCCATAGGAGCCTTGAAGGAGCCAGTAATCTTCACGATATTCTCGTAGAACACAACGTCTGGATACATGCGCTTAGTAGAGCACTCAAGCGCAAGCTGCTTCAAATCGTAGTTCGGGTCGCCCGGATCCGCGTTTACACCGTGCTTAACAGTAAACACAAGCTTAGGGAAGATAGCAGTGTGACGATCCTTACCGAGGCCGCGAATACGATTAAGCAAAATAGCGCGCTGAATTTCGCGAGCAAACCAAGACGTACCAAGACCAAAGCCAACAGTTACAAACGGAGTCTGGCCGTTAGAAACGCGGTTGGAATTAATCTGATATTCCATCGTTTGCATAGCATCGTAAATAGCTTTACGCGTCATAATCTTTGCGTAAACTTCACGAAGCTGATCAAGCTCGCTCAAGTTTTCGTCAAAAGGAGTGTCAGCAGGAAGCGGATCCCTGTCTGAGCAGTGAAGATTCTTAGGCTCCTGAGCCTTCAAACCGTCAATCATATCCTTCGCAACTTCAATCGGCGTAGAATCCGGAATCATAGCGTGAGCCATAGCAATATTCTTGTCGTAATCGCACTTTGCGTAACGCTCAAGCATTTCGTCCGCACGATTCACCGTCTGGCCACCATACTGCGCGCCAGCAATATCCTTAATAATCTGCGTAACCTGGGTTGCGGCAGTACCAATAGACTTTGGACTATCCATCATGGCATTGCCAAGCGCAAAACCCTTAGCAAGCATGTCGCCAAAGTCAGGAAGCGAACAGTTGCTCATGCAAGTAAATGGCGAATAATCGGCGTCGTGGAAGTGAATATCACCCTTCATATGCGCGTTAGAAACGGCGTGAGGAAGCATAGAAAACGCGGAAGCCTTGGAAACAGCACCGGCGAGAAGATCGCGCTGGGTGGCGTAAACGTTGGAATCCTTATTTGCGTTTTCGCGAACGAGCGACTCGTCTCGGTTTACAAGACGATTCACGGCTTCGTTAATATCCGTAGCCTTAGCGCGATCGATATCGCGGTTCAGACGATAGCTCGTGTAGCAGCGCGCAACCTCGTACAGATGGTTCTCAATAAGGCTGTGCTCAACTAAAGTCTGAATATCCTCAATCTTTGCCGGACCATTGTAACGATCCTGAATTTCGGCCTCAATATGATCAGAAATGCTACGAATCATCTGCTCTTCCTGCGGACCGACTTCCTTGCCCAAGTCCTTGAAAGCAGCCTTCACAGCCATAATGATGTTCATTGGGTCAAAGTCAACGACACGGCCATCGCGCTTCTCTACAAGTACACGTGAAACTGGGGCTTCCACCACGCCATCATTCATACGAATTGCTGCGTTATCAACGTCAGTTTCTTCCAAAACCTGCATCGGACAGACCTCTCTCTACCACTTATTTTTATTATTTTTACTACTTATTAACGTTTCTCTCGTTGTAAACTATTTCAATAGTTTACAACGACCTGCTCTACTATAACCCAAGTCTTGCACAATATCTAGGGAAAAACGTAAAGATAACAACCTACATATAGTGATTTGCGTCACTTTCGCGATTTTTGAGGCGTGTCGAGGATGAGGGAGGCTTGATTGCTGGCGTTTTGAATTTCTTAGTTTATTTTTTCTTTAGACAGACTTGCGTATCGTCTGTGAGTTTTGTAACTGATTTAGTTTTTTGGTTTTTACGAGGCTGGAAAATTTGTGTTTGCGCACGTCCCGTCCTTCGTCGCTCTGGTTGTTAAAGGTTTTTATGTCTGCTTCGTTCTTTATGTAATGTTGCTTCCTCAGTCCTCTTTTAGTGCTGAACACAATTTTTCCAGCCTCTCAACAAATTAAGCACAACACAAAACTCATAGACTCGTGCAAAAAAGTTGCGAAAGTGCGTGGTTTACTAAGTGCAGCTAAAGTTACGCAATTAAGCTGCGGTGGTGTGGGGAAGATTGGGTTCGGTGTGACTTGTGCAGCAGCAGGAATGCTAGTGGTTTCTAGGCAATAAGTACTCAACGTCCGCAGAGCAATACTGTTAAAGTTCACTAAGCAGCAAATACTCACCGTTCGCAGAAGCAATGCTGCAAAGCTACAGGAACATTTGCGGGAAAATTCCCGGCGTTTGTTGCTGGATTGGCTGGTTTTTGGAACATTTGCGGGAGATTTTCCGGCATTTGTTGCTGAATTTGCGTAATTATGGAACATTTGCCGGAGTTTTTTCTCCGGTAAATGTTGCTGTTTTGGTGGTTTTTTGGAACATTTGCCGTGTACTTTTTCGACATTTCCTATACACGCACGTAAAGCAGAGTCAGTAAGGAAAGACTACTTAAGTAAGTACAATACACGCCGTTGCGTGCGCGCACTTCGTGGCGCTTTGATATATTGAGTCACGTGGAACAGATAGCTTTTCAACATGCACAGGAATTCGGATTCCAACGAGGAGACATTGTGCAACAATGGCTCTGGGACGATGATGTTGACGAAACAATTTGCGAAAGTATCGAACAACTCACTGGCGAAGAACTAGTGGACGAGGACTACGATTCCGCTGTTGATGGCGTAGTTATTTGGTGGCGCGACGGCGACGACGAAGACGAACTCGCGGACACCATCATGGATGCCACAAATATGCTTGACGACGACGCACCTATGTGGGTATTAACACCAAAACCAGGGCGCGAAGGTTCCCCAAGTTCCAGCACCGTGCAATCAGCCGCTAAAACCGCAGGCATGAACGCCGCTACGCCGTTGACTGTAAGCGCTGATTGGAACGGAATTCAGTTGCGAGCATTTGGCAAGGGCCAAAGCAAGTAAGCAATTAAGCAAGTGCAGCAAGCGCTTTTTCGTTATTCGCGCAGTACAGTTTCTGCGTTAATAACGCTCGCGCGGGTAACGCGCTCGCTTACGAAACTCGCGTTGGAAGTCCCCCGGACTTCCAACTTAAGCGAGTTTCCGCTTTTACCGAGCTTGAAATCCCAATGATTTCAAGCTCGGTAAAAGCGCTAGTGCAGTACAGTTTCTGCGCCAGTAACGCTCGCGCAGCGCTCCAAACGCGAGAAACTCACCTCACATTTGGAGCGTGTCATGTGGTATGGCGCTCGCGCAGCGCTTTGGTGATTTTATGGAACATTTGCCGGAATTTTCTCTCCGGGGTTTGCGCGACGACATGCTTGAGCGCTGCGATTTAGCGCGCGAAAGCAACTCGGAGCGTGAGCTTGCTCAAGTTGAAAGCACGGGGTGCTTTCAACGCAAGCTCAGTAGCGAGCGCGTTACCCGCGCGAGCGTTAAGCACCCCGTGCTTCACAATTGAGCCAAATCACGCTTTGAAGGAGCTTGAAATCCCAATGATTTCAAGCTCGGTCAAAGCGACCGCGCCCGCGCCACTGCCCGCGTCCACGTCCGCGGCCTTTGCGCTTGTGCTGCTCAGGCTCCGGCATACTCCAACCTTCCTGCAACTCAGCAGCCTCTCCCACGATTTCATCCAAAACAGGCGAAGCAGGATTCACATCCTCAGCCTTCGCATGAATCCCAGCACGACGAAGCATCATGTGCGCCGAACGCTTTTGATTCGGCAGCACAAGCGTCACCACATCACCCTCTTCGCCAGCGCGCGCCGTACGGCCAGATCTATGAAGGAAGGACTTCGGGTCCTCCGGCGGCTCCGTCTGCACCACCAGCGCAACTTCACTAATATCAATGCCGCGCGCCGCCACATCCGTCGCAACCAGCACGCGCACCAATCCTTCCGCAAACACCGCCAAATGCCGGTCGCGTTGATTTTGCGACAAATTACCTTGCAAATCCACCGCAGGAATACCCTGCTGCACAAATTTCTTTGCCATATTCTTCGCCTGATACTTGGTGCGCGTAAAGAATATGGAACGCTTGCATCCGGAAGCCAACTTGCGCAACACTTCGTATTTGTCTCCCGCCGACACAGCAAAAATGTGGTGAGTCATGGTGTCAACCTGCGAATCCGCATCGTCAACCGCATGCACTACGGCGTTTGGAAGGAAGCGGCTCACCAGCGCGCCAACTTGCTTATCGAGCGTGGCAGAAAACAGCATTCGCTGGCCGTCCGGCTGCACTTGTTCAAGAAGTCGCGTAACAGCCGGGAGGAATCCCATGTCTGCCATTTCATCGGCCTCGTCAAGCACGCTAACCATCACCTTTTCGAGCGTCAACGCACCTTGCCGCAGCAAATCTTCCAAACGACCTGGGCACGCGAGCACAATTTGCGCACCCTGCTTCAGTTGCGATACCTGGCGCTGGTATCGCACGCCGCCATACACCGTCACTGTGCGCATACCGTAGGCTGCCGCAAGAGGCGCTACCACATCGTCAATTTGGTGCACAAGCTCACGCGTTGGAGCCAAAATCATTGCGCGAGGAGCCGGCACATCACCATCTTCGCGAGCCTTACGTTTTTTGCCGGAATTAATAAGATCAACAAAGTTCTCCGCTAATCGCGCCACAAGCGGAATGGCGAAAGCCAATGTTTTACCGCTTCCCGTACGACCGCGACCTAGAATATTCGCTCCACGCAACGAATCAGGCAACGTAGCCTGCTGAATTGGGAACGCCGTCGTCTTTCCGTCGGCACGCAACACTTCCACAATAGGATCCGGCACCCCGAGTTGTGCAAACGTTACGTCGTCACGATAAGCGTCGCGAGATTCGATTGCAGAATCCGGAATGATTACTGGAGTTTGAGTTGCTGAAGATTGAGAATCTTGCGTCGACAATGCGTGTGCGTCCGACGAGTGATGCGCCGCAGATTGGCGTGCCGCAGACTGCTTATTGGAAGCGTGCTTGTCGGAAGCATACTTGCCAGAAGCATACTTACCAGAAGCGTTCTGAGCAGAGTCACGTTGCGCAGTATTCTTACCAAAACCATCCGCCTGCGCAAAATCCGCCTGCGCAAAATCCTGTTCAGCCTCGCGAATCGCCATTTCCTCATAGCGCAAAGCCTTCTGACGCGCCTTTTCTTGCGCTTTCTGCGCTTTACGGTTGCGTTCCCTTCGCGAGTTAAATTCGTGTTTTACACTGTTGCGTTTGTGATTGCCCTGGTATTCAAAAGGATTGCGCTGCTTGTTGGACTTCTTCGCACTGCGCGCCTCGCGAATTTCATAGGATTCACGTTTGTTATGCGTATTCTTTACTTTGCCGCGCTTCACAGCGTTGCCGGCACCCGCGTCACCAGCACCCACGTTGCCGGCATTCCCGTTGCGAGCAACGCGACCAAATTTCCCAACGTCTTTCGTACTTTTCGTATTCTTCGTATTCTTTTGATTTTTCGTATTCCTGGCGCCACGCTTATTGGCGGACGCAGCATAATGAGTATGCGGCACAATAGCCTTTCGTAAAGTATGTAATAGTTTGACTACATGTAATCATTAAAGTCATGAACTTACTGAGCCTAGCACACGCCCCACACAAGCGTTATATATTCTTATCCGTTGGTTGACAGATTGATTAAACGTTAGTTGGCAGATTGATTATCCGTTGGTTGGAAGGCTTGATTAGCCGTTAGTTGAGGCTTGATTAGCCGTTAGCCAAAGCACCAAGCCGTCCCAAATCAACGCACACTACCCTACTTACCGGTGTGATGAATCGGCTTCCACTCACTCTTTGAGAACACGGCTTGGAACGCAATCGGCACATAAGAAAGCATGAAAATCGGGAAGCTCAACGCGTACGCGAACAGCTCCTTATTCGTAGCACCCAGCTTATCGTGCTCCACCAGAATCGTCAGCGACACAAACACCATCATGCCAAAAACGCTGGTAACTGTAGTGGTAATAAAATTGAGCGAGGATTCAATTTGGCTGGTCCACGTTACGAAACCAAAGGCCGCAAACACGAACCCAAGCATAAGTCGTACAATCGCTAATACCATAAACGGACACAGCATAAGCGTAAAGTCCACGGATGAAAAGTCGCGCTCGCGAATACCGTGACGTATAAGAGCAGCACCATAGTAGCGGAACACTTGCAAGAAGCCCTTACTCCAGCGCAGCCTTTGTCTCCAACTTTGCCTGAATGACACCGGCTGCTCGTCGTAAAGCACAGCCGAACCACAGTAGCCCACTTTGTCTCCGTGAAGAATCGAGTCCATAGTAAATTCGAGATCTTCCGTAAGAAGGTGGAATTTCCAACCGCGATTTCGGTGCATAATTTCGCGTGAGAACATGAATCCCGTACCGCCCGCGTGGCAGCTGGATCCGAACAGCATGCGTGAATTATTAGTAAAGCGCGACTCTCGAATAAACCACAGTGCAGAACCGGATGAAACCCAGTTGTCGGAGAGGTTGACAGAGTTACGATAGCTTGTCAAAATCTGATAGCCCGCGTGGAAGCCTTTGTTCATTTCTTCAAAATAGTGTTCGTCGAGTTTATTATCCGCGTCGAACACAAAGTAGGCGTCGTACACAGCGTCCGCACCACTTTCCATAATGTGGTCGAGCAGATAGCTTAAGGCGTACCCTTTGCCAATGTGCTTTGTGTCGAAACGTTCTATAACATTGCAACCGGCGCGACGACCTACTTGCGCAGTGGAATCGGTACAATTATCGGCCACAAGCCAAATATCAATGAGCTTTTGCGGATATGTCTGAGTTTGGATGCAGCGAATCAGGTTGCCGATTACCGCTTCTTCGTTTCGTGCGGAAATAAGCACGGCATAATGCTTATCCATAGGCGCTTCGGGGAAAACAATAGGTTTAGCGAACAGCGATGCTACAGCGCACACGCCTTGGTATACGACGCTGCTAATACCAATAACTATTACTAATACGTCAAATATTGATAGCAGAATCATTGCTTCCATCCGCTCCGTGGGTTATTTTTTACGTTATTTTTTATAGTATTCTTTTTTGTTACGTTTTTGTTGCGACGGCGAATATTCCGCGCAGTCGTAGCGTTTCCTGCGTTTTCCGTACTTTTTGTACTTTCCGTACTTTCCGCATTTTTCGCAACTTTCGCACGTCGCACACGATTTGCAGCAAGATCTTTATTAACAGCGTCCAACACTTCGCGAGAAATCGCCATCGTAGCAAGAGAATCAGCCTCATCCGCATCGTAAACGGAAACGTTAACTTCGCTGCCAGCATCCGTATTATCAGATACATACGCCTGCTTGTACCAGTACAAAATATCGTCGTTCATGGAAATTCTGGAACTACTACCCCGCATCACGCGAAGCACCGTATCACGAACAGGCTTCATAAAATTATGCCCAATAGCTTCAACGCTCGTAACCATAAGCGACTTACGCTCAGGGCGAGGATCGTTCATAAGAGGAGACGAGACAAGATGATACTGTTTCGTACACACCTTAAAAATAGCCTGCAAACTAGCCGTAACCGGCAGCGCAAGAAACGCTCCAAGCGCACCAAATACAGCACCCATCACCAACACTGAAAGAAAAGCGACAGCCGGATTCAAATCCATAGTTTTTTCGGAAATTTTCGGCGAAATCACCATATTTTCAATCTGCTGATAAATCGTAATAAAAATTAACGTTGCGAGAGCCGCACCATAACCGTTCGATCCCCACGCAAACAGAATCGGCAAAGCACCGCCCAAATAGGTACCAACTGTCGGCACAAACTGCGAAACAATGCCGCAGAATAACGACAAAGGCAACCAATATGGAATGTGCATCACAATAAGAAATATCGCCGTACCCACGGCATTAATCGCAGCCAAAATAATACGCGAAAACAGGAAGCTGGAAATTTGCTCCTGCACAACCGACCAAATAAACAAAAACCTTCGCTGCGACTGCGGATTCATCCAACGGCACATGCTTCGACGCATAGCCGGACCTGCTGCCGAAATATAGTACGTCACCATAAGAATCGTAAGCAAATCAAGCAGAAATGTCATCACACCCCACGTGGTGTTCAACGCTTGACCGGCAAAATCAACCACCCACGAAGTCTGCACATGCTTCAAAATTTCCATGCCAAGCTGCTCAATATTCGGCATCCTAAAACCGGTAGAATGAAGCACAAACTGACTCAGCTGATGATATAAATCCGGCAAGCCCAAGGCCATCGACACAGCCTGCTGCACAAACAAATTGCCAAACAATCCCAGCAACAAACCGACGACAACCAGCAAACTCGTAAGCGTAAAACCGGAAGCGACTCCTCGCCTCCAACCGTGCTTAATAAGACGAACCACCAACGGTTCCATAGCGAGCGCAATAAAAATAGACACGATGACGTCGAAAACAATAAACGAAATGCTACTCCACGCAAACCATAAGAAAATCGACGTAAAAACAACAATCGCCACGTAAATAAGTGCGCGACCAAGCCAGTCCGGCGGCCGCCTATCGTCACCTTTTGCAGGGAAAAGCGAAGCTAAGTCCAGTTTGTTGTCGCCAGAGCGCCCTGCACTAGCGTTATCGGCTAAATCGTTAGCTTCATACATTTCATGCTCGTGATACGTCATACTCACTATTGTACCGGCGCGAACTGATGAAAAGGGCTTACGGCATGTAAACTGCGCGGCAACGCAACCACGCAACCACGCAATCACGCAACCACGCAATCACACAATCACGCAACGCAGCCACACTACTCGTAACACGCAACGCAGTACGTAACACAAACGTAACGAGATATTCGAGTCGACGAAATCCAAAATCACTCTCCCAGTTCTAAACTCGTTACTGAAGATTAAGAAAGGAATGGTGGCCATGACCACGTTGCAAACGAAAGAAGATGCCGCAGCCCTTATTGAAAAGGAAGGCATTGAATACGTTTCCGTACGATTTACTGATTTGATTGGTGTCCAGCAGCACTTTACAGTCCCAGCTGACGAATTTTTGCACAGCGCATTCACTGACGGTATGGCTTTCGACGGCTCTTCTATGCAGGGCTTCCAAGCTATTAACGAATCCGACATGAAGCTTATTCCAGACGTCGATACTGCTTACATCGACCCATTCCGTAAGCATAAGACTTTGAATGTGGCCTTTTCTATTGTTGATCCTGTGACGGATGAGCCATACTCTCGTGACCCTCGTCAGGTGGCAATTAAGGCTGAATCTTATTTGAAGTCCACTGGTATCGCTGATACCGCAAGCTTTGCTCCGGAAGCTGAGTTCTTTATTTTCGACAAGGTGCGTTTCGCAAACGATATGCAGCGTTCCTTCTACGAGGTGGATTCTAACGAAGCTCCTTGGAATTCCGGCATTGATACAGAAGATGACGGCAGCAATAACATTGGTTTTAAGAATCGCGTAAAGCACGGCTACTTCCCTGTACCGCCGGTTGATCACAATCAAGACTTGCGCGACGACATGGTTTACAATTTGCAGAAGGTTGGTTTGATTCTTGAGCGTTCTCACCACGAAGTTGGTGGCGCTGGTCAGCAGGAAATCAACTACCGTTACAATACGCTTGTTCACGCTGGCGACGATTTGATGAAGTACAAGTATGTGGTTCACGAAACCGCTGCTTTGGCTGGCAAGGCTGCAACCTTTATGCCTAAGCCAATTGCTGGAGACAACGGCACCGGCATGCACTGCCATCAGTCGCTTTGGAAGGACGGCAAGCCACTGTTCTACGCGGAAACCGGTTACGCTCAGCTTTCCGACATCGCGCGCTGGTATATTGGCGGCTTAATTAAGCACGCTTCTTCCGTGCTCGCTTTTACTAATCCTTCGCTTAACTCTTACCACCGTTTGGTGCCAGGCTACGAAGCTCCAGTGAACTTGGTTTACTCTGCGCGCAACCGTTCCGCCGCAATTCGTATTCCTCTTGCCGGCGCTGAGCCTGCCGCTAAGCGCATTGAGTTCCGCGCACCGGATCCTTCTTGCAACCCGTTCTTAGCATTCTCAGCTCAGCTTATGGCTGGTTTGGACGGCGTGATTAACCACATTGAGCCTCCAGCCCCGGTTGACAAGGATTTGTACGAGCTTCCTCCTGAGGAGCATGAGGGTATTAAGCAGGTTCCTTCTTCGCTTGGTGAGGCTTTGCAGGCTTTGGAAGAGGATCACGACTTCCTCATGCAGGGCGATGTGTTTACTAGCGATTTGCTTGAAACTTGGCTGAATTTGAAGCATGAGGAAATGGATATGGCTCGCTTGGCTCCAACGCCACTTGAGTATGAGCTTTACTTCCATATCTGATTTGCTTTAATATCTGATTTGCTTTGCTTTTTACTTGCGCATCCAGTAATTGGATTGCAAATACAGTAAATACAGTAAGTACAGCAAATACTGTAAGTACAGCGAATACATTAAGTTATAAACTTAAATAAAATAAATCCCCCACAAAAACTTGCGGGGGATTTTTTGTTATATTTTTTGTTAGGTATTTTGATTATTACTAATCAGCTACTTGTCACTAATTTTCGTTGTTGCCAAAGCTAACGGACAAATTATCGCCATTAATCTTATACCTTCCATAAATGCAGAAGTTGTCAGATTGGTCGCCATCTTTCCAATCTTTGTCGTCATTAACCTTATAACGATACTTTACCTTTGTAGTAAATGGATCTGTGCTAAAAGTACTGGAAGAAGTATTAATATCGTTAATCTTAGGATACTTTTCGACACTTCTCTTAATATCGGAATAGTCATAGTTGAGATCAGAGAAGAATCCATACGACTTTTTCTTAAGCTTAATAGCGAATTCACATTCTTTTGAAACCTCAGGTTCCGTAGAAGCTACGCACTTATCAATCTCTTTTTTAACAGCAATTGCAATGCCCTTAGCTAACCTATTAGTGGCAACAAGGTTAACAACCGTAGTATCCGCGCTCGATCCGGCACCAAAAACAGTAACGTCTTTAATAGAATCAGCTTCCACAAATGGCGAATCTATAACTGGCTTAACGGTATACGTTCCAGGGTAAACAGGGATACTATACCTTGTGCTATCACTATTATTTCCGTCAGTATAGCCGTAGCTTTCATCTTTCTTTGAAGACTTCTTGTATTTGTCTAAATTCACTAAAGTGCCGTTAATATTAAGTTTTTTAATGCTGCTAGGTACTTCTACAGGCAACGAGCTTATAGTCGGGTACTTTATTTTGTAAGAACTAAATACGAGCCATTCTTGCTTAGGTGGCGTAAGCTCAACATTAAAGTATGATTCTTGACCATTAATTTTGTAAGTAACGCGCTTAGAATCGTACGACAAATCGGTAATAGACGAGTTCGCAATACGATTTTCAGTATTCTTACCAGTGTTATTGTTCATAAGAACACGAGTACCATCTGGAACGTTGCTAGAAGTCCAATCGACAAGATTGCTAGCTTCCGTAAAGTTTCCATTTTCCAAAGCAGTAACGTATCGCTTAACTGTAGCTTCCTGAGAATACACATTTTTTTGAACAAAGTAATATGTAAGGCCAAGAATTACAACTAAAACGCCTACTACGCTAAGAATAATCTTAGTTTTCTTGCTCATTTTTACTGGAGCTGGAGCTGGAGCCGGATCAAAAGCTGGAGCCGGATCAGAAGCTGGAACCGAATCAAAACTTGTGGTAGTTTGCGAAACGGGATTGCTATATTGTGGCTGCATTGGTTGAGTGACAGGCTGAGTAAACTGCTGTGCCTCTGGTTGAGCAACAGGCTGAGCAGGTTGCGTCTGAACAGGCTGATTGTCTACTCTGGCGCCGCAATTTGGACACCACGCAGCATCATTATCAATTGCGTTTCCGCATTGTATACAATTCATAAATTAACTCCTACTATTTCACAAAAGTGCCTAGCATATTATTCATACGCTAAGCACTTTTGAATAAAATTTTTGTTGCAAGCTATTTTGCTAAACTAACGCAAACTTTACAAAAAATACTCTATAGCGAAAGCTTTTATAGAATCACATTTACATCAGATTAGCAAAATCCGTTTAGTGCAATAAAGCTCCGTACATTGCGGAAGAAATAGCACTTGTTACGATACCCATCGTGACGAAGAATACAATAATAAGAATTATCGCAGCCACCAACACATAAATAACCCACAACCATTCGCGATCCATCTTACGCGTGCAATCAGCGTGAGACACGAAGGAGAATGGGAGAAGTAACGTTAAGAAACCTGCAAATATTTGCAAGAACACAGAAGGAGTCGAAAGAGTAAGAATGCCAAGTAATGCTGCACAAATCTGAATTGTTACAATCGGCACCATCTTCTGAGCGAACTGAACATGCAACTGGCTGGCAGACATTGGATCACCAAACATCTTTGCACCAATTAACGCAACAACGAATGTCATGTAAACGCTAATTATTGCTGCGAAGAAAGCTGCAATGAACACGGAAATAGGCACGGAAACTCGTGGAGCAGAAATAGAACGCTCCAACATCGACGAAAGGAAGTTAGCACCAGCATTAGTGAAAGAATTGAAGAAGTTAGCACCAGATTGAACCGTGCAATAAGTTTGGATTGCAGACACAAGCGCGCTGATAACAAACACCAACACGGCATACAAGCTAGAAACGCGATACTTATGAGATGGATGCTTAATAGCGCTAACAAGCCAACGGAAGAAGTGCATTACCTGTTCAGTGTTTATTTGATTTGCTGCTTGCGTAAAGTGAGGAGCGCCTTGAGCTGGCTGCTGCTGCATCGGCTGAGTAGGCTGGGTGTATGCAGGCTGAGGCTGAACAGGCTGAGGCTGAGCATACATTGGCTGAGGCTGAGCAGGCTGAGTGTGCATAGGCTGAGCAGGCTGAGTATAACACTGGCTGAGGCTGAACAGGCTGAGGCTGAACAGGCTGAGGCTGAGCATACATTGGCTGAACAGCTTCAATATTGTTGCCGCAATTCTTGCAGAATTTTGCGATGTCGTTATTTTCCGAATTGCATTGAGAACAAACCTTCATTTGTCTCTCCTTTTCTGTAATGGAACATCCGTGCACTTTTAGCAACTACAGCAAAAAGCACATATGGCTAATTCTATTACTCAAGTTACGACACACAAACGTAAAATCACATTTTTATTAGGCAACAATCGCAAAACAATACCTGGGGGTTGTATTAAATAGATTACAAAACCACAAAATATAGCGTTACTTTATGACGCTACTTTATGACGCTACTTTATATAGCAAATCCGAGAGTTCGGGCAGCGGCAACAGGGACGGCTTCGTCTGCCCAGTAATCCTCAAGATTCTCATCGGTAGCAAGCGAACGCATTTCAGCACGATCAATATACAGCTCACCGCGAAGATGATCAGTTTCATGCTGGAAAATACGCGCAGGCCAGCCGTGCAAATGCTCAGAATGTTGCTTACCGTCTTCATCCTGCCAAGTGGCCTGCACATCAAGCCAACGCTGGCGCACCGCTTGATAACCAGAAACACTTAAGCAACCTTCGTAAAAACTGCGCGTTTGCGTACCAATCGGCTCGTAGTGCGGGTTAATAATCGCACGGAACGGCAACTCCGCAATATCGCGCGGATCGTCCTCATCGTCACGCACATGATCTTCAATAACCGCAATCGCAAGACCAAGACCAATCTGCGGAGCCGCCAAACCAACTCCTGGAGCTTCCAACATAGTGCTGTGCATCAACGAAATAAGTTTAGTAAGCGTAGCTCGAGTAAGTTGGCCGTCATAAGCAACCGTACGCTGACGCAACACAGGCTCCCCCGCCTGCACAATCGGCAAAATACCGTCTTCAGTAGCGGAATCAAGCAAGCGCTCAACAGCGCGACTGAGTTTCGTATCGACACTTGCGTGATGCGTAAACATAGGACTCCTTTTACCCGGGGGCGTAAATAAAAAACGTACAAAACTGGCGCTTTGCGAACACGTCGCAAACACAGCACTAAAGTGATAAGTATACCAAAATTATTCACGCACTTCCAGAGTTATGCACAACTCTCGCACGAATTACGAGTTTCGTTACGAGTTTCGTTACGAGTTTACGAATTGCGTTACAAATTGCGTTACAACTCTGCAAATTGCGTTACGAATTGCGTTACAGCTTCAAATTATCAACCACAACTTGAGCAAGTCGAGCGCAAACTTCGTCCGCTTGAGCTTGAGTTGCAGCCTCACACATAACGCGCACAAGAGGCTCCGTGCCGCTCGGACGCAACAACACGCGACCCGTATCGCCCAACAAAGCCGACTCCTTCTCCACTGCAGCGAGCACAGCAGGATTCGTCTTAGACGCCATCTTGTCAACATTAGGAACATTCACAAGAGCCTGAGGAAGTTGCGGGAAGTCAGCTGCCATCTGAGAAAGTTTCTTGCCAGCGCGCACAACCTCGCGGCACAAAGTCAACGCTGTAAGCGTACCGTCACCGGTCGTAGCAAACTCGCGATTAATTACGTGGCCTGACTGCTCACCGCCAAGAGAATAATCATGCTTAAGCATTTCTTCCAAAACGTAACGATCGCCAACATTTGTTTGCACAGTCGCAATTCCCATATCTTTAAGCGCAAGCTTTAAGCCAAGATTGCTCATTACGGTAACCACAAGCGTATCGTGATTCAGCTTACCTTCGGCTTGCTTTGCGCGCGCAAGAATACCCATAATCTGATCGCCATTAACCATAGTGCCGTTTTCGTCCACGGCTAAGCAGCGATCCGCATCACCGTCAAAAGCAACTCCCAAATCAGCCTTCGACGCCTTCACCATAGCTTGCAACTGCTCGGGATGAGTGGAACCAGCATGATCGTTAATATTGTATCCGTCTGGAGATGCGTTAATAACAATTACCTCCGCACCCGCGCGACGAAGCGCTTCTGGAGCTACCACAGAAGTGGCGCCATTAGCGCAGTCTGCCACTACACGCAAGCCAGCAAGAGGCTTTGGACGAGTAACACAATCCTTTCCCAACGGGGCAACCGCAGAAACAAGGTGATCAATATACAGATTTGTTGCGGTAGTAGTGTCGTGACTTACGCGACCCACACCGGCACCTGTCGGACGATCCCACTGCTGGCCGAGCACTGCCTCAATCTCATCTTCCTTACTATCCGGAAGCTTAAAACCGCCGCGAGCGAAGAATTTAATGCCGTTATCTGGCATAGGATTATGCGAGGCGGAAATTACGGCACCCATTTCTACGTTGAGTACGGAAGTTAAGAAGGCGACACCAGGAGTTGGGATAATACCTGCGTCGATTACGTCAAAGCCGCCGGCGCTCATACCCGCGGCGAGTGCGGAGGCAAGGAAGTCTCCAGAAACGCGAGTATCGCGGCCGATAAGGGCACGACGACGAGAGTGGGCGTGAGAAGTTGCGGAAGTTGCTGAGGCTTCGGAAGTTGCGGAAGTTGCGGAAGTTGCTGTAACTTCTGTAACGCTATTTTCTGCACAAAAGTCGGAAGCGGCAGATGCGGGAGCTGTATCTCCCAACACACGCACCGCAGCATCCCCCAAATCTAACGCAAGCTGCGCTGTTAAATCGCGATTTGCCAACCCACGCACACCGTCTGTACCAAACATTCTCGGCATAATAAAGCCTCTTTCGCAAAATCACTTCAATTGCGCGCGCATAAACTACATTGCATACTAGCGCGTCACACACTATTCGCAATTCTACTCACTGTTTCACATAACGCGCTATAAAAAATTTCTCCGCACATGGTTGTGATACAAAAGCCGGAGAATTCCCCGGCAAATGTTCCAGAAGCTTTACAGTTGTGCTTCTGCGTGACAGTTTCTTTACAAGCGTGTATAGAAAATGTCGGAATTAAGCCAAAAAACGACAGTGACTTTACAGCAGCGTAAAGAAAATGTCGGAATCTCGCTAAAAAGCGACAGTGACTTTACAACGTTGTAAAGAAACTAACGAAATCACGCCAAAAAACGACAGTGACTTTACAACGTTGTAAAGAAACTAACGCGCGCAATGCTACGCTCAAGCAGGTCGTCGCGCAAACCCCGGAAATTCTCCGGCAAATGTTCATGAAGCTTTGCAGTAATGCTGCTGCACACGTTGAGTACTGTTGCCTAGAATCCACTAGCATCAGTGCTGCTGCACACGTCATGCCAAGAATAATCTCCCAACCACCAAACCACCCGAAGCTTAGTTGCGCGACTTTAGTTGCACTTAGTAAACCACGCACTTTCGCAACTTTCTGCACGAGTCTATGAGTTTTGTATTAAAGATTATTAACTCAGAGTCTAAAGAAATTTCGAGCAGAGTGCTAAAAGAGGACTGAGGAAGCAACGTTCATAGAGAACGAAGCAGACAGTAAATCTTTTAACAGCTAGAGCGACGAAGGACTGGGCGCGACGACCTGCCGAAGCGCTTAAAGCGTAGCGCGCGAAGGCAATTCGGAGCGTGAGCTTGCTCAGGGTTGAAAGCACCGGTGTGCTTTCAACGCAAGCTCAGCAGCGAGTACACGCAAAGTGTACGAGCGCTATAAGCGCAAACACAAATTTTCCAGCCTCGTAAAAACCAAAAAACTAAATCAGTTACAAAACTCATAGACGATACGCAAGGATAACGAAAATAAACTCGCGCCGCATTAAGCAAGAACTTATCTGCTCAATGCAGCGCGAAAGCAGGACATCGCACTAGCGCAAGGAAGCGTTGTAATGCTGAACCTTAAGCGCGCGACGCGAGGAATCCAAATTGCCGAGCACCATGCGACGCAAAGCTTGATCCGCATCCTTATGCTCATCAAGCCACTTCTCACCGCTCGCAACCAACTCGTCCACATCCGCATAAGTTGGATACAAGCCCTCAATCAAAGCCTCAGCCATGTGGAAGGTGCGGTTCTTCCAAATCCACTCAACTTCAGCAAAGTAGCGCTCAACGTAAGGCTTAACCAAATCGCCCTTAGCCGTGCTTGTGAAGCCGGCAACCACAGCGCCCATCTGCATATTCGTCAAATCGAGATTGCGCAAAGCCTGTTCGAAAGCCCAATCCTTAGCTTCTGCCGTTGCGCGCGCTGCACGAGCTTGGTAAGCGTATTCGCGATTTTCAGTAGTGTCGCGCTTGGCGAGTTCCGCGTCAATTCCGGCTTCGTCCAAATCGTTCACTCTAGCGAGCGCAATCAAAATGCTCCAACGCAAGTCGTTGTCGATTTCCAAGCCTTCCAGATTCACGGAACCGTCGAGCAAACCGCGGGCGACGCGCACAAACTCAGCATCTCCCACTTCGCCGTAGCCAAGATAAGCCTTAAGCAGCTGGAACTGCTCGTCGGAGCCGGCCGAAGCCACCAAAGCGAGCTGCCACAATTCGTGAGCCACATGCTTTGCAACTTCTGCTTGACGCGATGGAACTACGTAATGGCTTGCGGTTACCTTAACCTGGCCGAGTGCGTAACGGAAAGTCGTGGATTCGCGCTCAGTTGCCAATGCCTTGAGGCTCAGCTCAATAAAGCGCTCTGCTGGGAATTCGGCGTCGCGAGTCATATCCCACAACGCGAGCCAAATAAGCGAGCGCGTCAAAGAGTCCTTGAAACGGTACAGGTTTTCGGCAGCAAATTCAAGCGACTTTTCGTCGAAACGTAGCTTTGTGTAGGTTAAATCGTCGTCGTTTACGAGGATTAACGCAGGCCTGCGCAGGCCGCGAGCTTCCGTAACTTCCGTTACTTCGCCGTCGACGTCGAGTTCGATTCGCTTCGTGCGCTTGATTTCGCCAGTTGCTTCGTCCAAATCGTAGAAGCCGACAGCCAATCGGTGAGCGCGCAAAACAGGATGCTCAGCCGGCGCGCTTTGACGCAAACGCAAGGAAGCAATCGTGCCAGTTCCGTCGCCAGCTTCTTCGACTTCCGTAGAAATCGTGTTAATTCCAGCTTTTTCAAGCCATTGCGCACTCCACGCCTTCAAATCGCGACCGCTGGTAAGCTCTAATTCCTGCAGCAAATCTGCCAAAGTTGCGTTGCTGTAAGCGTGCTTGCTCAAATAATTGTGGATTCCTTCAAAGAATTGTTCGCGACCAACGTAAGCTACGAGCTGCTTCAAAACGGAAGCGCCCTTTGCGTAGGTGATGCCGTCGAAGTTGACGGAAGTGTCGTTCAAATCGTTGATTGGAGCCACGATTGGGTGCGTTGTTGGGAGCTGATCTTGGTTGAGTGCCCAACTTTTTTCACCGGAGTTGAAAGTGCTCCAGGCGTCATGCCATTCGGTTGCTTCAGCGGTGGCAAGAGTGGAGGTGAATTCTGCGAAGGATTCGTTAAGCCACAAGTCGTTCCACCACTTCATGGTTACGTAGTCGCCGAACCACATGTGTGCAAGCTCGTGCAAAACTGTCACAACGCGACGCTCAGCGTAGGCGTCCGTAACTTTGGATTCGAACACGTACTGGTCGCGAATCGTAACCATACCAATGTTTTCCATAGCGCCAGCGTTGTATTCTGGCACGTAAATCTGATCGTACTTTGCGTACGGGTATGGCACTCCCCAAGTCTTAGCGTAGAAAGCAAAACCTTTCTTCGTAATGTCGAATAAGTAGTCAACGTCTTTTGCGAACGCGTCTTTAAGTGCTTGACGGCAGTACATTGCCATTGGCACTACGCGACCGTCTTCGTTTTGGTATTCCGTGTGCCACCCAGCGTAAGGACCTGCGCAAATTGCGGTTAAGTAGGAGCTCATTTTTGGAGTTGGCTCGAATACCCAGCGCTTCATGCCTTCAACAGCGCCGTTTTCTAAAGTGCCAGCTTCGGTTTCGCGGCCTTCCAGCGCGGTTTCGCTAGCTACCGGCATGTTGGAAGTGACAATCCAGCTTTCTGGAGCGTCTACCGTAAAGTCGAAAACAGCCTTCAAATCTGGCTGATCAAATACGGCGTACACGCGGCGAGCGTCCGGCACTTCGAACTGCGTGTAAAGGTACACGTTTCCGTCGGAAGGGTCGACGCTTCTGTGCAAGCCCTCGCCCGTGTTGGAATACTGGCAGTTTGCCACCACTTCTACGGTATTGTGCTCAAGCAAATTCGCGAGTTCAATTCGGCTGTCTGCAAAAACTTTCGTAACGTCAAGAGCGGTGCCGTTGAGCACTACGGATTCCACGCCGTTTGCAATCAAATCGAGGAAGCTTGTTTCCCCAGCCTTAGCGTCGAACTCAATCTTCGTGCGCGAAGTAAAATCGCGGCCACCCTTACCTAAATCGAGCGACACATTGTAATGAATTGGCATTTGGATTGCGTCGAAACGTTCCGCAGCTTCTACTCGAGTAAGATTTGCTCCTGGCATATATACCTTCCTTATATTTTTCTTATTTTTTGATTATATTTACGATTATTTTCGCTTATTTACGAATGCTCGCAAATATTTTGGTTACTTTTGCGTATTTTCCGAAATATCCGCAACCACCGGCACAATCATCGGCTTCCTGCGCAACGCGCGCGCAATCCAGCTTCCCAAAGTGCGTCGCATCACCTGCTGCAGCTTGTATGTGTCACGCTCACCGTGCATCATCGCATCCTGCAACTGCTCAACAATCTGGTGACGAACTTTCTCAAAATCAGCTTCGTCTTCGGCAACCGCGTTCAAGAAGATCTTCGGCCCCGAAACCACGTCCGCATGCTCAGTATCAACTACTACAAAGCTGGAAACGAAACCTTCCGTGCCCAAAATCCTGCGCTTTTCAAGCTCCTCATCCGTAAGCTCACCCACGGAATCGCCGTCGACGTACACGTAACCGCAAGGCACCGAGCCTACAACCGCAGCGTTCCCGTGATACAAATCAACCACATCGCCATCTTCTGCCAAAACAACGTTTTGCGGATCAACGCCAGTTTTTACTGCAATTAATCCGTTCGCAACTAGGTGACGATGCTCGCCGTGAATTGGCATAGCGCACTTTGGTTTCACAATGTTATACAAGTACAGCAACTCACCTTCGTTGCAGTGTCCGGAAACGTGAATTGCGGCGTTATCTTTGTTGATTACGCGCGCGCCGAGCTGCACGAGCTTATTAATAACTTTGTAAACTTCGTGTTCGTTGCCAGGAATCAGCGAGCTTGCGAGAATAACAGTGTCGTATTCGTTAACGGTAATATCCCTGTGGCTGCCGTCCGCAATACGCCCGAGCGCCGCCATTGGCTCACCTTGGGAACCCGTGCACATATACACGAGCTTGTCGTCCTGAATATCCTTGGCTTGCTTTAAGTCCACAACCGTATTTTCAGGAATATGCAAGTAGCCGAGATCCGCAGCAATCGACATATTGCGCACCATCGAACGGCCGACGAACACAACTTTGCGACCAAACTTATGCGCTGCGTCGACCACTTGCTGCACGCGATGCACGTGGCTAGAGAAGCTGGCAACAATAATTTTGCGCGTAGCTTCAGAAAAAGCGCGATCCAAAGCTGGACCAATCGACGTTTCTGGCTTTACGAATCCCGGAACTTCCGCATTCGTGGAATCCGCCATAAGCAAGTCGATTCCCTGCTCACCCAAGCGTCCAAATTCCACCAAATCCGTGATGCGATGGTCGAGCGGCAGCTGGTCGAGCTTAATATCGCCCGTATCAATCAGCGTTCCGGCTGGAGTTTTTACGCAAACTGCGAGCGCGTCCGGAATGGAGTGCGTCACCGTAATAAATTCGAGATTAAACGGGCCGACTTTCATCTTGTCGCGACCCTCAACGCGAATAAGTTTCGGATCGATATGATGTTCTTTGCACTTTGCTTCCACGAACGCGAGCGTAAGTTTGGAGCCAATCAGCGGAATATCCGGACGCATCTTGAGAAGGTATGGCACGCCGCCAATATGGTCTTCATGACCGTGCGTAAGTACCAAAGCTTCAACTTTGTCAAGGCGATCTTGAATATAGTGAAAGTCCGGCAAAATCAGGTCGACGCCCGGCTGTTCTTCTTCTGGGAACAGTACGCCGCAATCGACGAGCAAAATGTGGCCGTTGTATTCGATTACGTTCATATTGCGGCCAATTTCGCCTAATCCGCCGAGCGGCACAATGCGCATGGAACCTTTGCGATATTTTGGCGGCGCGATAAGTGCACCTTCGCGCTGATCGTTGACTACTGGTGGGAGTACTTTGCCGCTACGATGCGCGGAATTACCCTTCTCTTTGCGAGTTTCTGTATTTTTTCTTAATTCAGTTGACATATTCATCTCACTACATCTTGCGCAATTGCGCACTGCTTTCTAGTGTACCGTTAGGACTCAACTCGTTAGTTTCTATACACGCCTGTAAAGTAACTGTCGCTTTTTGGCGAGATTCCGACATTTTCTGTACACAGCTGTAACGAAACTGTCACTTTTTGGCGAGATTCCGTTAGTTTCTTTACATAGACGTAAAGGAACTATCGCTTTTTAAGCACCATCACGATGAACCAGCCGAGCGTCGCAATCGGGATTGCGGTAAGCGTCGACATCCACGGCACCATCATGCCAGCGTGAGCACTCCACGCATCAATTGCCGCACCCGCTGCCATCGACCCAAGCGAGCAGCCTACAGCCGAAGCGGTTGGCAACCAGGAAAGGCCTTCCGTAAGCGATTCTTCCGGCACTGTCGCTTTCACAATAAGATTTCCAGTTGCGAAAATTGGCGAAACGCAAAGTCCAGAAAGCACTTCAAACACGCTCATAAGCATAAGTCGGTCAAGATTGAGATTCATAAGAACGTAGCCGACGGTGAGCAGCGTCAAGAACACAATAAGATGCGACCAGTTAGATCCGCGGAACTTATGCGAACCGAAGATTATTGCGCCCACTAGCGATCCGCAAGCAAAAAGCGCGAGCTGCATACCGATAAAATGTTCAAGTCCTTGCGCTTTCATAGCGGCCGTCACCGACACGTCAAACGCACTAAAGCTCATATTAAACACCACAAACATGAGCACGAGCGGAATAATTCCGCGGTAAAGCAGCACGTTTTTGCCGCGCTTTTTTGCGTGATGATTGTGCAGTTGCTTAAGACTAAATTTGTCGATAAACGAGCGTGCAAAATCTTTCTTTTGAGATTCGGTTTCGGCTTCTAAAATTTCGTTTTCTTTTTGAGATGCGATTAATACGTCGACGTCACCAGCTGCGGCCGTCGGCACTTCCACGACTTTCAACACTGCAGGCTGGGTGTTGCGCAGTGAGAAGAACCATGCTCCACCCAATCCGCTTGCAAGAACTGGCACAAACAATTGCGAAACTGGGTGCACAGAAGTTGCCAACCACGCAGCCAAAATTGGCCCTAAAATAAACACAATCTCGTCGATGCCAGATTCCAACGCATAGGCGACGTTGAGTAGCGAATCGTCACTTTCCGATCGCAAACTGTACGCCCAGCGGGTTCTAACGAGCGCGCCGAACGCAAACTGCGTCACACCCATCACAATTGCGAGCACAAATAGCAACGCAAGCGGCACTCTGAACAAAGCTGCAAACGCAAACGAAATCATCGCAACTACTTGTGCAGTTAGCGCAATCACACCTACTTTTCGCTGCCCAAAACGGTCAAAAAGCTTAGCATATACTGGAGTTACTGCAGCTTGCGCAAGCACGTAGGAAGCAGACATTGCGCCCGCAATCGTCCAATTGTTATACAAATGGTTCAGTGCGAGCACGATACCCAGCGCAATCATTGACATAGGTAAGCGCGCTATTGCCCCAGCCACGCAAAACGATTTAGCCCCGTTTAATGAAAACAGTCGCTTATATTGCGAAATTGCGGATGTTTTTGTTGTTGCCGTTTGAGACGACATATATTTTGTTACTCCTTTTGAAAACTGTACCCAACTGTACCCAACTCTTATCTAATTAACGCACACAAATAAACGCGCGCTTTTCATAAACGAACGCCAGCAAACAAACGCCCGCACTAGCGCGTCTGAGAGCGCGCATGCTCCATCTTCCAACGCTCCGAACGCACGCGCGGCTCCCCCGAATAAATGTACAAGTCGTCCACCAAAGACTTCATGTGCTGAGCCTCATACGGATGATCCGCACGCTTCCACGAAGCATCTTTACGCAATCCGTGATAATCGTAGAAGCTCACGTCACAAGCCGAATCGGTGTGCAAATAGTAGCGATTTACGCCGTTATTGCGCAGCATGCGCATAGTGCGCTTCCACAAACCGCCGCCAACGCCGTGTCCGCGAGCATCCGGCGAAACTAAGAACAATTCCAGCTCGGCTTGCGTCAAATTATTTATATGCGATTTCGCTTCAAGTTTTGTTTCCAAAGCGCGCATTCCGTAGGCTTCTTCCAAAGCGTTATCATACTTCGCGTCGTTTTTTTCTTTCATATTCGCTTCTTGCGCACGAAGCATTCCCTTTACTTCTGGGAATAAAACCGGCTCTCCGAAAACGCGCGCCAAAAGCAGTCCCATAAATTTTCCGTCGACTTCTGCAAGAGTGCCGTGCGTAGATGGTTCTAAATAATGCAGCACGCAACGGCGGGAAAGACTTAGCGACGCATCTTTCCCAACTTCCGTAGCGATACCCCAGGTACGTTCGTATTCTTGTACGATAGCGTCAATATCACTGAGTTGTACAGGACGAAATTCCACGTTCATGACTGTTCCTTACTTCATACTCCATATATGTTGCACCGCATGCGTTACGCAACATGCGCTAAACCATATGCGTTACGCAACATGCGCTATACCGCGGCAAAACTGAACCCAGGCATAGCGAGCTAAAAAGTAAAGCTCACATGCAGCAAAATTTGCCTTGATTTAGCAGTGTAACAACGTTTCATCGATGTTGTGCGTATGCCCGCCCACACGCACTGCACGAGGAATCTGCACGTTATCGAGGTGATGCACGATGCGTTTCAATCGTGGCGCTCTACTAAGCCGCTCGCAGCACTAGAACGTGCCATACGAGGCTTATGCGTCATCATCATCGAGGAATGTCAACGTGTCAGAGTGTAACTCGGCAAGGATTTCATCTTTTGTTTTTGGCTCGGCATGAATCTCTCGTTGAGATTCACCCGCCTCATTCACATAATAAAGGGTGGCGTCGATAGCGTCGAGCGGCGCCTGCGTCATTAGGGACAGCAGCAGTCGATACCAGTCGAGTTGGCCGAGTTTAAGAGCAATATCGCGTGGGCTTGTTGGCTTGTGTCCGGTTTTCCAGTCGACTACGGTGTATAGTTTGCTGCTGTCGTGTGGGTTAAGTCCTCCTGCGAAAATGGCGTCGAGTTTGCCATTGATTATTTGCTCGCCTAATTCTGGTATGTGCGCGACTATCGGTTGTTCGGCCGCGAGTGGCGTGCGATGCGCCCATGACGACGTTGCTAAACGCTGTTTCCATATTAGTAATTTGCGTTCAGCTGCTAGCGCACTGTGCGAAATATTGTTATTCTTTTCGTTATTTTCTATATTTTCTTCGGTTTTTTTGAGTTGTTCAACTAAATTTTTTTGCGCAAAAGTAAGTTCTGAAGATTCCGCAACTTCCGCAGATTCCGCAACTTCCGCATATTCCGCACTTTGTTTCACAATAAGCGGCCACAATTCGTAAGACGCACTGTCACTATTATCACTGCTTAAATCAAGTGAACTACTATCAAACGAACCACTATGCAAGCAGCCGGCTTTCACGAATTGCTCCGCCCACGCATGGAATCTCGTCCCCAGATCTGAAGCCGACGACGCTGGTTGCGGAATTGGACGAATAATTGCCATCCACTCATTGCGTAAACGTTGGCTATTTTTAGCAGCGTTATTAGCAACGTTATTAGCAGCGTTATTAGCAGCAGCATCGTTAGCCATAACCGTTCTCCGTTGCACGGTAGTGACGTTAATGTTGCCGGATTGAGAAAGTTGTGCAGCTCGGTTTTGCAGGGCGCGAACGTCGTGATACCAATCGACTTGCGGCATTAAATCGCCGTCTTGAATAAGCGCTTGTGCGCGAGCGAGTAACGATTGAGATTGGCTAAATTGTTCCTGGCTAAGCGTATGACGTTGGCTTTCTTTATTTTCGCCCGTACTTTCGATAGTACTTTCTCCCGGAACTTCGCGCTTTTCTTCCACAAGTTGCGCGGACTTGCGTAACACGTTTCGTATAGTTGCGCTCGACGAAGCAGGCCACGATAAGAATTGCTGGGCTTTGTCGCTTGGAAGTAGCGTTGGCTTGCTGAGAATTTCTGCAAGTTGTTGCGAATTCGCGCCAACAACATATCCGACTTCGTTTGACGCGTCCCTAACTTTCGTAACGACTGTACCAAGGTTAGTTTCAGATTCAGTATTGTCAGAAAGATTGTCAGAAAGATTGTCAGAAGGATTGCCAGAAGGATTGTTGCCGTCGGCGGATTGTTGCATAGATTCGTAAACTTCATACCAAAAAACAGAAGGTTTGCTAACTCGAGTACGAGCGCCAGCGGAACCAGCGGAAGTAGCACCTTCTTTCGCATTGTTGTTGCTGCCGTCACCTCCATCAGCAGTCATAGCATTACTCTGGCTGCACGTCAGCAATGTGGCGTATTTCGCGCGCGTTAAGGCCACATACATGAGGTGACGCTCGTCAATATGCAAAGCGCGCCCACGTTCTTCACGCTGAGAAAGCGGCAATGCGCCGGTTTTCATTGCCGCATCATACACCTCTCGCGCCTCATCAGGCACAGCAGCATCTGGCGCTTGCTCGTGATTGTAGAATTTTTCCGCCAACTCAAGCATTGCTGCCATACGCGATCCATAAATTTCTGCATCGATTTGTTCCACTGTTTTTATAGCGGCGAGCGAAACGTGAGGATCCATGCTGATCTGCAAGTTAGCGTCATGAGGGAATCGCGGCAGAATATCCGCGTCTACACGCAAAGGAGTTGGCACTTTCGCCGCAATTTCAAGCGTTGCGTAAGCGCGCTCTTTGTATTGTCCAGTAGGATTAGACGACTGCTCAACTCGTTCCACGCGCAAACCGTCGCCTTGATTGCTTGGGAAGCTTCCTTCATTCAGGCCAACGATTGCCACTGCCGGCCATTCCAAACCTTTAGACTGATGAATGGTGAGAAGCACCACGTCCGCCGGCTCGTCGATTGAGGCGGGAGTGTCATCAATCTTGTCGATGCTAGCAATCCAAGCCATGAATCCACGCAACGTTGGTGCGGTGAAATCACTCATTTCCTGAAGGTACGCGTCAACGAGAGCAATCATAGAGTCGAGCGTGGCATGCATGTCGCTAAGAAGTGTGGTATTGCTAGAGTTTTCGTTCAAAAGAGCGCGCGAAACAGCCACGTCGATGTCAATATTCAGCACTTCGATTGCTGTGCGCATTACGTCGTGTAGGCTGCCGGATTGCGCACGCTCGATAGCGTCGAGTATTGCGCCAGCGCGAAGCACTGCGGCAAATCCACAGCCGGTTAGCGAACTGCGCAGTTGGGAAAGCCGGCCCTGTTGTTCTGGCTGCGCTTGCTGCTCAGGCTGCGCATGCTGCTCTGACTGCTCGCTCCGCCCCACGCGCGCATACTCCCGGTAGGCTTCCAACAGCACGTCTGCCATAAAAACCCCACCGTGTATGCTGTTCGTTTGCGCAGCCTGAGACTGCTGCGCTCGCACCAAACTAGCCCACTTGCTGCGCGGCGCGCTCGCATCCACTAATCCCGCCTGTGCTAGCGCGCGGAACACATACTCCACATTCGCCGCAGTCGCCACACTCGCGAGCGCCGTTAAATCGTCAGTGCTGAGCGCAAAACGAGGAGTTGCCATAAGTCGCATAAGCGCCGCGGTGTTCGTGTGATCCGCCGAAACTGCGAGCGCAGCCAGCACATCTTTGACTTCCGGCTTTTCCAACAGCGCAGAATACCCCACCGTGAGCGTGCGCAATCCGGCCCGCTGCAGTGCTTCTTCGTAGAGTGGAATATTGGTTTTACTGCGGAACAGCACTGCTACACGAGGGCTTGTGACATTCGTATTATCGTTGCTTGAAAGTTGCGTATGAGTTACGTATTGCGCAAAACGCACCACTGCTTCAATTTCTTGATATTGGGTAGGCATATTGACTATGCTCAGCGTCCCGGTTGGTGCCGATTGCAAATATTGCAGATTGTTAACTTCTACTTCCGAAGCAAGCGAGCTGCTGTGCCGTACCGCTGGCACGCGCAAAGCTTTGGTAATAGCGTTTGCCGCTTGCAAAATAAGGCGTGCGTTTCGACGCGTTTGTGTTAGGGAAAATTGACTATCGCTGCCGATATTAAGCGTTTGTTGTAGTTTGCGAAATGCTCCGGAGCTGGCTCCGCGGAAGGAATAGATAGCTTGGAAAGGATCTCCCACGGCAGCAATATGCGTGGCATTAGCAGCATCCCCCGCACCACTGCCTTCGCCGCTACTCTTTTGTTGATGGAAAAGCGCCGCAATAAGCATGGCTTGAGTTGTGGAAGTATCCTGATATTCGTCCAGCAAAACTTGACTATACTGCCTTCGATATTGCGCTGCTATCGAAGGAAAATGCGTTACCAAACAGTAGGCGGCAATCGTAAAATCACTAAATTGTGCCATATTAGCGCGCTGTTTAGCGTCGTCGAAAGCAAGTACCAAATCGAGCAAGGCCGCACGTTTTTGTGCCACTTCATATACATGCTTGCACGATTCGTAACACGTATTTTTTAGCGTAATATTCAAGTATTCTACGTATTCTTTTCCGTAATTTACGCATTTTTCAAAATATTTTTCATCAGATTCGTTTTTTCCGCGACGTAATTTAATAGCACTCGGCTTGGCGGGTACACTTTCGAAAGTTTCAGCCTGCTCAAGCGCTTGGCGAACGTGCTCAATCCACGCAGAATTCCACTGTTGAATCTCGCGAACTGCGGCAGCTACGCTATCTAACGATTCTCCCTTACTATTTACTCCAATCATTGAGCAAGAAATATCGGCCGCAAGCGCTAACACGTCGTCAATAAGCGCGTCAAAACTATACCAAGTAACAACTTCCGGATGTTGCTGCACGTAATCGTTCACCAACGGCTTCATCAGTTCGCGAGCGCCCGCGCTACTCAACGGCTGCGTACGCTGATCAAAACCAACCAGCAACCCGTATTGGCGCACAATCGTCTGGAAGAAAGCGTCGTAAGTCATAACTTCCGGCTTTAAGAAACCGGCGTGCGCAGAAGAAACAACAGAATCAGCGCGCGTATGAACGTGCTGACTGACGGCTTGTGCAACTCGTGCAAGCAGTTCAGCAGCCGCCTTATTGGTAAAAGTAAGGCCCAGAATCGATTCCGGTGCCACACCGCGGTCGATTAGATCAATAACGCGCCGAGTCATGGTGTAAGTTTTTCCCGAACCCGCGCCCGCCACAATAAGCATGTCTTTATTGGACGGCGCTTGAATGGCTGCGGACTGTTCCGCACTATCCGTGTTGGCGCGCAACGTGCGCTTGTTCAACGTATCGCTCGTACCGCTCATATAGCTCGTATCGCTCGTATCGCTCATGATTGACGCACCTCGTAAACGGTATCTAAACGCCCAGCACAAGCCGGGCAGACTTGTTGCGATCTACAATATTGCACATGCTGCGAAGTTGGGTGCGCGACTATGCGCTGCGAACGCACCACTGCAGCAGCGTAGCAAACGCGAGCAATCATATTAAGTGACCATTGTGCCGTCTCGCTTAAGCAACGGAACGACTGCCACGCTTGCTCACTTACTCCTTCTGGACGCTCAGAAAGTAGCTTCTCTCGCTGAGGATTATCGAATAATCGCGACATGGTTTTGAAGCCAACGCGCGACTCAGGCGGGTTGTTATTTAGCATATTTCCAACGAAAAGTGGCGGCTGATATACGTTTTCTGCCACGTTGTGATCCTGCGCAGGCGTATCGTTATACACCACATGGAACAGCATGCTGCGCGCGATTGTTGGCGCGTGAGGGTTAGAAATAAGCGGTTTTTCGTCGGCAAAAACTAGAGCAAGCTGGTAGCATACCAATTGCAAATCGTTAAATACTCCACTAGCAGAAAGTGCTTTGCCGGTTTTGTAGTCGAGCACGCGCATACTTGTGGAACCGTCGGCGTGCGTGCGCGTTTCCATGCGGTCTATGCGGCCGTGAATATGCACTTGTAAATTGTCGCATACGCCATCGGGCCAGCCTCCAACTAAGGCTCCCATAAGCGCAATAACGTCACTTAATTGCATGGTTGGCAAGTTTGCAGCTTGTAAAGTATTGTTCAAAACTGCTGTTATGTCGTCAAAACCGAAGTGAGCGCTTGTTGGCAACTCGCAGTAGGCTTTCTGCAACGTGCCGATACTGTTGCTAATCGTTTTTTTGCTGGCACTGAGCGTTTGCAACATGCCAGAATCCGATTTTTGCGCGTCTAATTGGTACGTTGACTGATCGTAGGCTGTGACTAAATATTGTGCGATTGTGGTGAGCGCGCGCATAATATTCGTTTGTCGTGCGAGCGCACTGTAGCGTTCTCGAGTGTCTCGAATATCCGCAAGTTCCGGAGCAATGCTGGCGTAATAGTCGGCCATATTTTGGGCGATGGCGTTAATACGACGCACTTTAGAAACGTACGGAGAATAGGAAGATTCCGACGTTACGGATGCTTCAGCGCAAGTTTCTTCTACTTTGGTTTCCGGCAGATCGTAATGCTGATTTTCGCTAGCCCACCGTGCCGTTTCGTGAATAAGCGTGCCGACATACGTTGCCACACTTCCTTTTTGCGGGCCTGCGAGTTGACGACTTAATAGTCCGCACACTGGGCAAGCCCACAAACTATCGACTGCAGAAGGTGACAGACTCACCACAGGATGCGACGTACTTTCTTCAGTTTCTATATTTTTCGTATATTTCGTAACTTTTTCAGATTTTTTCGTAACTTTTTCAGATTTTTCCGTACGATTCGTAAACTTTTCTGCATCTTCCGTAATATCGTTCATAAAATCCCATTGCTTTGGGTTCGCACATTCCACACCGTTATCGCTTAACAATTGCAACGCTTGTGCCGCATCCACAACAGCTTCACACGAAGGTGCGTCAGCGCAAGAACGAACACTCTCACAACCAACGGTTTCAACACGATTGCGAGCAATCTCAGCGCGCGCAATCTTTGAACGAGCCGCACAAACCAACCCACGCACATCCATATCAAGACCAGCAAAAGGAAGCGTAAATTCCGTAAAAGGCGTGCGCGAATCTTCATTATTGTAATAACGTTCGGGCAAGTAATAGTACAAAAAATCGCTCGGAACTGCACTGTCACTGTACTGCGCACTTAAGTGCAAACATTCCGTCGCACGCGTAACAGCCAGCAAGAAACTGCGCTGTTCGCCAGCAAACACAGAAGCTTTGTCATTGGCAGCAAGATCAGTGGCGTTAATGCTGCGTTGACGCGAAGCGAGTATTACGTTAGCTAAACTTTCCGCACCAAACATCGTGCTACGTGAAGCGAGATTCGGCCACACGCGCTGCTGTACAGTCGGCATCCACACCAGCGGCCAATGCTTCCCAACAGCACCAGCAGGAGTGGTAAGCGTGACGGCATCCGGGTGAGGAGCCACATGAGCCAACGAATCCGCCTCAATTTCCATACCGCGAACTTGCGCTATAAAATCTGCAATATCGCTAGAACTGCGGGCGTGCGAAGGGGAAGAATCTGCAGAATACTCAGAATCCGAAGAAACGGAATCCGAAGAAACGTAATCCGCAAAATCCGCAGAATCCGCAGAATCATACGCAGAAACGTAATCAAAAAGACGCATCGCAGCATCTAAACGATCGTTGGCACAATACCCCTCTCGGTTATGCTGCAATGCGGTACGCTGCCAACGTTTGTCAACATTGCAAATCTTCCACGCTTCACCAAGCGCATACTTCGCACGTAACAAATCACTGTTCTTGCGCATGCCAGACGCCAACTGCTGCACCCAATCCCACACCTTCGCAAACGCTTGCACATGAGGATTGTGAGGAGCCATAGTCTTAAGCAACGACAGCACTGTTACCTGCGGCAACGTTGAATGTTCACCATCGGACGCTCCGTCGCCATCCGCATATCGTATGGCTTGCACAAAGCACAACATATAGCAAGCGTCCAAAGAAAGAGTATGCAAATCCCCACTATTATCGCCAGCGTTACTAATATTGCCAGCGTTACCAATATTGCTATCTTCAACAAGACGATTGTCAACAAGCACTTGAGAAGTCGCCGACCGCTCGCGCGCAGCAACAAGCAACTTTGCTCGCACATCATCCCACAACTGCATAAGGCTAAGCAAAGGGGAACTTTGGGCGAGCGCATCAGACTCGATCACAGCCGCCAAAGAAGCCAACGAACGCAACAAAGCCTCAACCGTACCCAACTTCGCAGGAATCTCAGCGCCAGCGCTATTAAGCAATCCCATATCCGCGCAATGCACGCTAGCCAACGGACTTTCCATAATCAGATTCACGCGAGAACGCACCCACAAAGCCAAACTAGACAAATTTGCGGAAGTTGCGGAAGTTGCGGAAGTTACGGAACTTTCTGAACGTAGCAAATCGCCCGCATTATTACCAACACTTAAACGCGAAACAATCCCACTCATCCCACGCTGAACAGCATAGGCAAGCTCCATCAACGCAAACAAGCCCTGCACAAAAGGCTCGTCTTTCAAAGGGCGAGTTACCAACGAGTAGCGCACAGGAACGCCATCCTGCCTCAACTGCTCACCAAAAAGACGCACTGTAGCATTGTCGTGCGCAATCAACGCCATATCACTCCACCGACGACGATTCACCATATGCTCACGCTTGATATGCCAAAGTACGGCATCCAATTCCTCGCGCTGCGAACGATATAACGCAGTGCAAACAGTACCATCATCGTCAAGAGTGTTAGAAGATTGTGCCGAATTATTGAGATGTTTCAGCGACACAACCGGAAGTGTGCCGGCAAAAATTGGCGTTTTCCAAGGGCGATTAGGAAGCGCAACATCCGTACTATGCTGCGACGTAAGCGAAAGTGAAACGCGCGCCGAAAGAATATCGCGCATCGTCGGAGCTGAAAGTTGCGAAGACGGCTGAGGGGAAGATTGTTGCGTTGGGAGCAGCTGACTCGTTGTGTTTAGCTGGTTTGTTTGGTTCAGCTGGTTTGTTGTGTTTAGCTGGCCTGACTTATCCAGCTGACTCAACGTATATTCAGCCGCACGCAACGGCCCTTCCACAGCTACAGTAACACTATAATCCGGATACGCTCCCCTAAAAGCCTGCACCGATTCATCCGGATTTGCCAACAGCACCACGCGAGTGCCAAGCGAAACCAACGTTTCCACAAAACTCAAGCCAGCAAGCGTAATATCCTGAAAATCATCAACCACCAAAAGAACCGGCAACTCCGCAGACTGTTGCAAATATTTGGCAGCCTTCACACCCTCAACCAACAGCTGCGAAGTGTCGAGACGAAACGAACCAACATAAGCAGAAGCCAACGCCTCACGATATTGCGTACGAAGCGCAAAAGCAAGCCGCCACTGCGTACGACGACGATCAAGCAACACGCGCACTTGCGGCATAGTCGACGAAGATATAGTTGACTCCACGGAATCCAATGCCGCAAAAACCGCTTGCTCACTAGCCGCGTCGCCAACCCCAAGCTCATCAAGTCGCGCAATCATATCGCGCAACTGGTGCATAAAAGCATTACTGATCTCAAGCTGCGAATTGACGGTTGCGTAAGTCGAAGATACGGAAGTTGCGGAAGCTGCAGAAGCTGCAGAAGTTACGGAAGTTGCGGAAACGTTCGCACCATCTTCGCCACCACACGTCAAAGTACCAACCCACGAAGGCGTGCCAAAATACTCTTGCAACAGCGCACAAACCGCACAATCTCCATTATCCCCACGCTCAACATGCTGCACATGCGAACGCACCACTTTACGAAGCAGCGCATCCTGCTCAGCACCGTTGAGCAGCTTCGGAGCAGGCTTATGCTGCGACTTGCAGTACGCGGAAATAATACGAAACGCTAACGAAGCCAACGTGCCAACCGGACGCGACTGCCGGCTCACACCAAGTTCGCGAATAATACTAGCGTCAATACTCGCAGCAAGCGTACGATTCTGCACAACCATAGCCGTCACGCGCTGAGGCCAGCGGCGACAACCCGCAACAGCCGCGCGCACAGCAAAACTCGTTTTGCCAGTATTAGGAGCGCCATACACCAGCATAGCGCGCGTTTCCTGACCTTGAGCATTGCGCAAAGTGCCATCAAATAACGCTTGAAGCGCAGTATTTTCACACATACGCCCAATTCTAGCAACGAGGCAATAGTGGGAAGGAAGTCGACGCTAATTTCGTAGCGTATTAATTTTGCAACGTATTTCGTAACGTGGGAAACGCTAATTTCGTAACGTGCTAATTTTGCAACGTATTTCGCAACGTGCTAATTTTGCAAAATTGCGCGAGCGCGAGCATCCTTAAGCGCCAAAAACACGCGGCCAACGCCAATAAAAATCAGCGTAAACACAATAAGCAAATACAGCACACCCACGCCGAGCGTCGTGGCATTAAAAGTCTGCGGTGCGAAACCAAACCAGCCAGCAGGAGCACCATAATTAAGGAAATTGTAAGGCGCGCGCATGGTATGCACACCCCAGCGGACGCCAACGCACTCGCTTAACATCACGGCATAAGCAACGTACAGCAGCGGCGGCACGGTCGCAACATACAAATGGGCGCGCGTGGAGCGGAAGCGGTAATCAAACAGCACAAAATCAGCAATCGCAAGAAGTGGGGCGATTGCGTGCACGCAAAGGCTACTGCAGCCGTTATTCATGTACGCGCCCACGAAGCCGAGCTTATTCGTTGGAGCGAGGAAGCAAAGGTACAGCGTAAAGGTGACGGCAATGGCAATAGTCACCATGAATTTGAAAACGTACCAGGCGTTGGATTTTGTATCGAACCAGGCGTCGGAGGCTGGGGATTCTGTTGAGGCGGCGGAGACTGCGGAATCTTGGGCTGCGGAAGTTGCGGAACTGCGGGCGCGCGCAAAAGCGACGGAATCCAACGCAAGCGAGCCAACCATAGCTACGCACACCGCGAGATTGGAAAGGTTAGTGAAATATGTAAGCGACATCCAACCTTCCCAGGAAGCCGCCATGCCATAAACGGACGCGACTATTGCAATTGCGCGGATTGCAGTGCGCGAGGCGTATTCGCGATTGGTGAGTGGGGTTTGTTGCTTTAGCGCGGAATCGTTCGTCATGTTATCTCGCTTTCGTAACTTTAATCACTTATTTTTTACCATACTCATACTTACACATCGGAAAGGGAAAATCTGTAGAAGAAATTGCAAAAATGCGGCGCACTTTTTGTAGATACGTTCAAACGCCGGGAAATCTCCCGCAAATGTTCCAAAAAACCACCAAAACAACAACAAACGCCGGAAAAATACACGGCAAATGTTCCATAATTACGCAAATCCAGCAACATTTGCCGGAGAAATACACGGCAAATGTTCCATAATTACGCAAATCCAGCAACATTTTCCGGAGAAAAAACTCCGGAGAATGTTCCACAAAAGCCAACGCTCGCGCTCTATGCGCTCGCTACTCCACTAAGTAGTATGTGAACGATATAGTCTAACTATGGTTCGGAGTGCGCAATCGCCGCAAAATCGCGGACTGCGCTGAGATTACATCCGCAGAACCTGATCTAGATAGTGCTAGCGAAGGGAAACATTATGACAAAAGATAACGCCCCAGAAACCAATAACTGCAACGAAGCAAACGCAACCAACGCAACCAAAGTCGACACCTGCTTCTCCGCGCGCGCCCACCGCCGCATGTTCCTTGCCGACGTGCGCCAATGCGTCGAACGCGTGCGCGCAACGCAGCCACTCACCCACTGCATCACGAACGTAATCGTGCAAGACATCACCGCCAACGCGCTGCTCGCCGCAGGAGCCTCGCCGATTATGGTCACCGACCCGGAAGAAGCGCGCGAACTCGCCCAAATCGCCACCGGCGTGCTCATCAACGTCGGCACATTCCACCAGCCGGAAACTTCAGAATATATGCGAGCCGCCGTTGAAGGCTGCGAAAAAGCCGATACCCCATGGGTGCTTGACCCGGTTGGCATTGGCGTGCCGGCGCTCGCCCCACGCACGCGCTTTATCCACGAAATCGTTAAGCACCACCCTACTGTAATTCGCGCGAACGCTTCCGAAATCATGGCGCTCGCCGGCAAGGAAAGCAACGGCAAGGGCGTTGATTCACACGATAGCGTGAACGACGCGCTTCAGGCCGCGCGCGAATTGGCTAAAAAGTACGGCTCAGTAGTGGCAGTTTCCGGCGAAAAGGATGCGATTTACGGTCACGGCTGCTTGGCTCGCGTAACAGGCGGCCACGCAGCTATGACTAAAGTTGTTGGAACCGGTTGCGCTTTGGGAGCGTTGGTTGCAGCGTACGTTGGAGCGAACCCGGAGCGCCCGCTCGCCGCAACTGTTGCTGCGCACATGCACGCCGCCGCCGCTGGAACTTGGGCCGCCCGCCAAACCACGGCTCCCGGCACATTCCGCACGTTGTGGATGGACGCGCTTTCAACGCTGAGCGTAGACGACATGCTTGAGCTTACTAATATTGAGTTTACTGTGGAACCTGTGGATTGGACGCTGTACTTGGTTACGGATCCGCGCATGGGAAATCGTCCGGAAGAAGAAGTTGCCGTGGAGTCGATTGAAGGCGGCGTTACGGTTGTGCAGTTGCGCGACAAGTATTCCGACGATGCCGAGATTGCGGCTAAGGCTAAGAAGTTGCGTCACACGTTGATTGATTCCGGCCACGGCGATGTGCCAGTATTTATTGACGATCACGTTGATTGCGCCGCTCGGCTTGGTTTTAACTTGCATATTGGGCAGAAGGATATGCCATTTGTTGAGGCGCGTAAGGCCATGCCGGCTGAGTGGATGGTTGGGCTTTCTTGCGCTCGCCCGGATTTGATGGAGAAAGCGTACCGCGAGTGCAAGGAAAGCGACGTACCTCTGCCGGATGTGATTGGTATTGGTGCCGCTTTTGAAACGCATACGAAAGCGCACGATGTGCCGCCGCTGGGAGTTGAGGGCGTGAATGAGGTTGCGAAAGTTGCGCACACGATGGGCGTAAAAACGTTGGCAATTGGCGGAATTCACGAGAACACAGTGTTTCCTATTAGAGGTCTTGAGATTGACGGCGTGTGCACTGTGTCGGCGCTTATGTGCGCTGAGGATGCGGCGAAAGTTGCGCGCGAGCTTAAGCGCGTGATTACTGAGTAAGGCGCGTGACGACCTGCTTGAGCGCAGCATTGCGCGCGCGAAAGCAACTCGGAGCGGAAACTCGCTTAAGTTGGAAGTCCGGGGGACTTCCAACGCGAGTTTCGTAGCGAGCGCGTCGCAATCCGCGCGAGCGTTTTGGTCAATTTATGGAACATTTGCGGGAGTTTTTTCTCCGGAAAATGTTGCTGAATTTGCGTAATTATGGAACATTTGCGGGAAAAACTCCGGAGAATGTTACAAAAACAGCCAACGCTCGCGCAGCGCTTTGACCGAGCTTGAAATCCCAATGATTTCAAACTCGGTCAAAGCGCTTGGAGCATTAACGCAGAGCGCGATGCGCTTGGTTAAAGAAATCGTACTCGTACACGCACGATGTCATATACGCCTGCGCCGCAAGCACGCGCTGCTTCGGCGACGCCTCCTCAAAAGCCTGCTCTACGCACTCAATTGCCGTACGAACGCACGCGTCGAAACCTTCCGAAGAATACATCTCAATCCACTCATAGTACGGATTTCCTGGCTTAAGCGCCTCAGCGAGCACGTGACCAACTTCCTCATACAGCCAGTAGCACGGAAGCACGCTGGCAACCGCCACCACATAATCCTCGCCCAACGTCGAAGCGAGCAAGTGATTCACGTAAGCCAGCGTCACAGGCGAGCACACCGGGCGCATCGGCTGACCCGTCTTCTTAAACCAGCCGCGATGCAGCTCAGACTCAGCCTCAATGCACTCCGCGGAGCTAGACGACCAGTGCACACGCGCCTTGTCATCATGCGCTTTAGCTCCACAAGCCGCCAAAGCCCTAGAGTAGCGCTTCAAATATTCCGCATCCTGATTCAGATAAAAGTCGAACAAATCCTCGTCAAGAGAACCGTCGCCAAGCGCCTGAACGAACGGCATGCGCACAATATTGTTATCGACGTCGGCACTCGCCTTCCACAACGCCTCAGTCCACGGTCCAGCCGCAGCAATCCACGGCTTACGAGCCTCAGTGCGCGCAGGCGCAACGCAAGTTTGCGGCTTCGTACCGTCCAACTCTCGCACGTCAACCTTCATAAACTCCCAAGGAGTCGCCGAAGAATCAAGCTCCATCCTATACTGACGCGCCGCGTGATTCACCGGCCCATGGCCCTTCCCAACGTGCAAATCTTCACCGTGCGCAATCGCCTCGTTAAGCCAATGCGTGGTCCAAGCCAACGCCTCCGCGACGGTTGCGTGATCCTCAAGCTTTTTACCTTCGCGAAGCGCCAAACCTACGCGAGCTGCCAGCGACGACGACAGCGAGCAACCAGTTCCGTGAGTCGTGGCGGTGTCGACGCGTGGAGAAGGCACGTGAATTTCGGTGCCGTCCGGGAATACCGCCGTGTTTCCAGCGTCCGTACCGGTTAAGTGGCCGCCTTTCACGATTACCACGGTGTTGTTGTCGGCAGCCCAGCTGCGAGCCTGCGCGCACGCTTCAGCAAAGTTGGTGGCCGGCTGCTGCTCGCACAATACGGCAAGTTCGGGAATATTTGGGGTAATAATATCCGCTTTTGCTGCAAATTCGCGCAATGTTTCCTCGGCTGATTGCTCGAGTAGACGGTCGCCAGAGGTGGCTACCATCACCGGGTCGAGCACGATAACCGGCACAGGGTGCGACGCGAGCCAGTCGCGCACGAGTTCGATATATGGTTTGTCGCCGAGCATGCCGAGTTTAACAGCGTCAATTTGTACGTCGTCGAATACGGCTTCGAGTTGGGCGCGTAGGAATGAGGTTGGCGGAGTGTAGACTTCGCGCACGCCGCACGTGTTTTGAGCGACCAGATTGGTGGTTACGCACATGCCGAAGCCGTGGGATGCCATGATTGATTTGAGATCGGCTTGGATGCCGGCGCCGCCAGTTGGGTCCGTGCCGGCAATGGAGAGCACGCGCGGAATGATTGGGTCACCGAGCTGCGGTAACGAGTTTTCTCGTGGGGTTGAGAAAGTTGCGGGTTTAGTTGCGCGTGTAGTTTCGTTTGTATTTGCGTTTGCTACGTTGCTATCAGCGTTTGTTTGTGCAATTGTTGTCATGATGTTTCCCTTCGCTAGCACTATCTAGATCAGGTTCTTGCGGATGTAATCTCAGCGTTTTGCTTGGCGATTATCGCAGCATTGCGCACTCCGAACCATAATTCGACTATATCG
>NZ_LRTV01000001.1:699947-714505 GCF_003408845.1 Gardnerella massiliensis
AAGCGTGAAAACGCTCGCACGAGCGCTTTGAAGGAGCTTGAAATCATTGGGATTTCAAGCTCGGTCAAAGCACAACTTATTCATCACAGTCGAAGCCACTTGAACAGCTTGCCGCTTCGAAGCGCTTCAACCGAAGCGTCGCAGTGCTTGCTGTCTGTAAGCGAGCCAAATCCGTAACCGCTAAGCACCGAGCCAAGCCATCCGCGCCTACCGAACGCGCCGGATGCTAAGAACAGCGCAAACAGCACGCCGAACATGAAGCTGAACCATATTGCAGCCTGGCCGCCCGTGAACGGCAGAGGAACCGGACGCACTAAGTATCCGAAGCTGAAGTATCCGACTAAGTGGCCTCTGTTATCGTTATCACCAAAGCCGTCACTCTCATTATCGGACTTATCTTTTGCACGTCCGTACAAAGCGTACTCAACTCCGCCACCGTCAGCAGCCTTTGCATCCTTTAACGTCTTGAACGTCGCAGCATCTACGGAGCCATTGCTCATTATCGACTTGCAAGTGCCAAAATCGGTTTCGCCACCAAACTTCTTAACTTTGCACGCATACAAGCTAAGGTCACCGAGTCTAGAGAAGCTATCGTAGTCGTCGTGAACATCCGCAAACAAAGTCTTATTTTTATCCTTGCTTTCCGACTTCGAAACTTTTCCGTCCTTGTCGTATTCCAAAGGATTACCCTCAACCGTGAGCTTAGAGTAGTCATTCTCATCCATTGCTACAACGTAAGGATTATTAGCATCCGTGTGACCGCTGAGAAGCGATCCTGCAGTTGCAGCAACAGTTGGTCCAACGTTATCAACAGGTATTACGTATACGCGCATTGCTGCTTCGTCGGTGCTGTCACCTTCCGCGTTGTACTTGGCTTTATCTCGTCCGCGCGTGTTGAGCAGCGTCTTATTCACCCAGCTATCACCTAGAGTCATCAGCTGAGTGCTTTGCGGAGCAGCAAACACCTTATCGTTCTTTGTAATATGGAACTTGTCTTTGCCTGTTGCAATAGCTCCAGAGCTACCCCACGCAGCTATGCCATTGAAGCTGACTTCATCTCTATTACCGTTGTCTTCGTAAGTTATGCCTTCGCCACCAGCAATCTTGTCAAATCCGCTACCGCTGAGGCCTGTACCGTTACCTCTCCAATTAGCAGAAGTCATGTCGATAATGTTTACGTATGACGTTAAGTGCGAAGTGTTATGCTCACTATCACCGCCAGGAGCGCCGTTACCACCAGCACCACCAGCACCGCCAGCACCGCCAGCACCGCCACTTCCGCCAGTATCGCCAGCACCGCCACCGTCCGGCGTGTACACGTAGAAGTTGTTCTCAATCATCTTGTAACCGTTTTGGCCAACAGTAACGTTGTTTTCTTTATACTCACCATCAACCTTGCTGCTACCTTTTACTTCGCGCAGTGACGGCTGGCAGTCGTACAAGTTGTAACCATTACCGCACTCTTTTTCAAGTCTTGCAGTATTTGGTTTCAGCACAATTCCCGACTGCAGGTCGTTAAGCGTAAACGGCGCTTTAGTGCCTAGGTTGAATAGATAGAACAGCGATTTTCCGTCTGGAGACAGCTTAAATCCTGGGTCGTCTTTTCGATTATTAACGTACGGATGCTCTGAATCCCACGTCACCAAATAGTCGGCTGCGCTATCTTTATCGCCGTACGTATTGTCAACGTTTTCAGGCGCACGAAGTCGAGCAAATCGCGTAATCTGCTTGATTCTAGGCAGCGGCACGAGTATGCGGCTTCGCCAACCGCGCGTCAATACGGCTACGTCTTGTATATTCCCGGCTCTGCCTCCGTAGTTATCTTCAGGGAAGTTGTTCGGCTTAGCTACGTGTGGATTATGGCTAGTATCGTAGTCGTTTTCCTTGAACGTCACCATTGCTTGGCCTGGGCTTAACGTTATTTCATCGTTTGAAGTGACTTCGCTATCGCTTTTAATCCAGTTTCCGCTTCCGTTTTCTTTGTGTAATTCGGTTTTAATTGCGTGCTTTTCGTCGCCGCTTAGCAGCATTGGGTGCACTTGCACAATACGCCTGTGCATGGCTACGCCGAAGTACACGCAGTCGGAAGGATGATGGCCGCCAAACCATTTGTCTACAGAAACATTATCTGGCCTGCACACTTCGCTTGGTTTTTCTTTTGCCAATTCCATTGGCAGGACGTTATCATCATCCTCTTGTTTAGCAAGCTCCACCGTGTTATCCGCGCCACGATCCCTACCTATTGAACGCACTTTGCCTGATTTTTCACCAGTTCTGGCGTCTTGGTTGTCGTCAGAGTCTTCAACGTCGCGTAAACCTGGCATTGGGGACCACGGCCCTGCATACCAACCTGTACGGCTGCGCGCTCGGACTACGCTGCCCGGTTCCAAGTAATTAGGCGTGAAGCGAACATCACCATTAGACGGATTAATGTATATACCAGGACCTTTTGTATCATACTTGGCTTCATCATACCATCCTCTTATTTCTTTTGCAGGATCGTACCCATCGCACAGCAGCCAGTATTTATAAATACCTTTCGGCGTCAAGCACAATGCAATTTTTTTACCAATGTCGTAGGACTGTTCATTACTTCCACCGGTACTTCCGCTGGCATTTCCGTTTGTGCTTCCATTTGCACTGCTGGCCGCAACGATGTATTCCTTCCTAGGATGGAAGTAAATAACCATTCGTTTTGCAGCATACTCACGACCATACATTTGCTGTGACGGCTGTACCAATACTCCATTATTTAACTCTGAAGTATTAGCTCCTTCATTTTGATAAAGCCAATTTTTCTCAGTAGTTGGCTTTTCGTGCGTATTTCCATCGTACGCAACTACGCTAGGCCCCGGCGCTTCTTTCCACGTTACTCTGAAGCATCCTACAGCAGTTTCATCGCTATTTTTACCGGCGCTATCTGTAGTTGAAGCAACCATCTTGAATATAGTGTCCCCAGGCTTATTGCCTCTGTTAGATTCAATAAACCTTTGAAGCGATTTAATATACTCTTTTCCACGTTTAACAAACTCGAGACTCTTAGCCCCGTCGCAATTGTAACTATCACCGCCCGTGCTCTTGCAAACGAGAATTTTCACGCGCAAATTATCTTCAAGAACTTTACTTGATTTACCCTCTCTTGGTTTCGATTCACCGTTCTCATATTTTGATTCAGGCTGTATAGTCTTGTCGTACGCATTGAAGTCATCATCCAGCTTCAAATTATCAATTAAATGTATAGTAGCATTATCTACGTTACCGTATTTATCACTCGTATAAGCCGGGTTATACCATACTCTGTCCAAATCGATAGAATCGTCACTTCTGAGTCCACAACTCATAGTACTACCACTACCATTGTTGTGCAGGCAATCGCCATGAATATTCCACGGCTTACCGTTTTTGTCATACTTCTTCGCACTAATCGTCGGCTTTTTGCCATCCACAGGCACGAACCACACGTTAATTACGTTCGTGGTAACGTCCTGTATTACATCATTTTTATCAAAATCATTATTTCTCAGTAGCAGATCGTTCATTACTATGCCGTTACGCACGAACAGTTGCGCGTGCATAAATGGTCGCTTGTTGAAGTATCTTTCTGCAGCTTTCTGATCACCTTCTCCGGGCACATATGGCACATTATCGTAATCGTTCACCGAATTAACGCCTTTATTCTCGGTTATAATGTCGCCAATGTTTTCGTTATCTGCTTGACCGTTAAAATACTTTCCTCCAGGCATAAGGAAGTCTTTACGAATTGTGTACTGGCTACGCTCATCTTTTGTCCCGGCGTCTATTAGCTTATCCGTAATAGGAACTTCAGTCCCATCAATCATGTTCACATCAACGTCGTCTGCAAAAGAACCAAAATTTCCACCATGCTCATCCGGGGTATACTTAACTAAATCAAGCACGTTTTCCCACTGGCATTTTCCATTATTGTCGTACCAGTCTGTAGTACACGTACCATCATTAGGAGCATAACCAAAACCCAATCCGCGTATTGGCAAATCATCGTCCCAGCCTGCGTTACCGCCTGAACCATACAAAATATCGTGCTTATTCTTCGAACCGTCAAGAACTTTGCTAAGCGAAGGTTGCGGCTTATTTGGATCTTGAGCTTTTGGCACGCCTTTAATTAAATCAAGCACAGCATCCGTGTTAAGCCTTTTACCCGTGTTGATATTCCACTTGTACACTAAATACTGCGTACCGTATTGTTGGTTTCCTCGCATTTCGAGGCCCGGGTCACTTTCCCTTCCATCAACCTTTGTACCTTTAAGTTCCCACGTATAATCCTTGCGCATGTCTACGAAGCGCGTCACCTTATTCATAACAGGGTTCAGCTCAGTTTTATCGCTTGTTTCTAGCTTTTTAAAAACAAGCTTTTTCCTCGAATAATCCATATTAGGAATATCTTTTATTTCTTTAGTGATTGTACGGGGTCCCATAACTCCGTCTAGGCACAGCTTCCACTGCAAGTCGCTACTATGCTTACCCTCAGCCTTGCAAGAATACTTAGGTTTACCATCTCCTTGAGCGTAAGTGAATTTACTACTAGACTTATCGTACTCGTTATAAGTATCGTACTTATCTTCGCCTTTAATGCCGATTTCTTCCTCGCGGTAGACAAAAAGCCTGTAATTCTTAGGGTCGTGACGCATCCAAGTAAGCAATGCTCCCTTTTCTGCGTCGTTTAACTCGTACGGGCTTACTTGCACTAAGCCATTTGGCCATGTAATTTTCAACGGAAGTGGGTCGGATTCTTCCGAAACTCCGGTGAGTTGCCAAAGGCTGGTTTTAACCTCGTCCATAGCTTTTGCCGTGTCTCCCGTTATGCCTGCATCCACATAAATTCTGGAGCCAATTTCCGCAAAGTATTCCGGAATCGTAATATCGCCGGTTTGTGGGTCGAACGTAATTTCGCAGCTTCCGTCCGGTGCTTTTGCCGGGTCACAACCAGGAATCTTGCCTTTTAGATCAGTAATCACTCGCTTAGAGTACTTTTCTTTGAACTTCTCATCACTTGGATTTCTTGCAGCGCGATCGTCTTCAGCATCTCGATCCTGTTTTTCAGCGTCTTTATTTCCCTCTTCAGGCGCATTAGAATCGCCTGCTTTGTTCTGCTTTTCGTTGCCATTATTTGGAACATTCTTATTTGCATCGTTCTTATTTGGAACATTCTTGGCTTCAGAATTTGCAGCGTTTTCAGAATTTGCAGCGTTTTCGCTTGGCTTCTGATCGGTCTTCTGATCAGCACTCTGCTTATTTTCAAGCTTGCTATCAGTGCTCTTGTTTTCGTTTTCCTTAAGAACAGCAAACCTTACTTTACCGCGCCTTCCAGAAACATTGCGCTTCTTAGCTGTCTTATTCTTAGCGTTCTTCTTAAGTTCTTTAGAAATCTTCAAAGAAGCAGGCTTGTTGTTAGCTTGATTCTGCGGAATCTGCTGTTCCTGCTTATTTTCTTGCTTTTGCTGATTTTGCGACTGATTCTGCTGCTTTTGCGGCTGCTGTTCCTTCGGCTTTTGCTGATTTTGGGTAGAGTTCTCCCCAGATTTGGCATTATCAGTTTTTTCGCTATCAGCTTTAGCTTCGTTATCAGCTTTAGCTTTGTTGTCAACTTTCGCCTTGCCGCCAGCAGCCTTACCATCAGCAGCCTTACCGCCAGTCGATTTGTCGTCAGCTTTCTCCTTGCCGCCAGCTTTAGATTTATCTTTATCCTTGCCGTCAGCCGACTTGCCGTCGGCCGCTTTATCTCCAGCTGAATCTCTGTCCTCTAAAGCAGCCCTATCCTCATCAACCGACCTAGCGCGTCGAGAACCTACCAGCTTCGGCTTATTGCCTATACCATCAGTATTCACCTGATGCCACGGCTTTCCTAAGCCGTCTCTCTGAATAATAATGCCGTAGCAGCTACCATCTGAAGGACACTTTTCATCAAAACTCTTATGCTTTTTACTTAGTACAGGGTCAACTACAGGCTTGTTTTTACCGCGCGGCCAAATTCTCACCATAATCGAGCGAACGCGCTTATCACCATCCCACGGCTTTACGCGCCCAACATAATACTTATAGTCTTTACTCGTGTCCCTACGTCCGTTTTTATCTACGTTATTGCCAACTTCCTTCGTGCGCTTATCCCACCAAACGTTTGGCAAACCGTAATCTTTAGAAACAATAATCAGCCTAATCTTCTTAAACACTGAGTTTCCTGCAGCATCCCAACCGTGGAATATAAGATCGTGAATACCGTCAGATTGATCCTGTTCTCCAACCGTAGGCGAGCCTTGAGCTCGACTATTGTTTTCCAAATCTTTCTTTAGAAGCCAGCCTTCTTGATCTTTATCAGTGTGAGGCATACTACTACCATGATTAAAATCGTCGTATTGTATGGTCTTAAAGTGGCCGCCACCTTTATGATCAGGGTCATCGTCTTCGTCAACCTTAGGGTCATTAATCATCTTGAAGTCGTCACGGAACTTATCTCCAACATACTTCTTAACCGTATCCTGCTTCATAACGCCAAGAAGTATTTTCGTATCGTCATGACCCTTAACCAAGAACTTAATTTTGCTTCCAACAGCAATTCTCATACCATCTTCTGGCACTTCTTCAGCATCGCCATTATTTACGCTCACTTTTACATCAAGCTTTGGATCCTCATAGTCAACGTAAGCAAACACAACAGGTATAACAGTAGTTGAGTTATCCCAGAACGTAATCTTCGCATACTTTACAAACACAACCTTTGGCAAAACTGTAGGTTCTACAGGCTCGCCATTAGCCTGGGTCTGCAACTGCGCACTATACTTGTTGCGCATCCAAGTGCCGTACTGCCTATTGATTTTCTTTATAACATCCTTCTTGTCTGCGTCTGTTAATTCATCCCCCTGCTTTGCATTTTTTGGAGCGTTACTTATATACCAAATATTGCGTTTCGTAGCATCCTGAGGAGTAGGCCAGCACGCAGACGTTGCAGCGTCACGGTTTTCAACGTCCGCAGACCGCTCAGTATTAGCCGAACGCATGCTTGCGTCAACAGCGGACCTATCACCGTTAGATGCGGACCTATCCCTATTCATTTCATCCTTATGCTCGTCCAAAATCTTAGAGTGAGCGCAAGGATTTAGCACACTTACAACAGGCACTTTTGCAGCAATTTTTACATCCGCATCTTCCAACGTGTTTTTACGAGACTGCTCACCCCATTGGTCGGTCCATTCAACGTTGTACACAGCGTTTTTAAGAAGATTATCGTTAGCGTCATTTTCTTTAGAAGTTTTGTAAGTTTCGTCGATAGGATACGCCGTAGTTTTGCCAGAATCTTGCCGTACGGAACCATACTTATAGTTAGTGCCGTACATATTCGTATTGACAGGAAGGAACAAGTTAGGATCAAAAGCCATTACCTGCTTGTATAAATGCGCCCTATTCTTCACAAATTGCACGAAAGTCTTAGGATTCGGAAGCGGCTTATCGTAATTGTAATACTTTGGAGCAGTTGGACTTGTTTCATCGTCAATCCACTCCTCGGTTTGCAAAGGCTTAAACACGTCCGTTTGCGTAATAATCCTATACCACAAATCCTGCGTTTCGCTAATGCGATAATAATCGTTACTGTACTTTAGTTGCAGCTTATGCCTTCCAGGCGTTGAATCAACAGTATTGTGATCCCCCACACCAGGAGTACGGAACCACTGATTGCCTCGAGCGTAACCGTTATTAGGAGAATAATAATCTGGGAGCAGACGAATATTATCATTCACTTGAATAGCAGGAGAATCATATAAAGGCTTATTTACTAAATTCAGAAGAACACTTGAGAACGTAATACCGTAATTAGAAAGGTAGTTACCATTATTGCTGTTATACGGCCCCAAACCAGTTCCCTTAAGGAAGTGCCACCTTGGCGCCTGAACATCCATAATTCGCGGCGCACCATACCACTGCTGGTACATAGAGGTATACATATACTTACCACGATTACGGCCAAAACTTATTAACGAATACTTAGAATTATTCCCAAACGGATCAGTTATACCGTAAAAAGCACTAGTATCCCTTCTGCCGTAGTAAGATCCTGCAGCGTAGAAGAACGAATCGTTCTCATGCCCAGGCTGAGTACTGGTAGTGAAATGAATCTTATAAGTGTAAGGAACTTCATAATCGCGAGCTTTCTTATTATACTTAACTTCATTCACAAAACTAAAGACGCGCTGAGTATCAGTTGCTATAGACTTGTAAAGATTTTTTACAATAGCCATGTACGCAGGAGAGTATCCTCGCCCGTAACTACCTTCTGTCTTAGGTGCAATCTTGTGGAAGCCATCATCCGGAGCCGCATAACTCGAAGAACTAATGCAAACTAAACCTGATCCATCTCGGCAAGTACCAATAACTTTATCGCTATTTAAGTCTTCACTACTTATGGATTTAGGAAGAAGTCTAGAATAGTTTCCGTTTTGACTGTCGTCACTGCCGCTCATCTTATCCCAAGCTGCGGTAAGATCATCACCCGGAGCAAAATCGCTACTCTTCACTTCCTTGCTGCACAAACCGTTAGGATTATCCCAAGAGAAGGAGCAGGTTTCGCGAGGAGGGTTGGCAATATGCTTTACCTCCTTTTTGTACATTGCAGTTTCTTCCCTACCCGTGTACAGGACTCGCTGAATGTACTGCCTTCCACCTTCGCTACCCTTGTCCAAAATCTGACCTTTTGGAACCGTAAAGTAGTTAAGAGCACCAGCTGCACTTTGCGTGCGGCCACCCATGTTGAAAATTATATCCCACACGAAGCCGCCGCCGGAAAGCTTAGGCGTGCGCTTTACGAACACGAAGTCTGCAACATCATCCAAAGGTAACTTATACACATCCATGCCCTTACCTTGCGGGTCAATAGTCATATCACGCAAACGCTTCATAATATACGTGCCTCTAGGGTACGGCGTGAAGTACGTTTTACCAAAGTGGTTAGTTCCGGAAGGATCTTCAGGCACAGGGCCATTCTCATAATGTCCACGAGGATAATCAACAGCACCGTTTACTGTTCCAGAATTGTGCATGTAACCTTTAGCGTTTACATCTAAATCGTGGCCGTTTGTAGCACGAGCGCCAGCACCATCGCCTTCGACAGTAAAGCATTCGCCGCGAGCATAATCCTTACCGCAGCCAGGATGATACACTTCGTAAGAATCGCGCTCACCACTGCGTTCTTGCGCCTCGCGGTTTTGTGCTTGAGCTTGCGCTTCTTTGGCGGCGCGCTCAAGAGAGGACGAACCGCGACTTTTAAGCAACCTAAACGCATTAAGCAGCGGATTCGAAGAAAGATTTGAGCTTGAAGAATACAAGGAACTTGGGGCGTAGGGGGCGGAAGGCGCGGAATCTTTAGCAAACGGATTTTCGCGAGTAACAAACGCGGTTGAATTGCTGGAATCTTGTAACGCAGAAAGGTTGGAATCTGCAGAAACGGAAGAATCGCCAGCAGAAGGATTTGCAGCAGAATTTGCGGAAGGATTTGCAGCAGAATTTGCGGAAGGATTTGCAGACGCGCCAGCAGCCTTAGCGGAAGTCTCAGAAGATGTATTAGCGCTATTCGCCGCAACCGCAGTTTCGGCAGTTAAGCAAACAGGCAGCCACATCGCCGCTGCGACTGCGCAAACGAGAACCGTCTTGAACGCACGATACACCGCACGACGCAACGCACGCAGCAACGCAGGGACAGCACGACGCAACGCACGCAGCAACGCAGGCACGCACTCCGCCGCAGGGACACCGCGACTCACAGTACGCCACATCGCAAGCATGCACTTGCCCGCCTCACGCACTATGCGCAGCATCGCCCCACCAATGCACGCAAGAACGTTTAGCATAATCGTCCAGATACTCTTCATCGTTTCCACCTAAGTTTATTTGCGATTCCGATGCTAAATGTAGGGGAACTCCCTAAATCAAGCCGCGAACTCGCGCTCGTTTGCGTCGCCGCAGAATCCTGCAGCACCGTTTACTTGCATATTCAGTTATTCGTTCAGTTATTCGTTCAGTTATTCGTTCAGTTATTCGTTCGGTTGTTCGTTCGGTTGTTCGTTAAGTTGTTCGTTAAGTTATTCGATTCGCGCACGCTCGCACGCTCAGACGCTCACACGCTCACAAGCCGAGTATGCTCATAATCCAATCAAACGTCTTTTCGCGATGCCGTGCGATTCGCTTTGTCAAGCCTCCACTTGACGCCGCCTGCTCCGACGTTTGCGTCAATGTTTGCGTCGTCACATTCGAACCACTGTTCCGTCGCCGTCGCGAGCCGGACTTCATCACCTTCGGACGCTTTTTCGGCCGATTCGCAATCGCCCTAGCTTCCTCGCGCGCAAGATCTGTGCTACTAATTGCGGCTATCGCACTCGTCGCACCTATCTCACTCGTCGCAGCATGCGCATCCTCACGCAACACAGCATCACCAGCATCAACCTTCGAAGCAACGCTTCCAGCTCCCCTAACCAACGCAGCCAACCCTGTATACGCAACGTCACCATTCGTAAGACCAGTGTCAGCTAAATCGGCGTCTTCCCCTTCTTTCTCGCCTTCTTCTACGCTTCTTTCTTTCTCGCCTTCTTCTTCTACGCTTTCTTCTACGCTTTCTCTGGTTTCTTCCCCTGTTTTCTCAAGACTTTCCGCGCTACTTTCCGCACTGCTTTCCGTAACAACGCCGTCAGTCGCGCTACCGTCACCAGCCTCGCCAGCTTCCTTAGCTTCCTTATCCTCCTTCTTTTTCTTCTTAACCGGCAAACCGGCCCACCAAATGTAGCCGCCAACCACACACAGGCTTCCGAAGCAGCCCACAATCCACCACGGGAACCTCGGCACATCCGGCTTCTTACCACGATTAGCCTCATCCGCCGCAGGCGTCGGTATAATGCGCTCGCCCGTCACCAAAATGCGCTGCGTGTTAATGCCAAGCGGCGTACACGTAATCAGCGTCATCAAATCCTTACCAGGAACGGCCGCAATCTTCTTCGTCTCATCCGGGTTCACAACGATCTTTTCAATCACCTTATAAGTGAGCACCTCGTCGAAAACCTCAATCGTAAAAGTATCACCCTTAACGATTTCATCGAGACGCGTAAACATTTCCGCACTAGCAAGACCACGATGCCCGGTTATAACCGAACGCGTGCCCTTGCCGCCCACCGGAAGCGACGTGCCGCGCAAGTGACCGAGGCCCTTAAGCAACGTGTCATCTTCCGTACCGTGGTACACCGGCAAATCAAGATCAATCTTCTTAATCTTCAAGCGCGCCATCAGTCCGTCGTCGTTCGCCTTCAACTGCTCCCAGTAATCCTGGCTAGCATCCGACGTGGCGCCGTGCGAAGTCGGAATGTTCGTGTTCGCCTCGTAAATAGCGCCCGACGAAAGCTTGCTGTTATACTCGCGCGCGCGGTCCAACTGCTCGTGCGGAGCCGGAACCGCATGCGTAATAAGCTTCGCGTACTCGGCTGCAACCTCCGACATGTGATACTGACTCAGCCACATGGCAGCGTGCGGATAAATAAGCGACGCAAACGACGCAAGCAACAGCAGCGTCGGGACTATGCACGATTTCGAAAAGCGCCACTTTTTGGTGGTGGTGCGGGTGGTGCTGGCTTTTTTGGTTGTTTTGGTTGTTTGAGGGTTGGTGTCGTCTGCGTTTGGATAAGCTTGATTATCGCGATGACCGTGTTCCCCACGATAATCGCGTCGATCTGGCTTAACCGCCACAATGCGACTCTCAAAAAACCTAAACATGTTAGTAAATCCTCATGAAAGCGTTCGCGCGCGACGACCTGCCTGAGCGCTGCGGTTTAGCGCGCGAAGGCAATTCGGAGCGGAAACTCGCTTAAGTTGGAAGTCCAGTGGACTTACAACGCGAGTTTCGTAGCGAGCGTTTATTCCTCACGGCTATTGGTAGCCGTTCGGCTGATTTGGCATGTGAAGCACCCCGTGCTTCACAATTGAGCCAAATCACGCTTTGAAGGAGCTTGAAATCCCTATGATTTCAAGCTCGGTCAAAGCGCTGCGCGAGCGCTTTGGTTGTTTTGTGGAACATTTGCCGGGGGATTCTCCGGGTTTTGTAGCTGCGTTGGCCATTTTGTGGAACATTTGCCGGGAAATTCGCTGGCGTGCTTTCTGATGTGGCTGTGAGAGATAGGAATTACTTATCTCGCAGCGCTACGCTCCTATACCTCATTTGGTCTAATGGACAGGTGGTTAAGTTTAGTTTTTTGCTTACTTTTTTGCGGAAATAGTTATTCATCAACGATGATTATTACTATCGCTCCGCTTTTATATTGCTCGACAAGCAATTCCTATCTCTCACTACTAATAAGACCACTCAAAACGGTTGCGCAACCAAGTCACTCAACCGACCGAGCGAGTCTTATGCCTGCTCTTGTTCCTTGCGACGCTTCAACACGATGTAGAAGAACGTACCAGCGATGCCGATGATGCCGCAAAGCGTCAAAATCACCAAGCCGCGAGCACCAGTCATAGGCAAGGCGCCGACGATCTTGCTCATTGGAGTTGACTTCATATCTTTAACGGTTTGAGTATTTGCTGTATTCGCAGTCGTTGCACTATCTTCTACGAGGTCGTAGCAAACCGGCTTAGTGTATAGGTCGTAACCTGCTGGAGCGTCAGTTTCCACGATGCAATAGGTCTTGCTCGTGGTATTTTTATCGCTCTGCTTCCTGACGAACAACTTTACGGAGTCAGTACCGTGAGTTGTTGTCGTTCCTTCGGTCTTTTTCTTTGTTTCCAAAGAACTTCCGACCTTTGTACTGGTAATAGCAGCGCCCTTATCTCCCTTGAAGCTGTAGATACCGCTGGAATTTTCGACAGACTTTACAGCGTCTTTCTTTGTGTTACCAGTAATTTCGTACACATCGAACTTTGCACCATCCAAAGGCTGGTTGTTGTCCTTGTCTTGCTTTGTGACCTTCAATGTGCCGTAATAAGAGGTATCTGATGGCGCAGTCTTGCAAGGATCAGTGTCCTCAGTATGCGCCGTGCCAGGATCGCAAGGATTGTCTTTGTTACCAGTCTTGTTGTTATCAGCCCAAGTGTTGGCGATGTTCTTTACGTCCGTCACATCTTTGCCAACCTTAGTAACAACCTCAGCCTCGAGCTTAGCAATCTGACCATCTTTCTTAGCAGCGGAATAGAAAGTGTAAGCCTTGGCTAAGCCGTTGTTTGTACCAGTCTTAGTTAAGTCGAACGTAAGCACTTGTTTATTACCTTCAGGAGGCGGTGTGACTGTGTAATAAGTATCTGTAGTAGTATTTTCGAGCTTCTCTGTATTACCAGTACCAGTAGTAACTGGTTTTCCATCTGTGGTGTACTTCACAAGCTGAACGTTCTGAACTTTATCGAAAGTCAAGCCTTTAGCTAACTTATCGCTAAAGCCAATAGCATCGTACGCTTGACCTTTAGCTGGTGATGGAAGTGGAATAGCGATCTTCCAAGTGATACGAGTGCCATCTGTCTTATTTTCGCCGGAATCAGCAACTATATCCATACGAGTTGGGTCACTAGCTGTCTTTGTTGGCACCTGATTTGTTGTATCGTTCTTTGGATACACGTGAACGTCGTAAATCCAGGTATTAGTTGTTGAATTTGCTAATGGCAAAGTTACGAAGAACGGATCTACGCGACCAGTAACCGTAACATGCGCACCATCAATCTTTGCGCCATCTGTGTCGGTTTCTTCAACAAGGTAAAGAGACTGCGCCAAGTCTGCGGCTGCAACTTCTCCGGAAACGGCAGGATCGCTAGCGGTCTTAACAAACTTCACTAAGCCTGCAGCATTAGTTTTGCCAGAAGCTAGCTTTGTCTTGGTAAACACGTGACCTTTAGTAGTATCTTTGTCATCCTTCTTAAGGTAATCAGAAGGGTTTGCCTTATCATTAATTACGCTAATTTCTTTCCAGCCCGCTGACTTGGATAAATCAATATCCTGTCCGTCTTTTTGAACCTTGTAAAGCGTGAATTCAACGCCTTCAACAGGTTTCTTGTCTTTCAGCGTATTATCTTCTGCGGGTTTTTTTATTTCAGAGCCGCCAGAATTAGTTATACCTTGAGTACCCTGGTACTTGTGAATAGACAAAGAAACAGCTGTGTCTGGATTAATGTTAGCAGTGTTTGCTTCTGCAGTAGCATCGTCTTTAGCCCAGGCGACTGAGCCGGCAATGCAGCAGGTGCCGAGTGTGCACGCAGCGGCGAATGCTGCCACAGCACGTTTTAGTAGAATTTTGTTTAGACGCATAATACCCCTCTTCTTGTAGGAACGTCTTGGATTAAATGTTTGCGTTTTAATTTTTGGCTTACAAAAAAGCTAATCATAGCAAGGTTATAATGTAATAACAAATTTCTAATAGGATATTACAAATACCTTCTTCTTAGCAATTTGTAGCAAGTTGGACGCGAGCGCTCAACTCTGAGTAAATACAAGTCTAATCATCAGCAAGACGTAAAAACAGGCACATTATACACATAAACAAATGTTTATACTTTTAAGCACCCCCCCCCCC
>NZ_LRTV01000001.1:714515-733963 GCF_003408845.1 Gardnerella massiliensis
AGTGCAGGAGCTATCACATAAGATTACGATGAGTTTTAGCTGACGTATTACCTTCGTAAACCATTGCAATTCCGCCTTTCTTCCCAAAATCAACATTTTTATTTTATCAAATTACCCCAAAATCGATATTTTTTATTACCGTAATCTACCCCAAAATCGATATTTTTTATTACCGTAATTTACCCCAAAATCGATATTTTTACTACATAAGCGCACCATAAGCAAAATCAGACCCTCACGCAGCACGCCAACTGCACCAGTGTCCCAAAACAAGCAAAATGAGACACGCGCGCAGCGCGCCAACTGCACGCGGGTCCGAAGAACGGGATTAAGAGACCCTAACGCAGCGCGACGACTGCACGCGGGTCCGAAGAACGGGATTAAGAGACCCTAACGCAGCGCGACGACTGCACGCGGGTCCGAAGAACGGGATTAAGAGACCCTAACGCAGAACACAATCTGCGGGAAGGTCGCCAAATCGCAGCGCTCAAGCAGGTCGTCTATTAATAAGGTGTGATTAATTGCGCATTATGGTATAAAATTTCAGTTAATACAACAGCTCACAAAACATACGCAAAATACTGCGAGCATAAGCAATACGAGGAGGAAGTAGGATGGCAAATAATATTGCATCTTCTAATTCGCTTGCCATCGGCGCGTCTGAACTAACGCCAATCGCAGTTAAAAATTTGTGCGAAAAAACAGCGCGCAAATTAGGCGTAGACGAGCTGTACCTTTTTGGCTCGGTCGCGCGAAACGCAGCAAACCGCGATTCGGACGTTGACTTCATTTACAAAATTCGTAACGATCCAAACCCGCAGTCACCGCAATCGGCTATCGAAGAAGCGAGAAAAAAGCAAGAATTACGCTTAGCTCTGTCCGAATGTTTAGGAAGAAAAGTGGATCTTGTAAACAAAGATTACGTAACGAAACCACTTTGCGATGGCGGCGATGCGGAGTTGCAAAGAAAAGCGTTCATTACGGCAATCAACAAACAGCCAATCTACAAAATCATTTAGCGCGAGATTTGGCGCGAGATTTGGCGCGAGATTTAGTGCAGGAGCTATCACATAAGATTACGATGAGTTTTAGCTGACGTATTACCTTCGTAAACCATTGCAATTCCGCCTTTCTTCCCAAAATCGATATTTTTTATTACTGTAATCTACCCCAAAATCGATATTTTTTATTACCGCAATTCACCCCAAAATCGATATTTTTACTACATAAGCGCACCATAAGCAAAATCAGACACGCACGCAGAAACCATACTGCGCCAGTAACGAAAAAACGTCAATATTCGTTACTCGCGCAGTCACTCATCTGCACTAGTAACGAAAAAACAGTAAAGCGCTCGCGCGGGTAACGCGCTCGCTACGAAACTCGCGTTGGAAGTCTCCCCCGGACTTCCAACTTAAGCGAGTTTCCGCTTTGAAGGAGCTCGAAATCCCAATGATTTCAAGCTCGGTCAAAGCGCTCACGCAGAAAGCCAACTGCACCAATGTCACACAGCCACCAACCAGAGACCCTAACGCAGCGCGACGCTCTAAAAGCCCGTTCCTGTATATCAAATTTTCAAATTCTCATTGTTTAACATTCCAGCAAACATTGCATGATACATATCCTTCGACGATTCTTCTATTTGTGTAATACTCGATATTTTATTTCCCGCATCCTTTGATGACGCTCCACAAAGATAAAAGGCCTCATTTTCTGACCCAAAGTCTATTGCAATATACCTATCGTGGTATTTTTTATCGGCCATCTTCAAATTCAGGTCTATATTAGGATAATCTTTTCTAAAATCATCTAAAATATTTTTCGTAAGCATATCTTTATTTCTTACATTATCGCTAAAAACTACGATTTGCGTGTTATCTCTTGCAGCCCTTAAAAGTTCCAATGTTTTAAGCCCTATATAGTTATCTATAACATAAATGCTTTTCTTTGCTGACTTATATATTTTTGTATAGGCAACATCGGCTTCTATCTTATCTCCATTCAGCAAAAGAAAATGCTTGTAGGTGTCCGGATCTATAAAATTATCCATCACCTTTTTCAAATCTTCTTTTGTTGCTAAGGTGCCAATTTTATCGTTAATATTTGCTATTTCTTGCGAATGCTGCATTATGTCATTCGTATTTTGACTTGTTTGCAATGACAGTTGCGTCATTTCTTTTGAGCTAAGAAAGTCTCTATTTTCAACAATGAAGTCTTTCATCTGCTTAAACATTCGTATTAAAGCCTTGCTTTGTTTAACTGCAAGTTCTCCCCTTAATACAGTCATAAGCATATAGATGCCCTGTTCCGTAAAGGCGTAGGGCTTGTATTTAATATTACTGCCTCTGCCTTGCGCCTTGTTCAAGGTCGCAAAATGCGACCCTGAAAGTTCAGATACTTGCCCACCGTTCAAGGTGCCAAAATGGTACCTTGAAAGTTCATATACTTCCTCATCGGTTAATTGGAACATAAAATCGTCATCAAATTTTTCAATATTCCTTTTAACCTGTCTATTAAACATTTTTGTTTCGTAACCGTATATTTCAGCTAAATCTGAATCAAGCATAACTTTTTGATTTCTTATATAGTAGATCTTACTTTTCACTGTAGTTTCATCTATTACAACAATCTCTTTATTCGCTTCTGCCATGATGCCATCCAAAATTGTCTAAATATTTTTCCCAATTCGCCGACCATACGTTACTAACGCAGCGCACCAACTGCACGCGGGTCCGAAGAACGGGATTAAGAGACCCTAACGCAGCGCACCAACTGCACGCGGGTCTGAAAACTGTCAACCAGAGACCCTAACGCAGCGCGCCAACTGCACGAGTGTCCCAAAACAAGCAAAATGAGACCCTAACGCAGCGCGACGACTGCACGCGGGTCCGAAGAACGGGATTAAGAGACCCTAACGCAGCGCGCAATCTGCACGAGTGTCCCAAAACAAGCAAAATGAGACACTAACGCAGAACAACGCTAAGCGCGCGCAATCATCCAACGCGCATAATCCGCGGCACACCAGCCTCAATAAGCTTCCGCTCAAGATTCTTAACGCCAACAACATCCGCAAAATTAAAGCGCACAATCTTACTCACGCCGCACTCCCTAAAAAGCACCGATTCACGCTCAGCCTGCCTATCAATATTGCGATTAATAGCGGTCTGATTGTAGGAATTACGCAACATTTGAGTATCCGACGAAGAATTAAAGTTGATATTCGCATGCGTAGAATTAGTCGAATCAACAAAATACTTGTCATACCCATCAAGCTCGCCAACAATCAGGCCACCGCCAGGAACCCGCCACAAAAAATCACACCTATACTTAACCCCAGAATTAGGCGCAACAAACTCATGCTGCAACTCAGGCACCATAAACCCAAGATCAATCATCGTGCCGCGCGCGAAAGACTCGCCGCCATTCTCGCTTAAACCATTCGCAAAACAACAGAGGCGACGCAGCCTAAAAATAGGATCCGCATTACTGCCGAAACCAACTACGCCACTAACTCCAAAGCCGTTGCCAGCTACGCCGCTACCGCCAATACCAACACCGCCAACACCAACACCGCAACCAACTCCGCCAACACCAACACCGCCAACACCAACACCATATCTTCCACCGTATCTTCTTCCGCAAATCTCAAGAACCTTGTTAAAATTCACGTTATCGCGCGCAGCAGAATCAAAAATAGGCAACGCAGCCCTAAAACTCAAACTGTTAGCAGCATCAAAAAGCAGCGTACTCTTGTCAACAATATGACTTCTAATCTCGTAACTTACTCTGTCGCTTAAATGCGGAAGCGTAATAAGCTTCCCGTCATATTTTCGACTCGGCTGCACAATCCGTACGTCGTCGCTAGTGCCATCCTGCTCCATTCCGGTTGCGCGAATACGATGCAATTGCGGATTATCGTGCGTAGATTTGTTAGTTGTTGAGCGAACATAAATCTGCGTGGGAAGCGTTTGCAAATTCGTTTTCTGTGAATCATATTTGCTACCAACAAACAGCGTGTCATAATCTTCAACAACATCATATCCTAATAAAACTGCTCCACTCGTCACAGTAAACTTCCAATCTGGATAAATATCCATCAAGGAAAGCGCTACATGACGTATGCGTTCTGACGTATATAACCTTTGCCAATAATCAGTTTGCGCGTAAAGATTGCGGAAAGTGCGCACAAAAGCGCCTTTCTTCACGCGTTTCTTTAGATACTGCTTTTGCGCATTGGTGACAGGTCGAATGCATGTACGCTCTTGTTCAGCGTTTGAAATCATTCTGATAATACTAGTATTTACTTCAATCATACGACTGAGGTTATTCGACTTGACAATACTTGTGCAATAAGATTAACGCATTGTGGATAAAAGTTATTGAGCGCACGAAAATAAGTAGTTACGTAAGATTACAAATACTACGCAAGGGACACTAATGCAGAACACTGACTGCACGAGTGTCCGAAGGTAAGCAAAATCAGACACGCACGCAGCGCGCCAACTGCACGCGGGTCCGAAGGTAAGCAAAATGAGACACGCGCGCAGAAACAGTACTGCACGAGTGTCCCAAAACAAGCAAAATGAGACACTCGCGCAGCGCTCCGACTGCACGAGTGTCCGATAACCGCCAAAACCAACGCCGCAACCAACGCCGCCAGCACCAACGCGCAACAAAAAAGGAGCTTCAAGCCCGAAAGCTTGAAGCCCCATTTATATAAGGTTTAACTCAGCTCACTCAGCCTCGTCACCGTAATCGCCCTGACCACCCTGATCGTCAAGGAAGTCATCCGGATTAAAGTCGTCGCCGAGCTTCATATCGCCGAAGTCGATGTTGGAGAAGTCCACGTCGCCCATGTCGCTCTCACCGAAGTTCGAAGGCGTGCTATCCGCACCGCCCAAACCGAAGTTCGGATAAATAGAGTCACGCACCTGAGGATCCGGCTCCACGTTAGCGTTGCGGTAACGCGCCAAACCGGTACCGGCTGGGATGAGCTTACCGATAATCACGTTCTCCTTCAAGCCCTTAAGGTCATCTTCCTTCTGGCTCAAGGCGGCTTCGGTAAGCACGCGCGTAGTCTCCTGGAACGATGCTGCAGAAAGCCAGGAATCCGTAGCCAACGAAGCCTTGGTAATACCCATAAGCTCTGGTCGACCAGCAGCAGGCTTTCCACCGTTCTTCACGGCAGCCAAGTTTGCCTCGCGGAACTTAGCCTGGTCCACAAGCTCGCCCGGAAGAAGCTCGGTGTCGCCGGAATCGATCACCGTAATGCGGCGAAGCATCTGGTGCACGATAACCTCAATGTGCTTATCGTGAATGTCGACGCCCTGAGAGCGGTACACGTTGTGCACTTCTTCCACGATGTTCACCTGAGCGGCGCGCGGGCCGAGAATTCGCAGAATCTTCTTAGGATCCACGGAACCTTCGATAAGCTGCGTACCAACTTCAACGTGGTCGCCATCCTTTACAAGCATTGGCGCACGGCGCGTCACAGGGTAAACGATTGGCTCAACCGTAGTGTCGTCTGGAGTCAAAGTCACCTGACGGCCGTGGTCGGTATCCTCAACCTTCACAACGCCTGGGAACTCTGCGATTGGAGCCTCGCCCTTAGGGGTACGAGCCTCGAAAAGCTCCGTAACACGAGGAAGACCCTGCGTAATATCGGAAGCCGAAGCAACACCACCGGAGTGGAAGGAACGAAGCGTAAGCTGCGTACCAGGCTCACCAATGGACTGTGCTGCCACGATACCAACGGCCTCGCCAACGTCCACGAGTCGGCTCGTAGCCAAGGACCAGCCGTAGCACTTTGCGCAAACGCCGCGCTTGGATTCGCAGGTGAGCACGGAGCGCGCCTTAACTTCCTCAACGCCGTGCGCAACCAAATCGCGCAAAACGTCCATAGAAAGCGCGTCACCGCACTTTGCCAAAACTGTCGTACCGTCGGCAGGATCGATAACGTCCGCAGCGAGCAAGCGCGAGTATGGGCCACCGTCAGCAGCCTTAACCAGCGTCAAGTTGCCGTTTTCGTCGCGGTCGGCGATCTTCATCATAAGGCCGCGCTTCGTGCCGCAGTCTTCTTCGCGCACGATTACTTCCTGAGAAACGTCCACGAGTCGACGAGTCAAGTAGCCAGATTCTGCCGTACGAAGTGCGGTATCTGCCAGGCCCTTGCGCGCGCCGTGCTGGGAGATGAAGTACTCCAACACGGACAAGCCGTCGCGGTAGTTGGACTTCACAGGTCGAGGAATAATCTCGCCCTTAGGGTTTGCCACGAGGCCTCGCATACCAGCAATCTGGCGAATCTGCATCCAGTTACCACGTGCGCCTGACTGAACCATGATGTTCACGTTGTTGTCGTCGTGGAAATTTTCGCGCATTGCGTCTGCAACCTTGTCTGTGCATTCAGTCCACAAGTTGATCAGCTCTTGGCGACGTTCTTCGTCGGTGAGAAGACCCATGTCGTACTGGGAGTTGATTTTTGCAGCCTGATCCTCGTAATCTTGCGCGATTTGCTCGCGGTTTGGAGGAAGCACAATATCGGAGAATGCCATTGTTACGCCGGACCAAGGTGCGCGAGTAAAGCCGAGATCCTTCAAAGCATCAAGGCTTGCTGCAACTTGTGCCGTTGAGTAGCGGGTTGCGATATCGTCGACGATCTTGGAAAGTACGCCCTTTGGAACCTGCTCGTTTACGAACGGGTAGTCAACTGGCAAAGTTCCGTTGAACAAGATACGTCCGCAGGAAGTTGCGAACAGTACTGTTCCGTCCTTAAAACGCTCTTCGCGCACAACGTCTGGGCTGCCTGGCTCTGGATCAACGACCTTAAGCTCGGAAGGTTCCCAATTCTTTGGCAGCACGAAGTCTGCAGGAACGCGGATAAGTACCTTTGCCTGCATGTCAATTTCGTGCTTGTCGAGCGCCATTTCAGCTTCGGCGAGCGAGGAGAAGATGCGGCCCTGACCCTTGGCTCCCTCGATTACGGTAGACAAGTAGTAAAGACCCAAAATCATATCCTGAGATGGCATGGTGACGGTGTGGCCGTCTGCCGGCTTCAAAATATTGTCGGAAGCCATCATCAAGGTGCGCGCTTCTGCCTGAGCTTCGGCGGAAAGTGGTAAGTGCACTGCCATCTGGTCGCCATCGAAGTCTGCGTTGAATGCGGCGCAGGCAAGTGGTGGCAGGTGGATTGCTTTACCTTCAACCAAAATCGGCTCGAAGGCCTGAATACCCAAGCGGTGGAGTGTAGGTGCGCGGTTCAGCAGCACAGGATGTTCGGAAATAACTTCCTCCAAAACGCCCCACACTTCGGAGTCGCCGCGGTCGACCAAACGCTTTGCGCTCTTCATATTCTGCGCGAAGCCCTGATCAACCAAACGCTTGATAACGAACGGCTTGAACAGTTCCAATGCCATTGGTTTTGGCAAACCGCACTGGTGCATGCGAAGGCTTGGACCAACGACGATTACGGAACGGCCGGAGTAGTCGACGCGCTTACCGAGCAAGTTCTGGCGGAATCGGCCCTGCTTACCTTTGAGCATGTCGGAAAGCGACTTTAGTGGTCGGTTGGATGCGCCGGTTACTGGGCGTCCGCGGCGACCGTTGTCGAAGAGCGAGTCGACTGCTTCCTGAAGCATGCGCTTTTCGTTGTTGAGCATGATTTCAGGCGCGCCAAGCTCAATAAGTCGCTTCAAACGGTTGTTACGGTTGATTACGCGACGGTACAGATCGTTCAAATCGAATGTTGCGAAACGGCCGCCATCGAGCTGAACCATTGGTCGCAAATCTGGCGGGATTACTGGGATTACGTCCAAAACCATAGCTTCTGGCTTGTTTCCAGTAGTCAAGAAAGCGTTCACAACTTTCAGTCGCTTCAAAGCGCGAGCTTTGCGCTGGCCGGTTCCGTTGTCGATTTCTGCGCGAAGTTCTTCGGCGGCAGACTTCAAATCGAAATCTTGCAAACGCTTTTTAATAGCTTCAGCGCCCATGCAGCCTTCGAAGTAGTCGCCGTAGCGGTCTTCCATTTCGCGCCAAAGGTCAACGTCGCCTTCCATATCGCCGGCACGCAAGCCTTTGAAGCGGTCGAATACGGCGTTTAAGCGCTGAATCTGCTCATCGTAGCGGGTGCGGATGGCGGCCATTTCGCGTTCTGCGCTGGCACGGAGCTTGGCGCGGGCGCTACCTTTGGCTTCTCCGGATTCTTCCAACTCGCGCAAGTCTTCTTCAACTTTCTTAGCGCGCGCTTCGATTTCGTTGTCGCGACGCTTGCGAAGGTTGCCGATTTCGGTATCGAATTCGTCTTGCAAATCTGGAAGATCCTGGTGACGCTGTTCTTCGTCGACTTTCGTAACCATGTAGGCTGCGAAGTAGATTACTTTTTCAAGATCTTTTGGTGCAATGTCGAGTAAGTAGCCCAAACGGCTTGGCACACCTTTGAAGAACCAAATGTGCGTCACCGGAGCTGCAAGCTCGATGTGTCCCATGCGTTCGCGGCGAACGCGGCTGCGAGTAACTTCCACGCCGCATCGCTCGCACACGATTCCCTTAAATCGCACGCGCTTGTATTTGCCGCATGCGCATTCCCAGTCGCGAGTTGGACCGAAGATCTGCTCGCCGAACAGACCGTCCTTCTCCGGCTTTAGGGTACGGTAATTAATGGTTTCTGGCTTCTTTACTTCGCCGTGGCTCCAGCTACGGATGTCGTCGGCGGTGGCCAGTCCAATCCTCAGTTTGTCAAATGCGTTGACGTCCAGCACTATTATCGTCCTGTCTCATGAAATTGTTTTCTAACGTTTCTTAATTTCTTAAAGTAGTGTCCGTTTCGAAATAATCGTTCCGTATTACTTCCGTTTTACTTCCGTTTTACGTTCCGTATTATTCGATTATTCGATTATTCGATTATTCGATTATTTCTCACCGAATCACTGGTATTCAGGTTCATCAACAGCAATCTGGTCTTCCTTGGCGGACGAATCTGGTCGAGCGCCAATGTTGAAACCAAGGTCGTCTGATGGAATTGGATCGTCTTCCTCATCCTTCATGTCGATTGCGACGCCTTCAGCGTTCAGCACCTCAACATTAAGGGAAAGCGACTGCATTTCCTTAAGCAACACCTTGAATGATTCAGGAATACCAGCTGGCGGAAGGTTATTGCCCTTGACAATAGCGCCATACACGCGCACGCGGCCGTCGACGTCATCAGACTTCGTGGTCATCATTTCGTGCAAGGTGTAAGCAGCGCCGTAAGCCTCGAGCGCCCACACTTCCATTTCGCCGAAGCGCTGGCCGCCGAACTGAGCCTTACCACCCAACGGCTGCTGGGTAATCATGGAGTAAGGACCAGTGGAGCGCGCGTGAATCTTATCATCAACCAAATGATGCAGCTTCAAAATGTACATGTAGCCGACGGAAATTGGCTTCGGGAATGGCTCACCAGTGCGGCCGTCGAACAACGTTGCCTTACCATCAGAGCCAACCAACTTGTCGCCGTCACGGTTTGCGAGCGTGGTGGAAAGCAAGCCCTTCAAAGTTTCTGGGCGAACGCCGTCGAATACTGGGGTTGCAACCGGAGTGCATGGATCGCCATGCTCAGCACCCTGCGGCACGTACTTCTTCCAAGCTGCTTCCAAATCTGGATCCAAGTTAATATCCCAGCCAGCGTGAGCAATCCAACCCAAGTGAAGCTCGAGCACCTGGCCCAAGTTCATTCGAGAAGGCACACCCAACGGGTTGAGCATGATGTCAACTGGAGTACCGTCAGCCAAGAACGGCATATCTTCTTCTGGAAGAATGCGGGAAATAACACCCTTGTTGCCGTGGCGGCCGGAAAGCTTATCGCCTTGCGTAATCTTACGGTGCTGAGCGATGTAGACGCGAATCATTTGGTTCACGCCGTTTGGAAGCTCGTCGCCGTCGTCTTCAGCGTCTTCGCGAGTGATTTCCTTAACTGCAATCACGGTACCGGTTTCGCCGTGTGGCACGCGGAGCGAAGTATCGCGCACTTCGCGGCTCTTTTCGCCGAAGATTGCGCGGAGCAAACGCTCTTCTGGAGTAAGTTCGGTCTCACCCTTTGGCGTTACCTTACCAACCAAAATGTCGCCAGCTTCAACTTCAGCACCGATGCGAATGATACCGCGTTCGTCGAGGTTTGCAATCGCGTCTTCACCAACGTTTGGCAAGTCGCGAGTAATCTCTTCGGAACCAAGCTTGGTTTCGCGAGCGTCGATTTCGTATTCTTCAATATGAATGGAAGAAAGCGTATCGTCCTGCACGAGACGCTGGGAAATAATAATAGCATCCTCGTAGTTGTAACCGTTCCAAGGCATGAACGCAACGAGCAAATTCTTACCCAACGCAAGCTCACCCTTTTCGGTTGCAGGACCGTCAGCAAGCACCGTGCCAGCTTCAACGCGCTCGCCGTCTTTAATAAGCGGCACTTGGTTGTAGCAGGTGGTTTGGTTGGAACGCTGGAACTTGGAAAGCTTGTAGCTGGATTGGGTTCCGTCGTCGTTCATAACGCGAATAATATCGGCAGAAACGTAGGTTACGACGCCCGGCTTTTCAGCTAGGATTACGTCGCCGGAATCAACTGCTGCACGCCATTCGGAACCGGTACCAACGAGTGGTCGCTCGGACTTAATAAGCGGCACTGCCTGACGCTGCATGTTCGTACCCATCAATGCACGGTGGCCTTCGTCGTGCTCCAAGAATGGAATCAAGGAAGCGCCGAGGGAAACCATCTGGCGTGGGGAAACGTCCATGTAATCTACGGTGCTCACAGGCACATCGACTGCTTCTTCTTCGTCCACGCGGGCGAGTGCCTGAGTGCCAACGAAGTTGCCGTTTTCGTCGAGTTCCTGGTTTGCCTGGGCAATAACGTGCTCGGCTTCGCGATCTGCGGTCATGTATTCGACTTCGTTCGTTACGTGACCGTTAATAACCTTGCGGTATGGCGTTTCGATGAAGCCGAATGGGTTGATTCGTCCGAAGGTTGCCAAAGAACCGATAAGACCGATGTTTGGACCTTCTGGGGATTCGATTGGGCACATACGTCCGAAGTGGGATGGGTGCACGTCTCGAACTTCCATGGAAGCGCGGTCGCGAGAAAGACCACCAGGGCCGAGTGCGGAAAGACGACGCTTGTTCGTAACGCCTGCCAATGGATTGTTTTGATCCATAAACTGGCTGAGCTGAGAAGTTCCGAAGAATTCCTTAATTGTTGCGTTTACTGGGCGAATGTTGATCAAGGACTGAGGAGTAATTGCCTCAGCGTCTTGCGTTGTCATACGTTCGCGCACAACGCGCTCCATGCGGCTTAAGCCGGTACGAAGCTGGTTCTGTACCAACTCGCCAACCTGACGGATACGACGGTTGCCGAAGTGGTCGATATCGTCAACGTCAACGCGCAACTGCACGTCTTGACCGTCGCGCTTACCTGGGAAGGTTTTCTCGCCGGAATGTAAGGTTACCAAATACTTGATGGTGGCGATAATATCTTCGCGGTTCAAGCTGCGATCGCCGTAGTCTGCTTCGAGACCAAGCTTGCGGTTGATCTTGTAGCGGCCAACGCGAGCCAAATCGTAGCGCTTTGTGTTGAAGTAGAAGGAATCGAGAAGATTGCGACCAGCTTCTGGAGTTGCAGTGTCGGCTGGGCGAATCTTGCGATACAAGTCGGTAAGAGCGTCGTCTTGCGTTTCGATTGGTTCCTTTGCGAGCGCATCCAAAACGAGTGGGTATCCTTGGAAGGCGTCGGCAATTTCGTCTTTGGTCATGCCGATTGCCATAAGGAATACGATTGCGGATTGCTTACGCTTGCGGTCGACGCGCACGCCTAAAACGTCGCGCTTGTCGATTTCAAATTCCAACCATGCGCCGCGGCTTGGGATAATTTTCGCGCCGAAAACGTCCTTGTCGGAAGTGCGATCGGAAGTGCGATCGAAGTACACGCCTGGGGAGCGCACGAGCTGCGAAACGATAACGCGCTCGGTGCCGCCGATAATGAAGGTGCCGTGTGGAGTTTGCAGTGGGAAGTCACCCATGAATACGGTTTGGCTTTTAATTTCGCCGGTTTCGCCGTTTTCAAACTCAGCGTTCACGTAAAGTGGAGCGGAGTAGGTGTAATCCTTTTCCTTGCACTCGAGCACGGTGTGACGTGGTTCTTCAAAGTATGGGTCGGAGAATGTGAGGCTCATTGTCTCAGCAAAATTCTCGATTGGGGAAATCTCCTGGAAGACTTCGTCAAGACCGGAAACGTGAGGTACGGTGTGAGTTCCGTTTGCTTCGTCTTCGGCGACGCGCTTCTTCCAGCGTTCAGAACCGATCAACCAATCAAAGCTGTCGGTTTGTACGCCGAGGAGGTATGGCACATCAATAGGCTCACAAATGGAGCCAAAATTCACACGATCTGACGCTTTGTGCAGTTTAATATCATGCTCGTCAGCGCGTGCGATGACTTTCGTGGTGCTCGTCATAGCTTGTTCAGCAGCCAATGGACGTTCCTTTATCACTCGCTAGTTAACTATTTAATCGTTGAAAACTAAAGAAAATCGCGGCAAATGAAGTGCTTTTTAAGCATATTGTGATTCGCGGGCGCCTTCTTCGGTTCCATGAGCATGCCCGCTATATGACACACCTTACACAGTCTGTCTACTCTACCAAAAACTCCGGACTTTTCACCACCCTAACACCACCGATAAAAACAGCGACAAACGTCCTACAATCTTCCGGCAAATGTTCCACAAAACCACCAAAACAGCAACAAACACCGGGAAAATTCCCGCAAATGTTCCAAAAAACCACCAAAACAGCAACAAACACCGGGAAAATTCCCGCAAATGTTCCAAAAAACCACCAAAACAACAACATTTGCCGGAGAAAAAACTCCCGCAAATGTTTATGTAGCTTTGCAGTTATGCTTCTGCGAACGGTGATTGCTTGTTGATTAGTGAACTTTAACATTAATGCTCTGCAGACGTTGAGTACTTGTTGATTAGTGAGCTTTAGCATTAGTGCTGCTGCACACACTGAGTACTTATCACCTAGTGGACACTAGCATTAGCGCTCCGCTGACGTTGAGTATTATTGCCTAGAAGCCACTAGCATTCATGCTGCTGCACACACCACGCTAAGAATAATCTCCCAACCACCAAACCACCCGCAGCTTAGTTACGTGACTTTAGTTGCACTGAGCAAACCACGCACTTACGCAACAAACTGCACGAGTCTATGAGTTTTGTGTTGTGTTTAGTGTTTTGAGAGGCTGGAAAAATTGTGTTCAGCACTAAAAGAGGACTGAGGAAGCAACGTTCATAGAGAACGAAGCAAACATGAAAACCTTTAACAATCAGAGCGACGAAGGACGGGACGTGCGCAAACACAAATTTTCCAGCCTCGTAAAAACCAAAAAACTAAATCAGTTACAAAACTCATAGACGAAACTCAAGCATATTGTAAAGAAACTCGCGCCATATTAAACGATACAAGTTGCGAGTAAACTAAATACGTTACGATTACGAAGTTACGTAAAGATACTTAAAAAGCTAAGGAATAGCATGAATAACAGCGAGAATACGCAAGAAGCAGCAGAAAAAGACGAAAAGCAAGCCGAAGCACACAAAGCAGCAGCAAACCGCGTAGAGCAAATGTACGAATACGGCTATCGCAAGTCAAACTACGGCCCGGACGAGCTCGTAACCGATGCCCACGGCAATCCGATTAGTGTTATGGACGCCATGCTCAGCGCCGACGATGCCGCACGCGCCGAAACGCACACCCCTCACCTTTGCTTCTACTCCCCTCGCATTCCTGGCAACACCGGTTCTGCGATTCGCCTTTGCGCTGTAACCGGCACGATTTTGCACCTTGTTGAGCCGCTCGGTTTTAATTTGCACGATACGAAGTTGCGTCGCGCCGGCTTGGATTATCACGATATGGCGCACGTTGTTTTGCACCCGAATTTTGAGAATTTGGTTGAGTCGATGCCGGATTCGCGAATTATTGCGTTTACCGCAAACGCTACGAAACTTTACACCGAAATTGAGTATAAACCGAACGATATTCTGCTTTTTGGACCGGAACCAGGAGATATTCCGGATCCGATGGATATTATGGCTGGTCCGCACGTGGCAGAGCAGGTGCGACTTCCAATGCGACCGTCGCTTCGTAGTTTGAATCTTACGAATTGCGCGTCGATTGCCGTGTATGAAGCGTGGAGACAGCTCGGTTTTGCGGGCGGCAAGTAACGAAAAGTAACGAGATAGTAACTAACAAAAAGTAGCGAAATAGTAACGAGATAGTAACTAACGAAATAGTAACTAACGACTTATGCCACAGGATTTTTATCGTCTTCAAGAACTCAGCGAACTAGCCCGACTTACGCGCTCTAGCGTTGCACTATTCTGGCAGACGCGCGCCCGTGACTTGCCATGGCGCTTTGGTCGCACCACTCCTTGGGGCGTGCTGGTGTGCGAAGTGATGAGCCAGCAAACGCAAATGAGTCGCGTGGTGCCGTATTGGACAGCGTGGATGCAAACTTGGCCTGATGCACAGTCGCTTAGTTGCGCTACCGCTGCCGAAGTTATTACGGCTTGGGGTCGCCTTGGATATCCGCGACGCGCCTTGCGTTTGCAGGAGTGCGCGCGCGTAGTTGCGAACGAATATCACAATAGTCTGCCGCGCACATACGAGGAGCTTATCGCTTTGCCTGGCGTGGGTGATTATACGGCGAGCGCGGTGCTCAGTTTTGCTTATGGCGAGCAAGTTGCGGTGATTGATACGAATATTCGCCGCGTGCTTACGCGCACTTTTGCCGGAGTCGAGTCGCACGGAGGTAGCACTACTCGTGCTGACCGCGAGTTGGCCGCTGCGGTGCTGCCAAAAAGCGACTTCGACGCAGCAAGCAATGACTCCTCTCCTGCTGCTCCTACTTGCGCGCCTACTCAATCCTCTCCTACTTGCACATCCTCCGTATGGAATCAATCTATTATGGAAATCGGCGCCACTCTTTGCACAGCGCAATCACCGCAATGCGATACCTGCCCGCTGCAACGGTGGTGCCGTTTCAAAGCCGCAGGTTTCCCCGGTCTTGGTGCGCGCCGCACGCGTCCGCAGCAACGTTTCGTTGGGACTAATCGTCAGGTGCGCGGCATTATTTTGCAAGCGTTACGCAAAGCACATTCGTCACAAATTTCGTCACAAATTTCACAACAACATACGCAACAACATACGCAACAACATTCTTTACAGCGCAATGAAATTAACGCTTTATGGTCAAATCAAGCACAACTTGGCGAGTGCATTGCGTCACTTGATAACGATGGACTTATCGTTGTGCTTGAGGACGGAACAGTAACGTTGCCGTAAAGGTAACGTTTGCCGTAAAGGTGGCTGTATTTTGTGATTCGCACTTACTTAATTACAAACTTACTTAATTCCGCAATTATTACACAACATTCGCCTCATCGACCCATGTATTACAATGGTGAGTATGTCATTGCCAGCCATGTTCCCACGTAAGTCGCAGCGCAAAGCGGGCGCGCAACCACAGCGCGCGGCACAGCGCAATGCAGCGCGTGGTACTGACACATTGCGCGGTAAGGGTCAGCAGCGTGGCACGAATCGTTTGCGCAACATGAGCGCGGCGCGACGAAACATGTATCTTCGTCGGCGCATTTTTGTGAGCGTGGTGCTGATCCTCCTACTATCGCTGCTGGTTTTTTGCGTTATTAGTTTAGGAAAAGGCATTGCGGCAATTGGCACCACGTTTTCAGGGCACGAAGTGAACGTCACCAAAAAAGCGGTGCCGGATCCGCGTCCGGTTGGTTTGACGAAACGTTGCAACGCGCGCGACATACGCTTGGAGCTGTCTACTAAATCGCAGAATGTGCCAATGGGTGGCAGCGTGGAACTTACGGAACGCTTTGTGTACGAAGGGAATACTTCGTGTCTTATCGACGCGTCAGATATGAACGCTGTGCTCGCTATTAACAACGCAACCGACTCGGAAAACAACACAGCAAACGGCGGCGACAAAAGTAACGGCGGAAATACAGATAATACGGGCAAAGATGCTCATAAAGAAGCTGACGATACCCAAGTTAAAAACGCTAGGAAGAACGATTTCTTATCGCACGCAGTGTGGCGTTCGGATGTGTGCGATGGCACGCTCAAGCCGTTGCTGATGGCAAAAGGCGATCGTTACGAGAAAAAGATTACGTGGAATACTAACGCAACTTCCGGCGTGGGTTGCGTCGCGGACGAAAACCTGCCGAAAGTGAACCGCGGAACTTACGTGGCCCGAATTGTGCACAAACGCGTGCCTGGGCTACACAGCGAGCCGGTGCTGATCAACGTGCAGTAGCGCGACGACCTGCCTGAGCGCTCATTCCTCACGGCTATTGGTAGCCGTTCGGCTGATTTGGCATGTGAAGCACCCCGTGCTTCACAATTGAGCCAAATCACGCTTTGAAGGAGCTTGAAATCCCAATGATTTCAAGCTCGGTCAAAGCGCACGCGAAGGCAACTCGGAGCGGAAACTCGCTCGCGTTGGAAGCACGGGGTGCTTCCAACGCGAGTTTCGTAGCGAGCGCGTCGCAATCCGCGCGAGCGTTTTGGCCGTTTTTTGGAACATTTGCGGGGGGATTTTCCGGCATTTGTAGCTACATCAGCTGATTTTTGGAACATTCTCCGGAGTTTTTTCTCCGGCGTTTGTTGCTGTTTTGGTGGTTTTGTGGAACATTTGCGGGAGAATTTCCGGCATTTGTTGCTGTTTTTGCTGGTTTTTGGAACATTTGCGGGAAAAACTCCGGCATTTGTTGCTGTTTTAGACGTTTTTTGGAACATTCTCCGGAGATTTTTCTCCGGAGTTTCCGCTCCGAGCTGCTTTCGCGAGCGCTGTGCAGCGCTCAAGCAGGTCGGAGCGTCCGTTAGTTCTTAAAACTGTGAACAGGCGCCGGAATACGCCCGCCGCGCGTCACAAACGCTTCGCAGCTGGTCTGATTCACCGGAATAATCGGCGCATACCCCATCAAACCGCCGAAGTTCGCCATCTCGCCAACGCCCTTGCCAACTACCGGAATGATGCGCACGGCGGTGGTCTTCTGGTTAATCATGCCGATTGCGGATTCGTCCGCAATCATGCCGGAAATCGTCGCGGCGGACGTATCCCCCGGAATCGCAATCATGTCCAAACCGACCGAGCACACGCAAGTCATCGCCTCAAGCTTCTCAATCGTCAAGCAACCAGACTTCGCGGCAGCAATCATATTCGCATCTTCCGAAACCGGTATAAACGCTCCGGAAAGTCCACCAACGTAGCTGCTGGCCATAATTCCGCCCTTCTTCACCTGATCGTTGAGCATTGCGAGCGCCGCAGTCGTGCCAGGCGCACCAACCTGCTCCAAGCCAATCTTCTCAAGCACTTCGCCAACGGAATCCCCAACCGCAGGCGTTGGCGCCAGCGACAAATCAATAATTCCGAACGGCACGCCAAGCCTACGCGAAGCCTCCTGCGCAACCAACTGCCCCACTCGCGTAATCTTAAACGCCGTGCGCTTAATTGTTTCGCACAAGAAAGCAAAGTCTTTGCCGCGAGCCGCATCCAGCGCACACGACACAACGCCCGGTCCGGACACGCCCACGTTTATCACCGCGTCGCCTTCAGTAACGCCGTGGAATCCGCCAGCCATGAACGGATTGTCGTCCGGAGCGTTGCAAAAAGCCACAAATTTTACGCAGCCGTAGGAGTCGTTGGCGGCAGTCGCTTCAGCAATCTGCTTAATAATGCGCCCAAGCAGCTCCACGCAATCCATGTCGATACCGGTGCGCGTCGATCCGACGTTCACGGACGAGCACACAATCTCCGTCTCGCTTAAGGCTTGCGGAAGCGACTCAATAAGCATGCGGTCGGCTGCGGTCATTGACTTTGCAGGAAGCGCGGAATATCCGCCGATTAAATCAACTCCAACTGTGTGCGCTGCCTTGTCTAGCGCGTGCGCAATTTGCACAAAATCCTCAGGTTTTTTGCAAGCCGACGCGCCAACCAGCGAAATCGGCGTTACTGTAATTCGCTTGTTTACAATCGGAATGCCGTAATCGCGCGAAATATCGTTGCCAGTTTTGACGAGATCTTTTGCAAGACGCGTGATTTTTGCCTCAACATTGCGGCATACGTCCTGCAGATTTTCCGAAGCACAATCGAGCAGGTTGATTCCCATGGTGATTGTGCGAACGTCGAGCTGTTCTTGCTCAATCATCGAATTGGTTTCGCTTACTTCCATCAGGTTGAGCATGGCACACTTCCTTACGTTTGTTTAGATTTCGTGCGTTTCAGATTTTACGTTTGTTTAGATTTCGTGCGTTTCAGATTTTACGTTTGTTTAGATTCCGTGCGTTTGTTTAGATTCCGTACATTCTAGATTTCGCACATTTCAGATTCTGTGCATTGCAGTGAAAATATTGCTACGCTGGCAGCGGATTCGCACGCCAATTTCGGCACCAAGCGACTCCAAGCCGTCTGCAAACTCGCCAAATTCGCAATCCATAGTAGCCGTATCCACAATCATCATCATGTTGAAGAATCCGTCGACGATTGTTTGCGAAATATTCAAAATGTTTACGTTATGCTCGGCTGCGTGCGAAGTAACTTTCGCAATAATGCCGACAGTATCGCAACCGACAACGGTAATAATCGCCTTGGAAGCGTCGCCTTTGGAAAGCGATTCCTGATTTTCTGCAACTTTAGTATTGGCGACCATATTTGCCTCCTGCCGTTGTGAAACCGCGTGTGCGGATTTGCTTTGTTTTATTTTATATTTTTACGTAAGTTTCATGCGTAAATATTATGCGTAAATATTATGCGTAAATATTATGGTGCTTCATATCTTCCGGAAGCGCGTTGCGCAAAGATACAAGCGAACCAGAGCGGAACACGGAACGAATACCAGCGGCGAGCAACGGCGCAATCGAAAGCACCGTCATATTATCAAGTCGCTTCTCCTCCGGCACAGGCACCGTATCCGTCACAATAATTTCGCGCACGCCCGCAGCCTTCAAACGCTCTATTGCAGGCCCGGAAAGTAGCGCGTGCGTTGCAACCAAAGTAACAGACTTCGCTCCCGCCCCACGCAACGTGCGCACAGCCTCGCAAATAGTGCCGGCAGTGTCGATCATATCGTCGACCACAATGCAGTCGCGGCCCTGAATTTCACCGATAATTCCGTGAGCTTCAGCGTGATTAGGGCGCGTAATATCGCGAGTTTTGTGGATAAACGCTAGCGGCAAATCGCCAAGTTTCGCAGCCCACTGTTCGGAAACCTTAATGCGCCCTGCGTCAGGAGAAACGATAGTTGCGTTGTCGAGTTTCATAGAGTTGCGCACGTAGTCGATTAGCACTGGCATGGCGGTTAAATGGTCGACCGGGCCGTCGAAGAATCCCTGCTCCTGCGTGGCGTGCA
>NZ_LRTV01000001.1:734056-753796 GCF_003408845.1 Gardnerella massiliensis
CGAAGAACGGCGCCACCACGTTAATACTGCGGGCAGAAGCGCGGCGCAAGGAATCAACCATAAGCAGCTGTTCCATAATCCAATTGTTAATAGGATTCGTATGCGCTTGAAGCACAAAAACATCCGATCCGCGAACCGGCTGCGTAAAACGCACGTACATTTCGCCATTCGCAAAGTCGTAGGCAGTTGTCTCAAGCACGTCAATACCAAGGTATTGCGCAGTTTCTTTGGCAAGTTCCGGATACGCACGACCCGTAACCAGCATCATCTGCTTTTTTGAATCGCCTTCAAGAATTACTGACATAATTGCCTTCCCGCTTGCAAATTGCATGTACAGTGACAGAGTCGTTTTCTATTTTAGCAGTTGCCGCGCCAGAGAAGACACAGCGGTGATTTACGCAAAAGTTTCGCAAATAATTGCGCAAATAATTACGCAAAAGTTACGTAAAAAAGTTGCGCAAGCAATTACTTAAGCAAGCAAATTACTTACGCAATACTTAAGAAATTACTTACGCAAACAAATTATTTACGCAAACAAATTATTTAGCGAAATACGCGCGAATTTCGTCAACAGTTCCGTAAGAAGCCTGCGCACCAAAGCGAGTCGCAGCGTAAGCAGAAACGTAGGATGCGAGCGCAGCAGCGTCCGGAAGCGACATTGAGGCAGCCAAGCCAGCCAAAACCGTGCCCATAAACGCGTCTCCGCAACCCGTAGTATCAACCGCTTTAACGCGCTGAGGAGCGATACGACAAACCGAATCCTCCTCGGCATACTGCAAAACTACGGAACCGTCGCCGCCAAGCGTCACCACCGCTTCATCGAAACCAAAGTCGTGCATAACTTCAGCCGCGTGATTCCAATCAAAACCTTCCCAATTGCCATCTTCCGGCTCGTCAATATGAAGCAACTGCGCCATCTCATGCTCGTTCACAAGCAAAATATCGGCAGCCTCAATCAACTCCGCAGGCAAAGTGTCCACAAACGGAGAATTATTAAGCAAAACCTTTACGCCAGCCGCGTGAGCCATCTTTGCCGCAGCCGTAACCGTTTCCATCGGGCTTTCTAAGCAAAGCCCCAGCACGCGCGCACTCGTCAAAGCGCTTTTAACAGACTCAATATAAGGAACCGTAACGTGCGCGTTAGAACCAGGCGCGTAAACAATCGTATTTTCGCCGCCCTGAGCGTCAACCGTAATAACCGTGGCACCACTAGGAATATTGTCAACGTGCAAAATATGAGTGGTGTCGACACCGGCACTGTTCAAGGAATTAAGCAAGAAGTCAGCATTTTGGTCGCTGCCGAGAGCGCCAAACATGCGCACGTGCGCGCCAATTTTTGCGGCAGAAACGGCCTGATTGCCGGACTTTCCACCTGGGAGCACTTTAAGCTCACTGCCGTTTACTGTTTCGCCAGGCTTTGGGAGGCGGTCCGCCACAATCGTGTAATCAGCGTTCATTGAGCCGACCACCGCAATCACGGACTTGGCGCAATCGGCAGCCTTCACATTTTCCAATACATCCAACGAGTTCAAAGTATCGTGGTAGCGCATCAAAATTCCTTTCTTTGTTTAGTTTTTATTTTATAACTTAAGCAAGTCGTAACTTAAGTCAGTCGGCGCGTTTGCAAAGCAGGATCATCATAACGAAAATCAGCCCGAAGCCAACGAAATCTGCCCACGAAAAAACGGCACCCGTAAACAGCACTGCCGTAACAGCCGCAGTAACCGGCTCACTCGCACCAAGAAGCGTACCTCGCACGGAACCGACGCGCATAATACCCTCAAGAAACAGCCAGTACGCGCCAAAAGTGCCGGCAACAATCGTAAAAGTAAACAGCAAAAGCGCGCGCCAATCAAGCGGCGGCAAAGTTGCCCAAGGCCGCACGAACGGCAGCATAATCAACCCCGAAATAATAAAAGTGATGCCGTTTACCGTAAGATTTCCCCATTTTGCAATCAACTTTACCGGCATAATAGCGAGCGCCGCCGTAGAAGCCGCATCCGCAAGGCCCCAAAGCAAGCCCATAATCGGCAGCGAAAGTGAGGAGAAATTGCCGCCCGTCGCCATTAAAGCAGTGCCAAGAAACGCTAGAATAACGCCGATAGTTTCGCGTTTGGTCGGGGTGCGACGCGTGCGCAAGCACACATAAACCAGCACAAAAAGAAGGTTCAGACTTTGCAGCACCGTGGCAGTGCCGGAATTAGTCCAGTCGATTGTACACAAATACGAAACTTGCGTAAGCAGTACGCAAACTATGCCGGTAACTGCCATCGAAAGCCATGTGCGACCGGATTTGACCGCTCCCGTAATCTTTTGCGGCGTGCAGGCTGCGGCGGTAATGCTGAACAATATGCCGGCGGCGATTTGACGCACGCACGCTATTTGCAACGGGGAGACGTGGTACGTTGACATCAGTATTTTCGATACGGTTGCGTTGGCGCCCCAGAACGCACCACCCAGAAGGGTTAGAACAATTCCAACGAAAATTGCGTTTGTGGAATGATTAAGAGCGGGATTAGGGTGATTCGGAGTATCGGCAATCGCTTGTGCGGCGGATTTTGACGTGTCAAAAGTTGTGGAACCGGTTGCGTGCGTTTCTTGCGTTTCCTGCGCTACATTCGATACTTTCGCTACTTGCGTTTCCTGCTCCCCACGCGTCTCATACGCTACCGAAGATTCCTTCGTTTGCAAATCCTCATTTCGTTTAGGCGAATCCGCTACGCAACTATTGCGATGCCACGTAAACATTGACATTGTCAGACTCACCTCGTATCCCCTAAGCAACCAACCATGCAGCAATTATTGCACATCTACTCAACCAATACTATTACAAATAAAAGCAATCAATGCTATCACAAACAAAAGCAACAACGAAATATACTGCTTAAATATTTTCTATACAATCAAATAGCAATCAGACAACAATCAAACAACAATCAAATAACAATCAAATAACAAAAATATATAATGAACGTATGAGTACGAAATGCGATATATTTACACCTTTTCACATACTTGTAACTGGCGGCGCCGGATTTATTGGATCTAATTTTGTGCATTACGTAGCGAAATATCATCCGGAAGTTGCAGTTACGGTACTGGACTCGCTTACTTACGCCGGCAATATGGCGAATTTGTATGAATTGCCGCAAGATTTTGTAAGTAGCCGCTACGCTTTTATTCGTGGGGATATTCGAGACGCAAATTTGGTGGACCAACTACTCAATCCCCATACTCAGCACAAAACTGCTGCAGAAAAGTCAATGCCAGCAATCGACGCAATCGTAAATTTTGCTGCGGAATCGCACAACGACAACGCAATCGAATGTTCAGATCCGTTTGTAAACACAAATATTTTAGGTACGCACGTACTAATTAATTTCGCGCGAAAATATGACATTCGTTTCCACCAAGTAAGTACTGACGAAGTTTACGGAGACTTGCCTATTGATAGCGCGTGCAGATTTGACGAGACGAGTCCGTATCGTCCGTCTAGTCCGTATTCTGCAAGCAAAGCTGCGGGAGATCACCTCGTACGCGCTTGGAGCAGGACTTACGGATTGCGCGCAACTATTTCTTGCAGTGGCAATAATTACGGTCCGCGCCAGCATATTGAGAAGTTTATTCCGCGGCAGATTACCAATATTATGTGCAATATGTCAGCAAAGTTGTACGGCAAGGGAGATTCGATACGCAATTGGATTCACGTTGAAGATAATTGCGACGCAATATGGCGCGTGCTGACGCGTGGAACAATCTGTGAAACATATAATATTGGGACGCAGTGCGAGATGAGTAATCGTGACGTATTGCGAATGTTGCTGCCTATGATGGGCGTTCCGGAAACGAACGTAGTGCACGTACAGCCACGACCGGGAGAAGATCGCAAGTACTCACTTAATAGTATGAAAATTCGTACGCAACTTGAATGGGAGCCGCAACATATTAATTTCCAACAGGGATTGCAGGAAACTATTGCGTGGTACGCGTCTCATGCTGATTTGTGGCGGCCTATTAAAGCGCAAGTTGAGCAGCATTACGCGGCGTTGGGGCATTAGGCGTTATTAACGCAGATTGCGTACTGCGTTAGGGTCTGATTTTGCCTATCTTCAGACACTGGTGCAGTACACTTTCTGCACCCGTGTCCCATTTTGGTGGTTTAGAGACACTCACGCAGATTGCGTACTGCGTTAGGGTCTGATTTTGCCTATCTTCAGACACTGGTGCAGTACACTTTCTGCACCCGTGTCCCATTTTGGCGGTTTAGAGACACTCGCGCAGATTGCATACTGCATCCATGTCCCATTCTGCCAGTTTTCAGACACTCGCGCAGATTGCGTACTGCGGGAGTAACGCTCACTTACGAAACTCGCGTTGGAAGTCCCCCGGACTTCCAACCTAAGCGAGTTTCCGCTCCGAGTTGCTTTCGCGCGCTAAATCGCAGCGCTCAAGCAGGTCGTCGCGCCCAGTGCTTTCAACCTTGAGCAAGCTCGGCGCTCCGAGTTGCTTTCGCGCGCTAAATCGCAGCGTTCAAGCAGGTCGTCGCGCAAAATCGGATTAAGGGTAAGCGGCAAAACGTTGATATTTCAAGGGTTTTCGGCATGAAAAAAGGGCTTCTAGCGATTGGCTAGAAACCCTAGGCGCGGAGAATACGAGATTCGAACTCGTGAGGCTGTTACACCAACACGCTTTCCAAGCGTGCGCCATAGACCACTAGGCGAATTCTCCAAACTGTTTGCCCAGCAACTAAATGCTCGCTAAGCAGACAACTTAAATAGAGTACCACAAATCACGGATATTGCAAACTCGCGCGCGCCGACGCTACAAACGCCAGAAAATCCCCCGGCAAATGTTCCATAATTACGCAAATTCAGCAACATTTTCCGGAGAAAAAACTCCCGCAAATGTTCCAAATCACTAAACCGACATTTCCTTTACAGCCGTGTAAAGGAAAAATCGGAATCAAGCCAAAAAGCGATTAAAACTTTACGCGAGCGTAAAAGAAATGTCGGAATCTTGCCAAAAAGCGACAAAAACTTTACGCGAGCGTAAAGAAAAAGTCGCTTTTGAGGAAATCACGCACTATCTACTAAAGCAGCAAAGTAAGTAGCAGCATCCTACTAAAGCAGCACAGTAAGCAGCCTGTTTAAGTAAAGCAAGCATCCTACTTAAGCAGCGGCGCCACCTGCGATTCGTAAGCGCGCAAAGCCATATCGATTACGTTGTGCATGTCGTAGTAGCTGTAAGTGCCAAGCCTGCCACCGAAAACAGTGCGCGGCTCGGCCGCAGCCAGCTCAGCGTAGCGCGCGTACAAAGCCTTATCCGCCTCGGTATTCACCGGATAATACGGCTCATCCTCGCGGGTGGCGGCGCGCGAATACTCCTGCCACACCACAGTCTCCCCAGCTTTCACAGTCTTTCCCGGCACAAAATCAGCCGCGCCAGCCTCGCCAGCAACGCCCTCAACTTCGCCGCGCTCCGGGTTAAAGTTCTTAAACTCAATAGCGCGCGTAAACGGCACATCCGCATCCGAATAGTTCATCACCGGGCAACCAAAGTGGTCGCTCTCCTCGTAACGCACTTCCTTAAAGTCCACGGTCCTCCACTTCAACTCGCCGAGCGCATAGTCAAAGTAGCGATCAACCGGCCCCGTGTACACCACCGGCACCCCAGCCTCCGCCAGCGCGCGCTTATTAAACGGCTGCGACTCGTCGAAGAAGTCCACCCCAAGCGAAACGTGAATACGCGGGTCATCAATCATGCGCTGCATCCAAGCGGTGTATCCGTCCGTCGGCAACCCTTCCCACGTATCCTTGAAGTAGCGGTTGTTGTAGTTGAATCGCACTGGCAGGCGCTTAATAATTCCGGCCGGCAGCTGCGAAGGGTCGGTTTGCCATTGCTTTGCCGTGTAGTTTTTAATAAACGCTTCGTACAAAGGCCGCCCAATTAAGCTAATTCCCTTATCGTTCAAATTTTCAGGATCTTTACCAGCCAACTCCCCCGCTTGGCTTGCAATCAGCGCCTTTGCTTCTTCCGGCGTGTAGTGCGCGTGGAAGAATTGGTTGATTGTGCCGAGGTTGATTGGCAACGGGTACACTTCGCCGTCGTGCGTTGCGTATACGCGGTGCACGTAGTTAGTGAACGACGTAAAACGGTTTACGTAATCCCACACGCGCTTGTTGCTGGTGTGGAAAAGGTGCGCACCGTACTTGTGGATTTCGATTCCCGTGCGTTCGTCAAAATACGAGTAAGCGTTGCCGCCAATATGGTCTCGCACGTCAATAATTTCAACGCTTGCGCCCGCGCGTTCCGCCGCCTGCTGCGCTACGGTTAAGCCGAATAATCCGGCACCCACCACTACTAAATCCGGGTAATTTGTTGATTTGTTGTCGCTCATTTTTGCCCCTATCAGTTACGTTTTACAGTTACGCTATACAGTTACCTTTTACTTCTGCGGAAAATCTACCGCGGAAAATTACCTCGGAAAATCTACTTTCGGATTAAATCGTATAGCTTTCAGCATTTGGCAGATCATTTTGCGACGCAACTTGCGCGCCACACGCCCGCGCCGCATTTGTCGAATCACGTTTGCGCAGAACAGCAAGTATTTCGCCTTGCCTTCGTGATGCAAACGGTACGACGCTTGGTTGCGCACGCCGTAAGCAAATTTCCACGCGTTTTTTTCGTCAATCATCGTAAAGTTTACGCCTTTGTTCGCGCCCATATCGTGCACGATTACGCTGTCAAGCACCTGCACTCCCGGGCACACGCGCGTAATTCGCAACGTATATTCCGCGTCGTCGAACCAAATAAAGTATTCTTTAAACGGCAACCCGTACTTTTCAAGCACCCACCTTGGTACGAGCACCGACACGAACGAGCAGGAAGTTACCATTACCAGGTTTTCAAAGCCGCGAGCAATAAGCCTTCCCCAATCCCAGGTTGGCACGGGGTTGTTCATTTCGCAAATCGATCCGTCCACGAACTTCACCATTGAGCAAGCGTACGGCACGTCCGGACCAAGCTCTCCAACCGCAGTATTAAAGCCCTCAAGTAATTTTTCCAAAGCATTCGGTTGCGGATATCCGTCGTCGTCGAAAATCCAAACGAAGTCGGCACCTAGTTCGTAACCTTTGCGCATGCCAGCACTAAATCCGCCTGCGCCGCCCACGTTTTTCGGAAGCGTCACCACGGTAAGTTGCATGTGTTGAGCCGCCGTGGAGTTACTAAAGTCGCGCGCGTACGTTTCTAAATATTTGTCGGTTCCGTCGGTTGATGCGTTGTTGACGATTATCAGCTGATCGGGTACGCGTGTTTGCGCTTCGATTGACGCGAGTACCGTTTTGAGTTTTTCGAGCCGATTGAATGTGACGACTACGGCCGCTACGTTCACTTGGTTGCCGGCTGCGTCGCGTTGTTGCGTTTCGTTCGCGTCGAACATTACTTGCTCCATTCTTCAAATAATCGGATAAATAGCGCGTCGGCCGACTCGAGTTTGGCGAAGTCGTTGAGTTGCTTGGTTTCTTCTTTCCACAGTTGCGCGCGCGACGTTTCGTTTTCGCTTAATGTCGCTACAGCTTTTACGGTTGCGCGCACGAACGATGATGTCATGCGCGGTAGAAGTGCTTGCTTAGGAATAATGGTTCGCTGCGAACCAACGTCCGTCGATAATACTGGAACTCCGCTTGCGAGCGCTTCTAAAGTTGTGAGGGTTATTCCTTCGTTTACTGAGCTGATAAGTAGCAAATCGGCGTCGTTGTAGGTTTGTTGCGCCGGGATGGTCATTGAGCGTCGTTCGATAATATCGCGTAATCCGTAGCGAGATATGAGTTCCGTTACGAAGGTGTCGAGTTCGCCGTCGCCGTGGAGGATGAAGTGGAAGCGGCCGGGGTATCGTTTGTTAAGCGCTCGTGCTGCAAGTACGAAGGCTTCTGGGCGCTTTTGGCGGGCCATGCGCCCCACAAACGCTACGGTGAAGATGCCGCTGTTGCGCCGCGCGGCTACCGATTGCTGCTGTTTGCTTGTGGTGAGTCCGATGAGTGGCGCGTCGATGATTTTGTCGGCGGCGATGCTGTGAATGTCGTGGAGCCAGTGCACTAGTTGCGGCGATATGACGTGGTGCAGGTCGATCCATTGGTCGTGCGTTACTGCTTCGTGCGGGTAGCCGCCGCGGTTGATGTATTCAACGATGTGCAACGAGTCGATGATGTGGGTTTGTGGGAAGTAGCGTTTTACCCACCAAATGTGGTCGTAGAGCCACTGGCAGTGATGTATAGCAATACCTCGAATATCAAACTGTTCGAACAGCGAGCGCAACAGCGGCACGTCTGCCCAACATTCTTGTACTGGAGGTGTGAGTGGCAGCACGAGCGCGTCGTCGCAGAAGTCTTTGGTAATCCACGGCTGGTGTCCGTCGCGGTCGGTGATGATTATTGGCAGGAGTCCGGCTTTTTTGGCGAGTCGTATGGTTTCTACTGCCCAGCGTTCGGCGCCGCCCGCTTGTAGCCAGTGTAGGCCGATAATTATCGCTTTTGGCAGCGCGTCACCTAACGTTTCGTTTGGAAGCGCATTACCGCTTCGTCTGCTCGGCGGCACACATTCCAGATTGTTTGGCGCCAATTCCAGATTGTTTGGCATACCGTGACTGCGTTCGCCGCTTGTGGCAACGTTTTCGAAGAATGCTTTGTTCCACGGATGGTACGCCACAGTTGGCTTGTACGATGCAGCTTCTCTCCGCTTCCTTATGGCTTCACGCAGTATGTCGAAGGAGGAAGGCGCGTGAAGTTCCAGTTCTTTGTACAAGCGCTGTTTAGGAGTATCAGACGCCCAGTGTGACATTACGTCGTCGTCGGTGGCATCGTCCGGGGTGAGCATGAGGTAGCGCGTGCCGTCGTCCGGTATGCGTTTTCCTTCGTTCCAAAATTCCGTCGGATACGGTGAGTTTGTTGCTACGGTTGATTGTGCAGTAAAAGTTGCGCAGGGTTGTAAACCGGCATTTTTGGTGCAGAATCCGTTGAATACGGAGAAGTCAGCAAGCCGCGGGTATTGCCACTTTTCGCCCATGTATATTTGGTAGCGCAAAGTGCGTCCTGGTTGCATAAGCGAGTGGTAGTTTATAGCTCCGATAATAAGCCTGCGTTGGCGTTCGCTTACCGACGCTATGTATTGTTCGCCGTCAGTGTCTACATGAAAAAATGTTATCATCACATACCTTTGTGTAGCTTTATTTGGTGGTATAAAGCTGATAATCCACTTATATTAACTTTTATATCAAGCGCGTTAACATTGCGCGTTAACATTGCGCATCAGCATTGCGAATGTTGCACGCAACGTATGGTCATGGCAGTGTCGTTGAGTAGCGCGTACTCGCGATTTGTGCTGTCTCGTACGGCGAACAGGCATGAGTTGTTATCGTTGGTGAACGCAATCATGTCGGTGTCGTCTGGATCCGTCGCGCTCCTTGTGCGCAAGGAGGCTACGAGCTTAAATTCGCCATTGTTGAGGATAGTAAGCGGCATTTCAAATTCGACGCGCTGCTTGCCTTCACCTTCAAGTTCTATGGTGTCTCCGCCGGTATCGTAGGCGATACCGCCACGTTTTACGTCGTGCATGGCTACGGCGATAAAGTATTTGCCCGGTTCGTTGAATTCGTATTCTACGGCGAAACGGAATTTTTCGCTGCAGTTGAGTAGCTGCTTTGAAACTGGCACGATTCGCATATAAGGCACGCGTTTGTTAAGTCCGATTGGGTATTCGTTAGTTTTGCCACTTGCTTGCACGTCAGTTTTGTTGGCTAAGTTTTCTAGCGTGTAGCGGTTGGCTACGTCGTTTTTATCTCCGTTAACTATAACTTCGCCGTCTTTAATAAGCACGGCTTTGTTGCAGTAGCGTTTGACGGCGTTCATATCGTGCGTGACGAGGATAACGGTTTTGTTTGCGTCTTTTTTAACTTTTGCAAAATACGCGTCACACTTGCGTTGGAAGGCTTCGTCGCCTACTGCGAGCACTTCGTCGAGTACGAGGATGTCTCCTTGGGCTTGGATTGCTACGGAAAAAGCTAAGCGCACTTGCATGCCGGAAGAATAGTTTTTCAGTTTTTGATCCATAAATTCTTCAAGTTCTGCAAATTGCACAATATCGTCATACATGTTTTCGATTTGTGCGCGCGTAAAACCGAGTAGTGCTCCGTTTAAGAATACGTTTTCGCGACCGGTTAGTTCTGGGTTGAAGCCTACGCCAAGCTCAATGAATGGCACGAGTTTTCCGTTGACGCGTATGCGTCCGGAGTCTGGTACGTAGATTCCAGAGATGAGTTTAAGCAGGGTTGATTTGCCGCTTCCGTTGCGTCCTACGATGCCGAAGAAGTCGCCTTTGCGTACTTCAAAGTTGATATCGCGCAGAACGTGCTGTTCTTTGTAGCCTTTGATACCACGCGTCCAATTAATAAACGCTTGTTTCAAACCACTTGCTTGCTCGGTTGGTAGCTTAAAGTATTTGCCTACGTGTTCTACTGAGAGTACGACTGGTTGCAACTCTTCTTTTTCAGTATTCGCTAACTCAATCTCGCTCATTACATCACCTCAGCAAACTTACGATTGCACTTGCGGAACACTGCGACGCCGAGCACGCACAAGATTACGGTTAATATTACTGGGACCATCATCAGCAAAGGAGATCCTACTAAATTCCACACGGTAGGCTGAGTAAGAGGTGCTACGAGATTGTGCCGCATGTCTTGAATACACTGCGCAATAGGGTTGAGTAGTTGAACTTTGGCAATAAGCGTGCCCCATTTTCCGAGGGAATGGTTGCCTATCACCATACTCAGTGGGTAAATGATTGGCATTGCGTAAAACAGCACTTGTTGCGCCACGTCCCACAAGTGTGCAATGTCGCGAAAATACACGTACATAGTTGCCAGCAGCAGCGTTACACCTAATGCTAATGCGTAAAGTTGTATGCAATTCAACGGAACTAAGAGCACCCACCACGTAAATTTCACGCCTGAGCATATTGCAAAAATGATTACTACCACCAGATTGATTGCGAAACTAATTAACGCTCCAACGGTTGCTGAAACCACCACAATATAGTTAGGAAAATGGATTTTACGAAGCAGGTCACCGCGATCTACCACCGCGCGTAAGCCAATCGACGTTGCCTCGCCAAAAAACTGCCAGGCGCTGATGCCGAGCAGCAGCACCACTGGGTAAGTTGGGGTACCATCCGACATTCTTAAAAACTTTGCGAACACTGCATACATTACGCAAAACAGCATGAGCGGTCGCAAAACCGACCACGCAACTCCCAGGAAAGACCCTTGGTAGCGCAGTTTGAAATCAGTTTTCACCAGCTCTTTAAGAACCACCCACGAATAGTGGTAGCGCGCACGCAACTTATCTACCATGTTTTTCACAAAATATATAGTTTATCAGTTACTTACTCCATTTTGGATTGCGAATCAGTTTTATACACAGAACATACGCAATTGGCGACATGCTCCAACGTTAGCGCAATTCGGTTGGAAAGTGGTTTGATGGCGAGATCTATTACGACTGCCACAACTGAAAGTACTGCGTACGTACAAATTAAAGTAATTGCGTAAAGTAGCACGATGAGTGCGCTTGAGGAAGTTGCAGGAAGCATCCACGCTACGAACGTCCACAACGCTACGAAAATAAACATGTGCTCGTGAAGAAGGTACACTCCGAAAGTTGCTTTGGAAACGCGTAAAATTACGGTTCTCGCTAGCCCTTGGATTCTCGCCATATTTATTCGGTGTACGAGAATGAAAATGCACATTGCAATAATCATTGGCAGTATTCCGATGCCACCGTGGACCTGCTGATCCCACGTAAGAACTCGCACAAACTTATTCCCGGACGAAGCAACATAATCAAAAGCGAGCATAAGAACGGTAGATAGTGCTACGCACGCACAAAGTCGTTTCGTAGTAAGTTTTTTTATACCGCTACCGTATTGCGCAATAAAAGCTCCGGCTAAATATCCGAAAATTGCGTAAATAATATCGTTCCAAGTATAATTTTTGCCAAAATATAGCGGTATAAGTGAGATTGACGCAAGAAGTACCAGCAGCATAGCATGATCGCGCTGAGTCATGTGACTTATAAGAATGTTGATAAAAGGCATGAACATGAGCATGATTAAGTACGCGCTCATAAACCAGTAGCTTCGGTAGGTAAATGGCGTCACATTCCACAACAGCGTGTAGACAAGTTCTTTTCCGTGAAGTAAGTTGCTCAAATTTTCCGGAAGTAAGCCAAAGCAGTCTGCTACGAAGGTTACTGCCAGCACGATAATGCAGTAGAAGAACATTTGCGCCCACGCTGCAAAAACGCGTCGGTAGCGGAAGGTTTTGCGACATAAAAAGTAGCCGGAAATAATAAAGAAGATTGATACACCAACTTGACCGTATTGTACGACTAAGAATTTAAGCGCTGAACGCAAGCCTGGAGCCGGCAAAAGTTCCATATTGAAACTGTGCGCGCGAATGTTTAAATGTATGATCATGTGGCAGGCCACGATCATAAGCATTGCAATAATTCGCAAGACTTCAACCTGCAGGTCTTTTTGCAAGCCTTTGCTTGATTGTAATACCGCTTGAGCTTGTGCAGAAGACGCTACTTCTTGCGCTGGTTGTTTCTGTTCTACTACCATATTTTCTTCTTCAAAATTTTCTTATTCAAATTATTTGAATTGTAATTTACTAATAGTAACCAAATTGCAACTGATTCGTCTGTTACGTAAGTGGCGAGAACCAGGATTCGATACTTCTGTATACGCTCGGCCTAGTGCCTTGAAGGTCTGAGTATCGTCCGTTGGCAAGGAGGTTTAAGGAACACAAGCCCACGCTGGAAATCACCAGGATAATCAGAACTTTGTGCATTAATTTAAGGTTGGCTTTAGAAGGCGACTCCTCGTCTGTTTCGTTGACGCAACCAGAAGGAACGTCAACCATGTGTACGCAAGACGAGACTTTGTCTACAAGACTTGCAATCACCATAATTGCGCACAACGCTAGCAGCCAGCCGAAATCACTAAAGTACCTGCTGGAAATTCCTACTACTTCCGCGTCTAATACCATAAGCAGTATCGACAACGTTAAGCCGAGAGTAAAGAATCCAGCAAGCTGCTTTTTGCGTAATTGTTGCTTTACTAACGGGTACAGTACTACGGCTGCGCACACAGGAGAGTAAGCGAGTAGGCCGCCAAAGAATGGCTCCATAATGATTTGCCCGTGGAACATTGATGGCAGCACGGATTGTTCCATAAACGGAAAAACTGGCGTAATAGTAATCGGCTGGAACAGGTACATCCATACTCCCCATGGGATTCGCGCCCAAGAGTAGGAACGGTGAACCATGTCAAAACCGGTTAGATTGTAGGTTGCGCCGAAATCGAGTGGCGAACCGAAACGCGCGTAATTGTACCAGCAGGCGGCTAAGCCTATGAGAATCATTGGTGCGATTACACATACCGTATTGATTACGCTGCTTCGTTTGAAGGCAAAAAATAGACGGTACTTTACGATTTCTTCCTTAAAAATTACGAAAGCAAACAGTGACGCCAGAATAAATTGCGGCCTACACCCTAGGTTTAGTGCAATACATACTGCTCCCAGAATGAGTAGTGACTTTCGTAAGTACGGGGCTTCAGAAAGAGTATCTTGAGTAGTTCGCGCTTGTAGCCACAATCCCAGTCCTAAGCAGGTGAAACACAATGATGAGAGCATAGGAAGCGAGTAGATTTGTGGCAGATACGCCTGAATTAATACTCCGCTTGACATGAGCATGATGAGATGCGACAGCACGAGGAAGCCGAAGGATCGCTTTGGGAAGAAGCGTCGAAGTAATTGCACCATAAGATACAGTGAAGCAATTGCGAAAGCGACTGCAAAGAAGGCGACGGCGTAATCTGTGCGCAAATCGTGACCAGTAAGTACTTTGAACGGCACAAAAAGTAACAGTGCCGGAAGTGCGCCGAAGTAAGTAAAGTAGTGGCTTCCGTGGAACGCGTAGTCCCAGTAAGTTGGTTGACCAGTTTTTATCGACATGGCGTAACGCGCGCCTGCGTCGTAAGGGTTGCTCATATTCGGCAACCAATCAGGAACCGGCAGATCCAAGTACAGGTGACCTTTGAGCAGGCTGTTGGCGAGGTGATTGTACTGGTTGGCGTCACATATAAAACCGCCGTTATTACACACACCCGCCGTAAACATGTGTTGAGTACCAGTGACTTTCGTTACTCCAATAAGTATTGCGCACTGCACCAGCACTAACGCAACAAGCCACAACTGCTGCTTACGCACACGCAAATCAAGCGCTTCTTTGTAAATGCGCGAACGAGGAGCCAACACGTATATCGCATAAGCAATAAGCAACAACATCACGACGCGAACAAGCGAAATATGCAATGGCCTACGCTGATTCAACGCAAGGTTAGCAATTGTAAAAGAATCACCTTTCTGAAGCTTCGTACTCAAACGCAAGCCCGCAACTTTATCAACCGCATGCACACGCACATACTTCGTATCGTTCACATTCGACGTAACAGGCTGAGACGCAACTTGAATATAAGAAGCACTGTTGCCACCATCCAACACATACACAGCAATATCGAGTGTGCGAGTTTGAGGCGAGCGCGTATCGACGTAAATATTGTTTATTTGAGAAGGCTGAGCGTAATGCAATTGTATGTATTGATCGTTTTTGCCGGTAACTGTGTACACGTCGCCGTGACGAATTAAACCGGCACCGGTTGAAACGCTCTGAACAGGAGTTGGATTGAATCCTGCCGATTCGATTGCCGGAAAGTTGAACCATACAAGTTCCAGCAGAAGCACAATAATAAGCGGCATAATTAGCGATATGCGTCGTAAAGCGGAACGTGTAGCGCGAGCGCAATCGCAACCGCACCGTAGCGCACTGCTTATTGCACCACTTATTGTGCTACTTATTGCACCATTTACAGCACTACCCGCCATCGCTACGTTTCTTTCTGCCGTTACCCTATTTGCAGCAGTCGCATTACCGTTACTATTGCTCGTATCGCCCATATACACACCTGTTAATTCTTTCGTACTATTGCCGTTCTTAGCGTTACTGTTCTTAACGTTACTGTTTTGTAGCGTTACGTAATTTCACTCAAGCCTTCTGCAACCGAGAGCATACGGATTCGAACGAATATCCTGCTCGATTACGTCGTCAGTATGACTGCTATGCAACGATTCACAGTCGACATGACGGAAGTGCGTAATAATATCCGACGGCAGCTGATAAATATCACCATACACACGTTCCAAAATATTTTCCGACAACTGCGGTATAGCAACAGAAAAATCTTCAAAAGTTGCCATTTTTACTGGAAAAATTTCGCTACATTGCGCAAGGTACAAATTCTCAGCATCAACATTATCCAAACCGTACACCACGTTGCGCGCGCAAGACTTACTCACCACAAGCCCCTGGCTTACAGCCTTCTTTTGGAAACTCTGAAAAATCTGCTCAATCGACGCAGTGTATTCGCCGCCCTGCTCAACGTAACCGCGGTCAAGCCACGCGTTGAAAAAAGTCTGCGAACGCAACTCTTGCTGCAAATCCTTACGCAAAGACACAAAACTCTGACGCTGTTCAGGCGTCAAATCAGGCACGTAATCGTAGAAGAAAATATCCAAAAAACAAGGATTACTATTATTCGCGTAACGTAACCGCAACTGACGGCAGCACACGTACGGATCGTACACGAGCACCGCACGGTAGCGCGCGCGCAACGCGGCATCCTCGCGCAACATCGTTAGCAGCTTATCAATATCCTCTCGCATCATACCCAAGTCAACATCGTCATCCCAAGGAATAAACCCACGATGACGCACGCAACCGAGCAGCGTACCAAAATCAGCCCAATACTGAAGATTATGCTGCTGCGCAATCTGCGCAAACTCGCTCAGCAGCGACGCGCAACCACGTTGTATAACGCGCATAGAACCTGTAGCTTTCGGCAAACTAAGGAAGAAACGCTTATGCGCATCCACGCTACTTTCGCCATCTTTCCTATAGTTTGACCAAGCCATAATCGAAGACTGCTCGCGATTCGTCAAAATCTCCGTGCGCAACGACTTCTCAACGTTACGCTGCTCAACTTCAAGATGAGCACAGCGAGCGTCGACACATTCTTGCAATCGAGAAATTTGCGTTTGAATAGCGCTCAGCTGCTCTCGCACTTCCACAATAGAACGTTTTGACGAAGGGAGTCTGCCTATTATCCAACTCACTATGCGACGTAACGGCGAAACCATAAGTTACTACTCCCCCATTGTCTGAGAACATATTTGCTATAGCGTACTGCTATAGACTGTTGCCACAATGCAATACAGGTTTATCATACTCCGTTGCAATTATTTTTCGGAAGCAACCACTACCGTCCCCGCAATTATCACCACGCAACAAACCCACGCAATAAGCGGCGGAATTGTTTGAGAAAGTAACGCCGCTGCAATCATGCTCCACACCGCGTACGTAATATTTCCAGCCATAGCGCGAGTTGCACCAACCTGAGCAATACCACGGTAGTAGCACAAGTAGGAAGCAGTACCAAGTAACGCTATAAATATAGTTAACGCAATAAAGCCAGCTGATTGCATAATCTTTACGCTAAAAACCGGCAGAATCGTACACAACGGCACAATGAGCAAGGCGTACGACAGTGCGGAAACAGTTTCGCGCACGTGCAGCATCACTTCGTCGTCCACGCTTTGCTTTCTGGTAGCCCACGCGCAAGCAACGGCTTCACTTCCCCAACCGATAACGCTGAAAATAGCCGCAATCAAACCTAAGACCAGACTGCCCACAGAGGAGACAGTTGCGGTTGAAGATTCCGCGCAAGAACAGTAGCCGAGCACTCCTACCGCAATAAGCGTTACAGCAAAAGCACAGTATTTCAACGCACTTAAACGTTCGCGCAACACAATAGAAGAAAGTACTATGCCAAAAGCCGGATACAGCGCAGAAATCGCAGCAGCGTAACCGGCACCAATATTGCTTGCCGCAATAGCGTAACCGGTCATACCGATTGGGCCTCCAAGAAGCGAACTCAACACAATAGGCACAATCAATTTTTTACGCTTGCAAAGAGCAACAGTTTCGCACAACTTTGAACGACAAGCCATATAAATCCACAATATTACAGCACACACAACGTCGTGAACACAAGCGCCCACAACGCCCACATACCATACTGCAGAAGGTGTTAAGCCATGAACAGATAACGCAACCAGTACCGCAAGCAAAGCAGTGTCGACTCCCCAAAAAAGGCCGCTTATTAAGGAATATTTCATAAATCACACCTTTTCTACAGAGCCTGCAAATCCGGCACCATATTTGCTCGAAGCGCGGTCGACATAACGTTTCGCATAACGGTAATACAAATAACGACAGTCGCCTACCGGCTCCCCCTCAGCCTCTTTTACCAGCGACCACAAATACCAACACCACCCAGCAAAACCAACGTACGCCATGCAATGACGACGCTCAGCACAAGTAGGATTGCGCTCAAAATACTCCGCTAGGACCGCGTCAAACTCCTGCTCATTAAGCGCGTCAGACACGCACAACGTACCCAAATCCTGCGCATAATCCGACATCCCCGCATACTCCCAATCGATCAGATGGTAGCGTCCAGCAACATCCACAAGCACATTCGCACCCAATATATCGTTGTGAGCCAAGCAAATTTTTTGGCAAGCATCTTTACTCACGCACTCATGCAAGCAATCAACCTTATGAAGCAAAGCGTCAGCACCCTCAGGCAACGCCACACGGCGAGCGCACAAATCGCGCAAATAACGCTGAGATTCCTCATAAAAATCGAACCGTCTGCTCACCGTAGCGCCACTGTTGTGAAGCTTACGAACTAGACGCATACCTTCGCGCAAATCGCAAGAATCGTGAAAATCAGCAGTACGGCAGTCTTTCAAAAAATGCGAAATTTTCCAACCGCACTTCGGATCATCCGCAACAAGCGTACCATCCAAACCAAGGCGCTGCGCCGCACGCAAAGCCTCATCCTCAGCCTGGCGATTCACCAACACATCCGTACCAACCCCCGGATGACGGTACACATACTCGTTGTCGCCAACCGCAAAATGGCAAGAAAGATTCGTCAAACCATTTTTCAACGGGTAAACGTCGCGAATATCCGACTTTTTGCAACCAAGCACCTTAACAATGCGGTCAAAAACTTCACTGTCAACATTTTCCAAAAACAGCGGATCAAACTCACGAAGCTCATCCAACGAATCAAACTCGTGAATAATCGGCGGATCGTAGCGGCGCATGCGCATATCAAGCTCGTCTAAATGCTCAATCAAAATGTCTTCCCACAACTTGCCAGCAGTCTGCGGCAAATCATATTCCGCACGCAAAATTCGCACAAACTTAGCCGAAAATTCGCTGTCAAAATACACGTGACCAATCATGTACCACGCATCACTGCCACCAATAGTTACCGAAGTAATGCGATCGTGCGCACCCACACTCATACACCACTCTTTAGTGCGGCCCTGCTGATATTGCGCGGAATAGTACGCCTTCCACACGTATGATTCAAAAGGATTTTCGTCGAAATAATTGTCGGAAGAACAAATATACGTGTTACTTAAAAGGTGGGCAACAGCCATGATTGAACTGTTGTTGTTGCGCTCGCGATATTCCTTATTTGGCACGATTTTTACGCAAAAATCGCCTTTAGTAAACTTGTCTTCCAAATAGAAGAAACGTTCCTGCTTGTAGCCAACAACCACGCTAATATCTTTAATTCCCACCTCTTGCAATTGGCGAATTTGACGCTCAATAAGCACCTCCCCACGCACGGTAATAAGACCTTTGGGAAGCTCGTACGAAATCGGGGAAAAGCGGGAGGAAAGGCCGGCCGCCATGATTACCGCATTGTGGACGCGATGCGGCTCGAGTGCGGTAAGACCGTCTTTAGTAACCGTTGCGTCGGCAACAAGGCCTTTATTTTTTGCGTTGCGCAGCGTTGCGTTTACGGAGCCGAGCGAAAGGTGCGTACTGTCGGCAAGCGCACGTTGGGAGGCTTGCGGTTGGCGCAGCAAGGCGGTAAGTATTGCAAATTCATTATGAGTGAGCGGGGAAATTGGTGACATGGCGACGATCCAAACTCAAACACGGGTGTTCAAAGGGTGTTCAAAAATAATTAATATTATTCTAATTTGAACACTGTACTTTTGTGAAGTTTAAAGAAATCACCAATCCACCATAAGAAATCACCAATCCACAATAATGAGTAAAATAACAATGATTGCGCACGGCAAAACAATAGCTACACTACCTACACAAAATCGCGCGCGCCATTTACACATACGAAGGGATATATTATGACTTCCGTCGCAGTATTGCTGCCCTGCTACAACGAAGCGATCACCATTGGAAAAGTTGTGCGCGACTTCAAAACTGCACTGCCGGAAGCAACAGTATACGTGTACGACAATAATTCCACCGACGAAACCGCAAGCATTGCCACCCAAGCCGGCGCAATAGTGCGCAAAGAACCAAGACAAGGCAAAGGCAATGTAATTCGCGCCATGTTCCAAGACATCGACGCGGACGTGTATATCATGGCCGACGGCGACGATACCTACCCGGCAGAAGCGGCACCTGAAATGGTGGCAAAAATCGTAGAAGGCTACGATATGGTAATCGGCGA
>NZ_LRTV01000001.1:753835-758431 GCF_003408845.1 Gardnerella massiliensis
TCAGCTCCACGTATTTTCAAGAAAACAAACGTCCGTTCCACAACTTCGGCAACCTACTCGTGCGCGGCGCAATCAACACGTTATTTAGCGCACACGTCACCGATATTATGACAGGATACCGCGCTTTCTCCTTCACCTTCGTAAAAACTTACCCAGTGCTTTCGCGCGGCTTTGAAGTCGAGACGGAAATGACAATTCACTCGCTTAACAACAATGTAAAGCTGTACGAAATGCCGATTCAGTATCGCGATCGTCCGGAAGGATCCGTAAGCAAACTAGACACAGTAGGTGACGGAATCCGCGTGCTTTCAACAATTTTCAGAATGATTCGCGAATACAAGCCAATGCCGTTCTTCGGCACGCTTGGAGTACTCATAACGCTGTGCGGATTGGGCGCGTGCTTGCCACCGTTTATTGAATTTTGGCGCACGCACTTGGTGACGCGCTTCCCTACGCTTATCGGCGCCGTCATGCTTATCATTGCCGGACTGCTGTTCTTTATAGCCGGCATTATCCTCGAAATTCTCGCGAAAAACGAGCGTAAACGCTTCATAGAGCAAGTAAATTTGTTCGATTTTTTGCGTAGGAACCAACGCTAAACGCAACTTTTGTAAATAACGCGCAACTTCCGTAAGCAATACGCAACTTCCGTAAGCAATACGCAACTTCCGTAAGCAACGCGCAACTTTCGTAAGTAATACGCAACTTCCGTAAGTAATACGCAACTTCCGTAAGTAACCAGCGCTTAAGAATGATGCTCACGTTTCAACAATGTAAAACGTGAGCATCACACATATCACCATACGCTATAACGTCGTAACGCTACTCAATCACCCAACGTTGCGAAGCACTATGGTTTGGAGTATAAAGCTGCAGGAGCTGACCGTTAGCTGCGTTACCGTTTGGAATATCAATCGCTCTACCTGCTACCAAGCTCACGATTGCATACGTGCCGTCAGAATACTTCCACAGCATCCAACGTTGCCCGTTACCTTTATGCGCAGCGTACTGGCGAATCTTCGTGCCGTTATCATTCTTGCTTGAAGGCACATCAATCGCCTTATGCGAATTTTTATTCACAATAACGTACAGTCCGTTGCCCACCTGCTTCAAGTTGAAATGCTGCGACTTGGCGTCGGCGTTAAACTGCGAAACCTGAACCGGGGCGAAATTACCAAGGTTGGCGCCGCTGATGTCGATAGCAACATTGTTGTTGGCAGCAGACTTTATAGTCACGTTATTTTTAGCAGCCAACTCGGCAGAGGCTGGCATAAACAGTTGCGCTTCAGTACCGTTTGGACGATACAGCGTAATGCGCGCGCCATTGGAACTATTGGCACCTGAAATATCGAGCACCCAATTGCCGAGCGCCGACTGCACGTAGTAGCCAGATCCGGAATTGCGCAACACCCACCGCTGAGCTTTAGACCCATTTGCATCATACTGCCATACCACAGCCCCGTTTTTTGGCTTGGCGTATTGCACGTCCAGCACCTTACCTGAGTGGGCGTTGCGAATCACATAGCTTCCGTCGCCTTGACGTTCAAACATAAACTGCTGAGCGGCGGAATTATTCCACTGATACAGCTGGATAGGCGTTTCGTTAGCATTGCTTGCACCAGGCATGTCAATGCTGGAAGTATTTTTAAGCATGGCGTTAATGAAATAGTAGCCATTAGGCACTTCTACGGACGGAAGCTCGCGCACGTCGACGCTATTGGCATCACCGTTTGTGCCGCCGTCGGAATCGTCACCGTTTGAAGAAGTTGAGTATGCAAAATTCATTTTGCTGCCGTCAGTCATACCAAAAGCGTTGAGATCCACACTACCGGAAATGCCGTTCACACTACCGCTGGACGTGTACTGCCAGCCGCGGATAGGTGTTGAAATCGAGAAGCCAACGTTCGAACCGTAGCTAGCAACCCAGCTGGTGCGATCGTGAATATATTTGGAGTTGAGCGGGCCATTCAAGTAGTTTGTGTACGAATACACGCCAAGCTTGTTGTAGCCGGCAGAGGAAAGCTGATTCCACCAGGAAGCCACGATATCTTGGTACACGTACGGCGAAGTTGGATGCTCATGCCCGGTCCACACCCAAGGTTCCAAATCGTAGTAAACAGGATACGATAAGTCGTCAGGATTTACACCGGCTCCCTTCAAAAGCTTCACGATATCAGCACCTTCCGCGGCGCCATCTTCAGCTTTTTCTGCATAAGAGTAAGTGTAGATGCCAAATGGAATTCCCAAACGCTTGCATTCGTTGATATTTCGCAACGCCTGCTTATCGTAGCCGTTATCCCAACCGTAACTGATACGAATAATTGCGCCGTTCACGCCGGAAGCTTTTACTGCTTCCCAGTCAATTTCGTGCTGGTGTTCCGAAACGTCGATAACACCTTCAGCGTGTTTGGCGAAAATCTTGTTGTCAGCGGTGAAGAATGCGGGAGCACCGTCTATTTCACCCCAATGCGCGCCGTACTCGTTTTCCTGAAGCGCAGTTTGACGAACAGTGCCAGAAGGAAGCGGTTGGATAATTGGCTTGCGCGCGCTTTGGTTGGCGCGAGGTTGGGCTTTGGCAGCAGCGCGAGGTTGGGCTTGAGCAGCAGCGCGAGGTGACTTTGCAGCGCGAGTTGCGCTAGTTTTTTGCGTTTCGGTACGCAACAACACATCGCGAGTCGGCACCGAAGTCTGCTGAGGCGCTGCTATGTTCATCGCAACAGCAGTGGCAACTGATACTAATCCAGCTAATACACGCACAAGAATCTGTCCCACGAGTCCTCCAAACGTATTTCTACTCGTTACTTCGCTACTACCTTAGCAACAGCACCATAATATTACGCTCTGGCCTGCTCTGCTTTCGCACACGCTAAATCGCAGCGCTTTGGTGGTTTTTTGGAACATTTGCGGGAGATAGTTCCGACATTCCCTTTACATGACTGTAAAACAAATGTCGTTTTCTAACGAGATTTCGTTTTTTCCTTTACATTCATGTAAAGGAACTATCGCTTTTTGGCGAGATTCCAACATTTTCTATACACGCTTGTAAAGTAACCGTCACTTTTTGGCGAGATTCCAACATTTTCTATACACGCTTGTAAAGAAACTGTCACTTTTGTGGAACACTCGCCGGAAATCTCTCCGCAGGTTGTGCAACTATTCTGTACACACACTTTGGAATAACCCGAAAATTAACAATATAAAATAACAGACACACTAACGAAATATTTGTGTCAAAAAGCTTTGGAAATCAACGAATTTAAGTGGAGCGGACGACGGGAATCGGACCCGCGTAATCAGTTTGGAAGACTGAGACTCTACCATTGAGCTACGTCCGCAAAATAGCAACTTGTACAAGTATACAGAAGCTTATGACATAGAGCAAGTCAGCGCGAGCGCAATCTGCGCCAGTAACAAAAAACGGTGACGTTCGCACGGATAACGTGCTCACTTACGAAACTCGCGTTGGAAGTCCCCCGGACTTCCAACTTAAGCGAGTTTCCGCTCCGAAGTGCCTTCGCGCGCTAGATCACAGCGCTCAGGCAGGTCGTCAGCGCACACCAACCACAACCCAGTCTCTAAAACACAACCACAAGGCTCTGCCCTGCCTTCGTCAATCGAGACGAAGGCAGGCCTCGCTTGCGTTGAAAGCACCCCGTGCTTTCAACCCTAAGCAAGCTCGGCGCTCCGAAGTGCCTTCGCGCGCTAAATCGCAGCGCTCAGGCAGGTCGTCGCGCAAACGCCGGAGAAATTTCCGGAAAATGTTCCACTACAGCGATTGTTCCTTTACAGCGTTGTAAAGGAAATAACGGAAGCGAACTAATGCGATAGTATTCCCAGTAGTATAGCCTAAGTTGTGAGCGCAGATTAGTAAGGAGAGCGCATGATTGCAGGATTGGGTCACGATGTGGTGAATGTTGCGCAATTCGCTGAGCAGATGCGCGAAGGCAACGGTTGGCGCGCGCTGTTTTCTGTGCGCGAACTTCGGCAGTGCAGTTTGCGTTCCGATATGAAGCACGACGATGAGGCTTTGCATATTGCGGCGCGTTGGGCAGGGAAAGAAGCCGTGATTAAGGCGTGGTGCGAGGCGCTGGCGATTGGCGATACCGCTTACCCCTATACTCTTGACAATACGCCGTGGTCTTGCATTGAGATTCTTGACGATTCGCATGGCTGCCCGCGCGTGCAACTTGCACAAAAAGTGCAAGATAAGCTTTGCGCGTCGCTTTCGTTAAAACTTGCGGAACCTAGCAACAATACGGAACTTGCGGAACTTGCAGAACTTGCAGAACTTGCGAATATCCCGAATACTTCCGGAAATATTTGCAACGCAATTCGCTGGCATATCTCGCTAACTCACGACGGGTCGTTACAGGATAATACGGCAGTCGCATCCGCTGTTGCTATGCTCGAAATCCTGTAGTTATAAACGCCGTGAAAAACTCGCGCCACATTAAGGGGATCGCGCGCCAAATTGTAAAGCAAACAGATATTGGCGCAATTAAGCTTTATGTGAATAAGTTACGAAGATTATAAGAAAATTTTTAATTTTATCGCATAATAAGTCATTATAACAATACTTTCTACTACCCCCCCCCC
>NZ_LRTV01000001.1:758505-770747 GCF_003408845.1 Gardnerella massiliensis
ACCACTGCTTTATACAAACACAAGATTGGTATTTGAAGAAGAACTAGACACAAGTTTATATACGCCGCACATTAAAGAACGTTAAATTAAGAAGCACAAGAAAAAAGGATTACAGGTTATTATGGCAAATAACACTCGCAAAAAGAACACACGTGAGCAGGCAGAGCGCTCGTTTACAAACATTGACTCATCTTCTGCATCTACCACATTGCGCAAGATGTCATTAAGCGCGCTCGCCACAGTTCTTACTGCAGCCACCTGCTTGGGCGGTCAGCCAATCCTCGCATCCTCTAATATTCTTCTCCCTCCAACCACCGCAGCTTTTGCAGCAGAAGTGCATAAGAACGACCCTACTCCTTGGCTACATAAGCCAAACATTCTTGAGTTCCAAAGGTATCGCTTTGCTAACAGCAATGGAACAACTGGCTCAACAGACGGTTTGGGCGATTACGATAACACCACCAAGAAATCGGATATGTACGCACATCTTGAAAAGGACGGAAACGACAAGTACCTAATCTTCGATGTGTTCTTTAACAACGATGGTAAATCCATGCTCACTCATTCTAACCAGCATCAATACGTGTGGCAGATTCCTTTTACAGTTGCAGACTTAAATAGTAATGGCGGATACAAAAACGACACTATCAGCGAGTTAAGCTTCGACTTCTACCAAAGAAACGATGTTTCTCCTCAAACAGCAAACGCAATGCTTTCGCGTGATATTAAGTTGTTCCGCAAAGACGATAAAAAATCCTTTAGCGTTAACGTTGGAAACAACGGCAAAGACAACTTTGGTTCAACATACTTAAACACCTTAGGAATAAGAGGAGGTAGAAGCTATAATCGCGACTTAAATGAAACATTCCACAATAACGCTAAGTCAAGCGGAAAAGTGGATCCTGTTATTGAAAAAGCTGTGAAACTTTATGGACCATATTCAGGAAAAAGCTACGGCATTGGCTTAAGAACTACTAACGCAAATTATGCTGTTCACATGCACTGCAAATTGAAGTTGCGCCAAGACGCGACCATAGACGACATTCAAAACGCTTTTACTTGGGCAAACAGTAGCTCTTATGGTAAAACAACTAACTCTGCTTACACGTTTATTTCTGGACGAACTCACGACGAAAACTTCCCTCGCACAAAAAGCGACAATTTACCTCCAAAGCTGTATTTTAATGGCAAGGAGCTTACAGACAATTCCAGCAGCATTACCGTATATCAGGGTGATAAGCAAAAGATTACTTTCGGCACGTCCGACAATAGCGAAAAGGTGACGAAGTTCTCTGTAAGTGGATTGTCAGACTTTGTTAAAAATGGCAAAGTTGACGAGAAAAACGATAATGGTATTGATGCCAGCGAAAGCAAACCTTATACCAAGGTTTTTGAAGACGTTAAGTTTGAGCACAAGGATGAAAAAAATAATCCAGTAAACTCCGACTACACGATTACTGTTTCTGCAACCGACGCTTCTGGAAACACAGCAGAAAAGAAAGTCACTGTACATCTTAAGAACCTGAACCAGAAGTATCCTTCCCCAACAGCCGAGGAGCTTACTGTTGATTGGGGGCATGAGCTTAATAAAGATGAGCTCACGAAGCAGATAAAAAACAATGCTGAAAAAGGCGAAATAACTTTTATTGACAAAAAGTTACCAAAGACAAAACTGTCCGAAAGCGCTTTCAAACGTTCTAAAAATAAACTAAAAGTTACAGCAAAGATTACATATGCAGATGGATCCAGTCATACAGTAGACATTCCTGTAACAGTTAGAAAGCCACTTGCTTTTGAGCACGCACCACAAGGTAGCAAGAACACTGTAACCGTTGGGGATAAACTTAAACAACCAAGCGATTACATAACACTCAAAAATAACACTGGCAATAAAGTTAAGCCGGAAAAAGTCGAATGGTACGGCGGAACACCTAATTCCAGCACAATTGGCACTTTTGACAAAACTGTCAGAGTAAATTACAAAGACGGTAGCCGCAAAGACACTACTGTAACATTTAATGTTAAGCCGAAAACACCTGTTATTGAAACGGATTTGAACGGTCGCGCAAAAATTCAAAACCAGAAAGTAGTAGTAAACGTCGGCACTGGGTTTATACCAAAAGCCACAAACACGGTTACCTTATACGATGCCAACAATAACGAAATTGGCTCTACTACCGAAATCAACGACGGTAAAGCAACTATTACTGTAGCTAATGGCATACCTGCAGGAAATGTATATGCAGTTACAAGCAGTTCATACAACGACACTCAGGATAAACATACAAATACCTTCAATTTATCTTCCGATAAAAGTAAAAACCATCAAGCTACAGAAGATAAACAAGATCCAACACTTACAGCAAACGACGCAACTGCAAAAGTTGGAGAAAATTTAAGCTTTGAGCTTGAAGCAACAGATGATATTAAAATTGACGACTTCAATATTGCAGCCCCGTTAGTGAAACTTGTAAATGGTGATTTTTCACGTTTGAAGATTGAATACCAAGGCGCACAAGATGATCCAAAACATCGCAAAGTAAAAATTACGATACTCGGCATGAAAGCAAGTGAAGTTGGAGAACACAAGCTTACGTTCTCAGTTACCGATGCTGCTGGAAACACAACCAAGAAGGAAGTTAAGCTAACAGTTAAGCAACCTTACGAGCTAAAAGCAAATCCTATTACCGTTGAATTAGGTCATGAACTTACTAATGATGACGCTAAGAAGATATTTGAAAACAGCAAGAATGTTCCTTCAGGAACAACATACACTTGGGTTACTAAACCTAAGACCGACTCAACTGATAAAGAAAAGCCTGGCACAGTAAGAGTCAGCATTCCTGGAGAAAAACCTCAGGATATTAATGTAGCTGTAACAGTTCAAGATACAGTGAAACCAGTAATAAAGGTGTACAAGAAAGGCCCTGGTGGCACTTGGACTTCAGTAACCGAAAAGATTACTGAAGGCGATACAAGCTACACAAAGATTGACACGTACCACGGTGACAAGTGCGAACTGAAAATAACTGCAACCGACAACAGTGGCAAAGTTACAGATTTGAAGATTAATAGTTTATTAACAGGCTTGTCTTCATCTGATTTTGAGTCAAAGAAAGGCGCTGGTTCCGAACAAGATCCTCGAGCTATAAAGATTGCAGGAAATGTGCCGAATGGCACGGCTGCCGGAGCGTACTCTAGGACTCTTGTAGCAGTTGATGGCTCTGGAAATCAAACGAACTTCCCAATTCGCTTTATTGTGCACAATCAAGCAGATAAATTCGGCAAGATTACTCCAAAGGATATAACTCATAACATTCCTGAAGATGGCAACAATAATAATCACCCAAAGGCTGAAGATGGTATATCCGAAGCTAGCAAGAAAGATTTGCCAACCGGTACAACGTATTCTTGGGTTAAGGAACCAGATTGGAATAAGCCTGGCAAAGATACAACTGCTACAATTCGCATAACGTTCCCGGATGGTTCTCACGTAGACGTTTCACCAAAGCTTACTATTACGGATACTATTAAGCCTGTTATTGAAAAGCCTGATTTAGGAACAGCAAAACATGGAAGCAAAGATCATTACTTACTGAAAGTTCATCGCGGTGAGAAGTTTGACCTTACACTGAAAGTTCACGACAACACTGGCAAAATAGTCGGCGCAAGTTTGAATGACAATGTAACTGACTGCGGAATTACTAAAACTAATTTAACAGTTGACAATGCAAGCAACCACAGTGTTAAGAACCCTGCTATTGTGCATATAACCGGCACAGCACCAACCGACGAAGTAGTAGATCAACATTGGAGCCGTACTGTTACTGTAACAGACGAGGCTGGTAATAAATCTGAACTCCCTATTCAGATTGCTGTATATACAAGCGCGGAGGAGCACAAAGCCACATCAAAGCAAGTCAAAAAACCATTTAATAGCGCAGTAACTGTTAAAGACATTCAAGATGCAATAACAACTGACTATACAAGCAAAGACCCAAATAAGAAACCGGTAGTTTCTGTAAAAGCTGGTCAGACTTTACCAGATGGCACGACTTCTGGAAACTCTAAAGTTACAGCAATTGTTACTTATCCAGACGGTTCCACGACAGAAGTTGTAGTTCCTGTCACTATTGCTACTGCTCTTAGCAGAACACATATTCCAAAATCTAACACTGTAGAAAAGTCTTACGGCTCTACTAAGAAGCAAATAGAAGATTCCATAACAAGCACTTCTACTGGCGGCGGAATATCTTGGCCTACTGGCAAAGTTCCTACAGGAAATACAACAATTGAAATTTCCGACAAAACCAAGATTCCTAGCGGAACTGAACCTGGCACATACGAAGTTCCTGTAAAGATAACGTATAGCGATAACTCTATTGGATACGCCACAGTAAACGTTAAGATTGGCGATCCGCAGAGCAAGAGCTACAACCCACAAGGCAATACGCTTACGTTTAAGTACAACTCGAAGCCAAAGACTGACAACATATCCGGTAAAATTACTGGTGTTGGCGAGGATAAAGGCATTAGCTTTGGTAAAAATAAGCAAGGCAATGATATAGCACTTCCTGATAGAGCAAAAGTTGCTATTGACAACCCAAGTAATATTCCAGACGGAACTAAAGCTGGCGATTTCAATATTCCTGTAACAATCACCTATAAGGATGGTTCAGAAGATCATACAGTTGTTAAGGTAAAAATTGGCGAGCCACAAAGCGAAACAAATAAGCCAACTGTTACTGATATAACGAAGAAGTATGGCGAAAAGTCTAATGAAGATGAAGTAAATAATCACGTTACTTTTGACAGTAGTAAGCCTAAACCAACCGTAACTGTTGAAAATGCTAACGATATTCCAAATGGTACAACTCCTGGCGACGTAAATATTAACGTTAATATTGAGTATCCTGATGGCTCCAAATCTCGCGTTACAGTAAAAGTTACTACTGGAGATCCTGATACCAAGACTTACGCACCAAGCGCAAACGAAGTTAAGAAAAACCGTAGGGATAAGATTACTGCTGCGGATATCACTGGTGCTGTAAAGACTTCTACGGTTAAGGACAAGCCTGCTCCAACAGAAACAAAAGTAGAGCTTGTAAACGAAAACAACTTGCCTGATATGACTAAGACTGGCACAACTAATGTTCCTGTTAAGGTCACATACCCAGATGGGTCAGAAGTTGTTCTTGAAGTTCCAGTGGTAGTTAGGGATACTGACAAGGATATTTACACGCCAACGTCTTCTACGCTAGAAAAGCCTTACGGCTCAACTATTAGCGAGAAGGATATTACTGATAAGGTTAAGGTTCCAAACTTTGTTGGAGATGAAACTAAAATCTCTTACACAGTCAAGGACAAGAATAATATTCCAGGGAAAGACTCAAAGCCTGGAGTTTACACCGTACCTGTAACAGTAACTTATCCGGACAAAACAAGCGAAGATGTGGACGTAAACGTTACAATCTTGAATAAGGATTCAGACTCTTACGAACCAACCGCTACAACTCTTACGAAGAAGCACGGCGAAAAGATTAGCAATGACGATATTACTAATCAAGTAAATGTGCCTAATTATCCAACCGGCAAAAAGCAACCGACTAAGACTGTGGAAACTGGAAAAAAGCTTCCAGATACGAATACTCCAGGTGAAAGCGATGTGCCGGTTACTGTTACTTACCAAGATGGAACTAGTGACACTGTAAATGTTCATGTGGTTGTTAAGGATACTGATGCGAATACGCATACTCCACAAGCTGAACCACTTGAAAAGAATATCGACAGAGGAAAGCCTGAAGAAAGCGAAATTACAAGTCAGGTTACGATTCCTACTTGGCCAGCAAACGAAAAAGATAAGCCAACTTACTCTATTGCTGATAGTGATAAGGCTCAGATTCCTAATGGAGATAAGGCTGGCAAGTTTGAGGTGCCTGTAACGGTTACGTATCCGGATGGATCAACAACCGTGATTAACGTGCCTGTAATTATTAAGGCTCCAAAGCCAGAAGCGAAAACTGGTGTGACTGTGCCAAAGGGTTCGGAACCTAAGCCAGAAGACATGATTTCCAATAAGGATAAGTTCCCTGATGACACGCAGTTTGAGTGGAAAAAAGAGAACGGCAATGAAACTGGCAAGCCAGACACCAAGACAGCTGGAAACACGCAAGGCACTGTTGTTGTAACAGTTCCAGGGCAAAAGTCTCAAGAAGTGACAGTAAAGGTTAACGTTGTTGAGCCAAGTGCATCTGAAGTCAACGTGCCACAAGGCACGGATTTGCCAGATGCTAAGGAAGTTATTAAGGATTCCAACGATACGAATAAGTATCCTAGCGAAACTACCTTTACATGGAAGCCTGAAGATAAACCGGATACTAACAATCCTGGCGCAAAGAATGGCAAGATTATTGTTACCCTCCCAGGTCAATCTCCTGTAGAGGTGTCTGTAACAGTGAACGTTTTACCAAAGCCAGAAGCGAATGTTGTGAACGTTCCACAAAATGGCACACTGCCAGACCCTAAGAATGTTATTAAGGATTCTAACAATACGAGTAAGTTCCCTGATGGAACTAAGTTCACTTGGAAGGACAATGGGCCAAGTACTACAGATTCTGGTACACAGACCGGCACAATAACCGTCACTGTTCCAGGTGTAAATGACAAACCTGGCACTACTGTTGATGTCGAAGTTACTGTGAACGTAACTCCTGCGCCTAAGGCAAAGGACACCTCCGTCATTCAGAACAGCGATCCTGATCCTAAGAACAGCATTGCTAACAATAGTGACTTCCCAGAAGGCACTAAGTTCGAGTGGAGCAAGGGCCAAGACGGAAAATCTGACAAACCAGACACATCTACAATTGGCGAAAAAACAGTAAACGTCGTTGTAACTGTTCCAGGACAAAAGCCTCAGACCGTTAAAGTCAAGGTAAACGTGACAGCATCTCCTGAAGGAAAAGACGTAACCGTGCTGCAAAAGAAGGATAGTGACACAAGCGACACTACTCCTAAGCCAGAGGATGTTATTAAGAATCATAAGGATCTACCTAAGGATGCCAAGACTTCTTGGAAGAAGGAACCTGATACGTCAAAGACTGGCAACCAGCCAGGCGTTGTGACTGTTCAGGTGCCAGGCGAGCCAGATGTTGAAGTTTCAGTCAATGTGCTCGTGGTGCCAAATCCAGTTGGCAAGAAGGTGAACGTGCCACAAAATGGCGATTTGCCAAATCCAAAAGACATGATTGCCAACAATGGCGACTTCCCTGAGAAAACCACATTTACTTGGGCAGATAACGGTAAGCCATCAACGTCTAATACTGGTGAGCAAACTGGAACTGTCTCTGTAGCTATTCCAGGTATTACAAATCCTGTGAATGTAACAGTAACAGTAAACGTTGTTGATAAAGATAAGCCATTTATCAACGATCGTAAAGCCGAAAATAAGCCAGATTCTAAGAAGACAACCATTACTGGTAAAACTCAGCCAGAAAACACCGTAACTGTCAAAGACAATAGCGGTAAGACTGTTGGTACTCCAGTAAAAGCAGATGAAAAAGGCAACTTCACTATCGAAATCGATAAGAAGGATCCTAATACAAAGCTCACGCTTGTTCCAAGCAAGGGTAATAACGAAGGCACTCCAGTAGACGTAACCGTTACTGCAAAACCAAATGCTCCGACTATCACCGTTCCTTCGGAAAATGAAGGTGGAAAGCTAGGAGACGGAAACGTAACTGTCACTCCGCCAACCGACGCCACCGTCACCACGGTTGAAATCACGGTTAAGCCAAATCCGCTTAATGGTCCAGAAGAGCCAGTTCGCACGATTGTTGTCAAGAAAGGTAAGGACAATAAGTGGACGATTGACGGCAATAATCCTACTGGTGCAACCGTTGACAGCGACGGCAAAGTCATCACTATCCCAACCAAAAACTTGGAAGATGGCAGCACTATTACGGCTGTGGCGAAGAATAAGAACAATACTTCGGACACTGCAACGAATAAGACTGGATACAAGACTCCGCAGATTAAGAACGAAGATCCATCATCTCCAAAAATTACTGACAGCACCAACGATTCCGGTAAGCAAACGATTACTGGAATTGTGACGGTTCCAAACGCGACGGTAACTGTTACCGACAAAGACGGAAAGCAAATCGGAACTGGTACTGCGGGCAACGATGGAAGCTTCACTATTACTATCAACAAGCAAAAGCCTGGTGCCATTGTCACTCTCACGCCAACCAATGGTAAGGGTGACGGAGCAAAGACTGGTGATCGCGTGGAGCTAATAGTCGGAGGCGCAATTGCGACACCGAAGATTAGCACTCCGAACGATGGCAGCGCTAGCGTGACACCTGACGAGTCTGATACTCGCGTGAACAAGGTTGTAATTACCTACACGCCGGCGGAAGGTAACACAACCGCAACGATTACTGTTATTGCCGAAGGCGATAATCGCGTATGGAAGATTGATGGAAATACTCCAGAAGGTGTAACTGTTAATCCAGATACTGGCGTTGTTACGATTACTGCAGGCAAAATTAAGAATGGCAGCAAGATTACTGCGCAAGCCAAGCAGGTTACAAAAAATACCGGTGCTACTACCGCTACAGAAACTTCTTCCGCTGAAGTAACCGGCACAATTACTACTCAAAAGCACCACTATGATCCAACGCCAGTACCGGAACCAACTCCAACGCCGGCGCCAACAGTCACTACGCCAAGCGAAGGCGCAGACCAAGGATCCGCCATCGTTACCCCACCAGCGGATGTGGATACGCTTCTTATCACCTTCCTTCCGGAAGGAAGTAGCGAAAGTGCAACGCCTGTAACGATTACCGTAAAGAAAGATAAGAATGGTAACTGGACTATTGACGGCACGACTCCAACTGGCGTGACTGTTGATCCTAAGACTGGTAAAGTCACCATCCCTGCAACCGCGGTGAAGGGAGGCAGTGAGGTTACCGCTCAAGCAAAGAAGGGCGATAAGCAATCCGAGAAAGTTACCGGCACCACAGCTGGCAGCGAAAAGAAGCAGCCAAAGAAGCCGGGACAGGAGCCAACGCCAAGCCCAATTCCAACAGATAAGCCGCTTGTGGTAACTCCGCAAAATGGTGCCGAGCAGGGTTCTGCAACCGTCACTCCTCCAGCTGACGCGGATTCCATGGAGATTACTTATACTCCAGAAAATGAGGAAACATCCTCTGGAATTGGTGAAACTGAAATACCTTCACTTGAGGAATTGACGCCTGGAACAACTAATCCTGATTCGCAAGAGCCAGGAAATAATCCAGGAAGCGCAAATTCAGGAATCACAAATCCTGGTCGAATCACGATCAAGATAAAGAAGAATGCAGAAGGCAATTGGCAGATTGACGGTGACACACCAGACGGCGTAACAGTTGATCCGAAGACCGGCAAAGTAACGATTCCAGCAAATAAGGTGAAGGATAATACTGAAATTACTGCGAAGTCGAAGAAGGGCAATAAGCCTTCCAAGACAGCAACCGGCACCGTGGGCAACAACCCAATCGACGATCTGAACATTGACGATCTTATCGACAATGCGGGCGGAAATAGCAACGAAAAGGGTAAGGGCCACGGCGAGAATCACGGAAACGGAAACAACGACGGAAACGGAAACGACAACACTGGCGACGCCGGAAACAACTACACTGGCGACGCCGGCAACAAGGGTGACACTTTGAACCCTGAATCCGGAACTCACCGCATCAAGCGCGGCGACACGATCGACGCAAATGGCGCGAACAACAACCGTGCTAACGGGGACGACAATGGTAGCACTGGAAACGGTGCGCAGGGTACGCAAGGTTCGCAAGACTCGCAGGGTACGCAAAGCGGATCACAAGGTGCGCCAAGCGAATCGCAGGCGAAAATCGATAAGATTCGTGCGCGTCACTCTTCCGGCAAGATTGCGAAATCTAAGCTGAGCAATACTGGAGCCGCCATTGCTGCAATTAGCACAATAGCCGCTCTTGCTGCCGCAGTTGGAGGCGCAATCGCGGTTATTCGCAAGAAAAAGCGCAAGTAATAGCAAATAAAAGTTGAATAACAGCAAATAAAAGCAAATAAAAAAGCTGCACCGCTTTTTACCAGTTTGATTCAAATCGGTAAATTCGCGGTGCAGTTTTCTTATAACATCACCAGCAACGCAGCTCCAATCGCCCCACATTTTCCGGCAAATGTTCCAACAGCTTTGCAGTATTGCTCTGCTGACACTGATTACTTGTTGTTAGTGAACTTTAACATTATTGCTCTGCAGACGTTGAATACTTGTTGATTAGCGAACACTAGCATCCGTGCTGCTGCACACACAACACCGGGCACACCTAACACAAACCAACACAAAGCTTTGTTTAGCGACTTTAGTCGTAGGAATATTCGTGAGGTGAGATTTGAGATTTTTCGCACTGAGCAAAAGATAAAAAAATAGCTAGTTGCACCCACCCGAAGCTTAGTTGCGCGACTTTAGTTGCACTTAGTAAACCACGCACTTACGTAACTTTTTGCACGAGTCTATGAGTTTTGTGTTAAAGATTATTAACTTAGAGTCTAAAGAAATTTCGGGCAGAGTGCTAAAAGAGGACTGAGGAAGCAACATTCGTAGAGAACGAAGCAGACATAAAAGCCTTTAACAACCAGAGCGACGAAGGACGGAACGCACGATGCTGAAATTTCTTTAGACTCATCAAAGCAACAACCTAAAACATCAGTCAAAACTCATAGACGATACGCAAGAATATCGTAAAGAAGCTCGCGCCACGCTCTAAGCGAGAAAGTAGGTTAGAACGCAAACGCCGGAGAAAATTCCCCGGCGTTTGTTGTCAAACTCAACTAAAGCAGCAACCAAAGCAGCCGATCAGCAGTAGTAACCGTCGGCGCTAAGGCGCGCGTCAGGATTGAGCAGCATCGCCTTTTCTGCCTCGTGACCGTCGTAACGCGAGCCGTCCGGAAGGCGCGTGCCATCCTTAAGCAAGTGGCGATTTTCCACCGGCTCAAACAGCGGCGCGTGGCCCATCATGCCTTCCTCAAGCCTTCTCTGTCCCGCCGCCAAGCGAGCGTTTGCGCGTTTGCGCCACTCCTCCAGCGCCTCAGCACCAGCGGTAGCAGCCACAGCCGCCTCAAAAGCACCCGGGTGAACCAGCGCCACGAATCCGCTCACGTGGCCGAAGCCGAGCGAAGTGGCGAGCGCAGCCTTCACTGCACAAGAACCTGCACCAGCAGCACTTCCAACGCGCATCGGCTCGCGCAACCAAACCATGTGGTCGTCGCGCGCCAACTTAGGGTCCACGCAATCAAGCGACGCATTCGCCGGAATTACGCCTGTTCTAAACAGTTGCGTCAAACCGTTGATTTGGAAGATGCACGCGCCGCCCTTTGCGTGGCCGGTTAGCGTCTTTTGGCTGATTACAAACAGCGGGTTTCCGTCCGTGCGTCCGATTGCGTGCGCAAGAGTATTGTGCAGCTCGGATTCGTTCGGATCGTTGGCATTCGTGGAAGTATCGTGTTTAGAAACCACGGCAATATCGTCCGGAGTGACGCCGAGAACCGCCAAATCGCGCACGAGCTTAGACTTTGTGCCTCCCATACCTGCAGCCAGCGCACCCAAGCCCGGGGCAGGTATGGAGGTGTGAATGCCGTCAGCGTAGGAGTGGATGAAACCAACCACGCCAGCAACCGGCAAACCAAGCTTAAGCGCAATATCGCCGCGCGTAACCAGAATCGTGCCGCCGCCTTGAGCTTCGAGGAAGCCGCCGCGTCTGCGATCGTTCGCACGCGAGAAGAATCGTGGGCTTATGCCCTTTGCGTACATTTCCTCACTATTAGCGGTAGCGTTCATATTGCCGAAGCCGACCACAGATTCCACGCCAATATCGTCGATTGCGCCGGTTACTACAAAGTCGGCTTTGCCGAGCGCAATCTTGTCAACACCTTCTTCGAGCGAAACCGCCGCGGTTGCGCAAGCCGACACCGGCTGAACCATGTTTCCGTAGCCGCCGATGTAGGTTTGCATTACGTGCGCTGCCACAACGTTTGGTAGCGCTTCTTGCAGCACGTCGGTTGGAATTTCGTGGTTGAGGAAGCGATCCAAGTACAGTTTTCGCATTGAGCTCATGCCGCCGAAACCGGTTCCTTGCGTTGATGCAACAAGCGAAGGATGCACGGCTTGCAGGATCTCCGAAGGCGTGAAACCGGCGGAAATGTAAGCGTCCACG
>NZ_LRTV01000001.1:770761-771923 GCF_003408845.1 Gardnerella massiliensis
TGGTCGAGGAAGATTTCTGCTTCTTCTTCGTTCGCGCCTTCCTTGTAGTCGCCGCCCATGCCGGTTTCGAATGGTCGAATTCCGGAACGCGCTACTACTTCGTCAGCGTACTTTTCTGCAATATCTTCTTCTGGTACAAGCGTGCCGTCCGCATCGTACCAGCCCGGCTTTGGCGAGTCTTGCCAAGTGAGCAAGCCCATATTCCAAGCCAATTCCAGTACGGCTCCTGCGGAAAGTTTTACGGAACCGTCTTCTTTAATTCCGAGTTCCGCTTCGAAACGAGTACGTCCGGAGCCCCATGGTCCAAGCTCGCCGACGGATACGATTACGATTTCGTCTTCTGGGCGGGCGGTTACGTTCTTCCAGTCGGCTAGGTTGACGCTCGGCTGAGTTGGTACGTAAGGAGTTGGAAGTGCTTTGTTGGTTGATTTCGCAGAAGATTCGGCAGATTCGTCCGCAGCTTCCGCAGCTTTTTCTGCAACTTCCGCACGCTTCTGATCTTCCAACGCTTCCGCACGAAGCGCATTCAGATCAAGCGGTTCCTTTCCTAATCCTCCCGTGAAGTCGACGTCCAAAGGCGCAATTGCCGCCTGCTCACGCGCTTCCTTCGAGCACAATTCGAGCAGACGATCTGCCATTTCTTGCGTCGAGTAGGTGGTTAAGCCGTGACGTTCAACCACGGCAACCAACGGATCGTTTCCGCCCATTAAGCCGGTTCCGCGCACCCAACCAATCTTTGGATGAGCGAAAGTCACGCGATTCGACCACACGCTCTCTGCGTGCGCACGGTTCACAATCGCGTCGAACGCGCTCTTGACTTCGCCGTAAGCGCCGTCGCCGCCGAACATGCCACGGTTTGGCGAGCCAGGTAACACAACGTGCATACGATGTTGCACATCCGTATCGGCTCCAATCTGCGCAAATCCGGCGATTGCGCGTTCCACACCCCACAGCATTAAGCGCGACTGCGATTCGAAAAGTGAACCGGAATCAGCCAAGGTGCCGTGAACTGGAGGTGCTGCGAACGGGAAGAACATGCTCGGCTCGTAAGCAGGCTTCAAAATTGTGGTGGTTGCGCCGCTCACCTTCTTTGAAACTGTGCCAACCCACTTCACAAGCGCGTCAACATCGCGGTAACTAGACAAGTTTGCTGGCACAAGCC
>NZ_LRTV01000001.1:771933-786993 GCF_003408845.1 Gardnerella massiliensis
ACTGTCACCTTTTCACTACTGAACTCCGGCAAAGCAAGCGTTTTCGCACCAAGATTTGCCAAAGTTGGAGCGTTTCCTAAACCAACTTCCACGTATTCTTCAACACCAAGCCCGCCGCGAGCGCGATCCGCAAACATAAGCGCCTGCGTTTCAATCCAACGAACCGGGGACGCAAACTGCCACGAAAGCAGCTCCGTAAGCAGTAGTCGGCCGAGCTTCTGCTCATCCTCTGCATAAGACTTCCAAGTGGTTTCGTCTTCCAAAGCCGCTTCAATACGCTCGGATGGCACCACGTCCAGAATCTTCTGCGCAAATTCGCGCGTAAGTTCGAACGGGCAGGCCACGAGGTTTGGAATGTAACGGTCTACGAGCACCGAGTAGTCAATGTGTTCCGGCAGAAGCGAGTCGAGCTTGTCGCGGAATTCCGGCACGCCCTTGCGCAGCAGACGGGAGTGGAACGGCACGTCAATTCCCGGCACGAGCATAAACGGAGGCTTTCCACCATACTCTTTCGCACGCTTGGAAGCGTCGGCTTGCAAAGCCTTCAAGCCCTTAATAGTTCCGGCAATTGCGTACTGTTGACCTGCCAAATTGTAGTTTACAATCTGCAAGAATTCGCCAGTAGCCTTGGAAATTCCTTCAACGTAAGCGTTTACGCCTTCGTCTCCAACTCCGAACTGGTTTGGTCGAAGCGCGCCCATGCGGTAGTTCGAGCGTCCTTGAGCGTCGCGCTCGATCAGATGGTGCATGGTAGAACCGCGATGGAACACTAATTCAAGCACGGTTTCGAGTGGAATAATTTGTGCGAAGGAGCTTAACGCGTTGTATTCGCCAAGCGAGTGGCCGGCAAAGTAGGCTGGCCAAATATCGCAGCCGGCTTCGCGAAGACGCGCGGTTTGCGCAAAAGCGACGGTTGCGAGCGCAACTTGCGTAAATTGCGTCAAATTAAGCAGTCCTTCAGGGTGACGATACGTTACGCCGTGAGCTGTAAGTTCTTTTGGATTATCGCGCACGACAGCGAGGATTGAGAAGCCGAGTTTTTCGCGAGTGAGCTTGTCGGCTCGTTCCCAAGTTTCGCGTACCGCCGGGGACTTTGCGCGCTCGTCCAGCGACATTCCTTGCTTTTGGATACCCTGACCTGGGTATACGAAGGCTGCGCGTGGGGCGCGGGTAAGTGCGCTTGCTTTAGACACGATTTGTCCGTTAACGCGGCAGGTGACTTCCAAAGCGAGTCCGCCGCGGCGAACTTTTCCTACGCGTTCGACGGTGATTTCTACTTCGTCGTCCAGCTGAACCATGCCGTACATGTTGTAAGACCAGCCGATCAGCTCGTAGCGAGCGCCTTTTGCGTCCAACGCTTGAGCCACGTGCTGAGCGGTGGCAGACAGCCACATTCCGTGTACGAGAGGCGCGGAAAGTCCGGAAATTGCGGCTCCTCGTAAAGAAGTGTGGATTGGGTTGAAGTCGCCGGAAGTGCGTGCGAAAGCGGTCATATCGTGAGGCGCGCGCACAACTACTCTACGCAAAGCCCTGCGAGGTGTGTCTTCAATTTCGTAGCCGTGCAATTCTGCTGCGTCACCGTATTCGGCGGCAGGTTCCGGAAGCGCGTTGCTAAAGCTGCGTCCGCGGATTGCGAAACGTTCGGTTTCGTGCGCAAGTCGCGTACCGTCGGCTGCGGTGTGCACGATGTGAATGGTGACAACGCGCCCGGAAGCGGATTCTGCATACGGCTCCGCCCAACCGAGCAAATTAATTCGCTTTCCAACGTACTTGCGGAAGTCTTCAGCGTCAACGTCAAGCTCAACCAGGTGATCCAAATGAACCGCGTTAAGCAAGCCCTCAATAATCGGGTAATCGTCAACCATTACCGAGCCTAGTGCCGAGTAAATTGTTGGCCAAGCTGGGCCGACTAAAGCGTCCGGCACAATGCGAGAAGCGAGAAGTCCGTCCGGCAAGCGGCCAGCAGTTGCGGATTCGTGGTCGATTCCAAGATTGCGAGAGAAGGTATAAGACGAGCGAACTAAGCCGAATGGCGACTCAGCGTAACCTTCTTCAACCAAATCTTCCGGCAATTGTGCCAAACTGCCATCTTCTTTTACTCTTTCAACCTTTGGCATTGCATCGAGCACATCTCCCGTAATCGCAGTATTTCCAATACCTGCGGTTGCGGCGAGCATTTCGTATACGTGCTTTGGAAGGCGAGCGCGGTCCACTACTGGAATGGTTCCTGCTCGGCTTGCGTCGACGGTTAGCGGAATTACAATATCGCGAACCGCATGCTTGCTGGTATCGCCACCATGCTTGCTGGTATCGCCACTGCGACTATCCCAGAAAGTGTCGAGTTTGATATCTAAATCGAGCGAAATTACGTCGTTATTAGTAGCGGTTACGTTGATTACGTAATTTTCGTCGCCTAATTTTGTGCCGTAAGCTGGATTTGCGGTTACGTGACCAACCCAAGAAATATTTGGGCAGGCGCGAACGTAAGCTTCTACGTTTGCGGCGGCGGCAATTTGGCTGAAGGCAACTTTTGCGCTACTATTTTCAGACTTATTTTCAGCCTTATTTTCAGACTTGCTTTCCGCACCCGCTTCCGCGCGACGTACCATTGCCGCTTCAAATCGTCCAAGAATATCCGCAATCGGCTCGTCCATAGTCGTAATACCAGCCACGGAAATAGGCCCCGGAATTACGCGCACAGCATCCGCCGAATATCGCGAATCTTCCGACTGCCAAAGCTGATCCTGACCCCACCAACGCAACAAATCGTTGTCAATAACCGGCACAAACGGCATTGGCTTCGGGTATTCGCGCACCAAAGTTGGGAACCACGCGGCATCCATTGGCACCACGTTCAGTTCGCTAGCCTGAGGTAACGCTTGCAAAAGCGTATCTAAAGCAGCTTGCGGATGCTCACCAACTTCCGCACGAGACGGCAAAATCGACGCAAATTCGCCGGAATCCTGGCTCACTAATCGCGCTTCAATTCGCTGCAATAAGTGAAGGTAACGATCCACATACGTAGGATCCACCCACGGGTATGCCAAATCGAGGAAACGCTGAGCAAACTGAGCGTAAGTCATGCTTTCAAGGTCACCAAAATATGGTTTTGCGGTTGCGTTCAATGCCGCAATTACTTCGTCGCGGCGAGTTTCAAGCTCCTCCGGATGCTTCATCATGTGCACAAGAAGGCGTCCGCAGCGGGCAGAAGCGTTTTCCAACTCGTAAATGTCGGCGTGCAAATGGCTTAAACCACTGGTCACACCGCCCACAACCTTGCCCAACGGCACCCAACGCTCTCCCAAAGGTGCGAACGGATCGTCGTCAAAACCTTCCACGCTCGCAGCTTTCGGCATCACAATTCCTGGCGTTTCAACCAGCATGCGCTTTACTGCAGGGCTGGTATGCGCCTCTTTTGCCGTCATTGCAGCCGTACCAATCATCACAGCATCAACAGGCATATTTGGCAAACCGTATTCGCGCGCCCATTCGCCGGAAATGTAGTCGGCTGCGCGAGCAGGCGTACCGATTCCGCCGCCGGCCACAAGTACCAAATTATCGCACTCGCGCACCTGAGCGTACGTTGTCATAAGCAAATCGTCCAAAGACTCCCACGAATGGTGGCCTCCTGCAGCGCCGCCTTCAACCTGCACAATAATCGTGGCTGGAGCAACCGCCTTCGCAATTCGCACAACCTGCCTGATTTGGTCAACCGTTCCCGGCTTAAACGTTACGTAAGGGAACCCGTCTTTTTGCAAGGACGCTACTAATTCCTTAGCTTCGTCAAGTTCCGGAATTCCGGCAGAAATAACTACGCCGTCGATTGGAGCGCCCGACTGCCTCTTTTTTGGTACGATTCGTTTCGAACCAAACTGCAAATTCCACAGGTAGCGGTCCATAAACATTGCGTTAAATTCGATAGTTGCGCCTTCGCGAAGCTGATTTTCCAGCGACTTTATATGGCGATCGAATACTTCCGCTGTCACCTGGCCGCCGCCGGCAAGTTCCGCCCAGTAGCCAGCGTTCGCTGCAGCCGCAACGATTTCCGGTTCTACAGTAGTTGGGGTCATGCCAGCAAGGAGCACAGGGGCTTTGCCGGTAATCTTGCTAAATTTGGTGAGAACTTTGCGTCCGGAAGGAGTGTCGACTACTTGTGGCGCAAAATCAGCCCAGCAGCCGGTGCGCGCCGGCACGGAAGTCGAGTCCGCGGTTGAAAGTTCGGCGCGAGCGCGCATTGTGGCAGTTTCTACAACGCCAGCGCCCGTTCCTTGCACCAGCACGCCCGTAAGTTTTCCGAGCACTTCGCTAGGGCCCATATCCATAATCCACAGCGAGCGCGCATCGTTTTGAGCCACCACTTCGCCAATTTGCGCCGCCCAATCTACAGGCGTCACCAGCACAGCGTCAGCCAATTCGCGCGCAACCGCAACGTTTAATCCGGCCTCGCTAGCCCAAGCCTCCACCTGCTCAACCGCAGATTGAAGCATTGGCGAGTGGAACGGCACGGTTACATCTAAATATTCCGCAACCGGCGCAAATACTGCGCCGCCACGCACCTTCATTTCGCGCAATTTCTTGGAACGTTTCGCTTCCTTCTGCGCTTCGTTCGCCACGGCTTCCATATCTTCCGGATATCCGGATAGCACCACGTGATTGTAAGCGTTGGTGACTGCGATTGAAATTTCGCCACGAGTGCGTTCGACGCGAGAAATCAGCGCTTCCGCCTGCTTTTTGGTAACTCCCTTAAGCGAAAGCATTGGCGTTATTTCGCCGTCGCCCGTAATTTCCAGCATGCGCGACTCGCGGTCTCCTGCTGCGCCAATTAGGTAGGCGATTGCGAGCAGTTCTTCAATTTGTGGTCGAGCTTTTTGCCAGGATTTTGCTTTCAGACGCGCTTTTACCATTTCTGCTGCGATTACGCCTTGGGAATGTCCTAAAACTGCGCAAGGCTTGTTCACTTCAAAGTTGTAGCCGAGATTGGTTAAGTCGCGCACGGCGCCAAGTTGTGCAAGCGTAATTCCCGGCACGCTGAGCAGCGCGTTCGCGGCGTGAATATGCTTATTTTCTAACGCATCGAACACGTTCATGTCGCCGCCAGCGTTTGCCAGCAGTTCTGCGTAGATTGGGGCGAGTAGCGCTTTCGCTCCGCTTTCATATTCGTGGAGTTCCGCGTTTAATTCCGTGTCTTTACCCAAGTCTCGCAAAGCTTCAACCCACGGAGTTGATTGTCCTGCGAAAACAAGCGCGTGCGGATCGTGAGCGAGTTGGTCGAAAAAGTAGGTGGTCATGGTATTTCCTTCTCGTTGATATCCAATAATTTTTTATAAATTTTTATAAATTTTCGTAAGTTTTCGTAATTTTTTATAAAATTTCGTAACTTTTACATTGGTTGATTTCCGTGATGCTTGCCAGTTCTGGAAACTCGCTTTTTACTGCGCAAAAGCTTAAGCGAGCCGGCAATCATATCGCGCGTCTGCTCCGGATCAATCATGGCGTCAATTTGGCCCGTTTCCAACGAAAGATTCGCGTTTACGGTAGTCGCCTCATATTCGTCAACCAACCGTTTTCTAAGCGCTGCAACGTCCTGCCCACGCTCCTTCGCTTTCTGCAAATCCTTGCGATGGATAATGTTTACGGCACCTTGCGCACCCAAAACCGCAATCTGGCTGGTCGGCCACGCGTAGTTCACGTCCGCACCCATCGACTTCGAGCCCATCACAATGTAAGCTCCGCCGAAAGCCTTGCGCAAAATCACCGTAACCAACGGCACCTGCGCATTCGCGTACGCGTAAATCACCTTCGCACCCCTGCGAATAATTCCGGCATGCTCCTGATCTGAGCCAGGCTTGTAACCAGGGGTGTCAACCAAAGTGACCACCGGCAAATTAAACGCGTCGCACAATCGCACAAATCGCGCCACTTTTTCGGAAGAATTTACGTCCAAAATACCAGCGTTTACTTTCGGCTGATTCGCCACGATTCCAACCGGATGCCCTTCAATGCAAGCAAAACCAACCACTGCCGAAGCAGCGTACAATTCCTGCACTTGCACAAACTCGCCGTAGTCGACAATCCTACGAATCACGTCGAGCACATCGTAAGGCTGACGGTCGTTATCCGGCACAATATTCGCCAATTCTCGCGCAGTTTCACGGTCAGCTCGCGTTGCAGCGTAGGCAAAAGTTGGAGGATCAACTTCGCAGCTCGACGGCAAATAAGCTAAAACCGTGCGCGCGTAGTCGATTGCGTCCGCCTCATCCTCACCCAAGTAGTGAGCAACGCCGGAAGTTGCGTTGTGTACGAGGCCGCCGCCCAAATCGTCCATACTAATGGCCTCGCCGGTTGCAGCCTTAACCACATCCGGGCCGGTGACGAACATGTTGGAATGTTCGCGCGTCATAATAATCAAATCCGTCAACGCAGGGCAATACACTGCGCCGCCGGCGCAAGGGCCAAGAATAAGCGAGATTTGCGGAATCAATCCGCTCGCTTCGCAAGTTTTTTTGAAAATTCGCCCGTATTGCATCAGCGCGTTCACACCTTCCTGGATGCGAGCGCCGCCGGAATCAATCACGGCTACAACCGGCACACGAAGCTGCAACGCCATGTCCAAAAGATGGCAGATTTTCTCGCCTTCAGCCTTGCCGAGGGTGCCGCCGCGCACAGAAAAGTCTTGCGCATACACGGCAACTTTGCGTCCGTAAACCTCGCCAAAACCGGTGATTACAGCGCATCCGGCCACGTCGTTGTTTATGTCACCGCCGTTGAAGCGGCCGATTTCTACGAAGGAGCCGGTGTCGAAAAGCAGGTCGAGGCGCTCTCTTGCAGTGCCTTTGCCTTTGGCGTGCTGGCGCTCGCAGGCTTTTTGTTCAGCGTCGCGGGCGAGCTTTGCTGCGTGCTGGACGGCGGCTTTCCCTCGGCGAGGCTGCAAGTTGGCGGCACCGGCGTCCGCAGCGTCGGCGTTCGCAGCGTCGTTAAGAGCATTATCAGAAGCAGTTTTTGCCGAAATTTTTGTTTGTTCTTGCAATAACGCGCTCATTATTTTTGCTCTCCTTGCGACTTTTCAGAAGATTTTTCGGAAGACGTTTCAGACTTTTCCTTATCCGCGTCCTTACTTTCGCCCTTGCCTTCGCCCTTACCTCCAGCAAGATCAATCGTCACCAATTTCGCACCAGATTCCACGCCGTCACCCGGACCAACAAAAATTCCGGTAACCGTGCCCGCAGCCGGCGCGTACACGTAATTTTCCATCTTCATAGACTCAAGCACCACAAGCAAATCACCCTTAGCAACCTGCTGACCTTCAGCCACGTTCACACGCGTAATCACAGCCTGCATAGGTGCCGCAATCACGCCCGGAATCTGCTCCTGCTCCTCAGTTTTGTGAGTATCCCCGCGAAGCCCACGCCCGCGCAACGGCTGCGAAGCTCTGGCGACGCTGCGAACGCGAGCAGAACCCGTCAAATTGTCCACAATATCGCGCGGAATCGTAAGCTTGACGCGCTTATTATCGACCTCAATAACGAAAGATTCCATTGCAGGCTGCTTATTTTCTGATTCGTCCACAGACTTTCCAGAAACCAAAGAAGCCGGCTGCCCACCCAGAGACGCTGCCGGAACGCGGTTCAAATACTTGCGTTCCAACCACTTAGTAGACACGTCAAAACTGTGATTTTCCGCCGTAAACTCAGGATCGTTAAAAATCTGCTCAAAAAGTTTCGCCGGAGTTGGCACGCCCTCAATGCAAAGTTCCTTCAAAGCGCGACGTACGCGAGCGACGGCAGTTTCGCGACTTTGTGCAGTAATAATAAGCTTGCCCATCATGGAATCGAATTTTGGCGACACGTTATCGCCAACTTCCACACCAAAGTCGACGCGAATACCAGGGCCGGAAGGCCACTTAATCTTCGTCAAAGTGCCGGAACTTGGAGTCAAATTCGTAGCAGGATCTTCCGAAGTAATACGCAACTCAAAGCTGTGTCCGCGAGGCTCCGGATCCTTAGTCAACTCGCCGCCGTCAGCAATATTGAGCTGCTCACGCACCAAATCGAGTCCGCTAACTTCCTCACTCACCGTGTGCTCAACCTGCAATCGTGGATTAACTTCAAGGAAGTAGACTTTATGCTGAGAAGTCACCATATATTCGCACGTGCCAAGACCAACGTAGTCAACAGCTTCAAATAGGTTACGAGAATATCGGTAAAGCTGCTCTTTTTCATCGTCGGTCAAGAACGGTGCAGGAGCTTCCTCAACCAGCTTCTGGTTGCGGCGCTGCACCGAGCAATCGCGCGTGGAATATACGGTGAAATTTCCGTGAGCGTCGCGACCGCACTGCGTTTCCACGTGGCGAGCCTTGTCAATAAAACGCTCAATAAAATATTCGTCTAAGTCGCCGCCCTGCAAAGCGTCGTGATTCATGTAAAAGCCGCGCAACTCGTCGTCGTTGTGCACAACAGTAATACCGCGGCCGCCACCGCCATCCGTGCGCTTCATCATCACCGGATAGCCGTGCGTTTGCGCAAATGTTAAAAGCTCTCGAATATCTTTTACCGGCTCCGAAATGCCCGGAACTGGCGGCACTTTCGCGCGAACAGCCACGCGACGAGCCGTAATCTTATCTCCCAAGTCAATAAGCGCTTCCGGACGCGGACCAATCCAAATTACGCCAGCATCGTTAACTTTCTTCGCAAAAGACGCAACTTCCGAAAGGAATCCGTAACCAGGGTGCACAGCATCCGTGCCGCTTCTTTTAATAATGTCAAGAATTGCGTCCTCATTTAAGTAGGTATCGCGATATGTGTCTCCGGAAAGCGCGTACGCTTCGTCCGCCATTTCTACAAATTGTGCCTGCCGATCCGTTGGCGCGTAAATTGCGACGGTAGCAATGCCCATTTCGTGAGCCGTGCGAATAACTCGCAAGGCGATTTCACCGCGATTAGCGATGAGTATTTTTTTGATATTCGTAACCATACGTTACAAGATATTGGAAAAGTTGCGTTTTCGTATGAGCCAACATACACAAAAGCTTGCGCAAAATTTTGTACACTTCTCCAATGCTGATATTTTCTGCGGCTCGTAAGGTGATTAGCGAAACGGAAAACGTTTAACCGAAAGAAGGTTTTCATGACTAGCATGAATCAAAACAATGCAACTACCACCGCCACGGCAGCATCCACTGCAACCGTTGCGAATAAGCTGAAGACGGCCGCAGTTTGGCTCGCTAAGCCAGCGCTTCTCACTGTGCTTTTGGCACTTTCTACTATGGCTGGCGCTATTTATCTTCCTATTACGCCGGTGCCTATTACGTTGCAAACTCTTGTTTTGTGCATTATTGGTTTGACGCTGAGCTGGCGCGAAGGCGTGGCTTCCGTTGTGATGTATCTTGCCGTTGGTGCGGCAGGTTTGCCTGTGTTTGCTGGCTTTAGGGGCGGTTGGGCTGTTTTTGTAGGCCCTACTGCTGGCTTCCTTGTTGGTTTTATTTTTGGCGTTGCCGCAACTGCCGCTTTGAAGCGCGTATTTGACGTTGCTCTTGACGCAATGATGCCAGAACGCTCGTTTAAGAAGACTTTTGTACGTTTCTGCACTTACGCTGTAGCGTCTGTAATCGGCACGATCGTGATTTACGCATTCGGCATTTTTGGTCAGAGCTTACTTACCGGCATGCCGCTTTCTACTGCTGCCGCAACCTTGATTATCTTCATGATTGGCGATTTGATTAAGGCTTTCGTTGCGAGCGCGGCTTGCTCCGGCTTGTACAACGCGCTTAATAAGAAGCGTGCGTAACAGAAACTTCATATCGCAAAAAAGCGACATTTCCTTTACGCGACTGTAAAGAAACTAACGAAATCTCGCTAAAAAGTGACAGTGACTTTACAGCGTTGTATAGAAACTAACGAAATATAACTCACAAGCGTTAGTCGCTTTACACGCATGTAAAGAAACTAACGAAATACCGCAGAAAAACGACATTTCCTTTACAGCAACGTAAAGGGAATGTCGTTTTGTATAAGAAAAAACTCCGGCAAATGTTCCACAAAACCACCAAAACAGCAACAAACGCAGGGAACTTTCCCGCAAATGTTCCAAAAAAAGGCCAAAACAGCAACAAACGCCGGAGTTTTTCCGGCAAATGTTCCACAAAACCACCAAAACAGCAACAAACGCAGGGAATTTTCCCGGCGTTTGTTGTCGCGCGCTTTTTAAATCTCACTCTTCGTACGCAACGGCCTGCACATCGCCGCTTTTAACCACAATCTCCTCGCCGGAATCTTCCTGGACCGTAAGCGAAGCATCTTCCCCAATGCGCACAGCCGTTCCCGTCACAACGCGCCCGTCAACCGGATGCACATTCACTTTGCGACCAAGAGTCCAGCACACAGCGCTTGTTTCGCGCAGCAAATCGGCGGCATTGTTTGGGTAATCGCGCATAAAATCGCCAAGTCTGGAACGCAATCCCGCAACTATTTTCGCCGCAATCATATCTCGCAATTCTTCCGCTTCCGGCAGCGCAGTCATGTGCATTTGCAGCGAAGTTGCCATTTTAATCGGCAGCACTTCTTGCGGCACGTTGAGATTCAATCCGATTCCAAAAACCACTCCAACAACGTCGTCGCGCCCCGGCACCGCCACAATTTCGGTTAAAATTCCACCTTCTTTGCAATCGTGCAAAAACACGTCGTTCGGCCACTTGAGTTTTAGCGTACATTCGCTGCCGTGTTTCGGCTCACTTCCGCATTCTGCGAAGGTTTCAAGCAGCGCGTCTCTAGCGGCGATGCCCGCAATTATTGGCAGCCAGCCGTTTCGATTTTCATCCATAACTATCGACTTTGGTAGCAAAGTTACGAAAGAAACCAAAAAACTTTCCCCTGGCCTGCTCACCCAAGCACGCCCTAGTCTGCCGCGTCCTGCCGTTTGCTCGTCGGCAACAATCGCAAATATTGTTGGCTTTCCGTCGACTCTCGCTATTATTTTGCCTTGTTGTATCATTTCGCGAGCAATATTTTGCGTAGAATCGGTAATTGCGAAAAATTGTACAGAATCCGCTTCTGCAGCGGTTCGTGGCAGTACTGTCACACTTTGCGAAGAAAATGTAGTCATAGGTATAATTTACCTCAGGTTGTATGTTGGCACGCTGTTGCGTGAATTTTGGTTAAGTTCCGTTCAGACGCGGTTGCGACCAACATACATATAGTTTTATTAAGGTTACTAAACAGGTGTTGGTTAATATGGAGCAAATTTGTCGCACATCGCAGTCCGACCAAGTGCAGTCACCAAACCATACGCAACCAAGTCACACGCGTAGTCGCGTAAAACTCACCTCTCGTATCGCCTGCTATATTTTGTGCGCACTTTTGTGCTCCCTCCTCGCCTTCGCCACTTGCATAGGACCGATTTTCAGGAACCAGGATCCGCAATTTCACCTGGGCACACTCGCCGATTTTTCCTGGATTAACGCGCTGATTTTCGTGCTCGCTTTCGCAATTTACGCGGCAATGCTGGCTACGCTGATCTATTACGGAAAGTGCGGCGCGATTCCTCCGCAATACGGCAAGTTCGCGAATTGGATTAGGCTACATTTGATTAGGCTGCATTTGATTAGGAAAGGAAGCAAAGGCGAGAAATATAGCAAAGATAGCAACAAAGATAGCAACAAAGGCGAGAAAGCTAGCAAGAAAGCCAGCAAACCAAATCACATTCTCCTACTTCTCTCTATCCTGAAGCCGCGCTTTTCTTACGGGTTCCGCTGGTTCGTTACGCACGCCACGCGCAACCGCCGCAACCTGTTCCTCACCTTCCTCCTCGGCTGGCTCTGGGCGCCGGTTACCCTGCTAGCCGCATACGGCGCCGACATTTGCTCACAAATCCGCGAGTACAGTTGGGCTTGGAACCAAGTCACCGGCCTCAAACAGCCCTATATCGGCTTCTTCAGCTTCGTCCCCATGGATATTTACCCTACCGCTCACTACTTGTGGCCTGCGCAACCAACGTACTTAACTGACCAACACAACATAGTTCTCACCGTTATTTACGGCTCGGTTGCTGCGGTTTCGCGCTACTTTACGGATTCCAACGACGCGGGAATTGTGCTGCTAGCTTTAGCACAGTGCGTATTTGCGGCTTGGTGCGTAGCTGCTACAGCGCACCGTTTTTTGAACCGCCCGTGGCTTGCGGCAACGTCTAAACAAACGTCTAAACAAACTCTTGAGCACAATCTTCACACGCCATTATTTGCCAGATTTGCCGTACTGCTCATGTTTTTGCTTAACCCCCTGGTAGTATGCTCCACAATTGCGCTCACCAAGTCGCCGCTGTTCGCTTTCGCTTTTCTGTGGTGGTTTGGCGTAAATTACGAGCTGAGCCGCAGTTATGGCACGGACGAGGCCAACGCCGGCAAAACTGCGTCACCAACTGCCCCACCAACCACGTCGCCAAAAACACGATGGCACACCGTCTTAGAACTTATTATTTCCGTGTGCGTTATGCTTATCGCCGCCAAATACGCGTGGTACATTCTGTTCGCACAGTGCGTGCTGCTCGTCGTCTTCGATCGCAAACGTCGACGCTTATGGCTGTCTTGCATACTCGTGCCGACGCTGCTTATTCACGGCGCGCTCGTTTTTCTGATTTCTAGCGGCGCTATTATTAACGGCGACCCGATTGAGAGCCGCGGCATCCAGTTGCAGCAGATTGCGCGCATTGCGAAGTTGGATCCGCACAGCATTCCGCGTAGTACCAAACGCTTAATTGCGCCGATTTTTAATCTCGACCAAACCGCGGAAGCGTATAAGCCTTACGACGCCGACCCTGTGAAGTCTTCCGGCTTGCAGTCTAAGAAGGTGAGTTACCGTTGGCGTTACGTTACGCGCGATGATATTGCTCGCTTAAATCGCGCTTGGTGGATGATGGTAAAGCATAGTCCGCTGGTAGCGTTGGATGCGCTTATTGCGAAAACGTATGGTTATTTCGATATTTTCGATCGCCCGTACGTTGGTCCGGAATATTATATTGACACGGATAATATTCATAATTCCACGTGGATTAAGTATTGGAATCCTCGTTGGCGTACTCAGTTTGCGAGCGCGATTAGTTCGTGGAGCGATATACCGGTGGTGAGTTGGCCTATTCACGGCAATACGTTTGTGGTTGCGACGCTTATGTTGGGAGTTGCGGAGATTGTGTTGAAGCGTTGGCGCACGTTGGTATGGCATATTCCGTTAGCGTTGCTGGTTGGGGTGATGGTGTTGGCTCCGGCGAATAATTTTGAGCGCCATATGTTGCCGGTTGCGTTTGCGTTTGGTTTTATGCTACTTACTTTTTGGAGGGATACTGTTAGTCAATCGCGTTATAATAGTAAGGAATGTGAGGACTAAAGGCATACGATGGACGAGAAGAATTTGCAACAGTTTGCGCACAATGGTGACGCCCTTACTTCCGTCGTATCTTCTGAAAATTATACGAATGTTGCTGATGGTGGTGACGGTAACGAAATTAGTAACAGTAACGAAATTAGTAACGGAATTAGTAACGGTAACGAAACCGTGGATTTTCTTTCGCTCCTAGCCGGCGTGCAATCTTTATCAACTAATCAAGCCCACAATTTCGCTTCTAACGCTTCTACCACACCTAACGCTTCTACCACACCTACCGCTTCTAGTGAAGAATCTCAACTCAACGCTACCCCGGAAACTTCATTTTCAGCATCGCAGGAAGGTGGCGAAGAGAAGCGCCGTCACCATTTGTGGCATCGTCTTTCTACAAAACAGGATGGCAATAAATCTTCCGAAAGTAAAAAAGACAACACCCCGCATTTTACGCCACTTCCTAACGCTCCGAAGCCGCCACAATCTCCTTCCGGCATTTTTGACGCCCGCGACGGCCAAATTTTCGACGCTACCACTCGCCTTCGCTTGCACACGCTGATTGCAACGTGTCTTATGAACGGCATTGACGATTCTCGCATTAACGCTTTTATGCATTTGCTGCAGTGGCCTGACGCTCCAAAAATGATTGTTATTGCTGGAAGTTTTGGCACGAAGATTACTCCGGATGATGGTCCGAATCGAAAGCCAGCGCCTGCTACTCCCCCGGATAATACGGATGCGCTTCGTCGCAATATTTGGCCACAATTGGGAAGTTGCAACGCGTACGATGCGATTGTGGAGCGTACGCAGCAGAGCGCGTTGCAGCGTATTGCAGGTGCGTGGAAAACGGTTCAATCGGTTACGGGAAACACGGGCGAATTTGCGGCTCCTTCGCATATTATCATTCTTGCGGTGCGCGAGACGCCGAGCGATCAGGCTTTGGAAAAACTGTGCCAAATTTTTGCTCCGTCGCGCGAAACTGTTTGCGTTAGCGGCGTGGTTGAGGGCGTTGAGAATGTTGCTTCCGCGCTCACTGCTACGCTTGCGGCCGTGGCGGTGGCCCCTGCAGTACAGCATTTGCCGCAGATTATTCGCGTGGATGATGTGCTGCCGGAGCGCGCGCTTATAGGAGACGTGACGGCTTTTGACACGTTGTATCACAAGGTGTATCAGAGTTTGGCGCCTTATAATCACGACGACCCGACGCTGGCGACTATCGACATGTTCCTACGTTTTGGCGGCGCGCTCGACCAAACTGCGCACGAATTGAATGTACACCCAAATACGGTGCGTTACCGTCTGCGTAAGGTGGCGCAGACTACCGGCTGGGACGCTACGGACCCGCGCGCGGCTTACGTACTGCAGACGGCCATCACCATCGGCCGCATCCGCGACTCGCGCTCGCACATTATCTAGCTAAATCGTCGCCTCGCCAATCTTACGACATTCGCGCAGCGTGCCATCTGCACGAGTAACAAAAAACAGCCAACGCTCGCGCAGCGCGACGACCTGCCTGAGCGCTGCGATTTAGCGCGCGAAAGCAACTCGGAGCGCCGAGCTTGCTCAAGGTTGAAAGCACCGGTGTGCTTTCAACGCAAGCGAGGCCTGCCTTCGTCTCGATTGACGAAGGCAGGGCAGACTGGTGTGGAACATTTGCCGGAGTTTTTTCTCCGGCATTTGTTGCTACTTCGGCCATTTT
>NZ_LRTV01000001.1:787173-788306 GCF_003408845.1 Gardnerella massiliensis
GCCGGAGTTTTTTCTCCGGCGTTTGTTGCTGTTTTAGCCAATTTGTGGAACATTCTCCGGAAAATTCCCGGCGTTTGTTGCTGTTTTGGTGCTTTTTTGGAACATTTGCCGGAGTTTTTTCTCCGGGTTTTGTAGCTGTTTTGGTGCTTTTTTGGAACATTTGCGGGAAAATTCCCGGGTTCTGTAGCTATTTTGGCGCTTTTTTGGCATGAAAAAAGGGCTTCTAGCGATTGGCTAGAAACCCTACTTGTGGAGCTAAGGAGACTCGAACTCCTGACCCTCTGCTTGCAAAGCAGATGCGCTACCAGCTGCGCCATAGCCCCAAAGGTAAAAAGAATGAAACTCACTCAATTTCCGTGGGCCCGGGAGGACTTGAACCTCCGACCTCATCCTTATCAGGGATGCGCTCTAACCACCTGAGCTACGGGCCCAACTTGTATGCTTAAAACATACAAGTAGTTAGATTAGCACATAGCAGCAAAAAGTCAAACCCAACTGCAGGGCGTGTCGCACTATGCGCTCATCGCAACAGTCATACCATTATATATTGCAATTAATCAAGATGACTACGCATAAACCACTGGAACTTCTCCAGCTGCTGCACGTGATCCTGAATAATGTTAGAGCTTACGACGTCAAGCTCATCAAGCTCAGCAATAGCTTTGCGATCGTCTGCAATCATATCGTTGTAATACTCAATAAGAGCCTGCAAATATTCTTTAGTTGACTTACGACCAGTTAAAGCAAAACGCTTCCATGTGCGAGCTGCAACAACATCGTCTGCGCGGCCAAGTGGAGAGCCACCCAAAGTTGCAATTCTCTCAGCAGTTTCATCCGCCTGAGCCAAAACTTCAGCAACCTGCGGATCAAGCATTTCGTGTACAGCAATAAAATCTGGGCCAGTAACATTCCAGTGAGCATGTTTAAGCACCAAAGCAGCCTCCTGCTCGTGGCTTAAACGATTCTGCAAAACAGCAACAGCCTTTTCACTGGCCGCTTCGTCGAGACCTGGCAAAATATGCAATAAGGCCATATTTATCCTTCCTTAGGTTTGTTATTATCATACTTATTTTATCGCTACGGCTAGCTACGCGCGGCGACGCACTTCAAGAGTTGCAATACGTCGACCATCA
>NZ_LRTV01000002.1 GCF_003408845.1 Gardnerella massiliensis
GCGCAGCCCAATCATCCTGCAGCACGCCAAACAATCGAATCCCAGCCAAGCCGCCGTACACGAAACGATCCGGCAAATGCAGCACCTGACTGAAAGCATCCGCCAAATCCGTGGCGTCCAAACCAATAACCGTCACAATCGCAGGAATACCAATCGCCAAAATCCTCAACGACGTGGCCACAGCCAGCAGCGCAGAGCGATCCGTAGCGTGCATCAGCCACCACTGGAACCAAGTATTTCCGCCACTTTTGCCATAAAGCAACACGGTGAGAGCGGAAGTAGGAGCACCCACCCACACGGGCCACGACAGGCGAATCACACGCAACGGCGTCAACTTAATGCAGGCAAAAATCGCAAACTCCAGCACAAGCGCCACCGACGCGGACAAGCAGTCGAGAGTAAACATCAACGGCATGGATACGATAAACGCTCCAAAAATACGGTATACCGGGTTAAGTGATGCCAGCAGTGGCGAACGGCTGGAAAGTTTCGGCTTTTCGTTGCGATTGTTTACTGCGCTCACTTTGATACGCGAAATGTTAGTCGCGTCGGTGGTTGCGGAAATAGCTTCGGAAGATTCGGCGTCGTCTGGAGATGCGGCGTCGTCTGGAGATGCGGCGTCGGCTACGGCGGAAGATGCGTCGGCGGAAGATGCGTCGGCTGGAGATGCGTCGGCGGCGGAAGTCGCGGCGGATTTACCCTCCCCACTTTCCGGCACCAACTCAACCAAACGCGCACCCAACGCTTCAACCAGCTCACGGTCGTGCGTCACCACAATAATGCTCACGCCCTCGCTACGCAAACTTGCGATAAGACGAATAATCTGCAGCCACGTTTTGTGATCCTGCCCAAAAGTAGGCTCGTCCAAAATCAGCACGCGCGGAGCCGCAGCAAGCGACGCTGCCACAGTAAGACGACGCTTTTCACCGCCGGAAAGCGTGTACGGATTCGCCTTCGCATAACGATCCAAACGGAATCGCTTCAGCAACTCCTCCGCCTTCACGCGCGCCTCGCTTGCCGGAACTCCAGTGCGAAGCGGCCCCAACATCACCTCATCCAACACCGAACCACACGCAAACTGATGCTCCGGATTCTGGAAAACGTACGAAATACGTTTCGCCAAATCAGGCGACTTCCACTTCATTGGATCCGTGCCGTTCGCACCTTTAGCAAGCTCCTCACCCGCCACAACTTCGCCGCCGACCGCCGGCAAAAGACCAGCCAAAGTGAGCGAAAGCGTTGATTTTCCAGCACCATTCGCGCCGACCAAAGCTGTAATCTGCCCTGCTTTGAACTCTAAATTAATATGCTGCGCAATCGGCGTGTCATTGTGACTAATAGCAAGATCCTTCGTAGAAAGCAGCACTTCTCCGTAGCCTTCTGCCGGATCGCAGTTTTCGTAATATTTTTCAGAAGATTCTGCATTTGCAGAAGAATTACTTACGGAAGAATTACTTACGGAAGAATTACTTACGGAAGAATTACTTACGGAAGAATTACTTACGGAAGAATTACTTACGGAAGATTCATTTGCAGAAGATTTTACGTTTTTCTTGTAGCGTTCCGGAAGCCAAATACCAAGATCCTCAAAGTCCAAGTCGGCGCGCGTAAACACCTCGTCCGGAGTGCCATCGGCCACAATCACCGTGCGAGAAGAAGCTGCACGCGCAATATCGTCGTCGTGAACAGTTTCATCGCGAGAAGTTTCGTTGTTCGCGACACTCTCACCATCAAGCCCAAGCACAACCACGCGGTCAATCATGTCAATCCACGGCTCCGCATGATGTTCCACAAGCACCATCGTGGCACGCGTCGAATCCAAAACCGCGCGCACTGCCCCCACAATCTGCCGCGTACCATCCGGATCCAAATTCGCAGTCGGCTCATCCAAAAGCAACACACTCGGCTGCATCGCCAACGCTCCAGCAAGCGCCAAACGCTGCAACTGCCCACCGCTTAAATGCGCAGTGGCACGATGCAATTGCAGACCATCCAACCCAACTTTTTCAAGACTTTCGCGCACACGATCCCAAATCTCATCGCGCGGCACATTCATATTTTCCGGACCAAACGCAACGTTATCTCCCAAACGCTGGAAAATCGCTTGCGCATCCGGATCCTGCAAAACCATCCCCACGCGACCGCGCGCCTTACGCACCGATACGCCGTCAACCAGCACGCGCCCCTCACTCACACCACCATCGGCATCCTCGACGAGAGTGGCATTACCCTTCCGCGCAACATCATTGCCAATTAAGCCAGCGGCGCCGCTTAGAATCGTAGATTTACCAATGCCTGACGCGCCCAACAACAGCACGCGTTGCCCGGCCTGAATCGTGAGGTTCAACCCGCGCACAGCGAAATTGTGACGGGAAGCATGACGATAACCCCAATTTTCAAAACAAAGCTCAGCGTTACCAGCGTTACTTGCGTTACCAGCGTTATTATCGCGCGAATCTATTGGAAGGAAAGTTTCAGCTTGTTGCGAATAGGTTGCGTCGGCAGTAAACGCTTTATCAACTGCTGGTTGAGCAGCATCAGGCATAGTAAATCCTTTATGGCAATGATAGATTATTTAATTATTTGCAAATACGCTATTCTCTATTTTTCGCGCACTTCGCGGCCTGAAGCAAACTGGTCAAGCGCGCCGGTCTTAGCGATTCCAACGTAAAGGAACCACATCAAAACACCAGCAATCACAATACCGGAAACCACAGTGCTGACGAGGTATGGAACACCGTAAGGTCCCATCAAATTAATACCCTGCAACTTGCCGAGGAAGGTGTAGCCCCAGCAGCCAATGCCAGTTAATGCGCCGGAAAGAATCATGGTGTTCAAATTCCACTTCTTGTAAGCGAAAATAACGAAAGCAATCTCAGCAAACAGACCCTGAACAGCTGCAATAGCGAAGGTTTCAGCGCCACCCCACTGATTGCCCATCAAAGCCTCAAGCACACCGGCAACGACTTCTGCATAAATAGCAGCACCCGGCTTACGCACGATAACAGCAGCTAAAGGAGCGGCAAACAGCCAAAGACCATTAATAAGACCGCCAAAACCTGGAACAATGTTGTCGAGCGCAGCCCAAGGAACAGCGTAAAATACTGCAACAACCCAATAAATAAAAGCAGAAACAACGCCGATAACCGACGCAACTGCAATGTCGGCAACACGCCACTGCATATTTACCTGATAATTTTCTTCTGACATAAAATGTGCCTTTCTCATTGTGTGTTGCAATGCGTCACTTACTCGCAATGCAATACTTTGCGTTACAAAGAAACCTTGCAACACCTCTCAGGCACGGGAAAAACTGACCTCCGTGCGCCGGCATTAACCGGATTCACGTTCAAGCGGTTTTCTCTCAGCTTTTGGCGGTGCGCAGTAACGCACCAACGCAAAGCACCCGTGTCGATTGACGATTGTACGGCACCGCGTCGACGCACGCTGCAACGAGACTGATTGTTTACGCGCGACAGTTTCGTTACAGCCGTGTACAGAAAATGTCGAAATCTCACCAAAAAGCGACAGTCACTTCACACTTACGTAAAGTAACTGTCGCCAATCCGTCGCAAACAAAAATAATTTACTTACCGCGCATCGCACGTCGGCTAATACGCTGCGGATGAGTAGGGTCAATCCCCTTTGGAATACCAAATCCGCTCTTACTTTGCAACGTACGCAAACGCTCGTTCAAAATTGCAAGCTCCGTCTTCGTAAGGAAGAAACGGCGGTTCGGGTGAATCTTATTAAACAACGCAAACTTGTGATTCGACGGCTGCAACGTCTTAGCGCGAAGCACCTTACCGCGCAATTCCTTAAGCTTCACCTGGTTCGCACCATTACCAACAGAAATACGATAAACCGGTATATTAGAACCGGCGGTTACGCTCTTAATTGCGTGCTCCTGACGATCCATTGCGTGCATCACACGCTCATAATTACCTTCGCCAATCAGGAAAATACCGTTAAAACCAGTGCCACGCCAAATCGCATCCTTCGTGCGCGGATCCACCCACACCGGCTGCTGCGGGAATTTAAAACCACCCTTGTTAATCGCCGACACGATACCGGCAGCCGCACCCGGTCGACCTTCCAACTTGGCGTAACCAACCTTATCAGCGCGCTTCGTAAGCACCACCGTAAACAGCAACAAACCAAGCATTGCCGCGGTAACAATTATCATAATCCACGACACAATCGACCAGCGCAACAGCAGTCCAATCACCACTGCCACCACTATTGGCGCCACAAACGCAGCCGCTAACCACAGCGGCAACTGCTTATCATCCGCGTGAGTGTACTTATAGATGCGGATAATCTGTGAAACCATACCCTGCTTTTTCATGGATTGCTTCGGATTGTGGGCCTTGTCTTGTGCTTTATCTTGTGCCATGCGTTTATCCCCTGATATTCGCGTTATTTTGAGTTATCTCAAATAATAATAGTAGGTTGTGCAAATATTGATAAGTTTGCGATTACTATATTTCTTACTTTTGCTTAACTTCGGCTTACTTTGGCCAATTTCCTCGCTTTGGCGTGCTCGGCTTCGGCAAACGCCAACGACGCAACTGCATCGCACGACTCCAAGCATACATTCCCGAACGCGACTTACGAGAGACAGCAGCCTCACCAAAACGTTTCGCAAGTTCCTTACGCAACTTACGCCACATAATATACATGTCGATAACTGCAGCAAACAAATAAACATATAACAGCACAGCAAGCACAATATACACTACTGTAAATTGCGAAAGTGCAAACAGGCACGCCATTATTACCACCGCAACCGGCACGAAAAACTCGCCGATATTAAAGCGCGCATCCACGTAATCGCGGATGTACACGCGCCATGGGAGCTGCTCAACCTTCGGCATGTGTGCCAAATCACCCGTGCGCATAGCCTCATACTGCACGTTTTCGCGCTCCCTAATTCGAGCACGCGCCTGCTTTGCGCTGGCCTTACGATCAGCTGGCACCAGAGGACGGAGATTCTGCGCCTGAGCCGTAGCTCGCTTTGGCGTAGGGGCGTTCTTTTCGCGAGATTTAGGTGCTGATTCCGGCGCTGATTCCGCTGCTGATTTCGACGACGACGCGCCGACGCTAGCTTCGTTGGCGACGGATTTCTTTGCAAATGGATTCCAAGTCATGTTTGCAGATTACGCGACAGACTAGACGCATACGGGCGCAACGCTAGCGACAGTTTCGTTACAGCCGTGTACAGAAAATGTCGAAATCACGCCAAAAAGCGACATTCCCTTTACAGTCATGTAAAGAAAATAACGAAATCTCCCCCAAAAACGACAGTTTCGTTACAGCCGTGTACAGAAAATGTCGAAATCACACCAAAAAGCGACATTCCCTTTACGTGAGTGTAAAGAAAATGTCGCTTATGCACCAAAGTTGCACGGAAAGTTGGTGGAAAGTTGTGTGGAGCTACTCGCCCAATCGATCCAAAAGAAGCGCTTCCGTCACAATATTTCCGCGCAATCCAGGCAACGAAATCGACTCGTTAGGGCTGTGCGCATTGGACTTAGGATCTTCCGGACCCGTCACCAGTACCTGCGCCTTCGGGAAGATGCGCTGAAGCTCCGGAATAAACGGAATCGAGCCACCCTCGCCCTTATTCACCGGCTCCACGCCGAAAGCATCACGCATGGAAGCGAGCGCATCCTTCGTTGCCACAGCATCCGGATCCATTGCCCAACCCATGCCGTTATCAATCGGCTCTGCAGTAACTTCCGCACCAAATGGCGCGTGAGATACCAAAAAGTCACACAACGCTTTTTGTGCTTCTTCCGGACGCTGCGAAGGCGCGGTACGAAGCGAAAGACGCAACTTAGTTTCGTGCGCGATCACATTAAAACTGCCCTCAACTGGGTGCGCGTCCATGCCGATTACCGTAAGGCTCGGCTTCGTCCACATGCGCGCGGCGAGCGAACCAGTGCCGGCAAGCTTGTACGAATCAACCACGGAAGCGTCAGCACGCACCTGCGCCTCGTCCAAGTCACGCTGCAAACCGCCGACCGGCTCCTCTGCTTCAATTCCAGGAACTGCCAAGTCGCCATCTTTGTTATAAAGCGAGGCAACAAGCATGGAAGCGAGAGTGTAAGCGTCCAAAATTGGGCCGCCGAACTGGCCGGAATGTACCTGGTGACCGAGCACTTTAACTTTTACGTCCACGTCGGTATTTCCGCGCAAACTCGTTGTGAGACTTGGGATTTCGGCAGACCAATTGCCGGAATCAGCCACGATAATTACGTCGGATTCAAACTCGTCTTTATGAGACTCGATGAAAGGAATGAAGCTTGGCGAGCCCATTTCTTCTTCACCTTCGATGAATACCTTAATATTCACGCGCAAATCGTCGCTGAGCGCGCGCAAAGCGCCGTAATGAATCGCAATTCCGCCACCGTCGTCGGCAGATCCGCGTCCGTAAAAGCGACCGTCGCGCTCGGTACCTTCAAACGGGTTGGTTTCCCATTCGGATGGGTCTGGCACTGGCTGCACATCGTGATGCGCGTACAGCAAAACCGTTGGCGCGCTTGGGTTTACGATGCGAGAGCCGACCACTTCGAAAGCCCCCGGAGTACCGTCCGGATTCGTGGACTGCTCAACGCGCGCATCAATACCAACCTCACGCAATACCCCAGCCACGTATTGTGCGGACTTTTGCATATGCTCGCCGGCAATTCCCTTAGCCGACACCGCCGCAAGCGAAATCTTCTTATTCAGCACGGAAACTACGTCATTCCAAGCGTCCTGCACACGCTCGCGCACGTCTTCAACAGCCAAACCTGCCATAAATCCTCCCAAGTAAAAGTAACAGAACGGTAATTTGCACCCGTAAATTACACCTATAAACTTATACCTATAAACTATATCCGCAACTATATCCGCAAGCTTGTTCGCAAACGCCGGAGAAAAAACTCCCGCAAATGTTCCACAAAATGGCCAAACAACAACAAAACCCGGAGAAAAACTCCGGGAAATGTTCCAAAAAACCACCAAAACAACAACAAACGCCGGAGATTTTCCGGAAAATGTTCCACAAAATGGCTGATGTATCTACAAAACCCGGAGAAAAATCTCCCGCAAATGTTCCAAAAAACCACCAAAACAACAACAAACGCCGGAAAAAACTCCCGAAAATGTTCCAGAATAACGCCAGAACGCTCGCACGGTTAACGCGCGCGCAATGCTGCGCTCAAGCAGGTCGTCAGCGCACATTTGGAACGCTTAGTTTAGTCAGCCCTCTCAATGCGAGCAGCAACCCAATCAACTATGTAAGGCGCGCACTGCTCAACCTGATCCATAGCAACCTCAAACTCGCGCGGGCCACCGTACCACGGATCTGCCAAATCGAGCAGCATCTCGCGACCCGGCTGCGGCTTAGGAAGCGCCGGATCAAACGCACGATACATGTGCACCAGCTCGCGCTTTTCCGCGGGAAGCAAGCGCAACAGCGAGCGCATATGCGAAGCTGTCATCGGCAAAAACAGGTTCGTCGCCGCAATCTCATCCGCCTCAATTCGGTGCGCAAAATGCGAAACCGGCAGCCTATACCCGCGTTTCGTAAGCTCTTTCTGCGCACGGCGATCAATTGGATTCCCGTACTCCTCGTCGCTAACGCCGCTGGAACGCACGGCAACGACGTCACCCAATCCCCTCAACTGGAACTCGTTGCGCAACACAATTTCCGCCATTGGCGAGCGGCAAATATTGCCCGTGCAAACCGTCATAACAGTGTACGGGTGACGCGCGTCGACCTTGATTTTGCTTGATTCTTCAGTCATTTTTCCTCGTTTATTTTGCGATTCCTCGCTTACTCTGCGATTTCTCGTTTACTTTGTAATTCGATAGTTATTTCGCGATTTAATAGCTTATTTTGCAGGCTTATATACCATGGAGCGGTATTTTGCAGGATTGCTTTCGCTACCAACTTTCAGCGGCGCTTCCTGCCACTCGCCTTCGCGCGCAACACACCATTTTCCAGCCACAACAAGCGATTGAAGGTCGGGAGCAAAGGTGTCTGCCGCAACTTTTGCGTCGATTTGCGTTACGTAAGCTGCGTCAGCGTGATAATTCGCGAGCATTTCTCGCAAAATCGCAGCGCCACCAATAACCCAGATTGCGGGACCGTCTAAAGGCGAGTCTTGAGGCGAGTCTTGAGATACGCTTTCCTGACTTTCCAGCGCTTCCCTATTTTCCAGCCATTCGCGCGCGTAACCCAAAGCCGAATCAATGCTAGTAAAAGTACGCGCTCCATCTGCCACAAAATCCGGATTATGCGTAACCACAATATTTTCGCGGCCTGGAAGCGGACGGAATTTCGGCGGCATCGAATCCCACGTACCGCGACCCATAATCACAGGGCAGCCAATAGTCATCGCCTTAAAATAGCGCAAATCCGGGGAAAGTCGCCACGGCATGCCGCCGTTCACGCCCATCGCACCGGGCTTGCCGTCCAAACCGAAAGCCTCTCCCCAAATCAGTCGCACAGGAAAATTATTCACCGCACTTACGCTACTTTCCATTTTCTCCACCTAAAAACTAAATCATGCAAAATCAAGCAAAACCAAGCAAATCAAGCGAAAACAAGCAAAATATTTCGCAATTATCACACCGCAACCGGCGCTTTAATCGTCGGATGATGCTTATAATCAACCACCTTAAAATCGCTGTAATCGTAGTCAAAAATCGAATCCGCCTTACGAATTTCAAGCTGCGGATACGGGTATGGCTCGCGCGAAAGCTGCTCAAGCACCTGCTCAACGTGATTGTCGTAAATATGGCAATCGCCGCCCGTCCACACGAACTCGCCCGGCTCAAGACCCGCCTGCTGAGCCATCATCATCGTCAAAAGCGAGTAAGACGCAATGTTAAACGGCACGCCGAGGAACATATCGCAAGAACGCTGGTAAAGCTGGCACGAAAGCTTGCCGTCGGCAACGTAGAACTGGAACAGCGAATGGCAAGGCGGCAACGCCATATACTCAACTTCCGCAGGATTCCAAGCGCTAACAATCATGCGGCGGGAATCCGGATGATGCTTCATAAGGTCCAAAACGTTCGCAATTTGGTCGATTGTGCGATTTGGATTTTCCGCAGTAGGCGCCGGCCAACTCCTCCACTGCACGCCGTAAACCGGTCCTAAATCACCGTTTTCATCCGCCCACTCGTCCCAAATATGAACGCCATTTTCTTGCAACCAGCGCACGTTACTCGAACCCTTAAGGAACCAAAGTAACTCGTACGCAAGTCCTTTGAAAAACACGGTTTTTGTGGTGATCAGCGGGAAGTATTTACTAATATCGAAGCGGATTTGCTGACCAAAAAGTGAGATTGTGCCAGTGCCGGTGCGATCAGATTTTAGAGTGCCTTCCGTAAGGATTTTTCGCACTAAATCCTCGTAAGGAGTAGAAATGCTGGAAAGCGGTTTTTGTGGTACACGTGCGCGAATAGCCGCGAGTTCTTCTTCTGTTAAAGCCATGCTTTAATGGTAACAATTGCTCAGTAAGAAACGGGCTGTCGCGACAATTTCTTTACGCACGTGTAAATGAAAAGTCGAAATCTTGCCGAAAAGCGATTAATACTTTACAGCGTTGTAAAGGAAATAACGAAATATCGCCGAAAAGCGATTAATACTTTACAGCATTGTAAAGGAAAAGTCGAAACCTACGCACTACAGCGCAAAGAATCGCGTAAGATAGTTAAAGTAGAACAACAGCAAAGGAGCAAAAATGTCCAGAAGATTGTGGGTTGAGCGCGGAGAAGATGGCACTTGGGAAGCACACAGCGACGACGGTGCGAGCTTGAAATTTGGCCACGGCGAAGGCATGTTCAACCCGGTTGAGCTTATGCAGATTGCATTGGCCGGTTGCACCGCATTGAGCAGCCAGTACGCTGTCGAACACGCAATTGGTGAAGGCGAAGGCGCGCGCGTGGTAGTTGATGGCACTTACGACGCGGAAGAAGGTACCTACTTGCGTTTCCAAGAAGACGTTACCGTTGATGCCACCTCAGTTAAGCCAGCACTCAGCGAAGAAGACGCAAACGCACTCAAAGATCGCATGGAACGTCATATTGCTAGGGGTTGCACGGTAAAACACACACTTGAAAAAGGTGCCGCAGTTCGCGTCAACGTTACAATTCGCCACTAAAATCAACTCAGCGTCACCAAAACCGACAAAAAATACCGTAAAATTTACTCAAAATTCACCACATGTGGCACAATTGAGTACACTGTCGTAATTCGTACAGGTCTCTGCGAGACGCACACGTCCACGTCACACAGGCGATTCACGCACGTCATATAGGCGCGCGAACGCAGCGACTTGCACGAATACGTTGGATGATGCCCGCGCAATTATCGCAATCCGCTAGCATCGACGCTATGCACGTAACCGGAGGAAACTTTGAAAATCGCTATTTTTACTGAAACGTATCCACCTTACATTAATGGCGTCGCAACACAGTCTTATATGCTTAAAAAAATGTACGAGGAACTTGGGCACGAAGTGCTTGTGGTCACGGTTGGCTCCGAAAAGCAGCGCAAAACCAAGCTTGAAGACGGCGTCGTTTATGTGCCAGGCATCTTACTAAAAAAGCTTTACAAATATCGCGTGGCACTTCCAATCGGACACATGCGCAAGCAGCTTCCGCTTAAATTTAAGCCGGACGTTATTCATATTCAAAACGAGTTCGGCATTGGCGAAATCGGCTTGGAAGTGGCGAAAAAAGAGCATATTCCGGTTATTTATACGCTGCACACCGAATACGATAAGTTCCTGTTTTACATTGGTTTGAAGCATTTTACTGAGTTTTCGCGCAACCTTTCGGCGAAATATTTTATGCGATTCTCAAAAAATGCCACAATTATTACGAGCATGTCTGCTAAAGCGCAGGCTTATATTGACCGTCAGAAAGTTGATAAAAAGGTGGTTGTGCTCAGCAACGCTGTGGAATATAAAAAGTTCCTGCCAACTCCTGAGCGACTCGCCTTCCGTAAAGCTTTCCGCGAAAAATATGGTGTTTCGGATTCGACTAAGCTGTTTGTATTCGTTGGCAGAATTGGAGCCGAAAAAAATATTGCGGAGCTGATTGATAACTTTATGTACTGCGATTTTCCAAAGGAAAAGGCGCGCCTGTTTGTAATTGGCGGCGGTCCGGATTTGGAAGACTTGCGAAAGCGCGTGGCAGACAACGGTTTTGACGATAGAATTTGCTTGCTGGGGCCTGTTGTGCACACGGATATTCCAAAGTATTTGCACGCAATGGATTACTACACTACTGCCTCACTTTCCGAAATGCATTCGCTGTCGATGCTTGAGGCGATGGCTTCCGGCTTGTTTGCGCTTGTGAAACACGACGCGCCGAATGAGAATCAGATTATTGCCGGCAAGAACGGTTATCAGTGGGATACTAAGGAAGATTTTAAAGCCGTTTTCAGTAAGGTTTTGAATATGAGCGAGGCTGAGCAGGCTCAGCTTAAGGCGAATGTGCTTGATTATTCAAAGAATAACGATTTTAAGAACCAAGCGCTTGAGCTTCTTAAGATTTACAAGCGCGCGATCGAAATGAATAACGAGAAGATCGCTAAGAAGAAAGCTTAACATACGTGACGACCTGCTTCCGAGCTAAATCACAGCACGAAAGCAGGTCGTCACGTTAACGCAGAAACCAAACTGCACATTGACCGGCTGAAATTCTAGTGCAGCGGATCAATTGTCTGTTCAATCTCCTTAGCCGCATCCGCACCAGCCTTTGGCACATCAACCTCATGCACGCCGGAAATATCCTCAATAGAAGCCTCAGAAACCTGCTTCTGCGCCTGCGCAACCTGAGCTGCACTAAATTCCACGTACTTACGCGGAACCACGTACACAGGCCTCGACGAATGCTGCAACAAGCCCTGGCTAATCGAACCCAGCAACAAACCGGTAAAACCACCACGCCCACGCGAGCCAACCACCACTAAATCATGGTTCAAACTCGCCTGAGTCAACGCATCTACAGCGGAACCAGGCACAACCGTGCGATGAATCTTCAAATTCGGCAAATCCTTCAAAATCGGCTTCACACGCTCCTCAAGATCTTCCATATACGATCCCATAACAGCAGTGTCGCCTTCCGCACCTTGCACCCTCGGAACTGCAGAAATAACATCGAGCTCAGCATTCCAACTGTCTGCCAAATTCGCAGCAATTTCCAGCGCTTTAAGCCCCCACTTCGACTCGTCAGAACCCACAGCCACACGCGTAATCGTATTGTTTAAATGAATACGCTGGCCGTCGTCGTCAGTATAAGGCACCACCACAATCGGGCAGTAAGCATAAGCAGGAAGCGACGAACTCGTAGTGCCGAGCAAACGTTCAGCAAGCCCACCCTTACCACGATTGCCGATTACGATAAGTTGATAGTTGCGCGAAAGCTCCACGAAAACCGACGAAGGATCGCCTGTAACAATCAAAGTAGTTGCGTCAACGCCCTGCTCAAGTGCAACCGCTTTAGCTTTAGAAAGTATTTCTTGGGCATCGTGATGAGCCGCGTTATCGTCGCCAATAGCGGTGTAAGTAGCATCAAACGAAACAGCGGCATAGCTTGGCAAAGAATAAGCGCACACTATTTGCAGCTGCAAGCCAGCATGCTTTGCGTAATTTGCCGCCCACCACACAGCTTTGTAACTCGCGTGAGAGCCGTCAACTCCAACCAACACAGCCTTCTCAGGAACCATTGTTTCAGGGACCATCACCAACCTCCTCAAAACGGGCACTCGTGGCAGCAGCGTCACTCATGCACAATACGTACGTACTATTGTATCCTAATTTTCGTTTGACCGTCGGCTATTTAGCGGCAATTTTGCAAATAACACGTCATAACAAAAGCTTACGCACTAAAGCGCAACATTCTTAAGAGAGCTATATTTTTACAACACGCGGCGAATCGAATAACCAGTTCGGAACATGTAACGCACTGCATCGTAACGAGTGCCGCCAAACTGAGAGTTAATAATCATGCCGTTACCAACGTAAATAGAAGCGTGGTTTGCATTGGCAATAATGTCACCCGGTTGAGCCTGGTCCAAGCTTGGAATAAGCGTACCTACCGTAGCCTGCGCTCCGGAAGTTCGTGGCAACGCAACGCCAATATGAGCGAAAACGTACTGTACAAAGCCAGAGCAATCCCATCCGGCAGGAGTTGTACCGCCACTACGATACGGCACCTTTCCTAAGAACTGGCTAGCAAAATTCAACAATGCTGAAGCAGAATTTCCGTCAGGAGGAACTATAACGCTAAGCGGCGCTCCACTTAGCTCGCCGCGGACTGAAGAACGGTTCGCTGCAGCATCAGCGAAATCCCTACGCGCACGATCTGCTGCGGCTTCTGAAGGAGTCTGAGTTTGCGGAACGTTCAAGTTTTCAATGCTACCCCAGTGCGAACTGGCATCTACGTCAGTTGCGGTGGATTCGACGAGAATATCGCGACGCACATTCGTAACTTTAGGGAACGAGCGTGTGGAAGTAACAGCTTGCTCCGTAGACACGCGCGAAGAATCCGCCATGGCCATTGGGGTCATAGCAGCAAGCAACGAAACAGCAATAACAGCCGATGCAATAACTGAAGAAATTTTTCCGCGTTTCAACATCTCTTGCAGCATATCATGCGCTGCTTACATGCTGGGTAATCACGCGTAGTAACAGAGTAGTAACAACAGTAACCACAGTAACCGCAATAGTAACAACATAGCAACAGCAGTAACGGCAGCCGTAGCAGCAACAAATTAATTTACTAACAAATAAAATTTAGTAGTAAATAAAATTTAGTAGTGAATAAACTGATATTGCGAAAGCTGTTGAGCACTAAACTTACGAGAGAATGTACGACCGCGATAAGACTCACCAGACTCGGAAGTCTCAACTGAACCATCAGGATTAATCTTCTCAACAATCGCCACGTGACCATAACGCGCATCCGCACCAGCCTGATGCGGCTGGAAAACAATAATATCTCCTACGTGACGGGCAGTACGATCAACCCAATAGCCAATAGCGCGAGCCGAATTAGCCCACATACTACCGTTACCAAAATTCGAACCAACCGGCAAACCGAGCTGGTGACGGCGCACATACACCCACCAAGTGCACTGGCTAAACTCGTAGGCATTGCCAGTATCGCCAGAATCGTGATTGGCATTAAAGCCCTTCGGCAACGAAGCAGCGTCCTTGTCTACCAACAAAGCAACCTGCGGATTATCAGCCGCAGAACGAGACATTTCCGCAATATTAAAGCTTGCGTCCGAACCAAGATTCCAAGAGTCTGCCTTAGAAGAAGCAGTCGACGCAGTGCCGAGCTGCAGCTGAGTCATCACCGGAGCAGCATGCTTACCATAAGGATGCTCCAACGAATCCACAGCATTGTTAATAATAGCCCTAGCACGAGCGTTAGCATCCAAAGATTCGCGCCGGCTAGAACGTGAAACCATGGGAGGTTCATCGTCTATAGCAGAAAATTCCGGCACAAACTCGGCCGCACGCGTATCTGAAGAATTAATTTTTGTAAACGACATCGTTGCCGTAACAGTGCCTACCAAAGCAACCAAAGAAGTCGAAAGCATCAGCAAACGGCGACGCTCACCAGCAAGACGAGCCAAACGAAAATCACGTCTACTCTGAGGAACTAATGCTTGTAAACGTTCGCGCACCTCATCAGAAAGCTCCACCACAGCACCATTGCTTGCAGCAACTACAGGACTATTCTGCACGCCCCGAAGCACATTCCGAGAAGCAGCATGAGCTCCATGAGCTCCATGCGAGCCACGGTGTGCTACAAATAGCGAAAAAAGTGTATCATTACCCTTTTTCGCCTTAGGAGCACCATGTGCAGCATGCTTCATAAAAATCACTTTCTAACAGTAACTTCACGGACAGAGGTAGCCAAACACCACCACTCACAGTGCACAACTCTACAACGTGGTTAGGATGACACGGCTAATTATGGGCAATTACAGGCAATCTATAAGGATTTTGCGCGCGTTTTTTCGCTTCTTACACAGTTAGACTTCACTCAGTTGTATGGTTAAGAGTATGAAATTTGCACCTATAGTTAACCCCGATGTGCGCAAGAAGGCACCGAAGCCTTTGCGCGTGGATTTGCGTAAGATTTTTACTATAGGCACCGCTATATGGATTGCAGCAACCATAGTTGCGTTATTCCTTGCGACATTGCGTATAACAACGTGGTTTTCGGTAGACGTGTGCGTGTCCGGAATGATTATTGGCGTACTTATGCTAATTTGGGAACATTTCGACCGTTGGGACTATCGCCGCTTAGGTAAGTAAATTAATTCTTCAAAAGCGGTAGCGCAAAACTTACCGTAGTGCCCTGCCCCGGCCTACTCCACAAAGTAATATTGCCACGATGCGTAAGTGCCACGTGCTTAGCGATAGCAAGACCTAAACCAACGCCATCTTGACTACGATTATTTTGATTATGCGCACGATAGAAACGCTCAAAAACGCGCGGCTGCTCGCGAACGTCAATACCGACGCCACTATCAACCACACGAATCACCGCATACTGGCCATCTGACGAAAGTTCTGCAGACACGGCGACTACAGAATTTGCTGGAGAATACGCAATCGCATTCTCAACCAACTTTCTCACTGCAGCACAAACCTGCTCAGCATCGCCACGAACCCGCAGTGACGAATTAGCTTTCACAACCACGCGAACCTTACTCGTAGCAGCAAATGAAGCAACTTGCTGCTGTACCCTGACAAGCTGATCATCAATCGAAAGTACATCAGCCTGCGTTACATCTATAGGCGACTGCGCACGCAACAGCCACATTAAATCTTCCATAATATGCTCAAGACGTTCGGAAGATTTCCCGGCAATTCGCGCAATATCCTTAACTTTTTGCGCAGTAACATTTTCACTTTGAAGAACTTTCGTAAGATTAGCGATTGTGCGCGTTGAACTCATAAGCTGCTCAGAAACGTTGGCAATAAAGTCGTCACGCGTTTGCGCAAAGCGACGAGACGCACTCGTATCTTCAATCACCACAACTACCATGCCGCGTCCAACGCTGCCAACGGTGACAGTAAGCCAATTGGGGCGAGAAACAGTAGTTTGATATGTGGAACTTGCGTTGGAAGAAGTCGCGGAAGAAGTTGCGGAAGTTGCGGAAGAAGAGTAATCGCTACTTTCCTCACCAATAGTTACGTACCGCTCTGGGGTATCAGTAACCATAGTAAAACGTTCAAAACCACCCGAAGCGCGCACACTATTTACCGCCTGCAAAACGCGCGGTTGCGCCAACGAATCGTCACTAACTACGCCAAGCAAATACGCCTCGGAACTTGCGCGAACCACATCGTTGTCGGCGTCAATCACAATCGTAGGCGTTTGCAACATAGCCAAAACCTGCGCAGCATCTGAACTCACATCGTCGGCAGAAACACCATCTACATCAGAATCGTACGCATTATCAGAATCGTACGCATCACCAGAATCTGCACTTTTTAAAAACGATCGCAATCTAAGAACCTTAATCAATCCCCCAAAAATCCGCATCAACGCACTACAAACGCCGCTAACGCCGCGCAACACACGACGCAAGCACGGCAACAACCAATCCGACATCAACACAACAAGTGCCAACACAACGCACAGCGCCAACACGCCAAAAGCAATAAACACCACTGCTGAAGAATCTTGAGGCATATTCTTATAATCTCATATTTCGCAAGTTTTCGTAACTTTTCAGCGAAATTCAGACTTTTTCTTTACACAATCACAAACACAATCACAAACACAATCGCAAACGCAATCACAAACACAATCACAAACACAATCACAAACACAATCGCAAACGCAACAGAAAACACAACAGTAAACACAACAGAAGCGGGATCACCAAACGCAACCGCAAACGCAACCGCAAGAGGGATGCCGCGGTGTTACGAACGTCCTCTATAATAAATAAGGATGTCTGCCGATAATGACGTCTGCAAATAGGGCTGTCTGCTAAGGCTGTCTGCGACCACCAAAGAAAGGATGCACCATGCGAGTAATTTTCAACGAAGAGATGAAGTCCGTGGCAACCAACATTGAGCGCATGGCTGAACTTGTGGCAAAAGCCATGAACGACGCTGGCAACGCGTTAATTAACGCGGATTTGGACGGTGCACAAACTGTTATTGACAACGACGCGGATTTGGACGCTTTAGAATCAAGCGTAATCGACCAATGCCTCACCCTTTTAGCACGCCAAAACCCAGTGGCAACGGACCTGCGCGAAGTTGTGGCAACCATGCGACTTGCTGCCACTTTTGAGCGCATGGGAGATTTAACAAGCCACGTTGCGCAAATTGCAAGACGCACATGGCCAGATTCAGCCATACCAGACGAAGCACGCGAAACGATTGTAGCTATGATTGACTTCCTGCGCGAACTTTCTGGACGCTTAACCGACATGCTTTCTCGCCGCGATGTCAGCATGGCAGAAACTATTATTGCCAGCGACGATACGCTTGATACATTACATGAGAAAATTTTTGAACTGGTTGAAGGCGAAGCGTGGCACGGCACGCGCAAACAGCTTATCGACGTTGTGCTGCTGAGCCGTTTTATTGAACGCATTGGCGATCATTCCGTGGCTGCCGCAAGACAAGTGCTGTTCATTGTTTCGGGATTTGACCCGTCAAAGAAGCCGGAACCAGATAAAGACACGGTTGTGGCTTGATTCGCGAGGATTAAGTAGCAAAAGTAGCGCAAGTATTAAAAGTAACGAAAGTAACAAAAATAACGAAAATAACGAAAGACGTTACTCAAATAAATAACTATAAAAAAGTAGGTCCGCAAGATTAATTGCAGACCTACTTTTATTTTTACTAACGTAAGTTCTTAAACTAACGTAAGCTAGTTAAGATTTCACTTCTGGCCCTGAGCAGCAACAGCGGCAGCACCGGCAGCAGCAGCTTCTGGATCCAAATACTCACCGCGAGGCTTGATTGGCTTGAAGTTCTCATCCAATTCGTAAAGCAGTGGAATAGCAGTAGGAATATTGACCTTGGAAATCTCTTCCTCGCTCAAGCCGTCGAGCATCTTCACGATTGCGCGCAAGCTGTTGCCGTGAGCTGCAATCATTACAGTCTTGCCAGACTTAAGCTCTGGAATAATCTCCGACTCCCAGTAAGGGGTTACGCGGGTCACAACGTTTGCCAAGGCTTCAGTTTCTGGAACTGGATCGCCTGCGTAACGAGGATCGTTAGTCTGAGAATACTCATCGTTTGGATCAATCTCAGGAGGCGGAGTTGCGTAAGAACGACGCCAAATCATGAACTTCTCATCGCCATATTCCTGACGAATCTCAGACTTGTTCTTACCTTGCAAAGCACCATAGTGACGCTCGTTCAAACGCCAGCTGCGGCGAACTGGAATCCAAAGGCGGTCGGCTGCATCAAGCGCGTAATTCGCAGTGTTGATAGCGCGACGAAGCAAAGAAGTGAACACGATGTCTGGAAGAACGTTCTTCTCTTTAAGAAGCTCGCCACCATGCTTAGCTTCCTCAACACCCTGCTCAGTCAGCGGTACATCAACCCAACCAGTGAACTGATTGGTCTTATTCCATGCGCTCTGACCATGTCGGAGCAATACTAATTTGTATGTCATAACTACCCAGTCTATTAACGCCTTACGACGACAGACCCAAACCCTCCAAATGTGAGACAAGTTGCGCACATTTGGAGCGCCACACAGCCCCAAACCCTCCAAACGCGGGAAAAGTACCCCGCATTTGGAGCGATACACCACCACAAACCCTCCAAACGCGGGAAAAGTACCCCGCATTTGGAGCGCCAAACCAGCCACAACCTCATCGCATACAAAAAAGCCGTTGAATGTTAAACAACATTCAACGGCTTTATCTACTAAAAATTACCAACTAGCGAAGTGGCTTTACGAGTGGGAAGGTAATCGTCTCGCGAATAGTTGCACCCGTAAGAGCAATCAGCAAGCGATCAATACCCATGCCCATGCCGCCGGCAGGAGGCATACCAACGCCGAGAGCCTCAATGAAGTCCTCATCAATATCCATTGCCTCAACGTCGCCAGCCAAAGCGTCCTTAGCCTGAGCCACAAAACGCTCACGCTGCACAACCGGGTCGTTAAGCTCGGAATAGCCGGTCGCAAGCTCAAAGCCACGCACGTACAAATCCCACTTCTCCACCATTCCAGGCTTCGTGCGATGACCCTTAACAAGCGGGCTGGTCTCCACTGGGAAGTCGCGCACAAATGTTGGCTCGTAAAGCTTATCCTCGTAGAAGTGCTCCCACAAGTGCTCCACCAACTTGCCGTGATTCTCCACGTCGTCGCGCTCAACGCCAAGCTTGTCCGCAATCGCACCCAAATGCTCAACGGAAGTTTCCGGCGTAATCTCCTCACCCAAAGCTTCGGAAAGCGAGCCGTACATGGTAATCTGCTTCCATTCGCCACCAAAATCGTATTCTTCACCGTTAAGCAAAGTCACCTTAGTGGAACCAAAAGCGTCGATAGCAGCCTTCTGAATCAGCTCCTTAGTAAGATCACCAATCGTATCGTAAGTGCCGTAAGCCTGGTAAGCCTCGAGCATTGTAAACTCTGGAGCGTGAGTTGCATCTACGCCTTCGTTGCGGAAATCACGGTTGATTTCAAACACGCGGTCAATGCCGCCAACCAAGCAGCGCTTCAAGAACAGTTCTGGAGCAATGCGCAAGTAAAGATCAATGTCGAAAGCGTTCATGTGAGTGGTGAACGGACGAGCAGCAGCGCCGCCGTGAACCGTCTGCAACATTGGGGTCTCAACCTCAAGGAAGTCGTGAGTTTCGAAAGTGCGACGAAGCGAAGCTACAGCGCGCGAACGCCTACGAACCATATCGCGAATCTTCTCGTCCGCAATCATACCAATATAAGGCTTGCGCGTACGAGTATCGTCGCTTAATTCCTTGTGCAAAGCTGGAAGTGGCTGCAAGGCCTTAGCTGCAATCGCCCACTCAGTTGCAAACACGGAAAGCTCGCCAGTCTTAGACGAAATCACGCGACCGCGCACATACAAATGGTCACCCAAATCAACCATTTGCTTGAAATTCTTAATGGAATCTTCACCAATTTCCTTCTTGGAAACCATGGCCTGAATCGTAGTTCCGTCGCCAGCCGAAAGCTGAACGAAGCACAAGCCGCCTGCATTACGCAAGAAAAGCACACGTCCTGCAATACCAACCTCGGTATCAGTTTCCTCGCCAGCTTCAAGCTTACCGTCGAAATCAGCACGCACCTTTTCGATAGTATCCGTAACGTTGAGATGCACCGGGTAAGGCTGTACGCCTTCCTTAAGCATCATCGCGCGCTTAGCAACGCGCATCTGGACCTGCTCCGGATGAGCCTGCGGGCCAAATTCTTTATTGCTTGGATCGATAGCTTCGTCGAGGGTTGCGCCTTCGTTTACACGCTTGGCAATTGCCTCGTCTTGAGCGAGCAGCATTTCGGCATGCTCGACGGTGTCAATTTCATTGACGGTATCTGTTGCTTCATTTTCTGCGGCATTTTGCGCGGCAGACATTGCAGTATTGGTGTCAGTCATAAACGCTTATTGTAGCCAGTAGGTAATACAGATATGCGCTAAATGAGCGCGCTGAAAACGGTTTTTCTCACAATTTTGCTCGCGGTTTTGCAAGTTAATACGGTAAAAATCTATGTTTTTGCAGAGATATTTACATTTTTCTGTTTTCTATACGAAAATAGCTTGATAAGGAAAAGTTTTACTATTTTATGGAAAATATACGAAATTATTTACGAAAAGTGGTATTTTTTGGCAAATGTTGCGGATTTTTGATTGCGTATAGTAAGCCGGAAGTAGGTAAAAAGTAAGTCAGAAGTAAGTCAGAAAAAGCAAAGTGAAAAAGTTACAGTTAAATAAGAAAATTTTTAGAAACATTACAAAAGATTTAAGAAATTTTATTTTATAACGACACACGTTGAAAATTTGTAGCAAGCTCACGCTAATATTGCGACGTTGTTGGAGTGCTGTAATTGGCTTACACAATTGGCTTGGCTAATTGGCTTAGCTAATTAACTTGGCTAAATCCACGCCTTTTCAGCAGATTCAACATCGGGCTGTAGCGCAGTTTGGTAGCGCGCTTCGTTCGGGACGAAGAGGCCGCGGGTTCAAATCCCGCCAGCCCGACTTTTGATTTCTCGCATCACAATCCCCCCCCCC
>NZ_LRTV01000003.1 GCF_003408845.1 Gardnerella massiliensis
CTCTTCAGCCTTCTTAGGAACAGCAACCTTACCTGACTCTGGCTTCTTCTCGCCTTCTGGCTTCTTTTCACCTTCTGGCTTCTTTTCACCTTCTGGCTTCTTCTCGCCTTCTGGCTTCTTTTCACCTTCTGGCTTCTTTTCACCTTCTGGCTTCTTTTCACCTTCTGGCTTCTTCTCGCCTTCTGGCTTCTTTGGAGTCTCTGGGGTACCAGCCAACTCAGCAAGCTTAACGGTGTAAGCCTCAATCAAGGTCTGCTGCATATCAACAGCAGTCTGAGCATCATCGACGGCCTTCTTGGCTTTACCATAGTCACCAGTATCTGGATCCTTCAGGTCCGCAACAGCATTTTCCTTGTTCTTGAGCTCAGACTTCTTACCTGCGACGTCGCCTACAGGATTAGCAGTAAGCGCAGCCTCAGCGTTATCCTTAGCAGCCTTAGCAGTCACAGCAGCAGCGTGAGCAGTGTTAAAGTCGTCAGCCTTACCATCAGCAGCCTTATCAGCAGCGGTGGCAGCAGCAAAGGTCGTTTCAGTCAAAGCAGCCTCACCCTTCTTAAGGGTCTTGTTCAACTTAGCGAGAGCTGCAGTGAAAGCCTCATCAGCGTTATCCTTCGCAGTCTGAGCAGCATCATGCTTAGCCTGCTTTGCTTCCTCATCGGTTACAGCCTGCTTAGCAGCAGTAACTTCATCTTCAGCAGCTTCAAGATCGCGAGCTGGCTTGCGGAGAGCAGTTTGAGCTTCCTTGAGCTTCTTCTCAGCAGCAGTCTTAGCTTCTTCAGCAGCCTTCTTCTTAGCTTCGAGAACAGCCTTCTGAGCAGCCTTAGTATCTTCCTTCTGAGCGGTAGCAGCAGGAGCGTTGCCCTTATCAGCATTCTCAGCGAGTGCTGGAGCGGCTACAGCCAAACCAGAAAGAAGAGTGGCGCCAGCAGCGAATGCGGCGATAGCCTTCTTATTCAACATAATATTTTCCTTTCTTCTTCTCCTTCACACCAAGTGTGTGAAGAAAAATGTAAACCCGCGGGGTACAAGCCCAGCGGCTCACGCCGGCCGCGAACCCGCGTTTAATCGGCGTTTGTTATTAACATACCCCCCCCCCGTTCGCAAAAGTCAAGACCTCACCAGTTCAAGAAACCATAAAAAACACGCTAAAACGTATTAAAAAATACTGCGCAAGCCAAAAACGCCGTAAAAAATACTAAACTTTCGGCCTTATATCGTAAAAAACAGTAGTTTCAACATTTTCAAAGATTTTTCCCAGAAAACTTTAAGGTAACGCCGCGCTAAACCCCTACCATCCACCAAAACCCTTGCAAAACCGCCACTCCTCACGCGACACACCGACGCAAAAATCCCAATGATTTCAAGCTCAGCCAAAGCGATAGACTCCAAATGTGCGCAACCTACCTCGTGTTTGGAGCGAATAACCACACGACACGCTCCAAACGTGGGAGAAAAACTCCGGCATTTGTAGCTGTTTCGGCTGTTTTGTGGAACATTCGCCGGAGTTTTTTCTCCGGCGTTTGGAGCTGTTTTGGTGGATTTATGGAACATTCGCCAGAATGTTTATCTAGAGTTTGGGGCTGACGACCTAGTTACTAAGTATCACCACACTAACCTGCCCTGCCTTCGTCAATCGAGACGAAGGCAGACCTCGCTTGCGTTGAAAGCACCCCGTGCTTTCAACTTGAGCAAGCTCACGCTCCGAGTTGCCTTCGCGCGCTACGCTTTAAGCGCTTCGGCAGGTCGTCGCGCCCAGTGCTTTCAACCTAAGCGAGTTTCCGCTTTGAAGGAGCTTGAAATCCCAATAATTTCAGACTCGGTCAAAGCGCGCACTGAAGCGCTCCGGCAAGTCAAAGCAAAAGAAAAACCCCGCCACCCGTCGATGGCAGGGTTTTAACAAGTACAACCTACTTGGTGCCTACTTGGTGTGCGCCGAGCGAACAGCTTCACGGTACACGCGACCGCGGAAGGTACCGCAGGATGGGCAAGCCATGTGTGGGAATGCCTCAGAACCGCAGTTCGGGCAAGTCACAGTCTGCACGGCAGACGCCTTCCAATTAGCGCGACGCGAATGCGTATTAGCACGCGAGGTCTTGTATTTAGGCAGTGCCATAATTTTCCTCTATTTCGTTCAATCGATTGAGCTTAAGCGTTCTGTATACTACAGCAAGCGCCGTACATTTTCCCGCAAATGTTCCAAAAATTCACCAAAACAACAACATTCTCCGGAGAAAAAACTCCCGCAAATGTTCCAAATCAACACTTAAGCTCGCGCGGATTGCGACGCGCTCGCTACGAAAATCGCGTTGGAAGCCCCCGGACTTCCAACTTAAGCGAGTTTCCGCTCCGAGTTGCCTTCGCGCTTTTCAGCTTGCTCAAGTTGCTCTTTTAACCCTTCCAACGCCGCAAAACGAATGTCGGTAACATCGTGGCGATGATCCGGATGCTCATTCAGATTCTCACCGCACTGAGGGCAAAGCCCCCGGCAATCTGGCTCACACAACGGCTGCAACGGAAGCTCGCTAACCATCGTGTCTCGAATAAGCGCCTCAATATCCGCAAAATCGCCGCCGCCTACCAAAGGATACACGTTGCCGGACTCGTCGTTATCGTCCCAAATTTGCGCTTCGTCTTCGTCAACATCTTTGCGATTCTTGCGATTATCCGCATGTTGCGAGCGCTCGTCAACGTAAGGGAAGAATACGCAAACGTCTACTTTCCAATCGCGACGAAGCGGCATCAAACAGCGCGCACACTCCGCATGCACCGGAGCTGTGATGCTGCCCTGAAACATTAAACCGTCGACTACAGCATCAAAATCGCCGTCAACCATCACGTCACTACCAGGCTTTACGCCAATAACGCAATCTCCAATCCCCTCAGGTGCTGGGAAGGCGCGGTGCAGTGACATGCTATTGCCAGCGCGCGCAGCCATTTGCGCCACTGGAACCGCCCATGGTGATTGGGATGGATGCGAAGTCATTACTAATTCCTTTCGTTGTTATCTTCTTGTTCGCGCAACGACAAACTTATGTCGTTCTGCACGTGAGCCGCCGCCTGACGACGCTCCTCCAACACGCGCTGCCCCGCTTGAACGTCCTGTTCCAGCTTATCAAGCTGCTGCTTTAAGCCTTCCATAACGGTTGCGCAATACTGGTCTGCACCCTGGGTCAGCTTGTCTGATTTCGCCTGCGCCGAAGCAAGAATTTCTCGCGCTTTCTGCCTTGCTAAAGCGGTGACGTTTTCTTGACCCGCCAAGAATTGCGCGCGTTCTTGCGCTTCGTCAATAATTTGCGACGACTGCAGTTGCGCCGAAGACACGATTGAGCTTGCCTGAGCCTGTGCCGTGCGCAAATGTCGTTCGGCTTCGCGCATCAACGCCGAAGCACGCTCCAATTGCACCGGAAGCATGTCTTTCAAACGAGCCAACTGGTCTACGAAATTGTCGCGATCAATTTTCACCATTCCTGGAGCAAAAATAGCGCCTTTTGCTTCCGCAAGCATCGCTTCCATAGCGTCGATAATGTCGTAAACGGTGGTAAATTCGGCGCGACTCTTCAAACGCGCGGATTCACTCACGTTTTCTTGCGCTACTGACGATTCTTTTGGCTCGTCTTCTTCAAAATCTATTGCCCCACCATCTTCGCGCTCGCGCAAATCTGGCATAGGGAACGCCGTAATTGGGGAGTTTTTACCAGCGTTTGTTACTGCCGCAACGGAGGAGGTTTCCGTATCGTCGGGGTCGGAAATTGCGTTAACGTCGCCGTCGCCGTTGTCACCGGTATCAATTAGCGCACCGCTTCCCGTAGTTGCAAAAACAGGATTTTGCACAACCGGCACGCCATCTACGACAGCATCACCCGCAGCCGCATTAGGCGCATCTTCCTCATTTTCGTCAACAAGAATCGGATGCAGCGGAAGCTTTTGATTTTTATCAACCTGCACTTCGCTTTCCATAGTGTCGTCGCTTCCGGCGTCGGCGAAATTAGCCGGCTTAATCGTTTTGTTCTCGTCCATTCTTCTACTCTCCTATTTTGGTTCTTGTACGGTATCTTGCGCAGCAACGTCTTGTGTAACGTCACCTTGCGCAGTATTTTGCACGATATTATATACGGTATTATGCGCCGAACTCTGTGCTGAATTATATTCCAAACTACTACCGTTGCCGTCGCAAGGCGAACTACAATCCGACTGACAGCTACCAAAAAGTTTGCGCAACAACGGTATTACGTTGTCTGGAACCATACCAGCAACGTTACCTCCGTGACGCGCAACGTCTTTTACTACCGAACTTGAAACATGCTCAAGTACCGGATCAGCTGGCAAAAATAGCGTTTCGATACCGGATAATTTGCGATTTACTAACGCCATGCCGAGTTCCGCTTCGTAATCTCCGTTTTGTCGAAGCCCTTTGACGATTGCGGTTGCGCCAACTTTCGTACAGTAGTCGCTAATCAACCCTGTTGTTGAAGTGACGACTATTGTTCCGCCGTGTTTGCAAGAAAACCTGTTGGTGTGCTGTTTGCAATAGTTACATTCCTCTACTTTGGGGAACTTTCGCACAGCGTCGCTAATAATTTGCACTCGTTCTGCTTCCGAAAACAGCGGCTTCTTTGCAGCGTTCACCGCAACCAGCACGTGCACTTCGTCAAATAGATGCGCACAGCGTTGTATTACGTCTAAATGGCCGGCAGTGACTGGATCATACGAGCCGGGACACACAGCTATAGTCATGCTTTTAGCGTAGCACCCATTAGGCTCAGAGTAAAAATTAGGGCGCGCGGCGGGAGCGGTTTTTGTTGCGATAATGTTTTATGCTTAACTGCATGTAGGCTTGGGTTTGTAAGACTTGGGTTTGCAAGGCTTGAGTTTGTAAGACTTGAGTTTGTAAGGCTTGGGTTACGCTACTTGAGTTTGCACGACTTGGGTTACGCAACTTGGTTGGTTTGAGAAAAAGGATGCGACAATGTTTTCAACATTAGTGACTGACAATATGACGTCTCATACAGCGTTTTACGCAGCAATGGAAGCTGATTCGCAGTCCGCTCCTGATTCTGGTTCCGGCACTAGCACTTCGGTTTTGGAGCGCCCAGAAGTCGACGAGGATGCCCGCTTAGACGATGGCGGCAATGCGGATCGTTTTGCGCACTACGTTTCTAAAGATCGTATTGAAGAATCGCGTTTAACTGGACGACCGGTGGTTGCGTTGTGCGGTAAAGTTTGGATTCCGCGACACGAGGCGAAAGATTATCCGGTATGCCCAGAGTGCAAGCGACTTTACGAAGAAATAGGAAAGTTTAGTTTTTAGTAACTAAAAATTTTTAGTAACTAAGAAGTATAAAAGTATAACTTTTATATAATTGTCGACTTTATACAATTTCCGGCAATTTCCGACAAATGTTCCAAAATAACGTCGATGTAGCTACAAAAGCCGGAAATTCTCCGGCAAATGTTCCACAAAACCACCAAAACAACAACAAACGCCGGAGAAAAAACTCCCGCAAATGTTCCACAAAAAGCGACAGTCCCTTTACAAAGGTGTAAAGAAACTGTCGCCTATAATCGCAATTTACAAAACGTGAATCTCGGTAGGAATTGCAGGATCTCCACGCATCAAACTTTGCGCAGCCAACGGCAAACGCTTCAAAGCCGAAGCGCAATAATCCTGAGCGCGCATAATCACATCGTGACCCATGTATTGCGAATCCACTTCACCATCACGCACGTAGTCAACCAGCAAATTCTCCCACGAATCCTCAGGCTTAAACTGAGCAAGCGCAACTTCCGAACCAGAAATTACGCGCTCGCAATCGGCCACACCGTTAGAATCGCTGCTGTAATCGTAGGAACGATACGCCAACTTACGCCCCGGCACAGTCGCCTTATTCTTCGACTTCTTAGCAACCGGCTGCATCACGCCATCCGCACCCTCGCGTTCGGTAAGCTTATAAACCATTGCGCAAGTTGGAGCGCCAGAACCAGTCACCAGCATGGTGCCAATGCCGTACGAATCAACCGGAGCGTTCTGCAGTGACGCAAGCGCGTACTCGTCCAAATCGTTCGTAACCGTAATCTTCGTGTTCTTAGCACCCAAATCGTCAAGCTGATTCCTAACACGACGAGCCAATGCGCACAAATCCCCGGAATCAATACGAATACCGCCAAGCTCCGGACCTGCAACTTCCACAGCCGTCTTTACAGCTTCCTCAATGTTGTAAGTGTCCACAAGAAGCGTCGTACCCTTGCCAAGAGCGGCAATCTGGGAAGTAAAAGCGTCGCGTTCAGTGTCGTGCACGAGCGTAAAGCAGTGAGCCGCTGTGCCGATTGCCTTCAAACCGTAAATTTTTGCAGCAAGAAGGTTTGCTGTACCCTTAAAACCGCCAATTACTGCGGCACGAGACGCAGCGACAGCCGAATACTCGTTCGTGCGGCGGCCGCCCATATCCATGCAAGGACGCCCGGCGGAGGCAGAAACCATGCGGGCTGCAGCAGACGCAACCGCGCAATCGTAATTAAGCACGGAAAGCAGCACGGTTTCAAGCAAAGTGCACTCACCAAAAGTGCCTTCTACTTGCAAAATTGGCGAATTTGGGAAGAACATCTCACCTTCACGATATCCGGAAATTTTACCGTGAAAGCGGAAATTTTCCAGCCATTTAATGGTTTCAGCGCTAACAATTTTACGATCACTTAAGAAACGCAAATCTTCTTCCGAAAGGTGGAACTTTTGCAACTCCTCCAAAATACGGCCGGTGCCAGCAACAACGCCATAGCGACGACCCTGAGGAAGGTGACGCGTAAAAATTTCGAATACGCACTTGCGATTTGCGGTGCCGTCTTTAAGAGCTGCATCGAGCATAGTGTACTCATACATATCAGTCATAAGCGCAGATGAAATCTCAACCATGATATTCCTTCATTCCTTTCGGCAACGAACAAATCAAAATTAGTTAAACGAATCTAGTTAAATCGCTAAACTAAATCGCAATAATTAAATCGCTAAAACTAAATCGTTAAAACTAAATCGTTAAAACTAAATCGCAATAATTGTATCGCTAGCTAAAGAGCCGAGAAAGTGTCAAATAAACGAAGCGACAGTTACTTTACAGCGTTGTAAAGAAACTAACGAAATCACGCCAAAAAACGACAGTTACTTTACAGCCGTGTAAAGAAACTAACGAAACCTCGCAAAAAAGCGACGGAAACTTTACAAGCATGTACAGAAAATGTCGAAATTAAGGCGAGAACACTTGACTATAGTCAAATCGCAGTATAAAGAAACATTTATAATAGCAAGTATGTTTAATAAGACTTTGAACGAAGAAACCGCAAACGTTACTAAAGCCGCGGAAAACCTGCGCTTATACAACACCGCCTCCCACGCAACCAACGCCTTTGCGCCTAGCAAACCAGGTCATGTTGGAATGTACGTGTGCGGCGCCACCGTGCAAAGTTCCCCACATATTGGCCACATTCGCGCGGCAATCGCCTTCGACGTAATCCGCCGCTGGCTGCTACGTTTAGGCTACAACGTTACTTTTGTGCGCAACGTCACCGATATTGACGACAAAATTATGAAAAAAGCTAGCGAAGCCGGCCAGACTTGGTGGGAACGCGCCTACATTTACGAGCGCGAATTTACTGAATCCTATAACACTTTAGGCGTACTGCCACCAACGGTTGAACCACGCGCCACCGGCCATATTACGGATATGGTTGAGCTGATTGAGCGTTTAATTGAGCGCGGGCACGCGTACGTTATTCGAGACGATTCGGGAAATCCTGCCGGCAACGTCTACTTTGACGTGCCAAGTTGGGAACGTTACGGCGAGCTAACGCACCAAAATCAAAATTGCAATGGAAATAATGGTGACGTAGCCGCCGCAATTGCGGACGCACAAGGCCCTAGCGTCGACGCAGCCGGCAACGATAAGTACAATCCGACCGACCCAGCCGACGCTTCCCCAGACAAGCACGATCCGCGCGATTTTGCACTTTGGAAAGCCCCTTGCGACTTCGATCAGCCGGACGCGCGCTGGAAAACGCCTTTCGGAGAAGGTCGCCCAGGATGGCATATTGAGTGCTCTGCTATGAGCCACCGTTACCTTGGCGACAATTTTGATATTCACGGCGGCGGATTGGATTTGCGCTTCCCACACCACGAAAACGAGATGGCACAAACGCTTGCTGCAGGCTGGAAAAGCGCAAACGTGTGGATGCACTCAGCTTGGGTAACCGCCAAAGGTGAGAAAATGTCGAAATCGTTGGGAAATGGCCTTTCTGTGCCAGTTGTTTTGGCGAAAAATTCGGCTTGGGTAGTGCGATACGCTTTGGGAGCAGTACAGTATCGAGCCATGCTGGAATGGTCCGACCAAGCGTTGGCAGAAGCGCAAGCAGCGTACGAGCGAATCAGCAATTTCCTCGAGCGAGCAAACCGCCTACTCGACGAACAGCCGACGCGAGAGGAAGTGCAATCTGTAGACGCAGACTCGCTTCCGGAAGACTTTACGCGCGCAATGAACGACGATATTAACGTTTCCGGTGCAAACGCAGCTATCTTTACCACAATCCGCCAAGGCAACGCGCTTCTCGACGATTGCGCACAAGATCCTGCACAAGCTCAAAGCGATGGCATGAAAAAGTTGCTATACACCGCGGTTTTGCAAGTGCGCGCTATGCTTGACACGCTCGGCCTAGATCCATACGCAGAGCCGTGGACCACAAACGCGGGGCAAGCTTCCGGCAATAATACGAGCGCAAACAAAGAACACGAGGCGTTAGACGCGTTAGTAATGTCCCAACTTCAAGCACGAGCAGACGCGCGCAAATCCAAGGATTTCGCCACTGCCGACGCAATTCGTAACGCTTTGAATCAGGCGGGAATTGTGATTGAAGATAGTGCGCAAGGCTCCTCATGGCACTTGCAGTAAGTGAGGAAGTGAGTGCAACAGTGAGTATTGCAGCAAGTATTGCAGTGAGTACAGCAACGCTAGCAAACGTAAACGTTAACAACAGCAGATAGAATAGGAAGATTATGGCAGCATTTAGTTCGTTAACAGACCGCCTTTCCAATGCTTTCAAGCATTTGCGCAGTAAAGGCAAACTTTCCGAATCGGATATCGACGGCACGATCCGCGAAATCCGACGCGCCCTTCTCGACGCCGACGTTGCGCTGGAAGTGGTGCGTTCCTTCACAGCTAGAATCCGCGAGCGCGCGCTCGGCGAGGAAGTATCGCAAGCGTTGAACCCGGCTCAGCAGGTTGTGAAAATTGTGAACGACGAGTTGACTCAGGTGCTTGGCGCTGGAGTTGACAGGCCGCTTAATTTCGCGAAATATCCGCCGACGGTGATTATGCTTGCTGGTTTGCAAGGCGCCGGTAAGACTACGCTCGCCGGAAAGCTCGGCTACTGGCTTAAGGATGCGGGTCACACTCCGCTGCTGGTTGCGGCAGATTTGCAGCGTCCTAACGCTGTTACGCAGCTGCAGGTTGTGGGCGAGCGCGCAGGAGTGCCAGTTTTCGCTCCAGAAAAGGGCGTGCAGACGGGTGGTAACGCAATTTCTTTGCCGTGGGCTTCTAAAGGAGATCCGGTAAAAGTTGCGCGAAAGGCAGTCGATTTTGCGCGCGAAAAAATGTACGACACGGTGATTATTGATACCGCCGGCCGCTTGGGTGTGGACGAGACTTTAATGAAGCAGGCGCGAAATATTCGCGATGCTGTGCAGCCTCAGGAAGTGCTGTTTGTTATTGACGCCATGATTGGCCAGGACGCGGTGCGCACGGCTCAGGCGTTTAACGAAGGCGTGGACTTTACGGGCGTGGTGCTTTCTAAGCTCGACGGCGACGCGCGAGGCGGTGCTGCTCTTTCGGTTGCAAGCGTTACTGGAAAGCCGATTCTGTTCGCTTCCACCGGCGAAGGATTAAAGGATTTTGAAATTTTCCATCCTGACCGCATGGCTTCCAGAATCCTCGATATGGGCGATATTTTAACGCTTATTGAGCATGCACAGAAGCAGTTTGACGAGGAAGAATCGCGCAAGGCTGCTGCGAAAATTGCTGAAGGCAGCTTTGGTTTGGACGACTTTTTGGATCAGCTTCAGCAGGTTCGTAAGCTTGGTTCGATGAAGAAGCTTTTGGGTATGATGCCTGGAATGGCCGCTCACCGCCAGGAGCTTGAGCAGTTCGACGAGAAGGAAATTGACCGCACTGAAGCGATTATTCGCTCTATGACTCCGGCCGAGCGCAGGGACACGAAGATTATTGATGGCTCGCGTCGCGCGCGCATTGCGGCTGGTGCTGGCGTGAGTGTGTCGCAGGTGAACGCGCTGTTGCAGCGTTTTGAGCAGGCTGCGAAGATGATGAAGCGCATGAGCGGCGGCGCTGGAATGCCTGGAATGGGTGGCATGCCTGGATTTGGCGGCCCTGGAGGAAAGTCGAAGCGCAAGGATAAAAAGTCCAAGAAGAAGGGCGGAAAGTCCGGCAATCCAATGCGCCGCGAAGCTGAGGAGCGCGCGCTGCGCGAGAGGCTTTCGGGAGAATCTTCCGGAAGTGGAAATGGTGACGACGTTGCTGGCTCCGCTTTCGCAAAGCCGCAGCAGCCAAATCTTCCCGCCGGCTTGCAGGAACTTATGAACGCAAATCCGGGGCTTGCTGACGAAGAATCACAGCTACCACCAAACTTTGGCGGCGGACTTGCTGGGTTATTTGGAAAATAAGCGGTTATTCGGAAAATAAGCGGTTATTCGGAAGATGAGTTTTGTATTAGCAATTCTGTGGGTTATATTTGCTGCGCTTCTTTGCTGGCAGTTGCTACGTTGGCTGCCGGCTGGCATGGACAAATATAACCCACTCCCGTATATTATTGCGCTTCTGCCGCTTTCGACTTATGTTGTAGGAGCGCTGCTTTTCTTTAGTATTTTCGCTACAGAATGGCAAGTGCTGTACGCATCTAAAAATCCGCAATCGTATGATTTCGCTCAATCTTACACATATTTATGCATTGCTTACGCGGTACTATTTTTGATTTCACTTAAGTCGTATACGCCGTACTGGTTTGGAAGATTGCGTAGGTTGCGTAAGTTGCAGAAGTTGCTAAGAGAGCAGCTAGAAACGCCGGAGAATTTTCCGGGAAATGTTCCACAAAACCACCAAAACAACAACAAACTCCAGGAATTTTCCGGCAAATGTTCCACAAAACAGCCAAAACAACAACAAACGCCGGAAATTCTCCCGCAAATGTTCCAAAAAACGGCTAAAACAACAACAAACGCCGGAAATTCTCCCGCAAATGTTCCAAAAAACGGCCAAAACAGCAACAAACTCCGGAAAAATCAGCCTCAAGAAATCCGCGTAATGACGCTTAATTGCAGGTACGGAAAGGCGAGCGCGCACCAAATAATCGAAATAGCGAAAAAATATCATGTAAATACGTTACTTTTACAAGAATTAAGCGAATCTTTAGTAAAAAATCTTAAAAAACTAGGAATTTCCGAAATTTTTCCAACGTTGTGCATAGGTGCGAAAAGTGAGCACAACAATGGCGGATTTAACGCTATTTTTACGCAATATTCCGCAATTTCTACTTGTGATAATGCCGTAACAATTGAGGCGGCAAGCATACCAAGCGTTACAACTCACCTCACTTCCCCTGCACAAACGCAACAGATTAGCGTGAAGTTCGCTTCCGCGCATCCAAAGTCGCCTATGCGAGGGTGTGAGGCTTGGAGCGAGGGCATACGCGCGCTTTCAAACATTGCGGATAGGTCTACGGAAAGTACTGATTTTTCAACGATACCAACGCTTACGATTCTTACAGGCGATCTCAACTCCGCAATCGACCACCCCAGCTTCCGCACGCTGCTAAAAGCCGGTTTTATAGATACTGGAATTTCGCTTGGCAAGCGCCTACAAACATGGCCTACGTGGCTTGAGTGGCCAAATCTTACGCTGGATCACGTGCTATTTTGCGCAAAAAACTGCCGCGCTCAAGCCGTTTGGCAACAAACTGAAGTAATCGACGGCACCGATCATCTCGCCTACCTCGCCGAAATCGACATCTATCCGCAATCAACCTCTATCCACTAAATCAACTATCTACTAAAACATCTATCCACTAAATAAAAACGTTTTAACACCAGGCAAAAAACGTCCGTACGAACAGGCATAATAGATAAGTTATTCGCGTGAATCGGCGCCCTCTTCCCGACCACGTGAGGAACATGTGGAAGCTCGCAAGGAGTGCCCCACACCCGAACGAAATTCCGCGACTCTAGTTATAAGGAGAGCCATTTTGGCAACCAAGATTCGTCTTAAGCGATTGGGCAAGAAATTCTATGCCTTCTACCGTGTGGTCATTTCCGACGCTCGTAACAAGCGCAACGGTCAGTCCATTGAAGAGATCGGCGTATACGATCCAAACAAGCAGCCATCTCTGATTCAGATTGATTCTGAGCGCGCACAGTACTGGCTTGGCGTTGGCGCACAGCCAACCGAACCAGTGTTGAAGCTTTTGAAGATTACCGGTGATTGGCAGAAGTTCAAGGGTCTCGACGGTGCTGAAGGCACGTTGAAGACTTCTGAAGCTGGTCCAGACGCTCAGGCTCGCGTGGAAGCTGTTGAAGCTGAAGCGCAGAAGTTGAAGGCCGCTAAGTCTGAAGCCGCTGCTAAGGCACAGGCTGCCGCTGAAGCCGCCGCAAACGAGGCTGAAGAAGCCCCAGCTGAAGCTGCAGAAGCCGCTGAAGCCGAGGAAAAGGCTGAGTAATCATGCTGGCTCAAGCTGTGGAACATCTCATCAAGAACATCGTGGACTTCCCCGATGACGTGTCGGTACGCTCTCACGAAAACGCTCGCGGCGAACTGCTGCGTGTGCGCGTGAACCCTGAGGATATCGGTCGCGTTATTGGCCGTAATGGTCGTACCGCTAATGCTATTCGCATTGTTGTGCAAGCTTTAAGCGATCACAACGTGCGCGTAGACATCATGGACGTACGTAAGTGAGATGAACGTGGCCTTAGACCAACAATCTTTTGACAACCCTCAGCAACGTCGTAATGACCTGCTGAGGGTTTGTCGTATCGGAAAAGCCCAAGGATTAAAGGGCGAAGTTACAGTACAAGTCTTCACTGACGAACCGTACGAACGTTTTGAACCTGGAACTGTGCTCTACACTGCCGACGGTTCTCAAGAATTTGTTATCGAACGCGCACGCACCTTCAAAAACCGTTGGATTCTGCTGTTTGAAGAATCCCAAAATCGCAACGACGCTGAAGCTCTTAACGGCTTGGAATTATACGTGCCAGCGGAAGACGCGCAGGAACTTGCAGCAGAAAACGCTTGGTATATTAAGGATTTAGTCGGCTTGGAAGCGCGACTTTGCGAAGGAAATCAGCTTGGAATTCCGGCTGGCACTATTGGAAAAGTGGTGGACGTGCTCGACGGCGCGCAATCCTTACTAAAAATCCGCTTAAATCAGCCTGCTGACGGCGACAATACGAATACGAGTGCGGATACGACTGAGGATAAGCCTGCGAATAAGACTGCGCTCGTGCCGTTTGTAGAGGCGCTTGTGCCGGAAGTTGACGTTGCTGCGGGCTTTTTGACGATTGATCCGCCGGGCGGCTTAATTCCAGGACTTTCGTAGCTTCCGTAGATTTCGTAACTTTCGTAACGGCTTCCGTAACTTACGTGACTTTTGTATCTTACGTAATTCTGGTAATTTCCGAAATTTCCGTAACTCCCGCAACTTTGTTTAGTAGAGTACATTATGATGAACATCGATATTATTTCCGTATTCCCCGAGTATTTTCGCATGCTCGACTTGAGTCTGCTCGGCAAGGCGCAAAATAACGGCTTGCTGCAGATTCGCGCGTACAATTTGCGCAAGTGGACGCACGATGTGCATCAGTCGGTTGACGATACTCCGGTTGGCGGCGGCGCCGGCATGGTGATGAAACCGGAAGTGTGGGCTGAATGCTTGGATGAGCTGCTCGATTTGCCGGAAGCTGAAAGTAAGCCGATTCTTATCTTCCCTAATCCTTCCGCGCCTTTGTTTACGCAACGAGATGCCACGGAATTAAGTCACGCTAATCATTTGGTATTTGGTTGCGGACGCTACGAAGGCTACGACGCGCGAATTCCGGAATACTACCGTGCGCAGGGCGTGGATGTGCGAGAATATTCGATTGGCGATTACGTGCTTAACGGCGGCGAAGTGGCAGTGAGCGTTATGCTTGAGGCGATTACGCGCTTGCTTCCGGGCTTTATGGGGAATCCGGATTCGATTGTTGAGGAATCGTACACGGGTGCGGACGCGCTTTTGGAGCATCACCAGTATACGCGTCCGACTACGTGGCGCGGATTGAGTGTGCCGGAAGTGTTGACTTCTGGGAATCATGCGAAAGTTGACCGGTTCCGTCGCGATGAAGCGATTGCGCGAACTAGCGAGATTCGCCCTGATTTAATTGAACGACTTGATTGCAGCGCACTAGATAAGGCGGATCGCAAAACGTTGATAGCGCTCGGTTGGGAAGTTTCTGCCGACCACCCGCGCAAAAAGTGACGCTAGCAACAAATGCCGGGAATTTTCCGGAGAATGTTCCAAAAAACGGCTAAAACAACAACAAACGCCGGAGATTATCCGGCAAATGTTCCAAAAAACGGCCAAAACAACAACAAACGCCGGAGAAAAAACAAACTCTGGAAAATAAATTAGTCGCGAGAAGGCTGAATAAACAACACGGCAGTTTCGCCGTAATTGCGCGTATCGAACAGCTCCCAACCCTCAGGAACCGCCGGCAAAACGCTGCGCGCGCTACGCTCCAACACAATCAGCGTATCAACCGCCGCACTCGCAACACCATGCTCAACCATCGAAGCAAGCAGCTTCTCACAATCCGCAGTCTCGTAAGCATACGGCGGATCAATAAACACCAACTCGAACGCTTCCCCACTATAATCCGCCACAAACTGCTCCGCGCGCTTACGAACCACACGCATCGAAAGCGCACTATCCCACGCTTTCGCACCCTGCAAAACCTTCGCCGTACGAAGTATAAGAGCCGCCGCCTGAGCGTTTGCCTCAACCGACACCAGCTCGCGCGCTCCACGAGATAGCGCCTCAACTCCGAGCGCACCCGTGCCGGCAAATAAGTCAAGCACGCGCGCGTCGTCGCACACATTCCACGAATCAAGCCTCGAAAATATGGCTTCTTTCGTGCGATCCGTGGTCGGCCTTGTACAAGACTGCGCTGAAGTAAGTGGCAAAGATTTGAAACGTCCGGCAATAATATGCATACTTCTAGCTTAGCTGCAGCCTCAAACGGAAATAAATGCCGCGCATTTTCCGGCAAATGTTACAAATCAACACTTAAGCTCGCGCGGGTAACGCGCTCGCTATTGAGCTTGCGTTGAAAGCATATCGTGCTTTCAACTTGAGCAAGCTCACGCTCCGAGTTGCTTTCGCGCGCACAATGCAGCGCTCAAGCAGTTCATCGCGCAAACGCCGGGAATTTTCCCGCAAATGTTCCAAAAAACCAGCAAAACAGCAACATTTTCCGGAGAAAAAACTCCCGCAAATGTTCCAAAAAACAGCCAAAACAGCAACAAACGCCGGGAATTTTCCCGCAAATGTTCCAAAAAACCAGC
>NZ_LRTV01000004.1 GCF_003408845.1 Gardnerella massiliensis
GCGTGAGCTTGCTCAAGTTGAAAGCACGGTGTGCTTTCAATGCAAGCGAGGTCTGCCTTCGTCTCGATTGACGAAGGCAGGGCAGATTAGTGTGGAACATTTGCGGGAGAATTTCCGGCATTTGTTGTTGTTTTGGTGGTTTTGTAGAACATTTGCCGGTAAACTCCCAGCATTAAAAAAACGCTGAGAAGCGCTCACAAAGGAGCACATTCTCAGCGCGTAAGCCTTAATACTTGACTTATTACTTCACAAAGCCCGTGCTTTCGCACAAACTACGCGAGCAATAAATCAGGCAGCGATGCTGGCAATATCAACCGGAACGCCAGGAGCCATCGTGGAGGTAACAGTTACCTTCGTGATGTAGCGACCCTTGATGGTGCTTGGCTTCAAGCGACGGATTTCGTCTGCAACAGCCTTGAAGTTCTCTTCAAGAGCCTTAGCATCGAAGGAGAGCTTGCCGAAGAGGAAGGACAGGTTGCCCTGGCGATCCACGCGGAACTCAATCTTACCGCCCTTAATGTCGGCAACAGCCTTGGCCACATCCATGGTCACGGTGCCAGTCTTAGGGTTTGGCATCAAGCTACGAGGACCGAGAACACGACCCAAGCGGCCAACCTTACCCATCATGTCTGGGGTTGCAACAACGGCATCGAAGTCAAGGAAGCCACCGGCAACCTTTTCGATAAGCTCGTCATCACCAACGATGTCGGCGCCAGCTTCCTGAGCCTCAGTAGCCTTTGGGCCACGAGCGAACACCAAAACCTTAGCGGTTTTACCGGTGCCGTTTGGCAAGTTAACAACGCCACGAACCAACTGGTCAGCCTTGCGAGGATCCACGTTAAGGCGCATAACAGCCTCAACGGACTCGTCGAAAGCGTGCTTTGGCATGCTCTGCAACAAAGCGATAGCTTCAGCTGGGGTGTACAGGTTATTGCGGTCGATCTTCTCAGCCGCTTCACGATACTTCTTAGAACGCTTAGCCATTTCTACACTCCCTTTCAGTCGGTAACGGTAATACCCATCGAGCGAGCAGTACCCGCGATGATCTTCATACCGGCCTCGACGTCACGTGCGGAGAGGTCAGGCATCTTAATTTCGGCGATTTCGCGCACCTGAGCCTTGGTCACAGAACCAACCTTGTGAGTCAATGGATTCTCGGTGCCCTTCTGAATACCGGCAGCCTTAAGCAGCAAAGCAGCGGCTGGTGGGGTCTTCAAAATGAAGGTGAAGGAACGATCTTCGTAAACGGTGATCTCAACTGGGACGATCTGACCCATCTTGTCCTTCGTCTGGTCGTTATAGGCCTTGCAGAAGTCCATGATATTCACGCCGTGGGAGCCTAATGCTGGGCCCAGTGGTGGGGCTGGATTTGCCTTACCAGCCTGAATCTCGAGCTTAATAAGCGCGGAGACTTTCTTTTTCGGAGCCATAATATGGTTCTTCTTTCTTGTACAAGCGGTTCAAACGGTTGCTGCGAACGCTAATATAGTCGCTTATAGTCGCTTCTTACAGAAGTAAAGCACTTACGAAACGTTGCTATAAAGCCGTTTTGCAACTTCCTCCCGCATCTTGTATTGCTGTGCTGTGCTAGCGGATTCCTCCTCCAGTCACAAGCCTTCCTATTATGCCACATCTTCGCGACACGCAGACTTACGAAAGCTGCAACTACATTTGCGCAGCTATCTTTGCGCAGCAACAAAAGTTGGAAGCCTACTTCCAAGTCGAGCGCAAAACACTAGAACATTATAAAATGTTAAAACTCTAACTCAGGATTCTTTAACAACTCATCAAACATCGCATGATACAAGCGTAAATTCAAAAACTCTATCCGCGTAATAGTTGATATTTTGCCACCAGCATCTTTCGACGAAGCGCCACAAAGGTAAACAGCCTCATCATCCGTCCCATAATCTATAACCACATACCTATCATGATACTTTCTGCCAGCAGTCTTAAACTTCAAATCAACACTAGGATAATCGCTTACAAAATCATGTAATATGTTTGCCGTAAGCATATTCTTGTTCCTAGCGTTATCACTAAAAACTACGATTTCAACCCCTTCACCAGCAAACCGCAATAGTTCCAACGTTTTAAGACCAATATAATTATCTACAACGTAAATGCTTTTCTTAGCTGACTTATATATTTTGCAATACGCAAGATCCGCTTCTATTTTATTGCCGTCCATAAGAAGAAAATGTTTATACGTATCTGGATCAATAAAATTATCCATTACCCTATTAAAATCTTCCTTAGTTGCCATTCGAGATTTTATTTCCGCTATATCTTTAGTATTCTGATTCGTTTGAATCGCCAGCTTAGCTAATTCCTTCGCGCCAATAAAATCCTTATTCTCAACAATATAATCCTTCATTTGCTTAAAGGTTCTAACTAACGCCCTGCTTTGCTTAACAGCTAGTTCGCCTCTTAACACCGTCATAAGCATATAAATACCCTGTTCCGTAAAAGCATAAGGCAAATATCTAGAGCCACCCCAACTTGAGGTGAAATTTTTGCACCTCAAGTTTTCAAATTCATCTTCATTAAGTCGAAACATAAAATCTTCACCCTCAAACTTCTCAATATTATTTTTAATCTGTCTATTGAAGTTTTTAGTTTCATACCCATATATTTCAGCTAAATCCACATCAAGCATGACTTTTTGATTGCGAATATTATAAATTTTTTCTTTTATCGTTTTAGCGTCTATAAGCGTTTTAACAGACTCGCTTTTAGCGTCCACAATAACTAAATTTTTATTCCGTTCTACCATAAAATCCCTTCCTCAAAATGTAAGTAAAACCTATCGTTTTGCAATAAAACCGTAAACTTCTGACACAACCCCATAAATCGCAAGCACACTACAAAATCAATCACAAGCCACAAAACTTCTAAAAACTAGCAGAAAACTAGCACGTGTCAGCGCATAAACATAATTCTATAAGATTTCACAAATAAAAAGCAACAAACTCGGATTACTCCCCAAAACTCAAGCAAAATAAAGAGTTAATTCCCAAAACAAAACTCTCAATAAAACTATGCAACTTGGAAGTCTATTTCCAAGTTGGGTACAAACTTACGAAAGTTGGAAGTCTACTTCCAAACTGCACATACCTTCACGCATACCTTCGCTCGCTAAATCGCAGCGCTCAGGCAGGTCGTCAGCGCACACCAGCCACAACCAAATTCCCAATGGGCTACCACGCGACTCTGCCCTGCCTTCGTCAATCGAGACGAAGGCAGACCTCGCTTGCGTTGAAAGCACACCGTGCTTTCAACCTTGAGCAAGCTCAGCGCTCCAAATTGCCTTCGCGCGCGCTGTGCTGCGCTCAGGCAGGTCGTCAGCGCACACCAACCACAACCCAGTTTCTAAAACACAACCACACAAACCTGCCCTGCCTTCGTCAATCGAGACGAAGGCAGACCTCGCTTGCGTTGAAAGCACACCGTGCTTTCAACCTTGAGCAAGCTCGGCGCTCCGAATTGCCTTTTCGCGCTACGCTCTAAGCGAAAAGGCAGGTCGTCGCGCTACACCAATCCACACATATAAAGTGGTAATATTACGCAATTTAAATCTTTCCTAACGCTAAGTTGTTTAGGAGCAAACACATAACTCGTTCCAATTCTTTTCGAAAACTTATTCTTAAATTTATCAAGAGAAACTGTTTTAAACACATTCCCAGATTTAACTTCAATAGGAGATATGCGCATTTTGCCAGCAGAATCCTGAAAAGCTTTAGAAATCAAAAAATCTATTTCCATAGTATTTTCCGAATTTTCTTTATCTCTATTTGAATAGAAAAATAGGCGATGCCCGGATGATATCAGCTGTTGCGCAACAACGTTTTCAACTAGCATTCCTTCATTAATTGAGATTTTTCCAAATAAAATTTCTTTATACAGATCATTAGACGCAGTACTACTATCTGAAAGTATCATAGAAGTCAACAACCCGGTATCAGCCATATAACATTTTACTAACGCATCATCCGCATTAAGGTTCAGACCCACATTTGGATCTGTAGATTTGTAGCAATTATTTGTAATACTCGCATCCGAAAGCCAAAAAAACGCATCCTTGTAATCACGCATACGAGCATTTTTACCCAAGGAAGTAATCCTATACCTTTTTTCATGCTTAGAAAGCTGTGCCGGTATTCCATCAAACACAGCCATCACTTTCATTTCATACCCTTTTGCAAACTTTGCAGCATCCTGCCTATAGAGTGAAAGAATACGACGCTTAACCCTATCTACTCGAGCAAAATCTCTCGAATCAACATATTCATTTACAGACTGCGGCATGCCACCAACTAGCATATATTCTCTAAAAAGTCGCATTGCTTTTTTATGTAAAGCATCCGGCAAAGGATTTAACTCATTAAATGAATTTTTAATAACTTTCGATAGATTTTCTTCTCCACAAGCCCACAGAAATTCTTCAAAATCAAGAGGATACATGCGTTCTTCTTGTTCTTCAGACGGAATCACTATTGTTTCAACATTATGTTTAATAGACAATAACGAACCAGTCTCTATATAGTCGTATCTACCATCTGCAACTAATTGTTTTACAAATTCTCTAGCCTGCGGGAAAAATTGCACTTCGTCAAAAACCATTACCGATTCACGGTTATAAAGTTTCACACCATATAATGCAGATATGTACGTAAAGAAAGTGCTTAAATCTGAACGATAATCTTCAAATAGCTGAAGCGCATCTTTTGATGCTTGCGAAAAATCAATAAGAATATAAGACTTGTACTCGTTCCTCGCAAACTCTTCAACTAGAGTACTTTTCCCAACTCTTCGAGCACCTGTTACTAAAAGCGCTGTTGAACCGCGATCAGCATTCTTCCAATCGAGCATTTTTTGATAGAATTTTCGCTTTAACATACAACACCACTTTTAATTAACACAAAACCGTTGAAAATACTATTGTTTTATAGTATATATTTCACGAAAATCAATGTCAATTTATGCCAGATTTTCACGAAATCAAAGGTAAAAATATGCCAGATTTTCACGAAAATCAAGGTATTATTTCTCTAAATCTTCACGAAATCAAAGGTAAATATATGCTGATTTTTCACGAAATCAAGGGTATTAACGAGATTTGAGACTTAGTGCAACTATCTTTGTTCAACCAACGAAACTTGGAAGTCTACTTCCAAGTTGGGTACAAACTTACGAAAGTTGGAAGACAGACAGCGGAAGTTTGCAAGCATAATTAATGATATTTACGTTACATTGTATAGAATTATTATATACTTATATGAGAGATATAAGAAAAAGTACAAAATTCACCATAGACATAGGAGTCAAAATGACTACAGCAACAACAGATCTGGTAAACGTAAACTTTCGAGCAAAGAAAGAAGACAAACTCAACGCAGAACGAGTTTGCAAGGAGCTCGGAATCTCTATGAGCGCCGCGCTGAACGTGTTTATTAAAACGATTGGCCGCGAAAAGAGGATACCGTTAAATTTTTCGCTAGATCCGTTTTACGAACCGTCAAATCAAGCATATTTGAAATCGCAAATTGACGGCGTGAGAAATGGTACAATCAAGCTCGAAGAGCACAATCTAATAATGGATTAAGACGTAGGGTTCAAACAATGAGAAAAATTGCTTGGACTCCAGATGCCTGGAGTGACTATCTCTATTGGGAAAGCGATAATAAGACTCGTAAAAAGCTTAACAATATTATTAAAGAGATTATGCGGAATCCAATAGACGGAAAAGGTAAGCCTGAACCACTTAAAGGAAACTATTCTGGTTGCTGGAGTAGACGAGTAAATGATAAGGATAGAATCGTTTACTCATTTACAGATGACTCGATTATAATCTACGCCTGCAAAGGCCACTACGACGATAAGTAGGCAATTCTAAGCACTCACATGCTTAGCGCGGTAAAGCGCGGCCTCGCGGCGACGGCGCCGTTCAAGCGCGGCCAAAACCATCGTGGCAAGAATCACAGCGCACCCAATAAGCGCTAGCACGAACATCGTCATCCAAAGCGGCCACTGCAACTTGTCCCCCGGCGCGGAAACCGGATTCGGCAGCACGCGATAGCCCGTAACAAGCAGCCTTTGCGTATTCACACCATACGGCGTACAAGTAAGCAGCGTCGCCAAATCGCGCCCCTTCTCGCGTTGAAGCATGCTAATATCATTAGGCTCCACAACGTTAATACGAAACACTCTATAACGTAAGGTTTCGCCTTGTATATCAAAATAGAAGTAGTCGCCTTTTTTAAGATAAATTAAGTCGTCGAACATTGTAGCGTGCGGCAAACCAGTATGCGCTGTCACCACCGAGTGACGAGTTTTACCCCCAACCGGCAAATCCGTGCCATACAAGTGTCCTGCACCCTGTGCTAAAACCTCCGTCGAACTACCGTGATAAATCGGCAGCTTAACGCCAATCTTCGGGATTTTCACGATACCCATTATTCCCATTGGCTCATCGAGCACACTCTCATACTTCTTGTATTCGGGAGTATTTTTATAATCATCACTACCGTTATACGGGTCTGCGGTAAAAATCGCGCTACGTTGCGCATTATATTCGCGAGCTTTTTCAAGGTTCACTATTCGCGCGTCTTTCGGCAACTTCTTGCTCATACGATCGTATGCTGAGGAAATCTCCTTCGACAAATTATTATTCCACAATGTTGACGCAACCGGGTACGTGAAGCACAATATTGCTGAAAGCGCGAGTGCGATTGGCTCGATAGTGCGGCGAAGCTTAGACTTGGGTTTTTTCGTGGGTTTTGCTTTGGTTTGGGTTGCGGTTGATTCGGTTGCTGAGTCTTGGGTTGATTCGGTTGATTCGGTTGATTCGGTTGCGGGTTTTGCTTTGGACGGATTGAAGAAAGCATATACTTTTGTAACAGCTTCGTTTAATTTCATGCTTCCTCCGTTTCTGTGTTTATATACGTAAGTTTATTTTATGTAGAGCGAAAAGATTAGAGCACTTTGTATCAGGACACGCTAGCATGGAACAAAATGCTCAATGCATTTTGTTTCAACGCTACAGCGTGTCTTCTGGTACAAAGTGCCTAAATCTTTTGAACGCTAAGCCGAACGTCATCTAATCAACGTCGGCTCGCTACATGCGGATCAAGCGTTCTGCTGTTCTTCTTCCTTACGATTGCGCACATACAGAATCACGCTAGCCGCAATAAGAGCCATGCCCACGACAGCGAAAATCAGTATTCCGTAAGCACCAGTCTTTGGAAGGAAGAACCATGGAGTGTTAATTCCCGAATCCTGAATCTTAGTGTTAGGGAAATCAACAGTTGTAGTTTCGCCTTCTTTAAGGCTTACAGCCACAGCACCAGGATGACGCATGTAACCCTCTGGAGCTTTCATCTCAACAAGGTAGATTGTTTGACCAGCAAGAGCCTTAAAAGCATTCTGGAACTTACCGCCATCAGTAGTTGTACCGTTGAAATTCGCGGATGCTCCATCCTTGCAAGGATCAGCAGTAGCACTTGCATCACCTGCAGGGTCTGCAGCTGCAGGTGCTTTTTCTGTTGCTTTCTTCAACAAAGACGCATTACAAGCATCTGCCTTATCTTTAGAGTTAAACAACTTAAACTCAGCACCACTAAGACCAGTCGTAGAATCAGAACTATCCTTATCATGCTTATGAACCTGAAGGTAACCAAACGTGTTAGTACTAGTACCCTTATCCTTATCACCAGAAATGATAGGATTTGGATCAGGATTAGTGGTACCAATATGAGCCTTGAAGAAACCAGACTTATTCACAATCTTGTTATGACCGTTAGCTTCTTTCTTACCAGCATCTGGAACAGTACCTTCTTGATAGGTTTGGCTTAGCTTGAACTTGAACTTAACATGAACCTGAGGCTCACTACCACTTGCAGCCTTGTTCAACGCTTCTGCAATCTTTTCAAGACCAGCATCGCTGAACTTAACCAAAATACGAGTATGCTTACCAGCAAGACCACGCTTATCAGCAGTAGTATCCGTATTAGGAATAGCCTCATCGCCAGTATTGGCTTGCGTTGAAACATTATAGTATGTAGCTGTCTTAGTATTAGTAAGGTCTACAGCATTCTTTCCCTCACCAACAGTTACAGACTTAACGAAATCATTGCCAGTAAAGTTAAACGCTTCTGTTGGAGCGTCATCGAACACTGCAAAATCCTTAATACTGTCTTTAGTCAAAGTACCAGAAGGATGATTCACACCAGTACTAATCTCGTAAACAATGTCGTCCTTAACGTCAACAAAGTTATCACCCTTATCAGTACTTAAAACCTTCTTAAGAGTGCTCGTAAGATTCTTATTCTTTGGCGCAACAGCAGGATCATAATCATACGCAGTCTTATACGTTTTACCCGTCTTATCAGTAGTATCTTTTACCTGATAGATCAAAGGCAAAGTAATATAAAACACGCTCATATCACTTGCACCATAACCAGCTGGAGCCTGAGTCTCCTCAACCTTATACAAACCAAAAGAAAGATTATCAAACTTTGTTTTACCAGTAGTTCCATCAGTGGTTTGAGTTGTTCCATTAGCTTCAAGAGTGATATTTGTCTCATCGTTATGGTTTAAATCATTAACAACATCAGCTAACTTAGCCCAATCACTCTCAGTCTTGTAGTTAAGAGTCTCATTGTTAACTTTCGCAACCTTAGTTACCTTAAATGTTGCTACAAGCGGACTGTGACCAGCAGGGCAAGCGGTAGGCTTATTATACCCATTATCAGCAGTCTGAACATTAGTTCCACCAGTGCCACTGGTAGCATCATCGCACTTGAAAATAGTAATACTACCAGTTTGAGGAGCTTTAGTATCCCACGGAGCTAGATTAGTATTAGTATCCTGCTGACCAGAAGGATTTTGGTGAATTGGAGGCCCACCAGCCCACGCAACTCCGGACACAGTTACAGCGCCGGCGACGCACAGCGTGCCAGCCATCGCAAGCGACGCCACCGCCGCCACACACTTATTCGTTAACTTTCGAGTTAACTTACTCATAATTACTCCTTTACTAGTATTGTTTCCAATACTTCGAAGAAATACGTTTGTAAATGTTTAAAAAAGTTACTGACGTAAAACCCACGTTTCATGAATCACACTCAAACAAGACGTTTAAAACGAAACTCGAGTTGAGTGATCTCACAACATTGAGTCAAACCCCAGTTTTTGGAGCAGTCACAGTCCATCACATTCCAAGAAAACCCGGTTTGCGCGCGCAACAGCTCAGTAAAATCAAACGGTTCAACAATCAGCCAACAAGACAGCTAAAAGACACTGTTAAGCAAGCTCAGCATGTCGTTTAAACAATCCTGTAAGCCAGAAACCACTTAATTTAGTTGTATTAAAAGTTTGTGGAATATTGCGCGGCGGCTCGAAAACAGTGTTTTCACACAACAGTTCGAAAGCTACACGCAACCAACGGATTCACGCAAGCAACGCTCTCCTTTGCTACGAGCGACTCCACGAATCCTCGGTCAAAGTCGACGAGACGATGCCTGCAAAATCTTGATCATTAGCATCGCCACCTTTCAGTAACCCAACGAATAAAATCTTTCACAGACCGGACACCAGAACACGTGACCGCGCAAAAATCTTTATAAAAACGATTACAAGCAAAAACACAATCACGAACACGAGAGCGAATACTGTTAGCTTCGCGAGAGCGAACACTGTTAAGAATACAAGAATGAGCGTTAACACGAGTACTAGCAGGCGTGCGCTTTAACGCACGGTTTGAAACAGAACTCGTAGCATAATCTTGAGCATCAAACCCACTAAACACTGTTCTATTAAATGTTGCACTCACCCACGCGCGACCGCGCTCACTTTGACTTACCACGAAGCCAGCAGCCAACAGATTCACCAACAGAGCGGCAAGAATACCGAGCTGCAAATTCCAACTCTGCCCACCCGTTTGCGGCAAAGTAAAATTACTCACCGAATGAAGATTGAGCGTAAAAGTAGCAAAATCCTTGTTTTCTTTAAAAGCCGCTGGATCAGTAGTTAGCGCAGATTTTATTGAATCAGGCGTTAAGCTGCCAGATTGAGCTAATTTGTTTATTGCACCATCAAACATATCGCGCGCTTTAGGCTTCAGCGCAAACACAACGCACTGGTAATTGCCAACATCAGTCGGCTTTATGCTCACTTCCTTGTCAGTTCGCGCAGCCACATTCGTCTTAGGATCAACCGACACACAAGTCTTCTCGCCTTCTTTATTAGAGTGGCACGTATTTTGATTATCATCCGCAGGCACACTCAACACAAGCCCATCAGGTTTACTACTCCAAGTCTTGTATTCAAGGTTCTCCGCAGGTTGCGACGATTCAGAAGTTTGCGCAGGTTGCGAGCCAGATTGCACACTGCTAGTCGAACCAGCGTCAGTATTACCGCCACTTGAGCCACTTCCAGCAGAACCACTTTCAGCAGAGCCAGTACCTCCGGTCGAAGCGCCGCCACCACCAGCATTATCCTTCTTCTTCTCACCCTTCGAGCACAGCACGCGCAACGTAATCTTATTCTTGCTATCCGCCGCAGAAGTAGCATCAATAAACGGCTTAAGCTCCATACCGAGCATCGCAGAAATCTTGTTATTGTCGCTAGTCAACGCCGCTGGCAACGGACTTGTGTCGTTTTTAAACGGATACACGTTCAGCGTAAGATCATTATCACCAATTTTTGGCGGCTTCGGCTTATCTCCAAACTGGATTGTTATAGTCTTATAATCCCAGTCAATGCCTTTCTTCTTAGAAAGCGATTCTTTATTGTTACCAAAAGCATCCATCGGATTATCGAAGGCAGACTTTAGTTTACTTTTATCTTTAGCGTTCGAATCAAATAAATCTACATAGCTTTCAGATACAACTTTTTTACCTGCAGAAAAATTAGCATCATTAATAGCAAACACTCTGCAAGTATATTTACCTTCACTGCCAACATTTGGAGTTCCAGCAATCCAGCTTTGGGAACGCTCGCCAATGCTGTCACCGTCGTTTTCGTACAGCTCACCGCTAGTAAAATCGTTAAGCACACTGCCACTTGTGCGATTCCCTAAACGATGCTCCCACTGCTTTTGCGTGGACGACTTAGCTGAACCAGACACATCACTATCGCTAAGAGTTAAGTCATTATTAATTGAATTAAGATAGTAATCACTATCACTGTCTTTATGGCAAATCATGCGATGGTAAATACGGTTAAACTTTCCAGAAGACTGGCTGTCAATAAAAATTGTACTTGGGTTAAATTTTCCATCTTTATTCAAAGTAAAAGGAACATCATCAACTTCGGTACGACCCTCAGCTTTCTGGTGATTGTAAACCTTTAACAATAAAACATTATTATTTTTAGTATCATTGTATCTAATCTTGACACGAAATTGTAAGTATTCCTCATAACCTTTAGCTTTAACTTTACATTTACTCTGCTCAGTGCAGGATTCCAGATGAGTTAAGGCAGAGTTGTCCTTATAGTCTACTTTTACATATACGTCATAGTAACCCTTCTTCAACCAATTATTAGGACGTATTGTAACCGCGCCAGAAGTAGAATTTACTTCAACAAACTTTTTAGTTTCCTCTTTTTTCAAATCAAGTAACTTTTCATCAACTACAATTCCCTCTAAAGAGAAACTTTTTACAAAGCCTTTAACTTCATCGTACGAAACATTTATTAATTTTGACGGATCACCATTATTACTAAGTTTAGTAACACGATAAAACTTTGGTTCTCCAGTATAAGACTCATCTGGTTTGGTTATATTGGCATACGATACATATTTGTTCTTATATTTAAACTCATACTTTGCTACATAGCATTTTGCGAGTTCACTTATGCCAGCATTCTTACACTCTTCCGAAAGATCAGTCGCTTTTTCCGCACTTCTGTCAGTGCCGTTAGCAGCTTCCGTAGAATCAACGCCTTTCTTTTTAGCGTCTTTTGCTTTTTTATTTACAGCAGCCTCAGTCAGCTTAGCCTTATCATCAACCTTGTTACTATCAGAGTTCTGCTTTTCAACAGGCTTCGATTCCTTATTATCATTCTTCTTTAAAGTGCTTGAAGAGCCAGTATCTTTCTTACTAGGCTCAGTATTATTAGATTCACTCTGCTCAGACTGCTTATTCGATTCACCATCGTTTTTAGTAGAATCAGCCTTCGCACCCTCAGTCTTCTCAGTAAAAGTAGTATTCTCACCAGCACTCAACGCATAAGCAGGAGCAATCACAAAAGTAGCAAGCAACGTTGCAGATGCTACAAATAACGAAAGTAATGCTCGACTCGTGCACGAACCACACGCTTTTCGAGACGCGTTTGAGCGCAAAGCGGCGCAAGAAGTCTTTTTAGACTCTCTTGCAACGCCAGAGTCAATGTGACGAGCAACAAAATCTCTAATCGCCCGCCAAACTTTTAATAAAACATTTTGAATATTCATAAATATTCCTTAATGTTCTTTTAACTGCCCTATATACGCTCCCTGACCTTGCACAATAAATAAAGGCAAAAGGTAATTGTCTTTACTGCAGCACAGCCATGAAAACTGTCAAACAGTACAATCAAAACCCTCCATGTAATGTACAGCTGAGAGTATACCCCCCCCCC
>NZ_LRTV01000005.1 GCF_003408845.1 Gardnerella massiliensis
CGCGTACGTGCTCGCCGCCATGCGTGTTGTGGACGCCTACGCTCGCGAATGTAACGCGCCAAATATGGAGCGTCGTTTGTACAATCTGCACGTCGACAGCGAACTCGACGATGCGAAATCGGGGCGAAAGTACGGGCTTGGTTCCTCTGCTGCGGTGACGGTTGCGACGGTGCGTGCGCTGTGCGAATGGTATGGTTTGAGCGTTTCTACGCCGACGATCGCTAAGTTGGCGTTGATTGTGTCGTCGAAGGTTGCAAAGTCCGGTTCCGGCGGCGACGTGGCGGCGAGCGCGTACGGCGGGTGGATTATGTACCGCGCGTACAACCGCGAGTGGCTTGGTGCTGAGTTGACGCTGGTTGAGTCGGGGGAATCCAGTTTTAGTAAGTTGTTGCGCAAAAAATGGCCGCGCTTGGAGGTGAGGCGACTTAACGTGTCGCCGTCGCTAAAGTTGCTGGTTGGTTGGACTGGTTCGCCGGCTTCGAGCGCGGAGCTGGTGAGTAGCGTGGAAAGTGGCGTGGGAAGTAGCGTAGGAAGTGGCGCTGCAGAAATGCAACTTTCTGTACAAACGCAACCTTCGCGTCAAACGCAACCTTCGCGTCAAACGTTACCTTTTACTTACGAAGATTTTTGCGCGTGTAGCGAGGCTTGCGTTCAGCGTTTAATAATTGCTTTGGAATCGTACGATTTGTTGGGAATTGCCCGCGGTTTTGCCTGCAATCGTCAGCTTTTGAATGATTTAGGTGCGCTCACCGGCACGACTATTGAAACGCCGCAATTGACGGAACTTATTGAAAGTGCCACAAACGTTGGTTTGCCGGCGAAAACAAGCGGAGCCGGCGGTGGTGACTGCGGAATTGCTGTGGTGAGTGTAGACGATACGGATTGTGCCGACTTTGTGAAATCGCGTTGGAAAGAGAAAAAAATACAGCCCCTGAACTTAAAAATTGCAAAAATTACGGGAACTGGTAAATCTTCCGAAAATATTGTACTTAAGTGCGCGTGTGACTTTGGTGTCGACAATCGTCTGAGAATGAAGAAACTTAAGGCAAGAACCAAGGACGTGTGGCGGAACCAGGCTGGTTTGACGTCTGGTTTGACGTCTGATTTGAACTTTGACGACATTCGACTTCCTAAAGCGGGAGATTCGATTACGGCGGCGGCGTCTGCAACGTCTGCAAAGTTCGCAACGTCTGCAACGTCTGCAACGTCTGCAAAGTTCGTAACGTCTGCAACGTCTGGCGAGACTCCGGAAGTTGAGCGTAGCGTTGGCGAGGCGTCGCTTATTACGCAACACCGAAAAAACGAGCATATTGCCCTCGCAACTGAGCAATATCAAGCGCAAGCCGATGCCGGATTTGATGCAGTGCGGCTTATGCCGAACGCGTTGCCGCAGATTGCGTTGGAGGAAGTTGACGCTAGCGTACGCGTGCTCAACAATATGGAAAATAACGCTGCTCAATGGCGCTCGCCGCTGTACATTAACGCCATGACCGGCGGAAGTGCGGCCGCGCAAGAAATAAACGCACAACTCGCGCGCGTTGCGGCAAAAACTGGAGTCGCAATGGCAAGCGGGTCCTTAAGCGCCGCCCTTCGTGACGCAACTTTGCGCGATACGTTCAGCGTGATTCGAAGCGAAAATCCGCATGGCTTCGTGATGGCGAACGTGAGCGCGGGAACGAGTTCCGACGATGCGCTGCGAGCCGTCAGCATGCTGCAAGCAAACGCTCTGCAGGTGCATCTGAACGCGGCTCAGGAGCTGGTTATGCCGGAAGGTGACCGCGATTTTCGCGATTGGTTGCACAATATTGAGCGAATTGTGCGCGCGTGCGAAGCGGAGCGAGTGCCGGTTATTGTGAAGGAAACCGGTTGTGGTATGACGGCTCGAGATGTTTTGCGTTTGCGCGATATTGGCGTGCGAACGGTGGACGTGTCCGGGCGCGGCGGCACGAATTTCGTGGCTATTGAGAACGCTCGTCGCGCGCGTGGTGTGAATGTGCTTGGTATTCGTGGCAACTACGATTATTTGGCTAATTGGGGTCTTGCTACCGTTGAATCGTTGCGTGATATTCGCAATTGCGAGGCGCTTAAGTCTGATCCGGTGGAAATTTTCGCGAGCGGTGGCGTTCGCACGCCGCTAGATGTGGTGCGCGCGCTTGCGTTGGGTGCGTCGGCAGTGGGTGTTGCCGGCGAGTTTTTGCACACGCTTGTGCACGAAGGTGAGGACGCACTTGCGCAACAAATTACGGAATGGCAGGAGCAGATTCGCGTAATTATGGCGCTGCTCGGTTGCACTACGGTTGCGGATTTGCAAACGAATGTGAACATTCAATTGTCTTAGTGAGTGATATACTTGTGTAGTTGTGCATTCAGGCATGCTCATTTGTTTATGCGATGTGCGTGAGTAATTTGTGTGGTTGAATGACGCAAGACTTGCAAGTCAAAGAAAATAGGAGTCCATTATGGCAGCTCGTTGCGCAGTATGTGGCAAGGGACCGCAGACCGGTTTCAGTGTTTCACATTCGCATATCCGCAATAAGCGCACCTTCCGCCCGAACCTTCAGCCGGTTCGCACCACCATTGATGGCGAGAATGTTCGCCTTCGTGTGTGCGTAAAATGCATTAAGGCTGGCAAGGTTCAGCGCGTTGAAGCGTGAATCGCGTATTAATTGCGTTGAATGGTAAAGGCCCTGAGCGATGCTCGGGGCTTTTTTGTATTCGCAGATTCTCCGGCAAATGTTCCATAAAAGCGCGAAAGTAGCTACAAAACCCGGAAAAACTCCGGCAAATGTTCCATAATGTGGCTGATGTAGCTACAAAACCCGGAGAAAAAACTCCGGCAAATGTTCCATAAAATGACAAACCGACAATTCCTATACAACCGTGTAAAGAAAAAATCGAAATTAAGCCGAAAAGTGATTATTCCTTTACAGCGTTGTATAGAAACTAACGGAATCTCACCAAAAAGTGACAGTGACTTTACAGCGTTGTATAGAAACTAACGGAATCTCGCCAAAAAGTGACGGTCCCTTTACATGGGTGTATAGGAAATGTCGGAATCTAACTGGGAGGCGAGAGTTGGCTTATACAAAGTGACAGTCACTTTACAGCGTTGTATAGAAACTAACGAAATCTCACCAAAAAGTGACGGTCCCTTTACATGGGTGTATAGGAAATGTCGGAATCTAACTGGGAGGCGAGAGTTGGCTTATACAAAGTGACAGTCACTTTACAGCGTTGTAAAGAAACTAACGGAATCTCGCCAAAAAGAGACGGTCCCTTTACATGGGTGTATAGGAAATGTCGGAATCTAACTGGGAGGCGAGAGTTGGCTTATACAAAGTGACAGTCACTTTACAGCGTTGTATAGAAACTAACGGAATCTCGCCAAAAAGTGACAGTCACTTTACAGCGTTGTATAGAAACTAACGGAATCTCACCAAAAAGTGACAGTCACTTTACAGCGTTGTATAGAAACTAACGGAATCACGCCCAAAAGCGACAGTCCCTTTACAACGTTGTAAAGAAACTAACGCGCGCTACGCTCTAAGCGCTCCGGCAGGTCGTCGCGCGCTAAATCGCAGCGCTCAGGCAGGTCGGAGCGTCAATGACTTATAATCTAGGTATGCCAAATATGCCTACGAATTCAGCTCAAATGCACACCGCGCTTGCTTCAATAATCAGCAATAAGCGTCGCATCTCAGCGCTGAAATCGCTCGGCATCACCACTGTAGAAGACGCGCTTACTTACTACCCGTTTAGGGTCACAAATCCGCTGAAAGTCGCGCGTCTTCGCGATATCCGTATCGGCGAAGAAGTGGTGTTTTACGCACAAGTTCAGTCGATTAACGTTGTATCGATGAACGCTCGCCGTGGATCGAGGCTCGAAATCAACGTTGTGCAAAATCAGCGCGACGCGGCGCAACTTATTTATTTCGCCAACAACCGTCAGTATCTTCAGTGGCTTTCTGCAAAGTTACGCGTAGGCGCAATGATAGTCGTGGGGGGTATGTCGAGTGCGTTTAATGGACGTTTGCAATTTACGCACCCTCGGATTGTGACAGTGGTTGCGGAGGAAGTAAGTAGTAACGTTGCGCAATCCGACGATACCGTTCGCAGCGTTGAGGAAGGTTTGGCGCGTTTGAGTGCGCCGCAGCCTATTTATCACGCCAACTCGCGCATTTCCAGCGAACGTATTCACGAAACCATACTCGACATACTTTCGCTAATGCAGCCAGCGGAATCCCTGTCGAACCCAAGCCCAAACTCAAATCCAAACTCAAATCCAAGCCCAAGCCCAAACCCAAACCCGAACTCACTCCCAATTCCCGACATTCTCCCCGAATCGGTGCGCACCAAACGCAATCTTATGACCCGCGCGCAAGCCATATACGCCGTGCACCATCCGCAATCAACCGAGGGATTCCACAAAGCTTTGGCAACTTTGCGCTACGAAGAAGCGTTTATTTCGCAAATAGCGGTGTTGCAATCGCGCGAAAATGTGAAAAATAATCGAGCAATTACGTGCGATAATTCCGAATTGCGGCAACAGTTCGTAGCGAGCCTCCCGTTTGCACTTACGCACGGTCAGCAGGAAGTAATTGACGAGATTGTAGGGAATATGCGCGAGTCGCGTCCTATGCGTCGCCTGTTGCAGGGTGAAGTTGGCTCCGGCAAAACGGTGGTGGCTCTTGCGGCCATGCTTGAGGCCGTGGGATCGGGGTATCAGACGGTGTTGGTGGCGCCAACGCAAGTGCTCGCAGCTCAGCACGCCGAAAATTTGCGGCAGATGGTTGCTCGCGCGAATATCGACGTTCCGGTTGTTGTGGTGACGGGCGGCATGAAACTTGCGGAACGTAGGCGCGCGCTCGCGAGTGTGGCGAGTGGGGAGCCGGCGTTGATTGTGGCCACACACGCTGCGTTTTCTTCGAGTTTTAAGCCGACTCGTTTAGCGTTGGTGGTGATTGATGAGCAGCATCGTTTTGGGGTTGAGCAGCGAAATGTGCTGATGCGCAACGTGAGCGTAAAGGCGCGCGACGTGAGCGTAACTTCACGCAACGCAAGCGTAAGTGTAACTTCGCACGACGTCGAGTGTACGGAATATACCCCGCATCTTTTGGTGATGACAGCGACGCCAATTCCGCGCTCGGCTGCTATGACTTGGTTTGGTGACCTTGACGTTTCGTATTTAACGGAGCTTCCGGGAGGTAGAAAGCCGATTCGCACGTTTGTTGTGCAGGAAAGTGACGCGCGCACTATGGCGAGCATGTTTGCGCATATTCGTACGCGTATTGATGCGGGTGAGCGTGCGTACGTGGTTTGTGCGCATATTGAGGATGATGCTGGCGGTGACGGCGAGTCTGAAGAAGCTGAGGGCTTTGACGATATTGCGCGCTCGCTGAACTATCCGCAACTTCCGCAATCTCCTAACTATTCGCAACTTTCGCAATCTTCCAACTATTCGCAACTTCCGCAATCTTCCCAGCTTAATGAAATCCCAAACGCTCCTATTCGTAAGCTGCACACGGTTACGGGAATTATTAAGCGTCTTTCCGCGCTTCCGCAGTTCAAAGGTATTAAATTTGCTCAGCTCACCGGCCGTGACGACGACAACACTAAGCGCGAAACTATGGAACGGTTTATGCGCGGCGATGTGCAGGTGTTGGTGTCTACAACTGTGATTGAGGTAGGCGTGGATGTGCCACAAGCGAGTTGCATTGTTATTTTTGATGCTGATCGTTTTGGTTTGGCACAATTGCACCAATTGCGTGGTCGCGTTGGTCGCGGCGGCACGCAGTCGTGGGCGTTTTTGGTTGCGCAAACCGAGGCTGCTAGCGTTGCTCAGGAGCGTTTGCAGGTGGTTGAACGTTCGTTGGACGGTGCGGTGATTGCGCAGAAGGATTTGGAATTGCGTAATGTTGGCGACGTTTTGGGAAGTAGTCAATCTGGGGGACATTCGAGTTTGAAGTTGCTTCGGGTGGTTCAGGATGCGCAGGTGATTGTGCAGGCGCGCGACGATGCGGAGGAGACGTTGCGTAATTGCGGAGTGAGTCTTGATTCGCTGCCGTATCTTGCGGGAGCTGTGCTGGACTTTACGCGTGGAGGAAGTGCGCAAATCGTAAGTAATTAGGATTGTTGCGTATAAAAGTGCGCAAAAAAGATAACAAAGATAACAAAATAACAAAAAAATAAAGAAAATTTATAAATTTACGTGCATATTATGAGATTTGTGAATATTCTAGAAAGTAGAGGTTTTAACAATCGCACTAGAGAGTAGGCGACCATGACTGAACGCGAACAGCAAATCTTGGCTTGGATTCAACAAAACCCGATGATTAGCCAGCAGGAGCTTGCTAATTTAGCGGGAATTACGCGTTCTGGAGTGGCGGCTCATATTTCTAATCTCATTCGCAAAGGCTACTTGCGCGGCAAAGGATATATTGTGACGCCGCCAAGTTACGTCACTGTTGTCGGCGGCATCAGCATGGACGTGCTGGGAATTGCGTGCGGCGATTTGATGGATTACACGTCTAATGCTTCCCGCGTGCGCTACATGCTCGGCGGCGTGGGGCGCAATATTGCGGTCGCGTTGGAGCGGCTTAATTTGCGCACGAGCATGGTTTCGGTGTACGGCGGCGACCATAACGGTGAGCTTTTCAGGATTGATGCTGCGGCTAATGGTCTCGATATTGGTTATGCGAAGCAGCTTCCGGATGCTATGACAGCATCCTACATGTACGTTGGTGATGCTTCAGGGCAGCGTTTGCTTGCGTTGGATGACATGAGTATTTACGATCACATGACACCAGATTTTCTGCGCGAGCGCATGTCGATTATTGAAAATGCGGATATTTTGGTGCTGGATACTAATATTCCGCAAAGGTCGATTGAATGGTTGTGCGATAGGTATCGTAGGCCTATTGTGATGCGTGCTATTACTGACGCTAAGGCTTCGCGAGTGCTTTCCAGACTGAGTTGTATTGATACGCTGATTTTGGATACGGCTGAGTCGCAGGCTTTGACTGGTATTTCGGCTGTTGACGAACGTTCTGCTATGCGTTGCGCGAGCGCGCTGCTTAAGCGCGGGGTAAAGCATGTGTTTGTGAACGCGGGGCGTGCTGGTGTCGCTTATGGTGTTGCCGAGGAAGGCGTGGCGTTTTATCCTGTGCAGGTTAAGCGTATGCAGCGTATGATGCTGGCTCGTGGCAATGGTAACGACGGTGTGAGAGCTGTTGGTAATGATAATGGTTCGAGTGATGTGGCTACTGCTGCGTTGATTTATGCTCGTTACAATGATTTTGACTCCTCTAAGACGGGGCGTTTTGCGGTTGCGGCGGCTGCTTTGAATACGGAGTCTGTGCAGCCGGTGCATGAGTCGTTCACACCTGAGTTGGTGTTGGAGCGCATGAAGAATATTCACGAGCGCGCGTAGATTAAGCGCTCGCGCGAGCGTATTGGCCGTTTTGTGGAACATTTGCGGGAGAATTTCCGGCATTTGTTGCTGTTTTGGCCGTTTTTTGGAACATTTCCCGGAAAATTCCCGGCATTTGTTGCTGTTTTGGTGGTTTTTTGGAACATTTGCGGGAGAATTTTCTCCGGCATTTGTTGCTGAATTTGCGTAATTATGGAACATTTGCCGGAGTTTTTTTCTCCGGCGTTTGCGCGACGACCTGCCGAAGCGCTTAAAGCGCGAGCACCACACAACAAACGCGCGAGCGTTCCTTTGGTGTGGTGTATCGCTCCAAACGTTTTCTAATTAAGTTACGTTTTCTAATTAATTACGCAACATTATTGCATCAAATCTAAGCCCTGCTATACTTGTAAATGGTCATTTGTTTACTTATATAAACAAATGTCAGTTTTGGTGGGTATTGCTTTTACGCAAGCCTTACGCAAGCTAGTCGTAACCAACCTTACGCAAAGGAATATTCCACTAAACGCATGTCGTTATATAAGAAGCTGGTTATATAAGAATTTAGTTATATAGGAAGCTAGTTATATAAGAAGCTGGTTATATAAGAAGCTAGTTATATAAGAAGTTAGTTTTGTACAAAGGAGTAGCGATGACTTCAATTATTCTCGATTGTGATCCCGGTCACGACGACGCCATGGCCATTGTGCTAGCACTTGGCAATCCTAATATTGATTTGCTTGGTGTCACCACCGTTGGCGGCAATCAAAGCCTCGAAAAAGTCACGTATAACGCGCGCGCAACGCTCGAAATGGCGCACGCAACCAACATTCCAGTACACGCCGGCTGCGATCGCCCTATGATTCGTCCGCTGGAAGTTGCGGCTGCGGTGCACGGCGAAACCGGCTTGGACGGCGTCACCCTTCCAAAACCTACGCGCCCACTCGACGAAGGCCACGCAGTCAACTGGATTATCGACACCATTATGAGCCACGAACCTGGCACAATTACGCTGGTACCAACCGGTCCACTCACCAATATTGCTATGGCAGTGCGCATGGAGCCGCGAATCGTGAGTCGCGTGAAAGAAGTTGTGCTCATGGGCGGCGGATACCACGTCGGAAATTGGAGCGCAGTGGCTGAATTCAATATTAAGACGGATCCGGAGGCTGCGCACGTGGTGTTCAACGAGCCGTGGCCTATTACCATGGTCGGCCTTGATCTGACGCACCAGGCGCTTTGCACACCGGCTGTGCAGGAAAAGATTAACGCAATCGGCACTCCGTTGGCAACGTTCGCCAGTGGTTTAATGGACTTCTTCCGCAAAGCCTACCAGAACAATCAGGACTTTATTGACCCGCCTGTGCACGATCCTTGCACCGTGGCCTATTTGATTGACCACAGCGTTGTGAGCACGCGTCGTTGCCCTGTAGACGTTGAGATTAAGGGCGATTTGACGCTTGGTATGACGGTTGCGGATTTGCGCGGACCGGAGCCTTCCGCGGAGGAGTGCCATACGCAAGTTGCTACGAAGCTTGATTTTGACAAGTTCTGGGATTTGATTATTGACGCGCTTAAGCGTATCGGCTGATACGAATGTTACTAAACGTAGCTATTAAACGTAGTTACTAAACGTATCCTTTAATTAATCGAATTAATAAAGCAAATAAATTAATCAAATTAAGCCTTTAAATTTATACAAAATTTGATACGGAGGTTATTATGACTGAGGTTTCATCTCCGACGCCTTCCATGTTAGACAAAGGCGGTCGCTCCATTGTGGCGCTGATGACAGCGCTTCTGGTTGCCATTTTTGCGTTCCAGCTCAACGCTTCTATGCTGTCACCTGCACTGGCAACAATGACGAAAGAGCTTCACACAACCGATACGCAAATTGGCTTAACGCAAACGGTATTCTTCACCGCAGCCGCGCTATTCTCACTGTTTTTGCCTCGCTTAGCTGACTTAGTTGGCCGCAAAAAGGTGCTTATTGGAATACTTATTTCCACGATTGCGGGCTGCGTTGTTTCTGCCCTTGCGCCTGACGTAACCGTTCTTATGATCGGACGTATTTTGCAAGGCGCCTCCGGACCTGTGGTGCCAATGTGCCTGATTATGCTGCGCGTGCGTGTTAGCGAAGAAAAGCGTTACGCAAAGTTGATGGCAATTTTGACATCCGTAAACGGCGGTATTGCAGGCGTTGACGCGTTACTTGGCGGCTGGCTTGCAGGAAAATACGGTTTCCGCTCGGTATTCTGGACGATGGCTGGTATTGCTGTTGTTGCAGTTCTTATGATTATTTTCGCTGCGGAAGAATCGCATGCGGACGATACTCCACGAATGGATTGGCTTGGCGTTATAACGCTCGGCATTGCGTTCTTGGCTGCCTACCTTGCTATTAACGAAATCGACAAGCTCGCCGCAGCAAACTGGACCATGGTCGCAGGGCTTGTGGTTGTGGCTGTTGTGTTCTTCGTTGTGTTCTGGAAGATTGAGGGCAATAGTGCGGCTCCGCTGGTTTCTACGCATTACATGAAGCAGCGCCGTACGTGGGGCTTGCTTTCCTGCACGCTTTTGACGATGACTGGCGTCTTCGCTTTGATGAACGGCGTGGTGCCGCAGTTGGCTCAGGATACTAAGTTTGGTGCGCACTTGGGTGCAGACGTGGTGAGCTTCGCAACGCTTACGCCTTACGCAATTATTGGCTTACTGTTTGGACCGGTTGCTGGCATGTTGGCGGCAAAGTTTGGGTACCGTTTGGTGCTTCGCGCTGGCATTTTGGTAAGTATTATTGGCGTGCTTTTTGGAATTTATGTTGCCGGAGTGCCATCCGTTTGGGCGCTGGTTGTGCTTTCTCTCGCCTTGGGTATTAGCTACGCTGGCGTTGCGAACATTATGCTTAACGGCCTTGGTATTGTGCTTTCGCCAAAGGATAATCCAGGTTACTTGCCGGGTATGAACGCGGGTGCGTTTAACTTGGGTGCTGGCTTGAGTTTCGCGATTCTTTACGCTGTGATGACGAATGTTGCTGGAACTAATGGCGCAACAGGCGGATACATGGCTTCTATGGTTGCTGGAATCGTTCTTCTCGTGCTTGCGTTTGCTTGCTCCTTCTTGATTCCAAATCCTGAAGAGGTAAATAAGTAAGTTAAGTAGGGTTGTTTTTGACTGCAAACGCCGGGGAATTTTCTCCGGCGTTTGTTGTTGTTTTGGTGGTTTTTTGGAACATTTGCGGGAGTTTTTTCTCCGGAAAATGTTGCTGTTTTGGCTGTTTTTTGGAACATTTGCGGGAGTTTTTTCTCCGGAAAATGTTGCTGTTTTG
>NZ_LRTV01000006.1:0-43645 GCF_003408845.1 Gardnerella massiliensis
GGTCATATGGATTTATTCCAGGTGAAGCAAACGATAAAGTGGCTATGAGTATTAATAATGCTGATGATGCTAAGCTGAAACAATTTGTAAAAAATCATGTTAAAGAACTTAATCAATGCCGCATAACTCCACAACAAGTCTTATCGGAACTTGGTGATAAGCATGAAAAATAATTTTCGCGCTTGGCTTGAAGGTAGGCATTATATTGTTGCAATCGTTGCAATTTTATTGTCCGTAGTACTTCCCTCTTTAATGCTTGTTATATTCAGATCATTGGTAACGCAGTTGCCAGTTTATGTTGGTTATATTTGTTTGCCGGATTCTGCTAATGTGCATAATGCGGTAGAAGGTATAACGTTCCAATGTCAATCCGGTAGTAGTGTTGTTAATTTTGTTGTTCCTCTGTATGAAGTTATTGTAGTTGGGTTTATTACCACGGCATTCGTTTGCCTTGCTCCGATTATGGTATCGTGGGAACGTTTCGTGATGAAAAGGCTGCGAATATATGCATTGAGTGCTGCTTTATTGTGTTTGTTTGTTTCATTTGGCGCTTCAGTGTTAATTGTTCGTATAATTGACTTGCAGTTATTGAGTACATTGCAGATGATTTTAGGTAATGCGTGGATTGATATTGTGCTAATAATGATTGGATTAGCATGTTTTGGAAGGTTTTACGGCCTTGCATTTGGCGTCTTTTTAGCGGTGATGAACATTGCCACACAAGGTTTGCAAAGTAAAATTGGGTTGATTTTGCGATGGTATCCTTCTGGAACTTTGCCTGTAATTCCTGGACAATCCATATTGTTATACGTCATTGTTGTGCTTACTATAATTGCAGTTTGCCTATGGAGCGGCACGTGCGGACGTGGATTGCTTTATTTTGAACGCGCTTAAAAGACGTGTCTAATTATATTTCAAAAGTCAACTCAATAGTGTTTAATAGAACGTATGTTCGATAATATTGTGATGCTTGTTTTAATGGTGGTTGCTGTAGCAATAACCGCTGTTATTGTGCTGGCTATTGTTAAGCACAACTCTGGAACGCAAGGCGCTAATGGCGTAAACCAGCGCGAATTTAACGAATTACGCTCGCAGTATGAACAAGCGCGCGCTCAAGCACAAGAAAATGGCAATCAGGCTATACGATATCGCACACAAGCAGAGCAGCTTGCTGAGCGATTGAAATTTGTTGAGTCTGAGTTGTTAAAAGCGCAGCAAGCAGAACAATTGCGAGTGAATCGCGAAGAACAATTGCGTGCAGAGCGAGAAGAACGCGAACGGTTAAATCGTGAAAAAACTTTGAAAGAGCAAGGTAAAGTCTTGGAAGCGCTTGCTCCAGTAAAAGACAATCTTGAAGCTCTGAAGAATAAAGTTTCGCAGATTGAAGAAGGACGCAAACAAGAAATGGGTGTGCTGAGCACTCAGCTTAAAGGCTTAAGCGAGCAGCAAACAAGGCTTGACCGCGAAACAAGTTCGCTTTCTGCAGCATTGCGAAATAACAAGGTTCGCGGAGCTTGGGGCGAGGCTCAACTAAAGAATATTGTGGAATCCGCAGGCTTGCTTGAACATGTTGATTTTGATACGCAGGTTGTTGTAACTGGAGTAAATGGCGAGCAGCAGAGGCCGGATATGGTTGTGCATCTGCCAGGAGGCAAAACAATTCCAGTTGATGCAAAAGTTCCGTATGCGGATTATCAGCGCGCTTGTGAAATTCCAGATAATGCGAGTGACGAAGAATTGGCTAGAAGGAGTGAGCTTCTAAAAGCGCACGCTAAGGCTTTGCGAGAACACGTTAGAGTATTGGGAGCTAAAGCATATTGGCAAGCTTTTGAAACAGCACCAGATTTTGTAGTTGCATTTATTCCAAACGAAGCGTTGCTTCAGGCAGCTCTTGAGGCGGACCCGACGCTTATGGATGATGCTTTTGCGCAAAAAGTAGCACTCACTTCCCCAGTTACTTTGTGGGCCGTGCTTAAGTCTGTTGCGTACGCATGGCAGCAGCAAAGTCTTACAGATGATGCAAAAGAACTTTTTGATTTATCTCGAGAATTGTACGATCGCTTTGCGGTTCTTGGAGAAAACGCTTCAAAGCTTGGCGTATCTTTGGCAAGAACGGTTGCGGCTTACAATAAGTTTGCTTCTTCGCTTGAGTCGCGAGTGTTGGTAACAGCGCGTAAACTTCAGAAGTTAGATCAAAGTAAAGTTATTGCTTCAATAGATCTTATTGACTCTGATAAAGCTGATGTTAAAGAGCTGAGCGCTCCGGAAGTATCAGTAGAAGATCGTTAAGCATAAAAACATCAAAGCATCAAAAATTGAAGAACTCTAAATGCTAAGGAGTGTAATAATGACGGAATTACAAGAAGAGCGTGCGGAACTTAAGCGCATGCTTTGTGCGGATATGAGTGTGAAACCATTTAGTGAACTGTTTTCTGTTACTTTTAATCAGCGCGGCTCCAAGTTGGTTGGTGATGTTCTTTTTGATGCAATTGAGAAAGCTGGGTATTCGTTAGAACGCGATGTTGACGCAGTTGGAGCGTTAACTGCTGCTGCAGTGCCAATGGTTTTTGCACTTATTCATGCTGCAGAACGTAAAGGAATTGCACTCGACGGCTTCGTTATGGATTTTGTTTTTCCTGCAACAAAAGGTCCGTCTGTTAAAGGCAAGCGAGTATTGTTACTTGACTCTTGGCTCTCTGAAAAATCGTATGTTCAAACTTCTTCGCTTGTGACTTTACGACACGGAAATGAATTAAGTCTTGATTTTGGCATTGTTAATCAGCAAGGCGCGCAAATTCTTGCTATAGTTGCATTAATTGGTGGTGTTGACGCCGACGAACAAGGCACAAGGCATCTTCAATTAGTAAATCCAATAAGTGAGGAGAGTACTAAAATGGCATTTGTTCAAGCTTTCGATGAAGAAAAATTACGTGCAGATGCAGATCACGAAGATTGCTGCAACGATCATTGCTGTGGCGGTCACTGCGAGGTTAAATGCACGGGTGATTGTGCTAACGATGGCTGCACTGAGCCTTGCTGTGAAGACAATTGCTGCGGTGGTCATTGTGAGGTTAAATGCACTGGCGATTGCGCTAACGATGGTTGCACTGAGCCTTGCTGTGAAGACAATTGCTGTGGTGGCCATTGCAAAGTAGAGTGCACGGGTGATTGCGCTCATGATGGTTGCACTGAGCCTTGCTGTGAAGACAACTGCTGTGGCGGTCACTGCAAGTCAAGTTGCACAGGCGATTGCGCAACAGACGGGTGCAAAGACTAATCGCAAAGACTAATTGCCCAGACTAAGCGCAAATTAATACTTTAAGTGGAGCAAAACTCACACATGCACGAACCGAATCCAATTACTTTGGCTGCAAAAGCTTCCGATGAGCCAGAATTCCGACCTATAGGAGTTGGCCCATGGGAAGAAGAACATCCAGGTGAGCCTCGTCCAGATAATCCAGAATCGCCAAATTATGATGCGCGGTTTAGCACTGAATTACTAGACGAAGGCGACCAGCGTAACGTTTTAGACCGTTACCGGTACTGGAAAGTAGAATCCATAAAAGCGGATCTCGATTCTAAAGGCCGCCATGAGTTTGAAGTAGCTGTAGAAAATTGGACTCACGATTTTAACATAGGCTCTATGGTTCGCACTGCAAACGCGTTTACTGCGAAAAAAGTGTATATCGTAGGGCCTCATAAATGGAATCGTAAAGGCTCGTTAATGACCGAGCTATACCAATACGTTGAGTGCTGCCCAACTATTGAAACTCTAGTAACTAATTGGCGCGAAAATATGCTTAAAGAAGCAGAAGAAGCGCATCAACTTTTGCTTAAAGTACAAGCAGAAGGCAATAAAGAAGCCGAAAAAATCGCAAATATTAAGGAACAAGACGCTAAAAACGCTCGCGTTATAGCGCTAGATATTATTCCGGGCGCTGTTGCTATGGAAAACTACAAGTTCCCTAAACGTTGCCTTATGCTTTTTGGTGCGGAAGGTCCAGGTCTTTCTAAAAAAGCGTTAGAAATGGCGGATGACGTTGTTTATATTTCGCAATTTGGCTCTGTTCGCTCGCTAAACGCAGGAGCTGCTGCGGCTGTTTCCATGCACGCATGGATTGCGCAGCATGCAGTACCAAATTGCTGATACAAGCTATAAACAAGCGAATATAAACAAACAATCGCATTACAAAACGCAGCAGCCTGTACTCATAAACGCTTACATTTAATGTGTATTTTTTTTATTTGTGATACTGTTAAGCTATGTTAGAATTCCAACATATTACAAAGCGTTTCGGCGCAAAAACAGCGCTTAACGACGTTTCTTTCGTCGCTGAAGACGGCAAAGTCACGGGCTTTTTAGGCCCTAATGGCGCTGGTAAATCTACCACAATGCGTTGCGCATTAAACCTTATTCATGCAAATAGCGGCACTTCTCTTATTGACGGCAAACCTTACGCAAAAATTGCCTCTCCAATGACGGAAGTTGGCGCAGTTCTTGACGCAAAGTCTGCTCACAGAGGCCGAACGGCGTACAATCACTTGTATTCACTCGCTTTAACTCACGGAATATCAAAAAAGCGCGTTGACGAAGTGATTGATATTACTGGTTTAACTAGCGTAAAAACCCGCAAAGCGGGATCCTTCTCGCTCGGTATGAGCCAGCGTCTTTCGATTGCTGCGGCACTTTTAGCGGATCCGCACAATCTTATTTTGGACGAGCCAATTAACGGCCTAGACCCAGAAGGCGTTAAGTGGGTTCGCGAATTATGCAGGTATTACGCAAGCGAAGGCAGAGCAATACTACTTAGTTCGCACTTAATGAGCGAAGTTGCGTTAACTGCAGATAACTTAGTTATTATTGCTCATGGCGAAATTTTGGAGCGCACAACAGTACAAGATTTTGTTGACGCACATTCGCAGCATGCTATACGTTTAGTAACGCCAGAAGGCGAAAAACTAAAGTCTGTGCTTGCTCAAAATAATCCTGAATGCAAGATTGTGACTGATAACCGCACTCCTGAAGACGTTCAAGAAGGCGAGCTACTCAGAATAACAGGTTGCGAGCTCAACCAGATTGCGCGCGAAATTGCGGATAATCAGATTTTGGTATATCAGCTAAATCAAGAGCACGCTTCGCTTGAGGAAGCGTATTTGGCTCTTACGCACGGCCAGGAGCAGTACGTAACAAAAGCATTGCCAAATACTACTGCTGCGACTGGAACGCAATATGTAGATGGAAGGAGCGCAAAATGAGTGGGCAAATTGAACAAGCTGTTGAATATACGGCGAGCAATTCTTACAAAACAGGCCGCAGCATGAACGCTCAGCACTTACGCCTTACATTTATGCACACGCTTAAATCTGAAATTGTTAAGTTGCGTGGGCTTGCGTCTACGTGGTGGTGCATGGCATTAACAATTGTTTTGCCAGTAATTTTTAGTTTTATTATCGCGCTTGTGCAGAAAGCAATGTCTAAAGTTGACGTTAATAACAATGGTGCAGCTGGTAGCAAATCAAGTGCTGCGATTACTGTTGGACCGAGCGATAAAAGTGACCTTATTGCATCTCAAGAAGGCATTTTCCGCTTAGTTATTAGTTTTGCTTCTATATCTTTGATTGTTTTGGCGATTTTTGCAGTGCTTGCTGTAACCGCGGAACATTCTACGACTTCAATTCAGGCTTCTCTTACGGCTGTACCTAAAAGGGGTATGTTCTTTACTGCTAAGTTTATTGCTGTTGCAATCTACGTTTTTGTAGCCCAACTTATTGCAATGACAGTTTCTTTAGCTGCTGCAGAATTAGCTTTTATGGGAGATAACATTTCCGGATTATCTGGAAGCAACGTGTGGAAATTGCCGCTTATGCTGCTTCTTGGATCTCCTGCAATCATGGTTGTTGTGGCAGCAATGGCCTATGGTTTCGGCATGATTTGCAAGTCAACTGCTGGCGGAATTATGTGCGTTATTGGAGCCGTGATGATTCTGCAGGCAATTGTTAGCATTATTATGCTTGCAAGCAATTTTGCGAAGTGGACTTCAATACTTATTCAGATTTTGCCAGGCAATGCTGTAAGCCAATTCTTAGGTGCATCCGCTAATTCTGGGCCGCAACTTCCGCCAAACGCATATGTTTTTACATGGTGGCAGTCCGGTTTAGTGGTTCTCGCTTGGGGTGTAGTTATGTACGCAATTGGCTACGTAATTGAAAAGCATCGCGATATTTAAAATATCTAAAATATCTAAAATATTTAAATAATATTTCGCAAATAATATTTATTTCGCAAATAAAATAAATAATACAAATAAAACAAGGGCTTTATCTCGTAACTGGCTACAAGATAAAGCCCTTAATTGTATTCACTTATATTTAATTATCAATTATTTAGTTATCTTTATTAAGTTATTTTATTAAGTTATCTTTTGAAATTGTGATAAGTATCAATCGTTCTTCACAGTTTCAGCAACGCGTGGCCACAAGGTTGTACCCCAGTTCTTGATCGTGCGCTGGCGAACCAGTGGCAAATCAGAACGGTCATACACTGTGCGCCATGGCTCCCAAGCCAAGCCAGTCTTTTCAACAAGCTTGATGCGGAGGTTGCGCACATTACCCTTGAACTGAATAGTTGTGTTGAAGTGAGCGGTGCGATACTTGCCGTTGCCCTCCCAAGCGCGAGAACGCACGTAAGGGGTGCCGTCAATTTCGGTGCCATACTCATCCCAGTAGATGTAGTAACGAGCTACGTAAGCTCCACGGTGATCCAAAGTCAAGTAGCCGTCGCGGTAGGAAGAAACCTTGGTTTCAACGTAATCGCTATTGGTTTGCAAAGTTGCTACTTCGTTATCCTTGACGAAGGAAGTGGTGTAAGCAATTGGAACTGCTGGGCTGGAGGTGCTTAAGTTGGCGCCTTCCTGGATCAAAGCCTTCAACGTATCGATGTTGCCAGTAACAACCTTGGCTGCACCGTTAGCGCTGCCGCCGAGAATCACAGCAGTTACAGAAGTGTTCTGCAAAATGCGATGGAACTCGGTGTTTGGCTTGATTTCGACGCCCTTGATTGCAGCTTCAACAGCAGCCTGGAAATCAGTGCTCTTGCTGCGGGTGTCGAACTTTACGTACATTGAACGGCCATAGGCTACGTTGGACACATATACTGGCGGACGCTTGCTGTCTATTCCGCGATTCTTCAAGCTTTCTGGTGTAGTGCATGGTGCGAAGAAGTCGGCTGGGCTATCTGGAGCATCAACACTTACGGTGTAGTAGGTCTGCTTGAAGTTCACAATTTGAGTCTGCTTTTCGCCCTTGTGCACAGCATCGAAATCAATCTTCAGAGGAACGCCAATCTTGGCGAAATCGGCACCAAACTTTGCTTTGAGCTGGTTCATGCTTTGTGCGCTTGCAGAATCGTACTGCATGCGAGCTGCCACATGATGGCTTGCAGCATACTGTGCATTCCACTTAGAAACTAAGCTGTTCACTGCGGAAGTTACAGAGCTCTTAGTTGGGCGCTGAACAGTTACAGCACTTTCGCCGCCGTGGAAGCCTGGCAAATCAACGCTCAATGTGATTGGAGCGCGGTTCGCGGAAATCAGGCTTGGCATATTGTCCATCAAATTCTGGTCAGCGCGGAACAGGGCACCTGGGTATACGCGATCATTGTTGGCGGAAGTAACCGACAAGTTTGAAGTTGTATTGGTGATGTTCTTCTTTTGGTGTTCGACGACGACGAATTCGCCGCCTTTGTCGAAGCTGTCGCTGGAGAACTTGTTGTCAATGGTTTCGCCATGACGGGCGAGAATGTTTGTTTTATCGTATTGCAAATCCCACAAATAATTATTCAGAGAATCCTTCTTGACTGCGCAAGATGTGGTTGGCTCAGAATCCTTAGCTGCAGGAGCGGCCATTGCTGGTGCTGCTAAGCATTGTGGGATAATAGTTGCGCCCGCGAGCAACAACATTGCTGCATTACGGTAGAACTTTGTGTTCTTCATATGTGTCCTTCAATTTTATATTTTTATGTTATTTTTTGATTATTATCTTGTAGTGAGATGCTGTATTTTTATGTGCTTCAGTGCATGATATGCTTCGCTGCATTAGGCTTCAGCTTCTCACATCACCCAATTATTACACACTTTCTTATTTTGCGATAATTGCATAAAATAATTTTTCATTTTTCAAACAAATGTTTAAATATCCTTGAAATATCAACAGTTTGTAATTACATCATTTTTAGACTTACGGCGTGTTGCGATGGTATGAAGTGCGAATTTTGTAATTTTATATACGTAATAATTTTGTGAAAGTACATGTAAAATGTATGTAATAATCTTCCTTTGCGTGGCGCGTATGCGGTACGCATTATTTTAACTATTCTTGCGCAAGTAGCGTTATATAAAATTTCCCCCAAAATATAAATTAGCAAACGTACATGCGCATTGTACTTAGTAAAAAATGTTGCTGCAATAATGCGTGTGAAGCTTTTATCCACATTGCTTTTTTCTACTAACGAAGGTCACGCATCACACATATAGTTGAGGTTATGCCTACATTCACACGCGAAGAAATTGAGCATTTGGGTGTTTTGTCCCAGATTGCTTTAAGCGACGAGGAAATTAGTCGCTTGCAAGGCGAATTAAACGTCATTGCAGAATCTATTAATAAGGTGCAGGAAGTCGCTGGCGAAGATGTGCCACCTACTGCAAATCCAGTACCTCTGGAAGCGTATTTGCGTCCAGATGAGCCTGCTACACCATTGACTCAGGAAGAAGCGCTTTCTGGCGCTCCTCGAAGTGAGTCTGGCATGTTTGTGGCGCCTCGCATTTTGGGGGAGGAATAAAACATGACTAATACTCAAGATTTAGTGAAGCTTTCTGCTGCCGAGATGGCCAAGGCTGTAAAAGCTAAGGAAGTTTCTAGCCGCGAGCTGGTGGAAGCTCATTTGGCTGTAATTGAATCAGCTGAACCAGAAATCAAAGCATTCTTGCACGTTTCTGCAGATATTGCGCTTGAGCAAGCAGATGCTTTTGATAAAAAGAATGCTAATGGCGAGGCTGAAGGTTTACCTGAGCTTGCTGGTGTGCCAATTGCAATCAAGGACATGATTGTTACTAAGGGCATTCCAACCACTGCAGCTTCTAAGATTCTTGAAGGTTGGGTGCCGCCTTACGACGCTACTGTTATTGAAAAGCTCAAGGCAGCCGGCATGCCAATTCTTGGCAAGACTAATTTGGATGAGTTCGCTCAAGGTTCTTCTACTGAACATTCCGCGTACCAAACCACCTGCAATCCTTGGGATACTGAGCGCGTTCCAGGCGGTTCTGGCGGCGGTTCTGCTGCGGCCGTGGCTGCTTTCGAAGCTCCTATTGCTTTGGGTACGGATACCGGCGGTTCCATTCGCCAGCCTGGTGCTTTAACTGGTACTGTTGGCGCAAAGCCAACTTACGGTGGTGTTAGCCGCTTTGGTGCAATCGCTATGGCAAGTTCCTTGGATCAGATTGGTCCTGTTTCTCGTACCGTTCTTGACTCTGCGCTTTTGCAGGAGATTATCGGCGGCAACGATAGGCGCGATTCTACTTCTATTCCAGCTCCTGTTCCTCCAATGGCTCAGGCAGCACGCGAAGGCGCTCGCCGTGATTTGAAGGGCGTAAAGGTTGGTCTTGTTAAGGAGCTTAGTGGCGACGGCTTCCAGCCAGGCGTTGAAGCGCGCTTTAATGAAGCTGTGCAATTACTTAAGGATATGGGCGCAGAGGTAACGGAAGTTTCCTGCCCTCATTTCCCTTACTCTTTGGCTGCATACTACATTATTATGCCTTCGGAAGTTAGCTCCAACTTGGCTCGCTACGACGGCATGCGCTACGGTTTGCGCGTAATGCCACCAGCAGATAAGCCTCAGACGGCTGCGAATATGATGGCTGCAACTCGTGAAGCTGGATTCGGCGACGAAGTAAAGCGCCGTATTATTCTCGGTACTTATGCTCTTTCCGCCGGCTACTATGACGCGTGGTATGGCTCTGCACAAAAGGTTCGTACGCTTATTATTCGTGACTTTGAAGAAGCGTTTAAGAAGGTAGATGTTCTCGTTTCCCCAACAAGCCCTACAACGGCGTTTAAGTTTGGTGAGAAGATGAACGATCCACTTGCTATGTACATGAACGATATTGCTACGATTCCTGCAAACATGGCTGGCGTTCCAGCTTTGAGCCTCCCAGCTGGCTTAAGCGACGATGGCTTGCCTGTAGGTATGCAGATTATTGCTCCGCAATGCCATGATGAGAAGATGTACAAGCCTGCAGCAGCGTTGGAAGCAGCGCTCGAAGAAAAGTGGGGCGGCCCAATTTGGAAGCCGCTTAAAGCTGGTTGGCTCGATTCATTGGCTAAGTAAAGTGAAGTAAAGCTTTAAGTAAGAAGGATTCTCATGGCTGAAAAACTTATGAAATATGCCGATGCTGTGGAGCAATTTGACCCAGTTTTCGGTTTGGAAACCCACGTTGAGTTGAGCACGCGCACTAAGCTGTTCTGCCCGGCGGAAGTATCGTTTGGTGGCGAACCAAATACGCAGCTAACTCCTGTGAGCCTTGGTTTGCCAGGTTCTTTGCCAGTGTTAAATAAGACTGCAGTTGATTACGCTATTAAGCTCGGTTTGGCGTTGCATTGCGAAATTGCTGAGTGGAGCCAGTTCGCTCGTAAGAACTACTTCTACCCAGATATGCCTCGCGACTACCAGATTTCCCAGTACGACAAGCCTACTAATGGCAACGGTTACTTGGATGTTGAGCTTGAAGATGGCACGGTATTCCGCGTGCCGATTGAACGCGCTCACATTGAGGATGACGCTGGTAAGAATACTCACGTTGGTGGCGCTGACGGCCGAATCGAAGGCGCAAATCACTCTTTGGTTGATTACAATCGCGCAGGTGTACCTTTGATTGAGATTGTAACTAAGCCAATTGAAGGTGCGGGCGCTCGCGCTCCAGAAATTGCCGGCGCTTACATGCGTGCTATTCGCGATATTGTTCGCGCTCTCAACATTTCCCACGCTCGTATGGAGCAGGGCAATATGCGTGCTGACGTGAATGTTTCGCTTCGTCGCAAGTCGACTGATCCATTTGGTACGCGTTCCGAAACCAAGAATGTGAACACGTTCCGTGGTATTGAAAAGACGTTGCAATATGAGATTCGTCGCCAGGCTGCTATTTTGAGCGAAGGCGGCGAGATTTTGCAGGAAACTCGTCACTGGGATGAAGCAACTCAAACCACTGCTGGCGGTCGTGTGAAGTCGGATGCTGACGATTACCGTTACTTCCCAGATCCTGATTTGGTTATGCTTCACATCACGAAAGATCATATTGAGCGCATGAAGGCCGAAATGCCGGAAATGCCTCGTGAACGCCGTAACCGTTTGCAAAGCGAATGGGGTATTAGCGATCTTGAAATGCGCGATATTTTGAACGCAGATGCTCTTGATTTGGTTGAAGAAACCGTTAAGGCTGGTGCAACTGCAGCAGGCGCTAAGAAGTGGTGGCTCGGTGAGCTTGCTCGTGAAGCAAACACTCGTGGCGTGACTTTGGAAGAGTTGCCTATTACTCCGCAAGATGTGGCTGAAGTTGAAAAGCTAATTGCAGACGGCAATCTTAACGATAAGCTCGCTAAGCAAACTGTTGCTTGCGTTTTGGCTGGCGAGGGCAAGCCTGATGAAGTTGTTAAGAAGCACGGATTCAAGGTTATGAACGACGACGGTGCTTTGGAAGCCGCTGTTGACGCTGCTCTTGCGGCCGACCCAGAAGTTGCAGAAAAGCTTAAGGCTGGCAATATGAAGCCAATGGGCGCAATTATTGGTGCTGTTATGCGTGCAACTAAAGGTCAGGCTGATGCTAAAGCCGTTACTAAGATTGTGATGGCAAAAATTAAAGCATAATATGGCACTTATATAGTCTTATATAGTGCTTGTTTTGAGGAAATGAATACTGCGTGCTTGCTGCAAATATGCAATTGATTTTGCTTATTTGTGGTGAGTGCGCAGCATTTACTATGAGTGGGCGTTTTTTGGCAGCACGTAGGTCCAGGTTTCTTCTTTCTGGTATCATATATACTCAGAATCGTGATACAAGTAGGTGAGTATGCAACAAACCAATGACGGTATTAACAACGTTCGCGAGTTACCAAAAGCTATAGTAATTCCTCCAATCCGAGGAGAGATGGCGCATCTTCGTCCAGCAACATACGACGATTTGCGACGCATGGATGAGTTGTGTGCGTTTGAAGGCGCTTCGTTGATTACTGGTAAAGATGTGCAAGCGGAACGTGCCGTAGTTCACGCTTGGGTTGAGCGTTCAGTTCAATGGTCTCATGGTGGTTTCCCGGAAGAGAAGCCGTCGGAATTGTGCCGTTTTACAGGTGACGCACAGTCTCGTCCTACGATTGCTTGGGCTATTGTTCCTGACGTTTTAGATGATGTTAAGAATACTTCTGGTGCCATTATTGGCATGATTTTCCTCATTGACATTGACGGATGGTCTCGTTCTGCAAGAATTCAGGTAGTGCTCGGTAAAGATTATCGAGGCCGTGGCTATTCTCGCGACGCTATGCCTCGCGTAATGACATACGGTTTTGCCTCGGCTCCTACCGGGCTTGGTCTGCACCGCATTTGGGTTGGTGTCCCAGCGACTAATGCGCGTTCGCTTTCCGTATATCAGTCGCTTGGTTTTATGAAAACTGGTACCGCCCGCGACGCTTTATGGGATGATGGCCAGCAGAAGTATCAAGATTTTGTTGTTATGGATACGCTTGTTGACGAGTATGATGCTATTCGTTCGCTTGATGCGTTTGGATTGCACGTTATTGAGGATAATCCTGGAGTTGTTGAAGCGTTGAGTGCGCACGAACATTCTGTAGCGATACCGATACAGCAAGATACTGTTGATGCAACGTGGCCGTATAATAACAATACTGAAGAAGCTTCGTCAAAACGAGCTTGGTGGCGTATCATAGGACGCGGCCGTAAGCGCGATACGGAAGGGAAGCAATGAGCGCAGAAGATCTTGATAACTATGAAACCGATGCTGAACTTGCGTTATACAAAGAATATCGCGATGTAATTAAATTGTTTACATACGTGGTAGAGACAGAGCGTCGTTTTTATTTAGCAAACAAGGTTGATTTTAACGTTCGTTCTGCAGGCCAAGATGTGTATTTTGACGTGCAACTTACTGACGCGTGGGTGTGGGACGTGTATCGTCCTTCTCGTTTTGTAAAAAATGTGCGCATCGTAACTTTTAAGGATGTTAATGTTGAGGAAGTTCAGAAAACTGACATTGATATTCCTGAATCTATCGCGTGATACGCGTATGCTCGATAAAGATATATAGAAATTTTGCAGGGCGCGTAAAGGTGTTTTGTAAAAATTGATCTATTAAGGTATGGAGGACAAGTGACGGATACACAATCTCCAAAGGAGTCTGTGGTAATTATCGGCGGCGGGCCGGCAGGGTTGACGGCAGCTTGGGAACTCGTTAAAGATGGCGGCTCTGAGCGTTACGACGTAACGGTGCTCGAAGCTACGCGCGAATTTGGTGGTATTTCACGCACTGTGAAGTACAACGGTAATCGCATGGATATTGGTGGTCACCGTTTCTTCTCGAAAGACGATCGCATTATGCAGTGGTGGCGAGATATGTTGCCGTTGCAGGGTGCGCCGTCGTATGACGATAAGAAGCTTGGTCGTCACCACGATTTGGAAGCTGGGGGTCCTGACCCTGAGGTTGAGGATGAAGTGATGTTGAAGCGCCATCGCGTTTCGCGTATCTTCTGGAATCATCATTTCTTTGATTATCCAATTTCTCTTTCGGCTGCAACCTTGCGTTCTATGGGCTTTATACTGACCATGAAGGTTGGTTTTAGTTACTTGTGGTCAATGATTCATAAGCTTCCAGAAACTAATCTTGAGAACTTCTACATTAATCGCTTTGGTAAGAAGCTGTATTCCATGTTCTTCGAAGGTTATACTGAGAAGCTTTGGGGTAGGCATCCAAGCCAGATTTCTGCGGATTGGGGTGCTCAGCGCGTTAAAGGCTTAAGCATTGTAGAAGTGTTGAAAAACGCATTCTCTAAGTTGATGCCAAAGAAGAATGGCGCTAAGAAAGAAGTTGAAACTTCTCTTATCGAGGAATTCTGGTACCCAAAGCTTGGTCCAGGGCAATTATGGGAGACTGTTGAACGCCGCTGCCGCGAGCAGGGTGCTCATGTCTTAACGGATGCTAAAGTTGTGGCAATTAAGCAGGCTGACGGTAAGATTTCGAGCGTTACCATTGAAGACACAAACGGTGAACGTTCTGAGTTGCATGCGGATCAGTTTATTTCTTCTATGCCTATTAAAGATTTGGTTGCCGCTCTTGAACAGGGTGCTGCTGGAGATGCAAAGGCAGAGGTTCCGTCTGAAATGCAGCGAGTTGCAAAGGGCTTGCCGTATCGCGACTTTGTGACGGTTGGTTTGTTAGTTAAGCGTATGCGTTTGCGCAATACTACTACTATTCCAACGCTTGGTAACCCGCCGATTGTGCCAGATTGCTGGATTTATGTGCAGGATCCTGGCTATAAGGTTGGTCGTTTGCAAATCTTTAATAACTGGAGTCCGTATCTTGTTAAGGATGTCGACAACACGGTTTGGATTGGTCTTGAATACTTCTGCGAGGAAGGCGACGACTTCTGGAATATGAGCGATGAAGAAGCTCGTAAGTCTGCTATTGAAGAGTTGACGCGCATGCAGGTTATTAACGGTGAAGAAGACGTGCTCGATTCTCATCGTGAGCGTGTGCCAAAGGCTTACCCAGCTTACTTTGATACGTATGCTCAGATGCCTGAACTTATTAAGTACTTGGATGGTTTTGGTAATTTGTATTGCGTTGGTCGAAATGGTCAGCATCGTTATAATAACCAAGACCATTCTATGGCGACGGCAATTGAGGCTGTGAAGGATATTCGCACTGGAGCGTCTTCTAAGGAAAACGTCTGGTCGGTGAATACTGAAAAGTCTTATCACGAAAAGAAGTAATTAGTTTTCGCACTTGATTAGTGTTGAACGTCAGGTGCGTATGTTTGTAAAGTAACGCCAATAATAGTGAACTTCGACCCACTGTTATTGGCGTTTCTTGTATAGTTTATATTGCATTCTAATTTCGCCGTAATTCAGTCGTGTGGATATTAGCGTGGTAGAGATTTGAGATTTTTCGCACTGAGCGAAGGACGCTCGCGCGGATTGCGACGCGCTCGCTACGAAACTCGCGTTGGAAGTCCCCCGGACTTCCAACTTAAGCGAGTTTCCGCTCCGAGTTGCCTTCGCGCGCTACGCTTTGAGCGCTTCGGCAGGTCGTCGCGCAGAGCCGCAGGCTACTGACAAGTCGAGCGAAGAAGAAAAATCGAAAAATCTCGGCGATAGACACGGTTATTAACGATTAGCACGCAGAGTTTGGGGGATTTCTCTACGAAAACTAAAAGAGGACTGATGGAGCAACATTCATAGAGAACGAAGCAGACATTAGAACCTTTAACAACCAGAGCGACTGAAGGACGGGACGTTTGAGGAGAGAAATCCCACAAAACTCGCGCCACGCCAAACAAGTTGTAAAACAACCTATAGTAGCGCTTGTACTCGCGTTTATTTAGTTATTCTTTATTTGACTTGAGCTTTTTATTTGGTTACGAAACGGTTTTGAAGGTGAAGTTGTGTCGGTGGAGTTGTTTTAATTAGTAAAATAATGGTGAATTATGGCGCGTCGAGTTGTACAGCGTCGCAGAGCTGTAGTAGCATACATACTGTTTGCTGTCATGTGCATGATTGTGTATTGATAGCAGGTTCGTGACGGATTTTTCCGTAATCTTCCATACAAAGGCTTACCGGTAGTCTATTCCGTGTGAGTTAAGGAAAGGCAAAATTGTGGCAACAAGCCAAAATCTTGAAAAAATGAAGCTCTCAGAGTTGAAAGATCTTGCGAAGCAAATGGGTTTGCGTGGCACGTCTACCATGCGCAAGCCTGAGTTGTTGGCTACACTTAATGCAGCGCGCAATGGGGGAGAAGCGCCTGCAGGTGTGAGTGTTCGCATACCTCGCAACAATACGAGTGCTAATAAAACAGACGTTCGTACTAATACCGAATACGTTGAATCATTAGATGATACTAGCGAAGTAGCAGCGTTAGAAGACTTGATTCCAGATGCTTCCTCCGAGCGTCATTATCGTGATGATTCAGATTCTCGTGCTAAGAATCGTCGCCATGATGATAGTCGTAATACTGCGTTCCAGCGTCGTCGCGCAATGGATGAGCGAGATAATGGTCGCGGTATGCGTTCAGACAGTGCAGATTCTCGTGATTTAGACCAAATTTTGGCAACATTGCCGGGTGAAGAAGGTCGTTCTGACGATCGTCGCGCCCGTGGTGGTGCTCGTGATTTCGATCGTGATGATCAAGGTAATCGTTCAGACCGTTTCCAGCGTCGTTTGCGTGGGCGTAGCCGCGATTATGACGATACGCGTTCAGATTATGGCGATCGAGCTGATCGGGCTGATCGAGCCGATCGTTTAGATCGCATGGATCGTGCAGATCGCGACGATAGGGACGACCGTGATGATCGTCGCGCAGATCGTCTTGACCGTGCTTCTCGTCTCGATCGTGATAGTCGCGATGGTCGCGACGAGCGTGACATTCGCGACTCTCATCGTGATGAGCCTCAAGAGGAATCAGTTCCAGTTGCCGGTATTGTTGACGTGTTGGAATCGTACGCGTTTGTGCGCACTTCTGGCTATTTGCCAGGGCCAAACGATGTGTACGTATCTATGAGCCAAATTAAAAAGTATGGTCTGCGCAAGGGAGATGCTGTACAAGGCTACATTCGCGCTCCTCGTGATGGTGATCGTCGTAATCAGCGACAAAAGTTTGTTCCATTGCAGTCTATTGAGAGTATTAACGGCATGAGCGTGGAAGAATCGCAGCAACGTCCGCAATTTGCTAAGCTTACGCCGTTGTATCCTAATGAGCGACTTCAGCAGGAAACTACTGCTAATCGTATGCTTGGTCGCGTAATAGATTTGATTGCTCCTATTGGTAAGGGTCAGCGTGGTTTGATTGTTTCCCCGCCTAAGGCCGGTAAGACTATCACGTTGCAGAATATTGCTAACGCTATCACTACCAACAATCCTGAAGTTCATTTGATGGTGGTACTTGTGGATGAACGTCCGGAAGAAGTAACCGATATGGAACGTACGGTTCAAGGTGAGGTTATTTCTTCTACTTTTGATCGCCCTGCAACGGATCACACTACAGTTGCTGAGCTGGCTATTGAGCGCGCTAAGCGTTTGGTGGAACTCGGCCAGGATGTTGTGTTGCTGCTTGATTCTATGACGCGTTTGGCACGTGCTTACAATATTGCTGCTCCTGCTTCAGGCCGTATTCTTTCTGGTGGTGTTGACGCCCAAGCGTTGTATCCGCCAAAGAAGTTCTTTGGTGCTGCACGCAATATTGAAAACGGTGGCTCTTTGACTATTATTTCTTCCGCTTTGGTGGAAACTGGTTCGAAGATGGATGAGGTTATCTTTGAAGAGTTTAAGGGCACCGGCAATATGGAGTTGCGTTTGAGCCGTGATTTGGCGGATAAGCGATTGTTCCCTGCTGTTGATATTAACGCTTCTGGTACGCGCCGCGAAGAGTTGATTACGCCTACTGCAGATTTGCCAGTTATTTATCGTTTGCGTCGTCTATTTGGCGGTCTTGAGCCAGAACAGGCTTATCAGACTTTGATTCCGCGTTTGAAGAAAACTGCGTCAAATCGCGATTTTTTGGCGGCTATTACGCAACAGACTAATGGAACTACTGGTACTTCTGCGCCAACAGTTGCGTAAGTTTGCAATCGTGCTGTAGTACTTGTAAATACATACAGCAAAGCCCTTCTTGATGTTGAAAACCAAGTTGAATATCAACATTGAGAAGGGCTTTTAATTTATTTCGTTGCCGTATATACACTTAGATATACGTTCAGCGACATACTTTTAAACGTTATTTTAGATGTTATTTTTAGACGTTACCTCTAACGTAACGTTCGTTTTTTTACGCGTGTGCGTCCCTTTGCGCTACAGCAAACGCACGCATACGCGCTACGCCTTCTCGAAGATCTTCCTCTTTTCCAGCATACGAAAGCCGCACAAAACCGCTTCCTTCTGCGCCAAACGCTTCACCTGGAACTACAGCAACCTTTGCTTCTTCAAGAAGTTTCCTACTAAATTCTTGGGAACTTAAACCTGTTGGACGTACGTCAACAAAAGCGTAGAACGCTCCCTGAGGTTCCACCATCTGCAAAGCGTCGCAATCTGCCAAGCCTTCCATAACTAAGCGTCGTTTCTTGCGATACTCTTCCCTCATTGCTCGCACATGATCTTGTGGTCCTGTAAGTGCTGCCACTGCGCCGTACTGAGCAGTGGAATTTACGGAGGAATGCATCATTTCCGCAATTTTACTTGTCTGCTCAATAACATGACTTGGCGCAAGTATATAGCCTATTCTCCATCCAGTCATTGCGTATGTTTTTGACAAACTTTCCACAATAATAGTGCGATCTTTCATGCCGTCGGCTGCGGCAATAGAAGGTGCTACGGCATCGCCAACGGGTTCAGTTTCAGGACTGCTGGCAAAAACAAACGGGTGGTAAACTTCGTCAGAAATAACCCACAAATCAAATTCGTGGCAAAGTTTTGCGATTTCTGCGAGTTCTTCAGCACTGGTAACAGCGCCCGTTGGATTTCCTGGAGAGTTGATGATGATAGCGCGAGTGCGAGGAGTTATTGCTTTGCGAATTTCCTCGGCGTTCACGTGCATACCATGCTCGGGCTTAAGCGCAACCGTTACTGGAGTTGCGTCGCACATCAATACTTCAGCGTCGTAAGAAGTAAAGTATGGTGAAGGGATAATAACTTCGTCGCCTGGGTCAACTACTGCCTTAATTGCCAGGTATAAGCCGATAGTAGCGCCGTCGACTGCTTGAATTTCCGTGTTTGCGTCGTAGTGCAAGCCTTTTACGCGACTGGTGTAATCAATTGCGGCTTTACGAAATTCTGGTATGCCTAGCACGTCTGTATATTTTGTTTTTCCTGCTTGTAAAGATGCGCAAGCTGCTTCAACAATGTGAGCCGATGCGGTTTCGCCTGGTTCACCTAAGCACAGAGAAATAGCGTCTGGTATTTGTTCTACGCGGTCAAATACGTCTCGAATGCCGGAGCGGGGTATTTCAGTTGCGTGTTTTGCCACTGTTGCCATCGTTAAGTCCTCCTGTATTTTTGTGATTATTGTTTCGTTATATGCAAGTTGCTTGCTAAGAAAAGTTTAATTTTTTATTTTTATAAAACTTTTCGATAAAGTTATAGTTTTTCCTAAGTTTTTTAATAATATAGTACATATTTTCAGTAATGGTGGAAAAATAACGAAATTGAAACACAAAGTTAATGCTTTTAATATATACTTTTTCAAGTTGGTGTAACTTTTTTACATAATTCTGTTCTTTTTCTGTAAAAAATACGGTAACATAAAGGTGGCTGCAAGGTAGCGCAAGAAGAGGATCTCAATTTTGCGTCGGTGGGAGAATGGAGGACTCATGACAGAAACTCCTCATAAAGTTGAAAATAACGCTATGGTTATGGATTCGACTGATGCCGTTATCGTAGATATTCTTGAACATGATGGTCGAGCGACGTTGACGCGTTTGGCAAAAGCTTCAGGTTTATCGGTTTCCGCTGTACAATCGCGCGTTCAAAAGCTTGAGCGCAAAGGTGTTATTACCGGGTATCGAGCTCTTATCGATTACGAGCGTCGTGGTTTGCCGGTGAGTGCATTTGTGTCTGTTACGCCGCTTGATTTCGGTCAGGAAGCGACGATTCCTAATAAATTGCGAGATATTCCAGGCATTGAGGCGTGCTATTCGATTACTGGTAGTCCGAGCTTCATGCTGGTCGTGCGCGTTGCAACTCCTAGCAAGTTGGAGGAGCTTATTAATACGATTCATCGTATTGTACCTGTTAGCACCGAAACTACTATGGTTTTGCAAACGTATTTCGATTAGAAGATTTTCTACGATTTAACTATGCGTAATTTTGCTGATACGACGATTGACGCACACGGTTCTTCTTCTGTTTGTTGCAATGATGCTGCAGAGAAGATTTCTGTGCTGCGTCAATCGATTGATAATATTGACAACGCTGTGATTGCGCTGTTAGCTGAACGTTTTAAGATTACTCAGCGTGTCGGCGAGATTAAAGCTGAGGCTGGTTTTGCGCCTGCGGATATGAAGCGTGAAGAGCAGCAAGTGCAGCGCTTGCTAAAACTCGCAGATGCGGCTGGTTTGGATCCGTCTCTTGCTTTAAAATATCACGAATTTGTGGTTACGGAAGCCAAGAAACGTCACCAGCAAATGCAGTCCTGAAGTTATAACTAGGGTGGTTATAACTTATAACTAGGGTAGTTATAACTAGGATTGTGGTGTAATATCGCAATAACGCAATGGCATAGTATCGTAACGATTTAGTGACGTAACTTTTCAAATCGCGCCAGCGAAATAACTATTCGCAGTTAACTTATGTAGTGTATATGTAATGTTTTTGTGTAGTTATATAACTAGGTGGCTTACGAAGGCGGATAATAAAAATATGAGTATCGCAACAGTTGAACGTTATGCGCACATGCTTGATTCAGCAAGTCGTGGCGGCTACGCATATCCTGCTATTAATGTTACCAGCACACAAACTCTTAATGCAGCGTTGCAAGGTTTCGCTGAAGCTGAGTCCGATGGCATTATTCAAGTGTCAGTTGGCGGGTCAGCATATTTTTCCGGTCAATCAGTGAATAATCGTGTAGTAGGCTCGATTGCTTTTGCTCAGTTTGCGCACGAAGTTGCTGCGCAATACCCGAATATTACTGTTGCCTTGCATACGGATCACTGCGCTGAGCCTTACTTGGATGATTGGATGCGTCCGTTGCTTGCTCATGAGGCTGCGCAAGTAAAAAGGGGTGAGGAACCGCTGTTCCAATCGCACATGTGGGATGGTTCTACCGTGAATCTGAAACATAATTTGGATATTGCTCAAGAATTACTTGAGGCTTCGCAGCGGGCGCGCACTATTCTTGAGATTGAAATTGGCGTAGTTGGTGGCGAAGAAGATGGCCATCGTGCGGATATTGACGAACGCCTGTATTCTACTCCTGAAGATGCTATGCAAGTTGTGGAAAGATTGGGCTTAGGCGAGCGTGGTCGATATATGGCTGCGTTTACTTTTGGCAACGTTCATGGAGCGTATAAGCCTGGAGTGGTGAAGTTGCGTCCGCAATTGCTCCAAGAGATTCAGCAAGAGGTGTACAAGCGGTACCAATCTATTTGTGATACGCGTTCTTTTGGTGCGTCTCAGAAGCCATTTTTGCTTGTATTCCATGGTGGTTCGGGCTCGGAACCTGAAGATATTGCGGAAGCTGTACGTTACGGCGTAGTGAAAATGAATATTGACACGGATACGCAATATGCTTTTACGCGTGCAATTGCTGGGCATATGTTCCGTAATTATGATGCAGTTTTGAAAATTGACGGTGAAGTTGGAGAAAAGAAGCTGTATGATCCTCGATCTTGGGGTCGTGAGGCCGAAAAAGCTATGGCTCAGCGTGTAGTAGAGGCGTGTGTGCAGTTAGGATCTGCCGGTAAAGCGTTGAAATAATATTTTTTAACGTTTTATGTTTTCTTTGTTGCGTATTCGGTAGGGGCTTAGCGATAGTCTGGTCAGGTAGGAATTGTGCTTATTTGGGCGGCGTTAGCCCAAAAATGGAGGTGCGGCATGCCTGGAATTGTGCTTATCGGCGCTCAATGGGGTGACGAAGGTAAAGGAAAAGCAACAGATTTAATTGGCTCAAAGGTCGATATTGTCGCGCGTTTTAATGGCGGTAATAATGCTGGACATACTGTAGTGGTTGGCGATAAGTCCTACGCATTACATCTGCTTCCTAGCGGCGTGATTAGCCCTAATGTAACTCCTATTATTGGCAACGGTGTAGTTGTCGATCCTGAAGTTCTTTTTGAAGAGATTGACACTTTGGAATCTCGCGGTGTTGATTGCTCGCGCTTGTTGGTAAGTGAGGCTGCGCACGTTATTACCCCTTATCATCGCGTAATTGATAAAGTTACCGAGCGTTTCCTCGGAAAGCATAAGATTGGTACTACTGGTCGCGGTATTGGACCTACTTACGCAGATAAAATTAACCGTGTTGGTATTCGCGTGCACGATTTGTTTAATGCTGAACATTTGCGCGATAAGGTTGAGGCTAGCTTGCACCAAAAGAACCAGATGCTAGTGAAGTTGTATAACCAGCATCCGATTGATATTGACGATGTCACTGCTCAGCTTGTAGAACTTGGTAAGCGCTTGAAGCCTTACGTTGCAGACACGTCGTTAGTCTTGAATAAGGCAATGGATGAAGGCAAAACCGTATTGTTCGAAGGCGGCCAAGCAACTATGCTCGACGTCGATCACGGTACTTACCCGTTCGTCACTTCCTCTAATCCTACTGCGGGCGGCGCTTGCACGGGTACCGGTGTAGGACCTACGCGCATTAATCGCGTAATTGGCGTTGCAAAAGCGTATATTACTCGTGTTGGTGAGGGGCCATTCCCAACTGAGCTTTTGGATGAGCAGGGTGATTGGTTGCGTGAGCAAGGTCACGAATATGGCGTAACAACAGGCCGTCCTCGTCGTTGCGGTTGGTTTGATTCCGTAGTAAGCCGTTATGCTACGCGAGTGAACGGTTTGACGGATATTGTGCTTACGAAACTTGACGTACTTACCGGTTTGAAAGAAGTGCCGGTTTGTGTCGCCTATGACGTAACTTCGCCGGACGGTACAGTTCAGCGCGTGGAAGAAATGCCAGTAGATCAAGCGCTATTTTCTTCCGCAAAACCAGTGTACGAAATGTTGCCAGGCTGGAGCGAGGATATTTCGCAAATTCACAAGTTTGAAGATTTGCCTCAAAATACGCAAAGTTACGTGAAACGTTTGGAAGAGCTTTCTCACTGCCGTATTTCTGCCATCGGCACTGGTCCTCAGCGCGATCATATTATTAGTGTTCATTCGTTAATTGACTGACATAGTTGATATGTAGGCGGCATAATTTTGGTGAGATAACGTATCGAAACGACACTTCTTTGCGAGGTGTCGTTTTGGTTTATAGCGAGAGTTTTGAAAAGGGTGAAAATGAGTAAAATAGGCGAAAAAAACCGACAAAATAACCGCCGCTTATATTTGTTAGTTTTTATTGGCGGCACGTGCGGAGCGTTTGTACGTGGAGTAATTTCTTCCTGCACACACGTAATTAGTTCAGTAGACAAGCAATCTTCTATATTCGGGCAGCTTACTTTAGGTACATTTTTGTCCAATATGATTGCGTGCTTCATTTTCGCTCTCGTCACTGCAATATCGGTTAAAGCGCTATCTCAAGAAAAGCAAATTTTGTACAAATATGCGCTAGGAACGGGGTTTTGTGGCGGATTGTCAACGATGTCTACTTTTGCATTTGAAGGTGCGGTATCTTTTATGGCTCCGCGCGCGACGTTTGCTATTGTAGGTATGATTTTTTCTCTGATTTTTGGCGTTGTTATGGCGTTTGTTGGCAATTGGATTGGCTCAGGAATTGCGAAGCATATTAACGGAAAACGAGAGCAAGCTGTTGCAGAAACTAGTACGAAGGTGGTGAAGTGATGAATTCTTTATACATTTTCATTATGTTTGTGTTGCCTTGCTTTTTTGGCGGTTTAGGCGCTGTTTTAAGATGCGCGATGACTAAAAAAATTTCCACTTCACACGTCAGTGAAGTTCCTGTTGCGACTTTGTTTATTAATTGCTTAGCTTCGTTTGTTTTAGGCGTTGTGTCTAATGTTTTCATGGTTACGGTAACAATTTTTGGAGCTAATTTTGTTTATTTGATGATTTTGGGTTTTTTGGGCGGATTTTCAACTTTTTCCACCGCTATTTTTGAAGGTGTGCATCTTATTCAATCCAAGCGTATAAAAGAGGGCCTTTTCCTACTTGTTGCAGAGCTGATTGCGCCATTTTTGTCTGCTTCTGTTGGCTATGTTGGCTCTCAAATTTTGCTACTTTCGTTGGTTTAGTATTGGAAAAATAGGGATATGGTTAATGTTGTGCGTGGATTAGTTGCGCGAGTACGTGGTGCTTTAACTCAGCTTCGCTGGAAAGTAATAATTTCTGGCGTATTTATTGGCATAGTTTCTGGTTCTCTTGTTGCACTTTACAGGCTTGGCATTGAATGTGGCACAGATTTTGCGCGCTGGGTGTATTTGCAGGTTTGGCACAATATGTGGTGGCTTGTAGTGTGCTTGGTTTTTGCTGTTATTTTTGGGCTTGTTATTGGTTGGATGAGTCTTAAAGAAAGCATGGCTTCCGGAAGTGGCATTCCGCAAGTTGTTGGCTATGTTAATCGCGGATTGAATATGCGTTGGCATACTATTTTGCCGGTTCGATTCGTTGCTGGTTTGCTTGGTTCTTTGTTTGGATTGTCTCTTGGTCGTGAAGGCCCGTCGATTCAGATTGGTGCTTGCGGCGCGCAAATGTTGTCTAGAATATTCCGCAAGGGTAAGCGTAACGATATTCAAGAGCATTATGTGGTAACCGCTGGAGCTGCTGCTGGGCTTTCTGCAGCATTTTCTGCGCCACTTTCTGGTGTTATGTTTGCGTTGGAAGAAGTTCAGCATGGCATATCTTCTACGGTTTTGATGGGTGCTGCTGTCGCTTCTCTTTTTGCTGATTTTGTTTCTCAAACTTGTTTTGGGTTGCGTCCTGTGCTTGATTTTGGGCAGATTCCGGATTTGCCTATGGGCCTGCATTTTTGGCTGATTCCTCTGGGTATTTTTGCTGGTTTTGTAGGTTCTTTAATGAACCGTTCGCTTCTTGGTTTGCAAACTTTGTATGGTTATTTGCCTAAGTGGATGCCGGTTGTTGTTGCTTGTTTAATTGCGATACCTGTGGGTTTGTTCTTGCCGGAAGTGCTTGGTGGCGGTGCTAATCTTGTGCGACTTTCGGAATATGGAAAAATAAGTATAGTTATGCTGTGCTTGCTGTTCGTTGCAAAAATGCTTTTTACTTCAACGAGTTTCGGTTGTGGTGCTCCGGGTGGTATTTTTATGCCGATTCTTGCCGTAGGTGCGCTTGCAGGTGGAGTGGCAGCGCGGAGTATTACGAGTATTCCTGTTTTTGGCGTCGACGCTAGGTTTGTGTCTGTGTTTGCGGTATGCGTAATGGCTGGCACGCTGTCGGCTTCTGTAAAAGCGCCGTTGACTTCTATTCTGCTCACTGTGGAAATGTCTGGAACAATGATTCACACGTTGCCTGTTGCGGCTTCTGCTTTTATTGCGCTGCTTGTGTCGGATATGTTGCATACGAAACCAATTTATGGTGAGTTGCTGGAACGATATATGCAGACTCATGGTGATCTTGTGTTACAAAATGCGTGATATGCGTTATGCTTTGCAAAGCGCGCTATGTGGATAAGTTTTGTTGAATTTTCAACGTTTCTTAAGCTTTTAACCACAATGGTTGCGTAACCTTGCGCACTTGCCGCTTCATGCGTTTCAATAGGCGCATGAGTATGAATACGAATAATAAATTTGTTTATGCGGAAAATAGTGCCGATAATCGTATTGGCAGTTGCGCTAGTACTTACGCAAGTACTTACGCAAGTGACGTACAGCTGAGACAACGGTATGCGTATTCCCCTCCAACTATTGCTGGCGGCGAACGTAACGCACTGTCTGAAGTAGCTACTTTGCATGAATCTATCTCACGCAAAGAAGTTGGCGCGTTGGATGATTGCACCATTATGACAACTGTTTCACCCACTGGCGCTACGTCGTCGAGCGAGCTTTCTAATACTACTGAACTATCAAACGAATCGTTGCAGCCGTTGCCGTCGAATATTGTGGTGGGAACTGCTGCTACGGACGGTATTGGTCTTAGTACTTCGCTTGCTCTTCTTGCGCGGCATATGAGCGATGCAGGTTATCGGGTTGCTCTTATTGACGCTGATTTAGCGCATGGCGGTTTAGACGTGTTGCTGGGATTGGAAGATGATGAGGGCAGACGTCTGCAAGAGGTAGAAGCTCCGCTAGGGCGTTGTGATGGTTATGTGTTGAGCAACGAGTTAATCCACTGGAGTGGGGTTGATGTGCTCGCTTTTGCGCCATGGCAAGGTGTGAAGCCGGATCCTTGGGTTGTTGAAGCGGCTATTCGTGCGCTTGCTGAAGTTTACGATGTAGTTGTAGTGGATATTGGTGCTGGTGATTCTGCGAAACAAATGTATCAGGCGATTCCGCAGCTTGTTCGTGCTGCCACGGTAGCTGCTGTTGAGTTGTCGGTACTTGATTTAGCCCGTTTTCGTGCATACATGAAGACGTTGCGTGATACGTATGGCAGTGACGTGTTCGCTGGCGCTTTTACAATGTTGGGGCTTGCTCCTCGCGGATTAACTCAGCGAGCGTACGTGTTGGATGTCGACGAAGCGGCACAATATTTGTCAACTTCACTACTTGGTGCACTTCCGCACGTTTCTCGTCTTTACACGGATATGATAGGTGGCTACGGTATTCGCAATGTACCTTCATCTATGGAATCAACAATAAAACAGTTAGAACGTTGGCTTTTGGAGAATGCTATGTCGTATGCGAGCAATTCTTCTGCTCGGTACGGTCGTTCTCAATATAACGGGTGTACTCAATATAACGGCCGTTCTCAATATAGACGTACGTCGAAAACTGGTGCCCAAGCTCATGCTAGGCGCTCGCAACGTAACACTTCTCAATATAGGGGAGGCAAGTATGCGTGAACAAGTTGTTCGTGATTTAGATTTTGGTATATTACAAGAATTTGCTAGCGACAAGCGTGTTACCGATATAGTGGTGAGCGAGAGGGGTCGAGTGTGGGTGGATTATGGCAAAGGTTTGTGCGAACGTGCTATGCGAGTGCCGTTAAAAAACCCTGCATTATTGCGAGAATACGCAGTGTGGTTGTGTGCGCAGGTTGGTAAAAGGCTGGATGATGCGTGCCCTATTGCTGATGCTTCAAGCAATTCGGGCATTCGTATTCATGCTGTGCTTGCTCCGGTAGTTGCGCAAGGTGCTGCTCTTTCTATTCGATTTCCGTCACCGCAGCATTACGATTTGCTGTCTTTAAGCAACCAAGGTATGTTTCCTCAGGAGCTTATTGCTGTACTCAGCTCACTCGTGCGGCTAAGAGCCAATATTGTTATTACGGGAAGTACTGGTTCGGGTAAAACTACGTTGATGAAGGCTTTGCTTGCGGATGCCAATAAGGATGATCGTATTGTTTCTGTGGAAGAAACGCGTGAGTTGGGAGAACTTACGGCAAATCATGTGTCGCTCAGCGTTCGCGAGGCGAATGTTGAGGGGGCAGGTGAAATTGGGCTTTCTCAATTGGTAAAAGCAACGTTGAGAATGCGTCCGGATCGTATTATTTTGGGCGAATGTCGAGGAGAAGAAATTGCGGATTTACTTCGCGTTTTTACTTCCGGGCATAAAGGTGGTATGACGACGCTTCATGCGGATCAGGTGGAGAAAGTTCCTGCAAGACTTATGGCTTTAGGTTTGCTTGCAAAATTGGAGCCTCAGGCATTGTGCGCGTTGGCAGCTGGGGCGTTTGATGTTGTTATTCACGTTGAGCGCGCTAACGATGGTAAGCGTATGATTCGTGAGATTGGCGTATTGCAATCATTATCGGGTGGCTCGGGTTTGCAGGGTATTCCTGTATTACAGCTTAATCGTGATTCGCGTGGGGGCGTTGCTATAAATGCGACGATGGCGTGGGCTGATTTTGCTAAGAAGTGGCAGATTCCGGAAGATATTACTACTGTTCGCCATGCGACGGTGGGTGAGTGTCAACTTGCGGAATATGTGTAGCATGATTCGTGATTATTTCGTAAGTGCAGTATAGGTACAGTATAGGTGAGGTGAACTATGGATATTGAAGAAGCACTTGCGTCTCTTGTTGCTTCCCTTAAAGCCGGTTCGACTTTTGAGAATATTATTTGCAACGATGCTGCGGTTCGACGAAGTGGCTCGAATCATGTGGTTGTGAATGTGGATCTTATCTATGCTTGGCTTGCGTCTCGTTGTTTGCAGTCGGCGAATAATATGTCGTCTCGTAAACGGAGGAATCTTGAAGAGCATATGCGCCAGGTTGCTGAAAATATTGCGGCTGCTTATGAACTGAGCAACACGCTGGGGTGTGCTATGTCGGAATGTGTGGCAGCAACTGCTGCTTCATCTCATGCGAAAAAACGTGGGGAAGATTTGCAATCTGAAGTTGCTGCGATGCCTGAAGCCACTATAAAACTACTTACGGCGTTGCCTCTGTTAGCGTTATTGGCTGGTCAGCTGCTTGGAGGAAATCCTCTCGCTTTACTGGTGACTACAGCTCAAGGTTGGGGGCTGCTTGCCGTTGGTTCTGTTTGTTACGGTTTGGGCTTGGTTTGGGTACGTTCTATGTTGCGTATGTCGCGTCATGCTATGGATTGTGCTGCGATGAGAAGTCAATACGAAAGTTAATACGGAAATTAATACGGAAATTAAATTCACAAAATAATTAATTGAGGGGGTGCTTGAAATATGTGGCAATTGTGGGTTGAGGTACCGATTGGCATGGCAATGGTATGGCAGCTGTGCAATATGAGACTAAGTTCGCGCGCATTAGATGAGCGATCTGAGATGCTTGCTAATCGCATAGCTGTGAAATACGAATGGCGAGTTAGTGCCGTGGAAGATATCGATCCTTTGCTTGGTTTACACATGATTATCGTTGCGCTTAAAAGTGGTGTTGCGATTCCTCGAGCGTTACGGGCTGTTGGTGATGCGCTTCCTGGAGGCAAGGGAATGTGGATGTGTAATGTTTCGCATGCGCTTATTGCCGGTGATGCTTGGCGTGAGGCGTGGTCTCCTCCCTACTCTCCTTTGACGAGTAATCGAAAACCTGGCGCTTCTGTTACGCTTGCCAGCTGGCTTCAATCAACGTTGCGCGAAGCGTGGTGTTTGGGATCTTCTCCAGTGCCGGTGCTGATTGCGCTATCTCAACATTATGAACAGACTATGGCGAATGTTGCGAGAAAAGAAACTTCCCGGTTATCGGTGCGATTGTTGCTTCCAGTAGGATTGTGTTTTCTGCCGGCTTTTATATGCATTGGTATTGTGCCGACTGTGGCGTCGATGATGCATTAAATGCGTAGATGATGCGTGCAAACTGTAGCTTTTGTGAAATGTGTAGTTACGAGTCATATTTTCTTGCAAAATAGCCATTGTTTGGGTTGGGAAGCTTTTATCCACATTGCTTATTTTTGCTTGGAGGCTGAGAAGTAAACTGTCACAATGTTGTTATCCGAAAAGTTCGGATATTTGAAGGGAAAGGTAAATTTCCATGGTTGGGATGATTCAAACACTTGCAGTTCGATGTGCTACATCGATGATGTGGGTTGATGAACAATTAACAGTAGTAGAAAAAAATTTGCGGAAAAAAGGTACGCAGTATGCTAAAAAGCTGCAGTGTGAAGATGCTGGAGCGGTTACTGCAGAATATGCTGTGGTGCTGATTGCTGCTACAGGTTTTGCCACACTTTTGTTTCTGCTTTTGAAATCAGACGAAGTGCGTAACACATTATCTGAATTAGTGAAAAAAGCTTTGAAAGTTGGCTAATTAAGTGATGTGTTAGGTAAATGAAATGAGCTTATGATGCTGAAAAATATATTGCAGAGACGTATATTTCGTAAGATTATTTCGCGAGATTGTGGAACGGTAACTGCTGAATTTGCTGTAGTACTACCTTGTGCAGTAGTGATTACGCTAGCGCTACTCGGCCTTGGCCGAGCGGTGATATGTACTATGAATTGTCACGATGCTGCAATGCAGGTGGCCTACTATATGGTGACTCATCGTAATGATAGTGCCGCTTCAAGTATTGTTGAGCAGATTGCTGGTCCGGGTGCTTCGGTGCAAATCAGTCGCGGCGGGAATACGGTAAATATCGTGGTGAAATGTCCTCTTATTCCGGATCCTCTTCATATACTGCCCGCTATGGTAGAAAGTCATGTAAATCAGGTTCTGGCATGAAACGACAGGTACACTGCATACAACATGCAATACATTGTGCGCATAAGCAAGGCAAGCGAGTGGACTGTGGCTCCGGCACAGCCCTTGGTATTCTGCTGGTGGTTACAGTCTGCTCGATGCTCGTTTTCCTGGCTGTGCTTGGACATGTTTTAAGCGCAAAACATCAAGCCCATGAAATTGCTACGGCGGCGGCGCTATCTGGGGCTTCCGTACTACAGCGTATGGAAACTCACGCTTGTGAAGCGGCTTCTCGCACTGTTACTGCAAGTAAAGCTACTGTTCAATCGTGTTCGGAGACTCGCGACGAAGTTACGGTTCGAGTTGAAGTAGCTTTGAATATTCCTTTTGCAAAAAGCGTATCTGCTGCTGCACGTGCCGGGTTGGAAGCGTGCGAAAAGTAACGTTCAGTATTATCGTTGCGCGATGTTGACGTGATATAAACGCGAATGACGGGTGGCAGTTGCTGCTAATCTGAAATAAGATGTATTGGGGAAATAGTTAGGTAGCGGTAGGTTAAAATCATGGCACTTGCACTGTATCGTAGGTATCGTCCTGACACGTTTGATGGTGTTATTGGGCAGGATCAGGTTACTATACCTTTGTCGAGAGCATTGGATCAAGGCAAGATTACTCACGCGTACTTGTTTTCGGGTCCTCGCGGCTGTGGCAAGACGAGTTCCGCTCGCATTTTGGCGCGTTGTATCAACTGTGAAAAGGGGCCAACTTCACACCCGTGTGGTCAATGCCAGAGTTGTAAGGATTTAGCCACTGGTGGGGCTGGTTCTATTGATGTGGTAGAAATCGACGCGGCGAGCCATAACGGTGTTGATGATGCTCGAGAATTGCGCGAACGTGCTGGTTTTGCTCCAGCTCGTGACCGTTATAAGATTTTTATTCTCGACGAAGCGCATATGGTAACTCCTCAAGGTTTTAACGCATTGTTAAAAATTGTGGAAGAGCCTCCTGAGCATGTGATGTTTATTTTTGCTACGACTGAGCCGGATAAAGTGATTGGTACCATTCGTTCGCGCACTCATCATTATCCGTTCCGTTTGGTTCCTCCGGAAGTGATGGGACCGTATCTTGAAGATGTCTGCAAGAAAGAAAATATCGTTCCTGCTCCCGGCGTGCTGCGTCTTGCGATGCGTGCTGGCTCAGGTTCGGTGCGAGACACACTTTCGGTGCTCGATCAGCTTATGGTTGGTGCGATTGATGGCGCTATTTCGTTAGATTCTGCCGTTGCTTTGCTTGGTTTCACTCCAAGTGCGTTAATTGGTGAAGCTATTGATGCGCTTATTGAGCACAATGGTGCTGTTTTATATGACGTAGTGCGTCGCGTAGTAGTTGGTGGTTACGATACGCGCAAGTTTGTGGAAGATTTGCTTGGGCGGGTGCGAGATTTGCTGCTTATGGTGTCTGCTGGGCAACAGGCAGCTTTGGAACTTCTTAACGATATAGCTCCTGAAGATCTGGAATCGTTACAAAAGCAGGCCACTAAACTTACGTTACCTGATTTGGCTAGTATGGCTCAAACTATTAATGCCGCTTTAAGTGGCATGGCTGCCGCTTCTTCTCCGCGCATGAATTTGGAAATTTTGATGGCTCGACTTCTCGCTGACGCTGAAACTAAAGTTGCAGTTAGTGGCGATCGTTTTGTTAGTAGCCAATCTACTCAACATAATCATGCTGAAAATAAGCAAGCAAGCGCGCCTGCTACTAGAGGAAGTCATTTTATTGGCTCTCAACGCAACCAAACTACTAGCCGTACTGAGCCAACGTCCCCAGTAGTAACGAATTCTTCGGCAACGGTTGCGCAAGTTCCTGCAGAGCAGCTTATGCAACATAACGTATCGGAAAGTTCTCCTGAACCTGTTCAACCTGTTCAACCTGCTCAATCTGCTCAATCTGTTCAACCTGTTCAACCTGTTCAACCGGCACGTAGTGTTGACGAAATGTGGGATGTTGTAGTAGCAAAGCTTCCGGAAGATTCGCGCGAATACGTAACGAGACAGCACGTGCCAACAGTGCAGCTTAGTGATCCTCAGGCGGGCCGTCAGCGTTTGGTGCTTACTTTTAACGAGCCAATGAGCCAGCATGCTTTTGCGCTCGCTGTGTGTACGACTGCGCCGTACGACGGCCAAAAAGTGCCGAAGGTGGTTATGAATGTTGTGCGCGAAATATTTGGAGCCAACGTCATGATTGCTCCAGCTCCTATGGCGGCAAATGGTGAAGCGGTGGAGTCGGTTGCGCGTATGGATCCGCAAAAGTTGGCCCAGGTAAAGCGTGATATTTTGCTTCGTAAAACCGGCATAACTGCTGGTTTTGGCGGGAAGACAGCTTCCGATAGCGGCGGGGATGAAAAAGCTCAGGCTAAAGAAGCCCAGGCTAAAGAAACACAAGCTAAGGAAACCCAAGCTAAGGAAACACAAGCTAAGGAAAGTCAAACTGAAGAAAGTCAAACTGAAGAAAGTCAAAACGAAAAGGATTCTTCGGATTTTCACGCAGCTGATGGCTCCGCAGCATCAGTAGTATCCGACAACACTGCGGAAGCTGAGCTTAGTGTTGACGATGACGCTTGGGCGGACATGTCTTCTACGCCAATTGCTGACGTTATGGCTGTGCCTGTTCAGCGTCAAACGCAAGTGAATACGCCTCAGGAACAACAAACCCAAGCACCTGCACAAACCCAAGCACCTGCACAAAACCAAGCACCTGCACAAAACCAAGGTTACGTTCGTGCGCAATCGTCTTCGGCGCCTCAGCGCTCGCAAAATTTACCTGACGCTCCAATAGTTGCGCCAACTACGCCTAAAAATGGAGCGTCTGCTGACGAATGTTCTATGGACGATGCCTCACTTGAAACGTCTAACTCCGTAAGCGTAGATGATCTTAAGCAAATGTTTGAAGTGAAAACCGTTGAAGAATTTGCTGCTACGGATCCTAAAAATCCAAAAAATGCAAGCAACAATGCAAAGAAAAAACAAGAGGAGTAGTGAACTGTGCACAACGCATCGTCGTATGATGGGGCTATCGGTCGGCTCATTGACGCATTCGCCAAACTCCCGGGAATTGGCCCTAAAGGTGCTCAGCGCATCGCTTTTTACATACTTTCTGCACCTGACGCAGAGGCTCAATCTTTAATTGAGGCTATTAATAATATGAAAGAAAGTGTGCGATTTTGCGATATTTGCGGCAACGTGTGCGAACAAAGCCCATGTAAAGTATGTGCCGATCCGCGTCGAGATCATAGCAAAATTTGTGTCGTTGAAGAACCTAAAGACATTATGAGTATTGAGCGCACTCACGAGTACACCGGTGTTTACCATGTTCTTGGAGGCGCTATAAACCCAATGGCGAACGTCGGACCGGGGGATTTGGCAATTACGCAACTACTTGAGCGTCTCAAAAATCCGCAAGTAAAAGAAATTATTCTCGCTCTCGATCCTAATATTGAAGGTGAGGCGACGGTTACCTACTTGGCTCGTTTGCTTGATCCTCTTGGGATTAAAGTAACGCGCTTGGCGAGCGGTTTGCCGGTTGGTGGAGATTTGGAATATGCGGATGAAATAACGCTTGGACGCGCGTTTACTGGCCGCCAATCTGTGTAGCGCTTCAACGCAATGGTTTGGAAACGTAATAAAACGTAATAAAACGTAATAAATAGAGCATAGTTGGTACGCTAATAACAAAACCGAAGATTTTGCACACTTTTTGTGAGTTTGTTTGTAACAACATGATCTTTAAGGGGTAAAAATTGGCGCTTATCGTACAGAAATATGGTGGCTCTTCTGTAGCTGATACCGATGCCATACAGCGTGTTGCTAAGCGAATTCTTGCTACAAAAGCAGCGGGCAATGATGTCGCGGTTGTTGTTTCGGCAATGGGCGACACTACCGACGATTTAATCGACCAAGCTATGAGTGTTAATGCGCATCCGCCGGCTCGTGAAATGGACATGCTCATGACCGCTGGCGAGCGCATTTCCATGAGTTTGCTTGCTATGGCGATTCATGCTCAAGGTTCGCACGCTTATTCTTTCACCGGTTCGCAAGCTGGTTTTATGACGGATACGAAGTTTGGTGCGGCGCATATTCGCGCTGTTAAGCCAGATCGCGTTCGTCTTGCTTTAAGCAAGGGGAGCGTGGCAATTGTGGCTGGGTTCCAGGGTATTAGCGAAATCGGCGACGATACTACTTTGGGCCGTGGTGGTTCCGATACGTCAGCAGTAGCGCTCGCGGTTGCGTTGGGCGCGGACGTTTGCGAAATTTATACGGATGTTGACGGCGTTTTCACTGCGGACCCGCGTATTGTGCCAACGGCTAAGCGTATTCCGGTTATTGATTATGATTCGATGCTGGAAATGTCGTCTTGTGGTTCTCGTGTGCTTGCGTTGCGTTGCGTAGAGTATGCTCAGCGTTTTGGCATGCCGTTGCATGTGCGTAGTTCGTTTTCGCGCAGGAACGGTACGCTTATTGTTCCGCGTGACGTAGATCCACATAGTTTACCTAATTTGAGTTAATTTTAAGTATTAGTAGATAAGCAAGTATAGTCGGTAAATAAGTTGGTAAATTCGCTACATATAGTTAGCGAGTAGATATAGTTAGCAAGTAGAAATTAAGGGCGGTAATAATGGTAAATCAGGATATTCGTTCTACCATGGGTGATTTGTTCCCGGATTTAGGAGCTGAAACGCCTATTATTTCGGGTGTTGCGCACGACCGCAGCGAATCCATGATTACAGTTCGTGGAATTCCCGACATACCTGGAATGGCTGCGAAAGTGTTCACTACTCTCGCAAAAGCTAATGCAAATATAGATATGATTGCTCAAGCAAGTGCCTCTACCGGTACTGCGGATATTTCCATTACTGCACCTAGCTCGTCGACTGAAGCGGTGCGTAGTGTTCTTGAAGCTGCTCGCGACGAGTTGAAGTTCACTTCTATGGATGTAGATCCTACGGTTGGCAAGGTTGCAGTTGTAGGCGTCGGTATGAAAACGCATTCTGGTTTGGCTGCAACGTTCTTCACTGCATTAAGTGAGCATGGTATTAATACGCTAATGATTTCTACTTCTGAAATTCGTATTGCTGCTTTGGTCCCGGTTGATCAGCTCGACGAGGCGGTTCGCGCGTTGCATACGGCTTACGGTTTGGACGCAAATCAAATTGAAGCCGTTGTTTATGGGGGAAGCGGCCGCTAAATTCGCCTAAATTATTTGCCTAATATTTATTAAGGCACATATTAAGGTACTTATCAAGTTACTTATTAAGGTACTTACCAAGGGAGAAATAAAATGACGATTATCAATGAAACTGGCGTGAACGTGGCGATTTTAGGAGCTACGGGCCAGGTTGGTATGGTAATGCGCCGTGTGCTTGACGAGCGCGATTTTCCAGTTCGTAACTTGCGTTTTATGGCTTCTGCTCATTCTGCGGGTACAGTTTTGCAATATCGTGGCAAAGACGTGGTTGTGGAAGACGTTGAAAAAGCGGATTTAAGCGGGATTGATATCGCTATTTTTTCTGCCGGCGGCGGAACCTCAAAAATTTGGGCGCCAAAATTTGCTGAAGCTGGCGCAATTGTAGTAGACAATTCTTCGCAATGGCGTATGCACGACGACGTGCCGCTGGTGGTTGCGGAAGTAAATCCGGAAGATTTAGACAATATTCCAAGCGGAATCGTTGCCAATCCTAATTGCACTACGATGGCTTGCATGCCAGTATTGAAGCCACTCGCTGACGCTTTTGGTTTGAAGCGTCTTATTGTGTCCTCTTATCAGGCTGTTTCGGGTGCGGGCCGCGCTGGTGCTTTGCAACTTATGAACGAAGCTAAGGCGGCGCTAGATCAGGGTGCGGATAAGCTGGTGTTTGATGGTAGTGCTATTGATTTTCCAGAGCCTACTAAAGTTGTGCGCACGATTGCTTTTAATGCGGTACCGTTTATTGGTTCGCTTGTAGATGATGGTTCCGAAGAAACTGACGAAGAGCAGAAGCTGCGTAACGAAAGTCGTAAAATTTTGCACTTGCCAAATCTTGCAGCGTCTTGCACGTGCGTGCGCGTGGGCGTTTTTACTGGCCATGGTATGAGTGTTAATGCCGAGTTTGAGCGCGATGTTACACCAAATATGGCTCGTGACGTATTGCGCAATGCTGCAGGAGTGGCGCTTGATGATATTCCTACTCCGCAGCTTGCTGCTGGTAAATCTGCAAGTTACGTAGGTCGTATTCGTCAAGACCAGGCTGTGGAAGCTAAGCGCGGTTTGGCAATGTTTATTGCTAACGATAATTTGCGTAAGGGTGCTGCGCTAAACGCTGTTCAGTTGGCGGAAATTATAGCCAAAAAGCGACATTTTGCTGGCTGATTTTGCCGATTTATTACGTATTGTAGCGCTCGCAATTGTAAGATTTTTTGCGTAAACTGGAAGTATGTCAATAGCATCGGAAGAAATTCGGCGACAACTTGATCGCATTGTAGCGCTCGGGTATCCGGATGTGGCGGATATGAGCGCTGATGCTTTTCGTGCGCTTGCGCGTCCGCTGTTGCGCGCGCTTGAACGGAGCGATTTGGGAACTAATATTGTGCTGGTTCCTACGCGCGAATTAGTGTCGCCTGAATCTTTGATTGCGCGCACGAGTATTGATCGTATGGCTGGTTTTACCACTATGCCTCCGCGAGATATAGCGAGTTTTCTTCCACAAGATGGTTTTGAACCTCCAGAAGGCCCGTTTTACTTGGTTGTTGACCCGCATGCTGGAGGCTCGTATTTGAATCGTGAGCCGGACGTAGCTCGTAAGCTTATTGATTCCGACGAGCGTTTGCCGTTGACTTTGGAAGAAGGCTTAGCGGTAGTGACTCAGCATACTGATTGGTTGCAGAACAAGAACGGCTTCAATCTTCTCGGCTCTCAGAGTGCTGACGGGCGCGTTCCTAGCATTTGGATGAGTCAGAATGCTCCACGTTTGGGTGCAGTTTGGCCAAATTCTCGTCACACTTGGCTAGGCAATGCGTACTGTATGGCTCGCAGGGGAGTGTCGCTACTTAAGTAACGAATAAAATTAAGTAGTAAATTGCAAATAGCGAAAAGTTAAGTAGCAACAAGTTAAGTGACGAATAAAAGTAATAAATAAATTAAGTAATAAATAAATTAAGTAATACTAAATTACGTAAAAAAGTAGCGAAGGTGCATGGTGGCATATATAACATTTGATCACGTAGTAAAAGAGTATCCTTCCGGTTCGGAAGTTGTGCGTGCGCTAGACGATGCCAGTTTTACCGCGGAACGTGGCCAGCTTACGGTTATTTTAGGAGCTTCGGGCGCTGGAAAAACTACGGCGTTAAATATCCTCGGCGGCATGGACACTGCCACAAGTGGCCGTGTGGTAGTGGGAGATTGTGACGTGAGTAAGCTGAAGGGGAAGGGCCTAGTTCGTTACCGTCGCGAAGATATTGGTTTCGTTTTTCAGTTTTATAATCTCGTGCCAAATTTAACAGCTTTAGAAAACGTTGAGTTGGCTTCTCAGATTTGTGCAGACCATTTTGATCCGGCGCAAACGCTTGCAGATGTTGGTTTGAAAGATCGTCTTCACAATTTTCCGGCGCAACTTTCCGGCGGCGAGCAGCAGCGCGTGTCTATTGCGCGTGCGTTAGCAAAGAAACCGAAGCTGCTGCTGTGCGACGAACCTACGGGTGCTTTGGATTACGAAACTGGTAAGGCTGTGTTGCAACTTTTGCAAGATATTTGCCGCACGGAAGGTATGACAGTACTCATTATTACGCACAATGCAGCAATCGCACCGATGGCGCATAAAGTGGTGCGATTCCGTTCGGGCAAAGTAGTGAGCGAAACCGTGCAGGAGCATCCTGCGTCAATTGCGGATATTGAGTGGTGACTAGGATTGAGTGGTGACTAGGATGAGCGTCGGCAATAAAACTAAGCATACAAAATCGTTAGGTACGAAACGTTCTCGCTCATTATTTCCGGCACTATTTATAAGTGCCGTACGAATGTGGTGTAAAGAATGGCGACGTTTCTGCGTTTTAGCAGTTATCGCTATGCTAGGCGTTGCTGTGCTCACCGGCATTTATGCAGGCTGTAACGACATGCTGTTGGGCGCGAATAACATGTACGCTAAGTTGCGCTCGTATGATTTACAAGTCGCTTCTACGCTGGGGCTTACGCGTGACGACGTAACCGCGTTGAAATCTTTGCCAGCCGTAAGCGAAGTGGAAGCTGAATATTCCAGAAAAGCAACCGCTCTCCCCGCAAGTGACTCAACTTCCTCATACGCAGTGAACTTAGTCCACTATGTCAGCGCACGCAAACAACTTAACCAGCTGCACTTATTGCGCGGCACAATGCCTTCTAATACTCGCGAAGTCGCTGTAACGCAACGCTTCCTGCACGATAGCGGCCTGCATATTGGTGACACTGTAGTAATTACAGTGCAACAGCGCAAGGAATCGTCCAATAAGGAATCGTCCAATAAGGAATCGTCTCATAAAGAAAATCCAGCAAAAACTGAGAAAAAGAACGAAACTTACCGTTTGCGCATAACAGCTAGCGTGCTCGATAGCAACGATTTGAACAATCCTGACGGCTACCAGTCGAAAGCCTTCCGCAATTCCGTCACCTCACGTTACCCTATGTTCACTTTTGCTGACTTTCGTAGCGTTAAAAAGTTACCTTATACCGTTATATCGGTGAGACTGAAGTCAGCGCAAAACGTTAACACATTCTCCCAAGCCTACAGAAATATAGTTGACGAAGCTTCGAAACAGATTCACGAGCGTGTGCAAGTTACACGCGAAAAGGCGAGACGTAACCAACTCGTTGACAATCTTACCAATCTTGAAGCGCGGCGCATTGTTGCTTCCGCGAAGAAGCTCAAAGGCGCCCCAGAGCAAGTAGTAAAGCAAGCGTACGAAAAGGTTCGCGAGCGCATAAAGCCAGCTATAGAACGGCGCGTTCCACAAGCTCGATGGCATGTTATTACGCGAATTGCAAACGAAAGTTACGCAAGCTTGCGTTCAGATATAGCTTCGATTCAGTCGCTCGGTTACGCGTTTCCTGCAATATTTCTTATCGTCGCCATGATGATGAGTCTTACTGCCATGGCACGCATGGTTGAGGAGGAACGTGGGCTTATTGGAACTTACTTAAGTTTGGGGTATGGTCGTTCAGCAGCCGTTACCAGACACGCGTTCTTTGCTATTCTTGCCTGCATTATTGGCGGTGGTATTGGCGATATTGTTGGTTTTTTGGCGATTCCTTCGCTGCTTTTGAAGATTTTGCACGGATTGTACTCTGTGCCGGACGTAACTTTGCGATACGACTGGCTTTACGGATCGTTGTGCGTGCTCGCCTTTGTTATACCAGTGGCGGTGTGCACTATTGTGGTGAGTTGGCGTGAAACAAGGCAAGTTCCGGCGCTATTACTTCGTCCAAAAGCTCCTCGCGCCGGCGCTCGCGTATTGTTGGAACGCTTGCCTTGGATTTGGAATCGCATGAGTTTCCTCAATAAGGTGACGGTTCGTAATCTTGCGCGATTTAAGGGCAGACTGTGCATGACTATTGGTGGTGTGGCCGGGTGCACTGCGCTTATTGTGTGCGCGTTGGCGTTGAACGACACTGTTGCAACCTTGGGTATCCGTCAATATGAGGGAATTTACCGTTACGATATGATTGCCGTTTCTGCGCCTGAATCTTTTAAGCGTATGCAGAGCAGTATCGAAAATGATAAGTCTAAGCATCGTATAGAAACGGTGCTTGCTTCATACGTAAGTTCTGGGGAGATTGCAAAGTATCAATCTGACGGTAGCGATAAGTCTCAGCACCACGCAACTGAAGATGCTGAAAGTGTGCAGCTTATTGTGGTAAAGGATGCTGCTACGTTGGCTCGTTTGGTGCGTTTGTGCGATGTCGACGATAATTTGCGTCAGGTTCCGCTTAATGATGAAGGGCCGTTACTTTCGCAAAGTGCTGCGGCTTCTTTGAATATTGGTCGCGGCGACAAAATTGCGATTACGAACGTAAGTTTCAAGCGGGCCGTTGTTAAGGTGCGTGCTATTGTTCGCAATCTTATCGGTTCTAATATGTATATGACTGCGCGTTGTTACGAGCGTTTGTTTGGTGCGAAAGGTGCGAAAGACGCAACCGCTGCAAAGCAAGGGCAAAGCGTGAAGGAAAACGCGTTGATTATGCGTTTGCGTGGTAGTGACAACGCGAGGATACGGTACGCTGATGCGTTTGCTGAGCGCGATGGCGTGCTGCGAGTTATTAATATTACGCGCATGAAGCACGCTTTTAGTTTTGACCTTATGAACGCTGTGGTTGCGTTGATTATTGCGCTTGCTGCGGGTTTGGCTTTGGCTGTGCTGTTTACGTTGGCGAGTACGAATATTTCGGAGCGCGCTCGCGAAATAGCTACGCTTAAAGTGCTTGGTTTTTACCGGCGTGAAGTGCATGCTTACGTGCATAAGGAGATGCTGATACTTACGTTGGTTGGTATTGCTGTCGGATTGCCGTTGGGTAGGTTTATTGCTGGTATGCTGACGAGCGCGTTGCGTATGCCATCGTTGTATTTTGAGGTGGAAGTTGCTCCGTTGAGTTACGGTATTGCTGGCTGCGTAACGCTTATTTTTGCCTTGATTGTGCAATGGTCTACGAATCCTGCGCTTGATCGTATCGATCCGGTTAGCTCGCTGAAAAGTGTGGAATAATGTGCGAAAGTGCGAAAAGTGCGGAAGTATAAAGGTGCGAAATAAGCGCGGATTGTGGTGAAAATTTGTAAGTTTGCCGGCGAATAGTTACGGGTTCCTATAAAATGGGAATTTCGTAATCACTAGGAAACGGAGTTATGATAATGAGCAAGACGGCAAATAGCGGTATCGGGGCAGGTTCTCAGCATGCTGAATCCCCTGCAACAGCTGATGATTCGTCTTCTCATATTCAATCTCATATTCAAGCTGGTGTTCAATCCGATATCTCAACCGCTATTAAGTCAGCTGACGATTCTACGCAGGAAGCGCTAGGCGACCACACGAATCAGATGGAACGCAGTCTTACCAAGCGTCATGTGCAATTTATTGCTATCGGCGGCACGATTGGTACGGGCTTATTCCTTGGTTCCGGAAAATCTATTAGTTTAACCGGCCCGAGCATTGTGTTCGTGTACATTATTGTTGGTTTGATTATGTTTTTGCTGATGCGTGGCATTGGCGAACTTATGTATAAGGATCCGAACCAGCATACGTTTATTAGTTTTATTACGCGTTACCTTGGTAGAGGTTGGGGTAATTTCGCCGGCTGGTCGTACTGGTTTGTGCTTGTGCTGATTGGTATGAGTGAGATTACGGCCGTGAGCACGTATTGCGTCACGTTTTTCCAAACGTTTGATATTGACGTAAGTCATTGGAAATGGCTTATAGAAGTAGTGTTCTTGGTTGCTTTAGTGTGCATTAATTTGGTTGCGGTGAAGCTGTTTGGAGAAACAGAGTTTTGGTTCTCTATGATTAAGATCACGCTTATTGTGGCACTTATTGCGACTGCTGCCGTAATGGTGGTGATTGGCTACCATTATCCTGCAACGCCTCTGCATGGTGGCGTGATAAGTCCGGCTGGCCACGCTGGTTTCGATAATATTTTCAATAATTTTTCGTTGATGCCTAACGGCTGGCTCGCTTTCTTGATGAGCTTCCAAATGGTGTTTTATGCGTATCAGCTTATTGAGTTTGTGGGCGTAACGGTTTCGGAGACGAAGAACCCTCGCCAAGTGCTGCCGAAGGCTGTGAACGAAATTATTATGCGCATTTTGATTTTCTACGTTGGCGCTCTTGTGGCTATTATGCTTATTGTGCCGTGGCAGCGGTTTAAGGCGACGAATGCTGAGGGTGTATTTATGTCACCATTTATTATGGTGTTCCAATACGCTGGTTTGCATTGGGCTTCGGCTTTGGTGTTCTTCGTGGTTATTACGGCTGCTTCTTCTGCGCTTAATTCTTTGCTGTATTCTGCTGGCCGCCACATGTATCAGATTGCGCTTGAGTCGCCTTCGCCGCTGTTGGGTAAGTTGCGTAAGGTGTCGCGTACGAAGGTTCCTGCTCGCGCTATTGTATTTTCGTCTGCTTTGATTCTTCTTTCTCCGGTGGTTAATTCGATTCCTGGCGTGCATGGAGCGTTTATTCTGTTTGCTTCGGCTTCTTCTGCAGTGATTATCATGATTTATATTTTGATTATGGTGACTCACCGTAAGTATCGTAAGTCGGCTGATTTTATGCCGGACGGTTTTGTGATGCCGCATTATAAGCTGTTGAATTCGCTTACGATTGCGTTCTTTGTGTTTGTGTATATTACATTGTTTATTAGCGACGATACTCGCGCTGCCGCAATTGGTGGTTTGGTTTGGCTTGTGTTGTTTGGCGGTTATTGCGCGTTGCATGAGCATTGGCAGAATCGTGATTTGGCTGAAGCACTAGGTAAGTAGGCAAGTAGGTAAGTGACTAAGTAGCGTTTTTCGTTGCGCAATTGCTGTTATGTGATTGCAATTATGTGATTGCTGTTATGCTTGCTGTGTGCGAATTATTGTTGCGGATTGTAGTGCTGAGTATACGGGCCGATTAAATGCTACGCTTCCTCAAGCGAAGCGCGTGCTGCTTATTAAGGCCGATGGTAGTGTGCTGATTTTTTCGGAACTTGGCGCGTATAAGCCGCTTAATTGGATGGTAGCTCCTTGCACTATGCGCGTGCTGCGTAAGGAAGATGGCGAGGATTGCGCTGATACCAATTCTGGAGTTGTGGCGGACGGTTGTGTACTTCGCGTTGCTGCGGATAAAACTGATGATTTGCTTGTGATTTCGCTTGAGCATGTTTATAGCGACAGTACGTACGATTTGGGTGAGGATCCTGGCTTGGTGAAGGATGGTGTTGAGGACCATTTGCAGCGCTACTTGGCTGAGCAGATTGAGCGTATCGGTGAAGGTGCTACTTTGGTGCGTCGCGAATATCCGACTGCTATTGGCCCGGTGGATATTATGGCCCAGGATGCGGATGGTGTGCATGTGGCGATTGAGATTAAGCGTCATGGTGGTATTGATGGCGTGGAGCAGCTTACGCGTTACTGTGATTTGTTGAATCGTGATCCGTTGCTTAAGCCGGTGCGTGGTATTTTTGCGGCGCAGACGATTAGTCCGCAGGCGCGCGTGTTGGCGGAGGATCGTGGCTTTACTTGTTTAATTCTTGACTATGACGATATGCGTGGCGTAGAGTCCACGGACCTCCGTCTTTTTTAATCCCCGCTTTGGTGGTTTTGGAACATTTGCCGGAGAAAAAACTCCGGCAAATGTTCCAAAAAACGGCTAAAACAGCAACAAACGCTGGGAATTTTCCGGAGAATGTTCCAAAAACCCACCAATTCAGCAACAAAACCCGGAGAAAAGTCTCCGGCAAATGTTCCATAAA
>NZ_LRTV01000006.1:44142-63401 GCF_003408845.1 Gardnerella massiliensis
AGCAGGCCTGGTGTTTAATACTGGGTTTGGTGTTTGACTGCTTAGTCTAGTGCGTTGTTTGGCGTGCTAGGCTAAGCGGTTTTTATTGATTATTCTTGTGCTCGGCGTGTGACGGCTTGTTTGGGTTTGTTGCCTCTGCTGGTGTTGTTTCTGCTGGTTGATGTGGTTTGCCGTTTTTCTTTCTTACCATTGATGCTGGTAGGGGTGGTGCTGGTGGATGCTGAGTGCTGGGTGAGTGTTGTCTTCCGCTAGGGACGGGTGATGATGCTTGTAGTGTGAAAGGCTCGCGGTTTTTCCGTGGGCCTTTCTGCGTTTTGACCTGCGAATCGACGACTTCGAGCTGCATAATGCGCGAGAAGTCACTTCGATTCGCAAATTAGCCGAACGTTTACTAATAGCCGTGAATAATAAGGGTAGTTATAGGTTATATTGCAATTCGTTTGGTGTGGCGCGAGTTTTGGGGGATTTCTCTCCTCGCACGTCCCGTCCTTCGTCGCTCTGGTTGTTAAAGGCTTTTATGTCTGCTTCGTTCTTAATGAATGTTGCTTCCTCAGTCCTCTTTTAGTGCTCGTAGAGAAATCCCCCTAAACTCTGCGTGCTAATCGTTAATAACCTTGTCGTATCGCCGAGATTTTTCGATTTTTCTTCTTCGCTTGGCGAATCAGCAGCCTTCGGCTCTGACGTTCGCCGCGCTCAGTGCGAAAAATCTCAAATCTCTGCCACACTAATATTCCTACGAGTGAATAACTGTGCGCATTGGAATGTAAAATAACCTATTCGTTGCTCCTGCAGTACGCAATCTGCGTTAGTAACGTATAATCCCGTTTTTTCGTTACTAGCGCAGTCAGCGCTCTGCACGAGTAACACTCAATAACATTTTTTCGTTACTTTTGCAGAAACCGTACTGCGTTAGTAACGAATAAACAAGCAATGCCTCAGCCTTTGAGTACTTTGGGGCATAAAAAAGCCCCTCCTATTGCGTAGGAGAGGCTTGTGTGCGGAAGCAGCAAGCAGCAAACACAAACAGTAACGTGTCTGCTTTCTACAGCGCTTTGGTCTTACTGCTACTGCGCTTTGGAAGCGTAAAGAATATCCACTACGAAGTACAGCGTGGAGTTCGCAGGAATCGTTACGTTTCCTTTAGCGTCCTTCTTGTCTTCGCTGCCGTAGCCATCGTTTGGCGGAATCACCAGCAGAACCTGCGAGCCAACCTTCTTACCTGTTAAGCCCTTAGTCCAGCCCTGAATTACCTGTCCAGCGAGCGAGAAGTCCGCAGGCATGCCGCGCAACCATGACGAATCGAACTGATGCAGTTTGCCATCTTTATCGGTAGTCCACCCAGCGTAATGAGCGGTGACGGTGCTTTTTGCGGTCACCTTTTTGCCGGTTCCTTCAATCAAAGTCTGGGAAACCAGCTTCCCATCTGGCACGTAGTTATTCTTATCTAAGGATGGTACTCCAGATTTATCAAGCGTTACTTTCGGCAGATTTGCAGGAATATCGGTTACTGCTTTGCCGGTGGCGCGAGTTAATGCCTTGGCGCGGGAAATTAACGTAAGAACCATCACGTACGACGGGCCGGTTTTGCCGCTTACACCAAACGCTATGGTCGTATTTACTTTCTTACCCTTAATAAGCGCGTAATACGGGCGGCTGGTCACGTTCTTGCCAATAGAAATTGAGCAGTCAATATTACCCTTATCCCAAGTATTCATAAGTTCTTTGCCGTCTTTGGCATTGAAAACTATGCCCTGCGAGCATACGCGATCGCCTTCTTCAATAGTTGGACCGTTGCCTCGCTGCAAAATGGCGTACGTGTTCCTCTTCACCTTTAGTGGAGTCTGCAATTTAACGTCAGGCTTTTGGCCGAGCTTGCCGGAAGCACTAATGCCCTCGAGTAGCTGCATGCCCGCTTTCTGAGCGTTTTCGTCGGCTGCACCATTCTTATTATCAGCGTTGCCGCTGCAGGAAGCCAATCCTGCACACAATGCTATGGCACTTACAGCCGCAAAAGTGCGCGCCAAGAAGGACTTTTGTTTCAATATTGTGGTTTTTTGCATAAGTTCACACTACCGCTTGATATTGATTTTTATTGATAATAAGCGCTTGGTAAGGAAAGATTGTAGAATAGTAGCGTTATGACAAATATCAACAATGCTTCTGATACAGAAAGATTACCGATGAAACAGCCAACCATGCGCATCAAAATTATGCGTGGTATCGTAGCGCCATTTTTTGCGGTTCTTGCGGTGTTGAGTTTTGTTTTTGGTATAGTGAACGCAACCCTATGGAAGCCGAATGAAGTGGTGATTGCGCATGCTCGCGTAGATGGCACTCGCTATATTGTCACCGATCCTGGTGTGTTGGATTTAGTTGATAGCAAAGTGCGTATTAGCGTAGCTGCGTTGCGTACGCGTAAGCCTATTTGTGTTGCCGTTGGTTTAGTAAAAGATGTTCGTGGTTGGGTTGCTGGCTCTCCTGTTAAACGTATTACTGGCTTGCTGGATTGGGAGCGTTTGGACGTTTCGGAAACGTCTGGTAAAAATTCGCTGCAATCGGATTCTTCTGTGGATACTGGCGATCCTGACGTGCCGTTTAAGCAATCTAATTTGTGGTCGAACGTCACCTGTCAACTTGGTTTAGCAAAGTTTGCGATTAATACTAATGATTTCGTGCAGACTACCGGTTCGGCTTCGTACGATCGTGCGGTGGAGTCCGGCAGTATTACTCAAACGAATACTCGTTCTAATAATAATTCGTCTCACCGTGATTCTCATTTGCCGAGTGTTCGTTCGCAGGCTGCTAGTCGTGTTTTGCTGATTGATTTGGGGAGTAATGCGCCTAGTGCGATGGTCGAGTTGCGTTGGCGTCGACATCATGTGCCTGATTTTGCTACGCCGCTTTACTTTGTTGGTATTCTTTTTGCAGCGTTGGCTGTGCTCGCTGCAACTATTTTTGCTATGGCTCCGCACCGTCGTAGGAATAGGCAGTTGGTTGCAAGTCGTTCTGGCGTGTTAACGGTGAAGCCTGCTCGTCGTGAGGAAGTTGGTTTTGTTGAAGCGCTTATGGGTACGTTGAAGCTGCTTGCGCATAAGCGGCACCATAAGAGGGCTGTTGCGGGTCACGGTCGTCATGGTTGCCATGCTCGACGTAGGGGCGCTTTGCAGGCTGTTGGTGGCAGTGCGGAAGGTTTGCAGCCCACTGCGCGTATTGCTGTGGCTTCGTCTGCGAAGGATTCTGCTGATTCGTTAGCGGAAACTACTGTGATTTCTAAAGATGAGTTGCTCGCTTTTGCCGCGCGCTTTGCTCAGCAGCATGATTCAGATAGTTCTGATGGTTTGGGTTCGTATGAATCTTCTGCTGATTATACGACGGACGGGTATGCTCAGGAGGAGTCTGCCGGTGCTCAAGCTGATCAAGTTGAGGTTTCTCACGATAATCGACGCGATGCTGCTGAGTCTCACGGTGAGCGTGCTGCGAATAGTCGTGTGGCAAATGCTGATGGCGAGTCGGATGAAGATTTGAGCAAAGTTGCGGCAAAAGCTTCTGATAAAGCAACTCACAGGCATAATGCTGCTCGCACTGCTGGTGACGCTGGTTCTTCAGGCAACCCTGGCAACTCTGGCAACTCTAGTAAACGTGGCAATTCTGGAAATTCTGGCAATTCTGGCAATTCTGGCGAGCGCAATAATTCCAATGCAAAGCGCACCAGGCGGCAAAAGTCGGATGCAAAGAATTGTCGAAACCGCGATTTGCGCAATAATAAAGCAAAATCTGCTGGTGTCGGCACGAAGCCAGCTGGTGCGTCAAATACGTCAAATGTATCAAATGCGTCAAATGCGTCAGGTACGAAATCTGGTGGTGTTAAGTCTGAAAATACGAAATCGGAAAATGCTAAACCGTATCGCGCGAATCGTCGAGGGTATCGTAGCGACAGAAACGACGCTCGTTACAGAAAAGGCGGTAAAAATTGGCGAGGCAATTCGTCGTCAAACGGACGAAACGCTGAGCGGGGGAGTGAAAAGTAATGCGTAATAATACCAGAATATGCAATCGCAAGTTTGGTAGCAGCATGAAAGCTGCCCTACACTCCGCGCGCGTTTGTGTAGCGAGTGCAGTATCCGCAATGATTGTGATGAGCTTAGCGGCTTGCGACGGGCAAGTGCCGAAACCTACAGAAGTGCGCAGTAGTCGGGAAATGCCAAACGTAACGATTTTGCAAGAAAAAGATATTCGACTTGGCGTATTGCGTGTTTTGGAACGTGCTAACGAAGAAAAAGACGTGAGTGCGCTTTTCAAAGCTGTTTCCGGCCCTGCGCTTGACGTTCGTACCAGCGAGCTTACTATTGCAAGCAAAACCGGCAAGTTGGACCCTAAAACCACTATCCCGCGCGCTTCGGCACAAACTATTGTTCCTACTAACTCTGGTTGGCCTCGCGATTTGGTAACTATTACTACGACTACTCAAGACCAACAATCTAAGCGTTTGTTAGTGTTGCGTCAGCGACGTGCGCGCTCAAACTACAAACTGTGGGCTGTGGCGCGACTTTTCCCGGGCGTACATCTTCCTAAATTTGCTGTACCAAGTATCGGATCTTCTATGGGAAAGATTAACGATACCGGCCTTGTAATGACTCCAGAAGTTGCAGTAACAGCGTATGCAGACGTGTTGCAGCATGGTGAAGACAGCAAGTACGCAAAGTATTTTGAAAAAGACTATTTACGCGGAAAGCTGGCTGAACTTTCCAAAGTTGTACAAGCCGGCATGGAACGCAACAAAGGCTCGCAAGAGCAAGTTTTTACGCCGCAAATGAAGCAGATAAGCGTTATGCGTTCAACGGATGGTAGTGATTTAGTGGTTGCTCGCATAGATTCTGTGTGGACGCGCGTTGCGGGAGAAGGCCGCGAGTCGAGGCCTGCTTCCGACGAAGAGAAGGCTTTATTTGGTGACGGTAAGGCGACGGGCACTATGCGCGTAACGTACGTTAACGTCGTTGCTTTGGTGATTCCATCCGCGGGTTCACACATGAAAATTACTCCGGTTGGTGCCGAGCGTCAGCCTATTAAAGTAGAAGCTTTATAAAGAAGATTTGTAAGGAATCTTTATACATTGGTGCTTGTGTGCGCGTTGAATTTTTAACGCGTTGGTTAATGAATAAGAAAAATAAGAAAACGAGGCAAACATGGTCAATGGACAGTCGCAGAGCATGAACCCTGGTGTTTTTTCGCTTGCAGGAGCTGTGGATTTGGAGGGTGTGAAGCGTCGAGTTGAAGCGCAGGCTAAGCAGGCGGCTCGTGCGTCTGCTGCTGGCGATCAAGGTGCTCAGTCTTCTGCTCCAAAAGCTGGCGGCTACGTTATTGATGTTAACGAGCAGTCGTTCCAGGCGATGGTGCAAACGTCGGTAAGTTTTCCTATTATTCTGCTGCTTTGGCAGTCGCACGATGAGGCTTCTTTTGAGCTTGCTTCTCAGCTTGCGGATGCTGTGACTGCTCTTGACGGCCGCATGCAGCTTGCGCGTATTGATGCTGACGAAAGTCCTAGTATTGCTCAGGCTTTGCGCGCGCAGCAGCTTCCTGCAATATACGGTTTGATTGGTGGAAGGCCTATGCCGATTTCGCAAGGTTTGCCAAGTGATGATGAGTTGCAGCAGATTTGTAGCACGATTATGCCGCAGTTGGTTCAGGTTGCTGAACGTTCCGGGGTGGCTGGGACTGCTCCTTTTGTGGAGCCTGCGAACGATGCTCAGTCTGATGCTTCTGGTGACGGTGCTAGCGATGGCGATAGTTCTAGCTCTTCTGCGGAGCAAGTTCCTCCTGCTCATGAGCAAGCTCATGCGCTGGCGATGCAGGGTGATTATGCTGCTGCCGCTGCCGAGTACGCGAAGGTCCTTGAAGCGGATCCTCATGATGCACTTGCTGCTCGCGAGCGCGCTAAGGCGTTGCTACTTGCGCGCAATGCGCATGCGGACGTTGCTGCAGTGCGTAAGGCTGCGGGGGATAATCTTGACGATGTTGAAGCGCAGCTTGCAGTTGCGGATGTCGATATGATCGATGGGCATATCGATGATGCGTTCGGACGTTTGCTTGATTTTCTGGCTGGAGGGCATCGTGCGGATGCTGAGAGTATTCGTGCGCGTATGCTTGAGTATTTTGCTATGCTTCCTACTGACGACCCTCGTTTGGCGCGCGCTCGCCGACGTCTTGCGATTCTGCTGTATTGAGTTGCGTTACTCGCTTGCTGGCCTATAACCCGAAAAATAAAAAAGCCAAGAACCACACAATCGTGAGAATGTCGTGTGATTCTTGGCTTTAGTAGCGGGGCATGGATTTGAACCATGGACCTCTGGGTTATGAGCCCAGCGAGCTACCGAGCTGCTCCACCCCGCGTCGGCCACTTTTAGCAGCTCTATCTACGATAGGTGCAAATTCAGATTTGTCAACTTTCGGGCGTGTCTCGCCGTTTTGTTTTACAATTCCCTGCGCAAGTTGCGTCTCTTATTGCGTATCTTATTGCGTTTGTAACTAACTATTCGTAGCGTGGTCAACTATTACTAAACAAGTGTGGGGTATAATAAACACATGCCTATTAAGATTCCAGAAGGATTACCAGCACGAGATATTCTTGACGCCGAACGCATCTTTGCGCTTGAACGTCCAGAAGCGGAACAGCAGCGGGTTCGACCGTTAAGACTGCTTATCCTAAACCTTATGCCGAAGAAAATAGAAACAGAAACGCAACTGTTGCGTCTTATTTCTAAATCTCCTTTGCAAGTTGACATCGATTTTATGAAAACTTCCACGCATGTATCGACTCACGTAAGTGCCGATCATTTAGTGAAGTTTTACGAAAATCTTGATGCCCTTCGTAATAATTATTACGACGGTTTTGTAGTGACAGGTGCTCCGGTTGAGCATATGGAATTCGAAAAAGTAGACTATTGGCATGAGTTTACGCAGATTCTCGACTGGGCAGCCACGCACGTTTTTTCTACAATGTACTTGTGCTGGGGCGCGATGGGCGCGCTCTACTATCGTTACGGCGTAAAAAAGCATGTTCTCAGCGAAAAAGTTTTTGGCGTATTCCCGCAATATTTGCAGGATGAGTACTGCTTCCTTACCAATGGGTTCGACGAAATAGCATTGCAGCCGCACTCTCGTATAGCAAGCGTTGACGTTGACGATATTGCGCGTAATAAGCGTTTACAAATTCTTACGTGTGGACCGCAATCAGGTCCGGGTTTGGTAGCAAGTCGCGATTTTTCGGAAGTTTTTGCGCTAGGACACTGGGAGTACGGCAAAATGACGCTTGCTCAAGAATACGAGCGCGACATGGCGAAAGGTTTAAGTAACGTGCCGTTCCCTCGCAACTATTTTCCGCATGATGACGCAAGTTTGGAACCGCTTTTTGCTTGGCGTGCTCATGCCAACTTATTGTGGCGCAACTGGCTTAATTGGGTGTATGAAACTACGCCTTACGATCTTTGTGATATTCCTAAACTTCGCGCTACGGGAAAGTTGGGTACGGATCGTGCGATACGTCACGAGCCGGCTTCTCCGCGTTCTGATAACTTCCGTCCGTTTGTGAATAGTGGATATGGGGTACAGGATTAAAGGTACAGGATTAAAAATTGCAGTGCGCAGGGTGATTACATCGCTTTGCGAGTGTCGAACTTTTTTCAGTATTTTATTTCTTTTTTACAGAAAAAGGTGAGTTATCCTCTAAATTTTATGAAATTTATGACATTTTTTAGAAAAATTAACAGTCTTCGTGAGTTAAGTTTGTAATAAGATATGTCAGCAACAAATTATGTACATACACAGAGTAGAATCAGCTTTTAGATGTATTTTTCGTTTCGTGCCCCGCGCTTTGCGAAATAGATAGTCTAGTTGATATGTAATGCCGTGAGATGAATGAATTGCATGTGTGAGAATAAACGGCATTGTTGTGAAGGCGTGTGAACGAATTGCTTAAGGAGGCACTTATGGATGGAATGGTTGATGTTTTACTGAGGACTACCAATGTAGCTTCAGCAGTGGCTTCGTCTGGACCAGAATTGCCTAATATTGGCGAATTTTTGCCTCCAGAGATTTTGTTCCAGGGCACACCATTTGCCATGAACCGCATTATTTTGGTGCGTGTGCTTATGGCTGTAATCGTCATGATTATTTTCGGCATTGGTGCCGCTCGCGCAAAGTTAGTTCCAGGAAGATTCCAGAGCATGCTGGAAATTTTAATGGACTTTGTGCGCTACAACATTGTTTACGAGATGATTGGTGAGGAACGCGGCAAGCGATATGTGCCAATGATGTCTACACTTTTCATCACGATTTTCTTCTTTAATCTTTGTTCTGTGATTCCAGGATTAAATATGGCTGCAACCGCAACCATTGCTGGTCCGTTGGTATTTGCTTTGTGGGTTGTGTGCCAATATCTTATTGCTGGCATTCGTGAAAAAGGTTTTTTGCGATTCTTCCGTGAAGCGTTGTTCCCAGCGGGCGTGCCATGGCCGATTTACTTCATTCTTTCGCCATTGCAGCTCATAGAATTAATAATTGTGCGACCACTTTCGCTTACAATCCGTTTGTTTGCGAATATGATTGCTGGCCATTTGCTGGTGGCCACTTGCTTAGTATTCACCAATTTCTTTGTGGTGGATTCCAGCAATAAACTCCTTGCCTTCGGCGGTGCTTTGTGGCTGCTTGGTGGCATTCTGTTTACCCTATTCGAAATTATGGTAGCTGGTTTGCAGGCGTTTATTTTCACTGTGCTTGCTTCTGTCTACATTTCGGAAAGTTACCCGGAGGAAGAAGAAAAGTCTGCTGTTGCTGTTGCTTGATAGCATAGCTTAAATCTTCAGATTTTACCCATCTTACGGGTTTATACTGGTTACTGTTTTAACAGAAAGGAAACCAATGAATAATATCATCGCTCTCGCAGGTTTGGTCGGCAACCTCAGCATTCTTGGCTTTGCTGTCGCAACAATTTCTCCTGCACTTGGTATGGCAATAGTCGTTGCTAAAGCTATGGAATCTACTGCACGTCAGCCAGAAGTTGGCAACCGTATTCAGTTGTTCATGTTTGTTGGCTTGGCATTTATTGAGGTTCTGGGCTTGCTCGGATTCGTTGCCTACATTATGGGAAAGTGAACCGAACGAAACAACTCGTTCCAGCACAAATATAAAAGTGTTGAGGGAATAGAAAGGACAAGCCATGGCACATGCATCTGAGAGTAATGGTTTGGCGTTGTTCTTGCCTGAGCCTTATGACTTAGTGTGGTCGTTAGTTGTTTTGGTAGTTCTTGCAGCGTTTTTCTACAAGTTCGTTATGCCTAAATTCCAGGCAATTCTTGATGAGCGTGCAGAAAAAATCGAAGGCGGAATGGCTAAAGCAGCGAACATGCAGCATGAAGCTGACGAATTAAAAAGTCAGATGGAAGAAGAGCTTGCTCAAGCTCAAGCTGATGCTGCAAAAACTCGCGAAGAGGCTCGTGCGGAAGCTTCAAAAATTATTGGCGAAGCTAGACAACGCGCTGAAAAGGATGCTGCAAAAATCATTAGTGAAGCGCAGCATTCCATTGAGGCTCAGCATAAGCATGCCATGTCCAGCCTCCAAGGAGAGGTATCGGTTCTTGCAGCAGCATTGGCTGGCAAGATTCTTGCATCCAAGCTGGATGACGATACTGTAAGCTCCAAAATTATTGATCATGTGATTGATGAAGTTGGAGAAACTAAAAATTCGGATCAAGTTAAGTAAGGCTTAATATACAAAACTTAATAATTGCAAAATAAAAAATAATTTGCGCTTTTATTGGTTTTGTATATTAATTGCATTACTTCGTTTTACAGAAATGAGGAGGTAAGAATGCCAGAAAAGGCATCGCGTGCAAACGAAAGTTTGTCGCGTTCTTCTCTTGCGCAGGCCATCTCAGATGCACATGATGAAGCGCAGCGCATCGCTGACGAGCTTTCGTCAATGATGAGCATGATTGATCAGTATCCTGAGCTTTCTGATGCGATTACCGATCCGAATAGGTCTTCGGAAGATAAGTCTCGCCTTATTGACGAGCTTATTGGAGGTAAAGCGCACCCTGTTGTATTGCGCATAATGCACTATCTTGTCGGGACATGGCACGGTGGTGCGGAAAGTGGCAAGACTGGTAGCTTTGGTGGCGCTTGGTCAGGCTTCGAGCGTGAAGCTGGCGAAACGTTGGTTACTGTCACTACTGCTCAGCCGCTTACCGATAAGCAAATCAAGCGTTTGATTGAAATCTACAGCAATAAGTTGGGTCATCGCGCATACATTAACCCAATTGTGGATCCAAACGTGCTTGGTGGCATGCGTATACAAATCGGCGATCAAATAACCGATCGTACCATGTTAATGCAGCTGAAGCAGTTGCAGCGTTCTGCGCGCAATGGTGCTTGGACACAGGCAGTGAAGTAATAAATTAAGGAGAATTATGGCGGAACTATCTATTGATCCCGCCCTTATACGCAAGGCGCTCGACGGTTTTGTCGACTCGTATAAGCCTACAGACATGCCAACGCAAGAAGTTGGCTATGTTGTTACGGCTGGTGACGGCATTGCGCACGTGGCTGGTTTGTCCGGCTGCATGGCGAACGAGCTGCTCACTTTCGAGAACGATACCTTGGGTCTTGCGTTCAACCTTGATGCTCATGAAATCGGCGTGGTTATTCTCGGTGATTTCACTGGTATTGAGGAAGGGCAGGAAGTTTACCGCACTGGCGAAGTGTTGTCAGTGCCGGTTGGTGACGCTTATCTTGGTCGTACCGTGGATCCTTTGGGTAATCCAATCGATGGCTTAGGCGCGATTGAGTGCAATGAGCGTCGTATTCTTGAAGCCCAGGCTCCAGACGTTATTCACCGTCATCCAGTTGACGAACCTTTGTCTACTGGTTTGAAGGCTATTGACGCAATGACGCCAATTGGTCGCGGTCAGCGTCAGTTGATTATTGGTGACCGCCAAACGGGTAAGACGGCAATCGCAATCGATACGATTATTAACCAGCGTACGAACTGGGAGAGTGGAGACCCGAAGAAGCAGGTGCGTTGCATCTATGTAGCAATCGGTCAGAAGGGTTCTACTATTGCTGCAGTGCGTCAAAGCCTTGAAGAGGCGGGCGCTATGAAGTACACCACGATTGTGGCAAGCCCAGCTTCTGATTCTGCAGGTTTTAAGTACATTGCACCTTACACCGGTTCTGCAATCGGTCAGCATTGGATGTACAACGGCAAGCATGTTTTGATTGTTTTCGACGATTTGTCGAAGCAAGCAGAAGCGTACCGTTCGATTTCTTTGCTTTTGCGTCGTCCACCTGGGCGTGAAGCTTACCCAGGCGACGTGTTCTACCTGCACTCTCGTCTGCTTGAACGTTGTGCTAAGCTTTCCGACGATTTGGGCGGCGGCTCTATGACCGGCCTTCCAATTATCGAAACCAAGGCAAACGACGTTTCTGCATACATTCCAACCAACGTGATTTCTATCACCGATGGTCAGATCTTCTTGCAGTCTGATTTGTTCAACGCAGGTCAGCGTCCAGCAGTTGATGTCGGTATTTCCGTGTCTCGTGTTGGTGGTGCTGCTCAGGCTAAGGCTTTGAAGAAGGTCTCTGGCATGTTGAAGATTTCCTTGGCTCGTTATAAGTCTTTGGAATCTTTCGCCATGTTTGCTTCCGATTTGGATGCGGCTTCGAAGGCTCAGCTGACTCGTGGCGCTCGCTTAACAGAGTTGCTTAAGCAGAAGCAGTTCTCGCCTCGCGCAATGGAGCAGGAAGTAGTTTCTGTGTGGGCTGGTACGCATGGCAAGCTTGACGATATTCCAGTGAAGGACGTTTTGCGTTTTGAAAGCGAATTGTTGGATTACCTGGATAAAGGCACCGACATTTTGCAGGTGATTCGCGATACTGAAGACTTCACTAAGGAAACTGAATCTAAGCTTGATGCTGCTATTGATGATTTCCGTAGGACGTTTAAGACTTCTGCTGGCAAGCCTTTGATTGTAAAGGATTCGTTGCCACCGGCTGAGAACCCTGCCCCTGTTGAGAAGGAGCAGCTTATTGCAAAGCCGAAGTCAGATAGTCGCGAGCCTGAGGGGAAGTAGCGTATGTCCTCCCAACTTGCATTGAAATCGAGAATTGTTTCCACTCAGTCTTTGGGTAAGATCTTTAAGGCTCAGGAAATGATTGCGTCTTCGCACATTGCTAAAGCGCGAGATATTGCGCTTAACGCTAAGCCTTATAGTGACGCAATTTTCGATGCTGTGCAGGCGTTGGTAGCTCATCACGAAGCGAATATTAAGCATCCTATATTTGGTAAGGAGCATGCTGGCAATCGTGTAGCAGTTCTAGCCCTTACTTCTGATCGTGGTATGGCAGGTGCGTTTACGTCTTCGATTATTCGCGAGACGGAAGCGCTTCTTGCCAAGCTCGATGCGGAAGGTAAGCATGCGGAACTGTACGTGTACGGTCGTCGTGGTGCTACTTACTACAAGTATCGTAATCGAGACGTTGCAGGCACTTGGGAAGGTTCTACGGATCATCCTGATGTCACTATTGCAGAAAAGATTTCTGATACGTTGATGGATGCTTATATGGCGCCGGAAGCAGAAGGCGGAGTTTCGGAACTGTATATTGTTTTCACTGAATTTATCAATATGGTGAGGCAAAAAGTTCGTACGTTGCGCATGCTACCAGTTGAGTTAGTTCCGTTGAAGGATGGCGAGGAGTTTGCTATGCACCGTCCTGATTACGAAGCGGCTTCTGGTCCTTCAGCTTCGCTGTCGTCTACGAGCGCAGTTTCAGCTCGTGAGGAGGCGGTGAGCCGCAGCAATCCTGATGCTGTTGAATATTGCTTCGAGCCAAGCCCAGATGAAGTGCTGGATGCTGTTTTGCCGAAGTATATTCAGTCGCGTATTCACGAGTGCTTGCTTACTTCTGCTGCTTCTGAAACGGCAAGTAGGCAGAACGCTATGCATACGGCTACAGATAACGCCCGCAATTTGGTGGATGATTTGACACGAAAGCTTAATGCTTCGCGTCAGGCATCTATCACTCAAGAACTTACCGAGATTATCGGCAGCGCTGATGCGCTGAATAATGAGGAGGATTAGGAGCATATGGCTGAAAATCAGACCACAGCGCCTCCAGAAGCCGAAAAGGAAGTCGATCCGACGGCTGGTCGCGTAACCCGCGTTCAGGGTTCCGTGATTGACGTTGAATTCCCGGTCGGCTATCTGCCGGATATTTACAATGCTCTCAAAGTCGATATCAACACCGTTGGAAACACGGAAGGTGATACCGTCCACGAAATTACGCTGGAAGTTGAGCAGCACCTTGGTGACTCAACCGTGCGAGCAGTCGCTTTGAAGCCTACGGACGGCTTGGTTCGTGGTGCTTTAGTTAGGGATACTGGCGGCCCAATTTCGGTTCCTGTTGGCGATGTTACTAAAGGTCACGTGTTTGATGTTACCGGCAACATTTTGAATGCTAAGCCGGGCGAACATATTGAAGTAACTGAGCGCTGGCCAATTCACCGTAACCCACCTGCTTTCGATCAGCTTGAGTCTAAGACTCAGATGTTTGAAACCGGTATTAAGGTTATCGATTTGCTTACCCCTTACGTTCAGGGCGGCAAGATTGGTCTGTTCGGTGGCGCAGGCGTTGGTAAAACCGTGTTGATTCAGGAAATGATTCAGCGCGTTGCACAGAATCACGGTGGCGTGTCTGTGTTTGCTGGCGTTGGTGAGCGTACCCGTGAAGGTAACGATTTGATTGGCGAAATGGCTGAAGCTGGCGTTTTGGAGAAAACAGCGCTTGTCTTTGGTCAGATGGATGAGCCTCCTGGGACTCGTCTTCGCGTGCCTCTTACCGCTTTGACCATGGCTGAGTACTTCCGCGATGTGCAGAATCAGGATGTGTTGCTGTTCATCGACAACATATTCCGCTTTACTCAGGCTGGTTCTGAGGTGTCCACTTTGCTGGGTCGTATGCCTTCCGCAGTTGGTTACCAGCCAAACTTGGCAGATGAAATGGGTGCGTTGCAGGAGCGTATTACTTCTACGCGCGGCCATTCCATTACGTCGCTTCAGGCTATTTACGTGCCTGCAGATGATTACACTGATCCTGCACCTGCAACAACCTTTACGCACTTGGATGCTACTACTGAGCTTTCGCGTGATATTGCAGCTAAGGGTATTTACCCAGCTGTGGATCCATTAACTTCTACTTCTAGAATTTTGGATCCTCGTTACGTTGGCCAGGCTCACTACGATTGCGCAAACCGCGTTAAGGCTATTTTGCAGCGTAACAAGGAGCTTCAGGACATCATCGCCTTGATTGGTATTGATGAACTTGGTGAGGAAGATAAGACTACAGTGAGCCGCGCTCGTAAGATTGAGCAGTTCCTTGGTCAGAACTTCTACGTGGCTGAAAAGTTCACGGGCCGTCCAGGTTCTTATGTGCCAGCAGATGAAACCATTGAAGCGTTCACGCGTATTTGCAATGGTACTTATGATGACATTCCTGAGCAGGCGTTCTCGGGCATTGGTGGCATTGACGATCTTGAGCGTCGTTGGCACGATATGCAGCAAGAGTTTGGTGCGTGATCATGGCAGAGAAGCAAGTAAAATCGCTGCACGTGAGTGTGGTGGCAGCCAGGCATCCTGTGTGGGAAGGCGACGCCAAGTTTGTGGTTATTCCTTCTGTGAATGGCTTAATGGGTGTGCTTCCTGGGCATGAGGCTGTGCTTGCGTTGATTGATCACGGTTTTGTGAAGGTTGACGATTTGAAGGGTGTGCGTCACGTGTTTAAAGTGACAGACGGCTTCTTCTCTGTTGATTCTGATCACATTACGATTGCTGTTGAGCATAGTTGCAATGTCGATAAAGACGGCAACGTGTTGCCTAACGCTAAGGTGATTTAGGCTTACGTATAAGTGAAGTAAGCGAAAAGGCAGGAGTTTGAGGTATTCTCAAGCTCCTGCCTTTTGTTTTATCTTGCGCGTGTGTGAATGTTGTTTCACTTCGCAAAATTAAAAAATTTTCAAATTTGCGAAGTGGGATTTGCTCGACTTTGCTAAGTGGGATTTGCTCGGCATTAAAACTCGTAAATCGTGCTACGCCGAAACGAGTGGTGTTATGCGTGTTGTGATGCTGTTTTTGGTTGTTTTGTGTCTGCGTGTTGTGCTTAGTTCGCGCTGAGCAGCCATTGTGCTATGTCTATTACGCGTATTCCTTCAATATCGTAAGAATCGTGGCGAGTGTTTGCTAGAAGGATTTTAGGGTAAGAATCTTTTATGGCTTTGAGTGGTGAAAGTTCGCGCTCCAATGTGGAATCATCGCTAATATTGTCTGAAACTTGGATATAAATCTTTTCGCTTGCTTTTATTGCAACAAAATCTATTTCTTTTTGGTAAAGTTTACCAACGTAAATTGAGTATCCTCTTCGCATAAGCTCAAGTGCCACAATATTCTCGTACGCTCTTCCGTAATCCATGTTGCGCGTTCCCAGAATTGCGTAGCGTAGCGCGGTATCTGCTAAATAGTATTTTTCATTTGTTTCTAAATATTTTTTACCGCGAATATCGTAGCGTTTTACTTTATAAAACATGAATGCATCGCATAAATATTTTAGATAATTGCCAACAGTTACGTGCGTTGTTTCAATATGATTCTGCTTAAGTATTGAGCTTATATTGTTCGCGGTTGTGAGATTTGCAATATTATCCATTAAAAATTCGCATATTGAGTCAAGAAGTGACACTTCTGATATTGAGTATTTGTCTACTAAATCGCGTTTAACAAGAGTTGTATACACGTTTTTTATGTATGCTTCTGCATCGTCTTGGTTGGCGTAAACGTATGATCCTGCAAGCCCGCCCTGTTGTAAATACTTTTGCAAAGCATCGTTAAAGTTGTTTTCTACTTCAAAGTACTCGCAATATTCTGCAAAACTAAACGGGAATACTGGTATTTCAATAAATCTTCCACTGAATAGTGTTGCAAGATCCGAACTAAGTAAGAATGCGTTGGATCCCGTTAAGTAAATATCGTATTTATTGCTATTGTGAAGGCTGTTAATCGCAAGCTCAAATTTTGGGCATAATTGAACTTCATCAATCATAAGAACGTTGTACGCTTCGGGTATGTAACGGCTTTCAACGTACGCAAAAAGACTTTTGTAATTTTTCAGATTTTCATAATTTAGGTTATTAAAGTCGATGCTGATTATGTTAAGTTGCTGATTATTTAGGTTATTTTGCTGTTGTAGCGTGTTTGGAAGTTGCGCGTGCTTTGCTGACGCGTAAAGTTTGCTACTTTGATTACTGTAGGTGTTTTCTAAATGCGTGCGGTAAGCGCGTAGTAGTTCCGATTTTCCACTGCGTCGAATGCCGGTGATGATTTTTATATCTGGCGTGCCTTTAAGTCGCTTTAGGCGATTTAGGTAATCTGTTCTCTCGATGAGTTTCATGCAATCGCCTTTCGTCTTCAGAATCGTAGTATTTTTTACTTTTGAAAGCAGATTCGTATTTTCACTTTCAAAACTTTAATTTTATTTTACTTTTGAAAGTATTATATCATTTTCACTTTCAAAACTGTAATATTTTTTAAGTTTTGAAAGTGAGTGCCTATTTGTGTTCGCACGCGAATGCCCTTTTCTTTTTGATTAATGTCGTTTATTTTTTGCAACGGGTGGTATTCTTGTATGTGATTGTTGATGAATTTCTGGCTTTACTTTTATCAATCTGCCAGTTGTGTCAACATGTAATATTTGCGCTTTTGCGCGAGAGAAGAAAGGATAATTATGCTAAAGAAAAAAGCAATAGGTGCTTTTGTAGCTGCTGCTACTTTGCTTAGTGGTTTTGCTTTTGCATCGTTTGCTCCAGTTGCCTTTGCAAATGATGGCAACAGTGGTAGTGATATAGAGAAAAATTGCGAAGTTCGCGAGAAATATGATGAAGAATTTCACGTAGGTCTTTACACCCGCACGCTATATTGCAAAGATTCCAGCAGTTCAGAATATCATGAGGCATCACTCCCAGAAAAAAAGGAATGGAGCATAGCTGTTGCAAAGAGACTTAATGTTCCAGGAGGAGAATTTAAATTTATTGGTGGTGCGCAAGATTGGTGTGATAACTATTTTTGCCCATTAGGCCCTTTTATTGATTATGATCGTGTTGACAATTATATTAATGAAAAACTGAAGACGAGCGACGTATTTTGCTATTATGCAAGAAGGGGCGGATGGCTCCATAGCATGGACGAAACAGGCAGAAGGAGAGATGTTGTAACAAGCGGTGGTCCTGAATACTGCGATAAAAATGGATGTAAAGCCGCCAGTATAGGTACCAATGAATATAAAGTATGCAAAGCGCATGGATATTTCAATGATAGCGAAGATCAGTCTGGTTCAGACCAAACTCCTGCACCAGCACCTAAGCCAGCTCCTGCTCCGGCTCCTGCTCCTGCACCTGAGCATCATGGTATGACTCCTGCTCCTGCTCCTTCGGCGCTTGACTCGCTTACTCCTGCGCTCGACGACAATATTGATTTTAGCGAGATGCTAGATATGGCTGATTTTGATGTTGATTCGTTGGGTGATTTGTCTGATTCTGGCAACATGAACGTCGGGGATTTCACCGGCACTGATAGTGCTGATAACTCTGGTGACGCTGGTATTCCTAGTGGTGTAGATGATTTCAACATTGGTGATTTCGATCTGTCTGATTTCGATTTTGCTGATTTGTTGGATGATCTTGGCGATTTGGATCTTGATGGTTTAGCTACTGCTGATGTCGCTGATGCTGATTCTTCTGTTCCAGCTGTGCCTGTTGGTGTTGTAGCTCGCTAGGTTAGCTGACATAGTGTAGTTGTTATAAGTGAGAAGATTAAGGGTCTTCGTTTGCGTTCGCTTGGCTTGCTTTTCTGCTTGCTTGCATTCACACTCGAAGGCCCTTTTTGTATTGGCTGCGCGTTCTGTTTATTGGGCTCCTAGTCTTGTGTGAATATTGTCTCACTTCGCAAAATTAAAAAATTTTCAAATTTGCGAAGTGGGATTTGCTTGCCATTAAAGCGCGTAAATCATGCTACGCCGAAACAAGTGGTGTGATGTTGCTGATGCTGGATTCGTCAAATCGCAAACTGTGCCGTAACGAAACTGTGCCGTAACGAAAATATGTGGTAATCAAAATGCATTGCGAATAGTAAAATAGTTGGTAGTTGTTTTTGATTTTAGAGCGGGTGTTGGTAGGGAGTAGAAATGATCGATAAAGAAACGCAACGTATGCGTCAAGAAAATTTGGGTCTTGCAATAGCTTCAGGCAGGCTTGAAGGCAATTCGCCTTCAAAAGAGTTTCTTTATGACGCAAATCAATATGCTAAAGGTTTTATAACCAGTGATGAATTTGTTGCTAGAATGCGTTCTAGATATAGCGTAACGGATTAACTTACTCGGATTGCGTTAGTGCTATGGAAGCAGTTTTTGACCCATATCTTATTCCCCACACCAGGGTATTGAAGAACAAGTCTAATATAGATAATCAGATTGAATTAGATAAATATGAGAACGATGCTGTTCTTACAAGATGCTCTATTTTGTACGAAAACTTGCCGCATGCTGAAGGAACTGTTAAGCAATTGCAGTGGATTCATAATTATCTTTTTCAGGATGTTTACGATTGGGCTGGTCAGATTCGTACTATTGACATGTCTAAAGGCGGTGGCGAGCCGTTTCATCCGCTTGAATACATGGGTGTTGGGATTCGATACTGTGAGCAAACGCTTAAAAATGATAATTTATTGCAAGGTTTATCTATTGATGAGTTTATTAGTAAGCTAAGCGTAAATTACAATAATTTTAATGTTTTACACCCATTTCGTGAGGGCAATGGTAGAACGCAGCGTGTTTTTTGGGATATTGTTGCGCGAGATGCTGGGTACCATTTTGATTGGGGATTAATAACGCAGCGCGTAAACGATAATGCTTCGATTCGGGCTAAAGATACTAACGATACTAAGCTTCTTGAAGACATGTTCCGCATTATTACAAAGCCTTTGCAGGTTGAGCTTTTGGCTCAGCAGCAGTTTGCGCATCTTGTTGAAGAAGAATACGAGTACGCGCCGAATGTGGCTAGTGTTTTGCAAGATAGGGATTACGCTGCGTATAAAACGCGTTACGGCATAGATTGAATGTAGTGATTGCGTATTGCTAACGCTGGTATCTTAGTTATTTCTTTTTTTTTT
>NZ_LRTV01000006.1:63553-132559 GCF_003408845.1 Gardnerella massiliensis
ATTGCCGATGGCTGTTGTTCCTCTACTGGTTTGGAATTGTTGATGTTTCTTGCCAGCTCTGGTATTGCCGTGTACTGTCTTCGCGCACTGCAGCGTGTAAGAGAAGAAGAAAGGATAATTATGCTAAAGAAAAAAGCAATAGGTGCTTTTGTTGCTGCTGCTACTTTGCTTAGTGGTTTTGCTTTTGCGTCGCTTGCTCCAGTTGCCTTTGCAAGCACTAACGACAACACTTCTGGCCAAACTGGTCATAGTGATAATGATGTTATTAATTTTGCAAGTGATTATTTTAAAGAAAAAGTACTTGACGAAGTTAAAGCAATCACCGACGAGAATGGACAAAAAGTTTTCCCAGATAATTTGAAAGATATTACTTATGGTCAGGCTAAAAGAGTAGAGTTTTTGAATCTTAGTGCCGATGTATATGGTTATTCAAAAGACAAGGATGGGCATATAACCTATATGAGTGCAAATGCATCTCCTAAAGTTGTAGACATTTCTGATCTTAGGTATTTCCCGAATCTTAAATATCTCAGGTTGTCTTTTACAAATGTAGAGAATTTAAAACCTCTAAAAAATTTGACAAAGTTAACGAATTTAGCTATTTCTGGGTGTGAAAAGGTTTCTGATTTTTCTGTTATTCAGAATCTAAAGAATCTTGAGAATTTAAATGTATCTGAAAATATTCAATTAAAAAATATTAATTTTGTTAAAGATTTGACAAATATTAATCGATTAGAGTTCAACGGAACAAGTGTTTCCGATGTTAAGCCTCTCGAAAAGTTGAATAAGATGACTTGGCTTGATCTTCATAGTACTAAAGTTTCCGATATTTCTGCTCTTAACAGTATGAAAGAATTGCAATTTTTAAGTTTTTCTGAAACTGGCGTTAGTGATATAGATGTTGTCAAGAATTTCAAAAAACTTTATGAATTATATATGGAGGATACTAAGGTAACTGATTTAACGCCTATTTCGGATATAACAAACCTTGTAAATCTTAAGGCTAATAGTTACGTCGCGCATATAAAAAGCCTTAAGCCTCTTGAAAAGCTTACAAGACTTTCTATGGTGACTGTTTATGGTAATGGCTTTACAAGTGATCTTTCTGAATTAAAGAATCACAATGAGCTTACCTCGTTGCAGTTGAATAACATAAACGTTACTAATATAGACGCACTTAAAACCGCAACGGATCTTATGGATTTAGATATACATGGAGCGCTGTCTGATATCTCTGCGTTGAAGGATCATGATAAACTTAAGATTTTGAGTATTGCATCTCCTAATTTGTATGATATATCTGCTCTTTCTACGGCTACTGCGCTTGAGTCGTTTTCACTTTATGGCTCTAAGGTAAGCAATGTTCAGCCTCTTAGCGGATTAACAAAGTTGAATTACTTGAGTATTAGCTGTAATCCAATAACCGATATATCTTCTCTTAAGTCTGCAAGTAGTCTTAGAAGCCTCTATGTAGATAATAGGGTTAGCAAGGAAAGTATAGAAACTGTTAAAAAAGCGATTGCAGGGGTTAATATTTCAGTAGTGCCTTCTGATGTGTGCCCAGCTAATTATGGCATTCCAACGTCAGATGTAGATTCTTCTTCTACATCTACTGTTTCAAGATTAGATAAGCATTCTAGCCCAAAGTTAAACTCTTCGATTAGCAAGACTGGCTCGCAGCCTGCTCCGGAGTCTGGTGAGTATTGGGGTTCTGAGGGTTCTGGCGATCCTGATTGGGATTCTTTTGATTCTGATGATTTTGGGGATTCTGATGGTTCTGACGATTTCGTGTCGAACACGGTTTCAGATTCTTCAACTTTGGCGCTTGACTCGCTTACTCCTGCGCTTGACGACAATATTGATTTTAGCGAGATGCTAGATATGACTGATTTTGATGTTGATGCGTTGGGTGATTTGTCTGATTTTGGCAACATGAACGTCGGGGATTTCGTCGGCACTGATAGTGCTGATAACTCTGGTGACGCTGGTATTCCTAGTGGTGTAGATGATTTCAACATTGGTGATTTCGATCTGTCTGATTTCGATTTTGCTGATTTGTTGGATGGTCTTGGTGATTTGGATCTTGATGGTTTAGCTACTGCTGATGTTGCTGATGCTGATTCTTCTGTTCCAGCTGTGCCTGTTGGTGTTGTAGCTCGCTAGGTTGGCTGACATAGTGTAGTTGCTATAAGTGAAAAGATTAAGGGTCTTCGTTTGCGTTCGCTTGTTTGCTTGCTTGCATTCACACTCGAAGGCCCTTTTTGTATTGGCTGCGCGTTCTGTTTATTGGGTTCCTAGGCTTGTGTGAATATTGTCTCACTTCGCAAAATTAAAAAATTTTCAAATTTGCGAAGTGGGATTTGCTTGACTTTGCGAAATTGATTTTGCTCGGCATTAAAGCGTGTAAACCATGCTACGCCGAAACAAGTGGCGTTATGTTGATGTCGCCGACGCTACCGATGCTTCTATAGTGCGTTTTTGCAAAAATGTCGGTATAGATGAGTATTTTTTGCGTGCTATGCCTTCATTTTGCGAAAATGTCAGTATAGATGAGTATTTTTTGTGCGCTATGCCTTCATTTTGCAAAAATGTCGGTATAGAATAGATTTTTACGTTAGCTATGCAATCATTTTGCAATAAATACGCTATTTACATATAAGCAAAATGTTGAAAGCAAAAATATTGCAAACTTAATATTGCAAAATATTAAATAACGTAAACGCAATAGGGTAAACGCAATAATGTAAACGCAATAATGTAAACGGAGCTGCATTATGGATTACAAAACAATACGCAAAATAGTTGCAATGTCTAAAAGTAATGCAAAACCTTGCGATATTGCGGAAGAAGAGTATCGTTTGCGCATTGATAATCCTGCAACGTATCGTTCTGGAATCGTATTTGATGGTCATGAGATTTTTGCAATGTGCGTAACGGATCTTGTGACGCACATGAATGATATTGCGAATACTGAAAAGGCGGTTGAAAAGGCGTGGGACGATTTGCCGCGGTTTGCTCAGCGCGAGTATTTAATGCAACTTATTGCAAAAGAAGTGCAAAATACCAACATTATTGAGGGTGTACATAGCACTAGAAAAGAGCTTTCCAAAGCGCTTGATGCTGCTAGCGAGCAGAATAAGCATACGCGTTTTAGTGAATTTACTAAGCTTTTTCTTGAGCTTGCAGATTCAAATGAATGTGACACTTCGATTCCACAAACCTTGCAAGATATACGAAAAATCTACGACAATATTATGCAAGGTGAATTAGAATCAGGCGATATTCCAGATGGTGAGATTTTTAGGAAGAAAAAAGTAAGTATTTGTGATGGTGCAAATAATGTAGTGCACGATGGCGATGCAACGGAAGCGGAAATTCAAGATCATTTAACGCAGATGTTGAGTTTGATGAATAGTAACGAAGTTCCAACGCTTATTAAGGCGTGCATGTGTCACTATGCTTTTGAGAGCGTGCACCCGTTTTACGATGGAAACGGTAGAACTGGGCGGTTTTTGCTTGCTTTGCAATTGCATGAGCAGCTTTCGATGCCAACAATTTTGAGCTTAAGCTCGGTAATTTATGCAGAAAAATCTGGATACTATGCTGCTTTTTCCAAATCGCAAGAACTGTTTAATTGCAATGATTTAACTATGTTTTGCTGCACAATGTTGGAGTATGTTGAAAAAGCGCAGATCGAAGTGTTTGAGAATATTAGTGTGCAATTAAAGCACATTATTTACTGTATGGGTAAGTTGCGTGAGCTTTTCCCTGAGGAAGAAATTTCTAAAGTGCAGCGTGAAGTTCTGTCTATTTTGTTGCAAAATAAGCTTTTTTCGTATGATCCAACTCCGATGACTCGCAAGCAATTAAGTGAATATGTTGGAAACGCGATTGGTGAGCAGGTTGGTGAACGAAAGATCGTGAGTGCGCTTAACGGTTTGATTGAGCTTGGAATGATTGACTCGGTGGGCGAACGCCCTCTTCGGTATGAGCTTTCTAAAAAAGCGAATGAAATGTTTGAGTGAAGCAAGCGATGTTTAGGAATGTAATGGCGATTGAGCGCGCGCTTGGGACGGGGATTATTATCTCCAGCAGCGTGCCGATTTCGCAGCGCGTTGAGAAGCGGATTCGCGCGTTTGTTGACGAGTATGAATCGGTGCTTTCGCGATTTCGTGCGGATTCGCTAGTTTCGCGCATGGTTCGTGCGGAGGCTGGCGGCGATTTTGAGTTTCCAACGTGGGCTGAGCCGCTTTTTGTGCTCTACGACGAGTTTTACGCTGCCACTTGCGGAGCTTTTGATGCATGCGTTGGCGCGGATTTGATTGCGCTTGGCTACGATAATTCTGTGCAATTCGTTCCGGAATCGGCAGCTAGCGCGAGTGATGATAGTGACAGTTGGGCTAATTATCGCCGCGCTCTTCCAGTTAAGTGGGGTGATATTTCGCGAGATGATGGCAGCACAACGCTTCATGCAAATCAGCCAGTGCAGCTTGATTTTGGGGCAGCTGGGAAGGGCTATTTTGTAGATCTCGTAACGCAGATTATTAAAGACGAGCTGGGTGGCGAGATGTCTGCGGATTGCGATTTTTTGGTGAACGCAGGCGGCGATATGCGCGCTTGTTTTAGCGATGAAGATTACCAAATAAAAGTTGCGTTAGAGAATCCTTTTGATGCGACGCAAGCCGTTGGGGTGGCCTCAATTGCAAGCGGCGCGTTGTGTGCTTCATCTGCTGCAAGAAGGCGCTGGACAGTAAAAGACGCAAATTGCCTTGCAGACAACGCTTTTGAATCTAATCTAATTGCAACTCACTTAATCAACGCTTTGGATGGGACTTCTGCGCAAAAACTTGCTGCGAGCTGGACTTACGTTCCTGCTAAAACTTGCGATTTTCCAACTGCTTACGCCGACGCACTCGCAACTGCGTTGTTTGTATCGCAAGAAAACAATTTGCAAAAAATCGTGCAAACTGCCCGCGCTGAGTTTGCTGTAATGCTGCCCAATCGCACGGATTGCCAAGTTCGCGCAACGTCTGCCTTCCCAGCGCACTTTTTTGCTGAATAATCACAGAAAAGATTGATAATTATCGTTATCAATATCATTTTCGCAATATTTGCGTGTTTTTTGCGACGGACTATATCAATCTAGTTGATATATCGATATTATGTACCTGTGGGGCCTTTGTAATGGCAAGTTTTAGTTGGGAGTGCTCGATTGGGGTAGAGCACATGGGAATACAAAAGCGCGAGAAGCGTGAGAAGACGCAAAAGAACGCGAGGAGATGTTATGCGCGCGTGTGTAAAAGTGCGCCAAATTCGTGGATTGGCCGCACTGATGCTGGCTGTGTGCGTGTTGGTAAGTTGCATGGTGGGCTCGTTTGTTGTAACCACGCCGGCTTTGGCAACAGATGCAGATCGTTCGTATGCTAGCTGGTCGGCCGTTTCTAAAGCAATAGACGACGAATTCCAGCAAGGTCAAAGCGAATATAAAAACGGGAATAATTCCGGCGCTGCCACCAGATTCCAGGCAGCATACAATTCCGTTTACGTCGCTTCAAACATGATTACCGTTGTGCGAGATACCTTTGGTCAGAACAAAGTTCAGTCGCAACAAGACCAATTTCAGCAGCTACAAACGTTGGTATATCAACAAAATCAAGCTTCACAAATTGATTCCGTAGTGACTACTTTGCAAGCAGAGATTGCACAAACTGCAGCTCAACTCGACGCAAACGCTAAACTAGACAAACCTGACGTTTACGCACAAAAATTGCGCGCGCAAATCAAAGCAGAACGCAAAAAACTAGACGCTGCAAAAAAGAAGAATCTTGGGCGTAACGGTCGCACGTGGAGCCAAGTAGCGCAAGAAATGAACGTTATTCTCGACAAATCTGTTGCAACCTACAAATCTGCGAAAGGAAACAAGTCACAAGTCGCAGCGGCAGTTGATTTAATTAACGAAGCATACTACCAGTATTACGAAAAGCTCGGTTTCGAAAAAAACGTAATGAACGCAATAAGCGGAAGTCGTGTTTCAACTGTCGAATATCAGTTCAAAGAGTGCCGTCAAGCAATGAACAACGGCCAAACGATCGAACAAGCCAAAAAGTTTGTGACGGATCTTAAAGCAATGCTTATTGAAGACTCAGCGAAATTAGACAAAGGCGCATCTTCAAACGCGAACCCGTTTATGCAGTTTATAACCAGTTCCTTCGGTCAGGCTTTTGTGATTTTGCTTCGCGAAGGTTTGGAAGCTCTGCTTGTTGTTGCAGCAATTATTGCGTACCTGATTAAATCCGGCCACAAAAACATGGTTAAGTACATTTATTTGGGACTTGCGGCAGGCATTGTGGCTTCGTTGGTTGTTGCAGCTCTGTTCAGCTTACTTTTCAACGGTTCCGGACCTCAGCAAGAGATTACAGAAGGCGTGGTTGCGTTGTTTGCAATGCTCATGCTTCTGTACACAAGCAACTGGATGATTTCGCGTTCTTCCGTACAAGCGTGGAACAAGTATATTAGCGAGCAAACTACAGCTGCTGTGTCTAAAGGTAGTTTAATTTCGCTTGCGTTGCTCAGTTTCCTTGCGGTGTTCCGTGAAGGTGCGGAAACTGTAATCTTCTACCAAGCTATTTTTGCGGTTTCAAACGGAGCTGACTCCATGATTTGGGGAGGTTTTGTTGCTGCGGCTGCAGTTCTGGTAGTGATATTCCTACTTATTCGCTTTGCTTCCGTTCGCATACCAATTCGCCCATTCTTTACTGGCACAAGCGCTCTTATGTCGGTGCTTGTGGTGATTTTTGCCGGCGGCGGCGTGCACGCTCTTATCGAGGGCGATGCGCTCGCGGGTATGTATATTCAAGGCTTGCCAACTAACGATTGGCTTGGATTCTATCCGTACGTGGAAACAATTGTGGCTCAAATTTTGGCTGCAATTGTTGTGATTTCGCTACTGTGCGTATCCATTGTGCGCAGCCGCGCAAAACGTGCGGATATCAAACAAAATTAAAAATCAAAACTAAAAACCAAAATTAAAAATCAGACTAATAATCAACCAAAATTAAAAATCAAAACTAAAAATAAATAATAAAAAACAAGTCAATAATTAACCAATAGAAAAGGTTAGATATGAAGAATAATAAGATGATGACACTTGCTGCCTTGACGCTCGCAGGCTTGCTTGCGCTCGCCGGCTGCGGTTCCAATGGAAACTCGGCAAAAAATGATGCCAAACCACAGTCAACCGAGCAGAAGGCTGATGACAAGGGTGGAGATAAAGGTTTTGAAGAGGTGCCAGTTGGCCCTCACCAGGATCAAAACATTGGACCTCTTACTATCGGTGCCGTGTACTTCCAGCCAGTGGACATGGTCCCAGCTGGCATGGGTTTGAAGGCAAGCGAGGCTAGCTTCCACCTCGAGGCGGATATTCACGCAAATAAGGCAGGCACTAAGCTTGGCTACGGCAAGGGCGAGTTCATTCCAGATTTGACTGTGAACTACGAGATTGTTGACAAAGCAAGCGGCGAATCCGTTGGCAAGGGCACTTTCATGCAGATGAACGCTTCCGACGGCCCACACTACGGCGCAAACGTTAAGCTCGACAAGGCTGGAAACTACAAGCTCGTGCTTTCAATCGAATCCCCAGAAAAGAAGGGCTGGATGCTTCACGTCGATCCGGCTACCGGCGTAGACGGACGCTTCTGGACTGAGCCAATCAAGGCTACTTTCGACGACTGGAAGTACACTCCTCGCCAGTGGTAGTAATAATTAGTAATAGTTGATACTAATTATTAGTAGTTATTAGTAATTATTGAATAATAGATGATAGTTGATAGCAAAGGAGGGAGTTATGCTCAGACTGTTCGTAGCAGTGCTTCCTGGGCTGCTCCCTCTCATGCTACTTACCATGGGCTTAAGCGTCTCGCTTACGGTTGGTGAGGGGCGCGATAGGCCGTTAAGTGCGCGCTGGAGACTGTACGGATTGTCATTTGGCACAGTCGCGGCACTTATTTTTGCAATTCTTCGCGCGTCGGTAGTAATTAACCAACGCAACTTTGTTAATATGCCGGCGTTGTGCGTTGCTATTCCCCTTGATATTACGGCGATTGCGGCAGTAATTCGTTCTCGTAAAACTGTTGAAAACTGGCGCGAACACCCGCTTCCAATGCACATAAGCAACGCAATTGGCGCGTGCGCGCTAGCACTTACCGTATTTTATGCGCTTCCGGACGTTATTTTACAGCTTACGATTTTTGTAGATTCAAGCACGCCTCCTTTTACATCCGACATGCTGCTTCGTGCGCTTGGATTCGTGCTTGGCGTTATTGCTGCAATTTGCCTGAGTCTTATGGTTCGTTCATTGCGGGCCACATCTAACGCAATTTCCTTCAAAATTGCGATTGTGCTCAGCATGATTATTCTTCTCGTACAGCACGTAACTTCACTTTTGCAGATTATGCAAGGAAGCATTCTGCTTTATATTGACGACTTTTCTTTCAGTGTGCTTGTTTGGCTGATTAACAATAATCCGCTAATGATTATGGCGCAAATTAGCGTATTTTTGATTCCTGCAGTTGCTTCTCTCGTAATCGGTTTTAAGACGGCAGTAGTTGGTGAAAATGCTGCAGAAATCCGCACGAAGCGAGCATTTAAGCGGAAATCTCGAAAGTCTGCGCTCGCAGCACTTTTGGCTGCGGTTACGGTAATACTTACGCTTACTGTAGGCGTATCTGTTATGAATATTAAGCCAACTTTAACACCGCCTGAACCGTACGAATTGCACGATGGCTTGGCAACTATCAACTTTGTGCAAATTTCAGACGGTCACCTTCATCGCTTCCAATACAAAGCAAAAGACGGCACTGTGATGCGCTTTATAATCATTAAAAAGAATGGTGGAGCGTACGGCGTTGGCTTGGATGCTTGCGAAAACTGTGGCGATGCGGGCTACTACGAAAAAGACGGTAAGATTATTTGTAGAAAGTGCGACGTAGCAATTAATTTGGCAACTATTGGTTTTAAGGGTGGTTGCAATCCGATTCCGTTCCCGTACAAGGCTGGGCATGGCAAAATCACAATTCATACTGCTGATTTAGACGTGCTTAGTTCGCACTTTAAGTAAGGAGCAACGCAAATGTTTATGGTGCGTATGGTTGCTCGATCTCTTGTGCGGCAAATAAAAAAGCGTCTGCTGATTGCGCTTGTAGTGTGCTTAAGTGCGTGCGTTAGTGTGTCAATGCTTAGCGTTGTGTATGACGTTGGAGACAAGATTAACGCAGAGCTTAGTTCGTACGGTTCAAATATTGTGGTTCAGCCAAAATCTAACGCTGTGGTAAATGATTTGTACGCTTCTCGTGAGCAAACGAATTCCGCTACTTTGCATAGTTTAGCTGCTGCAGAAAGCCAAGAGTCCACTGCTTTTTTGAAGGAATCGGATGCTGCGAAAATTAAAATGATTTTCTGGGCTTTTAATATTACGAATTTTGCGCCAAAAATAACGGTTCACGCAAATCTTAAGGCAAATTCTTCCGCAAATTTAGTGGTGCCTATTGTTGGAACTTGGTTTAATCGTAAGCTTGCGCTGGCCTCAGGGGAGACAACTGTTGTTGGCGTTCAAGGGTTGCGTTCTTGGTGGAAAATTCGTTCAGGTCGTTGGGCAAAAGATAATCAATCCGAGGCAATGGTTGGTTCGCAGCTAGCTGAGCGTTTGCACTTAAAACTTGGTCAGCGTTTGCGTTTGCTTCGCGACGGGCGCGAGGTTTCATTGCGATTGGTTGGCGTATACGATTCTGGCGACGACGACAATAACGCAATTTACGCAGATTCTAGTAATGCTCAAAGCCTTGCAAATAAGCCAAATATGGCTGATTTGATTGAGGTAAAAGCGCTTACAACTCCGGAAAATGATTTAGCGCGTAAGGCTGCTAAAAATCCTGCGGCACTAAGCCAAGAAGAATGGGAGACTTGGTATTGCACGGCTTACCCGAGTTCGATTACTTACCAAATTGAGGAGGTAATTCCGGGAGCTGTTGCGAAGCAGGTTCGTCAAGTTGCAGCGTTGCAGGGTAACGTATTGAATAAGACGCGCGCTGTGATGGTTTTGATGACTGCGTTGAGTTTGATTGCTGCTGCTGTTGCTGTAGCAAATCTTATGGCTGCTTCGATTTCGGAGCGTTCCGGCGAACTTGCCTTGCTAAAGGCTTTGGGAGCGCGAGATGGTGCTGTTGCTCGTCTTATGCTTATGGAAACTGCGGTTATTGCGTTTGCAGGAGCGTTGCTTGGCATGGTTTTGGGCTTTGCAATGGCACAGATTATTGGTTTTACGGTGTTTGGATCCGCGATTTTGTTCCGTCCGATGGTGTTTGTGTTGGTGTTTGTGCTGCTTGCGTTGACCGTGCTTGCGGCTGCAGGTTCGTCGATTCGTTCGATTTTGAGTGTGCGTCCTGCGGAGGTGCTTCATGGCAGGTAAATCTTATATGACGTCGAATAATACGATGTTTATAACAATGCTATTTAGCGCGGTATTTCGTCGTAAGTCGCGCGCTGTGATGGCTGTTATTGCAACGCTTGTTGGTGCTGCTACGCTGTTTTGTTTGGCTGCGATTTGTATTGTTGTGCCTCAACAGATGAGCGACGAAATGCGCGCGTACGGAGCGAATATTATCGTAACGCCAATTGAAGGCGAGTGGAAAAACGGTATTGATCGAGCAATGGTTTTGCATACTAACGATATGGTTATTGCAAAAGGTGCTATGCGCTCTGCTACGTATCGTTACGAAAACGTGCGTATTAACGCAGCTCCGTATGTTTTAGCAGGCATTGATGTTCGTTCTGTAAAGTCGCTTAACAAGCATTGGAATGTGGATGGTTCCTGGCCGAGCGGCGGAAATGTTATGGTTGGGCGAGATGTTGCTTCGGCGATGGGCTTAAAAATAGGTTCTCGTATTGCGATTGCGTATCGTTCTTCGGATAATACTGACGGTTCGCATAAGCCGGCAGAAAAGTCTGCAAGTAAGTCTGCAAATCAGTCTGCAAATCAGTCTGCGCAAAATTCCTCTCAACAAAAGCTTGTTGAAGGCCGTGTTTCAACGGATATTATGGATACTCACGGCACAACTTTCCGCGTTTGTGGCATTTTGGACACTGGCGGCGCGGAAGATTCCATGCTTTATGCTCTTAATGCGGATGTGAATACTCTTATTGGTGTTAAGCGCGGAGCAGACGTGATTGCTTACTCATCTTCTGCGCCTAGCGTCGATGCGGTTGTTAGAAGCATTAACGATATGACTTCTATGCGTGTGCGCGCTCAGCAGGTTACTAAAGTTACTGCTGCAGATACCGGTATTGTTACAATGCTTCGCAGCCTGTTTTGGATTGTGTCGCTTGTTGTGTTAGTGCTGATGATGGTTGGTGTTAGCACTACGATTTCTTCGATTGTGCAGCAGCGTCGAAACGAAATTGGCTTGCGCAAAGCTTTGGGTGCAAGTGCCAAGAGTATTGGCGTGGAATTTACTGCGGAAGCTGGATTATACGGTTTCGTTGGCGGCGTTGCTGGTACGGCAGTAGGGTATGTGTTTGCTCGTTTGCTTGCAGCAATGGTGTTTGCTAGAGATTTGGGCGTGAATTGGTGGCTTGTTGCGTTTTCTGTGGCGTTTAGCATTATTGCGTCTTGCGTTGCTGCGTTGCCGCCTGTTTTGCGCGCTTCAAAAATTGACCCTGCGATTGTGCTTCGAGAAGAATAGTTTTAAGCGTAAATTTAGAGATTATTTAAGATTTGAGTTAAGGTTTGAGTTAAGGATTTAATATGACAGAGAATAAAGAAACTAAGCCGGAGAACGCGGAATCTGCGCCGAAAATGCTGTTGACTTTGGACCATATTTCCAAGATTTACGGCTCTCTTCGCGCGGTTGACGATTTGTCGCTTACTGTGCCAGAAGGTGAGTGGCTTTCAATTGTTGGTTCGAGTGGCTCTGGCAAGACTACGCTTATGAACATTATTGGCTGCATGGATTCTCCGTCTAAAGGTTCTGTGTCTTTGCAAGGTCGCAAACTTGAGGATTTGAACGCGGGTCAGCTTGCAGACGTTCGTAAAAACGTAATAGGTTTAGTTTTTCAAAAGTTTTATCTTGTGCCGCATTTAACGGCTGTTGAAAACGTTATGGTTGCGCAATACTATCATTCTGTTGTTGACGAAGCTCAAGCGATGGATGCTTTGGATCGAGTTGGCTTGAAGGATCGCGCTCACCATTTGCCAAGCCAGCTTTCTGGTGGTGAGCAGCAGCGTGTTTGCGTTGCTCGTGCACTTATCAACTGCCCGAAGTTGCTTCTTGCGGATGAGCCGACTGGTAATTTGGATGAAAAAAATGAGCAGATTGTGCTCGACTTGTTTAAGCAGCTGCACAATCAAGGAACGACGATTATTGTTGTAACTCACGATTCTTTGGTTGCTCAGTGTGCGGATCGCGAAATTATGCTTAATCATGGTGTGCTTGTTGGTGAGCGTTGGAATAATGAGGATGCGCGCAAAGCGTACGAGGCGATTGGTGGAAAGCCTGCGTTTACGAGTGCTCGCGTTGATGAAAGCGTTGCGGAAGCTTTACAAGACCATGATCCTACTAAATCGCCTAAATTAGCGAATTTAGATGATTAATTTTTTAGATGATTAGTTGCGTATAGTTTTAATAAGATTTAAAGGCGATGATTTTATGGTTTCAGATAATATGTTTCACGATGTTTCACGCTGCAATAATTTGCGTGATGATTTGAAATCTAAAAAAGTTGCAAAAACCGTTGCTACGCTTGCGATTGTAGCCGTGTCTTCTGCTATGTTTTCTGCTTGCGGCGAGCCGAGCGCTGTGCCGATGAACGATGAGTTTGCTGGAAACTCTGGTCAAAGCGAAAACGATAGTGGCAATGCTTCGAAGTCTTACGATTCTGGTGCTCAACAATCGCACGCTTCCGCGCAAAGTGAGGATTCACAAAATCAGCAAAATCAGCAAAATTCGCCTAAAACAGACACTGGCAATTATAAAGATGGCGATTACAAAATCAAAGCTACGTATGGTCCGGTTGCGGAAGATAGCATTGACGTGAATTTAAGCGTTGCAAATGGAAATATTAGCAGTGTGCAAATAACGTCTCATCCGTTTACGCCAATCTCCAAAAAACACATGAGCGCTTTCAGTGAGGCTATTCCAGGAAAAATCGTTGGAAAACCGTTAAAAGATTTGCATATTTCGGTTGTTGCTGGAGCAAGTTGGACTAGTGATGCCTTCAACAAAGCGCTTGACGTTGCTCGCCAAGAGGCTTCAATTCAATCCGCAAAATAATCTTGAACTACCTTAATCTTTGACTTCAAAAATAGTTCCTTCGTTGCGAATCATTGTTGCCATCATGACTCCGAGTGATGCCATAAATGGAATAATAGCATTACTGTATTCGTGCATGAACTGTACAAAATCATGATTACAAGAAATAATCGCAACGAACAAAATAAGGAATTCGACTGCTGTAAATATTGCCCACTTAAGAATCCAAATAAGCGTTTCTTTAATAAGTTTTATATAGTCCTTGCTCATGAGTTGTTTCCCTTCCAATTTGCTGTTTTGTTTGTGAGCATTGTAGCTAATTCGCGTACATTGCTTCTCGTTCATACGTATTTTGTATTTCTAGTATAAATATTGCAATTTTTTGCAGCAATATGATGTACTCAAAACTCAGTACTCAAGATTGCGCGGAAAATGTTTGTAATTAGACTTAAAGCAACGCACAAATGTGTTGCGCAAATACGTTACAAATACAAGGAGATACAAACATGAACAGCGCAAATATGGGTAGTGTAAGCAGTGATTTTGGTATAAACTCTTGGCTGCCAGAAGATAACGTAAACAAAATAGGAAACGCTAGTGAAAATAGCATTAATCAAATTCAAAAGCAGGAAGATAAACTTGCGGAAAATAGTAGCGAAGAGCTTTCACAAGATGAAATTGATGAATTAGCTAAGCAATTAGAAGAATTCTTTACAAAATATATTGTGCTAGAAAATGGCTCTTTTGTTGTAAAAGAGGATGCTATTATTGCAGACGGTTATGGCGATCACATAGAATATTTTCGCAATGCTGCAAAAGGATTAAATCTTTCAATGGAAGATCAACAATAAGATTAAATCCTTAAAGTCTTAAATCTTTAAAAATCGCTTTCGTCAATAGGGTGACCTTGTGGGCGCTTTATTACTCGCCACAGAATCACCAATGTTAAAACGCCATTTGCAATTCCGTAATAATAAATCCAAGGAACGTGAATAAGCCCACAAATAAAGCATGAAATAATATTTATTAAATTATTTGAGTAATTGTTGAGTATTTGCTTATTTTGTGATTCGACTTTTTTGCGTTCTTGCTCAAGAGTAATTATGTAATCTTTGTTGTTCTCTATATTCTCAACATCACTACTTATGCTGTTAGCGCCCGCGCCGCTAAGCTTAGATATATTATTTTCTATATACGCATTTTTTGCTTTAATAACGCTGTTGAGCAAGAAAAAATATGCACAAGAATACATTGCAACAGAAAGAAGTCCTAAAACAAGCCACAAAGCGAAAAGGTCAAAGCTACGCATAAAAGCAGCTGCTGAGGCGAACGCCATCGCAGCTACTTCTGCGGAGTGCAATACTACTAGTCGTTTTGTCATATAATCCTGCTGCAATCATTATTAAAAATGAATTTTCAACGCAACCAAAAGTCACATATTGTTACTTATTATAATCACATTTGACTTACATGCATTACTTGTAATCATTTATTACTACACGATTTGCTCTACTTTGCGCATGCTTATAAAGTAGAATATAAGAAAAGTAGCATAAGATTGCAAGAAAGCCATTATGCAAAAAACGTATGCAATAGTAGATAACGACCCATTAGTTTTAGCGGTTATGCGAAACGTGCTCAGCAAGCTTTTGCCAAGCGAGTACGCGTGCAAATGGTGCGTAAAATCAGGCGTGCAAGCTTTGAAATATTGCCAAGTAGCAAAAACTACTCCAGATTATATTTTGATTGATATGTCAATGAAAGACATGTCTGGAGTAGACGTAATACGCGCAATTCGTGAGCAAAACAACAGCATTATTTTAATTGGCATGACTTCGTACGAGTGCAAATCCTACGCTTCGATGGTTGCGCAAGTTGGTGGGCAAGCGATGGTTGCTAAAGACAATTTCAAAGGGCTAGCAGAAGCTTTGCAATATTGCGATAAGCAGAATGTGTATGGCTGCCGTTGCGTTAAAGACGTTGCTTACGATTTTGCTACACCGCAAGAATCTTTTATTAGGCTTTCTAAATCAAGGTCGCGCAGCGTTTTGCCGCCTCAAGAACTAAAAATTATGGATCTGCTTACTAAAGGTTACACAACGAATCAGATTGCGGCTCAACTTGGTCTTATGCCAAACACTATTAACACGCATATTCATAGAATTTACAAAAAATTGCATGTTTCTAATCGCGTGCAAGCAATATCCGCGTTTGCTGCAATGCAAAATCGTGAGCAAGATAGCAATATGCAATATTTTAATGATTCGCCGCAGAATCATCCGAATTTTTTGCAAGAAACGGATAATGCATGTTAATGAACACATTTTCGCGCGTTATTGAGTTGGTTAAAAGCTGGAAAATTCAGCGAACTTTATTCATAATATTGGCGATTCTTGTAGTGTCAATGGATGTGCAATCTTGTAATACAGCTGGGTTGTGGCACAATCCATTACAATCTGCGTGCCAATACGTTTGGATGTTCACAATATTTCTTTTGATTGCTTTTTCGCGTCAAATATCCCTCGTAACTCCGATTTTGTATTGCGTAACGTTAGCAGTGCCAGGCATAAATGCAACTTGCGTTCTTTTTTCATTGATTGCTAGCATGTTTGTTGCAGGCTTTTACGATTCGTGGAAGTATTTGTTTTGTGCGTACATAGTTTCGCTGAATATTATGTACTTTGCAAAGATGGCGTACATTCCGCTTACTTTTCCTTGTTTTATTCTTATTTCCATGATTTGCGGTTACGTTTTGCGAAAGTATTTGACCATGTTGGAGGAAAATAATCGCGCAAAAATGGATATTGTGCGCGGCGAATTCCAGTCTTATATTGCGTCTGTTGCATTGCAATTGCACGACGATGTGAACAATGAGATTACGGATATTACGCTGCTTGCGACTGATGCTTTGTATGCCGAGAAAAGTGATCATACAAAAGAATCGTTAGAGCAGATTATTGAACATTCGCGTAATGCGCTTTCCAAAGCGAGACTTGTTATCAGCCTGCTTGAGCAAGCTGAGCATAAATATGATGATTCTTTAGATTCAAATATTGCCAGCACGCAGTTCGTTTATGGTTCTAATAGCAATGATCGCATAAGTTTGACTGATTTCTTATGCAATATTCGCGCACGATTGCAATCTGAGCGTAAGATTTGCGAGCAGCTTGGGTATTATGGCTCTTTAATAGTAAATGATGAAAGTTCGGGGAGTGGTGATTTTACTGCATCTGCAACTGTTAGTACTGAAAAAGCTCAATGTGCTATTCGCATGTGCAGCGAGCTTCTTGCTAATATTCGCAAGCATTGCAATACTAGCGTTGATTTTTCTATGAATGTTACGGTTGATGAGCGAGAATGCAAAATAATGTGTATGAATTCAATTTCAATGTTGAACAAGTTTGGCGAAAGGCTTGTTTTTGGTAAAGGACTATTGTTCCACAAAAAATCTGTGGAACGTTTAGGTGGGTCTTTAAACGCGCAAAAAGATGATGACACTTGGCTGGTCAACGTTGTTATTCCGCTAAACTAGCAGCACACAAATCGCGCATTATTGTGGCAAAAATTGCAAAATTAGCAAAAACTGCCACGATAACTCCATGTTCTCATATGCCACGTAAATATATCTTTATTATTTTGGCGGCAAACGGCAATTTTGGCGACATAAAAATGTCGCTTTGTGCCATATCTCTCATGTTTATTCTTGACAAACTCATACAACAACTTTAATATTTTTAATAAAAGTTTAATTTAATTAAAGTTTATAGGCTGAAGAAAGGGGTGATATGGATCATATTCCAAGATGGATGGCTAATCTCACAGACGAAGACATGTCGTTTATAAAGAACTTTGTATTATCGTCTGGATCGTTAAAAGAAATGTCGCAAATGTATCAAGTCTCTTACCCAACGATGAGAATCAGGCTTAACAGGCTCATTGAAAAAATTCGAATAAGTGACAATGAACCAGAAGACCCGTTCGTTCTTTTAGTAAAGAGTCTTGCTATTGACGATAAATACGATGTTGACACAGCTCGAACACTCATAAACGAATATAGAAAAAGAAAGGATGAATCATGAGCTATGCATTATTTGGTCCGATAATTGACATTCTTATCGCACTTGTTATATGTGCTTTAGTGTTCTTTATTGCAAGAAGTCTTATTCGCTATGCGCATTCTCTTAAGAAGGACGATAAGTCGTCTAAGCAGTCTGCAGAAGATAAAAGAATTGCGTTACAGGACTTATAAAACACAAAAACCGAGTTATCGTGGCAGATTTTGCTAATTTTGCAATTTTTGCCACGATAACGCTTATAGCATAGCAACAAAACAGAATTATGTATCACAGATTAACCACTTATTTGCACTTGCTGCACATAAACGCGTCCAAATACTCGATTGGAATAGGTCCAAGTACTCGATTAAAGCGCAAGAAAGCACAATAATTTATTCTTGCACAATGACTATTTCTCTGCATGAAGCGGAACGTGTACATTAATAATCCACGAATCACCATCTTCAATAACTTTAAAAGTTCCGCCAACTCGTTCCGCAAGCATCTTATGAAAACGCAGTCCATATCCTAATTGCAAGTTAGCAAGAATACCGCGTTGCGCACTATTTATACACGTAATATGACATTCATGGTCATTAAGCATGACATTCATAGCGTATTCTTTAGGCTTTGCAGCATGCTTTTTTACGTTCGCAAGCAGTTCTCTGCAAATATATTCAATTTGAGCACATTCTTCAAAAGGCAAATGCGCTGATCTCGAATCTTCAGCAGCTAAATCACTACTAAAGTCAATGGAACCAATATAACCAAGCTTTTCAAACGACTTTTGCTCACCATCAAATAAAAGGCGTAATCCTGTGCAAAAATCTTTATAACATGTAGTCGATTGCATAACATCGCCAGTGCTTGCAGTTGTAGCATTGTCAAGAAGAGAAATGATATTACGTGCTCTATGAACAGTTGTAGTAGCACGTTGAAGAATCTCTTGCGAATTTTCATGCTCTTGCTCATGAGTTGTTTGAGGTTCAATAGATTGTTGAGCCATCATCATAATGCTGGAAAGCTCATTAGTTACTTCATCGTGCATGCGAATTGCTGCAATAGTGGCATATTTTTGAAAAACGTTGTAACGCTGCGCAAATAACTGTTCCTGTTGTTGGTGAATAGTAGAAATATAGTATTTTACGATTGCGCTAGAAATAAGAGTGATAAGAAGCCACCACGCTAACACATAAGCGTTTTGAAAATCGCAGATAATAAAGAACCATGAAGATACTCCGCAAGAAGAAAGCACGGTGTACCAAGGTTGAGTAATTACAGCAATTGCCAAACAAATCAATATGGTAAGCATCATAGATGAGTAGTTGATATTGGGCGCAATAATTACCAACGGCATCCAAATGAGCACAATAAAAGATGCTTTACGAGGCCATATTGCAATACATAAGCAGATTACAATCCATACTATTTCAACCGTAATGGCATGCCAATTAGAGTAGTAATGAAGATTATTATAGGAAAAAATTTCAAGAATCAAAGTACAACTTATGATCACACCAATTCCAATTTTCTGCCAGGCATCATGCGGCAAAAAATTGATCATACGCATTAATAATTTCATAACTACCTACTTTTACACGTTAATTTCTTACACGTTATATGTCATGCGAATATTTTGCGAGCGCGGCAAGTGCCTGCATTCGACTTCGGACTTGAAGTTTTCCATAAATACGCCGTAAATGCGTGTTTACTGTTGAAACTTTCACATTAAGCTGATCTGCAATCTCTTTCGTAGAATACCCCTGTTTGCACAAGCGCATAATTTCCGATTCTTGAGGAGACAAAACTGAAGTCTTCAGAAGTTGAGAAATCATATTAAATGATTCTTGCGGAGTGTGAAAATAGTCAATATATTGTGGCAATTCTGGACACCCGTAGCTTGTTGCGCGCGATTGGATAGCTGCAACTACGTCTGATAAATTGTCTTTATGTACTAGCGCTTGACCACCTGACTTAGCAACTTGCAATACGTATTCATCTAACATGTAGGAAGTAATGCCGATTAAAACAATATTGCTATTGCGCTCGCGAATTGCTTTAATTACATCAACGCCACTCATTTCTCTCATTGACATATCTACTAAAAGTACGTCAGGAGTATTTTCTGTAACGCAACGATGAATAGCTTGTTTTGCAGAAGAACACATCCATGCACAAACAAAGTTTTCAGGCAAACGACTTTTCAGAAGAAGTTGCATATATCGCAATACAAGCGTGTCATTATCAACAATTGCGTAAGTAGTGTTCATACAATATATGGTATCTTGTTTCGGAATTTGCTTATCAAGAGATGTGCGATTGTATTGTTTTTCTCAAATTATCAAGATTGTACACATTAAAGTGCCATACGCTAGCACTTTCCGTTGGCACACTCCATTCTTCGGTTTTGCCATTCGCAGTAAAACGAATTATTTGAGTTGTTGGCTTACTTATAACTTCAAAATTAGTGAGTTGATTCCACGCAATACGACGAAGATACTTATCGTCTAATTTAGCTAGATTACCCGAGCCTAAAATGACATTCGGATTAACAATAATAAACTCATTATTAGTGGCAGCAATAATACGCGCAACAACGCTTTGCGCTACATAGAATAATTTAGGTAATAAAAATAGTTTGATTAAATCTTTCCACCAAGGGTCGTATTTCATAGTAAGCACATACGTCTTATCAACTGAAAGATTGTGATCTTTAAAGTACTTGACGATATCTTCTTCTCGTATACCGCGCAAAGGATTAGTCATAATAAGCACCTCCTCGTGATTCTTGTTTTGTAAATTACCAACATACTAACGTGCAGATTTTATCTACACAAATAGGCGTACCTATTTTTAACGATAGTGCTTTTAGAAAACTTTTTAAAAACTTTTACTATTAGCAGTTTGTATGTTCTCAACAATCAATATTTAAGAATATTTCCGTTTTGGAAATATTCTTAAATAGAAGCGTACTTATGGAGTTATCGTGGCAGTTTTTGCTAATTTTGCATTTTCTGCCACGATAACTCTTATAACATAGCAACGAAATAGCATTCTGCATCACAGATTAACTTCTTATTTGCGTTTGCTGCACAAAGCCACGTCCAAATACTCGATTAAAAAGCGTCCAAATACTCGGTCAAAAAGCGTCCAAATACTCGATTAGAATAGAGCCAAATACTCGATTAGAATAGAGCCAAATACTCGGTTGAAATATGTCCAAATACTCGATTGGAACGCGTCTAAGGGAGATTCTGATATGAAAGAATATTATGAAAGAGTTTCTGACAAGGTGTTGCTTGAACATTTAAAATCTAAAGGCGCTGTTCTTATTGAAGGCACGAAGTGGTGCGGAAAAACAACTTCTGCGAAGCATGTTGCCAACAGTTTCATTGAAATGGATCGTCCAGATATGACAGAGCAATATCAACAAATGGCTAGAATTAAACCATCATATCTTCTGAAAGGCGCCACTCCTCATTTGATTGACGAGTGGCAGATTGCTACAAATATTTGGAATGCAGTTCGTTATGAAGTTGATCGCAGAGGAGAATTCGGGCAATTTATTCTTACTGGTTCTTCTGTTCCACTTCACTTGAGTGAAGGAACACATACGGGGACAGGGAGAATAGTGCGTATGCGTATGCGTACAATGTCTTTGTTTGAATCTAAGGATTCAAGCGGCGAGGTGTCAATAGGAGACTTGTTTCATGGGAAAGAAGTTTCAGCTATAAATCATCATAGTATTGAAGATATCGCTTTTTACATCTGTAGAGGTGGATGGCCGATTGCTTTGAATCGCAGTGAGAAAGTTGCATTAACACAAGCTTTTGATTATGTTGATGCGGTTGTGAATGATGATATTTCTAGAGTGGATGATTTTCAGAATGTGCCTGAGAGGACAAAACGTTTACTTAGATCATATGCAAGAAATGTTGCTACGCAAGCTTCTTTGGAGACTTTGCGTATGGATGTAATAAGCAATGATGTTGATACATTTGACAAAGAAACTCTTTACAGCTATATCAATGCGCTTAAAAGGATTTTTGTTATTGAAGACTCTCCAGCGTGGAGTCCGAATCTACGTTCGAAAACTGCAATCAGAACGTCTGATACGCGATACTTCGTTGATCCATCTATTGCAACTGCAGCACTTGGCCTTGGTCCCACAGATTTAATACATGATTTAGCACTTATGGGTTTGATTTTTGAAAATCTGTGCATAAGAGATTTAAGAATATATGCTGATGCATTAAATGGAAACATATATCACTATAGAGACAAGACTGGGCTTGAGTGCGATGCTGTTATTCATTTGAGAAACGGCGATTACGGATTGATTGAAATAAAGCTAGGTGGAGACAAGTTGATTGATGAAGGTGCATCAAACTTACTAAAACTAGCAAATAAAATCGATACAGAGAAAATGCATAAGCCGTCGTTTTTGATGGTGCTATGCGGAGTTGCGCCATTTGCGTATCAGAGAGAAGATGGAGTGTTCGTTGTTCCGATTACCTGCTTGAGAGATTGAGATGAGGTTTGAATTTTACCGCATTCATTGAACTCTGCGAAAGTCGAGGTTGGAAGGGAAAGCCTTTACAAAAGCTTAATATGCGACGGAAATCCTAGCTTTCGGACTATTGCAAAGGTTGTTCAAGCGTTAGGTGAGCGTATTGCAATAGAACAAGCAAATGCGTGACATGCACAGTTATCGTGGCAAAAATTGCAAAATTAGCAAAAACTGCCACGATAACCCGAAATTTAACGAAGAGAAGAGAAGCAATGCAACTACCGAGCTAGCGCCTCAATATGCAACACACGATCACATCGCTGAGCAATCAAAGGATCATGCGTCACTACAAGCAAGGTCTTGTTATATTCTTTATTCATCGCTTGCAATTGCGCAAACACTTTATCAGCAAGATCTCTATCAAGTGAACCCGTCGGCTCATCTGCCAAAATCAACGAGCCAGGTTTCAGCATTGCACGAGCAATCGCAACTCGCTGCTGTTCACCACCAGAAAGCACAGCAATACGGTCATTTTTAGCATACTCAATACCGAGTTCATCAAGAACTTTATCAATCATTTGGTGTTTAACAGACTTTGACTCTTTATTATATGCCATTGCAATCCACAAATTATCAAACACAGTTCGATCATTGAGCAATGCAAACGATTGAAATAAGTAGCTAATATGATAACGACGTAACTTAGTAGCAGCAACAGAATTGATAGCTGGAAGTTCTTTGCCAGCAATCTTTATTTCACCTTTATCATATGTTTCAAGCATGCCGAGAATGTTGAGAATAGTGGATTTTCCAGAGCCAGAAGCCCCCATTATTGCTAACGATTCTCCTTGTTGCACACTAAAACTAAGATTATGTAAAACCGGTCGATTTCCATATGATTTATAAAGATTGCGTACGCTTATTAAAGGTTCAATACCATTGTTTTGCATTATCAACTACTCCTTTACCATAGAAGTAATGTGTTTATTACTCAAATAATATGTTTGTATCGTCAATAATATGAGTTCAATAATTGCCGAAATCAGCACATATATCATGCCAGAACGAGTACGTTCAATCGAAGCAATAACAAAAAGCGCTCCTTGAACGATTCCCACAAGCAAGAACGGCATAGAAAATATGCGTAATAGCGAAAAACCAAGCAATCGTTTCACTGCAATACTTTCTTGATAACATGCTGCAAACATAGCAATAACCGCTATAAGCAATATCAACATAAGCAGGGTAATAAGCAGAATTACACTACCAAACAATTGCAACGTCTGCATAATCGTCTTTTGATAGCCTGCAATGCATTCTCCTACTTGTAAGAATTGAAGATGATTATCATCAAGATGATACCGTGCAGTATAAGCGTCGCTCAGATATCGAGCTGCTGCTTGATCATTCAATTTAATATAACTATTGTCAAGACCGCCAGCAAGTAATGATTCACTTTCAGACGCATTCAAATTATCACTCGTCGCATAAAAAATAATAGGATCTTTTACAATAACCTTATGATGGATATCTGTGGACCAGTTAAACCACTCGCGAGAAGGATGATACGTGCGGAATGCGAATTGTGGATGCATAGTAAACTTGGTCGAAACATCAGTAGACGTTAAGTTGTCTGACTCTTGAAGCCACCGCCTCATCGAAGTCTGCTCTTGAGGATTATACGTATCGGGAATGAAGTAAATGCGCACACCCTGACGAGCAAGGTTTTTGACATCGCTATCTACAGTAAACCCTTGATCTTGCAAGTACTTAGGAGATGCCACAAACGACCAGAATGGCTTAGAAGGCACATGCTTATATACGCTACCATTGCGCCAATCTTGTAGTATATCCGCATCAAAGAAACTTGTGTAAACAAGCCTTACTCCTGGCTTATCCTCAATAGAACGATACCATGCAAAAGCATCTTTGGCATACTGCGTCGATTGACCAGATACCGAAGCACCATCTTGCCCTACAAGACGGTGATACATAATTCTCTGGTTTAATACAGGATGCCACAAACGAGCAACTTCCACACTTTTCGTCAACTCGCCTATTGGCCCATCTATGCTATGCACACCTTCTAATACGCATGTTGATGCAATAGCATAAACGAGTGCAAGAGCAATAAGCATACCGCGTTTGGTAATACGATTACGAATTGCATCTACTGGTTTCACAGAAATAATCATCAAAATAACTAATGCACTGAGAAGCAACACAACTGCAATAACTGGCAACGCTATAATCAGCGCCTGCATTAACAATTGAATATTCCATATAAATCCGCGAGTAAATAAACTCATCACGATACAAACAAGAGGATATACAGCGAGCGTTGAAACAAGCATCGGCATAAGGTGACGCAAAGCAAACGATGAACGCGACCAACCCAACAATAAGTAGCTTCCCAATGTTCTATACGAAAGATACCCATCAGCAATTATCGTAATGCCAAGAAGCAACACTGTTACAATGCAAACAATAATAAAAGTAAGTTGATTAAAACTATTGGATCGTGCTATTCCAGATTTTCCACGTTGAAAATCTTGGTAGGTCGTACCAGCGATGCGAGCAGCTTGAGTAACTAATGCATGGTAGTCTCGATTGGAAAGTCCCACAATCCTGTAATCACCAAGCTTTGTTTTACTATTGTTGACGAGGGCATCTAATTGACGAACAACTAAACGCGAACCCTCAATGGAAATAGCGGGAAGATCAGCAAGCATATCTGCTTTTGCCATATCAAGTCCAAGCGTTTTGCTACTTTCGCTGTGCAATAATTGCGTAAAGGCATGCGATGTCAGAATCGGCGTTCCGAGATACGACAAAGTAAGCAAATCATCTTTACCCCGCGGATTGCCAAATATGCCAAGCTCAAAACCATCTACACCAGCATCACTCGCTGCCAAGCGCATATCATTACGAACCACAAAAGCATTATGCTGAGCAACAGTCTTCTTGAGTAATGCATAAATTTGATCAGCTTTGTCTTCTGTCACACCGCGTAATGAAAAAAGGCGACTCGTTTGCGGATATATAGCAATACAATCGCTCAAGGAGTCGTTCATTTTTGTCAAACCTAACAGCGATGCAAATAATGCAAGCAGAAGAACAAGTGCGCATGACAATGAACGCAACAATCGAGACATCGCATCCCCTATAATAAGTTATTCATACATACAGATTATTTACAATCCCAATATGCAGTAGCACATGGAACCAATGCCATGGAAACTGCTAGTACTACTGTCGATACAATACGTGAAATTTTCTTCATCGTAAACCTCCAACTTATTTATTGGGGGGGGGGGCAATGTGCCTCCCACTGACATGATAGATTTACTTATTCGTTGCGTCAACAAGAAATGCTAACGACGCTTTTCAATCGAGTATTTGGACGCGCCTTTGCGCAGCAGATGCAAGTAAGCGGTTAATCTGTGATGCAAAATTCTGTTTCGTTGCTTTTTATATACGTTATCGTGGCAGTTTTTGCTAATTTTGCATTTTCTGCCACAATAACGCGCGACTGCGTTGAGTATATTGCAAAATAATATAATTTAGATTATTATAATTACGATTATAATAATCGCGATTATATTAACTTGAGCGCAGAATCAGCAGCTATAAGATGCGCTGAAAAATATTGCAATATTAGCGTAGCGGCAGGTGGAATATGGTTTTTGTTGGCAGACAAGACGAGTTACAAGTACTTGAAAAGTTGTATGAAAACAGCAAACACTCGTTCCAGATGGCAATAGTTTATGGCCGAAGACGAATAGGAAAAACTTCGCTTATTTCACAATTTTGTAAAAATAAACGCGCAATACTTTTTACTGCTCGCGAACAAACCAATATTGAGAATTTGCGTGATTTCTCGCGAACTGTGTACGATTTCTTCAATCTACCAGCAACTACAGGATCGTTCAATAATTGGAACGACGCTCTTGATTTTGTTGCGCAACAATCTAGCAGTGCAAATCAAATCGCTTCTCAATCTCCACTTATTCTAGTTTTCGACGAATTTCCTTATGCAGCTCAAGCAGATAAATCCTTAGCGTCAACATTCCAAGTCGCAATAGATCATAAATTTAAGAACACGAACATGACTCTTATTTTGTGCGGCAGCAACGAAGGATTCATGGAAAGTGAAGTGCTTGGTAAAAAAAGTCCACTTTACGGAAGACGTACCGCACAGATTCGCTTGCAACCATTTAATCTTTTTGAAGCAGCTGAACTTATGCCAAATAATGCTACTTGGGAAGATAAAATCAACTATTTTGCATCTCTTGGAGGAACACCATACTATATTGAACAGTTAGATAATAACTCTCCGTTTGCGGAAAATCTTGAGCAATTATGCTTTAACATTTCGGGAATTTTGTACGCTGAACCAGACATGCTTATGCGCCAAGAATTGCGCGATCCTTCAACATACAATAGTGTGCTCAATGCTCTTGCAACGGGATGCAATACTCCAACTTTAATATCGGGTCGTATTGGATTGCCGGCTACATCAGTGAACGTGTATTTGAAAACATTAGAAGGCCTTGGATTAATTGAAAGAAATATTCCATTCGGTATGAATCCACTTCATTGCAAAAAAGGATTATGGCAGATTTGCGACCCATTTTTTGCGTATTGGTATAGGTTTGTAGCGCCTAATAAAGGATTGATTGAACGCGGACTTTCACACGCTGCCGCAAGTAGTGTTCTTGGTAGCGAGCATGAAGTGTTTAGTACTTTTGTGGGTCAACAGTTTGAGAAAATGTGCGAACAGTGGATTGTGCGCCAATGCAAAATTGGTGGAATGGACTTTTTACCAACTAAGTTAGGTAAATGGTGGGGTACTGATCCTATTGCTCGTGAACAAACCGATATCGATATTGTTGCAGAAGACGATATTAACAAGCAGCTTATTATTGCAGAATGTAAGTGGCGTAATAATCTTAACGAAGCTGAAACAGTGAGCAAGTTGTTGCAGCAAGCAACTTTAGTTGAGAATGCAAAAAATCGCGATTATAAGAAAATATTTATCCTGTTTACAAAGTATCCAACTTCTTACAATCCTCGTCATGCTAAAACAAGCATCAACTTTGTTGACGCGCAAACAATGTTTTTTAATTGATTACGGGACAATAGTTACGAGACTATATTGCGTAGCAATAATCACACGTTATCGTGGCAGTTTTTGTTAATTTTGCATTTTCTGCCACGATAACTTGGTATGTCATGCATTTGCGGGTTCTATTGCAATACGTCCGCCTAACGCTTGAACAACCTTCGCAATAGTTTGGAAGCTAGGATTGCCGTCTCGTCTTAAGCTTTTGTAAAGGCTTTCCCTTCCGACCTCAGCTTTTTGAGCAATCTCTTTCATTCCTTTAGCTTTTGCAATATCGCCTATAGCAGCTTGCAACAAGCGAGGATCATTAAGTTCTGCTGCGGCATTGAGATATGCAATAACATCATCATCGTCCTCAAGATACTCACTCGCATCCCATTTACTTATATTTACCATTTCTTCTTTCATCCAATTGCGATATTCATCTGTTTTAAGTATCTCCATAAAAATATTTTATCCTGTAGGATACAGTTTTGCAATAATAAGTAAACAGTCATATCAGTTATCGTGGCAGTTTTTGCTAGCTAGAATAAGTCGTCGTGAGATCCTAAGCGTAGAAATATAATGCAATCTTCTTTAACTTGATACAACAGTAGAACGTCTGCAGACACATGCAATTCATGCACGCCTTTATATGAGCCTTTAAGAATATGATCTCTATAAGTTGCAAGCTCGCGAGAATCTGCACCATTGCAAATAAGTCTTACAATATTGATTACTTGCTCAATATCGTAATGCTTCTGCTTATATTTCTTAACATCTCGCAGATAGATTGGACTATAAAACGGAGGTTTAGGCATTGCGCATCAGCTCAGCAAAATCGTCTACACTACCTGCAGCTATTGGTTTTTCTTTCATAGCTTCATCAATAGCGTGCTCGTACGGAGAACTTTCAAGTGAAAATGGGAAACGTTGCGTATTTACAATCTGATACAAAAATAAGTTGACTGCTGAACTCATATCAAGACCATAATGTTCAAGAACTTGCGATGCACTATCTCGTATTTCTGGATTAACTCTTACACTTAATCTGCCTGTTCTAGCTGTTTTTGTAGAAGTCATGTCGTTTCCTTTAAGCTCAAAATCATGAATTTGTTATTCATGCTTTGCTTTATTATAACAGACCTACAGCACCCAACGTAATGCCAAAGTAGCACCATTGTGTACACAATTATTACTAAAGCACACGTTATCGTGGCAGAAATTGCAAAATTGGCAAAATTTGCCACGATAACTCCATAAGTACGCTTCTATTTAAAAATAGTTACAAAACGGAAATATTCTTAAATAATTAAATAAAAAAGGTTGCTTATGAAAGTGCATAAGCAACCTAACTAATTAGTAAAGTGACTAGTGGTTAGCGACTAGCGATTAGAAGTCCCAATCGTCGTCGTCGGTTTCAACAGACTTGCCCATAATGTAGCTGGAACCAGAGCCGGAGAAGAAGTCATGATTTTCGTCGGCTGCAGGAGAAAGAGCCGCAAGAATCTCAGGGCTTACGTGAGTCTCTTCTTCGCTGTACTTAGCTGGGTAGCCAAGGTTCATCAAAGCCTTGTTAGCGTTGTAACGAACGAAATCAAAAACGTCATCGTGGAAGTCAAATCCTTCATAAATCTGACCAGAATACTCAACTTCCAAATCGTACAAAGTGTCGAGCAAGTTCATAGTGAACTTTTCAAGATTCTTCTTATCGTTCTCGCTTCTAAGCTCCAAACCGCGCTGGAACTTGTAGCCAGAATAATAGCCGTGAATCGCCTTATCACGCAAAATCAAGCGAATCATGTCGGCAGTGTTCATCATCTTGCCGCGAGAAGCAAAATAAAGCGGAAGGTAGAATCCCGCGTAAAGAAGCAACGAAGAAAGCATAGTTGCAGCAATCTTGCGCTTAAGTGGATCTTCGCTCTCATACTCGCAAAGCACTGTGGTAACGCGCTGCTGCAAAACGTCGTTACCAACAGCCCAACGGTAAGCCTCATCAATCTCCTCGCTAGAGCAAAGAGTGGAGAAAATAGAGGAGTAGGAGCGAGCGTGAATCGACTGCATAAAAGCAATATTCGTGTAAATAGCCTGCTCATGCTCAGTGCGCGCGTGCTCAATCTGGCAAAGCTCGCCAATAGTTGCCTGGCTGGTATCAAGCAAAGTCAAGCCTGTAAAAACGCGAGTAGTGGTCTTGCGTTCAAGGTCGGTGAGGGAACGCCAGGAAGGAATATCGTTGCTCAGCGGCACCTTTTCTGGAAGCCAGAAGTTAGCAATAAGACGATTCCAAACGTCCAAATCCTTGTCATCAACAATATTATTCCAATTAACTGGGCGCACGCGCGAACCGTGATGGTAGCGATACTGAGCTGGGGTGATAGAAGCTGCCATCATCTCGTCGCTTGCGATTACGCGGTTCGTGCCGAAAGGCTTATCGAGACTGCTGCGCAGTGCTGTTGGGTCGAGCTCGGTTGGGCTGAGTTCTGTCATAATTACTCCTGATTTTGTGTTTACGTTTTATAAAATTTTTAAGTTTTTGATTTAATCTGTGAAAGATTTACAGCGCTAAGATTTTCAGCGCTACGGCTTACAGTGTGCAGCTTACGCAACCCTCGATTTCCGTACCTTCCAAAGCCTTCTGGCGAATACGAATGTAGTAAAGAGTTTTAATGCCCTTACGCCATGCGTAAATCTGAGCTTTGTTCAAATCGCGAGTAGTCGTAGTGTCTGGGAAGAACAAAGTAAGAGACAATCCCTGATCCACATGCTGAGTTGCTTCAGCGTAAGTGTCAATAATCGCCTTCCAGCCAATCTCGTAAGCATCCTTAAAGTACTGCATATTGTCATTCGTCATATAAGCGGCAGGGTAGTAGACGCGGCCAACTTTGCCTTCTTTACGAATCTCAATGCGCGAAGCAATCGGGTGAATCGAACTCGTGGAATGGTTGATGTACGAAATTGAACCAGTTGGAGGAACAGCTTGCAAATACTCGTTGTAAATACCATCGCGCAAAATCTCGTCGCGCAACTGCTCCCAGTCCGAAACGGTTGGAATAGCAACGTTAAAACGAGCAAACAAATCGCGAACCTTTTGAGTGCGAGGTTCCAACGAACGGCTTCCGTCCGTATACTTATCGAAATAGTTGCCTTTGCCAGCAGGCTTAGCGTAAGCGCTCGTCTTAAAGCTTGCAAAAGCGTGGCCGCGCTCTACAGCCAAAGCGTGAGAAGCCTTATAAGCGTGGTAAGCAACCGTCATAAAGTACATATCTGTAAAGTCAAGAGCTTCTTCGCTTCCGTACTGTATATGCTCGCGAGCAAGGAAACCGTGCAAATTCATTTGACCCAAGCCAATAGCGTGGCCTTCCGCGTTTCCGCGACGAATTGAAGGCACGGAATCAATCGAAGTGTGCTCCGAAACAGAAGTGAGCGCACGCACAGCCAAATCAACGCTTGCACCCAAGTCACCATCCATCGCCTTAGCAATATTAAGCGAGCCAAGATTGCAAGAAATATCGCGACCAACGTGGCTATAAGACAAGTCGGCATTATAAGTGCTTGCTTCCTGAGTTTGCAAAATCTCGGAGCACAAGTTGCTCATAGTAATGCGGCCCTCAATAGGATTCGTGCGATTCACAGTATCCTCAAACAAAATGTAAGGGTAGCCAGATTCAAACTGGATTTCCGCAAGCGTCATAAAGAATTCGCGGGCATCAATGTACTTCTTGTGAATACGAGGATTTGCAACCATCTCGTCGTAATGTTCGGTAACAGAAATGTCTGCAAAAGGCTTGCCATATTCACGCTCAACATCGTAAGGGCTAAACAAAGCCATCTTTTCCTTACGCTTAGCAAGCTCAAAAGTAATATCTGGAATTACGACGCCCAAGGAAAGCGACTTAATACGAATCTTCTCGTCCGCGTTCTCGCGCTTAGTGTCAAGGAAACGCATAATATCTGGGTGGTGAGCGCTAATATACACAGCCCCAGCGCCCTGACGAGCGCCAAGCTGATTAGCGTAAGAGAATGAATCTTCCAAAAGCTTCATAACAGGCACAACGCCACTCGACTGATTCTCAATGCGCTTAATAGGAGCGCCAAGTTCGCGCAAATTCGTAAGCAAAAGTGCTACGCCGCCGCCGCGCTTAGAAAGCTGCAAAGCGGAATTAATTCCGCGCGCAATAGACTCCATATTATCTTCCAAACGCACGAGGAAACAGCTCACAGCCTCTCCGCGCTGAGCTTTACCAAGATTTAAGAACGTTGGGGTAGCCGGCTGGAAGCGGCCTGCAAGCATTTCGTCCAAATAGTTAAGGGCTGCCTTTTCGTCGCCGTCTGCGAGTTCCAAAGCTACAGCTGCTGCGCGCTGAGCGAAGTTTTCCAAATACTGCTTGCCGTCGAATGTCTTCAAAGCGTAAGAAGTGTAGAACTTAAAAGCGCCCAAGAAAGTACCAAAAGTGTGGTGAGCGGCTTCTGCATGCTCGTAGAATTTATCGAGAAACTCGTCGCTGTACTTTCCGAACACGTTGCCGTTGTAGTAGTAGTTGTCAATCAAATACTTCAAGCGCTCGCGAGTAGAAGCAAACTTCATGCTGTGCTCTTGCACGTAACCCGAAACGTAAAGCTTTTCTGCTTCCTGATCTTTATCAAACTGAATGCCTTTTTCTGGGTCGAAAAGACCGAGCATGGCGTTGAGAACGTGGTAGTCGCGGCTGTTGCGAATGCGTTCTGCCGTGCTGCCGGCGGTTGTGCTAATAGTGTCAGTGTGATCAAGATTAAGCGAAGTGGATTCGCTCATCGGATCCGTGCTATTCATGGGTTTTATTCCTTTCCTCGTGCGTTATTTTTGCTTTTCAAACGCTGGTTTTTTTGTTACTTTTGTACTTTTTGCTTATTTAGTTTCTTTTGCTTCTTTTAGTTGCTTTAAAAATTTCGGTATTCCCTGCGCTACTTTTTCAATATCTTCCGCTGTTCCTGTCAACTCAAACGAATACATATTTGGAATTCCGCACTTTCCGGCAATCTGACCGCCTGCAGCGCAATAAGCGTCACCAAAATTCGTATTTCCGGAAGAAATTACGCCTCGAATAAAGGAGCGATTTTCGCGATTATTCAAGAATTTGCGCACCTGTATTGGTATTGCTTTTGAAATATTTCCGCCGCCGTAAGTTGGTACGATTAGCACGTACGGTTCGCGCACGTTTAATTCCGGATCTTTCGGACGAAGCGGTATTCGGTACACGTTCACATTACTGCTTGGAAAGTCGCAGTTTTGTACAAATCGTAACGTGTTTTCGGAAACTGAGGAAAAGTAGACTACAGCTCCGATTGATTCGCCTTGTGCTCGCGCTTCAGGCTCGCTTGGTTGTGCGATATTTTCTTGTTCACTCATTGTTTTCAGCTTCTTTTGCTGGCTCTGTGGAAGTTCCGAGCCTATCTGCAATTTGTGCAATTAAATCTGGGCGATATCCACTCCAGGATGCGTCTGGCGCAATTACTACAGGTGCCTGACGGTAGCCTGCATTGCGTAGCTGATCTAATGCTTCGGGACTTTTGGATAAATCAACAGTTTCAAAATTCACGCCGAGTTTGGTGAACTGTCGCTTGGTGGCATCACACTGTGGGCAATGAGGCTTAGTAAACACTGTAATAGTCATTTTTATCTCCTCTGGTGATGGGGAATTTGGTAATTCCGGGTTGTATCAACAAAAGCCAAATAGTTAGCTTACTCCAAATAAGTACTATTTATAGTAGTGTGTCGATTGCGTAAACACTACATATAGTTATTGTTGGGATTCGTTAAAAATAGCGTGTTTGTAAGCGTGTCGTGTTTTGTTACCAATATAAAAACGTATTTGTACAGCTTAAAGATGTAATTTATATCACAAAATTTATCGTGCAACTTTCGTATTTTGCGTATTAAAAATCTTGTGCATATCGGCTTATAAAATTAAAGGTGCGTTTCTTGAAGGGGCGTAACGCAAAATTATGTACTTTCTTATGCGTGCTTTTTTAAGATTGTGCAGATTGCTTAAGTGCGCTATGTGCGTGCGGAAAATATAACAATATACAAGATAAGAGGTGTCATTATGGCGGAAGCCCAGGCAAATATTGGTGTTGTTGGTTTGGCGGCCATGGGGTCTAATTTAGCGCGCAATCTTGCGCATCACGGCAATACGGTAGCTGTTTACAATCGCCATTATTCTCGCACAGAAACCTTGATGAACGAGCACGGTAGAGAAGGCGCTTTCGTTCCTGCAAAAACCGTTGAAGAATTTGTGTCTTCCTTGAAGCGTCCGCGTACTGCAATCATTATGGTTAAGGCTGGCGCTCCTACGGATGCTGTTATCGAGGAACTTGCGAACGCTATGGAGCCGGGAGATATTATTGTCGACGGCGGAAACTCCTACTTTGAAGATACGATTCGTCGAGAGCGTGATATCCGCGCTCGCGGTCTTCATTACGTTGGTTGCGGTGTTTCTGGCGGTGAGGAAGGCGCTCTCCGTGGTCCTTCTATGATGCCTGGTGGCACTGAGGAATCTTGGAAGACTCTTGGCCCTATTTTGAAGTCGATTGCAGCCGTTGCGGAAGGCGAGCCTTGCGTAACGCATATTGGTACCGACGGTGCTGGTCACTTTGTAAAGATGGTTCACAACGGCATTGAATATTCGGATATGCAGCTTATTGCCGAAAGCTACGATTTGATGCTTCGTGGCTTGGGTATGAAGTCCGACGAAATTGCGGACGTGTTTAGTGAGTGGAATAAGGGCGAGCTTGATTCTTATTTGATTGAGATTACTGCGGATGTGCTTCGCCAAAAGGACGCTAAGACCGGTAAGCCTTTGGTTGAGATGATGGTGGATCACGCTGGCATGAAGGGCACTGGTACTTGGACTGTGCAGTCTGCTCTTTCGCTTGGAATACCAGTTACGGGTATTGCTGAAGCTGTGTTTGCTCGCGGACTTTCCAGCCAGGTTGCTTTGCGTGAAGCTGCTGAAAGCCAGGGTTTAACTGGTCCGGATGTGCATTTTGATTTGAATGATGCTGAGCGTAAGGCGTTTATTGAGGATATTCGTCAAGCTTTGTACGCTTCTAAGATTGTTTCTTACGCTCAGGGCTTCGATGAGATTGCAGCCGCGGCAATTGAGCATGATTGGAAGATTGACCAGGCTGCTGTTGCTCGCATTTGGCGAGGCGGATGCATTATTCGCGCTCAGTTCTTGAATCGCGTTTCCGAGGCTTTTGAGTCCGGTGAAGCGAGCGTTTCGTTGCTTTTCGCACCGTACTTTAAGGCTGCTATTGAAAAGTCGCAGGCTGCTTGGCGTCGTGTTATTGCGCGAGCAGTTGAGCATGGCGTGCCTGTGCCAGCATTCTCCAGCTTGCTTGCGTACTACGATGGCTTGCGTTCGAAGCGTTTGCCAGCTTCTCTTATTCAGGCTCAGCGCGATTTCTTCGGTGCACACACCTACGGTCGCATTGACGAACCGGGAGTATTCCACACTCTGTGGGCAGACCCTAATCGCCCAGAAGTGAAGCAAGATTAAAACAAATAATATTTATAGATAACAGGCTTCTGTATTTGTTATGCAGAAGCCTGTATTTTATTGTGCTGAATTAATGTGCATTTCGCGAAATCTAGTCAATACACTCAATAGCAGCTTGCAATGTGCCTGCGGTGGTTAGCCAAGAGATTTCGTCAGTTCCGTTTGCAAAAGACGCAGGATATTCAGGATTGTTAGCTCCCGAAAGTGAATTCATTAAAGCAGCGCCCTTTTCTGCGCCGGCAGTCAAGAACCAGGTGCGACTGCTGTGAGCTAGCACGGGAACTGTAAGTGACAATCGCATTGGAGGAAGTTTAGGGGAGTGGTTTACGCCAACAACAATGCGCTCGCGATTGTTGACATGCGGTAATCCTGGGAAAAGCGAAGCCATGTGTGCATCCGGACCCATACCAAGAATTGCCAAATCAAATACTGGCTCTTTGCCAAGCAATCCTACGATTTCTTCCTCATAGTCGCGCGCTGCAGCATCCAAAATAGCGTCATTTTTAGCGTCGCTGGCCGCTGCAATTTCCTCCGCACTACGCTCATCTGCAGGCATCTCGTGAATATGAGATTCTGCCAAAGCTTTGTGAGAAGTAAGTAAGTCGAGCAGCGCTTCGCGAGTTTTGCGTGCGTTACGATCCTCGCTATCATAAGCTACAAAACGCTCATCTGCCCACCAAATATGCACTAAATCCCAATCAATCACAGTCAAAAGTGGGTTGCTAGCAAGCATTTGGAACATGCGAATTGAATCCGTGCCGCCAGTAATAAGTAAATGGAATGGTTTGTCGAGATTTTGCACATTAGCTTGTGACTCCATAATAAGAATTGCCAAGCGTTGAGCTGCAACGGCTGAAAGCACATCGGGATTATTGTAGCCGTAAACGCTTGCGTTGTGTGCAAAAGTAACTTCATTATCCGCCATAGTTATTCCTTTTATGCCATTAAAAATGTTTCACGCGCTGTTTCACGTAATGATTCACGCATTTTCTGCAGGGTTATCTCGCACCAGCTGCGCATAAATTTCGTCAGGATCAATGCGTCGCAATTCCTCACTTAAGCAATCATCCAAAGTGCGAATAGGAAGCGCAATAGGCTGAGCGGTCTGACCAGGAAGACTAATCAAAGCTTGATCTCCTCCAGCAGGGCGAGTAAGCGACAACGTACCATCCTCGCGCTCTAAAGTTACGGAAGTAATAGCTTGAGCATCAGGATTTTCAACTATTTCAACCGGTACGCGCAAACTACTCTTAAGCCAAGCCGCAAGCAAATGCAAAGAAACATAGTGAGCGGGGCCAACAACTTTCGCGCTCGTGATTGGCAAATGTGGCGGCTGGTCGAGCATAGAAGCCAACAGTGCTCGCCACGGAGTAAGGCGAGTCCAAGATAAGTCTGCGTCTTGCGGAGACCAGTTTTTGCGTAAGTTTTGAACAGTTTTAAGCGTATCGTCAGCGCGCTGAGCGTCGGTAATTCGACTGCTTGCCATCGCTCCAAGCAAATCGTGAGCAGGATCTTCCGGAGCGTTCGTCGGCCACCACGCAACAATCGGCGCATCTGGCACAAGTAGCGGAATAACAAGCGTATCCGGGTGACGAACTAAACCGTTATGCGGGTACAAAATAATAATCTCGCCAGCTCCAGCATCCGCACCAAAACGCACTTGAGCATCAAGATTTGGCACAATTTCTCCACGCTCGGCAGCATGCTCACTAGACCAATCGCGAACCATAGCAATTACGCGGCAAGGATGTTCGCGGCTGGCAGCATTCGCAGCTTCAAGCGCGTGCTCTAGTTCTTGAAGAGTTGTGTCGATAAGTAACGTAAGTACACGGCCAGTTGCAGATTCTCCGCGTTCTTCGTGCAATTCGTCGATTTTAGCCGCAATCTTACTTGTGTTGGTATCAGGAAGGTTGATAATCATGGCAGCCTCCAATGGCGGTTATTGCGAGCAAGCATGTCGTCTGCTTCCTTAGGGCCCCAAGTTCCAGCGCGGTACGGCTGCGGCTTAGTGCCGAGTGTGCTCCAGAAATCTTCAATAGGATCGAGAATTTTCCAACTTAAATCGACTTCTTCAGTAGTTGGGAACAACGGAGGCTCACCAAGAAGTACGTCAAGAATTAAACGTTCGTAAGCTTCAGGGGAACTTTCAGTAAAGGAACGTCCGTAACTAAAGTCCATTGATACGTCGCGAACTTCCATAGCAGTTCCACCAGGAACTTTTGCGCCGAAACGCATAGTAACACCCTCGTCAGGCTGCACACGAATCACAATCGCATTGCTACCAAGCTCTCGAACCGCAGTCGATTCAAACGGCAAGTGTGGAGCGCGCTTAAAAATAACGGCAATTTCCGTAACGCGCTTGCCTAAACGTTTGCCAGTACGCAAGTAGAACGGCACTCCGGCCCAACGGCGAGTGTCAACGTCTAATCGCACTGCAGCATACGTTTCTGTAGTGCTTTCAGGATTGATTCCCTGCTCTTCCAAGTAACCAACTGCTTTATACGATCCTTGCCAACCGGCTGCGTACTGTCCGCGAGCAGTGTTCGCCGCTAAATCGTGAGGCAAGCGGATAGCGGACAAAACCTTCGTTTTTTCTGCAGTTAAATCGCTAGCGCGGAAGCTTACAGGTTCTTCCATAGCAGTAAGTGCCATAAGCTGAAGCAAATGGTTCTGAATCACGTCCCTAGCGGCGCCGATGCCGTCGTAATAACCTGCGCGTCCGCCAATGCCGATGTCTTCCGCCATAGTAATTTGCACATGGTCAACATAATTCGCATTCCAAATCGGCTCGTACATGGCGTTAGCAAAGCGGAAAGCAAGCAGATTTTGCACTGTTTCCTTACCTAAGTAATGGTCGATTCGGAACACAGAATTAGGATCGAAAACTTCCGAAACAACCCGGTCTAATTCGCGCGCGCTCGCTAAATCGTGACCAAAAGGTTTTTCAATAATTACGCGACGCCACGCGTGCTCAGAAGAGTGCGAAAGGCCGGAAGCTGCTAGTTGTTTGGCAACCACAGGGAAACTGGAAGGCGGAATAGACATGTAAAATGCGTGGTTTCCGCGAGTTCCACGGTCTCGATCCAGCTCATTTACTGTATTACTTAAACGTTCAAAGGCAGCAGGATCGTCGAAAGTTCCGCGTACAAAACGGATACCTTTGGCGAGGTTCGTCCATGTTGACTCGCGAAATGGTGTGCGACAATGCTCCTGAATGTTTTCACGCACAAAATTAACGAAATGCTCATCGGTCCAGTCTCGTCTTGCGAAGCCAGTCAAACCGAATCCTGGGGGAAGCAGCCCTCGATTTGCTAAATCGTATACGGCAGGCATGAGTTTTTTCCTTGCCAAATCGCCGGTAATGCCGAAAATTACCAAGCTACACGGGCCTGCAATACGAGCTAAACGTAAATCTCTTGGGTCTCGTAATGGGTTATGCCATATTTGGTTTCTGTCGCCTATACCACGGTTGTTGCCGCAATAATCACATGGGTTCCTCAACTCAGTCATACATACTATCGTAATGTTCGGTTACTATTTTTCACACTCGAGTCGTCATTTTTCTTGCATTTTTGTTATAGGCTTTTCTTGTAACAACTGCAAAGTAAGCCTATAAAGTAAGCCCGCAAAGTAAGCCTATATTCTATACAATAATCCCGCAAAGTTGTAATAAAACTTTCGCTTATTGCGCTAGTTTATTGCGCTAGTTTCAGCCTCCACAAACGGCAAGACGAATCATTTTAGCGTACTGTGGACCGCCAACTGGTGTTAAATGAACGCCGTCATCCGTCAAATATTCGGAGTGACCTTCGCTCAAACCATGCCAGTTAATTATGCCAACGTTAGGGTGTGTTGCTGCAAAGTTGCGTAATCTTTCGTTGGTAGTGTCTTGCCATGGCTGCGGAACTCGAGTGGTAACAAAGTAGACCGGCTTGCCTTTGGCAACGTCAACCATGTGTTGAAGTACGCTATCGTCTCGCGGTGGGCCATTGGTTCCCAAAGCGTAAATAACAATATCTCCGGCATGTTTGCCCGAAATATCTTGCTCGTACTCGTCAGCTCCATGGAAAATTTGCCGACTTACTTTGCCGTCAATATAGGCGTTAGGCATTGCCTGCATTAAGTACGGTTTTGCGCCTTCTGTAATGGAATCACCAACCATGGTGAGATTTACTGAGCATGTACCAGTGCGTTGATCGATACGCGTGTGAGAAGTTTTCAGATTGTTTGGTACTTTTTCCGCAATAGGGAACAGTACGCGGTATCGCGATGGCGTTGGGGGGAGGGCTTGTTTTGCAACGTTTTTATGCAGGCCCCGCAGCGTGCGATGATACTTTGTTGAAGTGTTGTCGCCGCTGGTATCTTTTGCATGTTGTGGCTGATCGGTTTTTTGCTTCGCATTTTGTTGTGTATCCGCAACAGTTAATTCTGGGCGAAGTTGCACTGCTCGTTGCTGCGCGATTGCTTGCCAGCTTACTGGGAGTGACACAATCGCTAGCGTAACAATAAAGCATAGCGTTATAGCAACATAATGAATCGTGGCGAGCAGACGATTACCGGTCACTTGTTTTTCGAATATTTGGTAGAAACATTCTGCGATTACTACTATTGCTAGAGCTTGAAGTAGCTGTTCCCAGAAGGAAGCTGAGGTCGTGCGAGTTGCAGGGTTGCACAATTCCAGCAGTGGGAAGTGCACCAAGTAGATCGAGAAGGATCGGCGACCAAGGTACGCTAGTGGCGCCCAGGAAAATATGCGTGCGCAAATGTTGGTGCCGCTGATACATGACCACAACAATAACGTGCAGAATACTGCCGTGAGAGTGTACCCGCCGAAAACTAGTAGCGGTGAAGCGCCGTCGGCGTAAACAAAACAGCAGCACAATACTACGGCACAAGCAGCTCCGATTGCGGAATGTTGCCACGAAGTAAGTGGAGTGCAGACTACATTTTTTGGCTTCTTGAATACGTCGTCGGGAAGCTCGCTTATGTCAGTTGAATTAGTTACTCGTTGCGATGAAGATTGTGCCGAAGACGCTGTTGAAGTCGTGTCGAAGGTATCGTTATCTTCCGAAAGGTCGATCTGCAAGCCTGCGCGTAAATCTTCAGGAATACCATCGTCTTCGTGTGAGTGCATTCCATCCGCGCCTAAGATTTCAGCCGAGTTGCTAACGTTGCGAGAGGTATTCTCTTGGGCAACGTTGTGTGAATCATCTTTAGTGATACCATCTTGCGTGCTACTCAAGGTGACTATCACGTGTTTGTTGCCGCGCAACCAATTGACTACGCGAACAATCCAGATATGAAGCGAATGCTTACTAAACCACGCGTTATACATTGCTAGCATAGCGCCCAGCAAAAATTCTGATGCTCGAGTATCGAGCGAGTAGTACACGCGTGCCGGTGTTTCGTAGTTTCCGGAAGCATAAGCAAAAGCAAAGGTGAGTGCTGCAGAAAGTACCACTAATCCTGCGGTAATGTACATGCGGAGTGCGGGTTTCCTCACTGCTGTAACGAGGGCCGTAAGAATGAGCGGCCACACGATAAAAGCTTGCATTACCAAGCCTAAATACCACAAGTGTTTAATAGGTGAAGGCAACCCCGATTGCTCAAAGTAAGAAAGCTTACGCACAACGTACGTGACATTGCTGAAAAATCCTGCGCCGGGAAGCGCGTCGGCTTGTAGTTTTGGCAGCAGACTCGGCGAACAAAGCCACATTATTGGTGCTGTTATCGCAATAACCCCAATTGTTGGAGGCCAGATTCGTTTAATTCTATGCCATAGGTATTGCCAGTAGTGTCGAATTTTACTGGTTTTACTGGTGTTATCCGGATGTGTTGTGTTTTTCCGAGCAGCGATATATTTCAGTACCGAAGCAGTGCAAAAATAGCCAGAAAGCACGAGGAACAGTGTTACGCCTAGGAAACCGCCTGGCAGCAAACTTGGGCGCATGTGGAAGCAGACTATGCCGATAATTGCTAAGGCTCGCAAACCATCTATAGCTGGATTGCGTTTTGCTGCGTTTGCTGAACTTGAGTATTGTTGTTGCGTATCAACTTTTGTTGGTGAAGTATTGTTTGCTGACACGAGCCCTTCATAAACTTGTTTATCACTAGCATTACCCGCCGTTGCTTTACTGCTGACTATGGTTTGTTCGACCGGTGAGACAGCGGAAGTGGTCATGCTTTTCTTTCTTGTCATCGTGCCTGCACTTCATCAACTATGCCGATATATGTACGGCATATTGTGTGTAAAACAGAGTTATGATAACTGCGTCTTGAGACACCGTTGCCCCTTAAAGCGTGTCTAAAAATAATGCTAAATATGCCCAAAAAATGTGATGTTTTTTGTGGTATTTTTTGTGTTATTTTTGTGAATTTTACGGCTTTTATTATTGTTTTTCTTTGTTGCGTAGGCGTACCGTATTTTCGCCGTTCGTTGGTGCGCGGTAGAGTGAGAAGGAACAGTTTATGACTTGTTATAAAGGAGCCAAAATGGCAGAAACTTTTAATGTTGTGGTTGAGATTCCACGCGGTTCTAAGAATAAGTATGAAGTGGATCACGAAACCGGTCGCGTCTTCTTGGATCGTACCCTTTTCACCGCAATGGGTTATCCAGACGATTATGGCTATATTGATGGCACTTTGGGCGAAGATGGCGACCCGCTTGACGCTCTCGTCATGATTCCAAATTCTGTGTTCCCAGGCTGCGTAGTTGAATGCCGCGCTGTTGGCCTTTATCACATGGTTGATGAAGCCGGCGGTGACGATAAGGTTCTTTGCGTTCCAGCTGACGTTCGTTTCGACGACATCAAGGATATTGATGACGTTAACGAGTATCACAAAGCAGAAATCAAGCATTTCTTTGAGCAGTACAAGGCTTTGGAACCAGGTAAGGAAGTGCTTCCTGGCGACTTCTGGGCTGGCGTTGAGCAGGCAGAGAAGGAAATCGTTGCAGCTCGCAAGCGTTTGGAAGAAAGCGAAAAGTAAGTTTCGTTTTTAATTAAAACAATCAGACATAAAACAAGCGTCGGAAGCACTATTCGCGTTTCCGGCGCTTGTTATATTCTCGACTTTTTGCGTATCTGACGCTTATGTCGTTTAGTACGCTTTTATTTATGCAGCTACCAACATGCCAATTCCAGCAATGTAAATCAACATGCCGGAAAACATTATCGGCAGCAGCGCAATAGCAGCGTCGCGTACGGCACTTCTTTTGTAATATTCGTTACTATTATTGCGAACCCACACATACGATAATCCAGCTAACGCAATAACCATTACCGTACACAGCGCTGCCACAAGCAACCCGCCATCAATATTGCGCAACGATGGCATAAATCGAATAATCGAAGGCAAAAACAGCCAGCCAGGAAGAGAAGCGCAAGCAATACTTGCGGTTAACGTGTGAGAAAGATTACGCACTACATTAGTGCGGTGTTCGCGAAGCATTTGTCGTATAAAAGTCACGAATGTTGCTGCTACAAGAATAAGCGCAAACGATACTGCCCAGCGTTCGTAAGGGTGGATTGCTGCAATAAATTTACTCATCGACACAGTTTCATCGTCAATAATAACGCTTTGTGGCAGCCAGCCTTTTAGCGCGAGCGTAGCGCACCACGCGGAAGCAATACCTGCACATAAAGCAATGGCGCGGTCAATAATAGTGCCGTGCAAAGGCCAAAAAGCAAGGAATGTGAGCAGTATTATCATGCACAAAACAAGCGTCAGTTTCGCCGTCGCTATAGGAAGTGCGGCGGCTGCGGCGAGGAATAATACTGAAAATATTTGGCTCGCTGCCATAATAAGCAGGTGCGTGGTAGGTATGCGAGCTTGAGCCGTTGTGTTGAGGGGAGTTGTTTGGCTGTTTGTGCTGCCGTAGCTACCGTGTGTTTCGGTTTCGTTGCTCATACTCGCTCCTGAGTGCTAGTAAATTGGCTACTGTAATGTAAGTATTCGCAACGGCTCACAAGCAGTGTGCGGCGCGCGTATACTCAATCCCTTATTACTAATGTAGTCTACAACCTGCACTATGTCGTTTTAGTAATGACACCTGTATTTACACGTGGGAATGGTCATTCTTCGTAAGCATGGTTTACAATGCCTGTAAAGGCGTGATTTTGTACTGCAAACTTACATGGCAAACTTACACTTGCTGGCTGGAGGCATCATATGACCGATATTACATTGATGACTTCTTGCGCTTCCCCTGCCTCTGTTTTGCCTTCTCTCACTTTGCTTTCTCACCGTGTGCGTGTGTTAGATATGGACGTTTCAAGTTTTACTAAACTTCCTGCGCAAACTATTCTTTTACTCGACGCGCGTGAGGATTTAGCTTTAGCAAAGTCATTGTGCGCGTCTTTGCGTTCGGCAAATATTACTGTTCCCGTGATATTGGTGCTTACAGAGGGCGGTTTTACCGTTGTGAACGCATCGTGGAATATTATGGACGTCGTGCTTACCAGTGCTTCTCCAGCGGAAGTAGAGGGTCGCTTACGTTTAGCTGCTCAGCATAGTGATGTGGACGGTGTTGTTTCTCAATCTACAGGTATGACAGTGGGGGATTCCGCGGTTGTTGACAATGGCACTATGCGTTCCGGTGATCTCGTTGTTGATATGCGTAGTTACACGGTGAGTTTGCATGGGCACCCTGTTGATTTGGCTTATAAAGAATTTGAGCTGCTGAAATATTTTGTGCAACATCCGCGTCGAGTATTTACGCGTGCGCATCTTTTGCAAGAAGTGTGGGGATACGATTACTACGGTGGTACGCGTACGGTTGATGTGCATATTCGACGTCTTCGTGCGAAGCTTGGCGTTGAGTATGAGCAGCTGATTGGTACGGTTCGCAATGTTGGCTATCGTTTTGATCCGTCCGAATCCGAAGGTAACAGTGCGATTGATGAAGATCCTGACGATTTAGTAGATGAATCTTCAGAAGATGCCGTTTCTGCTGCTGACAATTCAACCAGTCAGAAAACTAGTCAGAACTAGTGATATGCGAGAATCGAAAAAAGCGAAGCTTGCGCGTATTCACGCGGAGTATGCGTTACTTTGTGAAGAAATTCCCTCTCCACAGTGTGCTCTTCATTTTTCTAATCCTTTTGAACTTCTTATTGCGACTGTATTAAGCGCGCAAACAACTGATAAGCGCGTGAATATGGTGACTCCAGAGCTTTTCGCTACCTTCCCAAATTCGCGTGCACTTGCTCAAGCTTCACTTGCGCAAGTCGAATCTATTATCCGGACACTTGGTTTTTATCGGGTAAAAGCGCAGCATATTATTGCGTTGTCGGCACGTTTGGAAAGTAATTTTCACGGTGTAGTCCCATCAAGTATGGAAGATTTAACGTCGCTACCGGGGGTAGGACGCAAAACTGCGAACGTTGTGCGAGGAAATGCGTTTGGGCTTCCGGGATTTCCGGTTGATACTCACGTAATGCGTGTAACTGGCCGTCTTGGTTGGTATGACCATGGCAGCAGTTGCCATAAACGCCAGAATACTCAGATTAAGCCCGATCCCACAGCTATTGAACGCGAAATAACTGCTTACTTTCCGCCGAATGAATGGACTAATCTCTCGCACCGACTCATTGCGCACGGAAGAACTGTGTGCACTGCTAAAAACCCTAAGTGTGCGTTATGTCCATTGCGAGCCACGTGTCCGTACGCAGCTTCCTGAATACAAGCGTGTAAGTGTGCGCACAAAAGTGTGTCCAAGCGTGTGTTGGTTGTCAATGCAGGTGTTGATATAAACTGTAAATTATGTCAAGAACAGGAAAGTATGCGTATAACGCTTATGGAGCATCTCATCGTCGTGCCAGCGCAGGCTGGATTCCGTGGGTTGTTTTTATGGTTGTTTCCGTAGTAATGGTAGTGATTTTGTGGTGCGGTTGGCAGTTATATCAAGGGCACTCGCCAATCGACGCTATTGCGCGTCCTGCAGGAAACTCCACGTTAACTGTCGGTTTGCGCACTGCTCCTGAAACTCTTGATATGCGAACTCACGACAGCGACGCAGCGCAGCAGGCTCTTTTAGACAACGTGTATGAGACTTTAGTAAGACGCGGGGATGACAATTCTTTGCAACCTGGATTAGCAAAGTCTTGGGAGATTTCAAAAGATGGTCTCACTTATCGTTTCAACTTGCGCCAAGGCGTGCGTTTTTCTAATGGTGACGTTATGGATTCGCAATCCGTTCTTCAATCGTTAAAGCAAGGCATTACCCAAGGTTACGTTGGTTACACTGCGTTGACGGATATTAAAACTGTCACTAATCCTGACGATCACACCTTGGTTATTACGCTGAAAATGCCAAATGTTTTGCTGCTTAGGCGTCTTGCTGGCCCTGCTGGCATCGTATATGACACCAAAGCTAGTGTAGATTATGCGAATAACGCTCTTGGAACTGGTCCTTTCGTAGTAAGTAGTTACCGTAAAGGTGATTCGCTAGTTTTGACAAGAAACGACAAGTATTGGGGGACTCCTGCTGCCTGCGCGAGCATCACTTTGCAATATTTTGCTCAAGATAGTGCCATGGCAGAAGCGATGGAGCAAGGTAAAATACAAATAGCAGTGCCGCTGGAAGGTAAGGAAAATAAGCGTTTTGCCGCTATTGCTCACACAAATATGGTAGAAGGACAGAGTACTCGCGTGCGGATGATTGCGTTTAATAGTACAATTGCTTCTATTTTCTGCGATAAGCAAGCACGTAGAGCGGCGCGATACTCTATGAATATGCAAACCGTATTGGAAGCCGATCCTAATGGTGGCGTTCCTGTCAGTGGGCCTATTGATCCGCTTTCTCCCGGTTATGAAGACTTAACTAATATGTTCCCGTTTGATCCGGCAAAAGCTCGCTCTTTGTTCCGTTACTTTAGTGCTGGCTACTTAGGCAATATTACGTTCCTGGTTCCGCAAGGAGAGGGTGATGTTGGGCGCGAGTTGTCGAACCAAATCAGCTCAGTGAGTGGTTTTAAAGTTCATCTTGAAGAACTTGATCAAAATGCGTTACGTCAGCGCGTGAAGGAAGGTAAGTATGATATAGCGCTTACTTCGCTTGATCACACGTTGGATGAAGGTACTTTTGCTGAGGCTGGATCGCAATTTGTGTTGCAGGACGAGTTGTCACAGCAAGCTTGGTCTAAAGCGGTTCACTCGAAGGATATTAAAGATTATGAGGCGAATGCTCGTGCTTATGCGCGAGAAGTAAGCGATAAAGCTGCAGCTCACTGGTTGTATGCTCGTAAAAGTGTGATGGCTGTGAAATCTAACGTAAGCGGTTACACCAAGAATATGATTGATCAGCTATTGCCTTTGCGTGACATAGTAGTGAAGTAAATTTGTGCCTGCGAAGTAACAGTGGGATAAGTTGTCGTACTGAGTTTCTAATATTCAGTTCATGAGTGAACAGGATAACACAGTAAAGCATGCTCATTTAACGCCGCTGCCTAATAAAGTTGGCGTTGATGGCCTCGAAGACAAATGGCGTAATAATTGGGAAGAAGCCAAGACTTACGCTTTCCATAATTCCCGCGACCGCAAGGCCGTATATTCTATTGATACTCCACCTCCAACCGTGAGTGGCCACTTGCACGTGGGCCACGTATTCTCTTACACGCATACGGATGTTATTGCGCGCTACAAGCGTATGAAGGGTTTTGATGTGTTCTACCCAATGGGTTGGGACGATAATGGCCTTCCAACAGAGCGTCGTGTGCAGAATTATTACGGTGTGCGCGTAGACACTTCGCTTAAATATGACCCTGATTTTAAGCCACCTTTTGAAGGTACTGAAGGCAAGAAAATTGAGGCAAAAGATCAGGTTCCTGTAAGCCGTCAGAACTTTATTGAGCTTTGCGAGCGCTTAACTTCCCAGGATGAGAAGCTTTTTGAAGCGTTGTGGCGTAGGCTTGGTCTTTCCGTGGATTGGTCTCAGACCTACCACACGATTGGTGAGCAGCCTCGTCGAGTTGCGCAAAAAGCATTCCTTCGCAATCTCGCCCGCGGAGAAGCCTACCAAAAGGATGCTCCAGGCTTGTGGGATGTGACTTTCCAGACAGCAGTTGCGCAAGCTGAGCTTGAAGCTCGCGAATATCCGGGTTTCTATCATAAGATTGCGTTCCGTTTTGAAGATGGTACGCCAATTTATATTGAAACTACGCGTCCAGAATTGCTTGCCGCTTGCACTTCTTTGATTGCTCACCCAGACGATGAGCGTTACAAGAAGTACTTCGGGCAGGAAGTTTATTCGCCACTGTTTAAGGTGAAAGTGCCAATTTTGGCTCATCCTGCTGCTCAAATGGACAAGGGTGCCGGCATCGCAATGTGCTGCACTTTTGGTGACGTAACCGACGTTGAGTGGTGGCGCGACTTGAGCTTGCCAACTCGACCAATTATTCAGCGCAACGGACGTATCGTGATGACGACTCCTGATTGGATTACGGACGAGTCCGGTCGCGAAATGTTCGAGAAAATTGCTGGTAAAACCACGTTCTCTGCTCGCAAGGAAGTTGTTGAGGCTTTGCAAACAGCTGGAGATATGGATGGCGAACCAAAGCCAACAAAGCGTATGACGAACTTCTACGAAAAAGGCGACAAGCCTTTGGAAATCGTCACTTCTCGTCAGTGGTACTTAAAGAATGGTGGTACGGACGAAAAGCTGAACGCTGAGCTTATTGAGCGCGGCAAGGAACTTAACTTCCACCCAGACTTTATGCGTGTGCGTTACGAGAATTGGGTTCACGGTTTGAATGGTGACTGGCTTATTTCTCGCCAGCGCTTCTTTGGCGTACCGTTCCCACTGTGGTACCCAGTAAACGAAAATGGGGAAGTGGATTACGCAAATCCTTTGACACCTAGCGAAGACCGTTTGCCAATCGACCCAACTATTGACGTTCCAGAAGGATTCGACGAATCTCAGCGCGACCAGCCAAACGGCTTTACAGCTGAGCAAGACATTATGGATACTTGGGCCACATCTTCCTTAACTCCACAAATTGTGACTCGTTGGGAAGAACCAGGCGAGGAAAATCAGGCTTTGTTTAAGGCTACTTTCCCAATGGATTTGCGTCCACAAGGCCAGGATATTATTCGTACTTGGCTGTTTAGTACGGTTGACCGTGCACATCTTGAAAACGGCTGCTTGCCTTGGAAGCATGCTGCACTTTCCGGATGGATCTTGGACCCAGATCACAAGAAGATGTCAAAGTCCAAAGGCAACGTGGTCGTGCCAAACAAGCCAATCGAAGAGTTTGGTGCGGACGCAGTGCGTTACTGGGCAACTTCCGCAAAACTTGGCTTGGACGCAACTTACGACGAAGGCCAGATGAAAATTGGCCGACGCTTGGCAATTAAGCTTTTGAATGCTACGAAGTTTGCGCTCGCGATTGGCCGCGAAGACGAGGAACATCAGGTTCTTGAGCCTGCTAATGCGGACTGGAATTTTGCAGACGTTACGGAAGTTTTGGATCGTTCCGTTATGGCAAAGCTTGCATCCGTTATTCGTACTGCAACTGATGCGCTTGAGTCTTACGAGCATTCTAAGGCTTTGGAAGCAATCGAAACCTTCTTCTGGGAGTTCTGCGACGATTATATTGAGCTTGCAAAGAATCGTGCTTACGGCACTGCAGAATCCACTGGACGCACTCCAAGTGAAGCTGCTGTAAAGTCTGCTCGCACAACGCTTGGTCTTGCTCTCGACGCTTTGGCTCGTTTGCTTGCTCCTTATTTGCCTTACGCTACGGAAGAAGTGTGGAGCTGGATGCATGACGGTGAAGGTTCTGTGCATCGCGCAAGCTGGCCATGTGCTAAGGCTTACGAGGCCGCTGCAAACGGAGTTTCTGCTGACACTTTGGCTTACGCTGGTGAAGCTTTGGCTACTTTGCGCAAGATTAAGTCCGAGGCAAAAGTTTCTATGAAGACTCCTATTTTGCAAGTGACTTTGAACGTTGCGGAAAACGCTTACAAGGCTGTTGAGGAGACTTTGGATGACGTTGCTGAAGCTGGTCGCGTTACCGGAGAAGTAAAGCTTAACGCTGTCAAGGCTGCTGATTCTGCTGATGGCGATTCTTCTGCTGATGCAAATTCTGATGCAGCTAACGTAAACGTTTCGGTTGCTCAAAGCGAACTTGGCGAAGCTCCTGCAAAAAAGAAGTAGTTGCAAGTAATAGCAAATAATTAATCTCAAATAATTAATTGCAAAACAAAAGCGCTGGAAGTCAATCTTCGACTCCAGCGCTTTTGCGTATTTAAATACTTAAGCATAATCACTTATTGTAGATTCTACTGCGATGATCAATATCCACAACAAAAACAGTCAGCACATTATTTTCAATTGCACAAATTATTCTGTAATCCCTTACTCTATATCTCCAAAACCCTGAATAGTTACCAGTTAGTGCCTTGCCTCTGATTCGAGGATTGTCGAGATTGCTAATTTCGCGAAGCTCTTTAACGATTTGCTTAGCAATTGTTTTGTCAATTTTCCCTAGCTGTTTTTCAGCTCTTTTAGATAAATTAATCTTCCAAATCAAGGCGCTTCACCACGTCGTCGAGTGGAGATGTTTCTAATTCTCCACGTTTATATGCTTCAATATCTGCCATTAGACCATATTCATGTTCAAGTTCATCGATTTGAGCCTCTAGTGCTTGATTCATGTAAAATGAACGAGTGCGGTGAGTGGTTTTAGCGAGCTGATCATAACGATCTAAAACGTTAGAGGGTACTCTTAATCCTGTAATTGTTGCGGCCATTTTTAATCTCCATTGTAAAACATGTAAAACATATATTACCTTACATGCAGAATAATGCAATTCAATGCGCTATAATCGCGAAGCATCGCGCGGTAACGCTAGACTGTAAACCATGAATCCAGAAAGCTTAAGTGAATTAATTGAAAAAATTGCTAAAGATTTAGTAGCAAACGGTAAAGCAGGCAGTTTAACAGAAGATTTGATTCCTGCAGCCGAAAAACTTGCTGTAATGCGACCAAAGGATCGCGCTCACGGCGATTGGGCTACTAACGTTGCTATGCAGCTTGCAAAAAAGGCTGGTATGAAGCCTCACGATTTGGCGGAACTTTTTGCTGAGCGTTTGCAAGAGGCGGAAGGAATTGCGTCAGTAGAAGTGGCCGGACCTGGTTTTATTAACATAACGCTTGACTCTGCTTCTGCAGCGGCCGTTGTCGACGAAGTCCTAAAGCAGGGCGCTAATTTTGGTAAGAATGCGCACTTAAGCGGCAAAACTTTAAATCTTGAGTTTGTTTCTGCAAACCCAACTGGCCCAATTCATATTGGTGGCACTCGCTGGGCTGCAGTTGGTGATTCCATGGCTCGAGTTTTGGAAGCAAATGGCGCAAAAGTTGTACGCGAATACTACTTCAACGATCACGGTGAGCAAATCAACCGTTTTGCAAAGTCTTTAGTTGCTGCAGCTCACGGCGAAGAAACTCCTGCAGACGGCTACAAAGGCGCGTATATTAACGAAATTGCGGATGCTGTTATAAAAGAAGCACAAGCAGACGGCATTGATATTCTTTCTTTGCCAAGGATTGATCTTGGAAAAGACGAGGAAGGTTTGTCACTTGGCGAAGGAGATTCCGAGCAGCGCGAAGAATTCCGCAAGCGCGCAGTTCCAATGATGTTTGCTGAGATTCGTAAGTCGATGCGCGATTTTCGCGTTGGTTTTGACGTGTGGTTCCACGAAAACAGCTTGTATGAAGATGGCGAAGTTGAGCGCGCTATTGCAGACTTGCGTGAGCGTGGAGACATCTTTGAAAAAGATGGCGCAACTTGGTTTGAATCCACTAAGCATGGCGACGACAAAGATCGCGTAATTATTAAGTCCGACGGCAACTACGCCTACTTTGCTGCCGATATTGCGTACTATCGCAACAAGCGTCACCGCGAACAGAATCCTGCAGACGTAGCAATCTACATGCTTGGTGCAGATCACCATGGATACATTGGTCGAATGATGGCAATGTGCGCTGCTTTTGGAGATAATCCTGGCGAAAACATGCAGATTCTTATTGGCCAGCTTGTAAACGTTATGAAAGACGGCAAGCCTGTGCGTATGAGCAAGCGCGCTGGAAATGTTATTACGATTGACGATTTAGTTGATGCAATCGGCGTTGACGCTTCTCGCTACTCGCTTGCTCGCACCGACTACAACACAAGCGTTGATATTGATTTGGATTTGCTCGCTTCTCACAGCAATGATAATCCTGTGTACTACGTGCAATATGCTCACGCGCGCAGTTGCAATGTGGCTCGTAACGCTGCGGACGCCGGAATTACGCAAGATGGCGCTGATTTGAGCTTGCTTAACACCGAAGCGGACGGCGAAGTGCTGGCTGCTTTGGCGCAATGGCCTGCAGCTTTGGCACAAGCTGGTGACTTGCGCGCTCCGCACAGAGTTGCGCATTATCTTGAGGATTTGGCTGCTAGCTACCACAAGTGGTACAACCTTGAGCGCGTAGTGCCGATGGAATTGAGCGACCCAGAAAATCGCTTGCCAGAAGCAGAGCGTGAAGCGACGCGCATTGCAAAGTGCCCAGAGCCAGCACGAGCTGCAGCTCGACTTAAGCTTAATTCGGCTGTGCGCACAGTAATTGCAGAAGGCCTTGATTTGCTTGGTGTTTCTGCTCCAGAAAAGATGTGATTTTGCCTATTTTATATAAGATTTAGAGCAAAAATATATAGCATTTTTTAATTACATAGGACGTTGGTAATATGCCAGCGTCCTATTTATTTTTGATTAGAAGACACGCGCGAGATAGTAAATTCATGCCGATTAAGTACATGCGATTTATTAATATACCCCCTAATATTATTTTCGCTTTAAATCCACAAATTACAGAGTTAGAGATTTAGCTGAATAATATGCTTAAACAATTTTCACCATATAGGAGGTGTAAGCATGAGCGTCACAACACAAAGTGTCAGCACAGACAGTGCCCCGAAAAAAAGGAACCTGACAATTATTGAGTCCGCATACGTGGCGGTCATGTTGTTTGGCATGTTCTTTGGCGCTGGAAACCTGATTTTCCCAGTATTTCTTGGAGCTAATGCAGGAACTAATTCTGCGCCTGCAGCGTTAGGTTTTATTGTTACTGGCGTCGGTTTGCCATTGCTTGGCGTTACAGCACTTGCAATGAGCCGCGCAAACGGTCTTTTTGAGCTTTCAAGCAAAGCTAGCAAAAAGTACGGCATGTTCTTCACTTGTGTGCTGTATTTAACAATTGGCCCGTTCTTTGCAATCCCACGCTGCGCAACAACTTCATACACTGTTGGTTTAGAGCGCGTTATTCCGCAAGATGGAAACGGTCAGCTTTACTTGTTCTTGTTCTCTGTAGTGTTCTTTGCGCTCGCATTCTTCTTTGCTATGAAGCCAAGCGGCATATTGACCTGGGTTGGTAAAGTTCTTACGCCAATCTTCCTTGTGTTCCTAGCGATTTTGGTATTTACAGCACTATTTTCTCCTGTAAGCGGAGCTTCTGCGGATGCTGCTCCTATGGGAAATTACGTTAATAAGTCATTCTTTACAGGATTCTTAGATGGCTACAACACAATGGATGCTTTAGCTAGCTTGGCATTTGGAATTGTGGTTGTTAGCACCATTCGCCAGTTTGGTGTAAAAGATCCTAAAGATGTGGCAGTGAATACTGCTCGCTCTGGTTTCTTTAGCTGCTTGCTTATGGCAGTGATCTACGTTGCGATTGTTGTTGTTGGTGTGCGTAGCCGCGCAATGTTCCCACCTGCGGAAAACGGTGGCGTAACTTTGGCGCAAGTTGCACGCTATCATCTTGGAAATGTTGGCTTGTTTGTGCTTGCTGCAACTGTAACGCTTGCCTGCTTAAAGACTGCGGTTGGCTTAATCGTAAGTTGCTCGGAAACCTTCTCTAAGTTATTCCCTAAGGGCCCTAGCTATCGTGTTTGGGCTGTGTTGATTACGCTTGTTTCGTTTGGCCTTGCAAACTTTGGTTTGAGCGCAATCATCGAATACGCGGTTCCAGTATTGATGTTCTTGTATCCGCTGTCAATCGTATTGATTCTTTTGGCTTTGTGTGGTCGACTTTTTGGTAATTCCAAGGTCGTGTACGCTTGGACACTTGGTTTTACTGGCATTGCAGCTGTATTTGACTTTTTGAATAGTTTGCCAACATCTTTGCGCAATGCATTACATATGAACGATATGTTGATTGTTGCTCAAAACTGGTTGCCGTTCTCGGAATTTGGAATGGCTTGGGTTTGCCCTGCTGTTGTTGGATTTATTGTTGGCTATGTTCGCATGGTTTTATGTGACAACAAAGGTATGGAAGAAGTGGCTCGTGTAGCTGCTGGTCCGGATCTTGAAGGCAGCGTTGCTAGCGACGATGATTATTCTTCAAGCGATGCTGACTTTGACGAGTCTGCTGACTTCGCTGCATCGGCTAAGTCTACTGCTGACGAACCTAATTTTAGTGAGCAATCCTAGTAACTATTGGTATTGTGTAAAAGCGCATAATAGATGAAAAAAGTCAGTTGTCGACATTTTGTCGACAACTGAAACTTGCATCTTCGGATGGAAAAATATGAGACAGACGCAACTGATATGCAAGGAATTTTGCACATTATTCAATCAATACCATCTCCCAAAGCTAAACAATTAAAAACCAAAAGCCTACGGTACGTTTTCGCATGCTGTAGGCTTTTGGTTTAGGCTATTTGATGGCGATTTATGCGACTTTCGACTTGCGACTAGAAGTTAGTTGTCTCGTGGGGACAAATTGTCCCCAGCTAGAAGGCTTGCGATTTGCGCTTAGAAATTACCGCCGTTCCAACCCCAGTCAGTGGTTGCGGTGTAACGAATATAAGTGCGATCCTGTGGAATCCCAAGCTCGCGCTCCAAAGCTGCCATAATCTGCTCAGTCAACTTTTCCCAAGCAGACCCAGGTACGCTGGAACCAAACACGTTCACCTCAACGTAAGCTGCAGGCTTGGAATTATCTCCTGCAAAATAAATCGGCATATTGTCCTCGAATGGGCACATAAGCCAATGCTCACTTTTGCCTGGAACTGCGCTAATTGCCTTGCCATAAGCAGCTTTTAACGCATCGCGCTGGGCAGGTGTTGTGCTTACAGAAACATGAGTATGAATAACTGGCATAATTGCTCCCTTGCTAAATTTAGTAAGCTTTATTACTCCACAATATTACTTCACGGTTATATGTTAATTGTTAGCCGTCGCGTGTTTAATGGAATGTATGAAAAAGCTTATTGAACAGGTTGTTAAATTCGGTATTGTAGGCATTATTGCTCTTATTATTGATGTTGCGCTGCTGAATTTGTTGCTTCTTGTGCACTTAAATAACGTGGTTGCTGGCACTATTTCGTTTATTATTTCGCTTATTTTTAACTATATTGCCAGCATGAAATACGTGTTTAAGCACCGCGAAGATATGGCTCGTTGGCTGGAATTGCTGATTTTTGTTATTTCCGCGGTTATTGGCTTGCTTATTAACGATGCGATTATTTGGGCTAGTACGCTTGGAATGGCACAAACTTTGCGTGGTACTGCGATTTACGTGCTTCGTACAAATATTGGCAAGCTTATTGCAACAGTCGTTGTGGCAGTGTGGAATTTTGTTATTAGAAAGTGGCTTTTAGACGACACGAAATCGCAAAAACCTGGTTATGATGCTGCTAAAGACAATACTTTTGCTCACAAATTGGGTGAGTGGTCATTAAATCATACGCCAAAAGGTTGGAAGTAAGTTCGCAAAGTAAGTTCGCAATTAGATTTGTAATTAATGCGGAAGTAAAAGTAGGAGTTAGTAATGCCGGCTACAACAATTCATTTTGTACGTCACGGAGAAGTAGATAATCCGAATCATGTGCTGTACGAGCGGCTGCCGGGATTCCATCTTTCTGCGCGAGGCGTGCGAATGGCGAAAGCTACGGCGCAATATATTGCCACGGTTCCGCAAATGCGAGGAATTAGCGCAATCTACTCTTCTCCGCTTGATCGCACTCGCGAAACAGCACGCGAAATCGAGAATGCTTTGCGCGCTATTCCCGATTCTTGCTATGTAAAAGCGCATTGTGGTGAGGATCCTGCGCAATCTTCTGTAAAATCTTCTTCGCAATCTTTTGCGCAATCTCCGGTGCAATCTCGAGAAAGCGACATTATTTTAGATAAGCGTTTGATTGAAGCTGGAAATAATTTTCGCGGAAAACGTATTGGCTACGGTGAAGGCGCGCTTTGGAAGAATAATAATTGGAAACTTGTAACAAATTTGTGGAAGCCAAGTTGGGGAGAAAGCTACAGAAGTATTGCTACTCGCGTTGGCGATTTTGCGCGCGAGCAAGTTCGCAAGCATCCAGGCGAGCAGATTGTAGCAGTAACGCACGAGTCGCCAATTTGGTCTTATCGCCATTTGTTGGAAACAGGTCATGCTGAGCACAATATGTTACTTCGTCACACGGCATTAGCTTCAATTACTTCTATTACTTATGATTGCAAAACTTTGCGTGTGCTTTCTATAACGTATGTCGATCCGGCTGCAGGTGTGCAATAAGTTGTGTAGTAGATTGTGTAATAGATTGTAGTAAGTTGTAATAAGTTGTGAAAAATGCAAAGGAGCGTTTGTGTGATGCAAGCAAGTGAAGATACTAAATGCGAACAAGTTTTAGGTGAGGCTGCTCAATCTGCGGCAAGTTTAATAACGTTATGGCCCCTTACGGAAGCTCGCCATCTCGATAACGACGCAAAATATGCGGAGAATCTGGAAGTTCGCTCGATGCGAGCAATAGCACGTATTCTCACGAATCTTGACGTTACTGTGCCGGATGCTGAATTCGTGTACGAAGGCGCGGACGAAATTCCGGGACGTCCGCAGGAAATTGTTGACGCACTACTTGTGGCTGCGGACGCTTACGATGAAATGGAATCCTGCTACGATCCTAATTATGAGGAAGCGGAAGAAGAAATATTAGAAAACAAGGGTTCTAGCGCCGATTTCGTTTTTAATAATCTTGTATCTCACGTTGCGGAAGATGTTGACGTAATCAATAGTGTTGCAACTACGTTAGGTGTAGAAGGCAACTTGAGCACTGAAGCTTTACAAGACGCTATAGAACACGCAAAAAAGCAATCATTTGAATATAAAGAATCTGTGGAATCGCAAAAAATTATGTTTATTTTGTGTATTCTTAATAATTTAATTGCAAAAACCGGCAATATTCGCGAAACTTTACCTATTTTCTTATATATCAACGAAGTGTGCGAATGCGTTGGTGTGCCGCGAATGATGTTCAAAGATTCTCAGTGGCGTGAGCTTGTTGATTGCGTGCGCAAGAACGATACTGTTGACAGCAACGATATAAGTGCGTTGATTGCGTTTGCCGCTCCGCTGTTAATTAGTGAGTGGCAAAAGCATCGTGAGGATGTGCTTTGGGATCCGGAAGAGGCTAAAAAGCTCGCAAAAGAAGAAGATGATCGAAAGTCTCGCGAAGCGTTGGCGGCAAAGTTTGCGCATGTAGAAGGAAATAAGGAAGCTACGCAGGCTCTTGACTAGGCGGGCACGTCCGTAACGCGCGGCACAATGGAACCTATGACTGATACAGAGGAAACTCAAAACGCTGCGCAAGTTGCAGCAAAATCCGAAAAGCCGCAAATGCCTGAGCATGTTCGCGTGCGTTTTTGCCCTTCGCCAACCGGTACACCTCACGTAGGTATGGTTCGTACCGCATTGTTTAACTGGGCTGAGGCTCGCCATACGCACGGTAAGTTGTTGTTCCGTATTGAGGATACCGACAATGAGCGCGATAGCGAGGAAAGCTACCAGCAGATTATTGAGGCTCTTCGCTGGCTCAATATTGACTGGGATGAGGGTATTGACGTTGGTGGAGATAATGGCCCGTACCGCCAGTCCCAGCGCATGGAGATTTATAAAGACGTAGCACAAAAGCTTTTCGAGGCTGGTTATGCTTACGAATCCTTCTCTACTCCTGAAGAAATTAAAGAGCGTAACGTTGCTGCAGGTCGTCCTGCTGAGTTTGGTTACGATGGTTACGATCGCAATCTTACAGAAGAACAGAAGCAAGCTTTCCGTGCGGAAGGTCGTAAGCCTGCGCTTCGTTTGAAGATGCCAGATGAAGACATTACTTTTAACGATTTAATTCGTGGCGAGATTACGTTTAAGGCTGGTACGGTTCCAGATTACGTGATTGTGCGTCCGAATGGCGACCCGCTTTACACGCTTACGAATCCTGTTGACGATGCGTTGATGGATGTGAACGTTGTTTTGCGTGGTGAGGATATTTTGAGCTCTACGCCTCGCCAGATTGTGCTGTACCGTTACCTTATGGAAATGGGTATTGCTAAGGAAACTCCGCTTTATGGTCACATGCCTTACGTTATGGGCGAAGGTAAGAAGAAGCTTTCTAAGAGAGACCCTGAGTCCAATTTGTTCTTGCATAGGGATAACGGCTTTATTCCAGAAGGCTTGCTGAACTACTTGGCTTTGCTTGGTTGGTCGATTGCGCCTGATCGTGACGTGTTCACTATGGACGAGATGATTCAAAAGTTCGATGTGCGCGACGTGAAGGCAAACCCTGCACACTTTGACTTGGATAAAGCAATTTCGATTAACGCTGAGCATATTCGCATGCTTGAGCCTCAAGATTTCTTGAACCGTTCTGTGCCTTATTTGCATAAGGATGGCGTAGTTAGCGCAGATTCTTGGGATATGCTTACTGACCGCGAGCGCGAAGTGCTCACCGCTGCTGCTCCTCTTGTGCAGCCTCGCGTGCGTTTGCTTGGTGAGGTTGCCGGCATGGTTGGAAGCCTTCTTAGCGAAGATGGTTACATTGAGCCAGATGATGACGCTCGTAAGCAGTTGAAGGAATCCGCTAGCGCTGTTCTCGATGCTGCAATTGCTGCTTTGCAGGGTGTTGATGAGTCTGATTGGCATACTGACGCTTTGCATGATTTGCTTAACAAGAAGCTTGTTGAGGAAGCTGGTTACAAGCCGCGCTTGGCGTTTGGTCCTGTGCGAGTGGCGCTTTCCGGCCGTCGCGTTTCGCCTCCACTGTTTGAGTCCATGGAAATCGTGGGCAAAGACGTGACTTTGGCGCGTTTGGCTGGCTTGCGCGAGCATTTGTAAATTGCAAATAGCTTGTAAGCACAAATAAGATTTGAATAAGTCGGGAATGTGACGTTATTGCTGCATTCCTGGCTTTTTAATATGCTTATTCTCTCTAGTTCGACACGCCGCGGTTGCGTGTTGTGCTGTTATGTTGTAAAGTCGTCATTTGTTGCGTCAAGAGCGTAGCAATAAATGAAGCCCCCGTCGTCTAGCGGTCTAGGACTACGCCCTCTCACGGCGCCAACACCGGTTCAAATCCGGTCGGGGGTACGAAAGACGGAACGGTTCCAAGAGCCGCGAAGCCTGCCAATTGGGGTATGGTGTAATTGGCAACACAGGTGATTCTGGTTCATCCATTCTTGGTTCGAGTCCAGGTACCCCAGCGAATAGCTCTCGTAGTGCGAGGGCTTTTTTGTTATCTAACTACTTCTGAAATCCTGCCCTATAGCTCGCTTACCCGTATATCCCGTATATCCCGGCTTAAAATCAAAAACCCCGGTGCTTGACCGGGGTTAGAGAAAGAAGAGAAGAAGAGAGGTTCAATTATAAAATTCACTCGAACTATTGCGTGTAGTTCGTATTCCTTTTGATGTATCTATAATAGGCATAGCTTGCTGAGTGCAGTAATGCGATTGGCTGAAAGTTTCCTGTGAATTACGTATTATGTTGCTGAAATTGCCCAATATTTAGTATCGTCCATCTTATATCTTCCGTTTTTTGCATAATTTGTGGGTAGTCTGCAAAGATTGTGTGCGTCGTGGCATATCTGCCGTATGCTTGAAGTATGACAGATTCTGCACAATCGGAAGTTGCGACGCCTGCTGCGCTTCCTGTATCAATTTCAGCGCGTTTGGGGCTTCTACAATTCCATCTTTCTGGGAAGTTTCGCGTACTGCAGTTTGCGGACGTGCAGGATGTTCCGAATGTTTCGTCAGATACCATTCGCTTAATTGAGTCTGCTTGTGATGCTGTACGTCCGGATATTGTGGTGTTTACGGGAAATCAGATTGCTGGATACGAGAAAGTATTTGCTAAAACTTTTCGTCGCCGTCGTTGGCAGGAATCTACTGAGCTTTCTCAATCCGATAGGCAGCAGCTATTAGAAAAAGTACGAAGTGGTATTGCTCGCCTTGTAAATCCTTTAGAAAAGCGGCGTATTCCGTGGGTGGTAACGTATGGGAACCACGATTTTCAGTGTGGTTTAAGTAATGCGGAATTAGACGCTTTGTATCAAGAGTTTCCGTGTTGTATGAATCGCAGTGCTCAAGTTGCGCGATCTGAAAACACTGCGCAATTTGGCGACGTTGCGCGATCTGGTAACGTTGCGAAATCTATTAGCGCTATGCAATCTACAAAGTGTGTGCTTCCTCATCAACTTATATTTCCTTGTGAGCCAGGTACTTTTGCGCTTCCTGTTAGGGACGAAAAACAAGAAAATGTTGTTTTTTCAATAGTTTTGCTTGATTCAGGGGATTATTCTCAGGCTGGAGGTTACGGTAAGCCTTCTCGTGAAGCTCTTGATTTTGTGGCTGATTTACCTACTTTTTTGCCGCCACGCCTTTGCGTTTTTCAGCATTTTCCGCTTCCTCAATACTATCGTTTGTTGCGTGAGGTTCCGCAAGAGTGTGCGGCAAGGCAACGTGCAATTGAGGGATATCGCACTTTTGCGGGGCATTATTATACGCTTGATAATCAGCGTGTGCTCCCAGATGGTTATTTGGGTGAGGGTGTGAGTTGCCCTGATGAGGACGTTGGCGAGTTTGACATATTGGCTCAGTCGGGCGCTTTTGTGGTTGTTGCAGGGCACGATCATCGTAATGCTTTCGCAGGTAGAGAACCGGAGCATAACATGCTACTGATATCTACTCCTACTTGTGGTTTCGGATCGTATGGTCCAGAGCCTTCAAAGCGTGGTGTTCGTTTGCTTGAATTTGACATTCGTCATCCGTTTGAGCCTCGTACGCAAATGCTTGAGTTTGGTGAGATTGTTGGTAAGCCTTCGTCAAAGAAGGCGTATACTTATGGTTTAACTGCTGAGTCTGAGCATGATTTGCCGGCGGTTAATTTATTGCGTAAGCCGTCGTTATTTGCTCGCCTGTTGCGTCGTTGGAGGAATCGTTCTGCGCGTTAGAGTGGCGTAATTTTTTCTGATTTGCTCTGATTTGCGTGCTATGTGTTTTATTTGTTGGGTTGCCTTGTGCGCGTTGGGGGGCGTGCCGGTATGATAGTGAATAGTTTTGAGGCGCGAACGAAAGAGGTAATTGTGTCCGCACAGAATACAGCTGAGCAGAGTGTTGATAGTGGCGTTGACGCTGCGGATGTGTTGCATGTAGAGGGTGGGAAGCCGCTTAACGGCACCATTAAAGTGCGCGGTGCGAAGAATTTTGTGAGCAAGGCAATGGTTGCCGCGTTGTTGGCTCCTGGGAAATCAGTGCTGAAGAATGTGCCTGAAATCCGCGACGTTCACGTGGTTTCTGATTTGTTGCGTTTGCACGGTGTTGACGTTGAGGTCAATGGTTCGGAAGGTATTGTCACTATTGATGCGAGCAAAGTTCAGTTAGCTGACGTTGCGGATGTCGATACGTTATCCGGATCTTCTCGTATCCCTATTTTGTTCTCGGGTCCTTTACTGCACCGTTTGGGTGAGGCGTTTATTCCAGCGCTTGGTGGCTGCAATATTGGTGGTCGTCCGATTGATTTTCATTTGGAGACCTTGCGTAAGCTTGGTGCGAACGTGGATAAGGATCATGAAGATGGTATTCATATTACCGCTCCTTATGGTTTGCACGGTACGAAGATTCATCTTCCGTATCCTTCTGTTGGCGCTACTGAGCAGACTTTGTTAGCTGCTGTTCTTGCGGATGGCAAGACGGAGCTTTCGGGTGCTGCTATTGAGCCGGAAATTATGGATTTGGTTGCCGTGTTGCAGAAGATGGGTGCCATTATTTCTGTAGACGTTGACCGCACGTTCCGCATTGAGGGCGTTAAGGAGCTTCAAGGCTATACTCATACTGCTTTAACTGATCGCATTGAGGCCGCTTCGTGGGCGTCTGCGGCGCTTGCAACTCATGGTGACGTGTTTATTAAGGGCGCCACTCAGCCGGAAATGATGACTTTCTTAAATGTGTTCCGTAAGGTTGGTGGCCAGTTTGATGTTACGGATAAGGGTATTCGTTTCTGGCATCCGGGTGGGGATTTGCATCCTGTTGCGATTGAAACTGATGTGCACCCTGGTTTTATGACCGATTGGCAGCAGCCGTTGGTGGTGGCTTTAACGCAGGCTAAGGGCTTGAGTATTGTGCATGAGACGGTGTATGAGAATCGTTTTGGTTTTACTAAGCCTCTGGTGCAAATGGGTGCGCAGGTTCAGTTGTATCGTGAGTGCTTAGGTTCGCTTCCTTGCCGATTCCAGCAGCGCAATTACAAACATTCTGCTGTGATTTTTGGTCCTACTCCGTTAACGGGTCAAGATATTGATGTGCCTGATTTGCGCGGCGGTTTTAGTCATCTGATTGCTGCTCTTACGGCTCAAGGTCCGTCAAACGTTCATGGAATTTCGCTGATTGATCGTGGTTATGCTGATTTCCGAGGTAAATTGCTTGCCTTGGGTGCTGATATCGATTAGTTAGATTAGGTTCGATTAGTCTGGACCGTTTTGTGGCTGAAAAATAAGCCGCGTTACCTAAGCTTTTATCCACAATGGTATAAAAAGCTTTTTTGAACATAAATTTATCGGTACAGTAGTCGCAATTGTCATTCAATTTTCACTATTTTTGTGAAGATGCTGAGATTGCGGAGGTGTAACGATGGTTTGTGTAGGAGGGCGTTACCAACTATTAGGCGAGTTGGGACGCGGGGGTATTTCAACCGTTTTTCTTGCGGTTGATACTGTGCTACACAAACAATGGGCGGTAAAAGAAACATTGCTTCAGGGGAGGCAAGCTCACTGTCAGCGTATCGTTCAGTCGCTTCATACTGAAGTTGAGGTGTTGAAAGCGTGCGATCATCCAGCTATTCCTCGTATTGTTGACTTTTTTGAAGAAAATGGTCGGCTGTATGTTGTGCGCGACTATGTGAAAGGTTATTCGCTACAGTCGCTGGTTGAATCTCAAGGTTTACAGAATGCGCCAACGGTACGCGATTGGGGTATGCAATTATGTGAAATACTGGCGTATCTGCATGCGCATTACCCACCTATTGTGTATGGTGATTTGAAGCCTTCTAACGTGATGATTGCAGACAATGGCACAGTGCGTTTGATTGATTTCGGTGCAGCCACACAGTTGCGTGATGCTGACAGTGAGCTTGATGCTCATAGACCAGCTCGCACTGACGTTCGTTTTGTCACGCCTCGTTTTACAGCTCCTGAAGTAATAGATGGAAGCACGGAAATTACCCCTTCAAGTGACGTATACGCAATTGGTATGACGCTACGGTATGCCTTATTACCTAGCGATACGACGTCGGGCAGTTTGCAATCTACTTCAGACAGTCATCAATATCGTGAAATGACAGAACAGTTGATAGCGGTGTTAGCAATTGCTACAGCTAAAGATCCTGCGCAACGATACCCAAGTTGTGAAGCAATGTTTGCTGCTTTAGAAGATTGTTGCAATGTGACAGCGCAGCGCTCGCGTTCAGAAGTGAGTATTGATGAGCGAAAACAGCAAAGTCGACGAAGCAAACGGCATAACAAACAGCACAATCGTGCGCGGGATAATAAACGACGTCTCACATTTTTGATAGCAGCAACTATTTTTGTATTGGTCGCAACGATATTATTGTGCACTTGCTTAAGCGGATTATTTGCCAAAGCTTCAACCAGAAATCATGCTACTACTTTCGCAAAGTCGCCAAATGATACTTACCTTACGTCGAATTATGTTCAGACAGATAACAGTGAAGAAAGTCGCATAAAAGGTGAGTATGACATGTTCGTTAATTTAACTTCGCAAGAAAATAATTCCAGTATTGCTGAAAGTTACGCGAAGCACGCTATGAAATTACAAAATCGTATGCTGATAAAACGCTATATTTTGCATTTATCGGCTCAACCATTGCAAATGTTGTTGCAAGCTCAGTTAGCTGATAAACGTTGGGGCAGCAATGAAGAACAGAGTATGATGTGTGCAATTGCAGAATACGAACAAACCTTGCGGTTGAATGCTAAGTCTTGGGCGCAGTTTTCACAGAGCATAGGACGCGCATATTGGCATTATTATGCCGGTTTTTCTGGGAAAGTTGAAGAATCAGAGCATATTGCGCGCGGAATTATTGCTGATCAGTGGTTCCAGGAAGCTACCCAGCATCGCGCAGCAGCAAGTAATCAAGCCAACGCAGCTTATACTATTCTCGCCAACAATTATGGGCGACTTGTTCAAACTACTTACGATTCGCATAACATAGCGTACTATCAACAATACGTGCGCAACCTACGTGAGTTACTACGTGTGGCTCGCAAACAAAAAGACAACAACCTGCGCTTGCGATCGGGGGAAGTTGTTGTGCAATCTGTATACGCTTACATAAGCATGTTCCTACATGCTGGAATTAGTGGCGACGAAGTAGAGAAACTGTGTGAGGACGCGCGCGATTTGCTTGAAGACTCACGCGATGGTAGTGAAATAGCCAAACAGCGGGCGCAGAAAGCGATTGACATGTTGTCGCGTGTTCATGACGATATTGCTACAGTGTTCGCTGCAAACCAACAGCAGCATGCAAATAATACGGATTCGAATTCGACAAATATTCATGGCGGCACATTTGCCTTGGATGAGGCAACGGCAGCAATGAATTATCGGCATGTTAAACAGGCTCAAGATGTGCGTGTAGAAGAATTACAGCCGCGCGCGCTAGCATCTCCTGCAAAAGTAATCGTTATGAAAAATGGTGTTGCGAACGAACTAAGCCAACAGGATTTTTCAACGCGACGTGTGCAAGAAAACGGTGTGAAAAAACGAATCTATACCATATTTCAACGCAATTTTGCGGATAACGCGCACTATCAGGTGCGTATTATTTCAGTAGACAAAGCGGGAAATTATTACTGTAATGAATCCGGTGTGCAATATCGTAACGGCATAGTTCACGTAGATCCGGCTACAGTAAAATTTACTGTTGATAGCAATAAGCCTATCGTAAAAGCGTTAAATATTCGCAATAATGCGGTGTACCAATCTTCGTATGAAGGCAAGATTGCGTGTTTAAGCATACACGATGATACGGCGTTGCGGACGATATCGTTGAGTGTAGACGGGAAAATAGTTCGCACATGGCGCGGAAATGAAACGAAACAGAGAGAATTTTCTTTCCAATTAAAACCGGATGGCGTGTCGCATAACCTGCTTATAAAAGCTGTTGATTATGCCGGGAACGCGGCTTCGGTGCGATACGATAACGTCATTGTATTGCAAATCAACGGTGGAAAGCACGCGCGGTAAGGGCCTATCAGTTAGTTCAATCAGTAGGAATCGAATCAGTAAGAATCGAATCAGTACGAACCAGCGCAGCAATATCATGCCGACTACGAGATAACAATAAAAAAGCCCACTGCGGTGGAATGAATGCAGTGGGCTTCGTGGAGCTAATGGTAATCGAAACCACGACCTCTTCGATGCGAACGAAGCGCTCTACCAACTGAGCTATAGCCCCAATGTAAAACGTAACGCTTTACAAAGTATTGTCTTACAACAACTCTGCACACTGTACTACAAACCGCGTATAAAAACAATATTTCTTGAAGCACAGTGTGCTCGAGTGTCGTGAAGGAGATATTAATTTATTTGCTGGCTTTCTTTGCTTGATGCGCTTTGTATAAACCTATAAACGTTGGTACCAAAGAAATCAGCAAAATGGCGACGATAACCAATTCAAAATTCTTTTGAACGAAAGGAATGTTGCCAAAGAAGTAACCCAGCAACGTAAACAACGATGACCACACGAGTCCGCCGAGAACTGAAAATGGGGTGAAACGAATCCAACGCATGCCAGAAACGCCGGAAATAAACGGCATAAATGTGCGAATAAACGGGAAGAATCGTCCCAAGAATACGGCTAACGGACCCCACTTTTCGATCATGCCCTCAGTTTTGGCAACGCGTTCAGGAGTAAGCGCCTTCACTTTGCCGGACGCCACAATGCGTCGTCCAAAGAAGTGCCCAATAAAGTAATTGCACTGATCGCCAATAATCGGAGCGAGCCAGACTGCAGCAAGCAGTAGAGGCAAGGGGAGTGCGCTATGCCCTGTTTGAGCGTCGGGAGCAGCAAAAAAGCCAGCGGCAAAAAGTAATGAATCTCCCGGAAGGAATGGGAAGAAAACTACGCCTGTTTCAATGAAAACAATAAGAAAAATAAGTCCTAGTGCGGGTGCTGTGCCCATCGCAATCCAGCTGGCGATAGCCGATCGTGGATCCTTAAGTAAGTTGACAATAAAATGAATAAATCCCATGATGTCCTGTCGTAGTTGCGCGATTTATTGCCGCTTTTTGAAGGCAGCAAAATGCTGTTATTACGAGATTATCAGCCGGCATAAACGGTCAAATGCTTTTATGAACGCTATTTGTTTCGCGACACTTAGCATACAATAATAAAGTAATAGTGTGTTATGCATGAGTAGAATCATGCTGGAAACTTGGTAAAAGTAAGATTTGCGGGAGGAATGTTTTATGGTGTTGAAGAATGAAAATAATTCAGAGCTTCCTCAAAGTTTTTCCCCGCTTAAGGTTAGAAAGCGCCCTACTTTTGCTAAAGACGCTGCTGCAAATGCTGCTGCCAATGCTGCTACTGCAAAAGCCGAGGTTACAAAAGCTGATACTGCCGACAATAGCGAAACCAAAATTTCTTCTGAATACTTAAATTCCGATTTGCCGGAAACCGATCTTTCTATTGCTGATTTTTCGCGCAAACACGCGAATCCTAAGCGTTGGTGGCTGTATTTGGCAGTGTTGCTTATTGCTATTGTGATTCCTTATTGGATTGGTCGCACGCTTGCGGTTCAGCATACTGCGTGGGTGGTTTCGCATTATTCTGGATTATCAGCTAAGGGTGTTGTGTTTATTTCTTGGTTGGTGACGGTTGCAGCTTTTACTAGTCTTGCCATGGCTTTGATTGAGTCGCGTAGCTGGTTGTGGCGATTTATTTTTGTGATATTTCTTGCGTTTGAGCAGTTTATTGCTGGGCTTTGTATGTTGAGTATGAGTTTTTGGTATTCAACGTATGTAGTGTATGGTGCTTCTTCTGGTTTGGCTAATGCTGCTAACCTGGGCATTATTTCTGCAGGTCTTGCTGTTGCTGTGTTTGCCGTGCTTTTTGTGGGGCTTTTGGTGACTATTCCTAAGACTTCGCCTTTGAATGTGCTTACGCGCAGCTGGGCTTCGTTCATAATGTTTTACGCTGTTGAAGTGTTGGCAATAGTTGTGGTATTTTTTGGCGGTTTTATGACGGCAATGTAGGCGTGGCTTTTACTAATAAGTTGTTTGCGCATTGTTGTACTATAAAAACTTGGCGTGTAACGCCCGCGGATTGAGAGCGCTATAGCAGAAGGCTGTGGCACCGCGCAGTAATATTAAGGAGGACGCCGTGGCATTAACGGCTGAAGATAAGAAGAATATTATCAACGAATACGCGACGCACGAGGGTGACACGGGTTCCCCAGAAGTGCAGGTTGCTTTGCTTAGCAAGCGCATTGCTGACCTTACTGAGCACTTGAAGGAGCACAAGCACGATCATCATTCTCGTCGTGGTCTGCTTCTTATGGTTGGTGATCGTCGCCGTCTTCTCGATTATTTGAAGCGCGTTGATATCAACCGTTATCGTTCTTTGATTGAACGACTCGGCTTGCGTCGATAGTCTTGTAGCCCGGGCTTAAGCTCGGGCTTTTGTATAGTTGTACAGTTGTATAATTGTATAGCTTTTGCGCACGTAAAGTTTTTGCGCTTATTACAATAGGCCCACATGTACATGATATTTGGGGTGAGTGTAGTGGGCAGTATTTAAGATTTATAACTAAAAAGTAAGATTTATAACTAAAAAGAATTAATAAATAATTCAACTCATAATTAAAAATTGAAGCATAATTGAATACGGATGATTGAAGTAACCGAAACAAAAAACACTACGAAATGTTGGCGTAACGCAAAGATTGCGAAAGTTCGTGAGGGATAGTAACAACGCGAAGCCGCCAATGTTGCTACGCATGTTGGTTGATTAGGTAAGTTAAGAAAAGGAGGAACCCGTGGAGGGTCCCGAAATTAAGGCTGTAGAAGCCGTTATTGATAATGGTTCATTTGGTAAGCGCACGTTGCGTTTTGAAACCGGTCGTTTGGCTCAGCAGGCAGATGGTGCTGTTGCTGCGTACTTGGATGACGATTCCATGATTTTGTCGACGACTACCGCAGGCTCTAGTCCGAAGGAAAATTATGATTTCTTCCCTCTGACTGTCGATGTGGAAGAAAAAATGTACGCTGCTGGTAAAATTCCAGGTTCGTTCTTCCGCAGGGAGGGTCGTCCTTCTAACGAGGCAACGTTGGCTTGCCGTATTATTGACCGCCCGTTGCGTCCGCTTTTCCCGCATACTTTGCGTAACGAAGTGCAGGTTGTGGAAACAATTTTGGCTATTAATCCGGATGATGCTTACGATGTCATCGCTTTGAACGCTGCTTCTGCATCTACTATGATTTCTGGTTTGCCATTTGAAGGCCCAGTTTCTGGCGTTCGTTTGGCTTTGATTGATGGTCAGTGGGTTGCTTTCCCGCGTTGGAGTGAGCGTGAGCGCGCTGTATTTGAGATTGTGGTGGCTGGCCGTGTGATTGAAAACGGCGATGTTGCTATTGCAATGATTGAAGCTGGTGCTGGTAAGAACGCTTGGAATTTGATTTACAATGAGGGTCAAACTAAGCCGGATGAGGAAGTTGTTGCCGGTGGTTTGGAAGCTGCTAAGCCGTTTATTAAGGTGATTTGCGAGGCTCAGAACGAGTTGAAGCGTATTGCAGCTAAGGAAACTAAGGAATTCCAGCTTTTCCCAGAGTACACTGATGAACTTTACGCTCGTATTGACGAGATTGCTCATAAGGATTTGGACGAGGCTCTTTCTATTGCTGAGAAGCTTCCTCGTCAGGATCGTATTGAGGAGATTAAAGAGGGTGTGCGTGCAACGCTCGCTGAAGAGTTTACGGATATGGATGATGCTGAGAAAGAAAAAGAGCTTGGCAATGCGTTCAAGGAGCTTCAGCGTCAGATTGTTCGTCGCCGTATTTTGACTGAGGATTATCGTATTGATGGCCGCGGTTTGCGCGATATTCGTACGCTTTCTGCCGAAGTTGATATTGTGCCTCGCGTGCACGGTTCTGCACTTTTCCAGCGCGGTGAAACCCAGATTTTGGGTGTAACTACGTTGAATATGTTGAAGATGGAACAGCAGGTTGATGCGCTTTCTGGTCCACAGACTAAGCGTTATATGCACAATTACGAGATGCCTCCATATTCCACTGGCGAAACTGGCCGCGTTGGTTCTCCTAAGCGTCGTGAAATCGGTCACGGTGCTTTGGCTGAGAAGGCTTTGGTGCCTGTGTTGCCTGGACGCGAAGAGTTCCCTTATGCTATTCGTCAGGTGTCTGAGGCTATTGGTTCTAACGGTTCCACTTCTATGGGTTCCGTGTGCGCTTCTACGCTTTCTTTGCTTGCAGCGGGCGTGCCGTTGAAGGCTCCGGTTGCGGGTATCGCTATGGGCTTAGTGTCTGGCGATGTTGATGGCAAGCACATTTTTAAGACTTTGACGGATATTCTTGGTGCAGAAGATGCGTTTGGTGACATGGACTTCAAGGTAGCTGGTACTTCTGAGTTCATTACGGCTTTGCAGCTCGACACTAAGCTCGATGGTATTCCAGCTGATATTTTGGCTGCCGCTTTGCAGCAGGCTCACGAAGCTCGTGCCACGATTCTTGAAGTGATTAACGAGTGCATCGATTGCCCAGCTGAGATGAGCCCATTTGCTCCGCGCATTATTACCACTACGATTCCTGTGGATAAGATTGGTGAGGTCATTGGTCCTAAGGGTAAGATGATTAACCAGATTCAGGAAGAAACTGGTGCGGAAATCGCTATTGAAGATGATGGTACCGTTTACATTTCTTCCGAGGGTGGTGAAGCTGCTCAGAAGGCTAAGGATATTATTGATTCTATTGCCAATCCTCGCGTGCCGAAAGCCGGCGAAACTTTCACCGGTAAGGTGGTGAAGACTACAAGCTTTGGCGCTTTTGTGAATTTGACTCCTGGAACTGATGGTTTGCTTCACATTTCGCAGATTCGTAATTTGGCGAACGGTGAGCGTATTGACACGGTTGAGGATGTGCTGAAGGAAGGCGATAGTGTTG
>NZ_LRTV01000006.1:133015-207110 GCF_003408845.1 Gardnerella massiliensis
TAATCGCTCAAACTTAATTAAGTAATGAATATTGTTGCCTAAGTCGAATAATTAAGTCGAATAGTCATTACTTTACGAAGTGCCCCTACTGTGCGTTTGCGCAGGGGGCACTTTTATATTCAACGTAAGGTGAGCAACGCAAGGTGAGAAACACTTCTTATATTCAATCTGTGCAATAAAATATATTTCGTTAGTGCTCGCGTTTGCGATGGTCGCGAAGTAACGTAAGCAATAAAGAACGAAGTAACAACGTAGTAAAGTAACAACGTAGTAAAGTAACAAACGACGTAACAGTCGAATCGTCTACAAAACAGGGGGCATATATGGTTATGAATCGTGCAATAGGCTCGTTTAACACCACGGCTATTGGCTTTGGTGAGATGCCGTTAACTATCGAAAATAATCTCGGTCACGATACGGGTATCGAAACTATTCACGCAGCTCTTGACGCCGGCTGCACACATATCGATACGGCGTGGGCGTATTACTGCTCTGGTGGCGAAGAACAAACCGGCGAAAAATTAGTTCGAGAAGCGTTGGACACCTGGAAGGGCGACAAAACCTCTATTCTCGTGGCTACTAAAGTTGGTCATTTCCGCAACTTTACCGACGGTCGTCCAACGTGGGGCAAGGATGGCAAGCCGGAGCATCTTATCAAGCACGCGAAAGAGTCGGCAATGGCTCTTGGTGTTGACACAATTGATCTTCTGTATTTCCACCGTCCGGATCCTGAAGTGCCATATAACGAATCTATTGAAGCAATGCAACAGTTGCTTGACGAGGGTGTGGCCCGCGAAATCGGTATTTCCAATGCTTCTGTAGAACAGATTGACATTGCGCGTGCAATATTAGGTGAGAAGCTTGTTGCAGTGCAAAACCAGTATTCGCCAGTGCACTTGGAAAATGAGGATACGTTACAGCATTGCGAAAAGCTTGGTATTGCTTTTGTTTGCTGGAGTCCGCTTGGAGGATTCCGCCACCCGTATGACGATCATCTTTTTGATCCGTTCCGCAAAGTAGCTGAGGCTCATGGAGTAAGCTACCAGCAGGTTGTGCTTGCGTGGGAGCTTGCAAAGGGCGAGCATGTGTTTGTTATTCCTGGCGCGCACAGGCCGGCTACGATTTTGGATAGTTTGAAGGCTTCCGAATTGCACTTAAGTGACGAAGAATTAGCTTATCTTAAGTAATCTTAAGTAATCTTAAGTAATCTTTACTAATCCAAAAAATCATTGCCGAACGTAATACACAAAGTAATACAGAAAGAAAGCAACATATGCAGCAAACAAGCGTAACCGGTATGCCACTTCCGCACGAAGACAAAGAAGGCTTGCCCATTCCTGTAACTATTCCAATAGCATTGGGCAGTCGTACGCGTGCAGTGTTTACGACGCGATTGGGCGGCGTTTCCGAAGGCAGCTTCGCTTCGCTCAATTTAGGCGGTCGAGCTGGAGATAGTTCGGAAGCGGTAGCTAGCAACCGTGCAGCTTTACAACGTGCGTTGCAAGCAGATTTATCACTTGTTGCTCAAGTCCACGGTAAGGAAGTGTTTGACGCCGATAGTGCAGTGAATTCATGGAATAGCGCCTATGGTTTCGATGCCACCGGTTTCGCGCATGCTGACGTGAGGATTGAGGCAGATGCGCAGGTTACTACGGCTTGCTCGTTGGCGTTGGGTATGTTTGCTGCGGATTGCTTGCCAGTTTTACTTGCTGACGATCAAGCAGGAGTGATTGCTGCAGCGCATTGTGGGCGAAAAGGCTTAATGGCAGGAGTGCTTGATTCGGCAATTGAAGCTATGTGCAAAAAAGGTGCTGAAATTTCGCGTATTGCTGCTGTGCTAGGTCCTTGCATTTGCGGTGATTGTTACGAAGTTGGTGAGGACATTGCGCTTGACTTCGAACGACGATACCCGCAGACGGTTACGAAAACACGTTTTGGAGGTTTGGGTATTGATATTGCTGAAGCTGCGCGCATAGATTTAGCGCTCGCGGGAGTGACGGATATTGTTGATGCGTTACCGCGTGTTACGGCCGCAACGCAATACTTGTCTGACGATGAGGAGTTGCGTACGATTTGCCAGGTGGATGGTGAAGGTGCCGTTTTGAAGGAACGTTTGCAAGATCTGCGCAATCCAATGTGTACTTTGGAAAATCCTTTGTGGTACTCGCATCGTCGCGCGGCGCTCGCCGGAAAAACGCATGAAGGTAGGCTTTTAGCGCTTATTGTGAAAGATAATTAGTAATCAGTTAGCACGAAGTTACGAAATAAAGTTACGAAATAAAGTTACGAAATAAAGTTACGAAATAAAGTTACGAAATAAAGTTACGAAATAAAGTAAGCGGAAAGTTAAGGCTGGAACATGCAACGCATCAATGTGGTAATTTCAGGATTTGGTCCGTACGAAGACTTGGAAGTAAATCCATCCTACGAAGTATCGCACGCGCTTGCCAATAGTGAAAACGCTGCCACTATGCAACCTTCGGATGACGTGTTGCTTCACGTTACTTCCGTCGCGTTACCTATTAGTTTCGCTAACGCCTGGCCTGAATTGTTGGCTACTATTGAACGCGAACAGGCTGATATTGTGATTGCGACTGGGGTAAAGCATGCTGCGCGCGGTGTGTTACTTGAGCGTTGCGCGACGAATGTTATAGATACCAATAAGCCGGATGCTGACAATAGCCGTCCGGAGCGAACAAAAATTGTGGAAGAAGGTCCGGCTGCGTATTGGACACGTCTTCCGTTAAGAAAGATTTTGCAATGTTTCGCGCACGATCGTATAGCATCCACTTTAAGTTCAGACGCTGGAACATACGTGTGTAATTCACTGTTCTATCAGCTACTTAATTGGGCTTCTGGGCAATCTCGCAACGTTCTCGCCGGCTTTGTCAGTTTTCCTCCAGTTGCTGTGGGGAAAGCGCGTTGCGGTTTGCCTTTGCAGAAGCAAATTGAAGCTGGACAGGATATTGTGCGTGAGGCTGCGCGATACTATGTGAAACCTTCCTCGCATGGTTTGTTGCTTGAGTAGCGTGTGTTGCGGTAAGTCAGGTTAGCTTACGTACTTCGGAGCGGTTGTTTTTTATTGTGAAACGTTCTGTTTTTACTGTAAAACGTCCCTTTTCTTTACTGCATTTTTTGCTGCTGCTTAAGATGTTTGTGTGAGCTTCGCAAAAACGTGCGCCACGCCCGAGTGTTTTGTATGTGTAAGTGATAGCGTTGATGCTGATGGTGTATGCACAGCGTGTTGAGGTAGCTGTGTGGGGGCTTGGAAAGGAACATTATGGTAGCGGATTTATTCCCAACCGCGCTGCGTGGATACGATAAAGACAAGGTAAATGAAGCCTTTGCAAACTATGAGCGTACTATTTCACGATTGCGTGAGCAGGTGCGTTCTAGCGATGAGTCTATTCTGCAATTGCAAGCACAGTTGCAGGAAGAAAAAAATAACGTGAAGCGCGCGAAAAGCGGTACTACTTTTGCGTCTTTGGGTGCAAACGCGCAGCAGCTGTTGGCCTCGGCAGAGCAGACGAGTGCCCAATTACTTGAGCGTGCTAAGCAAGATTCTGCGTCAATTAAGAAGAATGCGCAGGCTCAGGCTGGGACGCTTCTGAACAACGCTAAGCTCGATGCAGCTCACTTAATGCAGGAAGCTAAAACTAAAGCCGATACTATGCTGTCAAATGCTACCAAAAAGTCTACGCAAATGATGCAGGCAGCTCAGGAGGATTCGGCTCGTTTGCGCGATACGACTGCGAAAGACGTGCAAGCGCAGCGAGATGCGGCGGAGTTAGCTTTGCAAAATGCCCACGAGGAGCATACGAAGCGTATGGCTTCGGAGCGCGCTCAGCAGGAAAGTAACATTGCGCAACTTAAGTCGGATGCAGCTCAGAAGATTGCTGAGCAGCGTGCTGCGGCGAATGAGGAGATTGCGCGCGCTAAGGCGGAAACGAACGATCAGATTGAGTCTGCTCTTGCGGAAGCAAACAAAAAGTTAGCGGATATGCGCGAACATGCTTCAAAGATGATGGCTGACGCACAACGTAAGGCTGGCGAAATTACGGATGCAGCTGCGGCTAAAGCGCAGGAAATTGCGGACGACGCTCAAGTTGAGCGCACTCGCACATTAAGCCAGGTTAGTGCGGAAGTTGAGCAGATTCGTGCGGATATTGCGGCTCAGCAGGAAGAAGCTACTAAGAAGGTTGACGCTCTGCTTTCTGGTTTGAAAGAGAAGGAAAGTGCTGCGCAGGAAGAGGCGGATGCTTTGGTTGCGCGTGCTAAGGAAGTGCATCAGGAGGCCGACGATTACGCTGCTCAAACGCATAAGGCTGCTGACGATCAAGCTGCAGATATTGTGCGTAAGGCTATGCAGGATGCTACTGCGCAGGTTGAAGAGCGCAGGGCTGCTGCTCAGCAGGAGCTGGATGGTATGACTGCGCGATTGAGCCAGTTGCAGCATCGCGAGGCGACGATTACGCAGCGCGTTACGGAATTGCGCTCGCTGTTTGCTAATGCGTTCTCGGGATTTGATTTTGGTGACGCTCAGCAGACTCAGCAGAATGCGGGTGTGGATGAGAATGTTGACGATACTGATGACGCTGCTGCGCAGTCTTCTGTGGATGCTAAGCAGGCTCAGCGTGATGTTCAGGCTGCTTTGGCTGAGTCTGAGGCTGAGGATGCTCAGGGTGAGGACGAGTAGTAGCGTAGAGTAGTGGCGTAGAGTAGTAGCATTGAAAATATTGGTAACGCTAGCACGAGAGTGTTAGCGTTATCGTATGTTTACGGCTCATGTGTACAGTGAGATACGTTCCAAATAAGAAAATTGAAAAATAGGATACTAAAGATTCAAAGGAAGGTTAGCATAGTGACTGAGATTACTGCTTTAACTGACGAAGCATTGCAGGGTTTGCGTGGAGATTTTGATGCAAATCCGTGGAATCGTTTGGCGATGAATGGCGTAACTGCTGCTGGCATTGATAAGGTTGCTCGCAATTACGACCGCGCTCGCTTGTTGCAGCGTCGTTTTTCGACGATTGTTGATAATGGCGACGCTACGCATCAGGATCATTCTGGTCGCTGCTGGTTGTTTAGTTCGTTGAATGTGGCTCGTTTTGTTGCTAAAAAGTCGCTTGGTTTGAAGGAATTTGAGTTTTCTCAGAACTATGCCATGTATTATGACAAGCTTGAGCGTATTAATTACTTCTTGAAGGATGTTGCGGCTTTGGTTCGCGCTGGTGAGCCTTCTGATTCTAGACTTGTGCAGCATTTGTTGCACGAGGTTATGGGCGATGGTGGCCAGTGGACGATGGCTATGAACGTTTATAAGAAGTATGGTGCTGTGCCGAAGGATTTGTTCCCTGAGACTGCTTCTTCTATGAGTACTGATGTTATGAATACGCAGTTGCGCGCGCTTTTGCACACTGCTGTGGCTCACATGTATGCGAATGCTACTGAAATCGATGAGATTATTGCGCAAACTACTGCTGCAGGTCACAGGATTTTGACGATTCATTTGGGTGAGCCGCCTAAGAGTTTCGACTGGGAGTGGACTGATAAAGACGGCAAGTTCCATCGCGATGGTGAGATTACGCCGGTTGAGTTCTGGAAGAAGTATGTGAACGCTGGTCTTGAGGATTACGTGTGCTTGGTTGACGATCCTCGTGCTGAGCATCCAAAGGGTAAGAAGATTGCTATTGAGCATTTGGGAAATGTTGCTGGCGGAGATGCGACCGAGTATTTGAACGTACCTAATCAGTTTATGAAGGATTGCGTGCGTAAGGTTCTCGTTGAGCAGGGTATTCCGGTTTGGTTCGGTGCTGATTGCCATCCGATGATGGATCGTGAGAATGGTGCTTGGGCTACGGATTTGTTTGAGTATGGTCGTGTGTATGGCGTTGATTTTGACTTGGATAAGGAAGCGCGCGTGCGTTTCGCTGATTCTGCGATGAATCATGCTATGGCTTTTGCTGGTGTGGATGTTGCTGATGATGGTACGACCACTCGTCGTTGGCGTGTGGAGAACTCTTGGGGCGCGGATATTGCGGACAAGGGTTACTTTACGATGAGCGACGATTGGTTTACTGAGTACGTGTACGAGGTTGCGGTGCCAAAGAATATGCTTCCTGAGGAATATCGCAAGGCACTGGAAGAGCCAGCAATAGTATTACCGGCATGGGATCCAATGGGCACTTTGGCCTAGCTTGAAATCATTAGGATTTCAAGCTACTCCAAAGTGCCGCGCTTGCTATTTGCGAAAAGCACGGGGTGCTTTTCGCGCAAGCGCGGCGGTGCGCGTTCTAAAAACGCGCACCGACCCCATCAGGTGGGTTTTGTTTATTTTTGGGTTTTTGTTTGGCGTGCATTTGGCCTAGCTTGAAATCATTAGGATTTCAAGCTACTCCAAAGTGCCGCGCTCACTTTATTGCAAAGAGTCCGGTGGACTCTTTGTGTGAGCGCGGCCGTTTGTGCCGTTAAATGGCACAAACGGACCCGACCGGATGTGGTTTTGGTGTGTATTTGGCTTGGTTTAATTTCATTAGGAAATTAGCCTACACGAGAGTGCCGCGCTTGCTATTTGCGAAAAGCACGGGGTGCTTTTCGCGCAAGCGCGGCGGTGCGCGTTCTAAAAACGCGCACCGACCACACCAGGCATTGTTTTTATAGGATGGTGAACAAATGGCTTCTACAGCTGAGCAGCGTACTTCTCGCGCGGTAAAGAAGGAAGTTGAGGAGGGACGTAACCCTCTTAATTCTGCGAAGTTCCAGCGCTGGGAGGACCAGGTTGGTGTGGATCGCATTATCAACCGTCGCGTGCTTGAGCTTGAGCCGCTGCCGACTCCTGCTCAGGTGCTTGGCGAGTTGCCGTTGTCGCCGTATGCGCAGGATATTGTTGCGCAATCGCGTGATGAGATTCGTGGTTGCTTGAATGGCGACGATGATCGCTTGTTGGTTATTGTTGGCCCGTGTTCTGTGCATGATCCTAAGGCTGCTCTTGATTATGCGAGTCGTTTGGCTAAGTTGCGTTCGGAGCTTGAAGATGAGCTTCTTATTGTTATGCGCGTGTATTTTGAAAAGCCGCGTACGGCTCTTGGCTGGAAAGGTTTGATTAACGATCCGGATATTGATGGCACGCATGATATTCATAAGGGTTTATTACTTGCGCGTAAGACTTTGCTCGGCGTGTTGGATTCTGGTTTGGCTGCTGCTACTGAGTTTTTGGAGCCGACCAGCCCTCAGTTTATTGCGGATGCTGTGAGCTGGGGTGCGATTGGTGCGCGTAATACTGAGTCTCAGATTCATCGTCAGCTTGCTAGTGGTCTTTCTATGCCTGTTGGTTTTAAGAATGCTACGGATGGTTCTGTTTCTGCGGCTGTGAATGGTTGTTTGGCTGCGAGCCAGCATCATACGTTCTTTGGTATTGATCATCTTGGTCGCGCTTGTGCTGTGCAGACTCTTGGTAACCCGGATTGTCACGTGGTTTTGCGCGGTTCTAGTAAGGGCCCGAATTATGATGCTGCGTCAGTTGCTTCTGCTGTTGCTTCGATTCGTTTGCGTTTGGGCACTGGTTGTGTGGCTTCTAATGGCGTGGTTGTGGATTGTTCGCATGGTAATTCTGGCAAGGATGAGCGTCGTCAGATTGGGGTTGTGCGCGAGATTGCGGATCGTTTGGCTGCTGGCGAGCAGGGCATTAAGGGCGTTATGATGGAGAGCTTCTTGCAGGGTGGTAATCAGGATCCTGCGCCTCTTAGCGAGCTTGAGTACGGCAAGTCTATTACGGATCGTTGTATTTCTTGGGAAGATACTGCCGATTTGCTAAGAACTTTAGCTAAATCTGTTGCAACACGCCGTAGAGATTAGATATTAGAGATTGTAGTAATATAATCCCAATTTACTTCTGCTCGGCTTATATTTCTTACTGTATTTGCCGGCTATTTTTGCGTTATTTTGTGTACAAGGGAGTGTGCTGAAATGTGTAGCAAAGACTTGAATAAAGCGAATAAAGCAGATAAAGCGAATAAAGGTTTTGCGTGTAAAGCGTTTCCGATTGTGAAATATGTGCTGTTTGCTTTGATTGCAACTGGTGTCATTTTGCTTGCTTTTGCGTGGTATCGTGGCACTCATAGTGCTGGGTATACGCTTGTGGCGGATTCTGCATTTTGGTTTAGTGTTTTTATGCCGTTTGTAACTGGAATCGTTTTGCTTATTTTTGCTCGCGGGTGGCGTCGTATCGTTGGCACTTTAGTTTGTGTGCTTCTTATAGTTGGATTTTTCGCTTTTCTTGCCTTGCAGGATCAAATTATTGCGTTTTTCAACGTTCCTATTACGAATCCTTGGTTTGATTTTACGTGTGGCGCATTGCTGAAGATTGCTACTTTAACTTTTGTTATTATGACTTTAGTGTGCGTGTTTTTGGTTAAGAATAACGATAAATGCGTAAGTGGCGAAGTAAAAAAGGATGATTCTGTTAATGTCTAATATTGAAAAACTTACGAAAGTTGATATTACTAAAGTTGCTATTGTTGGCGCTTTAGAGGAGGAAGTTGCGCATATTGCTAGCGCGCTTGAAAACGTGACTCACGATAAGTCTGCAAGCCTTGATGTATCTTGCGGTACTCTCGACTCGGCGAATGGCAGCAAAATCGAAGTCGCGGCTACGGTTGGCGGAATGGGCTTAGTAAATGCTGCTGCAACTGTGCAATATCTTATTGACGCATACAATCCCCAAGCCGTAATTTTTTCGGGTATTGCAGGAAATCTTAATAAAAATTTGCATACGAACGATGTTGTTCTTGGAAAAACTGTAAAATATCTCGATACCGATATGCGTTTAATCGGTCAATGGAAGCCGTTTGCAAGCGAGTTTCATTCGGATGATTATCTTCTTAACGTAGCTAGCAAAGTGCTTACCGATATGAAAATTATGCATATTGCTGGAACGATTGCATCCGGTGGCTATTTTGTTGATTCGCCAGAAAAAGTTGCGGAAGTAATTGCAGCTACTCAAGCCGATGCTGTGGAAATGGAAGGCGCTGCCGTCTTGCATGTGGCTGCGCGTAACGACGTTCCTGCTTTGGTTGTGCGCGCAATGAGTGACAATGCGGATACAAAATACGAGGAATTCCACACTTTCGACATTTCCGAATATGCGGACACTGCTGCAAAAATTACGGTAAATATTCTCCGCAATTTGTGACATTTCGACACGCTGAGGCGGTCGCCGACCTTCATTTTGCTTAAGTCGCGTCAAATATAGCGACAAATACCGCCATTTTTAGTACCCACTTTATTTTTGCCGGTGCGGTTTTACCCACCTATTTATGATGATTGCGTTAATAAAAAAAGATAGGGATTAATTAAAAGAATGCGCCCAATTCGCAAATATGGCTATAGGAACGCGAAAATGTGGTGGGGCGCAAGGCAATTCTTCGCGAAAGGAAAGAAGAATATGCGTAACAATATGAATAAGTCAAATATGAATAAATTTAATATGAATAAAAGCGCACTTAAGTTCCGTAGCATTGCTGCGGCCGCACTAACTTTCGGCTTGTGTGCAACTTGCGCTGCTTGCGGCGACAACGTTCCTGCAGACAACAACAACGCAGCTGGCGCACAGAATGCAAAAATTTCCGGCAATTTCCAAGGCTCCGGTGCTTCTTCGCAGCAGGTTGCAGTAGAAGCGTGGATCGCAGGATTCCAAGCCAAAAACAGTGGTGTAAAAATTGCTTACAATCCAACCGGATCTGGAGCTGGCGTTACTACTTTTATGACGGGAGCAACTGCCTGGGCTGGTTCTGATAAATCGTTAAGCGACGACGAGGTAGAAAAGTCAAAGTCGGTTTGCGCAAATGGTACTACAGCTTTCGACGTGCCTGTGTACGTTTCTCCAATTGCGATTATTTTTAATCTGAAAGGCATTTCGGACGCTGGTAAGCATATTAATTTGGACGCTTCTACGATTGCTAAAATTTTCGACGGCAAGATTACAAGTTGGGACGACGCCGCTATTAAGCAGCAAAATCCTAAGCTAAAACTTCCTAGCACTCCAATTACGGTTGTTCACCGCTCCGATAAGTCCGGCACAACGCAAAACTTCTTAAGCTATGTGAAGGATGCAGCTCCGGACGATTGGTCGCATGATCTTTCTGAAAATTGGCCGAATAGCGTCGGTCAAGGTGCTAAAGGCACTTCCGGCGTTGTGTCAACGGTTCGCATGGCTGACGGTGCTATTGGTTACGCTGATTTTTCGCAAGTTGGTAAACTTGGTACTGTTGCTGTGAAGGTGGGGGATACTTATAATGAGATTTCTCCTGAAGCAGCTTCGCAAACCTTGGCTGATTCCGAGATTGACTCTGATATCTCTGCAAAGTATCCTAACCGCATTGTTATGAAAATTAATCATAATACGCAAACTAAGGGTGCGTACCCAATTGTGCTGGTTTCTTACGATATTTCTTGCCCGGTTTATAAGGATTCTGGAACTGCTAAGTTTGTGAAGTCTTGGCTTGGCTATGTAACTAGCGCGGAAGGTCAGAATGCTGCTTCTTCCGCCGCTGGGACGGCTCCACTTCCGCAAAATTTGGTAAGCAAAGTTAGTAAGTCAATTCAAGCGATTAAAACTGGAAAGTAAAAAATAAAAATCGGAAAGTAAAAATAAAAAGTAAAAACTTTTCGTAACTGATATTATGAAAAATATTAGTTATAAAGGAGCATGATTGAGTTCTACGAAAAATGCGAAAGCAGCTGCGGATAGTGCAAACGAAGCTACCCAAATTTCTGAGAAAAATAGCAGGAATTATGCTGGCAGCCATATTGCAGACCGCCTTTTTAAAGGCGTGGCTGCAGGCTGTGGCATGCTGATTTTGCTGGTGCTTACTGCTGTTGCACTGTTCCTGCTGTTTCGTGCTTGGCCGCTAATAAGCGGGGACCAAGTGCAGGTAAATCGTGTATTTTCCGACTTTACCGGCGGGAAAGCGCACGATTTTATAGGCTACGTGGCCCCTCTTATTTTCGGCACGGTGCTTATGTCTGCGCTCGCGCTGCTGTTCGCATTTTTCGTATCAATTGGAATTGCTCTATTTATTTCGTATTACGCTCCTAAAAAAATTGTTCCGCTGCTAAGTGGCGTGGTTGATTTGCTTGCTGCGATTCCGTCCGTAATTTATGGTTTGTGGGGCGGATTGGTGCTTGTGCCAGCAATGTATCCTTTTTGGGATTGGGTTTCTAAAGTTTTTGGCTGGATTCCGTTGTTTGCTGGACCTGCGGCAAATCCTTCCAGAAGTGCTGCAACAGTTAGCTTAGTTTTGGCAGTTATGATTTTGCCGATTATTACTTCGATGGCTCGCGATATTTTCCAGCAGGCTCCGCGTTTGCAGCAGGAGGGTGCGTTGGCTTTGGGTGCTACGAAGTGGGAGATGATTAAGTTAGCTGTTCTGCCGTTTGCAAAGTCGGGTATTGTGTCGGCTTCGATGCTTGGCCTGGGCCGTGCTTTGGGTGAAACGATGGCAGTTTTGATGATTTTGTCTCCTGGATTTACTTTCGGGATCAATATTTTCAAGGCTTCTCAAAATCAAACTATTGCCGCAAATATTGCAGCGCAATATCCGGAAGCGAACGGACTTGGCGTGAGTGCGCTTATTGCAACCGGCTTGGTGTTGTTTGTTATTTCTTTCGCTGTGAATTTTGTCGCTCGAAAGATTACTGAGAAGGTGGATGCGTAATATGGTTGATCAGCGTGATCGTGCTGCTGTCTCTGAGGCGGCTCCGGTTATAGATTTTGATAAGTTTCGTCCAACGCGTTCTTCGATTGCTGCGCGTAAGCGTAAAGATTTTTTGATGCGTTTGCTGATTTTCTTGTCGTTTGTGGTGGCGGTTATTCCGCTTGCTTCGCTGTTATTCACTACTATTGTGCACGGTATTAAGCGCTTAAATCTTGACTTTTTAACGCATAATATGACGTACGTAGTTGGCGGTAACGCTACAGGTACTGGCGGTTATGGCGGTGTTTTGCACGCTATTATTGGTACGTTTGAAATTACGTTGGGCGCCATGGTTATTTCGATTCCGGTTGGCCTGATGTGTGCCGTATATTTGATTGAGTATGCTCGCGGTAGCAAAGTAGCTCGCATAATTAATCTGCTAGTTGACGTGATGAGTGGTATTCCGTCGATTGTTGCCGGCTTGTTTGCGTTTTCTATGTTTGCGCTTCTTGCTGGACCCGGTACTATTAACGGTTTTGAAGGTTCCGTAGCACTTTCTCTGCTTATGTTGCCAACGGTTGTGAAATCTTCCCAAGAGATGTTAAAAATTGTGCCGAACGATTTGCGCGAGGCGGCTTTGGCTTTGGGCGTAACTAAGCAGCGTATGATTACGAAAATTGTGTTGCGCACTGCGCTTCCGGGAATTGTATCTGGTTGTATTCTTGCGGTGGCTCGCGTAATTGGTGAAACTGCGCCGTTACTTATGGCTGCTGGTTTTATTGCTTCCACGAATTTCAACTTGTTTGACGGACAGATGACGACGCTTCCGGTGTACGTTTACCAGGAATATTCCAAACTTTCTGCGAATTGTCCAGCTAACGCGCCGGCTTCTTGCGTCACGTCAATTCCAATGGAACGTGCGTGGGCTGCGGCTTTGGCGCTGATTGTGGTGGTGTTGCTGCTAAATATTATTGGACGCGTGGTGGCTCGCATATTTGCGGTGAAGGCAAAGTAAATTGCGCTAAAAGTGAAGTAAAGCAAAACAAAGCAAGATGAAGTAAAGCAAAACGAAAGATTTTAGAAAGCGAGTATAAAATGGGCCAACGTATTGACGTGAAGCATTTGAATATTTACTACGGTGATTTTCTCGCAGTAGAGGACGTAAATATTAATATTGAGCCAAATAAAGTGACGGCTTTTATTGGTCCTTCCGGATGCGGAAAATCAACGGTTTTGCGCACTCTGGATCGCATGCACGAAATCACTCTAGGCGCTCGCGTGGAAGGTCAGGTGCTGCTTGAAGGCCACGATTTATATGGCAAGGATGTGGATCCAGTGGCAGTTCGTCGCGATGTTGGCATGGTTTTTCAGCGACCTAATCCGTTCCCAACTATGTCGATTCGTGAGAATGTACTTGCGGGTGTGCGTTTAAACAATCGCAAGATTGCTAAGCAGGACGCCGACGATTTAGTTGAGTGGGCTTTGCGAGGCGCGAACTTGTGGAATGAAGTTAAGGATCGCTTAGATAAGCCGGGTATTGGGTTGTCCGGCGGACAACAGCAGCGACTTTGCATTGCGCGCGCGGTGGCAGTACATCCGCAAGTGCTGCTTATGGATGAGCCTTGCTCTGCGCTCGACCCTATTTCTACATTGGCTGTAGAAGATTTGATTAACGAGCTTAAGCGTGACTACACGATTGTGATTGTGACGCATAACATGCAGCAGGCCGCGCGCGTTGCTGATTACACGGCGTTCTTCAATCTGAAGGCTGTTGGCCAGCCGGGGCATCTGGAATACTTTGCCGACACTACGACTATGTTCAACAATCCGCGCAATGCCGAAGCCGAACGCTATATTTCTGGTCGTTTTGGCTGAGTTTTGCGTTGTTTTTTCAGCTGTTTTGCCGAATTTTTAACATTTTTACCTTGGTGCGTTGGTCAGCACGTGCGCGTAAGGTCAGAGCTGTTCGGTTGTTCAAGGGTTTCGCAATTTTCATGATTTTATGTGAGATTTTGTGGTGCCTTCGTTCTTCCGACGAGTCGCAGTAACCTCTGCGTGAATGCCCAAATGTAATTGCGTCCGCGATTGCTCAAGTGCTTTCGCTGCGCTTTTCTGGTCTTTTGCGCTGTAAAACCAAGGAACAGAGAGTATATGGAAAAGTTCTTCCATCTCAAAGAAAACGGCACGAATGTATCAACGGAGATCACTGCAGGTCTCACTACATTCTTCGCAATGTCGTACATTATCGTCGTAAATCCAATGATTTTAAGCCAAACTGGAATGCCTAAAGGTGGCGTTTTCCTCGCTACAATCATTGCAGCAATCATTGGTACCCTTGTTATGGGCTTGTTTGCTAACGTGCCTTACGCTCAGGCTGCCGGCATGGGTCTTAACGCATTCTTTACCTACACAGTTTGCTTCGGTCTGCATTTTACTTGGCAAGAGGCCATGTGCATGGTGTTCTTGTGCGGTTTAATTAACATTATTATTACCGTTACCAAGATTCGTAAAATGATTATTCGTGCCATCCCGACTTCGTTACAACACGCAATCGGCGGTGGCATTGGTTTATTTGTGGCTTATGTTGGCATGATGAGCGTTGGTCTGATTACTTTTACTTCCAAGGATCCTGCCGCCGCTGCAAAGAGTAAACCAACTGCTGCTATTCCAGGTCTTGCCGTTATGAATAACCCTGTGCTTTGGTTATTCCTTATTGGACTTCTTTTTGCTATTGTTCTTACCGTTCTTAAAGTTCGCGCAAGCTTGCTTATTACAATTATTGCAACCTCTTTAATTGGTATTCCTTTGGGCTTGACTTCTTTGAACAATGCAGTGTCTGTTACTGACGCTTTTGCCCAGCTTCCAACTACTTTCGGCGCTATTTTTAGCGATAAGGGTTTTGCATCTTTGTTTGCTGATCCTTCTCGTTTGCCGCTTGTTTTGGTAACTATTTTCGCATTCTCCATGTCTGATACTTTCGACACTCTCGGTACTTTTATTGGTACCGGCCGTCGCACTGGTATTTTCTCCGAGGCTGATGAGAAGGCTTTGGAGAATGGTTCCGGTTTCAGTTCTAAGATGGATCGTGCTTTGTTCGCTGATTCTATTGCAACTTCCGTTGGTGCAATTTGCGGTACTTCTAACACCACTACTTATGTAGAGTCTGCTGCTGGTATTGGTGCTGGTGGTCGCACTGGTTTGACTTCTGTGGTTGTGTCCGTGTGCTTTGCGCTTTCTATTGTTCTTGCGCCTTTTGCTTCTGCAGTTCCTGCTGCAGCAACTGCTGGCGTGCTTGTGGTTGTTGGCTGCATGATGGCAAGCTCTTTGAAGGAGATTGCTTGGGACGATATTTCCGAAGCAATTCCAGCATTCTTTGCTGCTGTATTTATGGCGTTCTCTTACTCCATTTCTTACGGCATCGCTGCAGGCTTCATCATGTACTGCTTAGTTATGACTTGCAAGAATCGTGCTAAGGAAGTTCATCCAATGCTTTGGATTGTTTCCTTGCTGTTCTTGCTTGATTTCGTTGCTAACGCTGTGCTTTAATTTGTGCTTTAATTTGCGAACGCAAGTTTTGAGTTGATAAGCAAAATATAAAAGAATATGAAATTCGAGGGTATGCGATTTGCGTATCCTCGAATTTTTTCTTGACAATGTCGCAGCTGCGTACTAAACTAGCCCAACGTAAACCACAGACCGTTGGTGAGGTCGCAAGACTTCTGAAATTGATGTGTCAGGCCAGCACAGGTTGAGCGATGATTTGCAAGTATTTATTGTGAGTCGAAAAATTAAGCACTTTAGTGTGCTTCGAATGTTGCTCTGCCGGTGCGCAGAGCTTTTTTGTTATCTGCGCGTGTGTTGAGTTTGATGTGTTTCTTTCGTGCCGACGGCCAATTTAGGAAGGAACGCCATGAAGAGGCCCGAAAAGGAAGCGGTAGTCGCACAGCTTACGGAGTTGTTCCGTAATGCGGATGCTGTCTACCTGACCGAGTACCGCGGGCTTACCGTTCCGCAGATTTCTGCTCTGCGTGAAAAGCTAGGCCGCGATACTTCCTACTCTGTGGCTAAGAACACGCTTGCTCGTATTGCTGCTAAGGAAGCGGGCATTGAAGGTCTTGACGAGCTTCTCGCCGGCCCAACTGCAGTCACCTTTGTTAAGGGTGATTTCATTGAGGCTGCTAAGACTTTGCGTGATTTTGCCAAGGAGAATAAAGCCCTCGTTGTTAAGGGCGGTTTCGCTGATGGAACCGTTTACGATGCTGAGGGTGCAAAGCAGCTCGCCGATTTGAAGTCGCGTCCAGAGTTGCTTTCCGAAATGGCTGGCGCGCTCAAGGGCACTATGTCCAAGGCCGCTTACCTGTTCAACGCTCTGCCAACCAAGGCTGTGCGCACTATCGACGCTTTGCGCGAGAAGCAGGAAAAGGCCGCTTGATTCCCTTGCAGCTTGCTGCATGAGACCAATCAATAAGAAAAATGTTATGGTCGTATGGTGCAACGTGCGCCTGACCAAGTAAGAAAGGAAGCCAATTATGGCTAAGCTCACTAGCGAAGAGCTTCTTGAAGCTTTCGGTGAAATGACCCTCGTTGAGCTCTCTGAGTTCGTCAAGGCCTTTGAAGAGAAGTTCGACGTCGAGGCTGCTGCCCCTGTCGCCGCTGTTGCCGCTGCTCCAGCTGCTGCTGGCGCTGCTGAGGAAGAGAAGGACGAGTTTGACGTCGTTCTTACCGCTGCTGGCGACAAGAAGATTGCAGTCATCAAGGCTGTGCGTGCTTTGACCAGCCTCGGCTTGGCTGAAGCTAAGGCTCTCGTGGACGGCGCTCCAAAGGCTGTTCTCGAGAAGGCTAAGAAGGAAGACGCTGAGAAGGCTAAGGCTGCTCTCGAAGAGGCCGGCGCTTCTGTGGAACTTAAGTAGTTTTAAGTTTGTATTGCTCTTTTCGTAACGTGCTTGTTGTGTGTTGCGTTTAGGGCACAAATAGGCGGCGAGATTTTTCTTGCCGCCTATTTTTTATGTTTTATTTCGCCGACACGCCGATAAATTCTTGTTCTTTTTTGTTTGATGCGTGGTTTTGAGCGTTATATCAAGTATTATTGTGTGCTGAGCGTGTTAAGAAGCGCTTTACTGGTAGCTTCCAGTATGCTTGTTGGGAAAGTCGGACTGTAAGGTGTGATTTTTCTAGCGTGGGGGCACGTTCCCCAAGGAGAAAGGAAAATAATATGTTAAATAAGAAAGCTATGGCGGCTTTTGCTGCTGGTGCTACATTGCTTTCGAGCTTTGCTTTTGCTGCTCCTGCAATGGCTGCTTTTAGTGTAGCTGATCTTGGGGCTGCTGATTTTAGGGCTCCATCTGAGTCGACGTTAAATGGTTTAGACAAGTATATTTCTATTAGACCTTCTTCGAACGGTGCTTTGCCTAAGATTCAGGCTTTTGAGGTAGATTCTGATGCCGCTGCTGAGCCTGCTGCTGAGACTGCTTCTGATTTGTTGGGCGAAGGTTCAGCTTCTGAGGGGGATGCTGACGTAAGTGTGGATCTTTCTGGCGCTGATGATTTTGGCTTCGATGACGTCGATTTTGATGGTTTGTTTGACGACATTGATTTTGATGATTTGGGCTTGGATGACGTCGATTTTGATTTGTCTGACGTTGAAGCTCCAGCTGCTGAGACTCCAGCTCCTGCTGCCAAGGCTGCTCCTACTACCGAAGCTCCAGCTGCTGAGACTCCAGCTCCAGCTGCCAAGGCTGCTCTTAAAGCTGCACCTGCTGTAAAGAATGCAGAGAATGCAGATCTTACTGATGCCGATTTATCCCTCTGAACTGGCGTGCTAGCTGAGAAGTTGATATCCTTTAGAGTTAATTGCTGCGGGCTTTGTGGATGAGCTATTCCACTTCCGTAGCAATGGGGAAGGATGCTTCCCAAGGAGAAAGGAAATAATATGTTGAATAAGAAAGCTATGGCGGCTTTTGCTGCTGGCGCTACGTTGGTGTCTGGTTTGGCCATCGTAAGCCCTGCAATGGCTGACGAAGTTGCTGCTCCTGCTGCTGAGGCTCCTAAGGCTGTTACTGCAGCTAAGCCTGAAGCCGTTACTGCAGCTAAGCCTGAAGCCGTTACTGCAGCTAAGCCTGAAGCCGTTACTGCAGCTAAGCCTGAAGCCGTTACTGCAGCTAAGACCCCTGCTGTTACCGCAGCTAATCCAGCTCCTGCTGCTGAGACTCCTGATGTTGAGGTTCCTGATGATATCGAATTGCCTGACCTTGGCGATTTTGACTTCAGCACTTTGGATTTTGGTGATTTACTCGACGCTGATATGGATGACGTCGCCGTTCCTGAGGATGCTGATGTTGAGGCTCCTGCCGACGTTGAGGGCTTGGATGATCTTGACGGCTTAGATAATCTTGAAGATTTGGGCGATTTCGACGACTTAGACGTTGCAGATGTCGATGCAGATGCAGATTTGTCTGATTTGTTCGGTGACGATTTCAATATGGATGATTTCGCTGCTGATGATTTAGCTGATTTGCTCGATGCTGATGTTGAAGCTCCTGCTGAGAAGCCAGCTGAAGAGAAGCCAGCTGAGGAGAAGCCTGCTGAGGAGAAGCCTGCTGAGGAGAAGCCTGCTGAGGAGAAGCCAGTTGAGCTTCCAAAGCCAGCTCCTATGGAAGTAAAAAAGGACATTTTTGCTGATGCAAAGGATGCCTTGAACGGCAGTGCAGGTCTTGATAAGACTTTTGTCTCTCCTGCCGATTTGCTTAAGGCTCTTAAGAATAGCTCAGCTCCAGCTGAGAAGCCTGCTGAGGAGAAGCCAGCTACCCCAACTGAAACTCCAAAGGCTGACAAGCAGGATAATAAGAATGGTGAGAAGAAGGAAAATGAGAAGGGTGATACCACTCCTGCTCCTGCTCCTGCCACTCCTACTCCTGCCGATAAGAAGGAAGGCACTCCTGCAGAAGGCTCTGCTAATTCTGAATCAGCTAAGCCATCTACGTCAGCAACTCCTGCAGTTGCCGGTTCTAGTGCAGTTACTTCCGAAGGACTTAACAACAACCCAGTTGGCAATCTTGTAAAGCCAGCTGCTCCTTCTACAGATGATAAGAAGCCAGCTGAACAGAAGCCAGCTGAGAAGCCAGCTGCTCCTGCTCCGAAGAAAGATGATAGTAAGCCTGCAACTCCAAAAATTAGTGTAGGCGATCTTTTTGGTGGTAGCGATGGTGTAAGCAGCAGCCTTTTTGACGGTGGTTTAACTCCTAAAAAGCCGTGAGCTCAAGAAGTAAGTTACTGACTTATCGCTGATTTACTATATCGGCTTTGTAAGGTTTGCGCGGCGCGCGTAGTAAGCGATTGCTGAAAGCGTGGTTGCGTGGCTTTGCAAAGCCGATTTTTTTTATTTGCTTTAGCATGCTTTCGCGTGTATTCCTTACGGTTATTAGTAACCGTTTGGGTGATTTAACACGTGAAGCATGACGTGTTTTGACGCAAGCTCAATAGCAAGAGCATTATCTACGTAAGCGTGCTCTGTTCTTAGGTGTCCGTAATGAGGCGCTCGAGTTTTATTACGCTCGTTTGCGAAACTCGCATTGAGTGTCTACGTGCGTTACGTTTTAAGCGCTCCGGTAAGTTAATGCGCAGTCTACTATTGTGCGGTCGTCAAAACTGCAAGCAGGACACACAAGATGTTGGTGTAACACGCAAAAAAAGAGCTTGAAGTTGCCAAAAGCAACCTCAAGCTCTACTGTTGTAGTACATTCGCAACGTGCCATTTAACGCAACCTTGCCACGTGGAAGGTCACTTAGCTACGTGAGCGAAATCTCACATACCGAATCACAAGGAATCGTAGTATTTAGCATTGCTTTAATAATAATATGGGTTATACGAATAATCGTTGTCGTAATAATTCGTATCCTCGTAATCGTCGCTGCTCCAATCGAAATTATCAAAATCGATTTCGTCTAGCAAGTCATCCAAATCGTCCCAATCAAAGTCGTCGAAATCGGAGTAATCATCTGATTCATCGTCGGACTCACTCTCATTATCGGATTCAGATTCATTATCAGACTCGTTGTCAGATTCGTCGTTGGACTCGTCTTCGTCTTCGCCCAATTGATGACGCAAAACTGCGAGATCATTCTTATTCTTCACCAGTTTCCCTAAAGCATTTAAGTAGTTTCTATATGCTTCGGCCGGCTTCCATGAGCAGGTGTTAGAGTCGAATTCGCCGCGAGCGTTTGTGCACAAATCAGTGAGATTACCATTTTTGTCTATAACGCCAGCTGCTGCAGCAAGTTCACGATATTGAGTGACTTCTGCCCTATCTTTAGCAATTTCAGTTTCCAAATTTTGCACTTTTGTATTATCTGAAGTAGTGCTATGGCTTGTGGCAGAGTTATTCAATTCCTTGAGCTGTTGTAATGCACTGGCGAGAGCGTTTTCGTGATACTGAAGAGTATTTTCGGCCTTATCATAGTTTCTATATGCTTCGGCCGTATAATACTCGCAGGTGTTAGAGTCGAATTCGCCTCGAGTGTTCTTGCACACGTCGGTGAGATTACCATTTTTATCTATAGCGCCAAATTCTGCTGCAGCTATACGTTTATCTGCCAAATCTGATTTATCGGCAGCAATGTCATTTTTAAGATTATTTATTTCCTTAATAAGGAACTTTGCAGATAAACTATTTGCTGGATTATCACCAGAATAGTTAGCGAAAACTTCCGGAGTAAAATCAGCATTCAACTCGTTAAGCTGTTGCTGTGCACTAGCTAGAGCATTCTGATGTTTCCATAAAGTGTATCTGGCTTCATCGTAGTTTTTATATGATTCGCCCGTATAATACTCGCAGGTGTTAGAGTCGAATTCGCCTCGAGTGTTCTTGCACACGTCGGTGAGATTACCATTTCTATCTATGACGCCAGTTGCCGCTGCTCGCGATCTTTTTGCCGCAAGGTCTGATTTATCCCCAACTATTTTACGCTGATAAAACGTAATATTTCTCTTTACCAGCGTAATAGCGGCTTTATTAAGCGGATTAACCGTACTGCCACTCGCCATAGCAGGCGAGGTAAAGGCGAGAGCGGATAGCAAAGTTGCGCAAGCAGCCAATGCTCCCACAAACTTTTTATGTAACATACTATTCTCCTTTCTCTGCTGCGTTAATATAAGAAACTCTTATAATCAAACGCATCAAGAAAATTTATTGCAGCTTAGAAGCTGTTTACCGAATCAGCGGAATCAAGCTGACACATAAACAGCATAACTCTGTGTAAGCACATGTGAAAAGTTAGCAATACTGCATATTACAAGCGTATTACGTATTGCAAGCGGATTGCGTGCCAAAACTAGTGGTTTGCAAAAGGTCCCGCAATTCTTTGATGGTAAAAGATTGGGAGAAACGAACAGTTTACTAGATCTTATGCATTGATGTAACTTGTAGCGTATTTACGTATATAGAGTATGGCTTATGTGAAGTGAGCCATACTCTATAAATGCGTTGTGTGGTGAGCTGAACGTTGATGATCTTGGCTGAACCAAGCCAATATTAATAGTGCATCCTCTGGCAGCGAATCTCAGCTGTCGGAGGATGTTTCTGTAGTGTCTGAGGAGTATCATAATACGCAATGTGCTTTTCGTCTTTGCAAAGATTTGGCATTGTTATACTTACTTTGCGAGGCTGGAGGTGCTGCGTTTCGTTTGGACTACAAACGTTTAGTTTTGAACCAAATGCATTGTGCTACGCTTCAACGCGTAACAATAAGAAAGGGAAACACATGTTAAATAAGAAGGCTATTGCAGCGTTTTCTTTCGGCGCTGCATTTGTTGCGGGGTTAGCGTTTGCAACTCCTGCAATGGCTGCGGATGCTGGGACTAAGGAAGTTCCTGCTCCTACCGCTGCTGCTCCAGCTTCTACTGCTGCTGCACCTGCACCTACTGCTGCTCCGGTGGCTCCTGCTCCTACTGCTGCTGAAAATGATGTCGTTCTTGATGATGAGGGTGTCTCTCTCGCTGGTGGCAATGTTGCTGAAACTGAGGCCGAAGGCGATACTACTGAAACTGCAGCCGAAGACGATGCGGCTGCTGCCGAAAGCGATGTCAACCTTAGCGATTCCGATGATACTTTTGATGGATTTGGTGATTTCGGAGATCTCAACTTTGATGATTTGTTCGGAGATTTGAATTTCGACGATCTTGGTGACTTCGGTGAAGCCGATTTTGGTGAAGGCGAATTAGGTGACGTCAGCGAAGTTGGAGATGAAGATTTAGGCGTTGACTTCGCAGATTTCGGTGATTTTGGCGATTTTGATTTCGGTGATTTTGCTGTCGATGATTTCGATACTGACGTTGAACCAGAGCAAGAAGCTCCTGTGAATCCAACTCCTGCTGAACCAAAGCAAGAAACTCCTGCCGAGCCAAAGCAAGAAGCTCCTGCCGAGCCAAAAACTAAGCCGGCTGAAGATCAGCAGGCTGAAAACGACGGTTCCGATCACTACGAAGATGGCGTAGAACTTTCTGCAGCTGAAAAAGCTAAGAAGGTGCAAGAGCTTGAAACTAAGATTGCTGCAGCAAAAGCTAATGTTAGCTCCAGTGACTTGGCATTGTACAATGCATATGATGCTGAAGCTCAAAAAGCAGCAAAGCAAAGTAACTTGGTTCAAGAAACTTTCACTGACTATCTGAAAGATTATATTGCAAACCACAAGCTGAGCGGCGATGATTTGCGAGACGCTCAGGATGCGTTGGCTATTATGCAAGGTAAAACCATCAAGGGTTACAAGGTTGTGGTAGATAAACACTGCGATGACAATGGCTCCTGCCATTGGTCGGAACGTATTGTTCCATCAGAGCCTTCCCCAGACTTCTACCATCAAGCAAGGAATGTTCGTCCGCTTTCTGCAGCTAGCCTTCTGGAAATTCATAATGTTGCCAATTATTACGATAGGTTAAATGATTTCCGCAAGCAGGAAGGCTTGGATTCGGCGAATGTGAGCCTTCGCAGTATTGCTGAGGCCATTACGCACAGCATGTTCTCAGATACTGTGCAAGCCCATGCTATGATGCAAGTTCCAGAGCAACATCCGTATGAAAATGGTGTTGCCGAGAATCTTGCTTGGGGTACTTTCAGCGATTCTGAAAACAATAACAAAGAAGATGAATTAATTAATCCTATGTATGGCTGGTACAACAAAGAAAAGGAAATTTTCGATAACGTTGCCGCAGGTAAAGACAGCCACTTTGTGCTCAAGCCAGGAACGGATCTCGAACAATATCGTCATAATGCTGATGCATTATATTCTCTTACGGAATCCTTGTTTGAGAATGATGCAGATGGTAGCAAGATGGGAGAGTTTGAAGGTAAGGTTGGCCACTATACCAACTTTGTGAATTCTGAGAGTACAGTTGGCGGTTTTGCTCAAACCAACGATGCTTCTATATATGGTGCTACAACTGTATGGCACGCTGGCATAAATAAGCACACTTCTCTCACACCAAGCGAATTCGTCAAGTCCTTCAACGAGTACGTGAATAAGGTTACTGCGGGCGGAAAGACTATTAAGCCAGACAATCTTGAGGCTTTGTATAACACTTCGTCTAAGTTGGGACAAGCTATGGTCAATAATTCGGCTTTAACTACCTATGTGCAGTTGCAAAAGCAGTTGCAAAATTTAGGTGTTAAGTAGTCGAATCCGTTTCAACGCTGTTGACATAATGCGTGTTTGTGTATTGTGATGTGCAAACACGCGTAACATAACCGCAAGTTCTTTCGGGGACTTGCGGTTTTTTACAAAATGCGCTTGCGAGAAAGTAGAATTTTATAAGATTTTGCGAGATTCTTACATAAAATTCGTAAAAGCTAGCGCAATATACACAAAGCATGACACAATAGTAAGTAGTGTGTTTTTTGAAGGGAGCAGATCGCGTGAGTGAGCGACAAACCGTGCAGCGCTGGATGATTACAGTTGGTGGTGTCGAGCAGGCACGTGTGGGTGCAGGACAGTCTGTAGAGATTGGTCGAAAGCCTATACGCCCGTTGCGTGAGGATGGTTTCACGCGCATCGACATAGTAGATAACAAGCGTTCTATGTCAAAACGCCATGCTTTGCTCATAGTCGATACGCGAGGAGTGGCCACCATTCGCGATCTGCACTCTACTAATGGTACGTATTTAGTGGGAGCCAACGGAGACTTGTTGCGTTTGGAGCCAGACGTTGACTTCCAGCTTCCAGACAATCTGATGCGCATGCAATTTGGCGATGTTCCTATTGATTTTGTGCGCGTGGAAGACGAAGTTGCGGATAACGAGCACGAAGTGCGCAATCTGTTCTCCTACGCAACTGACGATACGCACGAAGAGCCGGCTGCTGGCGACTTGTCAGTGGATCAAATCCTTGATTTGCGTGCGGGTGAGCCAACCGGCATTTTCCAAGCGCAATCCGTGTCTCATCCGGGACTTTCATGGCAGCAGGGTGCCGCATTACAACCATTGTCTTCTGAAATTTCCCACAATAATCATAATGTTGCTCTGCCGGTGGTACGCGAACAGCAAGAAGAGCCTGTCGAACCACGCAATTTGTTTGCTGACGCACAAGCAATACATTCGCAAATCGCGCAAGAAATTAACTATCAAGACGGCGGCATTCAAGACGGTTCTGTAAATAGTGACGAAAATAGTGACGAAAATAGTGCAGAAACCAACGTTGAAAACAATGCTGTTCAAACGGAAGTAGCGTGCGAAGTGCAAACGAATACTGAACAAGCGGCTAATCAGCTGGAACAGTCTGTAACGGAAACTGCACACGCTGAAACAGCTAACACGCTGTCAAGTCAGTTTGGTTCAGTAGACGAGGCAACAACCGGACCTTTCGCAACCGATGTTATCAAGTCCAGCATCGCAGCAATCAACAATGCTGAAACTAATACTGCTGCAAACACTAACCATTACGAAAGTACAGACTACTTAAACTCGACTTCCGCAACCGCAGATTCTAAAACCGCAGATTCCGCAACTTATATTGCAACCGATAGTGAAGATTCTTACACTCCAGCGTTTGAGCCAGGTTCAGTATTTGAAAAAGTATCAAAAGGCGAATTCGACGCTCAACAAAACATGGTAGAAGTTGGCGGTTTCACTTCCCAAGATGCTAGAGAAATCACCGATTTTTCGCGACAATTTGAAATGGCACAATACGCTGAGTTACTTCCATACTTAGCCGAAAATCCCGGATTATACGACGACTTATATGCTTGGCTCGCAGCGCAAGGAAATGCGCAAGTTGACGCCGCACTAGCATGCAACAGCGGTTACAGTGCATATCGTGAAGCTATTGAACAATAAGCGGGTAGGGGAAGAATATGAGCGACACACAAAGCATAAAATCAGCAAACGATTCCATTAACGACGCGTCAACAGCGATGTCAACTGCACAAGCTGCGGAAACAATGTCAACTGACGTGTCAGATACTCCGGAAGCTGCGCGTATTGAAAAGCGTGCTGCTCAAGGAAATCGCGCGGAAGCATTGCAACAAATAGTAGCTTGGAAACAACAATATCAGTCCCAGCTTGCCCCTTCACCGTTGGAAGACATTACCAAACTTGCGGCTCAACTAGAACTCACGCACGCGCATCCCTCTGGTATAGCCCAGCTTTTTGCAAGCGGAAAAGTAACCTTAAAAGCATTATTCCGTGACGCTGGCATGCTCCGTGCGGCAGGACGTAGGCTTGACCGCGTTTTTGAAGACCGCGATATGAAAGCTCACGAAAGTGGCGTATCGGAATTGTCGCTCATTGTCGGCGTTGCCTTGTGGAATGGCAACCATGTGCCAGTACTGACATACCCTGTGCACGTTGTCCGCGATGCTAATCAAGACGAAACCGCAGCAACCATGTACTTCTCGGGAAACGTAGGGTTGAACCAGGCTTTGGTTGCGCGCTTGCGTGAACGTGGCGTAGAACTTCGAGAAGATGTGCTATTTGACGGTTCTCACTACGAAAGTGGCACCCCGGAGACGTCAGTCGTGTTCGAGGCTATCTGTCAGCAAGCACGCCGTGCTTTCCCAGATTTCGACATTGAACGCGATATTGTCCTCGGATGCTTTACTGACGCAGGCTCACGTTTTGTAGCCGAAAGTGAGCAGATTATACAATCTTTGCGGTCGGGAAGCGCTTCGCATACCATAATTGATGCGCTTGCAGGAGATGAGAACGCTATACAAGCGCTACAAACAGGAAGCAAAGTTGAGTATAGTCCTTTTGACGCTGACCCTCACGGTGAATGCGAAGTGGGAGACGTTGACAACACTGTCCGTTACGCTGCTGACGTGGTTTCAGAAGGAAATTCGCTTTTTGTAAACATTGATGCAGGTTCTGATTCCACGGCAATCGCCGCAGCTATTGCTTCTCGCTCGGTACTAGCGGGGCGTTCCGTGCTGTACGTTCCGCACGTGCTTGAGCAGCAGCGTCGCTTCCGTTACACGCTGAACACGCACGAAATTTCATCGCTTTCACTTGACGTAGCTGACGGGCATATTGCTAAGCATGTCGATTCCCAGCTTATTGCAGCAGTTGGCGCTCGCCAAAGCGTGGCAACTTCGCGTTTTGAGCAGGTTGCGGATGAGCTTGTTGGCGTGCGATCGCGACTGACACGCTACTTAGGAGATCTTCACGGAATAAACAAAACGTGGGGAGTCTCGGCATATCAAACCATCCAAAATCTTGCTGCTATAGCAATGCTCCCTTCCCATCCTTCAACGCACGTGCGACTCGATGTTGCCGCAGCGCACGCTATGACTGGTCATATCGATGAGTGGGCGAAAAAGTTCCATCAGGCAGATGAACTGGGCGAGTTTAGTATTAATCCAGAAGACACGCCTTGGTTTGGTGCGTCAATATTTGACGAAAATGAAGCCGTCACCGTGTACCAACGTGTGGTGGACGTGCTACTTAAACTGTTGCCTGCCACGCGTGAACAAGTAAAAAGTACGGTACAAAGCTGCGGTTTCCCCGTACCAACTACCGCTCGCGAATGGAGCCGTCAAGTTACGGTACTTAAAAACTTGCGTCGCGTACTCGACGTATTCCAGCCTGAAATTTTTGAACGCGATCTTGATGCCATGATTGAGGCTAGTAAGCCAAAAGCCGTGCGCAAAGCAGAAGGCACTGTTATGGGCTTCTGGGAGCGTCGCCATCATGTAAAAGAAGCGCGTAGTTTGCTGCGCGTAGGTGCTAAAGTTGAAGATTTGCACGAAGCGTTGAAAGTCGTGTCTCAGCAGGCTGCACAGTGGCGCACTTTTGTGCCTCACGGCGGTTGGCCAGTGTTGCCTCCAAAGTTGGACGAACTGGTAAGTACGCAGGAGGTGCTTTCGAGGAATTTGATTGCCCTTGATGCGGTGCTTGCAACAACTCGTCTTGGTGCTGACCTTGAAAACATTGAGTTTACACAACTTGAGGCGCGTTTGAAGGCCTTGCACGACGATCGCGCTTCCTTGGATACGCTTCCTGGGCGTTGCAAGCTGGAACGAGAATTTAGTAAAGCTGGTTTAACTGATTTAGTTACCGATTTGCGTCATCGTCACATCACTGGAAGTAAAATCGACGGCGAGTTGCATTTAGCATGGTGGACTACTGTTTTTGAAGATATTGTAAATGCTTCCGCCATTATCTCGCACCAAGACGGTTCTGCGATGCAGGATGCTTCTGATCGTTTTGTGCAGGTAGACACTGAACACGTGCGTTCTATCGGTCCGATGGTTGCTCAGGAAGCTATGAAGCACTTGTGTGATTTGCTGTTCTCAAGAACTCAGGAAGCAAACCAATTGCACACAATGCTTGCCAGCAACCGTTCTGGCATTACCTTTACGAAATTGTTGCGCAATTACGCGGATTTGCTGCTGGCTGCGAAACCAATTCTGGTGGCAATGCCTTCTACGCTTACTATGATGACTCCGATGAAGCCTATTGCGGACACTGTTATCATTGATTCCGCAGAGCATATTTCGAATATTGAGTTGTTCTCTATTGTGGCGCGTGCTCGACAAGTAGTAGTGTTGGCTCACAGGGAGACGGTAAGTTCTGAAAGCTTGCGTGCGCTGATTTCCATGCTTCCTTCGGTAACTGTTGTTTCGCGCGCTACTAGGCGTTCGTTGCGTTTGGCTCAATTCTTGGAAGAGCACGGTTACGGAAAGTTGCGTCACGATATTCCTGTTGAGCGTTTGCAAGGCAAAGTTAGGTTGCATCAGATTGAGGCAACTGGTGTGCCGGTGTTGTCTTCTGGTCTAATTGAAAGTAGCCAGCGTGAAATAGACGAAGTAGTTGATCTGATTCGCCAACGTGCAAAAACATTTACTGTAGTGCCTTCGAGTTATGTGCTGGTAGTGGTGACGTTAACAAGCGTGTTCCGCAGTCGTTTGGGAGCAGAGCTTAAATCGCTTGCGGTTAAAGACGAGAATATGGCTCGTTTCTTGCGCCATGTGCGACTACTAAGTGTGCATGAAGCTTCTGGAGCCGTAGCAACAGATGTGATTATGTCGTTGTGCTACGCCAAAACTTCTCACGGACGACTTCTTCAGCAGTTTGGTGTGCTTGAGGAGGAAGGCGGCAGTGCGATGCTGCTTGACGCGCTTGCGTTGGCACGGCGTCACCTTGACATTGTGAGTGCTTTTACGTCCAAAGATATGGACGATGAGCGGTTGCATCAGGATGGTCCAAAGCTGTTGAAAATGCTGCTTCAATGGGCGGAAGGACTTACCGACAAGCCTTTGCGTCCGGAAGATGCCCACGATGTTAATGCTAAGATTGCCGCATCTGCTGTGCGAGATAATGTGCTTTTTGCTGACTTGGCTGAACGTATTCGTGCGCGCGGTTTGCGCGTGGCTGTTAATTACGGTTTCGACAGCGATTCGCGTATTCCGCTGGTGGTTGGTCTTGCAGATAAGCCGTTTGCGCTTGCTGTGCTTACCGATGATGCGCAGTTTATGGGTATTCAGTCCACACGCGAACGCCACCGCATGATGGTTCAGGATTTGGAATCGCTTGGATGGTCGGTTATGACTGTGTGGAGTGTTGGCGCATTCGTTAATCCTGAAAAAGAGGTTGATCGTGTCGTTTCACGCCTCGGTGAGCTGTATGGTGACAACGAATGAGTCAGTATGATCCGTCTCGTCGTTCTCCGCGCATACACGTGCGCGTAGTGCGTGAAGGTTCTGAGCTTTTTGACGCTGATGGCGTTAAGTCGGAACCTTCAGACGCGCTTACGTTACAGCAGCGCGATGTGGACGACGACAATCGTATACTTGGCGAGCTTCCACCGCATTGGGCGATATTTTCGGAGCGTGGACGCTGAGATTCGTTTTTACGCATGGGCTTGGTTAACTAATCCGTTCCTTTCATAGCAACAATAGCCAGAGTTGGGTTCGCCGCCTGCGCTTGTAACATTCGCAGAGCATCTCCCGCAGGCAATGCAATAGTTGTGCTGTTCTGCTGATTTTGTTGGTTTTGCTGCGACTGCTGGTTTTGTGCGATTCGCATTACTATAACGTGACGCACTATTGCTACGTATCGTTCGTCAATAGCAGATGGATTATCTTCGTAGTTTTCTTGAGCATTTTTGTTGTCTTTAGCACCGTTACGGCCTGGTTCATTATCGCGTGCTTCGCTGTCTTGAGTTGGCTTACTAAACGCCAAATCAATATATTTACCAGGAACAATAGTGTGGTTAGCACTTGCTAAATGAACAGTGATGGTAGTAAATCCTTCTGGAATGCTGGGAATATGACTCACCGAATTGCGTAAAATAGGCATTCCGGGCTGTATTTCGCACGTAGTAACGAGAGGATTTTTTGCGCTTATGTGTTCGGTAAGCGTGTGTTGAAAAACTGTATGTTGTGGAACGCTAACGTAACGTACGTCCCGAGCTGTTACGTGCGCACCTTGCGCAATATAGTGTGCAGCTACCGGAATAATTTGCGTAGCTTGCGCTGCAATAATTGAAGACACGACTAAAAACATCATCAATCCAGCGCATAAGACGACAACAATTTTTTGCACAAAAGCGCGCTGACGGCGACGTAATAACCCAACCGGTTGTAAGTTTGAGGAAACGACGAAGCTCACGCCTGATTGCGTATAAGCTGGTGCGTTGTAACCTTGGTTCTTACGCTGACGCAACGTTTGTAGTAAAGAAAAATGTATACTCATACGTTGCATTGTGCTACGTATGTTGCACTGATATCAAGAAAATATGAGCCTTGTGGATAAAAGCTATTAACGTTGCAATATAGCCATTTGTTGGCATATCTTACTTATCGGTGCGGTAAAAACCTTTACCTTTGAAGTTAATTGGTGGAGCAGAATACACTTTGTGAACGGTATTCTTGCCGCATTGAGGACAAATGGTAACAGGATCATCTGAGAACGACTGGTGTTCTGAAAAATCGTATCCGCACTGCTTGCAACGATAATGATAAGTAGGCAAAAGTCCCTCCGAAGTTACATGAGCATGCAAGCAAAGGCCTTGTGTGTGCTTGCTGTTCCTTCACATATCCTAGTACATACCCAGACAGTATTCGTCATAATTAGTCATATCGCTTAACGCAGTCAGCGGTCAGCTTAAGTAGATTCAATAAACTTGCTGAACTTTAGTCCTTTGCACTCTCAGCGACACGCCGGAACGTATATATTGCTACACATCCCGCGACTTCCTTATATTAATAGGTATGGGTTATGAATCGGTGAGTGCGCTGCTTGTGTTAATCATCCTCGTAGCCTTATGGTTCGGGTGGTTACCTAAGCGCACGGTTAATGGCATGAAAACCATGCTTGAACATCGTGAGGATAGGTTTTCGCCTTCACTGCATTTGGTGGGTGAGTGGAGTACCGTGCGTATTTGTGACGGCACTGGCATGGTGACAAAAGGGGTTCGTATGCAGCCAACTCAACAAAAACGAGCATTAATGCCTGAACATATAGCGCGTATTCGAGCTGCGCGCCGTGCTGCTGTTCGTCGTCGTCGCGTATTAGTGCTTTCTCTTGCAGTATTGACCATATTAGTGCTGTTATCCGGCTGTTCCGGGCTGTTCTCGCCGTTTTTTGCAATTATTCCGTTGGCAATGTTAGCTGCGGTATTGTTCTTCGGCGCTCGCGCATCTCAGCACGCACGCCAGTGGGAAGCGCGCGTGGCAAGTATGCGTGTTGCAGCCAAACGTCAATCGGAAGATGCCAGGTATGATCTGCATAACGGTGCTGTTATGCATCAATTGAGCGAGCTAAATCCGCAATATGCGGCTGAAATTATGGCAGCTGAAACTTCTTCAGCACCGGTGGAGCGTGTTGCGTTTGACGAAGCGAATATTCATAATCCTGAGGAAGCTCAAAACAACGTTTCGTTACCGCACCAGGGTTCTCGTGACGATACTGAAACTTCTATTATGGAACAGCGCGAAATTCGTGTAGCTGTGCGCAAGGCTGTGGAGGAGCGCGATGCTGTGTTGCGCAAACGCATGCTGGCACAAAAAGCTGCCGTAGCGGATGTGGATGATTCTGCAGTCGAAGTAGTTGATACTTCTTCATCTGCGCATGAAGATAAGGATTTGATTTCCTTTACTTTGGACGCAAAATCAAAAGGTGACTCAGATAATGTTGCAAATAATGTTGCAAATAATATTGCGGCAACTTCTGTCCCGGAAAGTTTGGAAATTAAGTCAACTAAGCAGGTTACTAAGGCTGTGCCTGTAAAGAATATAGCCCAGTCGTCGTCTGCTAAGCCTGCTCATTTCCATGCAGAGGAGCAGAACTGTGAAGTTGAAGCTCCAGAAAGCTCCGCGGATTCGCTTGGCGTTGCTGATTTGCGCGATGTTCTAGCTCGCCGCAATGCGTGAGTTTTAGACGTAGAAGGTAATTAAAATTTAAGTAATTAAAATTTAAATATGCGCGGTTTTACTACTAAAATCGCGCTTTTTTAATACTCGCAACGTTATTTTTTAAGAAACGCAGGTAAAATATTTCTAAAAATTTAGCACTCGAGTTGGCAGAGTGCTAAATTCGCGGTACCATGAGACACAGAACGTAAGTGTGGTTCGCACGTGATCGTCAGCCTCGTCGGATTGCAACTTGCGTACAAAGTTAGTATCTCTCTTAAGAAAGAGGTGGCGACAGTGTCGATTAAGCTCACACCGTTGGAAGATAAGATTATTGTAAAGCAGGCTCAGGCGGAAACTCAGACTGCTTCTGGTTTGTATATTCCAGACAACGCCAAGGAAAAGCCTCAGCAGGGCGAAGTTCTTGCTGTTGGTCCTGGCCGTCGTGACGACAAGGGCGAGCGTATCCCTATGGACGTTAAAGTTGGCGACAAGGTACTCTACTCCAAGTACGGCGGCACCGAAGTTCATTACGAAGGTGAGGATTACTTAATCGTATCCTCTCGCGACGTGCTTGCTATTCTTGGCTAGTTTTTAGCCGGTCGCAACAATAAAACTTACGCTGGAAATGACGCTAAGGTTGTTTCCAGCGTTTTTTATTGCTGCGTGTGAAGAAAAAATTTGCGCATTTTCTGTGAGATTGCGGGTTAGCTATTTTCGCTATTGTGCAGTTAAGGCGCGTGTGGAGTATGATAGTTAGGTATGACATACAAACATCGCAGCATCGTTGATACGATTCCTAGCTACAAGCAAGGTAAGCCGGCTCCTGTATTAGATGGCGTCCGCGCTTACAAAATTTCTAGTAACGAAAATCCTTACGAACCTTTGGAAAGCGTGAAGGAAGCTATTGCAACTCGCGCGTTAAACGTAATCAACCGTTATCCTAATATGCGAGGTAATGAAGTTGTAGAGGAGCTTGCCAAGCGTTTTGAAGTCACTCCAGATGAGGTTGTACTTGGTTGCGGTTCTACAGAAGTGATTACGCAGCTTGTTGATTTAGTTGCAGGCCCTGGTGACGAAGTAGTGTACCCGTGGAGAAGTTTTGAAGCGTATCCGATTATTGTTACCGCTGCTGGCGCCACAAGCGTACAAATCCCTAATCGTGCTGACGGGTCTCATGATGTTGATGGCATTATTAACGCTGTTAACGAGCATACGCGTCTGGTTATTTTGAACAATCCAAACAACCCGACTTCCGCGTCTCTTAGCGAAGCTGACGCGCGTAAAGTGTTGGATGCTGTACCAAATGACGTGCTTGTGCTTATTGATGAAGCGTACGTGCAATTTAACACAGCAGAGGGCACTGCTGACGGCATGAAATTGTATCGCGAATATCAGAACGTGGTTGTGGCTCAAACCTTCTCCAAGGCTTACGGATTAGCTGGATTGCGTATTGGCTACGCTGTTGCTCCTGCTGAAGTCGTAGAGGGCATGCGCAAGGTTGCAGTTCCGTTTGGCGTGTCACAAGTTGCGCAAGTTGCAGCTTTGGCTTCGTTGGAGGATGCTGCTAGTGAAGAGATGAAGATTCGCGTTGCGGCTCTTATTGCTGAGCGCGAGCGTGTGTTGGGTGCTTTGCGCGAGCAAGGTTGGAATATTACCGATGCTTATGCTAACTTCTTCTGGATGCCTTTTGGTGCGGAAACTGAGCGAGCAACAGAACGTTTTGTGGCGGCAGGTTTATCTGTGCGCGCTTTTGCTGGCGATGGGATTCGTATTACCATTGGTGAAACCGAAGCTAACAACCGCGTGTTGAATATTTGCGAAGAATTAAAAAAAGACGGTTTTTCGCTGAATAATTGACTTTTGCGGATGTTTTTTCGTAAAATATCTCATAAATTTCTGCTATCGGCGTGTCTAAGACTTGCATTCGTCTCGCTTTCGTGGCAGAATAACAAAGTTGCCGTTTGAAGTTTACTTCTCACGGAGACTGCTGGCGGGTTTCCCAAGTGGTCAAAGGGAGCTGACTGTAAATCAGCCGCTTCGTGCTTCAGTGGTTCGAATCCACTACCCGCCACGCCTCGATAGCTCAGTGGTAGAGCACTTCCTTGGTAAGGAAGAGGTCGTGAGTCCGATTCTCACTCGAGGCTCTCTGGCGGGGTAGCTCAGCTGGCTAGAGCGTACGACTCATAATCGTAAGGTCAAGAGTTCGAGTCTCTTCCTCGCTACAACGGCCAGTAGGAGACTGGCTGGCCAATAACGAATTGTAGAGGTGAACGAAATGGCAAGCAAAAGCGCCGACATCCGTCCAGGCATTACGCTGGCATGCACTGAGTGCAAGGAGCGTAATTACATTACGACGAAGAATCGTCGTAATACGCCGGATCGTCTTGAGCTGAATAAGTTCTGCTCTCGCTGCGGTAAGCATACACTCCACCGCGAGACTCGCTGAATTTCAGCCTACTGCGCTGAGCTGGAGCTTTATAAAAGGCTCGCGATAGTTGCGCAGTTTTAATACTTATTACCCCGCTTATTGCGGGGTTTTTTGTTATTGCGCGCAGAACTTTGTCTTGCTTCGTATGTTATTTCGTGCTGTTACTATTAGGGGCATGACTACGGAAGTATTTGCTACTAAAAATGCTACTAAAAACCCAACTTTTGCTGCTCTCACCACTGTTGGCGTGGGTGGTATTATTGACCGCTTTGTGGAACCAACAAGTCGCGTCGCTGTTATTGAAGCGGTAGAAGATGCAGACGAAGCTCATCTTCCGTTATGTGTTATTGGTGGCGGCTCTAATATGCTGGTGAGTGATGCTCCTTTCCATGGGGTAGTAGTGCGCGACGCTCGACGCACTATTAGTGTGCTCGACGAAGCAAGTCCTGCGGAAGATGGTGTAGATGCGCAAACGGGAGCGTATATGGTGCATGTGAACGCTGAAGCCGGTTGCAACTGGGATGATTTTGTAGCTCACGTTATTGAACTTGGTCTTGAAGGAGTGGAAGGACTTTCTGGTATCCCGGGCACGGTTGGCGCTTCTGTAGTACAGAATATTGGAGCTTACGGTCAGGAAGTATCTCAAAGCGTTACGTCGGTAGAAGTATGGGATCGCGAAAATAAGGTAACGCTTGAATTGCAAAAAGATCAGTTGCACTTTGGCTACCGTACTTCTTTGCTAAAACAAAGTATGTACACTGCTGTAGGGGTTCCTTCAACTTCGTATTTTCCTACTCCGCGTTATGTGGTGCTTTCTGTTAATTTCTGCTTACGTCACCACAGAACCGGCGTTGTATCCCATGCGCAGTTGGCAAAAGCGTTGCATGTGGCGCTTGGTGAGCGTATGGAAACCGTTGCAATTCGTCGTGAAGTGTTGCGTGTGCGTGCGTCTAAGGGCATGCTTGAGGATGCCTCTCGTTATGACTCTGACTGGATGCGGAGTGCGAAAAGTGCTGAGGGCGTTGCGTATGCATTGCGGTTGCAGCAGGAGGATTACGTTGCAGGTGCTTGGCATGATGGTGACGATATGTATAGTGACCGCCACAGTTGTGGAAGTTTCTTTATGAATCCAATTATGGAGCCTGGTAAAGCGGCGTTGTTGCCTGAGGATGCCCCACGTTTTGAGGCGTTACTTCCGGACGGTTCGCAAGGTGTGAAGACTTCTGCTGCATGGTTGATTGATCACGCTGGTTTTCATAAAGGATTTAGAATTGTTCAGCAGGGTGTGGCATCTGCTGCTGGGCTTTCTTCTTTGCATACGTTAGCTCTTACGAATCGTAATCATGCTTCTGCTGACGATATTCTTAATTTGGCGAAGACAATTATTGACGGTGTATATTCGCGTTTTGGAGTGCGTTTGGTGCCGGAACCTGTGCTTATAGGACTTTCTGTGGCTTAAAATTTACGGAAATAGTGTAATTTATACTGAAAGATGAGAGTGCATTTGCTAAATTTTCGTAAAAGTTATAGGAACACACGGTAAGATACCACTTTCTCAGAGTTTTGTGTAATATTTACGTAATTATCTGTATAAAACACTTTGTTTATGGCAATAAACAAAAAATTTTACATGGATATTGTCGCACTGTTTCGCAGAAGCTGCTGATGCGTTTTCATTGCGTCTAATACCTTTATATCTGTACCTCAACGAAAGTGCGTTTCTTATGGAAATATGGAGAAAAAAGTCTGTTGAACAGACTATTGCAGAGACGATGGATGGTGATCGCCATCTTAAACGTACATTAAATTCTTGGGATTTGGCAGTTATGGGTGTTGCCGTTGCTGTTGGCGCTGGTATTTTCTCGGTTGGCGCTCAGGCTGCAGCATTCCATGCCGGACCTGCTGTAATTATTAGCTTTATTATTGCTGGAATTGTGTGTGGTTCTGCTGCAATGTGCTATGCAGAATTTGCTTCAATGATTCCAGTTGCCGGATCTGCTTATACATTCACATACACCACCGTTGGAGAGCTTATCGCTTGGATTATCGGTTGGGATATGATTCTGGAAATGCTGATGGCTGGATCGGTTATCGCAAAGTATTGGGGCGTTTATTTGAACGACTTAATGCACTTGTTTGGTCTAAATATGACCACAACATTTACGGTCGCCGGTTTCCCTATTGATGTGGCACCAATTGTAATCGTTGCATTCTTCACTACGATGTTGGTAATTGGAACCAAGCTTTCTGCACGTTTCGACGGTGCTTTAACAATCTTGAAGATTGGTATTGTTTTGTTTGTGGTAGTTGTGGGCTTCTTCTACATCAAGGCTTCCAACTTTACGCCATTCGTGCCACCTGCAACTGATGTTGCTAGCGTAAAAGGAATGGAAGTTTCTGGCGTTATGAGCCAGCCTCTGTGGCAGTGGATGACCGGTATGCAGCCTGCGGTTTACGGCGTAACCGGTATTCTTTCCGGTGCCGCTTTGGTGTTCTTCGCATTCATTGGCTTCGACGTGGTTGCTACTACCGCCGAGGAAACTAAGGATCCTCATAAGAACATTCCGCGCGGTATCGGCCTTGGTCTGTTGATTGTGACTGTTCTTTACATCCTCGTTGCAGTTGTGACCACCGGTATGGTTTCTTACAAGGATTTGGCTAAGCAGTCAGCTCCTTCGCTTTCCACAAGCTTCGAACTCGTGGGTGCAACTTGGGCTGCAAAGATTATTTCTCTCGGCATTGTTATTGGTTTAACAACCGTTGTGATGGTGCTTTTGCTCGGTCTTACGCGAATTATCTTCGCTGTTAGCCGCGATGGTTTGCTTCCTCGTAGCTTCTCCAAGGTGAGCAAGCGTGGTATTCCTGCAAGGCTTCAGATTGTTTCCGGTATTGTTGTGGCAGTTGTTGCTTCCACTCTCGATATTGGTATTCTTTCCGACATGGTTAACATTGGTACGCTTTCTGCATTCCTGCTTGTTTCTGCAGGCGTTCCGATTATGCGTATGCGTAGGCCTGATTTGCACCGTTCGTTCAGCGTTCCGGGTAATCCGTGGCTTCCGTTGTTCGCAGCACTTTCCACATTCTGGCTCATGCTTAACTTGTCTGTCTTGACGTGGATTCGTTTTGCAGTGTGGCTGGCAATCGGTTTTGCGGTGTACTTCGGTTACTCTTACCGCAACTCTCTGCTTGGAAGGCAGTTGCGTAAAGCCAAGAAGCTGGGTGTTCCGGTTGAAACTTTGTTTGCTCAAGATGCTGCTGCAGCTGAAAAGGTTGCAGAGGGTGAAACTGAAGAACAGGCTCGTGCAGAAGCTGAAGCTGAAGTAGCGGCTGCAGCTGTTGCTACACCTACGCAAGCTAAATAAAATTAGCAAACAAAATCAATAATCAAAATTAATAATAATTTAAGTAATCAAGAAGTCGGCATACGGGAGTAATCGCGTGCCGACTTCTTTTGTTATGGACTTTCTAAAAATGTTCTATAATAGAAAAGTTACGTAAAAGCAGAAAGGAGGGCATTGTGCCATACGTAATAGCAGAGCCGTGCGTCGATGTGAAAGATAAAGCGTGTGTTGATGAATGCCCTGTGGACTGCATTTATGAAGGCGATCGAACGCTTTATATCAATCCGAACGAATGCGTGGATTGTGGAGCTTGTGAACCAGCGTGCCCGGTTGAAGCCATTTTTTACGAGGATGACTTGCCAGAAGGTTGGGAATGGTATCGTGACGCTGCGGTTGATTATTTCGATAAGCTTGGCGATTTAGGTGGAGCTACAGATGCCGGAGCTTCCGGATGGGATGAGGCTCGCGTTGCAGCGTTGCCTCCGCAACAACCTGCCTGAGCGGTGTCCTCACTCAGTGAGAAAAATCTCAAATCTCACCACACTAATATTCGTGCAACTAGAATTGCTATACCCCAAGGTGAGCAGCGTCGTTGCCGTATTTTTTGCGAACAGCGTCCAAAGCGTGCTCAGCGTGACGTAATCTAGTATTTTTATTCATAGTTGCGGTGTTATTTTTAAGCGTAGGATTTGCAGATTCGCGCGTATTTTCCTCCAGAATATCGTTGAGCGAAGGTTGCAGCGAAGCCTGGTCTGCAGAAACGAGATTATTCGCTGTAATGCCGGCTAAACGTACTGGGCTAAGCAATCTCGTACCTTTTCCGCCAAGTGCGTAATTGTGCACTGTTGGATTAGCTTTAGTAAGCAAAGTAACAGCATGCTGGTAAAACTCATGCGTTGAATCAGTTGCATTTCGCAAGGTGGAAGATTTAGTAACGTAATGAAGATCGCTAAAACGCAACTTTAGCGTTATCGTACGTGCCATAAGCTTACGTTTTCGTAATTGTTGAGTTACTTCTCTGCAGCATTGTTGCAGCAATTGTTGCACAATGTGTTCATCTGTTGTGTCAGTATCGAGGGTTTGTTCAGTGCCAATAGATTTTTCCGGAGCATTCGGAATTACAATGCGTTCATCTATGCCTCTGATGGATTGATGTACCATGCGCGCGCAAGATTTAGAGCCCGTTATGCGAATAAGTGTGGTTTCGTCAACATTTTTAAGTGATGTAATTGTAGACAATCCCCAAGTGTCAAACTTGTGAATTAAGGACGGACCAATTCCTGGTATTGCGCGCAAAGGCATTATTGATACAAAATTTTCGTTACATTCTCGCGGAATAAGAAGCATACCATTAGGTTTTGCGTTTGTTGAAGCCATTTTTGCAATAAGCTTATTGCTGGCAATGCCAACCGAGCACGTAATATGATATTTTTCAAATACTTCTTTTCGTATCCAAGCTCCAATATTTACGGGCGATTTCCATTGTAATAAAGCTGATTGCACATCTATATAGCACTCGTCAACGGAAACTTTTTCAACCTGGTCAGTAATACGCAAAAAAATTTCTTCAAAAATACTGTGGGAAACGCTTAAATAGTAACGCATGTCAACTGGTAAGAAAATTCCTTGCGGACAAAGACTTCGCGCTTTAACAATGGGCATAGCAGAATTGACTCCGTATGTGCGTGCTTCGTAGCTTGCTGCGGAAACGACAGCACGATTACCGGTGCCAATAATAATCGGTTTACCTTTAAGCTCCGGGTGTCTGGCAACCTCTAAAGAAGCATAAAACGCATCCATATCAACGTGCAGCATGGCGCAACCAGAGGTGTCGTGCCCCCAATCACGTTTTGCTGCTTGTACTCGTGGTGCTGTGCTCATAAATTTATAATAGAACAAACGTTCGATTTTATAAAGAAAAAAAGATTAAGGTTTTTGCGAAAAAGCGTATTTTCGACGCTATTGTAATGTAGGGTTGTTGCTATGAAGCAATTCGTTGTCAATCTTTTACACCGTATGCCTGTGCTGCTGATCATTGTTATTGAAGCTGCGATGGTGTACACGGCTACATCTGTGGCTAAAGTGGCGTTTAGCCAGCTTGATCCACTGTATGCAGTGTGGTATCGCGTTGGTTTTATGACGCTGCTGTTATTGGCTTGGCGCAGGCCGTTTTCGCATACGAAACGTAGCTTTTTGCCGAAAACTTTGCGCGAATGGGCTGTTGTTGTTGCGGTTGGAATTTCTTTAGTTGCTATGAATACCATGTTTTATGTGGCAATCAGCTGCATGCCGGTGGGTGTGGCTGTAACTATAGAATTTATTGGCCCTTTGCTTGTGGCGGTTATTACAGGACATGAGTGGCGTGAGCGAGTTGGTATGTTGATTGCGGTTTGCGGCATTATTGTGTTGGCTAGTGCTTCTATGCACAGTTCTGTAAGTCCGCATTTTCTCATTGGTTTATGCGCTATTCTTGTTGGCGGTTCAATGTGGGGAGTGTATATTGTTTCCGGACGCATGATTGCAAAAAGTTCGCATGCTATCGATCGTGTAAGCATTGCAGCGCTTATCGGTTGGCTTTTGCAATCTAGTGTCCTTGCTGTTCCTGCAGTGCAGCACGTTATTTCGCCTAAACCGGAAGCTACATGGGCTGCTCGCCCGGGCGGTTCCTTTGCTTTACTTGCGTTAATGTTGGTGATCGCAGTGTGTGCTTCTTTCTTCCCGACTTTGCTGGACCAAGTTTTATTAAAGCGCGTTACTTCCGCAAAATATTCTGTTATGCAGGCTCTGTATCCTGCGATTGCGGTTGTTATTGGCATGGGGTTTGGTGAGATTCCTACGTGGACGGATATTGTTGGAATAATACTTGTTATGTGTGCTGTGGTTGTTACATTTTCGGGTGATCATAATCCTGTGTAGGTGTGTACTAAAACAATGTGCGGTGGTTGCTTTTTGTATTTTGTAAGGTAAGTGTGTCGTTGGGCTTGTTTACAGTCCTCAAGAGGTGCTATAGTGTCAATCTGTTGCTGTTATGTACGGTGATTAATTGGAGTCATGCCTGAGTGGCCGATAGGGGCACCCTGCTAAGGTGTTAGTCGCGTAAGCGGCTCGAGAGTTCGAATCTCTCTGACTCCGCGTTCTGCTCCGAGCTGTTGTTTCAATGGTTCGGAGCTTTTTTTGTTGTCTGATTTTGGGGAATAACCCGGGGAATAATCCAAATAACCCGATCTTCCATTTGTGTCAAGTTACGTACGAAAATTTGTGGAATTGTGCACAACTATTACCTTTTAACCACATTGTCAAAAAAATATTTACGTTTGATTTATTAGCGACGATAGTGATGATATAAGCGTTTATAAAAGAACGCTTATGACAGATTAAGCAAATTTTTGCAAGAAGTAGCAGTTGAGAAGGATCTGTTCGATAGTTACAAAGTTGCTTACGAATCTGCGAGATTATATGAAGGGTTGGGTTAAGGAGATTATTATGAAAAAACCTTGGGGGAAACATAATAACGGGCATTTCGTTTATGAGAAGTTCAGTGTCTTAAAGCGAAAAAGTGCCAAAACTATTACTGCATTATTGGCTTCGCTTGTTGTCGTTCCTGCGTTGTGTTGTGCGCAAATGGCAATAGGTGATACAACGCCAGGATTCAACTATAGCAGTCCACATACCGGTTCTACTCATCTTGGACCGTATACGTGGGAACCTGGAAACGTAACATATTGCATTGAATCCGGTGTTGCCTGGGATGGTAAAGGTGACTGGAGAAGCGTTGATGACAAAGAATATCGTTTTGCTGCAACGCTTATTCAAAGATTTTCAGACGATTTTGCAGATATAGTACAAGCAGCTATTGCTTTCGATATTCATCAAAATATTGATGTAGAAAGGTCAAAATGGTATAAAGATCTGGAAAATGGTTTTAATGTCAATGTAGGCACTATTGGGCAGCTGTATAAGACTGCTGATGTATTGTGGAAAGACGCCAAAAGAAAAACGCCAATGAAAGCAAAAATCACCAATGAATATACTGATGCTAAGCGTGCTGGCGTGCTTCATGTCAAACTGCTTAACGATGACGGATCGCCAATAGAAGGCTTCCCTATGCGTGTAAGTTCTTCAAGCGATTTTATAAAATTTGATAATGGAGATTTTTACGTAGAAAAATCAACGGAGGCTCCAGTAGATATACCGTGGACTGCCACGGGGAATGGCAATGCGCGTATACGGGTTTCTTTTGAAGCTCCTCAAGCTGAAAGATTCTACTCGTCTAGCGGTAAGGATTTGGTGCGTTCAACAAAGAAGACGTGGTACAGAAGTACTGGTGAAGTGAATGTATCAGTAGATGTGCCGAAGGCTGATCCTCCTAAGGTAGATGTACCTCAGGGTAATCCGCCTAAGACAGATGTTCCTAAGACTGATCCTCCTGCTCATGAACAGCCGAAGACTAATCCACCAAAAGTGGAACAGACAAATGGCTCTGGTAATAACGGCAATTCTGGTAACAGTAATTCTGGTAATACAACGCAAGGTGAAAATAATAATAACCATGGAGCTGCAAATGGTGGTACAACTAATGGGAATGTTGCAGGAGCGGCTGGTGGCGTAACTGGTGGTGTAACTGGTGGCGCTGCTGGTGGCGTATTCAATGGTACGGCTGGTAATTCCACAAGTGATCCTCATAATCCTACTGTGGTAACTCCTGCGTCTGGAACAACTCACGGTGGTACAACGCCGAATACTGGTGCCGGTGGAGGTACTTCGGTTGATACGCATACTGGCACTGCAACTGGTGGTACTACTCAATCTGGCGGTACTACTCAGGCTGGTGGCGCTTCTCAGGCTGGTGGTTCTACTCAGGCTGGCGGTGCTTCTCAAACTGGTGGCGCTTCTCAGGCTGGCGGTAACTCGAACACAGCAAGCGGAACAACGAATACGGGTAATACAGGTAATACTGCAACGAACGGTACTACTACTACCACCACTCATGGTGAGCATAATCCTGGGGGTACCAGTGCCATGCCGTCTGTCGAAACTACTGCCGACGGCAATACTGTAGTAAACAATCAGCAAAATAGTGGTGCGTCTAGTTCTGCAGGTACGTCTGGTTCCGGTAAAAAAATTGCTCCTCACTCTGGTGATACGTCAACACATGATGACCCATCCGTAATGGGAGTAGTAAACACGAGTAATCAAGATTTGGTGAGTGTGAATAATCATGTTGCCTCTACCGTAAAAGAAGTATTGGATGCGTTGCATGCTTTGGGAGAACAGATAAAACTGTATTCCGCCGTATCTTCTGCTTACTCTAATACGTCACAACCGGTGAAGCAGCATAATACCACGCCTGGTGGGGGAGTTAATCCTTCTCCTGTAGCGGGTGCTGTTGGTGCAAGCAACGGTAGTGCTGCTGCGTCTAATATTAGCCCGGCTGCAGCAAGTAGCGCGTCTGCAACAAAAGCTGATTCAACTTCGGGTGTGAACAACGCTTCTCATGGCAATGCTGGTAATGCTGCAGTTGGCGCTGATAATGCTGGTAAAGCAAGTGCCACTGGTTCCAGCAATACTCGTATAGCAACTGCTGCTCGTGGTGTTTCTACAGATGGCAGCAATCCGCATGCGGCAACTAAGAATGACGCTACATCTTCCGCAACTGCTGGTACGAACGCAACTGCTGGTACGAACGCAACTGCGACACATTCCTCTGCTGGCAAGAATATTCAGCAAACTGCGAATAATCAGCATGAATTACAGCACAAGGAAACGTATCCTGGAGCTAAAACCAGTGGCAACAATGCTTACGAGGGTGCTTCCAAGGGTAGTTACGAAGGTGACTACAAGGGTGCTTATGCTGGTACAAATCGTAAAGACCAACGTAGCAATCACGACAATACCGGTAGCAACGCTAATGGCAATTACTCTGAAGGCTATGACGGTGATGAAAGTGATGATGAAGGGAATGGTTACGAGAGAACTAACGCAACTTCGGCTTCACTCGCAGATACCGGTACTACCACAACGTTAGTAATGGTGTGCGCACTGATTTTGCTTACTCTCGCAGGTGGTATAACTTTAGGTCGCTGCACTTCTGGTACTCCTCGTCATGGTCGCCAGCGCTCGTTTGAAGGCAATAACAGCCTCCCGGCAATGCGTCGTAGGCATGTATAAAAAATTGCATAATTGCTGAATAAAAGAATTTGACGCGTTAACTTATAGTATTTTTGCAGGAAAAAATACAGTTTCGCGTCAAATTTTTTGTAAAATGCTGTATATTGGTGCATAATATTGACATGCAGCGTTAGCATATATACAAGAGTTTGGGTGATGATGTCTAACGTTTGCAGAGTAAAGTTTAGATATGGAGTATACGATGGACGAATATGATATTGACAAGAACAAGCTGCTAGTTCGCTTGCATCGAGTACAAGGGCAGCTTACTGCAATCAATACCATGATTCAAAACGATGCATCTTGTCAAGACGTGCTTATGCAGCTTTCCGCAGCGACTGCCGCTCTCCACTCGTTGGCAGTTGTCACCGCTCGTGAACATATTAGCCGTCAAGTACATCATGCTGCAAAAGTTGGTAACGAAGAGTGCACAAAAGAAACGGTAGAAGATATTGACAATATCGTCGATCGTTTGTTGCGCTACGAAAAGGCTTAAGCGCTAGTGCCTGATTCTTGCAATCTACTGCATACAGTCCGTCAACTTGCTGCGGCGTCGGCTTGTGATTCTTTTATTGAGAAAAAGTCAGAATTCATTGGCAATATCTGCCATATTGAAACGCTTGATGAGGCTATCGAATTTACGCAGTCGGTAAGGGATGTGCATCCAAAAGCGCGGCATGTTGCTTATGCTGCAATATGCGGTTCAACAGGGGCTCAGTTATGCGAGCGCATGAGTGATGACGGGGAACCTTCTGGTACAGCCGGTAAGCCGATACTTGATGTGCTTCGTGCTGCAGAGTTAACCGATTGCGTGGTGACGGTGACGCGTTACTTCGGTGGAATATTATTAGGTTCTGGTGGCTTAACGCGAGCGTATGCTAGAGCTGCGAGTATGGCTGTTTCGGCTGCAGATATTGTTGATATTATTCCTTGTATTCGCTTTGTCTGTACGCTTAAATACCAGCAGTTGCGCATGTTGCAGCATATTGTGTCTACAATAGAAGGCGTTGTTGATTCTGAAACGTACGGTGCGGATATTTGTCTTACTATTGCTGTGCCTGTGCTGCAATCTGAAGAATTTCTGCGGATGGTGCAAAATTCTTTTTCTGGCAGCATTGTGCCTCGAGAAGACGGAAAGGTGAACAAAGTCCGTGCTTGATGGCGCGTAGTAAACGCGTGGTGAAAAAATATCAAGGTGATTCCATGTGTGATACTAACCATGCTGATTGCAATCAGGATACGGATTATGAGCCGCTAACTGCTGTTTATGAGCATTTGCGTCATAGTCAGGATTCCGCAGAACTTCACGAATTTGCTCGCAGAAACTTGCCGGAACGTTCCGATCAAGCCGCTTTTTCTCGAGCAACTTCTCTTCTTGAAGCTGTTGCTGGTAATGCGAATACTCCGGAAGAAGACCGAATCTACTTAGCTACTTCAATGCCATTCCCAAATATATTAGTTAAGCTTTCAGAAGACGCATCCGACGATGTGCGTTTAGCTGTTGCAGAAAATCACGATGCTAAAAATTGGCTTGTTGGAAGACTTACTAAAGATTCTTGCCCTAAAGTTCGCGATGCGGCTTTGTGTAATCCAAAAGCATCGTGGAAGATGCGTTTAGAAGGCGCTCAATGCGAGGGTGTAGGTGGGGAAACTTTGAAATATCTTGCATCTCTTGGAGTTAGTGTAGAAGAAAACGCGCCAACCGTATTAGCAACTATGGTGCGTAGGGCGGTTGCGCTAAATCCTGGAGTGCCACAAAATATTTTGCAAGCTCTATGCAACGATAAAGCGGAGGATGTTGCTTTGGCGGCGCGCAGCCGTTGCCCACGTGAATAGTTACCTGTATATTAACTGTTGATAGCTATGAAAATATCGTCAGCAATACGTTTGAAGTGAATCTTTGATCTTATTGCTTATGTCGAAAGTAATGGTGAATTTGCGCATAATATGCGAAAGTTCGCAGTCCTTCGATGTGTGACTTAATAATAGATTACGATGGAAAATATGAACAATACAACAGAAGAAGTAACGGCGACGTCGCCACTGCATCGGTTAGCAGAATTAATGGGCGTTGGCGTGCGTTATGTTGGCTCCGATAATAAAGAACACGAAATTCAGGATAATGTTTTAGTGTCCGTATTGGGCGCTTTAGGTGTGGATGCTTCTAGCGAGGACGCAATAGAAAAGTCCACGCAAGATATTTTGGCTTATCGTCACGGTCGTATTATTGCGCCAACCGTTTTACATACCGTAGGTCAGTGTGACGAAGTTACTGTAAACACTGGTATTCTTGAGTATCCAGTAGCGACATTGACGTTGGAAAATGGCGAAAAATATAACGGTGATTTAGTTATTGTTCCTAATGAACACGATGTAGCTTACCCGGTGAATGGTAAGTTTGTGGCAACTTCATTGGTAAAGATTCCTGCGGACGTTCCTATGGGTTACCATACGTTGCGTGTGACTGTTGGTGAGTGTTCTGAAGAAGCAACTCTTATTAGCGCTCCAGAAAGCATTGATACATTAAATTCTCTTGAAGCTAATGGTGAGCAACTTTGGGGATGGATGGCTCAGCTTTACTCCATTCGTTCCTCTAAGTCGTGGGGAGTTGGAGATTTTGCCGATTTGGCTACGCTTCTTACTGAAGCTAAGCAGAAGACTGGCGCTGATTTTGTTCTTATTAATCCAATGCACGCTGGCGAGCCGGTAGCTCCTCTTACGCCTTCTCCATATCTTCCTGTTGCGCGCGGTATGGTGAATATGACGTATATTCATCCAGAAAATATTCCTGAATACGCGACTTTGGACGATGCTACGCGCGGAGAAATTGATAATTTGCATGGTCAAGTAGAGCCGTTGAATAGCGATGCGCAAATTATTGATCGTGATTCCATGTGGCGCGTTAAAATGCGTGCGCTGTGGCTGATTTTTAAAGCGGGTATGTCACAAGATCGTGCTCAAGAGTTCGAGTTATTCAAGCAGGAAATGGGCGATCGACTTGAGTCGTACGCAACGTGGTGCTTGTGCTACGACAAGTGGGGTGCTCCAAAGGGCAATAATTGCTGGGAGCGTACACTTACTAAGGATTCGGATCAGGTGCGTGAGTTGGCTGAGCGTTTCCCGGATACGCTTGAGTTTTATCGTTGGCTTGAGTGGGTTGCTTTCTCTCAGTTGCATGACGCTCAGGTTGCTGCGCGCGAAGCTGGTATGAAAATTGGCATTATGTCTGATATGGCTGTTGGCGTGCATCCAGCAGGCTCTGAAGTTTGGTGGAATCCGGAGCGTTTTGCTAATGGAGCTACCGTTGGTGCGCCGCCTGATTACTTTAACCAGCAGGGCCAGGATTGGTCTCAGCCTCCTTTGCACCCGTTTGAACTCGAGCGCACTGGTTTCCGCACTTACAGGGATATGGTTCATGGCATGTTTGCATCTGCTGGTGCTGTGCGAATTGATCACATTCTGGGGCTTTTCCGCTTGTGGTGGATTCCAGAAGGTTCGGCTCCGAGCGGTGGTGCTTACGTTTACTACGATGCTGATATTATGCTTGGCATTTTGGCTATTGAGGCCACTCGTGCTCACGGTGTTGTAGTAGGTGAAGATCTTGGTGTGCTTCCAGCAAATGCTATTGACGTGTTGCGTAAGAAGGCTGTGCTTGGCTGCACTGTTGAATGGTTTGAAGTGCTAGATGGTGAGTTCCGTACTCCAGATAAATGGCGCGAAATGACGCTTGCTTCGGTAAATACGCACGATATGCCTCCTGCTGCAGGTTATTTGCGCTACGAACATGTGAATATTCGTGAACGCTTGCATTTGCTCACCGGCTCCGTGGAAGAATTCCGTGCTGGCGCTGAAGCTGAACATCGCGCTATGCTGCGTATGTTAGTTAAGAGCAAGTATTTAGATGCGCAGTTGCTTGAGGATGAAGAAGCTCATACTCAGGAGATTGTTGAAGCATTGCATCGCGCTTTGAAGGATGCTCCTTCACGTTTGTTGGCTGCTTCTTTGGTGGACGCCGTTGGTGAGTGCCGCGCGCAGAACCAGCCTGGAACGAATGACGAATATCCTAATTGGCGTATTCCGTTAGCTGACGATGACGGCAATCCAGTATCTTTGGACAATATGTTTGATTTGCCGCGCGTGCAATCGTTGGCTGCGATTATGAACGCCTAACAATATGACGAGTATGCGATGATTTGTTGCGCATATCGTATTGCATTTGGTATTACGTTTCGTATATTAAATGTTTTGCGATATGCGCGCATGTCGTCTCAGCCTTATATAACAATAGACACTTGCAAGTAGTCGTAACTTCGCGATATACTTGCAGATTGTTGTGTTTCCCTAAGGGGTCCTTCAAAGCGCTTTTCCCACTCGCCATCGAGGACTTTCAGGGAGCCCACGGATTATGAGTAACGTATTTTCTATAAACCAAGAAAATGCAACGCTCGAAACACAATAGAGAAAAGGTACGATTGTGAAGACTTTCACACCGAAACCAGCAGATTTAACTCATGACTGGTACATCATCGATGCCACTGACGTGGTACTTGGTCGTTTGGCCTCTCAGGTAGCAATTTTGCTGCGTGGTAAGAATAAGCCAACGTTTGCTCCTCACGCTGATTCTGGCAATCACGTTATTATTATTAACGCAGAAAAGATTGCTTTGACCGGCAACAAGTTGAGCAAGGAACTGTATTCCCACTCTGGTCGTCCAGGTGGCCTTCGTCGTGACAGCTATGCAGAGCTTTTGGAGAAGAATCCAAAGCACATCATCATGGCTGCCGTCAAGGGTATGCTTCCAAAGAATCGTCTTGCTAAGGTGCAGCTCGATCGCCTTCGTGTGTTCACTGGCGCTGAGCATCCGCACACTTCGCAGAAGCCACAGGTCTTCGAGATCGCTCAGGTCTCTCAGCAGGCTAAGTGAGATCAAGGAGAATAGATTATGGCAGAAAATAACAACTCCGCGGTTCTTGAAAACGAAGAAGAACTGACTAGCTACACCACTGAAACTAACGCTGGTGCTGGTACCGGCACTTCCGCAATCGAGCCAGGCTACGGCACTGGTCGTCGTAAGGAAGCCGTGGCTCGCGTGCGTTTGGTTCCAGGCTCTGGCAAGTGGACTATTAATGGTCGCACTTTGGAAGAGTACTTCCCATCCCGCTTATTGCAGCGCGAAGTAAATTCTCCAATCGTGTTGCTCAAGCTTGAAGGCAAGTTTGACGTTGTCGTTCTCGTGGACGGCGGCGGTACCACCGGTCAGGCTGGCGCTATTCGTTTGGGCGTGGCTCGTGCTTTGAATGCTATCGATCACGATGCAAACCGTGCTGCTTTGAAGAAAGCTGGCTTGCTTACTCGCGACGCTCGCGTCGTGGAACGCAAGAAGGCAGGTTTGCACAAGGCACGTCGTGCACCTCAGTTCTCGAAGCGTTAAGTTTCGCAGAATTTATATTTTACAAATGGCTTCTGGCTTTGGTCAGGGGCCATTTTTTATACCAACCGTAAATACTGCCAATTGCAAATGGCGACAACTATAAATGGCGACAACTATAAAATGGCAACAACGGTAAATGTTACAAATAGTGTGTAAGTTACTGTCGAATCGAACATTCTAGAAAATTTACACGATAATCGCACATAAATAATTACAAATAAACACAAATAACGAACAATATAGCATAAAGCTCGCTCATAAAAGCGCAACTCGCTGCAAAGATGCAAAAGTACAGCAAATCGGCTAAATTGTGACTTGTATCACAAAATTACTGTGAATAGCAATAGGCAAAAAATATTTGCTATTAGTACTGATATTAATGCCGCTATTAATGCCGTTAGTGAAGATCAAGGAGGACCACTCATGGTTGAGGCACAGAAAAAAGCCGAAACAGAGTCGAAGACCGTTGACGATGTTGAATTGGCAGCGCAGCAAGAGGTTGATCAACTTGTTGAAAAAGCGTCAAAGGCCTTAGATGAATTTGAAAAGCTTAATCAGCAGCAAATTGATCATATTGTTGCTAAAGCGTCTGTTGCAGCACTGAATAAGCATTTAGTGCTTGCAAAAATGGCAGTTGACGAAACTGGACGCGGACTTGTTGAAGATAAAGCAACTAAAAACATTTTCGCGTGCGAACATATTACGCATTACTTGGCTGGACAGAAAACAGTTGGAATTATTCGAGAAGATGACGTTCTCGGAATTGACGAAATTGCTGAGCCTGTCGGTATCGTAGCTGGCGTAACTCCGGTTACGAACCCAACTTCAACCGCAATCTTCAAGTCACTTATTGCACTGAAAACTCGCTGCCCAATTATTTTCGGATTCCATCCTTTCGCTCAAAAGTGTTCTTCTGAAGCCGCTCGAGTTGTTCGCGATGCAGCTATAGCTGCCGGCGCTCCTAAAGATTGTATTCAGTGGATTGAGCATCCTTCTATTGCCGCTACCGGCGCTTTAATGAAGCATCCTAAGATTGCAACAATTCTTGCAACCGGCGGACCTGGCATGGTTAAAGCTGCATATTCTTCCGGAAAACCAGCACTTGGCGTCGGCGCAGGAAACGCACCTGCCTACGTCGACAGCGATGTCGATATTTCGCGCGCTGCAAACGATTTGATTCTTTCAAAGCATTTTGATTACGGAATGATTTGCGCAACTGAGCAGGCAATTATTGCGAATAAAGATGTGTATGATCCGCTGCTTAAGGAATTGAAGCGTCGTAAGGCTTACGTTGTTAACGCCGACGAAAAAGCAAAGCTTGAGCAGTATATGTTTGGCTGCACATCATATTCTGGGCAAACTCCGAAGCTAAATTCCGTTGTTCCTGGTAGGTCTCCGCAATATATTGCGCACGAAGCTGGCTTTGAAATTCCAGAAGACGCTGTGATTTTAATTGCTGAGTGCAAGGAAGTTGGCGAAATGGAGCCGCTTACTATGGAAAAGCTCGCTCCTGTACATGCCATGCTTCGCGCAGAAAATAAGGAACAAGGCTTTAAGATGTGTGAGCAAATGCTCGTGCATGGAGCTGGACATACTGCGGTAATCCACACGAATAATCAGGATCTTGTTCGTGAGTACGGTGTTCGCATGCACGCTTGCCGAATTATTTGGAATTCCCCAGGATCTCTTGGTGGCGTCGGTGATATTTACAATGCGATTGCTCCGTCACTGACGCTTGGATGTGGATCTTATGGCGGAAATTCTGTTTCTGGCAACGTACAGGCTGTAAATCTTCTCAATATTAAGCGCATCGCACGAAGGAATAATAATATGCAATGGTTCAAGATTCCGGCTAAAACTTATTTTGAGCCGAATGCTATTCGTTATTTGAAGGATATGTACGGTGTTGAGCGCGCAGTTATTGTGTGCGATAAGGTTATGGAGCAACTTGGCGTAGTCGATAAGATTATTGACCAGCTTCGCGCTCGAGATAATCGCGTTACTTTCCGTATTATTGATTACGTTGAGCCTGAGCCAAGCGTTGAAACGGTTGAGCGCGGTGCTGCAATGATGCGTGACGAATTCCAGCCAGACACGATTATTGCTGTCGGCGGCGGTTCTCCAATGGACGCTTCGAAGATTATGTGGCTTATGTATGAGCATCCGGAGATTTCTTTCGCGGATTTGCGCGAAAAGTTCTTCGATATTCGTAAGCGTGCATTTAAGATTCCGCCTCTTGGAAACAAAGCTAAGCTCGTTTGCATACCAACTTCTTCCGGAACCGGCTCTGAAGTTACGCCTTACGCCGTTATTACCGACCACAAGACTGGCTACAAGTATCCTATTACGGATTACGCTTTAACCCCATCCGTTGCAATCGTCGATCCTGTGCTTGCTCGTACGCAGCCTCGCCGTTTGGCTTGCGACTCTGGTTTTGATGCGTTAACGCACGCTATGGAAGCTTACGTATCTGTTTACGCAAATGATTTCACGGATGCAATGGCACTTCACGCTTCAAAGCTTATTTGGGAAAATCTGAACGATTCTGTAAATTCGGAAGATTCTCAGCGCAAGATTGAAGCGAAAGAAAAAATGCACAACGCAGCTACTATGGCAGGTATGGCTTTTGGCTCCGCATTCCTCGGCATGTGCCACGCTATGGCCCATACTATTGGTGCTTTGTGCCATGTTGTACACGGTCATACGAACGCAATTCTGTTGCCTTACGTTATTCGTTACAATGGTCAGATTCCACAAGAGCCAACTAGCTGGCCAAAGTATAATCATTACGTTGCGCTTGAAAGGTATCAGGAGATTGCTAAGAATCTTGGCGTTGATCCAGGTAAGACTCCTGAAGAAGGCGTCGAGAATCTTGCGCGCGCTGTTGAAGAGTATCGAAACGAAAAGCTCGGAATGGATGCTTCGTTTAAGGCTTGTGGCGTAGATGAAGAGTACTACTGGTCGATACTTGACAATATCGGCATGCGCGCTTATGAAGATCAGTGCGCTCCTGCAAATCCTCGTATTCCACAGATTGAGGATATGAAGGATATTGCCATCGCTGCATACTACGGTGTTTCTCAAGAAGAAGGTCATCGTTTGCGTATGGAACGTGAAGCAAAGTAAGTTTTGCATATTTAGTTAATAATGGCAGAAGCTGCACTAACTGTAGTTTCTGCCATTTTTTATTGGAAAATAGTCGATTAATAGTCGACACTTTAACCGACACGCCCGGTTTTTAATAATCGAAGGTTGATGGTTTAATTACTTAGTTGCCTGTTTTAAGGCTCGCATATTGAATCAAAAAAAGCGAGCGCGGAAGCGAAAATTTTTTCAAACGGAAGAATTTTTGATGCTGCGCACTGATGTGGAATGACCTTGAGTGTCTATTCTCGCCGGTGTCCTTGAATTCAGGTTGGTAAACAGTAAACGAATCGCTAGAAAGGGCGGACGGCAATGGCGGGACAGAAAATCCGCATCAGGCTTAAGTCCTATGACCATGAGGTCATCGACCAATCGGCGAAAAAAATCGTCGAGACGGTGACGAACGCGGGTGCTACTGTAGTGGGCCCGGTTCCTCTGCCGACCGAGAAGAACGTGTTTGTTGTTATTCGTTCTCCTCACAAGTATAAGGATTCTCGCGAGCATTTCGAGATGCGCACTCATAAGCGCCTCATTGACATCGTAGATCCAACGCCAAAGGCTGTGGATTCTTTGATGCACATTGACCTGCCTGCGGATGTAAACATCGAGATCAAGCTGTAGGAAGGGGGAGAATCTAATGTCGCAGAATAAGAATCGCACTGCTTTGCTCGGCCGCAAGCTGGGTATGTCGCAGGTTTGGGATGAAAACGGCTTGTTCGTCCCCGTAACTCTGGTTGAGGTTGCTACCAACGTTGTAACCGCTGTAAAGACCGTAGAAACTGACGGCTATTGCGCCGTACAGCTCGGTTATGGCCAGATTGATCCTACCAAGGTGACTAAGCCATTGGCTGGTCATTTTGCTAAGGCTGGTGTTACTCCTCGTCGTCACCTCGCTGAGGTGCGCACGGAGAACGCAGCAGAGTATCAGCCAGGTCAGGAATTGACTGCTGAATTGTTCGCTGAGGGTTCTGAAGTAGATGTCACGGGCACTACCAAGGGTAAGGGCTTTGCTGGCACCATTAAGCGTTGGGGCTTTAAGTCCTATCGTCGTACTCACGGCTCGCACAAGAACGAACGCCGCCCAGGTTCTGTGGGCGCTTGCGCAACTCCAAGCCGCATTTTGAAGGGCAAGCGTATGGCTGGTCGCATGGGTCATGTGACTTCCACCGCGCTCAACCTCACCATCGTTTCTTCGGATGTCGAGAACGGCATTCTCGCTATTAAGGGCGCTATTCCAGGTCCTAAGGGCGCAATCGTTCTCGTCCGTTCGGCAGTGAAGGGAGCCTGATAATTATGGCAAACGTAACTCTGAACGTCACTGATACTAAGGGCAATGCCAACGGTACCGTTGAAGCTCCTGCTGAAATTTTCGGCATCTCCAACGAAGACATTTTGGCTCACGGCCCACTGGTTCATCAGGTCGTCATCGCTCAGCTTGCTGCTGCTCGCCAGGGCACTCATGCTGTGAAGAATCGTGCTAATGTTTCCGGCGGCGGTAAGAAGCCATGGAAGCAGAAGGGCACCGGTCGTGCTCGCCAGGGTTCCATTCGTGCTCCACAGTGGGTACATGGTGGCGTTGTTCACGGTCCAGTTCCTCGCAAGTACGATCAGCGCACCCCGAAGAAGATGAAGGCAGCTGCTCTTCGTTACGTTCTTTCGGATCGTGCAAATGCTGGACGTATCGCTGTTGTTGACTTTGGTATTAAGGATGTTCCATCCACCAAGGCAGCTGTTGCAGCGCTTACTCCTGTGACCAAGAACCAGTTCACTACTGTGGTGCTCTCTCGTGAGAACATCAATGAGTGGATGTCTGTACGCAACATTCCAACGGTGCATGTGATCTTCGCTGATCAGCTCAACACCTACGATGTTGTTACAGCTCAGTACGTCGTCTTCTCCAAGGAAGGCTTTGACGCCTTCGTTGCTGCTAAGACCGAGCCTGTCGTTAAGGAGGCCTGATTTCAATGGTCGCAGTCCATAACCCAGCACATGACGTAATTCTTAAGCCGGTTGTTTCTGAAAAGAGCTATGCCGCTTCTGATCGTGGCCAGTACACTTTCGTAGTGGCTCCAGATGCGAACAAGGTTCAGATCAAGCAGGCTATCGAAGAAATCTTCAAGGTCAAGGTGACAAACGTTAACACCCTGAACCGCGCTGGCAAGTTGAAGCGCTCTCGCACCGGTTTCGGCCGTCGTGTGAACCAGAAGCGCGCTATTGTCACCGTGGCTGAAGGTCAGACGATTGACATCTTTGGTAACTGAAGGCTAGCCGAGAAAAGTAAAGGAATACTATATTATGGCTATCCGCGTTTATAAGCCGACGACTGCAGGCCGTCGCAACGCATCGGTTTCGGATTTTGCCGAGATCACGCGCTCCACGCCTGAAAAGTCATTGGTACGCAAACTCAGCAAGACTGGTGGTCGTAACTCTTACGGCCGCATGACTTCTCGCCATCGCGGCGGCGGTCACAAGCGTCAGTACCGTCTCATCGATTTTAAGCGTTGGGACAAGGATGGCGTGCCAGCAAAGGTCGCACATATTGAGTACGACCCTAACCGTTCCGCTCGCATCGCACTGCTGCATTATGCAGATGGTGAGAAGCGTTACATTATCGCTCCTGAAGGCATTGCCCAGGGTGATGTTATTGAGACTGGTGCTCAGGCTGATATTAAGCCAGGTAACAACCTGCCTCTGAAGAACATCCCAACCGGTACTGTGGTTCACGCAATTGAGCTTCGTCCACTTGGTGGCGCAAAGATTGCTCGTTCTGCTGGTGCTGCCGTTCAGCTCGTCGCTAAGGATGGTGCCTACGCTCAGTTGCGTATGCCATCTGGCGAAATTCGTAACGTGGACGCTCGTTGCCGCGCTACAGTTGGCGAGGTTGGTAATTCCGATCATGCCAACATTGAGCTTGGTAAGGCAGGTCGCGCACGTTGGCTTGGTCGTAGGCCAATCACCCGAGGCGAATCCATGAACCCTGTGGACCATCCACATGGTGGTCGTACCCGTGGTGGCAAGCCGCCAGTTTCTCCATGGGGCAAGGGCGAAGTTCGTACACGTCGTCCAAAGAAGGCTTCGAACAAGATGATTGTTCGTCGTCGCCCGAATGGTAAGAACCGCAAGTAAGGGAGTGTCGAATAGATGACTCGTAGCATCAAGAAGGGCCCTTTCGTCGACGCCCACTTGCAGAAGAAAGTCGACGAGCAAAACGACAAGGGTACGCACAACGTCATCAAGACGTGGTCGCGTCGTTCGATGATCACTCCTGATTTTATTGGACATACCTTTGCTGTACATGATGGCCGCAAGCATGTGCCGGTATTCGTTACCGAAGCCATGGTTGGTCATAAGCTCGGTGAGTTCGCCCCGACCAAGACCTTCAAGGGTCATGTGAAGGACGACAAAAAGGCACGCCGCTAAAGGAGAGTTAGGACACATGGAAGCTAAAGCAATCGCTCGTCACGTCCGCGTGACGCCGCGCAAGGCTCGCCGCATGGTCGACCTCATCCGAGGCAAGCGTGCAAGCGAAGCTATTACCATTTTGAAGTTTGCTCCTCAGGACGCATCATTGCCGGTGCGTAAGGTTCTCGAAAGCGCGATTGCTAACGCTCGCGTAAAGGCTGAAAAAGCCGGTGAACCATTCCGTGAGCAGGACTTGGTCATCAAGGAAACCTACGTGGATGAGGGTGTAACGCTTAAGCGTTTCCGCGCTCGTGCACAAGGTCGCGCTGCGCGCATTAACAAGCGCACCAGCCATATCACTGTTATCGTCTCGCTTAAGGAAGGAGCCCGCTAAAGATGGGTCAGAAGATCAATCCTTTCGGCTATCGCCTGGGCATCACTGAGAATCATCGTTCTAAGTGGTTCTCCGACTCCAGCAAGGCTGGCGAGCGTTATCGTGACTTCGTCCTTGAGGATGACAAGATTCGCAAGGAAATGAGCCATGACCTCGAGCGTGCTGGCGTATCTCGCATCGTTATCGAGCGTACTCGTGATCGCGTGCGCGTCGATATTCACACCGCTCGTCCGGGTATTATTATCGGTCGTCGTGGCGCTGAAGCTGAGCGCGTTCGCGCAAAGCTCGAGAAGCTCACAGGCAAGCAAGTACAGCTCAACATCTTTGAGGTGAAGAATGCTGCACTTGACGCTCAGTTGGTTGCTCAGGGAATTGCGGAACAGTTGACAAACCGCGTTACATTCCGTCGCGCTATGCGTAAGGCACAGCAGGACGCAATGCGTGCAGGTGCCAAGGGTATCCGTATTAAGCTCTCCGGTCGTCTTGGTGGCGCCGAAATGAGCCGTTCTGAGTTCTATCGTGAGGGTCGCGTTCCACTGCAGACCCTTCGTGCCCTGATTGATTATGGCTTCTTTGAAGCCAAGACCACTTACGGCCGTATTGGCGTAAAGGTCTGGATTTACAAGGGTGATATGACCGAGCGTGAGTTTGAAGAGCAGCAGGCTCAGCAGGGTAAGCGTGAAGGCCGTCGTGGCGATCGTCGTCCACGTCGTGGCGCACGTCCTGCTAACCAGCAGAAGGCTGCTGAAGCACAGGCTGAAAAGCCAGCTGAAGCTGCAGCTGCTGAGGCTCCTGCCGCAACGGAAACGAAGGAGTGAGCAGATGCTTATCCCAAAGAGGACTAAATATCGTAAGCAGCACCGTCCTACCCGTAGCGGCATGTCTAAGGGTGGCACCGAGATTGCTTTCGGCGATTTCGGTATTCAGGCGCTGGCTCCGGCCTACATCACTAACCGACAGATCGAGGCAGCTCGTATCGCAATGACTCGTTACATCAAGCGTGGCGGTCGTGTGTGGATTACGGTCTTCCCAGATCGTCCATTAACCAAGCACCCGCTTGGTGCGCGAATGGGTTCCGGTAAGGGTGCTCCAGAATTCTGGATTGCCAACATCCACCCAGGCCGCGTAATGTTCGAGATCGGTGGTGTTTCTGAGGACATCGCTCGCGAGGCTTTGCGCCGCGCTATCGATAAGCTCCCAATGAAATGCCGCGTTATTGCGCGTGAAGGCGGTGACATCTGATGCCAGTCGGAACTGCAGACTACACCATCAAGAATTTGAACGAGAAGACTAATGCTGAGATTGAGGGCTTCCTCAAGAAGTCCAAGGAAGAGCTTTTTAACTTGCGCTTCCAGGCAGCAACCGGTCAACTCGAAAACAGCGCTCGCCTCAAGGCGGTCAAGCACGACATTGCCAGGATGTATACTGTCCTGCGTGAGCGTGAACTCGGCATCAGCCAAGAGCCTGGCGCCACTGAGGTCAAGGAGAACTAAGCATGGCTGAGAACCAAGAGCGCAACTTCCGCAAGGTTCGTCGCGGCTACGTCGTGTCCGAGGCCATGGACAAGACGATTGCCGTTGAGCTGGAGCAGCGTTCGACACACCCGCTTTACGGTAAAGTCGTCCGCTCCACCCGCAAGGTCAAGGCCCATGATGAACACAATGAGGCACATATTGGCGACCTCGTGAGTATTATGGAAACTCGGCCTTTGAGCAAGACCAAGCGTTGGCGTCTCGACTCGATTATCGAGCGCGCCAAGTAAACAAGTTCGGCAAGGCTCCGCGCTTCACCTGTGTCTGTTCTTTGCAGCAGACACAGGTGAGTGGGGAGAACCAGCTCGGCTAAGGAGAATCAATGATTCAGCAGGAAACGCGGCTTCATGTCGCCGACAACACGGGTGCTAAGGAATTGCTTGCCATCCGCGTGCTCGGTGGATCGAAGCGACGCTATGCCGGCATCGGCGACATCATCGTCGCCTCCGTCAAGGACGCGATCCCTGGCGGGTCGGTCAAGAAAGGCGACGTAGTTAAGGCTGTCGTCGTCCGTACTGTCAAGGAACATCGTCGTGTCGATGGTTCCTATATTAAGTTCGATGAGAACGCCGCCGTCATTCTCGGCTCTGGCCGTGAACCAAAAGGCACTCGTATCTTCGGACCAGTCGGTCGTGAATTGCGCGATCAGCGCTTCATGAAGATTGTGTCCCTTGCTCCGGAGGTGATCTGATATGGTAGCCAAGATTAAGACCGGCGACCAGGTGAAGGTCATCCGTGGCAAGGATCGCGGCAAAGACGGCAAGGTACTTCGTGTACTTGCCGACGACCGTTTGATTGTTGAAGGCGTTCAGGTCGTTAAGAAGCATGTTCGCGCTACCCAGCAGGGTCAGCAGGCTGGCATTGTTTCGGTTGAGGCTCCAATCCATCGCTCTAATGTGATGGTTATTGATCCAGAAACCAAGCAGCCTACCCGCGTCGGCGTGATTGTTAAGCAAGAGGCTCGTGACGGCAAGGTGAAGACCGTGCGCGTGCGTGTCGCCAAGAAGTCCGGAAAGGAGCTGGCATGACCGATACTACAGTTGAGTTGCCGGCAACTCCGCGCTTAAAGCAACAATACAAGGACGAAATCGTTCCGGCCTTGGAGAAGGAATTTGGCCACACTAATCCTATGCAGGTGGCCCGTGTGCAGAAGGTTGTCGTCTCTATGGGCGTCGGTGCTGCTGCTCGCGATTCCAAGCTCATCGAAGGTGCGATTAAGGATCTCACGTTGATCACTGGCCAGAAGCCAAAAGTTACCAAGGCAAAGAAGTCTGTAGCTCAGTTCCATCTGCGCGAAGGCCAGGCCATTGGTGCTTACGTAACGCTTCGTGGCGATCGTATGTGGGAGTTCTTGGATCGTTTGCTCACTCTGGCTCTGCCTCGTATTCGCGATTTCCGCGGTATCAACGGCAACCAGTTTGACGGTCAGGGTAATTACAACTTCGGTCTTACGGAACAGTCTATGTTCCATGAGATTGATCCTGACTCGATTGATCATCAGCGTGGTATGGACATCACCGTGGTGACTACCACCAAGGACGATGTGGAGGCCAAGTCTTTGCTTAAGCACCTCGGTTTCCCATTCAAGGAGAACTGAAATGGCAAAAACCGCTCTGAAAAACAAGGCGGCCGCTAAGCCGAAGTTCAAGGTGCGCGCTTATACGCGTTGCCAGGTTTGTGGTCGTCCTCACTCCGTGTATCGCAAGTTCGGTCTGTGCCGTGTTTGCCTTCGTGAGAAGGCTCATCGCGGTGAGTTGCCGGGTGTTACGAAGTCCAGTTGGTAAATATCGACGCTGAAGGTCCACTGCCCGAAGACAAATTTTCATATATGGGCGGTGGAAACCACGGCGAGAAAGGGCGTTAGCCCACATGACAATGACAGATCCAATCGCAGACATGTTGACACGTCTGCGTAACGCGAGCGCGGCAAAGCACGATACCGTGGAAATGCCGTACTCCAAGTTCAAGGCGAATATCGCCGAGATTCTGAAGCACGAAGGCTATATTAAGGATTTCGCTGCTAAGGAAGCTAAGGTTGGACAGACGTTGGAAATTACGTTGAAGTATGGCTCCAATGGCCAGCGTTCTATCCAGGGCATCAAGCGCATCTCTAAGCCAGGTTTGCGTCGTTACGCAAAGTCTGATGCTTTGCCAATGCCTCTTGGTGGTCTCGGTATCGCTATTATCTCGACCAGCTCGGGATTGTTGACTCAGAAGGAATGCCTCGATCGAGGCATTGGCGGCGAAATTGTCGCCTACGTATGGTGAGAAAGGAGAGCTGAAGATGGCATCGCATATTGGTAAGCTCCCCGTCGACATTCCTCAAGGCGTGGAAGTAAAGATTGAAGGTCAGTCCTTCAGCGTCAAAGGCGCTAAGGGTTCTGATTCCTATGAAATTCCAGAGGGTATCACCGCGGCAGTTGTTGAGAATCAGATTGTTCTGACTCCAGCTGACGATTTGCGTCCAACTCGTGCAAAGCATGGTTTGGCACGCGCTATCGTCGCTTCCATGGTGAAGGGTGTACATGATGGTTACACCAAGACTTTGGATATTGTCGGTACCGGTTATCGTGCAGTAATGAAGGGCAAGAGCATTGAGTTCTCGCTCGGTTATTCTCACACTATTACCGTTGAACCACCGGCAGGTATTGAGTTCGAGTTGCCAAGTCCTAACCAGGTAATCGTTAAGGGTACTGACAAGCAGATTGTTGGGCAGGCTGCTGCTAACATTCGTAAGCTTCGTGCTCCAGAACCTTACAAGGGTAAGGGTATTAAGTACACCGATGAACGCATCCTGCGCAAGGCTGGAAAGGCTGGTAAGTGATATGAGCGTTAAGATTTTCGGTAAGGGTACCAAAGTCGCACGTTTGCGTCGTCACGCCCGTCTTCGTAAGCGTATTGCTGGCACATCTGAACGTCCTCGTTTAGTTGTTTCTCGTTCTAACCGTCACATGGTTGCTCAGATTGTGGACGATACCAAGGGCATTACTTTGGTGAGCGCTTCCACTTTGACTGCTGACTTCGCTGGTTTCACCGGTACGAAGACTGAAGCTGCAACCAAGGTTGGCGAGTTAGTAGCGGCTAAGGCGAAGGAAGCGGGTATTACCGCTGTTGTCTTCGACCGTGGCGGCAACAAGTATCATGGTCGCGTCGCAGCAGTGGCTGAAGGCGCCCGTCAGGGAGGTCTGGCACTGTGAGCGACAACGAAAAGGAAACCCAAGTGGCTGAAGAAACTCAGAACACTCAGGCATCCGCTGAGGAACGCAACGATGATCGTCGTTCTCGCCGTAACAAGGGCGAGGGCAAGCGTGGCGAGCGTCGTAATCGCCGTGAAGAGAACCGCGGCGAAGAGCTTCTGGATCGCGTAGTTACGATTAACCGTGTTTCCAAGACTCACAAGGGTGGTCGTACCTTTAGCTTTGCAGCACTCGTTGTTGTAGGCGACGGTAAGGGCACTGTTGGTGTCGGTTACGGTAAGTCTCGCGAAGTTCCAGCAGCAATCGCTAAGGGTCAGCTTGACGCCAAGAAGCACATGTTCACTGTTCCACGTATTCGTGGTACCGTCACTCATCCAGTGCTCGGTCACGATGCTGCTGGTACTGTGTTGCTTCGTCCAGCTGCTCCAGGTACTGGTGTAATTGCTGGTGGTGCTGTGCGCGCTGTTATGGAGTGCGCTGGCATTACCGATATCCTCACGAAGTCCATGGGCTCCGCAACTGCTGTAAACGTGGTGCGCGCTACTGTGGACGCTTTGAAGAAGCTCGAGGAGCCAGAAGAGATTTCTGCTCGTCGTGGTCTTTCTCTTGAGGAAGTTGCTCCTGATGCGTTGCTCCGTGAGCGTGCTGCCGGCATTGCCGAAGCTCGTAAGGCTCGCGAAGAAGCTCAGGCCGCCAAGGCAGCTGAAGCAAAGGATGGTGAGTGATGTCAAATTTGAAGATCACTCTGGTGCACGGTTTGGTTCACACCACTGAGCGCCAGCGCGCGAACGTCCATACGCTCGGCCTTCACAAGATTGGTCACAGCGTAGTTCGCGAAGACACCCCCGTTAATCGTGGCTTGGTCATGGCCGTGCGCCACCTGGTGAGCGTCGAGGAGGTCGACTGATTATGGCTAACGAAGAACCAATGCTGCACATGCACACGTTGCGTCCAGCTCCTGGAGCAAATAAGGACCGCATCCGCGTAGGCCGTGGTGAAGGCTCTAAGGGTAAGACCTCGGGTCGTGGAGACAAGGGCACGAAGAAGCGTTATCAGGTACGTCCTGGCTTCGAAGGTGGCCAGCTCCCACTGTATATGCGCTTGCCTAAGTTGCGTGGCTTTAAGAGTCCTTTCAAGAAGGAATTCCAGGTCGTTAACGTTGCAGCTCTTGCTGAGCTCTTCCCACAGGGTGGCGAAGTTACAGTTGCTGACCTTATTGCCAAGGGCGCTGTGCGCGATGGCTACCCAGTTAAGGTTTTGGGCGATGGTGAATTGACCGTTGCTTTGAACTTGAAGGGTATGAAGGCTTCTGCTTCTGCTCAGGCCAAGGTTGAAGCTGCAGGCGGCTCCGTCAGCGAAGAGTAGTAGTTGCTACTGTAACGTTTGATGCAGTGATAAACGAGTGAATAATCCCTCTAGTTTTGGCTAGAGGGATTATTTTTTGCTGGCAAAACCCACCAATACACCATTTCAGTAGGCACCGTGAGATACACTATTGCCTCAGAGTTTGTTTTTTGCACTGATGCGCCTAGGAGTGCGCTAAAAAAGGGAGGAAGACCCAGGTGAAAACGTTAATCCAGGCCTTCAGGACGAAGGAGTTGAGGAATAAGATCCTCTTCGTCTTCGCTATGATTATCATCTACCGTATCGGTTCGTTTATTCCGATTCCAGGTGTTGATTATAAAGTAATTCGTGCTTGTACAGCTAAGTTAGCTTCGTCTAAAGAGAACTTTATTGGGTTGGTCAACTTGTTCTCCGGCGGCTCGCTGTTGCAGCTTTCTATTTTTGCTTTGGGTGTTATGCCGTACATTACGGCTTCCATTGTGATTCAGCTTTTGCGTGTGGTCATTCCGCGCTTCGAAGCGTTGCATAAGGAAGGTCAGTCCGGCGAAACAAAGCTTACGCAGTATACGCGTTATCTAACCATTGGTTTGGCTGTTTTGCAGTCGACAACTATTTTGGTTACTGCTCGTTCTGGAGCGCTTTTCAACTATCAGTGCGGTCAGGTTATTCCTGACGGCAGCATGTGGAGCCTTATCGTCATGGTTTTGATTATGACCGGTGGTACTGGCCTTATCATGTGGATGGCGGAACTTATTACCGATAAGGGTATCGGCCAGGGTATGTCCGTTTTGATCTTCATGTCTATCTGCTCTGGCTTCTTGCCGAAGTTGTGGGAGATTGGTTGGGGCTCTGACGGCTCCAATGGTGACTGGACTAAGTTCTCTATTGTTGCCGGTGTTCTGCTTGTTATTCTTATTTTCGTTGATTTTGTGGAGCTTGCTCAGCGTCGTATTCCTGTGCAGTACACTCGTCGTATGATTGGCCGCAAGATGTACGGTGGTTCTTCCACCTATTTGCCGTTGAAGGTCAATATGAGTGGCGTTATTCCACCAATCTTCGCTTCTTCTATTCTTGCTGTTCCTACATTAGTTGCTCAGTTTGGTGATCATAGTCAAGCTTGGGTGCAGTGGATTAATGAGAATCTTGCAAATTCCACGTCTGCCTGGTACATCGCGTTGTACACGGTTATGATTGTGTTCTTCTGCTTCTTCTACACGGAGATTACGTTTAATCCTGATGAGACTGCAGATAACATGAAAGAGTATGGCGGTTTTATTCCGGGTATTCGTGCTGGTAGCGCAACGAGCCACTATTTGAACTACGTTATGAATAGGTTGAATACGGTTGGTGCTATTTATTTGCTCTTTGTTGCTTTGATTCCTACCGTGTTGATTATGGCTTTGCACTTGAATACTAAGTTGCCATTCGGCGGTACCACAATTTTGATTATTGCTGGCGTTGGTTTGGATACTTTACGCCAGGCGAAGGCTCAGACCGAACAATTCCAGTACGCTGGTTTCTTGTTTGATCATAATGAGCAGAAGCAAGTATCTAAGTAGTGTAAGCGTTGGAAGCATAAGGAGATAAATATGCGTTTGCTGATTATGGGTCCTCAAGGTGTAGGCAAGGGTACTCAGGCTGCTTTGTTGAGTAAGCATTATGGTATTCCTGCTATTTCGACGGGTGATATTTTCCGTTACAACTTGAAGAATAAGACTGAGCTTGGTAAGAAAGTTCAAGGGTATCTTGACAAGGGCGAGTTGGTTCCAGATGAGCTTACCAACAGCATTGTTAAAGATCGCCTTGCTCAGGATGATGCCAAGAACGGTTGGATTCTTGACGGTTATCCACGCAATGCTTCTCAGGTGCAGGCTCTTGACCACATGCTTGAGGAGTTGGGAACTCCGTTAGATCACGTGGTTGCTTTGGCTGCTGAGCGTGAGGTTTTGCTTGAGCGTATGCAGAAGCGTGCTGTTGAGCAGGGTCGTTCTGACGATACTCCAGAAGTAATTGCAAAGCGTTTGGAAACGTACGAGAAGGAAACTTCTCCACTGCTTGATATTTACGAAAGCCGCGGTCAGCTGGTGGAAGTTGATGGCGTAGGTGATATTGCTGATATTAACAGCCGTATCGTTGAATCGCTTAACTAAAGTTGGTGCGCAACTTTTAGTTACGTTGGTGACGTGAAGTAATTTTTAGTAATGCGTCCTTTGCGACACGCCGAGTGTTGCATGGGGCGCATTTACTGTATCATAGAAGATTGGCGTGTCTTCGGATACGTAAAGTAGTATGCCCAAGGATCGGAACGAGGCTCATGGCAAAAGACGGTGTGATTGAAGTCGAAGGCAAGGTAGTCGAAGCGCTGCCGAATGCGATGTTTCGCGTTCAGCTAGAGAATGAACACATCGTATTGGCGACGATTTCAGGGAAGATGCGTAAGAATTATATTCGTATTCTCCCGCAAGATCGCGTAGTGCTAGAGATGAGCCCTTACGATTTGAATCGCGGGCGTATTACGTACCGTTATAAGTAAAGGTACAAGCAAAGGAAAACCATGAAGGTCAGCCCTAGCGTGAAGAGGATCTGCGAAAACTGCCGCGTGATCCGCCGTCACGGCCGCGTCATGGTGATCTGCATTAACCCGCGTCATAAGCAGCGTCAGGGCTGAGCAGATTCCCACCGCGGAATACAAAGGAATAAGGCGCTAAGTCGCAGCGAAAGCTGAACCCTGGGTGCGCAGGCCCAGGCCGTTTCTAACGGAAGACTTGGTGCACGACCTGCGTAACAGTAAAGGAATTACAATGGCACGTCTTGCCGGAGTAGATATTCCCAATGAGAAGCGCATTGAGATTGCCCTCACCTACATTTTTGGTGTTGGTCGCACTCGCGCTAAGGAAACGCTTGCCGCGACCGGTGTTAATCCGGACACTCGCGTCAAGGATCTTACGGATGAACAGTTGATCACCTTGCGTGATTATCTTGAGGCCAATTATAAGATTGAAGGCGATTTGCGTCGTGAAATTGACGCAGACATCCGTCGTAAGATTCAGATCAACTGCTATCAAGGCCAGCGTCATCGCAAGGGTCTTCCTGTGCGTGGTCAGCGTACCAAGACTAATGCTCGTACTCGCAAGGGTCCGAAGCGTACTGTCGCCGGGAAGAAGAAGGCCACCCGATAGTAGTCGGTGGTCGGCTCTAGGCCACGGATATATTTCCATCGTCTAGACATACCAACTCATTCGTCATTAGGAAACGAGGGTCAATGGCAGCTGCAAAGCAAGCCTCGCGCAAGCCGCGTCGCCGGGACCGCAAGTCGGTACCGGTTGGGCAGGCGCATATTAAGTCAACATTCAATAACACGATTATCTCCATCACTGATCCATCTGGCGCAGTACTTTCCTGGGCTTCCGGTGGTGACGTCGGCTTTAAGGGTTCCCGTAAGTCGACTCCTTACGCTGCAGGCATGGCTGCTGAAGCTGCTGCTCGTAAGGCAATGGAGCACGGCCTGAAGAAGGTTGACGTGTTTGTTAAGGGTCCAGGTTCCGGTCGTGAAACCGCTATCCGTTCCCTCCAGTCCGCGGGTCTCGAAGTTGGTTCTATCACCGACGTCACCCCGCAAGCGCATAACGGCGTTCGCCCACCAAAGCGTCGCCGCGTCTGAGCACTCTTACGAATCCATCCATCCAACCCGCTTATGGGCGGCGAGTGCACCACCGACCAGAAGCTGAAAGGATACCAAAGTGCTTATCGCACAGCGTCCGACACTTACCGAGGAATCACTGAATCCCCAGCGTTCTCGCTTTACTATTGAGCCACTGGAACCAGGTTTCGGCTACACTCTCGGCAATTCGCTGCGTCGTACCTTGTTGAGCTCCATCCCAGGTGCTGCCGTTACTTCGGTACGCATTTCCGGAGCTTTGCATGAGTTTACGACTCTGCCAGGTGTTGAAGAAGATGTCACTGAAATTCTGCTGAACATCAAGGGCATCGTGCTCACCAGTGAGTACGACGAGCCTGTAGTGATGTATCTGCGCAAGAATGGTAAAGGTGAGGCCACTGCTGGAGATATTACTCCTCCAGCCGGTGTGACTATTGCCAATCCTGACTTGCATATTGCTACGCTCGCCGAAGATGGTGAACTTGAAATTGAGTTTACTGTTGAGCGCGGTCGAGGCTACGTGCCAGCTCAGATGAATAAGCAGGAGAACAGCGAAATCGGCCGCATTCCTGTGGATTCGATCTACTCACCAGTTTTGAAGGTGAGCTATAAGGTCGAAGCTACCCGCGTGGAACAGCGCACGGACTTCGATAAGCTCATCCTGGATGTGGAAACCAAGCCAGCTATTACACCGCGCGATGCTGTTGCATCCGCTGGTTCGACCTTGGTAGAGCTTTTCGGTCTTTGCCGTGAGCTTAATCTTGAGGCCGAAGGTGTGGAAGTTGGTCCAGCACCAGCTCACGATAATAGTGATTCTCAGCTGGCTATCCCGATTGAAGATATGAATCTTACGCAGCGTAGCTACAATTGCTTGAAGCGTGAGGGTATTCATACTGTCGGTGAATTGGTAGTTCACACTGAGCAGGATTTGCTCGATATTCGTAATTTCGGCATGAAATCCATCGATGAAGTTAAGGAAAAGTTGCAGACCATGGGTCTGTCTTTGAAGGCTTCGCCGATTGGCTTCGACGCCAACAACCTCGAAGGTGGTACTTTCTTCTCGCCTGAAGACGAGTAAAGTCCGCCTGCAATCGTCGTAACATTCGGATGTTCGGGTTGATGCCCACCTGAATGATACGGCAATAAGGAGTAATAATGCCTACACCGAAACAAGGCCCTCGTCTGGCTTCTAGCCCGGCTCATGAGCGCCTGATGCTGGCCAATATGGCGACCAGCCTCTTCCAGCACGGTCGTATTGTGACGACGTTGCCAAAGGCAAAGCGTCTTCGTCCGCTTGCTGAGCGTTTGATTTCATTCGCTAAGCGTGGCGATTTGCATTCTCGTCGTCGCGTGTTGCGAGTTGTTCGCAACAAGTCCGTGGTTCACGTTCTTTTCACTCAGATTGCTGAGCAGATGAAGCAGCGTGAAGGCGGCTACACCCGCATCGTGAAGATTGCTCCACGTCGTGGTGACACCGCTCCTCAGGCAATTATTGAGCTGGTAACTGAACCAGTAAGCCCAAAGAAGGCTGTTGTGAAGGAAGCTGAAGCAGCTACTAAGGTGGCCTCTGAAGAAGCCGCTGAGTAGTTAGCATCTCAGCTGATTCATCGGTAGAGTGAATCTTAAAATAGAGCGTAAAATCGCTTTTTGAAAGAATCGCTACAGCGAGCCGAGGTTAATTCCTCGGCTCGTTTTTTATTTGTATTATTATTAAATTATGTCGAATATTCTTGATTTGTTACGCAACGATTTCCGCACCTTCGCTCAGCGAAAGTTTAATGCGGTTGATGCGTTGATTTTGTGCGAGTTAGCTTATATTAATATGCCAGAATTTGTGCCGCAGTATGCTGCAAATCCTAAGGATATCTCGACTGTTCCTGTTACTGAATTGTTGCGGTCTGAATATTTTTCGTCAATGTTTTCTTCAGGCTCCGTTAAAATCGACAGGTTCCGCCGAAAGCTGCTTTTTGCTGTAGCTGCAAGTCCAAGATACCGTGGTTTGCGAGTTGGTGAAAAGCTTGAGCGTTTTGACAAATCGAATATTGATGAGTCGTGTGAACAGCAGTTTGCTGGAGTGACTTTTGATCTTAGCGAGTGTGAGGGGATTGACAATCCGCATACGTTGGTTGTGTCGTATCGTGGTACAGACAATACGCTTGTTGGTTGGAAGGAAGATTTTAACATGGCTTTCCGTTGCCCGGTTCCAGCGCAGGAGTCGGCTGCGGAATATCTTATTTCGATAGTGCAACGTTATAGTAAAAATTATGCTAATAAAAACTTTTTGCAGAAAATTTTAGCGTACTTTTCAAAGTCGTCTTCTTCTAACTTTTCTTCTAACTCTTCTTCTAACTCGTACACTTCAAAATCTTCCCTTTCAAATCAGCCTAATAATAATCCTAATATTATTGTTGTCGGCCACTCAAAAGGCGGCAATATGGCGGCTTATGCGTCTATGCGATTAGATGCTGAGGATGAAAAACTTGGAAATCTTGTGTCAAAAATCTACTCTATGGACGGCCCTAGCTTTGGTTCGGATGTTGTTGATCCTGCGGTTTTTGCGCACGTTTCTAGCAGAATCGAAAAAGTTGTGCCGCAGTCTGCTTTTATTGGGTTGATTATGGATACTGGGGTGCCGTATAAAGTCACGAATGCCGATTCTATTGGCTTAATGCAACATTTTGGCATGTACTGGCAAGTTAAGAATGGCGACTTTGATTATTGCGATTGCGTAACTCCGCGCGCGCTGGCAGTTTCTAAAGCGGCGAACGAGTGGATGATGAATTTGCCGTTTGATGAGCGAAAGCGGCGAATTGACAGTGTTTATAGCATTTTTAACAGTTTAGGGTACTCTACTTTTGACGAGATGTCTTCGCATTGGTCGGAGGTTGTTCCTAAATTATTGAAGATTGCAATGCACATGGATTCAAAGTCTTACGAGCTGATTCGTAGCGTTATTAGCGCTTTTGCGCTCGCAGGCGTGTCGGATAAGAAAAGCTAGTTGAAAGTCTGTTTGGAGAGGTTTTGGATGAGGCTTCGTTTGGATTTTGCGTACGACGGTGGCGATTTTTACGGTTGGGCTAAGCAGCCGGCGTTGCGTACGGTGCAGGGCGAGTTGGAGGCGGCGTTGCACAAGGTTTTGCGCGTGCCGGAAGGTGAAGTTGGTGAGCCACTGCGTCTTACTGTTGCGGGGCGCACGGATACTGGTGTGCATGCGTCGGGGCAGGTTTGTCATTTGGACGTTTCTGAGGAAACGTTGCAGCGTTGCGTTGGGCATACGGATCTCACTGCGGTTGCCGCGTTGGAATACCGGCTGCGGCATGTGTTGCCGGATGATATTGCGATGCACAAGGTGAGCGTGGCGCCTAGTGGTTTTGATGCGCGTTTTTCTGCTTTGGAACGCACGTACGTGTACCGTTTGGCGGATGGAGCGTGTAGGGCTGCGTCTGATCCTCGCATGCGGGGTTTTGTGTTGCAGCTCGATGATGCGTTGGATGTGGATGCTATGAACGCGGCTGCTCGGCTTATGGTTGGCTTGCGCGATTTTGGTTCGTTTGCGCGACCAAATCCTGGGGGGACTACTATTCGTGAGGTGAAACAGGCGCGTTGGGAGCGTGTTGGTGGTGCTGGCGGTGTGCAGAGGCGTGGCACTGGTTGTGTGCCTGCACTTGAGGATGGATTGCTTGAGTTTACTATTGTTGCTGATGCTTTTGCGCATAATATGGTGCGATCTTTGGTTGGTGCTTCGGTGCAGATTGGGCGCGGTAAGCGTACGCTTGACTGGTTTGCGGAGAAGATTGCTACGCCACTTCGTGAAGGTTCGACGGGGCCGATTGCGCCTTGCGGATTGACTTTAGAGTATGTGGCGTATCCGCCGGATGAAGATCTTGCGTCGCGTGCGGAGCTGATTCGCGCTCGCCGTGATTCTGCTGAGTTATAGCGTTTCAACGCGCCATAAATTTATATTCGCAGTATGGTTTATAATTGAAAAGTTGCATTTGTGTTTGCGTTGTTACGCATCTCAGTTGCATGTGGATGAATGTCCGAGCGGTCGAAGGAGCACGCCTCGAAAGCGTGTGAGGGCGAAACCCTCCGCGAGTTCGAATCTCGCTTCATCCGCGAATTAACCAAGCCTAAAGCATGTAAGTTGCTTTAGGCTTTTTTAATTCGCCGAGCTTGCTCAGGTTGAAAGTCCGGGGGACTTCCAACCTGAGCAAGCTCGGTCTGCCTTCGTCTCGATTGACGAAGGCAGGGCGGATTAGTGGGGTGTAAGTCCACAAATGCTCGCATGTTTCCTCGTAAATGTGGACTTGGGTGGGGTGTAAGTCCCCAATTGTGCGCATATCACCCTGCGTTTGTGGACTTGGGCGGGGTGTAGCGCTCGCGCGAGCGCTGACTGCACCAGTGTTCCAAAACAAGCAAAATGAGACACTCACGCAGTGCGACGACTGCACGCGGGTCTGAAGAACGGGATTAAGAGACCCTAACGCAGCACTCCGGCTGCACCAGTGTTCCAAAACAAGCAAAATGAGACACTCACGCAGTGCGACGACTGCACGCGGGTCTGAAAACCGCTAACTAGAGACCCTCGCGCAGCGCGAGTGTCGGAATTGAGTGTTATTAACGCAGTACGCAAACTGCGCGAGCGCTTTGACTGAGCTTGAAATCATTGGGATTTCAAGCTCCTTCAAAGCGGGAACTCGCTTAGGTTGGAAGTCCGGGGGACTTCCAACGCGAGTTTCGTAGCGAGCGCGTTATCCGCGCGAGCGTTACTAATGCAGTACGTGTTCCGCTGGCAGAAAAAGGGCGGCGGCGTTATCCGCGCGAGCGTTACTAATGCAGTCGATCATCTGCGCCAATAACGAAAAACGGCATTGAGTGTTACTAACGCAGAACAGAATATGCGCATATCGCCTCGTTTTTGTTGCCGCTCAGTTTACTTCACTTATTTCAGAACTACTTTAGAACCAGCTTTTCGTCTGCAGGGTAGCCGAGTGAGTAGGCGCGCAGTAGTCGTGAGGTGATTAGCTTGATAATTGCGTCCTTGAGTGCTTGCGCTGCTCTTACTTGCGTATCGGAATAGTGTCCGTCGGCTCCGCTCGCAGGCCTTCCTTCGCCAGCGTTCGTGTCGGTGCCATACTGTGAGTCGTTTTTGCGTTTTGTGGTGGAGATATCCGTGTTTCCTTCAAAAGATTTAAGTTCGGCGCGTGCGCAGTCCATGTAGGCGATTGCAGCTATAGGTAGATCAATGTTGCTTGCATTATCTCGCGCTTTCCCGCTGGCTAAGGCTTGTGGTGGAATGTCGTACGCATTGTTGCGCAAGTCTTCGTCTGCTCCCACTCCTGCTGCATGAATGAATCCTTGCGAGTTGCTTGCTGCCATGTCGCTATCTTTGAGTGTTACTCCATTTATTTTTTTAGCAGCCAGCGTTTGTAGGATGAAGGCGATTTGGTTTTCTGCTTTTGCCACTTGCACGAGTGGTTCGCGGCTCCATTGTATGTGTTCGTAGCTTTCGAGTACGTTTCGTAGTTGCGCATAAGCTTCAAGCTCTGTTTGCTGGGCGTATGCTGTCGGGTCTGCGACGGCTTCAGCTCCTTGTGCTCCGCTTTGTCCGCTGATAAGTAGCCATTGGTTTTTTGCGCGGCGGGCAATTGCTTCGCTGAGTCGTCCTGGGCATTGTTGCGCTACGGTTTCCCAGTTTTTGATTGATTGCTTCCACTCAGTGTCGGTTGTGACGGTTTTGTTGGTGGTTGGTTTGATGTTGCTTTGCGCATTATTTTGGCTGCGTTTAGCTTTGTGGTTGTCGTCGCTTTTTGAGACTTCGTTTGGCGTTATTATGCGTTGACTGTGTTGTGCCGAAAGATACGCTTGTGCGCAAACGTCTTGCGGCATAGACGTTTGGGCAGGATGTTGAATATGAATGTTTTGTGACGTTTCGCAAGCGTTAAGTAGTGGAAGGGTTCCTGCGCAGATTAGCACTATGATTGACGTGGTGAATATGCGTCGTGCATGTGTGCGTTGGGCTTTTCTCGTGGCTTTTCGTATAGCCTTTTGCATGGTTTGTGCCAAAACATTAAGTGTCTGCATAATCTACTAAAATAGCCACTGACTCTGACCTATGGTGCTGTTTTGTCAGTGCTTTGATGAGTTTTGCTAGCCGTTAAGCGTAGTCGGTACCTTCTCAGAAGTAAGCGGCGCTTGGGTTTTGCAAGTATATTAATCGTGAGTATTACTCATTGCGATTAATAGACATAAGTTAATATAAATAATCATAAGTGAATGTGTTATAACGAGAGGACGTGCGCGATGGAATTGGATTTGGCGGGAATGCATCAGCTTGCGGCACAGCAGGGGATTAATGCCGAAGAGCTGGACGAGGCACTCGCCGAGGCCTTGCGTCTTGCGTATATGAAAACCGCTCATCCTGCAAAGCATGTGCGTGTGGAGTTAGACGAACGTTCAGGTTCGTTTACCGTGTGGGCTAGGGATGAGATTCCCGGAAAGCCTACTGAAGATAATCCGTATCCTGCGCCAACGTTGGGAGAAGAGTACGACGATACTCCTCGCGATTTTGGTCGTCTTGCTGCAGCAACAGCTCGTCAAGTTATTAGTCAAATCTTCCGTAAGGCTGAAGATGATCGCGTATTTGGCGCTTTTTCTGGTCAAAAGGGCAAGTTGATTAACGGCATTATTCAGCAGGATGCTAAAGATGCTGCTAATATTCATGTTGCTGTTGGCGATGTTGAAGCTATTTTGCCACGTCGTGAACAGGTTCCAGGCGAACGTTATCGTCACGGTGAGCGCATCCGTGTATACGTGGTGAACGTTGCTCGTGGTCTTCGTGGCCCAGAAATTGTGGTTTCCCGTTCACACCCTGAGTTGGTTCGTCGTCTTTTTGAGCGTGAAGTTCCTGAGCTTATCTCTGGAGCTGTTTCGATTATGTCGATTGCCCGTGAAGCTGGCGCTCGCACGAAGATTGCTGTGCGTGCAAATACTGAGGGTGTAAACCCTAAGGGTGCTTTGATTGGCCCTGGTGGTTCCCGCGTTCGTGCAGTTATGGAAAACTTGGGTCAAGAAAAAATTGATATTGTCGACTGGTCGGATGATCCAGCAAAATATGTTGCCGCAGCACTTTCTCCAGCAACTGCAACGCAAGTGCAGGTTGTTAGCGAGAAGAATCAGACTGCTGTAGCTTATATTCACGATGCACAACTTTCGCTTGCAATTGGTAAGGAAGGTCAGAACGCTCGTTTGGCTGCAAAGCTGACGGGTTGGAAGATTGGTATCGAATCTGCTGAAGAGCATGCTAAGAAGGTTGCTGCAGCTCAGGCTGCCCGTGAAGCTAAATTAGCTCAGGCTGCTGCTTCCAACGCTGCAGACGCCGAATAAGCTGTAATAGGGAAGCGCCGAAGGTAGTTTATTGTTTACTACGGTTTGGCGCTTCTTTGCTGCTTACTGAGCATGCTGATTGTCTAAACGCAATCTCTTTTGTAGTTTTTGGCGACACTCGCTGCAATCCAACGTTTCGAGTATGCTGAAAGCTGGAATCTGGGCGGTTGACGGTTGCCATCGTCCAGCGGGAGACGAGGTATAAGATCATGGTCGCACGATGATATATCGCACGATAATAAATAACAAGCTCGCAATAATGTAACGTGGCCGCGCGCGCTAGCGCTGCCACAGACAGAGGAGAACACTGAGTGGTAAAAAAGCGCGTGTATGAACTGGCCAAGGAATTTGGTGTAGACAGTAAAACCGTGTTGGAGCGTTTGAAGAGTATGGGCGAATTCGTTAAGTCCGCTTCTTCTACTGTTGAAGCTCCAGTAGTGCGTCGTTTGCAGACGGCGTTGGCTTCCGACAATAATCAGTCGGCAAAATCTTCCGGTGCAGCTAAGCCTGCTGCTTCAAAAGTTAAGTCGCCGTCACCTGCGGCACCTCATAATCCGCAGTCTGCTGCCAGTAAGCCTGTTGACGCTTCTGAAGCTGCTCAATCTCATTCTGCTGATAACGCTGTTAATAAGGCTGAAAATCATAGTGAAAAGGATGCTCAGCCTCATCATGTTGTACCAAAACCTGGTGCTGGTGTAGCAGCTGGCGGGCATGCTCGTAATAATAATCATGCTCCTCATGCTGGTTCCGGCGAGGCTAAGCGCGGCGAACGCGGCGAACGTCGCAACGACAGCCGTAACGAATCTCGTAATGAAAACCGCCAAGGTCAGTCTCGTGGCGATCGTTCTCAGATGCCTCCTCGTCCTCGTCCACATCAAGCGGGTCAGGGTGCTGGTGCTTCAGCTCCTCGTCCTGGTAATAATCCATTTAGTCGTAAGCAGGGTATGCGCGCCCCTACACCGGGTGATATTCCGCGCCCGCATCCGATGTCTCGTCCGGGTGCTGACGCTGGACGCCCAGGACGCCCGGGTCAGGGTGCTGGTGCGGCGGGTGCCCAAGGTTCTCGTGGCGAGCGCGGAGGACGTTCACGCGCAGGTCGCTCAGGTCAAGGTGGGGCGCGCCCATCGCAGTGGTCGGGTC
>NZ_LRTV01000006.1:207421-222048 GCF_003408845.1 Gardnerella massiliensis
CTTTGGATGAGTCGACATTCCAGATTTTGGGTGAAGAAATCGGCTGGAATATCAATATTGTTTCTGCTGAAGAAGAAGATAAAGAGCTTTTGCAGCAATTCGACATCGATTTGGATGAAGAAGAGTTGCAGGAAGATGATGATTTGCAGCCTCGTCCGCCTGTCGTAACGGTTATGGGTCACGTCGATCACGGTAAAACTCGTTTGCTCGACACTATCCGTAAGTCAAACGTTATTGCTCGTGAGGCTGGCGGCATTACGCAGCGCATTGGTGCTTATCAGGTAACGGTGAATCTTGAAGGCAAGCCTCGTAAGATTACGTTCCTTGATACCCCAGGCCACGAGGCGTTTACTGCTATGCGTGCCCGCGGTGCTGAGCTTACGGACGTTGCGATTTTGGTTGTTGCAGCAGACGACGGCGTGATGCCTCAGACTGTTGAAGCGATTAACCACGCTCAAGCGGCTCACGTGCCAATCGTTGTGGCCGTGAACAAGATTGATGTTGAGGGTGCAAATCCAGATAAGGTTCGTGGTCAGCTCACCGAATACGGTTTGGTTGCTGAAGACTACGGCGGCGACACCATGTTTGTGGATATTTCCGCAAAGCAGGGCACGAACGTCGATAAGCTTCTTGAAGCCGTGTTGTTGACTGCTGATGCTGAGCTTGATCCTAAAGCGAATCCGAATATGGATGCTCGCGGTGCAACTATCGAGGCTCGTCTTGACAAGGGTCGCGGTGCTGTTGCTACTGTTTTGGTGCAGCAGGGTACGCTTCACGTTGGTGATTCTATTGTTGCCGGCACTTCTTATGGTCGCGTGCGCGCTATGCTCGACGAGAACGGCAACCACTTGCAGGATGCTGCTCCTTCGACACCAGTTCAGGTGCTCGGTTTGACTTCCGTGCCAACCGCTGGCGACTTGTTCTTGGTTACTTCCGACGACCGTTCTGCTCGCCAGATTGCGGAGAAGCGTGCGGCTACCGAGCGTGCAGCTCAGCTTGCAAAGCGCCGCAAGGTTGTGTCTCTTGAAAGCCTTAAGGAACAGTTCGCTAAGTCTGAAGTTGATATGCTGAACATTGTTATTAAGGGCGATTCCTCCGGTTCTGTGGAAGCTTTGGAAGATTCCTTGATGAAGATTGAGGTTTCCGAGGAAGTTGGAATCCAGGTTATTCACCGCGGTGTTGGTGCAATTACTCAGAACGATGTGAACTTGGCAACTGTTGATAAGGCTGTGATTATTGGCTTCAACGTGCGTCCAAACCGTCAGGTTGCTGACTTGGCAGACCGCGAAGGCGTGGAAGTTAAGTACTACTCCGTTATTTACAAGGCAATTGAAGATATTGAAGCTGCTTTGAAGGGTATGCTTAAGCCGGAATTCGAAGAAGTTGTTACTTCGCACTCCGAAATTCGCGAAATCTTCCGCTCGTCCAAGTTCGGCAATATTGCTGGCGTTATGGTTCAAGACGGCGAAGTCAAGCGCGGTACAAAGTGCCGTATTCTTCGCGACGGTGTTGCTACTGTCAACGATCTTGAGATTTCCAGCTTGCGTAGGTTCAAGGACGACGTGCAGTCCGTTAGCGAAGGTTACGAAGCTGGTATTAATCTCGGCAGCTTCAATGACATTGAGCTTGGCGACGTAATCGAAACCTTTGAAATGCGTCAAATTGATCGCAAATAGCAAGTAAAAGGTTGCAAGATACTGCGTTAAGCTGTTGTTAGCATAGAAAGTGATAAAAGTAGTAGCTTAGGTTATTGCTTTTATCACTTTTGCTGTTTTCGCTGTAAGTATGCGAATACAATGTAGTTACAGTGTGCAGCGAGCATAAAATACGTAATTTGGTGATATAAGTACATTTCGTGCGCTTTGCGAAATATTATGAATAAGTAAGGAGTAAGCGTTATGGCAGGAACGAATCCTAGAGCTGCTCGAATTGCGGCGTTAATTCAGCGCGTTGTAGCTTCGAGTATGGAATCTCAGCTTCACGATAAGCGTTTGGCAAGCGTAACTATTACGGAAGTGCGTGTTACGAACGATTTGCAGATTGCAAAAGTGTATTGGACTCAGCTTGGTCATGCTGGTAAGGAACAGGGCGAACGCCAGCGCGCAGCTCAGGCTTTGCAGCAGGCTCAGGGTCGTTTGCGATCATTGGTTGGTGCGAAAGCTGGGTTGCGTTTGACTCCGCAGCTGCAGTTTGTGTATGACGAGGTGCCAACGGAAGCGCATGAGATTGAGGATATTTTGGTTGCAGCTCGTCGTAGGGATGAGGAGTTGGCTCAGATGCGCGCGAATGCTCAATATGCGGGTGAGGAAGATCCGTATAAGAAGCCGCGTGAAGACGAAGACGATTTCGAAGACGACTTTGAAGATGAAGACGACTTTGACGACGAAGACGACTTTGACGAGGAAACTGACGAAGAAGCTGCTGACGAAACTGACGAATCCAACAAATCCGACGAATAATCTAATGCACTTATGGTGACAGTAATGCAACAGCAAACAATACCAACTTCCGGTCTTCTACTGGTCGATAAGCCGCAAAACGTTACCAGCCACGATGTAGTCGCCTGCGCTCGCCACCTGCTACACACCAAACGCGTAGGTCACGCAGGAACGCTTGATCCTATGGCAACCGGCCTGCTTATTATCGGATTTGGTAACGCAACGCGCCTACTCAACTACATGCTCGGTCACCATAAAACTTACGAAGCAATTATTCGCTTGGGTGAGGCAACTACAACCGATGATGCTGACGGCGAAATCCTGCCGGAGCGAGAGCTTGGATTAGGGCCTGGAGTCGCAGCAAAATCTCAAGATCCAACGTTTACAGCATTGTTTGAATCAGCTGCAAGCGAAACTTCTGACGCGTTTAATCGTATTAAACAAGTTATTCACGAAAATTTAGTTGGCAAAATTAAGCAAGCACCAACGGCATTTTCCGCAATTAAAATCAACGGGCAACGTGCCTACGATTTGGCGAGAGAAGGAAAAACTGTTGAACTAGAGTCGCGAGAAATAGAAATTAGCGAATTTAACGTTTCTCAACCTCGCGTTACGAAAGGCGTAAGCGGAAGAATAGTGTGTGACGTCGTGGCTACAGTTTCCTGCAGTAGCGGCACGTATATTCGCGCTTTAGCGCGCGATTTAGGACGTTTGCTAGGCGTTGGCGGACATCTTATTAAACTGCGGCGCACAAGCGTAGGCAACTTTTCTATAGACGATCCTCGCGTGCTAAAACTTATCGCAAAATCTCACGAATTTACGGACCGCGAAGGCAAACTTCAGCAGCGTTATAAAGCCGTTCCGTCAGAAAATTTTGATGCGAACACCGATCTGCAGCACCTTTGTTTAACTATGATGGAAGCCGCAGAATCCACCCTTCCAACTTTCAAAATTGACGAAACTCAAGCGCGCGACTTGCGTTTTGGACGCTGGATTAAACTTACAAACGAAGAAAATAGCGCACAATACCCTGCAATAACCTACGTTCCGGCCGATAATACAACGCAATGTGACGTTGTTGCAGTAGTAGAGCCTGCAAAAACCAACAAATGTGAGCAAATCAAGCCGATTGTGGTATTTCCGGCAAGCGAGAAGACTGGTAAACTGGATTAGTATTTGGAATAACGAGATTACGGAAAGACGCGGTATGTCTTGACGTAGATGCTTGAACGCGGATAGTAAGGATATCATGAAGGTCATCGACATTCGACCAGATGCCAACGGCATGATTAATTGGCCAACGCTAAGTGCAGAGCGTAAAGCGGTGGTAACCATAGGCGTATTTGACGGCATGCACAAAGGTCATCGCGAAGTTATTCGTCGCACGGTGGAACTTGCGCGTCGCCATGGAGCGTTTTCTGTGGTGATTATGTTTGACCCTCGGCCTAGTGTCGTGCACGCAAATCCTGATTTGTACGACGACTTTGGCGATTCTAACGCGGATCTTCCGGAAGATTTGGACGCGCTTACTAGTGTGCGCCAGCGTTTGCGCGTGCTTTCTGAGCTTGATGTCGATCACGTGGTTATTGTGCGCTATAGTCTCGCTTTCGCTGCGAAGTCTTACCGCTTCTTCCTGGGGCAGCTCGTCGGCAAGCTGGGTATGCGCGCGTTAGTGCTTGGTTCTGATGCTGCACTTGGTGCTCGTCGTGCCGGTAATATTCAGGCTATTCGTGAATTGTCGCAGGCAACCGGCGTATTTGAGCTGGTGGAAGTGGAAGATTTGGGTCCGGAGGACGTGCGTGTGCCAGATCCTATCGTTCGTGAAGCACCGGAAGGTCCAGGGGATCCTAAAGACCCGGCTGAAGGCATGAATAAGGCGGAGTATCGCGCTTGGAGTAAGGGCATGCCGAATAAGAAGGTGCGTGCTTGGAGTTCTACGCACGTGCGTTGGATGCTGGCTACTGGTCGAGTGGCTCAAGCGCGAGAGATTTTGGATCAGCCGCATCGCGTGGAAGGCACTGTGGTTCATGGGGATGAGCGTGGGCGTGAACTTGGCTTCCCTACGGTTAATCTTGGTGGACATATTGAAGGTTATGTGCCGGTTGACGGCGTGTATGCCGGCTGGGTTGTGGATTTGGATGCGGATAACAAAAATGGTGTAAATCCATCAAAAGTTTCTGTGCCAGACGTGAGTGTTTTGCGGCGCGACGAGCTTCATTTGGGTGTACATTCGCCATGGCGTTGGCCGGCAGCAATTTCTATCGGCACAAAACCAACGTTTAATAAGGATGGCGAAGAGCAGACAGAGCGCACGGTTGAGGCGTATGGATTATTCGACGATTGGAAGGATTTGTACGGTCACCGCGTGTGCATTGAGTTTGCGAGCTTCTTGCGTCCGCAGCAGGCTTTTGATTCAGTTGACGAGCTAAAAGAGACGCTTAAGCGCGATGCTGAGTCGGTTAAAAAGCTTACTGACGTTGAATTGCGCTAGTTGCGTTGCAATTTTGCCGGATTTTGTTTCCGGGATTGTTTCCGGGATTGTTTTCGTGATTGTTTTTGACGATTACGTACGAAAGTTACGTCTGGAAGTTACGTCTGGAAGTTACGTATAAAAATTACGTACGAAAGTTACGCACGAAAATTGTGTTTGCGCACGCATAAAATATAAATATGGCTAACGCAACAAACACAAACACAAACACCATGGCAATCAATATTAAGCAAAGCGAAACGTATAATCGAGCGCTTGGTGCCATTACCGGTCTTGCTATAGGGGATGCGCTGGGTATGCCAACTCAAAGCATGAGCGCTCAAAGCATACGTCGTTTTTATGGTGGTCCAATTGTAGGATTAGTGGACGCTGTAAGCCAGCAGCCAATTGCTCCAAATATGAAAGCAGGTTCCGTAACAGACGATACGGAACAAGCCTTCCTACTTGCAAAACGCATAATCGCAGATAAAGGCAATCTCGACAACAACAAGTATGCGCAAAACCTCCTAGATTGGGAGGCACAAATGCGCGAAAAAGGTTCCCTTGATCTTCTAGGGCCATCAACTAAATCCGCTTTACAAGCGCTTGTAAATGGGGTAAGTCCCGAAGAAACAGGCAAATTTGGCACAACTAACGGTGGTGCAATGCGTGCAACACCAGTCGGAATTGCCTTCAAACCAGGCGAGTCACTTGCTCAGGCAGCAAGAAAATCGTGCCTAATTACTCACAACACAACGCAAGGAATTGAATCCACGACGTTAGTTGCGGCAGCAGTAAGCTTCGGAATTGAAGGTTGCGAAAATCCACTTAAAGAAGCAATAAAATTTGTAAAATTGCTTCCAAAACAAGGCAATTGGAGCGCAAAAGCAAGCGTTATAAGTCGAGTCGAATTTTTCACTAAAAAAGCCGAGGAATTGAGTTCCGCGTCTGCTAGCGACGATTATTTTGCGGAAATGTTGCAGAACGATTGTGGCACAAGTGTTGAAGCTAATGAATCCGTGGCTGCGGCTTTCGCAATTGCAACTCGCTTTGTGAACGAACCTACCAAAGCTGCGTGTTTTGCGGCTTCTATTGGCGGAGATACGGATACGATTGCCGCAATGTGCTCGGCAATGTTGGGTTCGCAACACGGCGCGCAGGCGTTTGATGCAGTAATACGGGGGCGCGTTTTAGAGAATTTGCGAGTTGAGCACTGCTATGACGTAGAAAAGACGGTGTATGATTTGTGTTTAATTAGAGAAGATATTGCGCAGTAGTAGCTTTCAGAGGCGATGCAATGGAAGTGTCAAACGTAAACTTGAGCGAAAGTGTGAGTTCGTTTGTGCCACGAGTGATTTCACTCGGCCAAATTATTGTAGATTTGACGATGAAAGTTGACGCCGTTCCTGCCCCTGGTGAAGACATATTTGCTAGCTCGTGCAATATGCGCGTTGGAGCGAGTTACAACATGCTATTTGCTGCAAGTCAAATGGAAGCTAAGGCGCAGTGGGCTGGCGTGCTGGGCGAAGGTTATTTTGCAAATCTGATTTCTGAAGCTTTAAATGAAGCGCATATTTCGCATATTGGTACAAAAAATTCCACACTCGATTCAGGATTTTGCGTCGCGCTTACGGACGCAAGTGCAGAGCGCACTTTTATATCTACTAAAGGTGCGGAAACTAGCGATGACGAGCACGCTTTTGACTTGGTAAACCCAAATCCGCAAGATGTTGTGTACCTTAGTGGGTACACGTTTGTGAGTCCTATAAAACGTGCGCTTTTGCGATTTATGATGAGAACAAGCGGCTCAAACGGTTTGGGTAGGCCAAGCGGTTTGGGTAGGCCAAGCGGTTCGAGTAGTAGTGCTTTAGAGAGTTCTTTTTATAATTGCACGCGCCGGTTTACGGCGATTTTTGATGCGTCACCGATGATTGCAAATATTTTAGACGAAGATTTAAGAGCATTGATTGCCTATGCGCCGATTTGGTTGTGTAATGCTAGAGAAGCGGGGATTTTAGCGAGGAGGCTTAACGCTTGGGGTGATGCCAACGAGGGTGCTGCCAACGGAATCTTTACTTACGAAACAAATAATCAACTTACGAAACAAAAAATTGAACTTTTGCAACGTGCGTTACAAGCTCCGCTCGTTGTCCACACGGGATCTGATGGAGCTTGGGTGTGTGATTTAGGCAAAGAAGCCGAGCATATTAAAGGTTTTCAAGTAAAAGCAGTAGATACAAATGGAGCTGGAGATGCGCATACTGGCGTACTTGCGGCTTCAATAGCTTACAAAATGACGCTTAAGCAAGCAGTTTTGTATGCGAACGCTGCGGCAGCTCTTGCTGTTACCAAATACGGGCCTGCGACGTGCCCTACGAAAAAGGAGATAGAAGATCTTATTAAAACAAATGTTTATTAATACCAACATTTGTTAACTTTTCTTACGTTGCACAAAACAAGCAAATCAACCTAAAAAAGAAACTAGGTGAAACAAAAACAATGAGTAAAGCCAAAGTAGATGAAGCCAAAGCTCAACAAACCCAAAGTTCCTTAAGCATAGAGGAACAGGGCATAGACACAATCAGCGAAAGCGAGCGCAAAGGAACGCCAGCAAGCCTATTCTGGCCATGGTTTGCAGCAAATATTTCTGTATTCGCCATGTCGTACGGAGCCTGGGCGCTAGGTTTCGCAATATCCTTCTGGCAAGCAACGCTTATGACCATAATCGGCGTAATCGTATCCTTCCTGCTGGTGGGAGTGATATCGATAGCCGGCAAACGTGGAAACGCGCCAACAATGGTATTAACTCGCGCAACCTTCGGCGTGCGCGGAGCCAATATCCCAGCGGCACTAAGTTGGATTGCAACGCTCGGCTGGGAAATTTCGCTAGCCATAACCGCCGTTCTCGCAATGGCCACAGCCGCAGAAAAGCTCGGCTGGGGTAGTGGCACAAGCGTTAAAGTCGTGAGCACAATCATCGTAGTTGGATTAATTGTGGTGGTTGGAATTTACGGTTACGACTTAATTATGAAGTGCCAGCAAGTTATCACAATCGTAACGGGAATAATAACCCTCGGCTTCTTTGTGCTGGGCTGGGGGCACATAAACTTTGCGGCTATTGGACGAATCCCAAACGGATCCCTTCCAGCAATGCTTGGCTGCTGCTTCTTCGTTATGACTGGCTTCGGCATAGGCTGGGTTAATGTTGCCGCCGATTACTCTCGATATTTGCCTAGAAAATCTTCAAATAGTGGAATCGTTTTTTGGACTACTTTTGGAGCGTCAATTGCAAACGTGTTCTTGATTTTCTATGGACTTTTGCTTGCGGCTTCCAATATGCAACTGGCTCACAACGTTGGAAATGATCCAATCGGTGCAATTGCGGCAATCTTGCCAGCGTGGTATTTGATTCCGTACACAATCGTAGCTGTTTTAGGACTTATGTCTGGCGCAATTATGGATAATTATTCCAACGGCCTTGCGCTGCTATCTTTTGGAATACGTATCCCGCGTGCGGTGGCAGCAATTATTACGGCAGTGCTCACTACTCTCGGCGTTGTTTACGTTACCTTCTTCTCCGACACGTTTATTGGACCATTCCAAGGCTTCTTAACAACTTTGGGAGTGCCAATGGCAGTTTGGGCAGGAATGTTTACTACGGATGTGCTTGTTCGCAAAAAAGATTACTGCACGGAAGACTTGTATAAGCCGGAAGGTCGCTACGGTGCTTGGAACGTTAAAGCTTTTGTGATTCTTTGCGTTGGAACAATTGTTGGCTGGGGTTTGGTTGTAAATTCCGCTGCACAATGGCTCACGTGGCAAGGGTATTTGCTTTGGATTGTTGGCGGAAAGTCGAGCAGCTGGGCAGGTGCTAACTTGGGCGTAATAATTGCGCTACTAATCGGTTTAATTGGCTCCTTAATCTTCCAACGTAAGGATATTGCTAAGCAAGAAGCAAATTTGCCGGCAAGCGAAGCATAGTTGCCAACTAACGAAGCAACGCAAACAAGCGAAATTGCAGAATAAAAATAATCTGAAATAATCTGAATTAATCTGAAATAAAAAAGGATATTCAAATGATTAAAGAAGACGAATGGTTAGTAGTAGTCGACAGGCAGCGCGTTTTTTGCGAAAGTGACTGGTCGACTTGGGCGTGCGCAGATCACACCTACGACTCAACAACCGAAGCTTTTACAAAACTTGCGAAAGCTTACGGAAACCGAGTAATTTACACGCGTTACGTAGCACCGCTTAAGCCGGAAAACGCTTGGGTTGACTATTTTAAAGATTGGCCACAATTCCTCGTAAAACCTAACGATCCGATGTACGACTTTACGCCAGAAACGGCAGAGCTTGCGGAAGGTCACGCTGTGGTTACGTGCGAAACTTTCGGCAAGTGGGGTGTGGATCTCAAGGCTGCGTTAGGTGAGTGCCGCAAAATAACGGTTTGCGGAGTCGCCACCGATTGCTGCGTGTTAACAACCGCTTTAGCTGCAGCGGATAGCGGTGTGGCTGTGCGCGTTGCGGCAGATGCTTGCGCAGGAAGCACGCCGGAAAATCACGAGTTAGCCCTTAAAACTATGGAGCTTTTTACGCCGCTTATCACAGTATGCGATACAAGCGAGATTCTCGGCTAAACGCAAGCTGGCACGAATTAAGCGCAATCTAAACGCAAGTTAAGCGCAATCTAAACGCAAGTTAAGAACAAATTAAAGTAATGTCACATTCGCGAAGTGTTGAATTGAGGTGACTGAGTCACAATCCCAACTCTTTCAACGCTTCGCGAACTGTACTCACCTCAATAATCTCAATTCCCGGAATATTCAGCTTCTTACGCATTTTGCACACAACGGCGCGCTTGTATCCTATTCTCGCAGCCTCGCGCAAACGCGGTTCCATGCGAGCGGCAGGGCGCACTTGGCCGGTTAAACTGATTTCACCAACAGCACAAGTAAAAGGCGCAATCGCCTTGTTTTTCGCTGCGCTCGCCAACGCTGCCACGATAGCCAAATCACAAGAAGGCTCTTTTGCTTGGGCGCCCGCAATGGTAGCAACGTACAAGTCTTGAGACAAAAGATTCAAACCGCCGTGCCTGTACAATACTGCGGTAAGCATGGCGATACGATTGGAGTCAACTCCTGAAACTGCGCGTCGAGGAGTAGGTAGAGCCGATTGCGTAACAAGCGCCTGTATTTCAATCGGCAAGCTGCGGTGACCTTCAAGCGTAAACGTTACGCAACTACCTTCTTCGTGAGCGTCACTTTGGGAAGATAAAAAGAGTCCGGAAGGATCCGGCACTTCCTCAATTCCTTCACCGCTCATATCAAAACAGCCAACTTCATCAGTTGGGCCAAAACGATTCTTTACCGCGCGAAGCATACGCAAAGCCGTCTGCGAATCGCCCTCAAACTGGCACACACTATCTACTAAATGTTCAAGCGTACGAGGACCCGCAATCGAACCATCTTTCGTAACATGGCCAACCAAAAGTACGGGAATAGTATTTGATTTAGCGACATCAATCAAAGCGCTTGCCACTTCGCGAACCTGCGTGGAGCCGCCAGTAATGCCATCAACATCGCGGGCCACAATCGTCTGCGCTGAATCGACAATCGCAAGCGTTGGCTGATACTGTTCAATAAGATCCAGCACGGTGTCGAGATCTCCCGTGGCTGCCAACAGCAGGTGGTCGTTTACTGCGTTGATTCGGCTCGCTCGCAACTTAACTTGAGCAGCAGACTCCTCTCCGGAAATGTATAGAACGGGCGGATTTTGTGATTGCTTGGCGCTTTTGGCTACGTTTGCTGCGGTTTCTAGTAAAAGAGTTGATTTGCCAATTCCTGGCTCGCCGGCAATAAGCGTCACTGAACCGGGGACGATTCCGCCGCCGAGCACGCGATCAAATTCGCTGAAACCGGTGCGTATGCGGGAGGTGTCGTCGGCTTGGATTGCGGTGATTGGTTGCGCTGGAATTGCTAAGTTGCGTGCGGTGGAGGAGTTAGCAGCGTTGGTGGAGTTATGATACGCAGCGTTGGTGGAGTTGACAGCGTTGGTACGATACGCAGCGTTGGTACGATACGCAGCGTTGGTGACGCCCGCAATTGCGGACTTTCGTGAAGTGCGAGTCGTACGTGACAATCCGCTTAATTTAGCTTCGTGAAACTCGTTAACAGTGCCCCATTCGCCGCACTCCGGGCAACGTCCGTACCATTTGGAGCCGCTCCAGCCACATTCGGAGCACAAATAATTGAGAGTGGATTTACCAGCCATATCTCGACGCTATATGTCTTCTAAGACAATTGTTTCATTTACGCAACAGCTTCGCTCAGCGTCATCGTTCTGTGACATAATGCAAGTATGCTGAATACGAATGCGTCAAATATGAACGGTGCAAATAATGCGTCAACAAAAGGTGCTAGCGCGAACGGGACTACGCACAGTAAGCTGCTGGTCGTGCTCGCTAGCGCGACGGTAGTGGTGGTGCTTGCTTTGCTTTCTGCTTTTGTGTGGCCAGGTTGGGCGTTAAATCACAACAGTACTGCTACTAAAAACACTGTAACTATGCCAAAAACGCCGTCTATTCAAGCAAAGCCGCTGCCAACAACATCGACTGCTTTGCTGAAAGCGATGCCGGATAGTGTGCTCGATTTTGCGCGTATTGATGCTGTTCCTAGTGCCGCATGGAACGAATCTACTCCGCTGGAAGAGTACACAGTAAAGTATTCGACTGGTCAAGCAGATGGTGAGGTGTCGGTAACGGTTGCGCAATGGTCTAGTCGCGATTCTGCGAATAAGCAGTACGAGTTGCTTATCGATGGTTTGAAGGGTGCTGACGTTGCTAGCGGAAAGATTCAGGTTGCGGGCAAAACGGTTGGAAGCTATGTGCTGCGTACTGATGAGAATGATAAGACTCAGGCGAGTGCTTTGTGGCAGAATGATACCGCCGTTTTTGAGGTTACTGGTGCTAAGCAAGCGGTTGAGCGCTTCTATCATAGTTTCCCTATGTAAATTGCTGTAAAAATAGTGGTATCGGTGAGGTCACTCCCCAAAGTCGTCAAAACGGTGTAACATTAGGCAAGTTGCACACTTTAGATATGAATGGAGGCTTCAGATGGGTTCTGTCATCAAGAAGCGCCGCAAGCGGATGAGCAAGAAGAAGCACCGCAAACTGCTGCGTAAGACTCGTCACCAGCGTAAGTAGTAGCTTCTGCTGCTTTGCTATGCGTTGATGCGTGTCTGAACGTTTAGGCACGTAAGACTTTTGAAAGCGTCGGGTTTCCGGCGCTTTTTTTATCTCTATTTATTTATTTCGCGGCTTGTCTTACAAATATTCGTGTGGTGAGATTTGAGATTTTTTGCACTGAGCGAAGGACGCTCGCGCGAGTTTCGTAAGTGAGCACGTTATCCGTGCGAACGTCACTGTTTTTTCGTTACTGGTGCAGATGGGCGACTGCGTTAGTAACGTATAACAGTGATTTTTCGTTACTGGTGCAGATGAGTGACTGCGCGCGTAACGTATAGAGGCGTTTTTTCGTTACTGGTGCAGTTGGCGCGCTGCGTTAGGGTCTCATTTTGCCTGTTTTGGGACATTCGTGCAGTTGGTGTTCTGCGTTAGGGTCTCTTAATCCTGTTCTTCAGACCCGCGTGCAGTTAGCGCTCTGCGTTAGGGTCTCATTTTGCTTGTTTTGGGACACTCGTGCAGTTGGCGCGCTGCGTGAGTGTCTCTGTTTGGCGATTTTCAGATACTCGCGCCACTGCAAACGAAAACTCGCGTCACAGTAATAAAAAAGTAGAGCCAGCAAAATGCTGACTCTACTTTCGTTTTATTTAGTTGCGTTACTTATTCGCGTTACTTATTCGCGACTACTTATTTGGGTTCGTAAGCGTGCGTGGACCGTTCGGATCGCCAACGATTACGGTGTCAACCATATTCAAGAACAAGCCGTGCTCCACAACGCCAACAGTCTCAATCAAATCCTTAGCCAACTCCTGCGGATGCTCAATGCGCTCAAGATGCAAATCAACCACGAAGTTGTTCTCGTCAGTGCGCACTTCCTTGCCGTCCGCATCAAGACGCAAAACTGGCTTGTAACCACGCTTTTCGAACTTACGAATCACCTGAGCGGAACCAAACGGAATCACCTCAACAGGAAGCGGGAACTTACCAATCGTGTCAACTACCTTGCTTGCGTCCACAATCCACACAATGCGGTCGGAATTAATAGCCACAATTTTTTCCCAAAGCAAAGCTGCGCCGCCGCCCTTAATACCATTGAAGTTCTTATCTACTTCGTCAGAGCCGTCGATTGTGACGTCAATGTGATCCACTTCGTTAATGTCGAGAATCTTAATGCCGTAGCCTTCAGCCTGCTCTTGCGTGCGTCGAGAAGTGGTGACGCCCGTAAAGCTCAAGCCTTCTTCCTTAACTCTGCGACCAAGCTCGTCCACCAAAAAGCGCACGGTGGAGCCGGTGCCGAGACCAACCATCATGCCATTTTTCACAATCTTTGCGGCCTCAATGCCTGCTGCCTTTTTAAGCGCGTCTTGTTGTGCTTTATCCATTATTCCTGCTTTCTTATTTTTGTTGTTCCCGAGTTCGTCGATGAACTTCCATCGCTATTTGCGGGAGAGGCTTTTGCGCTTTATGCTGTTGCGCTTTTGTGCGTGCCTCATTTTTCATACATTTCCATATTAGTCTGCATGCAGATTTTTTATGATTTATTTGTTTGCTTGATTTAGGTAGAAGGCGGTTGGGGATAAGTGCAAGGTGCCGTCGGGTTTGACGTATCCGCTTATGTTAATGCTGCCGGAAATAAAGCGAGGCTCGCCTGTAAAGGTTGGGCTTGTTCTTGGGGCAGGGGTGAATTGCAGCACGCCGCTAACGCTAAGACCTGGTACTGCTTTATATTTGACTTCGCGTGTTGTTGCGTTTGTTGTTGCGTTTGTTGCGCGCGTCAATTCGTCCGTTGTTTCGCGATCTGTTTCACGCGTTGTTTCACGTACTGTACTGCCGTTAGTTGTACTGTCGTTAGTTGTGTCGCTGCTAGCTGTGCTGCTGCCAACTTCCTCGCGAGTTTCGTTCTCGTGCGTTTCGTTCTCGTGCGTTTCGATTTCGCGCGTTTCGTTCTGAATATCGTCCTGTGAATTTTCCTTATTTTCCTTATTTTGCCCAGAAAAATCAGGGTTGGTATCTTTTCCTACAGCTCGTCCAATATGGTATTCTTCACGAGAAATTTCGTTTTCCAGAAGCATTTTTGCGTCACTTGGCACGTCCGTACCTTCCGCATATTCCGAAGCGAGAAGCGACTTCCATCCTTCCAAAGGTAAGTAACCATCTTTTGTACCACTTCGGCAATCTTCAGCATACGTGCGCGCTAAAGTATCGACTTTCTCATTCCCGGCGTTTCCGGCGTGTCCCTTAACCCACACGAATTTTACCGCACCTTCACGCTCGGTAATTTCACGGTCGATTGCGCGAATTAAGTCAGCATTTTTTACCGGCTCTTTTTTGGAATTTTTCCAACCGTTCTTTTTCCAGCCGTGAATCCACGTAGTCGCGCAGTTAATTGCGTATTGGGAGTCAGTTTCGATGGTGAGAGGCTCGCTTCCTGGGTGCGCGCGCAGGGCTTCGAGTACCGCGCATAATTCGCCGATTTGATTTGTGCCGTTGGTTGCTCCGCCCGCGTCTGCGTTGCCGGTGTGATGGTGTTCGCTAACTG
>NZ_LRTV01000006.1:222153-242895 GCF_003408845.1 Gardnerella massiliensis
GGATTGCCAAGTGCGGAACCGTCGGTAGAAACAACAATCATAGCAAAAACCTTTCAAATTGCGTGCTACACAAATTTTATCGTATCTTAAAACAAAATTTTCTTTAGTTACTGGTAACCAGCCGTTACTTGCAATCAGCCTATAAAAAAGCGCCGGCTGCAGATTGCAACCAGCGCAATTAGTTTTTACTTACGTAAGATTATTTATTATTAAGATTCTTACGAAAGATTTACGCTATGCCAAAGCCTTGTCGACTACAGCAGTGGCTTCCTCAAGCACCTTGTCAAGCGCTTCCGGAGACACGAAGGACTCAGCGTAAACCTTGTAAATGTTTTCGGTGCCGGATGGGCGAGCGGCGAACCAGTTGTTCTTGGTCGTCACCTTCAAGCCGCCAATCTTAGCGCCGTTTCCAGGAGCCTCGGTGAGCTTTGCGGTAATATCTTCGCCTGCAAGCTTGGTTGCTTCCACGTCGTCGCCGCTCAAAGCTGCGAACTTCTGCTTCTGCTCAAGCGTGGTAGGGGTATCGACGCGCTTGTACCAGCTTTCACCAAAGCGAGCCACCTGATCCTGGTGAAGCTGAGCCGGGTTCTTGCCAGTCTTTGCGGTAATTTCCGCCGCGAGCAAGTCTGGAATCAAGCCATCCTTATCGGTGGTCCACACGCGTCCGTCCTTGCGCAAGAAGCTCATGCCGGAGCTTTCCTCGCCGCCGAAAGCAACTTCGCCGCTAAAGAGCGGGTCAACGAACCACTTGAAGCCAACAGGCACTTCCACGAGCTTAGCGTTAATAGAAGCGGCCACGCGGTCAATCAAGGAGGAAGACACAAGCGTCTTGCCGATTGCCGTATTCTTTGGCCAATCTGGGCGAGCGCCGCCGAACAAGTACTCCACGCACACTGCAATGTAGTGGTTCGGGTTCATAACGCCCCAATTCGGGCACACAATTCCGTGGCGATCGGCATCTGGATCGGTGCCGCCAACCAAATCGTACTTATCCCAAGCGCCGGCGTTAAGCTGGTCAACCAAGCCCTTCATTGCGTAAGGGGAGCTTGGATCCATGCGAATCTTGCCATCGTGGTCGATTGTCATGAATCGCCAAGTTGGGTCGACTTCTGGACGCACCACGTCGATGCTGAGGCCGTATTTTTCGTTCATAAGTGGCCAGTAGTTTACGCTTGCGCCGCCGAGTGGGTCAATACCCAAGCGCACGCCGCTGGAGCGGATTACGTCGAAGTCGATTACGTTTGCCAAGTCGCTTACGTAGTGTTCGCGGTAATCGAAGCCTTCTACTAAGTCAGACTTGATTGCTTCCTCGAAAGGCACGCGCTTAATTGACTTGTAGTTGTCGAGTAATTCGTTTGCGCGAGCTGCGATTGCGTTAGTTACGTCTGCAGGGGCTGGGCCGCCGGTTACAGGATCGTACTTAAAACCGCCGTCGGTTGGAGGATTGTGCGAAGGGGTGACGACGATGCCGTCAGCCAAGCCGTCGCCGCTAAAGCGCTGAGTGCCGTCGGCTGCGCGGTTGTGCGTCAAAATAGCCTGGGATACAACAGGAGTTGGTACGAAGTCGTCGCGAGAATCCACGCGAACGTGAACGCCGTTAGCAACCAAAACCTCGATTGCGGTTTTTTGTGCAGGTTCGGAAAGTGCGTGTGTGTCGCGACCGATATAAAGTGGGCCGGTTACGCCAGCTTTCTTGCGATATTCGGCAATTGCTTGCGTAATTGCCACAATGTGTGCCTCGTTGAAGGAGGTTTTCAAAGAGGAACCGCGGTGTCCGGACGTGCCGAAAATCACGCGCTGTTCTGGAATGTTGGAATTTGGAACTTCATCATAGTAAGCGCCGATCAAAGCGTCGACGTCGACTAGATCTTCTGGGGTGGCGGGCATTCCCGCATTTTTTACTACCATAATTTTTTATTCTGCCACGGCGCTTGTATTTTATATTATTCACCCACAGCAACGCTGGTTTTTGCGCTCGCCGGCACGCGCAGCAACAAATGCCGGAGAAAAAACTCCGGCATTTGTTCCAAAAAACCATCAATTCAGCAACAAACGCTGGGAATTTTCCGGAGAATGTTCCATAAAACGGCCAAAACAGCAACAAATGCCGGAAAATCTCCCGCAAATGTTCCACAACACTCGCTTCACAGATATTACTTACTCACCCACAGTGACGCTGGTTTTTGCGCTCGCCGGCACGCGCACGCACAAAGCTTGCTTGTCAACGCTGAATCGCAAATGTTTTGTGTAACCCAAAATATCTCCGTCAACTTGCACGGGTGCTGGTTTTTCTAAGCGCACTTCCGCCCAGAATCCTTGCGTTTGGTCGATTCTGGAGCCTGCAGACAGCGTTTCTTGCTGTAGCGCGCGTCCGGTGAGGGTTTGGTGCACTACTCCGCGGAATAGGTTTGCCCAGCCGATAAGACCGACGGAAGTGTCAATTATTTCAAAGTCGAGTACGCCATCGTCGTAGGCGGCTTCCGGCATGAGCGAAAACATTGGTATTTGCCCGCAATTTCCTGCCATAAGGGTTCGGAAGGTAAGTCCTTTGAGCACGCTTTCGTTGCCGTTTATGCGTTGTATGGTTACGGTTGCACGATACTTTGGAATGAATAGGTGCTTTACGCCCGCTATGAAATACGCTAGCCAGCTTAGGTTCTTTTTGAGACGTGGGTTGGTGTCGTCAATCATGAGCGCGTCAAATCCAATTCCGGAGATGATTAGGAACGCGTGGCCGTGGTCTTCGTTTGGCCTGTCGAGTATGGTGACGCGTCCGACGTCTACCTGCCGGGATCCGTGCGAAGTTGCCACTCTCAACGCTGCTTCTACATCGTTTACAGGTATGCCCATGTTGCGTGCGAAAAGGTTTCCGGTTCCGATTGGTATGATTCCCATGGCGTGGCCTTGTCCGCTTACGGCGCTGGCCACGGTTCTTACGGTTCCGTCTCCGCCGACTGCTACCACTACGTTTGCTCCGTTGGATAACGCTTCGAGTGCGCACGCGCGTCCGTCTTTGTCGAGTTGCGTGTCGATTATTTCGTACGTGAATTTTCGCTGATTGCAGTAGTTTGTAATATATTCGCGATACGTTTCAGCTTGTGGTTTTGAAGGGTTGAGTATGAAGGCGTAGTGTACTGCGTCGCCGTGTCGTTTGGCGAGTTTTTCCGCTAGGTGATGCCGTTTCAAGGCGCGCGTAACAATCATGATGACAAATGGCGCAAGTACGAGTGCGAATACGATCACCATGAGTGCGATGGTTGCTTGAATAGGCATAGTTGGCATACACCCTATTCTTGCACATTATTTTCCGTAGTATATGGTTTTTGCGAGCATATTAACAATATTTACTGTTTTTACACATTTTTTTACACATTTTTTTTACACATTTTTGCTGCGCGCATTTCCGAACATTTCTGTTATATGGCTAAGACTATTATTGTTATCTATGAGTGAAGGTTCTATTAATTCAAATAATTCAAATAATTCAAGCAATTTAGCTAATAATTGCGGTTCTTTTAAGGATTGCTCGCTTTTTCAGTTGCATAATACGGTTTATCGCGATGTAGATTGCGCCGCCGACTCCGCCACTTCCAGCGACGTCACTCCAATCGTTTTAATCCACGGTTTCCCAGTAGATCACCGCATGTGGGACGCTTGCGCTAGCGCTTTGAACTCGCAGATTGATGCCGCTCTTGAGTCCGGCTTACTCAAGCATGATGTTCCTATTTTTGCTCCGGATATGGTTGGTGCCGGCTTGAGCGAGACTCCAAAAGCCGAAAGCGCCGAAAGCGCCGAATTTAACGAGGCTGATTACGCCCACGCTTTGGACGCTCTTACTGCTTCTTATATCAAGCTTGTTAGCGATTTAGGTTACGATCGCGCCGTGTGGGTTGGTCTTTCTATGGGTGGTTACGTTGCTTTAGACGTGCAGCGCCTTATTCCTAAGGCTGTTGCCGGCATTGCGTTGTGCGATACTCGCGCTTGCGTTGATGCGCCTGCAGCTCGTGCCAAACGTCTTGATATTGCTGAAATTTGCGAGCGTGACCACACGGTTGAGCCGGTTATGCATTTTGCTCACGCCACCGAAAAGGATTCCACGGTTAAGCAGTCGCCTGAGTTCATTCATACTTTTGAAGATTGGATTCATGACCAGAAGCCTGAAGGTTTGGCTTGGCGTCAGCGCATGGCTGCTTGCCGTCCGGATATGGAAGATCAGTTGCCTTTGATTACTGCTCCGGCAGCGATTATTAGCGGCACTTTGGATCCGTCTAGTGCGCCTGAGGTTATGCGACCGATGGCTGATGCAATGACTGCTTCAAAGCATGTTGATTTTACGATTATTGAAGATTGTGGCCATTTTAGTGCTACTGAGCATCCGTATGAGGTTGCGGAAGCATTGGTAACGTTGCTTTCTCAGGTGCAACGCGGCTGAGTTTCGTGCGTCGTTAGTGCTAAACTGTGCAAATGTGCATTGTGCATACATTGGTTAAGCGGGGGTAAAAATATGGCGGATTTGCAGTATAACTCTGATAATGCCGGTTCTTACAACAATGACCCTTCTCGCGTTTCGAACGATGCGAGTGATGATACCGTTGCTTTTGAGCAGGTTTCAAGTAATCAGCCGGTAAATTATAGTAGTGACGCCTCTGCTGATGAAGAGCAAAGTCTTGCTGATAACTTGGGCGAGGTTTCGGATGATGATAGTCAGTACGATCTTACTGACGATTCGCCTACTTCCACGTTTGGTTCGACTTTTGGTGCGGCTGCAGGTTTAGGGAATGGTTCCAGCCAGTATTCTCATTCTGCCGCCGATTCCGTGGCTACCACGACGTTCAAGACGGTTGAGCCGCGTGCTGATCAGCATAAAGACAGTGCGGGTGCGGGTGCAGGTGCGTCCACGAAGCATCGCGCTAGCCGTTCTGCTTTTGCTTTGTTCTACTCTCTGCTTATTTTTGTTATTCTTCTTATCGCTGCTTTCTTTGGTACGCACTGGTATTTCCACGATCGTGTGGCTCCGGGCGTTAATTTTGGCAATGTTGCTTCGTCGCGTAGTCTCGTTGGTTCTCCGGAGGATGAAGTAAGTCGTGCGGTTGAGCAGGCGGTTAATACTTCTTCTTTGGTTATTAAGGATGATCGAGGTAACAGCATTACTACTGATTTGCAGCATCTCGGTGTGAAGGTTGATCGCGCTGCTACGGTTAGTGCGATTATGGACGCGAAAAAAGATAATATGTTTACGCGTATTATGCCGTGGGTTCAGCAGACGGTTGCGTTGCACGCGTCGCGTGATGATGCTGTTATGGACGCGTTTGTTGTTAAGAAGTTTGTTCGTTTGCACGATCGTGCGGTGCCGTATTCTGCCGTGTTTGACGAGTCTTCTGACTCTTTCACTGTGGAAGATGGTGTTCCAGGGCGCACTGTTGAAACGATGCCTGTACGCGAAGCAGTGAAAAAGTTACTTGCTCACCCTGGTCAAACCGTAAAAGTTTCGGTGACTTCTCGTCGTACTGATGCTCCTATTAAGCTTGAGGCCGCACAAAAGCTTGTTTCGGATCTTAACGTTTTGTTAGCTAAGAAAATTAGTTTTAATAACGGTAATGGCGATAATTTTGTTGTTCCTAAGAAGGTGCTTGCTTCTTGGATTAAAGTTAAGGCTGATATTTCGCGACGCAAGCTTTCTTATAAGATTGATTTGAAGGCTGCGGACGCTTGGCTTTCTAAGTCGCTTCCTAAGGAACTTAATAAAGAAAAAGAAGATCAGGAAGATGCCGTTAACAAAGATGGTAAGGTGCTTTTTACTACGCTTAAGGGCGTTAATGGTATCGAAATAACGTATTCGCGCGACTTGGCGAAGAAGGCTTGTGAAGCACTTACTAAAGGTGAGGATGCGAATATTGCTGTTCCTGGCAAAGTTACGAAATTTGCTACGAAACAGAAGCTTGTTGAGATGCGTATTGTGGTTGATAAAACTACGCAAACTGCTTCCGTTTATAAGAATGACGAATTAGTTAAGACTTTCCCAATCTGCTCCGGTAGGAAGGGAATGTACGATTCAACTAACGGCACGTTCTTCATCTACTTGCGCTACTCAACGCAGGATATGCGTGGCCCGAACGCTAACGGTACCCGCTATTATCTGCCTGGCGTGCATTGGGTGAGCTACTACAATGGTGGCGAAAGTTTCCACACGGCTGCTTGGAATTATAACGGTATTGCTACTGGCGATCCGGCGCATTTCGGTTCGCACGGCTGCATTAACATGTATGAGCAGGATGCTCAGTGGGTGTATGACAATTGTCCGCGCGGCACGATTGTGCAGGTTACGGGCGTTACTCCGGATGGTCCGGTGCGCCAGCAATGAGCGCGAACGTTGGCAATTCGCCTAAGCGTACTGCATCTTCTCGTGACGTCACTGCGGCTGCATCTGGCGTCACGAATGCCGGTCCTGCTGTTTCCGGATCTACAATTCCCGGCACCGCAATTCCCGGCACCGCTACGTCTTCTCGTCGTGTGAGTAGTACGCCCATACCGGTTCATGTAACGGAAACGCTTTTTGACGCGCCTTCTCAGGATGAGCGAATTGATAATAAGCCAATGTTTGTTCGCGTGGGCAGACGTATGGTTACGTCGGTTGTGGGCGTGTGGATGCGTGTTGCGGGTCGTGTTGCCCGTCGTGCCGGCTGGTTTCCAAGTGTGGAACCGTATATTGGTTATGGAACGCATCGGTATGCTCGTCTTATTTGCCGCACGGTTTATGCGCCTCCTCTTGGGCATCATTCCGCTTTGAAGCGTGGCATTTACGCCATGTTAGTGGTGCCTTCTGTACGCGTTAAGGTTGCTTTGTCGATTGACGGTATTCCTGTGGAGACTGCGCAAGTTGGCGATTCCGAAGTGTATGACCGCGTTGAAGAATCAAGGGATGGTAGTGCGGAATATTGTATTTCTGACCGTGCTGGCTACTTGGATTTGATTACGGAGCGCGCACTATCTCCTGGCCGTCACGTGGTTTCGTATGCGGTTGAACATCGTGAACCGGTGAAGGCAAGTTTATTCGCTATTGATGCGCATGTGCCGATTGGCGTTATTTCGGATGTTGACGACACTATTATGGTGACGCAAGCGCCTTCTCCGATTCGTGCCGCCTATAATTTGCTGATTATGAATCCTGCTCACCGTTCGCCTGTGCCTGGTATGGCAGCGTTTTTTAACGGTTTGGCCAGCGTTCGTAACGATATTCCGTTTTTCTATCTTTCTACTTCTCCGTGGAATGTTGAGGCTTCAATTCGTCATTTTATTGTGCGTGAGAAGTTTCCTGAGGGTCCGTTGTTGCTGCGGGATTTGGATCCGCGCCCGAAAACTTTTATTCCTAACGGTCCTCAGCACAAGTTGGAGTTTGCTACGCAGTTGATGGATGATTTTCCAGATATGCGTTTTGTGCTGCTCGGCGACGATGGTCAGAAGGATCCGAGCACGTATGCGGATATTATTCGTCAGCATCCTGGTCGTGTGTTGGCGGTTGGTATTCGTCAGCTTCGCGAAAATGCTACGGTTGATGATTTTCGTCGTAAGTTGTCTCGTGATTTTGCGGTGGCTTTGAGTGCTTCTTGCCGTTCGTACGTGTTTGACAGGGATAGTGCGTGTAAGGTTCCGGAGTCTGCTATTGAGCAGCTTGATTTTGACGAGTCTGATAATTTTGACGAGTCTGATAATAGTTTGCGTATTGTTGAGGCGAAGGGTGCTGTTGGCACGTTGCAGGGGGTGCCTTTCTTTGCTGCTCCTAACGGTGAGGATTTGGCAAAGGTGATGCTTCCCTTTGTGAAGCAAGCTTTGTGAAATCAACCTTGCGAATTGTGTACGTTTGGTAGTAACAGTAGTAAGTAACGGGTGCAAATAAGTAGGTGCGGTTGTTTGCGCGAATATAGTGGGGAGTGACGAAAGCGTATGAATACGAAATTTGACAATTCTAAAGTTAGCAATTCTAAAGTTAACGATACGAAATTTAGCAATTCCAAAGTTAGCGTCGAAAATAATACTCCATTGCCGGCAGAGCGCATACCTTTTACCCGCAAAATTCACGGACGCACGTATGTTGACAATTACGCTTGGATGAAGAATCGCAGCAGTTTGCAGCTTCGCGATTATGTGCAATCTCAGAACGCCTACACTACTCAGCGCATGAAACCCTTGGAATCATTACGTTCTACATTGTTTAACGAACTTAAGTCGCGCGTTCAGGAAACGGATATGTCGGTGCCGATGCGCATGAACGGCTACTGGTACTACGTGCGCACTGAAGAAGGAAAACAGTATCCCGTGCAGTGTCGTATGCGCGTTATTGACGATGCGGACTGGAATCCGCCGACTATCGACAGCGCTGCCAAGCCGGGGGAGACTTTGGGTGAGGAAATACTGTTTGATGCGAACGCGGAAGCTGAACGTTTGGGCGCGAACTTTTTGCACATAGGCGGCATGGATATTAGTCGCGACGGCGCTCGCATGTTATACGGTGTGGATACTCAGGGCGACGAACGGTTAAGTTACTATATTCGCGATTACCAAAGCGTTTCTCAAGACGTTTCCAAAAGCGTTTCCAAAAGCGTTTCCAAAAGCGTTTCCAAAAGCGTTTCTCGCACTTCCTCCCGCTGGGTCGAGCGCGAAGAATCGTGGCACGATCTTGCCTCCGCATCGCTAACTCCGGACGGCCAATGGGTATTTTATGTGCGTTTAGACGATGCGTGGAGGCCTTATCAAGTGTGGAGGCATCGCGTAGGCACGTCGGTTGATTCGGACGTAATGGTTTTTGAAGAATCAGACGAACGCTTTTTTGTAGACGTGTATGAAAGTTTTGACGAACGCTACATGATGATTAATAGCAGTTCTAAAACCACGTCGCGCGTGCTAATGCTTCCGTTGAGCACTCCGGAAGGGCAATTCCGCATGGTTATTGAGCCGAAAGAAGGAGTGGAATACGATATTTCTTTCGCTTGCTTTGAGCATGCCGGCACCCAAGGTGAGGATATTCCGGTGGCTGTAGTGAGCCATAATGCTAAGAATCCTAACTTTGAAATTGACATTATTGATATGCGCGATCGCGTGTGGAATGTTGACGCGCCGCAGCCGTACGTTTTGGGAAGTGGCGTGTGCGTGGCGGCCGGTTCTCCTTACGGTTGCGCTGAGGGAGATGCAGTAGAGCCGGGGGCAAGTAGTAAGCCTATTACCCAACCGTATAGTAATCCGCAAAATCCTGAGATTTTGCAGAATGAGGTGGGATTAAGTATTAGCGGTTTGTCAATTTATGAGCATTACGTAGCACTTTCGTATCGTGCGCAAGGCTTGCCTCGCATAGCTGTAATGAGTAAGGATATGGCTGCTCAAGATTTTCTTGCCGGACGTCCGTGGCGTTTTCGTCAAGTACGTCCGGAAGAAGTTGTGCAGCACGACGTTGCGCATGTAGATATGTTGCGTATCGAAAAGCCTGCGTCTGTTTCTGCGTCTGCGTCTGAATCTGTTTCTGCGCCGGCACGCGCGCGTGTAAGTCTTGCGGACATCACTCCCGACGAAATCAACAATAATCGACTTTTTAGCATTGCTATGACCGGCAACCCTTCCTATGAAGCTCCTCGTATGCGGTACGCTTTTGGCAGTTATGCTACGCTTGGTCAACTTCGCGAACTCGATCCCACAACCGGTGAAGATCGACTTTTGAAGCGCGGCACTATACTCGGCGAGTTTGATGAGCGTAAGTATGCGGAAAAGCGCATTTGGATTAGCGCTCGCGACGGTGAACGCGTGCCGGTTTCGTTGGTGTGGAGGCCGGATGCAATTGCGCAACCAATTGCGCAGCAAAACGCGCAATCAGAATCGCAATCAGAATCGCAATCGACCGCCATGTTTATCACGGCTTACGGAGCGTATGAAGTGAGTTCCGATCCCGCTTTTTCGGTAGGCCGCTTAAGTCTGCTGGATCGCGGTGTGCTGTATGCTCAGGTGCATGTGCGCGGCGGTGGCGAAATGGGTCGCGCATGGTATGAGCAGGGTAGGCGCGGCCACAAGAAGCACACTTTTGAGGATTTTGTTGATGCCACGCGCGCGTTGCAGCGTGCTGGTTATGCGTCTGCTGAGCACACTGTTGCCAACGGTGGCTCGGCTGGTGGTCTTCTTATGGGCGCTGTGGCAAATATGGCGCCTGAATGTTATGCCGGCATTGAAGCGGATGTGCCTTTTGTTGACGCGTTGACATCTATGCTCGACGCTTCGCTGCCGCTTACGGTGACGGAGTGGGATGAGTGGGGTAATCCTTTGCGTAACGTTGAGGATTACGATTATATGAAGTCTTATACTCCTTACGAAAATGTGCCGGATCAGTCGAATGTTGAGGGGTGTGCAGCGTTGGAGCATTTCCCGAAGATTTTTATTACGTCTTCTTTGCAGGATACGCGCGTGTTGGTTACGGAACCGTTGAAATGGTTGGCACAACTGCAGTATGCGGGGGTGGACGCTGTGGCTCGTATCGAAACGGATGGTGGCCACGGAGGTACCTCCGGACGGTATCGTCAGTGGCGAGAGCTTGCGTATGAAAATGCGTGGTGCTTGCACGTTATGGGAATTGACAAGTAGTGAAGGCTCAGAAAGTAGTGCGTTGTACAGATACGTGGTAGCATAGTGAAAAGTGATGCGCAAAGGTGCGCGCTTTGCGTTAGTTGCGAATTGCGAGTTGCGTTAGTTGCGTAAGTAGTGCGTAATAAGTAGTGCGTAAGTGGGGGCGAGTAATGGGAGTTATTAAAAGTAACGGCACCAACGAGGATTTTCCGTTACATCGTACCGCGCTTTTTAAGCAGGTTCCTAGCGCTCAGATGCAAGAGCTGCTCGAGCATTTGCAAGAGTCGATGTTCGACAAGGGTGAGGCGATTTTTAACGAGGGTGATACTGACCGTCGCATGTACTTGCTGGAACGTGGTCGTGTGAAGCTTGTGCGTCATTCAAACGATAAGCGCGTGCAATTATTAAGTATTCATACCGCGGGCGAAATGCTGGGTGAAATCCCGGTTTTTGATCCGACCGGCGGCCCGCGTACGGCTTCGGCTATTGCTATTACTAGTCACACGCGAGTGTTGTGGTTGGAAAACGATGTGCTGTTTAAGTGGCTTAATAAGCATCCGCACGTGGCTGTAAATATGCTGCAAGTTATGGCGGCTCGCATGAGGGCTAATAACGAGCGCATTTCCGACCTTGTATTTATGGACGTGCCTGCTCGTCTTGCAAAAACGTTACTTAATTTAGCTTCCCGCTTTGGTGAGCCAATAACTGCCGGCCTTCGCGTACAGCACGATTTAACTCAGGAGGAGCTTGCTCAGCTGGTTGGCGCTTCGCGAGAAACGGTGAATAAGGCGTTAATGGATTTTGCGAACCGTGGTTGGATTATGAGCCAGGGGCGTTCGATTATTATTTATAAGCCGGGCATGTTGATTCGCCGTTCGGGCCGTTAAAAGTGGTGTGATGCTTTTGCTTTTGTGTGCGAGTGGAAGCGTGAGTTTTCAAGTAGAGGCGAACCTTTAGAATAGAACGCATGCCGAAAAAGAATTCACTTACTGCTCGTCGTGTGCTTGCGTTGTTCCTCACCTATATTTTGTTGTGTGTTGCAGGTGGTATAGCCGCAAGTATTATGTTCGTTCCAGGCGTTATGAGTGTGAACAGTGTTGTTAAGACGGTGGTACCGTCGCTTCGTGTTGACGGCATTGATTTTGATGTGACTGCGTTGCCGCAAAAGTCGCGTTTGTATGCTTCGGACGGCAAGACGATTATTGCAACGTTTTATGCGCAGAATCGTACGGTGGTGCCGTTGCGCAATATTTCTCAGTATATGCAGCGAGCAATGGTTGCTCGTGAGGATCGTCGTTTCTTTGAACATTCCGGCGTGGACGTGCAGGGTGTTATGCGAGCGTTTGTGCAGACCTTCGTAAAGAAGGGAGATATGCAGGGTGGTTCTTCGTTAACGCAGCAGTATGTGAAGAACGTGCTTATGATTAAGGCGCGTGAAAATAACGATCCTTTGGCGGAATATCACGCTTCTGAAGGTACGATTGCGCGTAAGTTACGAGAAATGCTTATCGCAATTCAAATGGAAAAAAAGTATTCTAAACTTGAAATTTTGCAGGGCTATCTTAATATTGCGCAGTTTGGTAGTAATAATTTGTACGGTGTGGAAACGGCTGCGCACCGCTACTTTAATACGAGTGCAGCGAAGCTGAATTTGGTGCAGTCGGCTACGATTGCTGCTATTACTAAGAATCCTTCTCGCTACGATCCTTCGGTTGAAAGCAATCAGCCGGAGTCTGAAAAGCAGCGAAATATTGTGCTGGATTTGATGCTTCGTCAAGGTTTTATTACTAAGCAGCAGCACGATGAGGCTGTTGCAACTCCATTGAAGAAAACGTTGAATGTGCAGTCGGATGTGTCTCATATTGGTTGCCAGGCTGCTGGTGATGCTGCGTTCTTCTGCGATTATGTCACTAAGAAGATTTTACATTCGCGTGAGTTTGGTAAGACGGCTGACGCTCGTGAAAAGTTGCTTACTGAGGGCGGTTTGGATATTTACACCACTATGGATTTGCGTGCAAGTAAGGCTGCTATGAAGGCTGCTCGAGACACGATTCCTGTGAACGATAAGAGTGGTTTTGAGGTTTCTATTGCGGCTATTAAGCCTGGAACTGGTGAGGTGTTGGCGTTTGGTAGCAACCGTATTTACGATGCTACGGATGCTGCAAGGCTTGACCCAACTCACACGGCTTTGAATTATGCTGTGGATGAGCGCGATGGCGGCGGCTTGGGCTGGCAGATTGGTTCTACTTGGAAGCCGATTAATTTGGTGGCGTGGTTGCTTGCCGGAAAGTCGATTAATCAGCCGATTCGTACTACGACTTTGTATAACAATTCTGATTTTAACTGTTCAAAGTTCCGTGGTATTGGTTCGTGGGCTTTGCAGAATGCTATGGGCGGTACGGTGAATCCGGAGACGCCGTTGATGGGTCTGGTTCATTCGCATAACACTACGCAGGCTTCTATTGCGCAGCAGGTGAAGTTGTGTTCTATTGCGGATGCGGCTCGCGTGCTTGGTTACCACAATTCGCCTATTGGTCAGGAGAGCGTGTACTCGTCTAACTCGTTCAATCCGCCTATGACGATTGGTGCTGTGCAGGCGTCTCCGCTTACTGTGGCGAATGTGTATGCCACGCTTGGCGCGGATGGTGTGGCGTGCGATCCGATTGCGATTAAGCGCGTGGTCGATAAGAACGGTAAGCGTTTGAAAGTGCCGAGTGCTCACTGCCATCAGGCGATTCCGAAGGGTATTGCGCAGACGGTTGCGTATGCTCTGAACCAGGGCGTGGTACGTCCGGATGGTATGGCTCACACGGCTCAGCTCGATGGCGGTCGTAAGACTTTCGCAAAAACCGGTACTAACGAGCGCTTCTACATGACTACTGCAGGTTTTGTGCCTCACCAGATTGCTTCGTTTGTGGCTATTGGTAATGCTGAGTCGCAAAAGAGCTTTAATGGCGCTACTATTAACGGCCGCACGATGGCTGCCTGGTATGGTGTGTTGATTGCAACGCCAGCATGGAAGCAGTTTATGAACGATTATTTGAAGGCTGCGAATATTCCGATTGATAACGATTATGGTAAGCCGGATCCGAAGTATACTGCGGGTGGCACGGTTAAGGATGCGCGTAAGGATACTGCGGAGAAGACTGATCAGCAGAAGCGAGATGAGGATGCTCGTCGTCAGGCCATGCGTGAGCAGGAGGAATCGCAGAATCAGCAGTCGCAGCAGCAACAACAACAAACGCAGGATCAGTATGGTACGGCTCGTCGCGACGACTATAACAATTACTCCGGTGATAACGCTTATTAAAGCGCGATTGCTGAAGCGCAATCGCTGAGAGCAGCTAACAAAGCGTAATAATAAAAGGCACTTTCTAACGTTTAGTAAGCTAACGTTTAGTAAGTGCCTTTATTTATTCTTTACTAATTATTTCTTTATTTATTCTTTATCAATTTCAGCAGTCTGCTCCAACCGCGTCGGCCACATGCTCGAATCCGTCGCGCTTCAAAAGATCCGCAAGCCCGCGTTTAAGCGTGGTGATTTGCTGCGGCCCGCGATACATCAGCGACGTGATGAACATCACCAAATCGGCGCCGTTGCGAATCTTCTCGTACGCTTGCTGCGCAGTGAATACGCCACCGATGCCCGCGATAGCAAAGCGGTTACCAAAGGCAAGTCGCGTGCGGCGAATGAGCTCGTTACTTGCGCTGTAAGTAGGGCCGCCGGAAAGCGCTCCTTGCCAATCGGCCGGCACGTCAAGTCCTTGGCGGTTTTTCTGCAGGTTTGCAATGCTTACGCCGTCAACTTTATGCTCGGCAAGCACGTCAAGAAGCGACTTAAACTGTTCCCATCCTCCGGGCAAATTAAGCGGCATTTTAACAAGAGTTGGCTGCGGTCGCTTAATAGTGTCAAGGTCGCTAAATAGCTTATCGAGTGCTTCCGGCTCTCTAAAAGGTTCACCAACGCGAGTGTTTGGGCAGGAAATATTGACTTCAATAATCGAGCTGCGTCCAGCCGCGCGCTCCATAGAAATATGGTAGTCTTCGATGCCTTCGTCCAGGTCGCCGACCAAATCGTCATTGGTTCGCGCAATAGATACGGACACGTTCATGCTTTTTGCGTGCGTCCACGCCTGTTCTGCGCGTGCTATAACAGCCTCGCTGCCGTCGTTGGCGAGGCCGGCATGCACCAGAATCGAATCGTATTGCGGAAGTCGATGATACCAAGGCTTTTGGTTGCCGGCGCATGGACGCGAAGTGGTGGAGCCGACAGTTTCAAAACCAAAGCCCGCGTTGTCGAGCACGGTGGCCATTTGGCAGTTTTTATCGAGGCCGGCGCTCAAGCCGAACGGGTTTGCAAAATCCAAGCCCATAACGTTTGTTTCCAGCACTGGATCCGTGTAGTTGAGCATGAATCGAAGTAGTGGCATAAGTCCAGGCGTGTGCTCGCTTACTTTGCAGAATGTAATCATGCGTTCGTGTGCTTCGTCCGGCGGAATGTTAAATACGAAATTTGGCTTGATTATGTGCTTGTAGGAGAAAGCAAAAAGATCCGTCGTTGCTTTATTGACGACGTTGTGCAATGAATTTTCAGAAACATAACTCATGCCTCTATATTATGTCATATGCTGGTGTCATCGTTTCGCGTGAGTTGCGCGTGAGTAATTAGCGGCACTTCGTGTTCGTTTCCTGCGCTTAGCGGCGTTCGATTTTGTGCGATTTTACTAAAAAAGCGGGGTAGTGCGGCCAAAATTGTGCGTTCTTCTCGAATTGTGTGCTCGAAACGCTCAATTACGTTTGTTTTTTGCGTTTACGTGTGCGATAATGTTCGTATGATTTCTTCACAGCGTCAACATTTGATTTTAAGTCGCCTCCGCACGCGTGGTGCGGTGCGCATTACTGCTCTTTCTAAAGAATTGAACGTTTCTGCAATGACGGTTCGCAGGGATATTGCGGAGCTTTCGGATCGCGGTCTTTTGAAGCGCGTGCACGGTGGTGCTGTGACTACGAACACGCTGCTTTCGGAGCCGCTGTTTTCTGTTAAGTCGCAGATGGACATCGGTTTGAAGGATGCTATTGCGCGATTAGCGGTGGATTACGTGTCTCCGGGGGATGTGATTGCTATTGGTGGTGGCACTACGGCTTACGTGTTTGCGCAGCATTTGCTTGAGTCGCGCAGGGCTTCCGGTATTACGATTTTGACGAATTCGATTCCTGTGGCAGAGTTGGTGCAGGCGCTTGAGTCGAAGGATGTTGAGGTGATTGTGACGGGCGGCGTGATTACGCGTTCGAATTCGCTGGTGGGGCCTATTGCAGATAAGGTTGTGGCTTCGCTTCGCGTTAATACCGTGTTTCTTGGCACGCACTCGGTGTCGCTTCCGCGTGGCTTCCTTATGCCGAATTCTTTGGAAGCGGCTACGGATATGGCGCTTATGGATATTGCTGACCGCACGATTATTTTGACGGATCACACGAAGTGGAGTTGCACGTCGTTGTCGTTGTTTGCTCGCTTTGATCAGGTGGATACTGTTATTACGGATGATGGTTTGGATGCTGAGTCGCAGCTTCGTACGCGTGAGTTGGTGAAGGATTTGGTGCTTGCTCCTGCGTCTGAGGATGCTGAGTCGTTTGCAACTGCTGCGGGTGCTGGTGCTGCGGGCGTGGCTGGCGCGTCTGCTTCTGGCGTGCTTGGCGACGATGCTTACAGTGACGATGCTGCTGATTTTGTAGCAGGCGAGTAGTGCTTAAGTCTTGTTGCGGGGCATACTTTGAAGCTTTAAGGTAAAGTTTCTTGCTTTATTTCTGGCTTTATTGATGAATTTGCGTTGAGAACGTTTGTTTTCAGCGCATTTTTATTGCTTTAATCCAGAAATAACCCCGCTTTTACTTGAATTATGTGGAAGTAATGGAAGTGATAATTGCTGTTACTGCCTGAATATACAAGGTAGTATTATATTGCGCTAGTTGATTCTCAAAGAGTAGAATAAATTAATTGCAATGGGATATACTCGGTATGCCAAAATGTAATCGCTATCGATGGTGATAGGAGAATTTGTTGTGAGTTACGATAAAGATAAGCCAATTGTTGTATGTAGCGAAGATTTATTGGATAGACAGTGTTTTTCACAGGAATTTGGGAAAGCTCTTTATGAGTACAATGGTGCGGATGGATTAGTAGTAGGTTTATACGGTAAATGGGGCAGTGGTAAAACTTCTGTCCTAAATATGGCAAAAGAAGAAATATATAACATTATTGACGAAAATGAAAAGAAAGTTATTTCAAATTCATTTAAGGAATTTTTGTCTAAATTGTTTCAGTTTATGCATAAGCATAATAAAACAGAAATTATAGAGTTTTCTCCTTGGAATTATTCAGATAAAAATAATCTTATTAGTTTATTTTTTCAAAGTCTAAAACATAAATTGTGTAGGAAGAATAGTTCTAGCATTGGCAAAAATATTAAAAAAGCATTGAAAAAATATATATATGCTATTCGTGCTTTAGAGATTGTGCCGACTGTTGGCCCTGCTCTTGCTCCAGTTCTTAAAACAATCGTTAAAGTATTGCAATCACCTGATTTAAATGAGGCTAAATGTAAGCTTAGTAAGCAATTAAGAAAATATGACGGTAAAATAATTGTTTTTATTGATGATATTGATAGATTGACAGCTCCGCAGATTAGGGATATTTTTCAGCTCGTTAAACAAGTAGGTGATTTGCCTAAGATAATTTATGTGTTAGCTATGGATAGGGAAATCGTATGTAATGCCTTATCTAAATTTCATAATATAGATGGAAATGAATATTTAGAAAAGATTGTGCAAGTTGCGTTTGAGATTCCTGAGTTAAATAAATCGAAGTTGTGTGCGATATTTCATGAAAAGCTTAGTAACGTTGTTGATGCTCTGCCGGATCATGTTATTATAGATGAGAATTATTTGGAAAAAGTATTTGAAAATTGTGTTAGTCCTTACATTACTAATTTGAGAGATGTTATTAGACTAATTAACACATTCCAATTTAGATATGGTGTACTTTATAGATATGTATCATTCGAGGATATGTTGTGCATTACAACATTAGAAGTTTTTGATCCCCAATTGTACAAATGGATTTGCAATAATAAGGGTGCTATTTATGTACACGGTGTAGATTTATCTTTGTTAACAAATGCAAAGAAAGAACATTATTTTAAGCAATATCACGATGAGTTCGAGAGTCTAGGTGTGAATCCCGATTTGGCAATGAGAATTATCTCAACAATATTTCCTCGTTTTGCAGTATGTGTAAATGTTAACAAAAATGATTTTGATATAAATGTTGAGAATATTTATGATAAACGCGTTTCTTGTGAGAATAAATTCGAGTTATATTTCATGTTTAATTTTGAGGATGTGGATGTTTCTCAAAAAATAATTAATAGTTCTATTTTCGAATTCGATGAGTTTGAATTAGTATCCGCTATTAAGATGCTTAAAGAGCGTGGTTGTATTGCAAAGTTCTTAGATGTAATAAAATTGTCGATAGATAAAATACCGTATGATCGTTTGGTTTTGATAGCTTTTTCTATGCTTGTATATGGGGAAAATTTATATGCGATATCTTCCAATATTGAATCTGAGCAGGTTATAACAAGTATTTTGCGAAAATTAAAAACAGATGAAGAAAGATTTGAAATTATAGATTCTGCTTTGTCGAGCATTTCAGCGGATGTTGCCTCTGCAGAGAAGAGACGATACCCTGGATTATCTGAGATTACTGGGCTAGGTATGGATGTTCATTTTACAATGTCAAATTCTCACCCTGCTTTGAGTGATGTTACTTCTGTGTCAGCAAATGCCGATTTTGCTATGTCTTGTATTGATGAGACTAGGTTGGGAATGATAGCAAGAATCATAGATGATTTGGAGTCCGATGGAGACTTATCGAAGTCGTTGACAAAAAGCAACAAAAATCCTAATTATTTAGAAATACTTGAACGTAATTATGCATTGACTATTGAGTATGTCTTAGGATATAAAAATATTTTAGGAATGGAAGGATTTCGTCGTGCTCTTTGTTTGTGGAAGCGAGCGGAAAGAAAAGAAGCAGATGATTACGTTAATAACTTACTGAAAGATAAGGTAAACAAACTTAAGTTTATCTGTGCAATGTCAGAAAGTTCTGACGATCAAGGTTGTAAGTATTGGGGTTTTCCTGCCAAAAATTATTCAGAGTATATTTCAGAAGATGAGGTTCTTAATGCCATTAGAAATCTTAATAAAAAAGAACTTGATAAATTTACGAAAATTGAGCAGGTGAAATTGGCTGCATTTGTGTTACTTCACAATAATCATAATGTTAAATATATATCGGATCAGGAAGCTACAGAACTTGTATATGCTTGGAAGTATGGGAAGTAGTATTGAGAGTTATTAAAGTTATTGGCGTAATTAATTTATGCTAATGACTTCGTTACGATTGCGAGTTTTAAGCTCCGTTTACTAACATTAACTACACTCAATATGCTATCAATATTGAGCATTTGAAAAGAATTGCTGAGGAGATTTCTAAGCCGATTAGGAATCATAATACGTTGGATTATATTCCAACTCAGTACATCAGTGACTATATCAAAAGTAAAGGTTACGATGGCATAGAGTATGTGAGTGTTGTGTCTGACGCTGTTAAAAATTTAGCAGTTTTTAATCTGTAAATTTTGAAAATAACCCTTAAATTATTTGCTACGAGAGAAAACCTTAAAGAAAGCTGAAAAAAGTATTAAAAACTTCTGTTTGTGGCGTGTCGCGAAAGATTTACATAAAAATGTGTGTGACGTCGTAAAATTTTCGTTTTATAGATAAAAAATCATAGATTTTATGGAAATTTTTGTATTTTTGATGGAGTGTGAGCCGAGTTTTGGTATTGAGTTTTCTGAGAGCATGCGGTAAGTTGTAATTCAGTTACCGGTGAAATCCCTAGTTCCACTGGTACACGCGGGAAACCGCAAACGGCAAATTTTTCTTCGCGTACCTAGCGCGAAGGAGAAGAAGAAAGGAAAATATTATGTTGAATAAGAAGGCTATCGCCGCATTCGCTGCTGGCGCCACTCTTCTTTCTGGTTTGGCTGTAGCCGCTCCAGCTTTGGCTGATGCCGCTAAGGATGGCAAGGCTCCTGCTGCTACCGCTCAGGCTCCTAAGGCTGATAACACTGAGGCTGTCAACGTTGCTAAGAAGAAGCTCGCTGATGCTCAGAAGGAGCAGCGCAAGGCTGAAGTTAATCTTGATACTGCAAATGATGCGTTGGCTAAGGCTAAGTCTGATGAGGCTAAGGTCCAGGTTGAAGCAGGTAAGGCTAAGGCTGCTGCTGATGCTTTGGAAGCTGCTACGACTAAGGCTGCTGCTTCTAAGGCTGCTGTGGCAGAACTCGCTTCTGATGCTACTAAGGCTGGAGAATTGTCTGCTATGCAGCCAAAGACTGTAAATGATCCTGCTTTCTACACTGCTTTGAAGACTGCCAATGATGATGCTAAAGCTGTGACTACGGCTACTGAGGCTAAGACTAAGGCTGAGAATGATGCTAAGGCAGCAATCAAGAAGGTCGATGCTACTGTGGCTGGTGCCAATGATACTGTCGAAGCATTAGTTAAGGCTTTCACTGATGCTTCTGCTGCTGCTCAGACTCAGGTTTATGTTAAGCAGGGTGAGTTGACTGCTGCTAAGGCTGCTGCGAAGACTGCTCAGGATGAGCTTGATAAGCTCGTTGCTCCAGCTAAGCCAGAGACTCCTAAGAAGCCAGAGACTCCAAAGACTCCAGAGACTCCTAAGAAGCCTGAGACTCCAAAGACTCCTGAGACTCCTAAGAAGCCTGAGACTCCAACCAAGCCTGAGGAAGGTAAGGTTGTTGTTCCTAAGACTAAGGAAGAGTTGAAGGCTTATGTGGAGCAGGTTAAGTCTGCTTTGAAGGCTGAGAAGGATGCTAAGAAGGCTGAGGCTGTTAAGGCTGCTCTTGCTGAGTTTGGTAAGGCTGCTAAGGCTAAGGATAAGGCTGCTTTTGCTGCTGCTTTGAAGAAGCTTGTTGCTTTGGTTCCTTACACTGCTGCTAAGCCAGCTCCAAAGCCAGAACCAAAGCCAACTGAGCCTTCACTTGTTGATCCTAAGGC
>NZ_LRTV01000007.1:0-241 GCF_003408845.1 Gardnerella massiliensis
CCAAGCACAAGCACAATTCCTTTGCCTTGCGAATCTCTCTGATTCTTAGGAAACCAAGAAGCAACAGTTTTCAAATGTTTAACAGCACGAAGTTTACGAATATAAGCTTCTTCAGGATGTGCACAAACAGAAAAAGCAGTATCTTTAAACGTCGTACACTGAGGCACAAAAGGTCCAGAGCGAATCCAAGGTTTTGGACCCCACATAGCTATACAACAAGCGCATACTATTGGCATAATTA
>NZ_LRTV01000007.1:1195-96201 GCF_003408845.1 Gardnerella massiliensis
AGCACGATCAGTTACGTCAAAGCCATGAACAAAAAGTTTCCCACTAGAGGGAGCATAAATCGTCGCTATAACGTTAAGCAGAGTAGTTTTCCCAGCACCATTTGGCCCCAAAAGACCACATATGCCAAAAGATAAATCTATAGAAAGATTATGCAAAATTTGTTTTTTCCCATACGAAAAATTCACATTAACAAGTTGCACATCTGAGCCCGTATATGATTCTTGCATATCTCCCCACTTAACGTTATAGCAATTTGATATTTATATCAACTAGACTAATTACTTCCAACTTCCATGGTGACAGGGTTGCCACTAGGAGTATCATTAAACCCAAAAATACAGCCACCAGAATATTCAACGCCATCTTTTATCCAATTAGTAAGTTGATCTGGCCAAAAACGGCAAGCTATTCTCGCACGCACAAATTTTGGAGAATGATGGCATACCAACTTTGCTTGATTATTATGAACACTAGCCGTACAAGGTATATTTTCTCTGTCTATTCCAACTACAGAACCACTCATCTGAGCATAAGCTGACATTGGCATAGCATAAACAATAGCAGCAAGCGCAACTATTGCAAATCCTTTCTTTGCGAACATATTCGTATCTCCATTTTCAATCTGCTTAATAACGTATTCAGCCCTGAATACGTAATGCTTATTATATAATAACAATCTTGCTATATCAAGCTTAATTTTGGGAGTACTAGCTTTTCTTAATTATCCTTATGTCGGCAGTTATGACGTAGCATGCGTAGTACTTTGCATCTTTTCATTACTTGGCGTAAAGGTCTTAATTTATTTTTCAAATAAAAAAGAATGTAATTTGCACAAATCTTTTTGTTTTCAATTATTCAGATATAAAAATAGCGTGCTGTCTACTGGGGAATAATCCAATAAACAGCACGCTTTGTTTTATTTGACTACATTAAAGAAATCTTTAGAATCACATGGTCGCTAGTATTCTCACAATCCGCAACTACGCGAGCGCCATCATGCACCTTTCCAGAAAGCAGCAATCGCGCAAGTTGATCGCCAATTTCTGTCTGAACCAATCTGCGCAACGGACGAGCACCATAAACTGGATCGTAGCCATGCTCCGCAAGCCAAGCGCGAGCAGAGTCACTCACATCCAAGCTAATGCGTCTTGTGCTAAGGTTGTAACTTTTGTTCCATATCTACCCACTTCCACGAAACCTCTAAAACACATTTCAGTTAAGTCAAATCGCTGCAACCTTTATTGCAACTCTCGTTGCAATTTCAAGCTTTTTGACGATACTTTCGAGTTCTAACGAGCTTTCACTTTCATATATCTGATACGTATAACAGATTTTCCTATAACTTTATTCCTAAAACTTGAGTGTACTAGACTCAAGTTTTGAAATCAAGATTAAGGGCTATTTCCTAAAATCAATCACATGTTGCATATTTAAGGTGAAATTGCAATGTTTTACGAATATTTTATAGACTAACTTCTGCAAATAATATACAATATAAATATTTCGTCGGCGACATATTACAGGTAAAATTATCCACAATAACAATGAGGCTATTATGAATAAGAAACTTTTCAAAACAATTACAATTGCAGCTGTTTTATGCGTACTATGGCCTACATCTTCCGCTTTTGCCAAAGAATCATATGATGATAAATTATCAGATTTTGCAAATGCGTTACCCTATTACGTAAATAAAGAAAAGCTAGATAAAAGCATGCAAGAAATAGCTCAATATCATCATTGGAGCAAAGAAAAAGCGCTCGATGCAGAAATGGAATTATTGCAAAATCCAAATATCAATAAATACCAACAAGATAAATCTTCCAGCCAAGCAACTATAGCGCTACCAAACGCTCAACATCGTGGTGATTTTTATTTCACTCCTGCAGGACTACATGGTCACACAGGCATTTACTCGCAAAAAAATAAAATTGTTGAGGCAGTAGGACCAGGAGAAGTAGCTAGAGAAAAACTAGCTTCCAAGACTCTTGTAGCTCCAGGAGCAATAATACGTTCTGTTAATACATCTAATGCCAATAGAGCAAAAGCTGCAGATCGAGCTCGAACTTATATCGGTCGTGGATATAATGATGCTTTCTTCCTACCGCATAAAAACGACTGGGGAGGACTACATTGCGCGCAATTAGTCTGGGCTTCTTATAAATATGGCGCTGGAATAGACATTGACGATGGCAACGATGAACTCGTCTGGCCTTGGGATCTTGAAAAAACAACAAAAGCCACAACATACAGAAAGCTTTGATGACAAGATGAAACAATTAAGCAAGAAGATAATTATTGTTTTACTATGCTTTTCTGCCGCCGTCATCGTATCAGCTATATTGTTTCTACTGTTTTGGCAGCAGATGCCTACACAAATTAGTTATAAACAAGCAAATCTTTCACATGCCGTTGGCGCTGTGGCAATAAGTGACATGACTGCCGGCAAAGAGAAGAGGCGAGATGGATTCATCGTATTACTCAACAACGATGGAACTTCTCAAACTATTACCACTTCTGCCATTGAATCTCCTAGCATATTATGGAACACTGATGGTTTGTATTTCGTAGATGCTAAATTTGACTATTTCCTTGCCCAAAAAAGTAACATGCGTATTGCAATTAAACATCACAAAAAATTACCTGCTGCACAGGCTGGCATTTTTGAAAATAATCAGCACGAAGTTATTAGTGTTCTTGACCACGGTTTTACTCGCACTAGGAAAAATCAACTCGAATTCAATAGTATTACCCTTGGCAAACCGCGAAATACAGATATTATGCAATCACGTATATATGATGTATCGAGCGCTTGCGAGAGTGGCACGTACACCATTAGCCCCAGCGACAATGGAACTAATAGTTTTAATGGAACAAATGGATTCGTAATAAAAAAACTCCAAGATTCAATACCCGTAAAACATATACTCAAAAATTCTGAAACGACGGTACATAGTTTTTCTACGATAGGAAACGACACAGCTCCTTGCATTCGCAACACCATCATTTCAATTGGAGACACAACGGAATATAAAAAAGACAATCCTGAATTTACTTTCACCACGTACGGTATTAATCGGTGGAATACGCAATCAGGAAAATTTGATTTTATACCGCTAACCTTGCAAAATAAGCGCATAGCCTATAACTATGGGGAAAAACACGATTTTGAAAATATCTCATATGGGAATAGGACAATGCTCAATGATCGCGAGCTCTTAGCACTCGACCAAGGCACAGGCGTGCTGTATAAAATTAATACAATTACTGGGAAAACGCAAATTACATTTACCATCCCAGTAAATACTTCAAGCAAGTTCAATCCAAAAAGATATTGGATGCAAACCACTAAAAATGCTATAGCAATTTTAGATAACGCAAATGGAGAAAAGACGCCACGCGCTACGTTGTATTTTCTTAACAAAAAGAATTTCAAACTACAACAAACTGTGCATTTTGATAACACAACAAGTAATCTTCTTGCTGGGAAAGTAGATGGATGTCATTTCAGCGATTTTGCAATTAATCCACAAATGTAGACGATTTGCTAAATTACAGTTTGACGAACTGAAAAATTGAATACTAAATTTGTAAGACGATAGAAAAAAGAAAAAATCTATCGTCTTTTTTCTTGCCTAATTTCCCTATGTTTTGCGATCAATAAATAGAGAAAACTCACTAATTAGCGAACTAGTATTTCATCATACTGTACATGAATCGTGCTTAATTAACATTTCCCACTTCACCAGTTGGGTGCAAAGTGGGTGCACTTTTTAACGTTAACATCCTGTGCACTCGACCCCAGAGCGTAGACACGTTCCCTCAAACAGCCAAACTTCGCTCAAAAACCGCAAGAACCCAGCTTAAAGCTGCTTCGCATTAAACCTTTTAACGATAGCCCTCGCAAACCCCTGCTATACAAAGGCAAAAATGCACCCACCTAATCAGCCTTTGACATCAATACAACACTCTCCACGTGATGAGTGTTGGGATATATGTCGAACGCGCGCAAAGACTGGACTCTGTAGCCAAGCTCCTTAAACGTGCCAACATCGCGAGCAAGACTAGTTGGATCGCAAGCAACATACACAACGCTTCTTGCTCCAGACTTCGCAATCTGCTTACAAACTTGAGCTTTAGCTCCAGCACGCGGAGGATCCAACACAACAACATCAGGATGCGCAAATCGACGAACAATCTTAGACGACTTACTCGCCTTAAACACCTGTGACTCAAGCGTTTGCGCAACATCGCCTTCAAGCGCTTCAACAACATCTCTGCTAAGTCCAGCTCGCCCAATGTTTCGCCTTGCATTCTTCACAGCAATCGGTGCACCCTCAATACTAAGAACACGGGCTGGCTCTGCAGCACCCACAACACCTGCAGCACCCACAACACCAGAAGAATCTCCGCCAACATTAGCCAAAGTCGCAAGCGGAATCGTAAACAAACCCGAACCTGAATACAAATCCCACAAAACAGTATTCTTAGTGCGCCCAACAAGCGCAGAACGAACTAATCCCAAAACATAGCTCACTAAATGCTCTGGAGCTGCGTGGTGAATCTGCCAAAAACCGCGCGCGTCAACATCGTAATCAAAAGTACGAATACGCGATAAATCACCATCAACCGCAACTCGCACGCGCTCGCGCAACAAAGCCGAGCCTGCAACCAACTCATCATTTACTATAAGCGCATAATTTTCACCAATCGCACTAAGAAGCGCAGACTTATCATTAAAATCTAAACCCTCAACTCGAGGCTCTGGAACAACAAGGCGAATTTGCGAATTTGGATTAAACTTGCGATTCCACAAATCCAAAGAATCCGCAACTGCTAAAACAGCGCGCGATGCGAGCGGCATAGTGTCAATCGCAATGCGGTCGTGCGACTCACGCTTTCGCATAGACAATCGCCCTTCATCATCCGCCACCAATTCCATGCGCGTGCGCCAGTTAAATCCGTTAAGCTCCTCGTCCCCAGGTATGCGCTCAACGTTAACATCGCTTTCCGCAACATCCGTATGCGCTAAACGCTGGAATTGATTGGCAATTACGGCTGACTTCCAACGAATCTGCCCAGGCAAAGAAACGTGAATTAAATCCGCTCCTCCAACTCCGCCGCCCTGAGCCAGAGGACCAGCGAGCTTCCAGTGCGGTTCCACTCGATCCGCACTAGGCTCCAAAACTTCCACAACTTCACCAGTGAAAAAGTGAGCTTTTGCACGCATCGGCTCATCCATGCGCACAACAACCAACTCACCAGGGAGGGCAAATCGCACGAATACAACACGTCCGTCAAGATGACCTACGCATCTTCCTTGATCCGCATAACGCTCGATTCGCATCGTCACCTGCATAAGTTACCCCTTATTTTTGCGTTTTGCTAAGCTGATTTTCTAATTCTGATTTTCTAATTCTGATTTTCTAACGCTGATTTTAGTTAAACTGATTTTCGTCGCTCTGATTTTCTTCACTATTTTTATGATGAAGACGCATAAACGGCGTTGCAATAATCAAGTAAGAAACCCAAATTGCGAGCGCCCAGAATGGCAATCCCATAATCAAACGCACTGTGCCAAGCCACACAACGTGATTCGTCAAATATAATGGCACTTGCAAAACAAGTCGCAGCGCAAAAACACCAATCCACAATCCAGTAACATACATATACGCACGCTTAAGCGGCTTATAGTCAAGCCACTCATGAAGCCAAGCGCCAAAATTTTCCGTAGGCATTTTGCGAATTGACTCAATCACAAGACCTAAAGCAGGCACGCGAACAATCATAGAAATAGCAAGAAGCGCGCCATATACAGCATTTGTAATAAAACCCATCATGTAGTAGTCGCGCGCTTGATGACTCGTCCACACCCAAATAAGGCAGATTGCAATGGAAACAAGTCCACTAATTGCGCCCATCAGTGACTGCCTTTGAATAAGCCTAGCTATAACTTGTAAAACAGCAATCACAGCCGATACAATAACCGTCGTTTGTACATTTCTAGTTACAACAAAGCAAATAACAAAAAGCAAGCCTGGTAGCATGGATTCGATTATCCCTCGAATACCGCCCATTGAATCGATTATAGAAAAGTTGCTTCCATCAGAACCGATAGAAGCGAGGGAAGCAAGCCCAGAACTTTTTTTGCCACAAGCATTATTTTTCAAGACGATATCCTTACGTTACTTAACTTACGTTACTTAACTTACGCTACTTAACTTACGCTACTTAACTTACGCTACTTAACTTACGTTACTTAACTTACGTTACTTAACTTACTGCTATCTAACTTCAGAGAACATAGGCCCGCGAGTTAGCGTAGTTTTTACTTCTACTTGCTGATCGTAACCTAACGGTTTATCTTGTTTCTTTAACTGATCTGCTGAATCTTCGCGAGTAGCACTATTCTCCTCGCTCTGATTTTCTTCTTCCGCTTTTCGCTTGGCAGCTTTCTCTGCTTGAGTCATAGGATTGTGCATAGGTATGAGATCGCGCGGAGCTAATGGTTCTTCGCCACGATCTACTACGATATTGGCGAACCATTGGTTGAGTTGTTTAGTTTCGTCATTTGTTTCCGCAGATTCGATTGCTGCAGGTCCAGAAAATACGCCGCGAAGCATCCAACGAGGTCCATCGATTCCCACAATGCGAGTGGTAATTGTCTTCTCCCCGACTTGCACTGGCAATAGAAGTTCGGTACCGAACTCGCCTTGCGTTGTGCGAGCTTGACTATTGCCGTCAAGTAAATCTTTACACACTTCCTGCCAAATGCCAGCTGTTTTAGGCGCCGCAAATGCTTCAATTTCTACACTTGACGAACCGTATGTTACCGTCGCACCAAGCACTCGACCAGTTCCGTTTTGCTTTTTTACACGCAATTCAATGCCTTGCAAATATGGGATATGGATTGATCCAAAATCGAGATAACTGCTGAAATCCGGAGCATCTTCGTCGTTGCAATCCCACGGACCAGTTTTTACTTTCGAGACTTCAACAGAATTTTGCGTGGAATCTTTAGTGGAATCTTGCAAAGTCTTACCTGCTGCACGTCGTCCTGAAAACCAACCCATTATTCCTCATTTCTTTGAACAATAAGCCTACAGAAATAACCTTATCGCTTATTATTGTAGATTGCTTAGCTTCACTAGACTATCACAAGCAAAGCACCGAAATTTTTTAATTCACGTATTTGATAATGCTTACCAATCAGAAATTGAGCAAATTACTTCTCATACCGCATATTTTATTGTCAGCGGAGCGTGATCAGACCATCGCGCGTCGTAACTTTGAGCACGATCAATTACAAATCCACAAGCGCTTTCCGCAATTTCGGGAGTTGCAAACTGGTAGTCTAACCTCCAGCCAACATTATTATCGAAAGCTTTGCCGCGCTGACTCCACCAAGTGTACGGTCCTTGAATATCTCCTGCAAGCATACGCATAACATCCACGAACTCATACTCATTAATCCAACGATCAATATACGCGCGTTCTTCCGGCAAGAATCCTGCGCTTTTTTCATTCGCTTTAGCATTTTTAATATCGAGTGGCGTGTGTGCAATATTAAAGTCACCACATAAAATCGCCTGATTTCCGCCGTTTGCCGCAATTTCTCTAAGCTCACCCAAGCGAGTAAGCATTGTGTCTAAAAAGCGGAACTTTTGTTGCATTTTTTGCGGATCGTCCACATTCCCAGCGTGAACATACACAGAAGCTATAGTAATTTCGTACCCGTCCGGAGTTCGCACGTCTGTTTCAACCCAACGCCCGGAATCTACATCCTCACTTAAACCTGGCAAACCGTAACGCTTTGCTACTACAGGAAGCGATGTAACCAAAGCTACTCCAGCTCGTCCCTTTACACGACAAACTTCGTTTATATACGAAAAATCGTTATTTCCGGCAAAATTCACGCTATTTTCAGACGCACGATATCCCATTTCAATTTTCGTCATAATTGGGTCAATTGCGTCCTGCGGAGCACGCACTTCTTGCATACACCATACGTCAGGAGTGTGAGCATCAGACCAGTCGAGCATCCCCTTACGCTCGGCCGCACGAATACCATTTAAGTTTGAAGTCGTAATTGTAATCATAAATCTAACTCTAATATGCGCGTTACACAAATATGTATGCTACACAAATATGTGCGTTCACAAATATGCGCATTCACAAAGCAAAAAAATAAGGTGCAAGATTTATAAACTCAGTTATTAACCAAGTTATAAACCCTACACCTTATTTATAGATTAGATTAGATTAAATTAAATTAAATTAGATTAAATATTTAGATTAAATTAATCCAAATCAATCCAAATTAATTAAAATTAATCCAAGCCAAGCTCCAAGTTTCCACCAGGAATTGCGTCAAGCAAGTCGCGCGTGTACTCCTTTTGAGGATGATCAAATACCTCATCGGTTGTAGCGTGCTCAACAAGCTTTCCGTGTTGCATAACAACAACCTCGTCCGCAATCTGTCGAACCACTGCCAAATCGTGAGTGATGAACAAGTAGCTCAAACCGCGCTCCGCTTGCAAATCGTTAAGCAAATGCAAAACCTGATCTTGCACAAGCACATCCAAAGCCGACACAGCTTCGTCGCAAACGATAACGTCAGGATCCAATGCCATTGCGCGCGCGATTGCAATGCGCTGACGCTGGCCACCTGAAAGCTCGTTCGGGAAGCGAGTCATAACAGAAGCAGGCATACGCACCATGTCCAAAAGCTCACGCACACGATTCTGGCGGCTCTTTTTATCGCCAATCTTGTGAATGCGCAAAGGCTCTTCAATCGAACGATAAATCGAATACATTGGGTCGAGCGAACCGTAAGGATTTTGGAATACTGGCTGAACGTGACGACGGAAGTCAAGCAAATCTGCACCCTTAAAGTCAGCAATATTCTTGCCTTCGTAAGTAACAGTTCCGCTTGTTGGCTTAAGAAGTCGCAAAACCATGTTTGCAACAGTAGACTTACCAGAACCAGATTCGCCTACAATTGCCAATGTTGTGCCGCGCTTAATAGAGAACGAAACGTCATCAACAGCCTTGAAAAGCTCCTTCTTACGAGGAAGCTTAAATTCGCGAGTTAAATGGTCGACTGTAATAATATGCTCACTCTTTTCAAGAGTTTGCTCACCTACTACGTGATGCTCAAGCAAATTATCCACATTACCACCATGCTCCTTAACGGAAATAATGCGCTGGGAAGCAAGGCTTGGAGCCGCAGCAACAAGTCGCTTAGTGTAAGGATGCTGTGGATGCTGCAAAACATCCAAAGATGGACCAGATTCAACAACACGACCCTTATACATGACAACTACATGCTGTGCGCGAGCTGCAGCCAAACCTAAATCGTGAGTAATGAACAGAACGGAAGTTCCAAGAGAATCGGTAAGCGTATGCAAATGGTCAAGAATACGCTTTTGCACAGTAACGTCGAGTGCGGAAGTTGGCTCATCTGCAATCAGCAAATCTGGACGGCAAGCCAAACCGATAGCAATCAAAGCGCGCTGACGCATGCCGCCAGAAAACTCGTGCGGGAACTGACGTGCGCGAGTTGCTGCATCTGGCAAACCAGCTTCGTCAAGTAAACCTGCAATACGATCTTCAACACTTGCGCCAACAACATACTTCTTAGCAATTTCCCAAGCTTTGTCGTCGTTCACACCGTACTTGATTAAGTCATCTGCAACGCGCCAACGAGTTTCGGAACCTGGAACCCACTCTTTTTTGTAGTAAGACATGGCTTCATTCATCTTGGATTCATCAAGTCCGATTTCTACCAAAGACTTGCGTGCAACTTCCATCAATTCTGGTAATTCTTTAGAACCAAGGAACGTTTCATCCTCATTGCTTTTAACTTCTACGGCATCACCTGCAAGAGCTTCCGCAAGAGCAGAACGCTTCTCGTGACTTACGTCAACACCATTTGCAAGAAGAGCTTCCTTAACCTGCGTGCCGATACGCCACACAGGGTTCAAGTTACTCATAGGGTCCTGAGGTACCAAACCCATTGCAGTACCACGCAAAGCAGCAATCTCTTTTGGTTTCAAATTGCTGATTTCTTGGCCATTAAGCTTAATGGAACCGCCCGTAACATGACCCGTTCCTGGAAGCAAACCCAAAACTGCCATTGCAGAAGTGGACTTTCCAGAACCAGACTCACCTACGATTGCAACCCACTGGCCTGGATATACGCTAAAGCTTGCATCTCGAACAGCGTGAACAGCTTTCTTGGAATCAGTAGTGAAATCAACCTGAAGATTTTTCACTTCAAGCAATGGACCTTGCTCACGCTGCATAGCGAGAGCGTCTACATTTTTATGCGTTGAAATGCTCATAAGTTTTATTCCTCCACGCTAACTTCACGCCTTACGGCTCTTTGGATCCAACGCATCCTTTACAGCGTCACCCATCATAATGAAGGCAAGAACTGTAATAGCAAGCGCAAATGACGGATAGAACAATACTTCTGGACTATTATTGAAGTACCTGCTGTAAGTAGCAATATCTCCACCCCAGCTCACTGTAGTAGTTGGCAAACCAATACCAAGGAAGCTAAGTGTTGCTTCCAACACGATATAGGAGCCGAGAGAAGTTGTGCCAACAACAATGATTGGAGCCAAAGAGTTTGGAATAATATGCCTAAAGAGATTTCGTATAGGCCTAGATCCTAAAGCTGTAGAAGCTGTGTTAAATTCTAGATTCTTTGATTCCATAACGGCACTTCTAGCTATTCGAGCAACACTAACCCAACCGAATAGAACCATAACTAGAATTATCTTCCACATTGATTTTGTGGTTCTAAACATTTGGAGAACAACTATAGCGCCAAGAAGCATAGGCAAAGCCAAGAAGATGTCGGTAATGCGGCTAAGAACAGCATCAACCCAACCTCCGAAGAAGCCTGCAATAGCACCAATTAAAGAACCAACTAAAACAACCAAAGCTGTAGCAATTATGCCGATTGTTACAGAAGTGCGAGTTCCGTATATTACACGAGCGTAAATATCACATCCCTGCTTATCGAATCCAAGAGGATGACCAGAAGACCTTGGCATCAAAGAGTTATTAAGTACACAATACATAGGATCTTGCTTAACAAGCAATCCTGGGAATAATGCAATAAATAAAATTGCAATAATCAATATTGCGGAAATAATAAACAAAGGATTTCGTCTCAAAGTACGCCAAGCATCAGCCCACATGCTCGTAGCAGGAGCAGACTCGTCAACAGAATCAACTTCTTGTAACGGAGTTTCATCCAAGGAAGCAACATAACGTTCCTGTCCTGGAAGAGCAATATCTGCAGCAGTCAAATTTTCCTCAACTTTTTCTTGCATAATCATGCTTCTCCTTACGCGTAACGAATTCGCGGATCAAGAGCCGCGTACAAGATATCAACAAGTAAATTACTGACTACGAAAATCAGCATAAGCAAGGTAACTACAGAAACTACCAGGTTGCTTTCACCCTTCAAAATACCTTGATAAGTAAGGAAGCCAATACCATGAATATTAAATATTGTTTCTGTAATCATAGCGCCGCCCATCAATGCGCCCAAATCCTGACCCAAGAAAGTAACCACAGGAATAAGCGAATTGCGCAAAATATGGCGGATAATAACCGAGCTTTCTTTTAAGCCTTTCGCACGAGCTGTACGAACATAGTCGAGCGCAATATTTGACGAAACTTCAGACCTTGTAAGTCGAATTACATATGCCATAGATACAGATCCAAGAACCATTGCAGGAGTAAGCATATCTAAGAATCCAGGATCATTACTTACATTAGGAGGAAGAATATGCCACTTAATACCAAGCAAATACTGCATAGCATAACCAGTTACGAAGGTTGGTACGGAAATAAGAAGCAGAGAAACAATAAGAATTACACTATCGTACCATTTGCCTTTTTTAAGACCAGAAATAATACCAAAAGTTACACCAAACAGAGCTTCAAATGCAAACGCCATAACAGCAAGCTGAATGGTTACAGGGAATGCACGACCAATTTCATCAATAACAGGCTGACCCGCAAAGGTTTGGCCAAAGTCAAGAGTAAGCGCATTCTTTAAGAACAGTAAATATTGAATAATAAATGGTTTATCTAAATTATAATTAGCTCGAATTTGTGCTGCGACAGCAGGATTAACTGGTTTATCGCCAAACATTGCATTTACCGGATCACCCGGCAAAGCAAATACTAACGCATAAACCAATAACGTTGTGCCGAGAACAACAGGAATCATCTGCAAAATTCGACGCAGAATGTACTTACCCATCGGCTTCTCCTTGAATTGTTAACAATTACTCGTAAAAACAACAAAGTGCCACTCCAGTTAAAGAAATTTTTGGATTACTTCCTTCATTTCTTCAACTGGAGTAGCAATTTCGCTATACGCGATATTAGATTATTGAGAGGTGATATCAGAATTAAGTATTTTTCTGAATATCATGAAATTAATTTATATAAACTCCATATGAAGATTTAAATCTTACTTATGAAGCTGGTAGTACAGCGGCATATTCTGCCAATCCATTACGAATCCCTTCAAATTGTGATTCATAACAGCCTTAGCATTCATGTAAAGCAGTGGTACAGATGGAAGATCCTCAAGAAGAGTTTCGCCAGCTTCATGATAAAGCTTAGTTGCTTCGCTTGCATCGGAAGATGCAGTAGCCTTGGTAAGCAATTCATCAAACTTTGGATTCTTGTAATCGCCATCATTAGAACCATTGCCATCAGCTGCAACAGAAGCGAACTGCTGAGTCAAGTAGTTTTCTGGGCTTGGGTAATCTGGCATCCAGCCTGCACGCCATGCGCCCTTAACCTTACGCTTGGTGCATGCATCGCGGAACTCCTGGAAGGTTGGGATTGGTGTGGTTTCTGCCTTAACACCCAAATTGTTCTTCACATAGTTCACAACTGCATCGAACACGGACTTAGCAACAGCGTTATCAGCATTGTAGGTGAAGGTAAGAGGACCATCATACTTGGAAATGGCATCTGCCTTAGCCCACAATTCCTTAGCCTTCTTTGCATCGAACTTCAAATGCTCGCTACCCTTCAAATTAGGATCGTAGCCTGGGGTCTTTGGAGAAGTGAAGTCGTTAGCAGGAGCAGCAGTCTTGTTCAGCACCTTTTCAGCAATTGCCTTACGGTCGATAGACATGGAAACTGCTTGACGACGCAAGCGGCCTTCCTCAGTCTTAACATCGAAGTGTGGGAGGCTGGAAGCAATAGTGAACTGAAGAATTACAGAACCAGGCTTGTTGTAAGCAGTGATTGTGCTATCGCTCTGGAAGTTGCTGGTTTCAGTATCTGGAATGTTATCGGTCATATCGAGGTTGCCGGACTGTACGTCGCGGTAAGCAGCATTACCATCGGTGTAAATCTTGAAGGTAACGCCATCATTCTGAGCCTTGCGAGGGCCTTCGTAAGCCGGGTTCTTCACAACTTCAATCTGCCTGTTGTGATCCCAAGACTTGAACAAGTATGGACCAGAGGAGACAGGCTTTTCACCATAAGCCTTTGGATCCTTGTAGAAGGATTCTGGAAGTGGGGCGAATGCCAAGTAGCCAACCTTAATTGGGAACACGGAATCCGGCTGCTTCAAATCAACGGTGAAGGTGTTCTTATCTACAACCTTCAAACCGGAAAGCTGTTCGTCGCCCTTCAAACCATCCTTCTGCAATTCGTCATAACCCTTAATGGTCTGGAAGAAGGAAGCGCACTTCTGTGCATTCTTAGCGTTAGCAACAAAGCTCCAAGCCTTGGTGAAGCTTTCAGCGGTAACAGGAGTACCATCGCTGAACTTCTTGCCTTCTTTAAGCTTAACAGTGTACTGAGTTGCGTCTGCGTTTGGAGTAACGCTTTCAGCATCCTCATTTACTGGGTTGCCCTTTTCGTCAAAAGTGACCAACGTTGAGTTGACCAACATAGCAGGACGTGCACCAGCGTTTTCGTTAATGTTGCCAGGCACCAATTCGTTCTGTGGCTCAGTGTTATTTACGGTAATAATAACTTTTCCACCGTTTGTCTGCGCAGTCTTCGAAGCAGATGAGCCGCAGCCACCAAGCAACATGGCCAGCGAGCAGGCCGCAGCGGCAAAAGCTAAAGCCTTATTCTTCATATTTATTCTCCTAACGTCTGGTAGGCAGGATGCTATATCAATACAAAAAGCCAAGTCATGAATAAAATAAATCCATCTAGTTTTTATTGCCAGATGGATTCTCTTAGCCAATGACAAGGCCTCTTCGTTGATTAAAATTCAATGGTACGTATTTTTTCCAATATTGCAAGAGCGAGAAAAAATCGTAAAATTTACTGTTTGTTTGTAATAATTAGTCACTAAACCCTTATTTTTTATATAAAAACTATATTTTTTAATATTTTGACAAAAAATTTTCCCATTTTTTTACTGCACTTTATATATTACATATATGTAAATAATGCTGGTCATATTGTAAAGGATGTGTTAATTGGTAATAATGAAATTACTAATTAACTTCTATTAAGCGCGCGGAAAAGCTTGTAAATAACGCTGTTTTAACGCTTCTATAGACACATGCGTATAACGTTGCGTAGTATTCAATGAGGAATGCCCCAACATTTCCTGCACTTCGCGCAAATCTGCACCACCATTAAGCATGTGCGTGGCAGCACTATGCCGTAATGCGTGAGGAGCAATATCTGGCACATGCGCATTCTGAGCTGCATTATGCACGATTTCCCTTACTAAACGCTGATCAATACGCTTACCGCGAGCGCCAAGAAATATTGCAGTTTCAGAAGAATCTTGCGATAAAACTTTTCGCCCACTCTCTGAGAGCCATGCGGATAATGCTCGAGATGCAGGAATTCCAAAAGGCACAACACGTTGCTTATTCCCTTTACCGGTAACTTTTACAGTGTGTGCATCAAAATTAACATCCTGCATATTTAAGCTGGTAAGCTCCCCCACTCGCATACCAGTTGCGTATAAAAGTTCCAATATTGCAGCGTTACGTAACTTAATTGCAACTTGTCGAGGCAAATACGAAGATGTACCATCGCACAAAGCACTTTCGGAAGAATATTCACTCATATTTTCGGAAGAATTATGCGTCTGTTCGTCAACACTATTCATCAACTCCTCTGCCTGCGACTCATCAAGCACCGTAGGCAGCATATTCTTAATTTTTGGAGTCATTAAAATCTCTGCAGGATCACTTTTTATGTATCCAACATGCTGGCACCATGCAAAAAATCCACGCACAGCAACGACTTTTCTAGCTAAGCTTGAGCGCGCATGATTCTTAGAAGCGTATGCCATCCACGAACGCAAATCATCCGTAGTAAGATCCGAAATATTATTAAAACCGTGCCGATTGCACCATGCTAAACATTGCTGAATATCGTTTTCGTAAGCTCGCTGCGTGCGCTCACCCAAGCCCTTATTCGCACGCAAGTATTCAATATAATCTTCCAATAAACCTGCATATTGAGAAGGTAAATTAACGAAATCATTAACAGAAGACTGCTTATTTTCCACTCCTAATCACCCTTCCGTAACTTTATAAACGTTTGCCATACGCGCCAGTCACATGCATAATACAACAAGGAGCATGTTATGGAAACACGTATAAAAAACTTGACTACACTACCACAGCGAATACCTGCAGGCACGCGCATCGTAGTAAGAACATACAAAATTATAGAAGAAAATAACGATGGAGTGCAAAAAATCGAGTATCATGACGCAATTGGTCACGTACTCGAGTGGGACGGGACCACGCTTCATTTACTTCGAGACCCGGCAGCAAACGGAACTAGAGCTGCCGAAGAAATGTTTATTGACGCCAGCACAATTGCGCGTCTAAAGCCAATGCCAGAGCGCAAATTCCAAAAGCCACTCAAAATATAGACATTAAAACTCGCGCCACATCAAGCACAAACTCACATTATAAGTTGCTTAGAGAAGCATCTGAGCGCAATAAGAGTTGCGGAGATTCGTTGGTGTTAAATCCGGAAAGTGCAATAATGGATTCGCCTAAGCGCGCGGATTCTAGTAATTCCTGCTGCCAATTGATTTGAGAATCATACTTCCACAATCTGCTATTCGCAGCATCGTTTTGATTCGTATTAGTTTTAGACGAGTTACGTTGCTGGTATTTATATTCTCGCCACGATTGAGCTTTAGCAAAAAACGCTTGCTCACTATTATCAGCAGATTCTGCATCTTGATCCAGCATATTCGCAGCAAAAGTTAGCTCAGAAATTACGGAACGCAATAATTTCGCAGTATTATGCCGATTTTCGCTTACCATTGCGCGAGTGCGTTGAGGATCCGTAAGAGCGACGCGCGTCATATCTCGCCAAGAGCCGGCAGATAATTGCAAAGCAATAGCGCGATTAGATTGTTCACACAAAACATTTGCGAGAGCAGTTGCAACAACGTGAGGCATGTGAGAAATAAGAGCTGCAGACTTATCGTGCGTTTCGTCATCCAAAACTATTGCGCGATTCTTACATAAAGAAACAATCATTTGTAAAATATTGCAAACTCGCCAAAATTCCGTTCTGCTATCAACAGTTAATGCCCACAAAGCATTTTCTAAAAGTTCAGCGCTAGAAGCTCCCCAACCAGTAAACTCGCTTCCAGCCATAGGATGAGCACCAACATAGCAATCTTGCAAACCGGCTGCAGCAACCTGCTCACGAACCAAAGTTTTTACGCTACCAACATCGCTAATAGTTGTGCGAGATTTGTCAACATAAGGTGCGATTTCTTGCAAAATACTTGGCATAGCAAACAAAGCATTGCACAAAATCAGAACGTTTGGGCGAAGTTTTGCTAAATCTTGCACCTTTTCTACGCAAGTAATTCCTAATCTTTCAGCTTCTTCGTATGGATTATGGTGACGGTTCCACGCGTAAACTGCACAATTCGGCAACTTAGCAAGTCGCTTAGCAATCGACCCACCTATAAGACCAAGTCCTACAATACCAACAGAAAATTTTTGAGAAAATTCAGCATCATCTACCATAATAATTCTCTTTCTGCCTGCAATACGTTCAAATTACGCAAAGCATCAACCGAAGGTTCAACACACACTCCCCCATGAGGCAGCATCCAATCATCCATCACCGGATTATTATGCTTATCAGAAGGATATACTGCTAAAACTCGAACCCAATCGCCATGTTCAACAACCTCTTGAATCATAGTCTTGCACATAGAATCCCAAGGTGCAGCATCAACAGTTGCAATAAAACTATATAAACCGCCCTGCCCCTTAATCGGCCTAGACATAAAAGATGTCATATTAAGACCGTGATCGCGTACAACATCAAGCAAATTTGCTAACACTCCAGCACCTGTGCAACGCGGAATAAAGGCAATAATTGATGAAAATGATGAAAAGTTTTCGCGCTGCACATTAATAAAATCTAAAGCCTCATCTCGAGGAGCTAACAATAAAAATTCAGTGCGAGCGCCAGAAAAATCTTCAACACCTTCGCTCACAATCTGCCTATTGTATAAATCAGCACAAATTCTAGGGCATAAAGCAACTTCGCCAGGAACTAAATCTCTACAAGCAGCAGCGTTTGAAGACGCGGTTTTTTCTTGCAACCCGTGCTCTTGAGTAAACTTACGGCATTGCGCCAACGCGTGCGGGTGAGCAACAATAGTAGAACAATTATCGATTGAATCCGACTTGCAAATAACAGCATCAAAACTAATATCAACGCCTACGCGAGCAATACCAACCATATTTTTTGCGTCAATTAGTAAATCTAAATTAGGTATTACAACGCCTTCAATATTGTTTTCCCACGCGATAACACCCCAATGGTGATAATCTTCAATTTCGCTGGCAATATTACGAACATTTTCGCACGCAGTTGGAATAAGTTGCAAAGTTTTCCATAATTGACACTGTTGTTGAACTTTTAAAGCAGCCTGATGCGTAAAAGAACCTTCCGGCCCTAAATAGCATAATTTACGGGCACTCTGACTGTTCTTATTACCATTCATAACTATTCCTTAAAACTATTGCAAGTAGAACTATTGTAAGCAAGACTATTGTAAGCAAGACTATTGTAAATAAAACTACTGCAAATTCTCTAAACGCTTACTTAGCACTAACAACAGCAAACCAACGCTGAGGCATACAAAACAAAATTGCGTGAGCAATAATTAATCCATACAGCCAGAAATACCCGACATATTGCGCACACCACGGCAATGGTATTGTAAAACCAACCGGCACAAGCACAGCACTACCAATAAAACCTAGTGCAAGAATCCAGGCAACAGCAGAAAAAACTATTGTATGAATAAACAAACCAAACCAACCGCTGCGAGATCTAGCACACCAAGCGGATAAAAACAGCAAAATCATCGCCACTGCAAATCCGTAAGGGATGTTATCCATTGCTCCGCAACGATGCACAAAAGTACCAATCAGCGCACACACCACGGCAGAAACACACGTGGTCGCATACCTACCCCACCAGGGTAAGCGATGCGACCACGGTTTCTCTGCCATAACTAGCCTAACGACTCACAGTTAACAAAACAGTATCTAGCGTTATATCACGCAGCATTGTTTTGACGACGCTGCTTTGCACGCCACTTGTACCATTCGTCACGACTCAAAATAATCTTGCGCACGCGAATAGACTCAGGCGTTACTTCAACGCACTCGTCTTCGTTAGCGAAATCAAGAGACTCTTCCAAACTCATCTTAATTGGCGGAGTCAAAGTTTCAAGCACATCAGCAGTTGAAGAACGCATATTCGTCATATGCTTGGCAAGCGTAATGTTCACGTCCAACTCGTCTGGCTTATTGTTAATACCAACGATTTGGCCTTCGTAAACTGGGCTTTGCGGATCAACGAAGAAAATGCCGCGAGCTTGCAAACGCTGCATAGCGTAAGGAGTTGCAACACCCTTACGATCGCAAACCATAGAACCATTCTGGCGAGTCACAATCTGACCAGCCCATGGAGCATAACCGGCGGAAATAGAGCTTGCAATACCAGTTCCGCGAGTAGCAGAAAGCAAAGCCGTGCGGAAACCAATAAGACCACGAGAAGGAACAGTAAACTGCAAACGAACCCAACCAGAACCGTGGTTGCTCATAGAATCCATGCGGCCTTTACGATCAGCCATAAGCTGGGTAACAGTACCCATGTACTCTTCTGGAACGTCAATAGTTGTACTTTCCATAGGCTCGTTAATTTGACCATCAATAGTCTTAGTAACAACCTGAGGACGGCCAACCGTAAGCTCGTAGCCTTCGCGACGCATCTGCTCAGCCAACACAGCCAACGCAAGCTCGCCACGACCTTGAACTTCCCAAGCATCTGGACGCTCAGTTGGAATAACCTTAATAGAAACATTACCAATAAGCTCGCGATCCAAACGATCCTTAATCATACGAGCAGTAAGCTTATGATCTTTGCCTTCCGTACCAGCAAGAGGAGAATCGTTTACGCCGAAAGTCATAGAAATTGCAGGATCGTCAACGTGAATTAATGGAAGAGGCTTTGGATCGTTCTGGTCAACAATCGTTTCGCCAATCATAATGTCGTTAACGCCAGCAACAGCCACAATGTCACCAGGGCCTGCAGAAGCTACAGGAGTACGCTCCAAGCCTTGAGTGCGAAGAAGCTCAGAAACACGGAAGTTTTCAACGGAACCATCAACGCGGGAAAGACCGTAAGTCTTACCCTTTTCCAAAGTGCCGTTATAAATGCGCACCAAACCAAGACGACCAAGGAAGTCGGAGGAATCAATGTTTGCAACATGCGCCTGAAGAGGAGCACCCTCTTCATATTCAGGAGCTGGAATGTTAGAAATAATAGAATCAAACAATGGTTCCAAATTGTCGTTATCCGGCAAAGCACCATTTGCAGGCTGATTTACGGAAGCATAACCAGCTTTTGCAGCGCAATAAATTACAGGCAAATCGAGCAAAGCATCAAGATCAAGTTCGATACCTTCCTCAACAACATCCTGAGCCAAGCCGAGAAGCAAATCAGTGGATTCACCAACAACTTCTTCAATACGAGCGTCTGGACGATCAACCTTGTTTACGCACAAAATTACAGGGAGCTTAGCTTCCAAAGCCTTGCGCAAAACGAAGCGAGTCTGAGGAAGTGGGCCTTCAGAAGCGTCAACAAGCAAAACGACGCCATCAACCATAGAAATACCGCGCTCAACCTCGCCGCCGAAATCAGCGTGGCCAGGAGTATCGATTACGTTAATGGTAATGCCTTCCGGGTGACCATACTTTTCAGCCAACGGACCGGTATACTGCACAGCCGTATTCTTAGCAAGAATAGTAATGCCCTTTTCGCGTTCCAAATCGTTGGAATCCATTACGCGATCTGGAACTTCCTCACGCTCAGAAAATACATGCGACTGCTGAAGCATGGCGTTTACCAGCGTGGTCTTACCGTGGTCTACGTGCGCCACAATTGCCACATTTCGAATATCACCGCGAACAGCCATCACAAACCTCTTCCATTCTTCGCGTTGTAAGTAGTCATATATGCGCAACCATTTACGCTCTAAACAAAGCACAAATAGTAGCAATTCATTATTGGCAAACACCAAAAAATAGGCAAGCTGCCAAACCGCACCGATTCTACTCGTGAGCGCAGACAGCGTTTAAACTACGCTAGCTAGCAGCCAAAAGGACTTACGCAACAACACCCTTAGCAATCAACTCGCGCGCAACTTCGCGATACTCTTTAGCAGTCTTATGCTCAGGGGCGAAAATAGTAATAGGAACAGCCGCAACCGTAGAATCCGGCAATTTAATAGAGCGAGAAATTACGGAGTGCAAAACACGATCTTGGAAAGCCTCGTAAATACGCTGCAACACTTCTTCACTGTGCAAAGTGCGCGTGTACATGGTGACCAAAACGCCAAATACCTTGAGATTTGGATTAATACGCGACTGAACCTTCTCAATAGACTGCATCAAAAGAGCAACGCCACGAAGAGCAAAGAATTCTGCAGCAAGCGGAATAATAACACCATCTGCAGCAGTTAAAGCGTTAACTGTAAGCAAACCAAGCGAAGGCTGGCAGTCAATAATAATCACATCGTATTCGTCACGCACTTTACGCAATACGCCTGCTAGAATCTGCTCGCGGCCAACTTCTGTAACCAACTGAACTTCTGCAGCGGATAAATCAATATTCGCAGGCATAATATCAATATTTTCGGTATTAGTATGCCGAATAACATCGTGCACATCTACCGAAGAATCGAACAATGCAGTATAAACCGTATTATCAAGAGCATTGGCATTAATACCAAGACCAACAGTTGCCGCACCCTGCGGATCAAAATCCACTATTAGCACACGCCTGCCATACTGACTTAACGCACCGGCAATGTTGATAGAACTCGTAGTCTTACCAACACCACCCTTCTGGTTACACATAGCGATAACACGCGCAGGACCGTGAGAAGTAAGCGGTTCCGGCGCATGAAAAGTTTCATATTCACGTCCAAGCAAATCAGTAGGCATGCCCCCTACTGTAGCAAAAGGTATACTCACGAAACCCGCAACGCACTAAAACGTTGTATAAGCTTCAAAATGAATTACAAACTATTATCCCTAACGGGAAATTTACGCAACCTACTTAGCCCTAGGATGCTACTTAGCCCTAGGATGGCTCATAATATAAGCTTCAACCAAAGCATCAGGGCTTATATGCGTGTAAATTTGCGTAGTTGTCACTGAAGCGTGTCCGAGTAGCTCTTGAACTGTGCGAACATCAGCTCCTCCCGCAATCAAATGCGTCGCCAACGAATGTCGAAGTGTGTGCGGGTGCAAAGCCCTACCAAGTTTTGCACGCTCCCCTGCCTGAGTAACCGCTTCCCATGCGGATTGACGAGACAAAGCGTTACCGCGCTTGTTTAAGAAAATAGTATGCAGCTCACGCTTGCCTTTGGCGGATAACACAGGGCGAGCTTGTTGAATATACTTACGAAGTGCACGCACCGCACAGCCACCAACCGGCACCAAACGCTGCTTATTACCTTTGCCGGTAAGTTTTACTACTGATTCGTCTAAATCAAGATCTTCAAACTTTACGTCTACCGCTTCTGAAATTCGCGCTCCCGTAGCGTACAAAAACTCAAGTAAAGCTGCGTCTCTTAAAGAAATTGCGTCTAAACTTCCGAAATTTCCCGCGGCTTCAATAACGCGACTGATTTCGTCCACGCTTAAAACATCAGGCAAATGCGCGGCAATCTTGGGAGCTTTAATATCAGAGGAAACATCGTTGCTTATGTCACCATGCGACAGCATAAAACGGTGCCATTCGTGGATACTTGCAAGTCTGCGCGCAATCGTGCGCGTCCCTAAACCTGCTTCGTGTAAAGTTTGTATATAAGATTCAATATCTAACTGGGTAATAGTGGTAATACTGTTGATATTGCGAATATTTCGTAGCCAAAAAGTGTAATCTTGTAAATCTGAAACGTATGCGGATACTGTTCTTTTGGAAAGGCCGCGCTCAATGTCAATATGCGCAATAAATTGCTGAATATAAGGTAAAAATTCTTTAGGAATATTGCTTGTAGTACCGTTTGCAGCATTTGCAGAGTCAAGATTTTGGCGCATAAAATTTATTATAACCAATAAGTAAATTGTTGCTTACGTGGATTAATAGCAAGGGTTGCTTACACGAATTTTAATATAAAAAAGCCCACCTAAAAAGGGTGGGCTTAAAATCAAACGCTATTACAACAGCAAAATCAGGCTTCAACTGGAGCGTTTACATCAGCTGGCAAAGCGGCCTTAGCAGCTTCTACAACAGCCTTAAAAGCTTCAATATCGGAGACGGCGAGTTCAGCAAGAGCACGACGATCCAATTCGATGCCTGCCAAGTGCAAGCCCTGAATGAAGCGATTGTAGGTGATACCTTCAGCGCGGACAGCAGCGTTAATACGCTGAATCCACAACTTGCGGAAGTCACCCTTGCGAGCCTTGCGGTCGCGGAAGTTATAAGTGAATGAGTGGAGCAGCTGCTCCTTTGCCTTGCGGTAAAGACGGGAGCGCTGACCGCGATAGCCAGAAGCCCTCTCAAGAACAACGCGACGCTTCTTGTGAGCGTTTACTGCGCGCTTTACTCGTGCCATAAGTATTCCTCAGCTTTCTTAAAAATTTTCGATTGCGTCTTCGTTTACAAGCAATTTTTACTTGTTTACTTGCTTTTACTTACTTAACGAGCAAGCCCTTAAGCTTCTTGCTCTGCGCAGTAGCCAACACCTTATCCTCAGAAAGAGCACGACGCTTACGAGCCGACTTGTGCTCCAAGTTGTGGCGCATGGCGCTACCATCGTGCATCACCTTGCCAGTACCGGTAAGACGAACGCGCTTGGACGCTGCGGAATTAGTTTTCATCTTCGGCATTGCTGCCCTCCTTATGATGTTGATCGGATTGCATAGCTTGTGCTGCAGCTGCAGCTTGTGCCTGCACTTCCTGCTTTGCTGCAAGTCGCGCAGCCTGGCGAGCTTGACGCTCAGCACGCGATTCAGCGCCACGACGACGCTGTTCAGACTGCGTATGAATCTTCTTGCCTTTTGGAGCGAGAGTCATAATAATATTGCGACCCTCTTGCTTCGGCGCAAACTCAACGGTGCCGCTGTCACTGACTTCATCTGCAAGTCTACGTAACAGTTCAACGCCACCAATAGGACGAGACTGTTCTCGGCCACGCAACATAATAGTGACCTTAACTTTGTCACCACCGTTCAAGAAACGAAGCACATGACCCTTTTTCACATCGAAATCATGATCATCAATCTTGAGACGGAAACGAATTTCCTTAATCTCAGCGGTGCTCTGATTGCGACGCGCTTCGCGAGCCTTCATTTTTTCGTTGTACTTGTACTTACCGTAGTCAATAAGCTTGGCTACTGGAGGCTTAGCAGTAGGCGCAACTTCGACGAGATCGAGGTTCGCTTCCCTTGCAAGGTTTAATGCGACTGAGGTCGCGATAACACCCACTTGCTCGCCTTTCGGTCCGATAAGGCGCACCTGGGAGACGCGAATCTCGTCGTTAATGCGTGGTTCGTCGCTAATGATGACTCCAATCCTTCTAAATATTGGTAAGATGTAATACACCAAGAAGTCCAAGAGCTTAGAGATTCACACTTCATATCAATAAAACGCTTACGTATTGCTTACATAAGCGCAACGTGCAGCTTACAATAAAGCGAACACGCGTGACCGAAGTCATGAACCCGAAACCACAGTAGGCTTCCAGGTGGGGACATCCCACTTTCTTGATTACTCAAGCCAAATGTTCAGTATACTACAAGCCTTGACAAAGTTGCAAGCAGCACTTTAAGTTAAACGTTCGTATTATTTGAGTATTATCTGCACAACTGCTTGTGAATTTGCTGCATAAACAAAATCGCCCCAAAAAAGGATACGCATAACCCTTATAAATAAACACAATTACAGTTGACTTGCCTGCTATAAACTCTTGTTGAAAAGTAATGTCGTCAGTACTTATGCAGCGTTATGATGAGGGCATGGAACCTTTGCAACGCTGCGTCGTTTTGGCAGCTGGAGATTATTACGATCACACACGCGAGCACGTGCCTGACCGCGCTCTCACTATTGCTGCGGACGGAGGTTGGGATCACGCTTGTAGCCTTGGCCTGCACGTCGACGCACTTATCGGAGATTTTGATTCCGTAAGACTTAAATTGCCAACTGATGCAATAATTACTCGTCTTCCTGCAGAAAAAGACGATCCGGATTTGCTCTCAGCATTGAAGGTTGGTTGGTCAAAAGGTTCACGAGAATTCCATATTTTCGGAGGACTTGGTGGACGCGTTGACCATACTATTTCCAACATTCAGCTGATGGTACGCCTTGCAATCCGAGGTGGAATAGGCTTTTTGTATGGTGACGGCCAAATCGTTACCGCTATTCACGACGGATCTCTTGATTTTCCTGCATCAAGCGGAAATAGTTCACGCATTGTTTCTGTATTTTCTCATACGCCTATTTCAACCGATGTCAACGAACTTGGGTTGAAATATCAGCTTAGCCATGCCACCATGCACGGCGATGCTGTTCAGGGATTGAGTAATGAATTATTGGACAATACGCCGGCTCATATAGATGTTCACGAAGGCACACTTATTGTAACGTTCCCAATAGATACTCCACTTCCTCAGGTGAGCTGGTTTAAGCGACCTGTTGGAGACTTGGGAGAAGTTGATATGTCAGTATCTGAAGCACTTGCAGTACCATTAGATAGTGAAGTAACACCAACTGATTCCACGACTGCAGCTGCAGAATCTATGACGTACAGTGAGTAAGTTGCGCGACGAATTTTCCGCGCAAATATGGCTGGCGAGTATTTTTTCCACTCAATACTCGCCAGCCTTCTCTATATTGTTACGTTTCTTCTTAAGCGTTTCATCACCTCGCTTGCTTATTTCTACTTTTCAAAAAATAATTCATAGCAAACGTAACGCAACAGCAAACGTGTCGTAACGGCAGTCGCATCGTAGTATATGTTCAAATGAACAGAAATTTACCGCGCAAGTACGAGCAAAACGCAACGTTAATATATCAAAAAATGCACAGAAACACTCAAAAAACACAGCATGTTAACGCTCACTATCACGACACCACCATATCCCAACAAAAGTGAGCTATATGTCAACTCTTCGTACACACCGCACACTAAAATGAACACCGCTAGTTCAATAAAGATGACCACAATGCGTGAGTTTTCATCGCGAAAATCGCGTGACTTAAACGTTGCGCACGAGGTCTCACTCAAGGGAGAACCACATGACAGTCAAGATTGGTATTAATGGTTTCGGTCGCATCGGTCGTCTCGCATTCCGCCGCATATTCGAGCTTCAGGCTCGTGGCGGTCAAGCCGGTGACATCGAAGTCGCAGCCATCAACGATCTGACCACTCCTTCTATGCTTGCTTACTTGTTGAAGTACGACAGCACCCACGGCACCTTCCGTCACGATGACGGCACCCCAGTTGAGGTGACCTCCACCGAAGACGCAATCGTCGTAGATGGCAAGACCTACAAGGTATACGCTGAAAAAGATGCTAACAACATTCCATGGGTTAAGAACGATGGCGTTGAATTCGTGCTTGAATGCACCGGTTTCTACACTTCTGCAGAAAAGTCCCAGGCTCACTTGAACGCTGGCGCCAAGAAGGTGCTTATCTCTGCTCCTGCTAAGGACGAGACCACCCCAACCGTCGTGTTTGGCGTGAACCACGAAATCTTAAAGCCAACCGATAACATCGTGTCCGCTGGCTCCTGCACCACCAACTCCATGGCCGCTATGGTCAAGTTGCTGCAGGATAACTGGGGCATTAAGTCCGGCTTCATGACCACCATCCACGCTTACACCGGCACTCAGATGATTCTTGACGGCCCACGCGGCTCCAAGCCACGCAACAACCGTTCCGCAGCTTGCAACACCATCGAGCACTCCACCGGTGCAGCTAAGGCAATCGGCAAGGTTGTGCCAGAGGTCAACGGCAAGCTCCAGGGTCACGCTCAGCGCATTCAGGTTCCAGATGGTTCCGTCACCGAATTGACCACTGTTCTTGAGAAGCCAGCAACCGCTGAAGAAATCAACGAAGCCTTCAAGAAGGCTTTTGAGAACTGCGAGTACTTCGGTTACAATGCCGACAGCATCGTGTCCTCCGACATCATCGGCGACACCCACGGTGGCGTTTTCGATCCAACTCAGACCGATGTGAACACTGTTGACGGTGTCACCTTGGCTCGTACCGTTACCTTCTACGACAACGAGTACGGCTTCACCTCCAACATGATTCGCACCCTGCTTTACTTCGCTGAAATCTCCGAGTGAAATTTTAAGTAAAGCAGTCAGTAAAATCTGATTGACGAATATTATTAACAAAACCCCTTGTGAGCTTATCTAAAGCAACGCAAGGGGTTTTGTTATTTATTTATTTATTTTTTTAATCTTAATTGCGTTGCCATTCAGCCGTAGGAATATTCGCATGTTAGAGATTTGAGATTTTTCGCACTGAGCGAAGACGGACGCTTCTGTAGCTTTGCGTTTGTGCTTCTGCGCGACATTTTCTTTACAGCTGCGTAAAGAAAATGTCGGAATCTCGACAAAAAGTGACAGTTTCGTTACAGGCGTGTACAGAAAATGTCGAAATCTCGCCAAAAAGTGACAGTTACTTTACAAGCGTGTATAAAAAATGTCGAAATCACCCAAAACATTCGGAAGCTTTGCGTTTGTGCTTCTGAGGGCGGTGGGTGAATTTACGTGTGAGAGATAGGAATTGCTTGTCGAGCAATATAAAAGCGGAGCGATAGTAATAGTCTTTTTGATGAATAACTATTTCAGCAAAAAAGTAAGCAAAAAACTAAACTTAACTACCTGTCCACTAGTCCAAATGAGGTATAGGAGCGTAGCGCTGCGAGATAAGTAATTCCTATCACTCACAGCCACACTAACCTGCCCTGCCTTCGTCAATCGAGACGAAGGCAGACCTCGCTTGCGTTGAAAGCACCCCGTGCTTTCAACCCTAAGCAAGCTCAGCGCTCCGAATTGCTTTCGCGCGCTAAATCGCAGCGCTCAAGCAGGTCGTCGCGCAAAACTCGCGCCACAATGGATTTATACGCGTTAAGTCAATAGTCGGTATAGCATATCATGTATCACAATTGCTATAGCAATACAAAACAACAAGGGGAAGCGCAATGAGTAAAAAACATGCAGCAACCGGCAAAGCAACACCAGCAATCACCCAACTTGAGGAAGCCGGTATCGCTTTTAGAGTGGCCGAGTACGATCACGACGCCGATCACATGGACGACGGCTACGGCATAGAAGCAGCAGAAAAACTCGGGGTTAGCGCAGCTCAGGTGTGCAAAACACTGATGGTAGACACGGGCGAAAAGCGAGTGGTTGGCATAGTTCCAGTAAACGGACGCCTTAATATGAAAGCAATTGCGAGCGCAGTACACGCTAAAAAAGCGAGTATGACAAGTCCTGAAGTTGCTCAACGTGAAAGCGGCTACGTTGTTGGCGGCATTTCACCATTCGGGCAGAAAACGCATCACGAAACAGTACTCGACAGCAGCGTTATGCAGTTTGATGAGATTCTCGTCTCGGGAGGAAAGCGTGGACTTGACGTTGTCCTCAATCCTAAGGATATTGTTACCTTATTGAGCGCAACAGTAGCAGATATTGCCGCATAAGAGTACATTTACTAATTGCAGACATTTGCGTTGATACTAGCGTGATATTACTTACCGTAAGTACCAGCAAAGTGCCGAACACACTGAAGGAAATGTCGCCAAAAATAGACAGATAACGCAGTAACGTCTTGGCAACGTGCGATAATCCCTAAGGTTGTTCATTAAACGTTAAGGAGTGCATTATGGGTATGCGTGGCCGCAAGCGCAAGGCGCGTCGTAAAAAAGCAGCGAATCATGGCAAAAGGCCAAATGCTTAAGCTGTAGTTCGCTTATACATACTATTAAGCCCGTGATAATTCACGGGCTTTTTTGTTATTCATTCGCATAATCAGCAAGTTCGCGCTTCAATTGCGCACGAGCACGATTTAATCTGCTCATAATCGTACCAATTTTTACGCCTTCTTCTTGTGCAATCTGCTTATACGACTTCCCGCGTATAGCAGCTTCAACAAAAACTTTTTTACGCTCCGGAGGCAACGTATTTAATGCCGCCATAATTTCTTGTGGTGCAAAACCTTCTAAATATTCTTGCTCGGCTGAAAGCAATCCACTCGAATTATGATTTGACGCTTCATAAATATCCCAATCGTCATAATCCCCCGTAGCATCGTTAGCACGCTGAGGGCGACGTTTTGCCTGAGCATATTGGTTAAAATATAAATTTCGTTCAATACGATTAACCCAAGCACCAAAATTAGTGCCCGGTTGGAATGTGGAGAAACTTTTAAGCGCACGCTCGAACGTATCTTGTACGAGATCTTGAGCGTCTTGAGAATTGTGAGTTAAGCGCATAGCTTGAGTATAAAGAGCATCTACGCAAGGCCGAATAAGCTGCTCAAATTGCTCATGTCGGCGATTGTGAATCTTATGAGACGCGCGTGAAGTAAGCGAGTAGTTAGGCTTAGTAGTATCGTGCTGAACACTTACTACATGATGTTGCTTATTCATACTATCCATGATACTCGCAAGAAGGTTGGTATTTAGTAGGTAAAAAGTTACTTCTCCCAACTGCTAAGCTCGTATTGCAAAATATATACTTATCATAACTGCATATTGCGGTAAGATTATGCGTATGCCGACATACATTCAAGAATTATTAGATGCAATCGCTGCAGCGCCTTCGCAAAGCGAAAACACACCGCTTGCACAATCATGGTTGCTTGGTTTCGATACAGAAACAACGGGAGCAACCCTTGGCAAAGATGCCATTGTATCTGCAACTCTCGTACTTCGCAACCCTGCGTTAGGTCACAAAGGAGACACAGTATCTACTTGGTTGATTAATCCACATCAACCTATGAATCCTAAAGCAAGCGAAGTAAACGGATTTACTGACGAGTATCTTCAAGTACACGGCGGCGAGCCTACGCAAGAACTCGAATTACTGGCGCAAGCTATCAGCGCAACTCAGTCAAAAAATATTCCACTTCTGGCATACAACGCACCTTTTGACGTAACGATGTTGCGACACGATTTACAGCGTTGGCAACTCACGCCACTAAATCAGCGACCAACGAGCACTATCAACACGCTTACGCAAGAAGACGTGCTAACTGTTGACCCTCTTGTTATTGATCGCACTATTTCCCGACGAACAGGAAAACGCACGCTAACTCTCACCTCGCAATATTACGGCGTTGAACCAATTGGAGACTTCCACGACGCTACAGCCGACACAGTTGCAGCACTTGATTTAATTGCACCTATCTGCGAACTTCATGAGTCAGTTGGAAGATTACCACTCAGCGATATTATGCAATGGCAGCGTGCAGCCTACATAAAATGGCGGGATAGTTTCAATACTTGGCTTCAGGCGCACGGAAAAGAACCAATTACTGGCACTTGGTTATAAAACACACTTACGCAACGCGAATACCTTCACGTAGGTTATCATTACAAGTTAATTATTAAAAAAGGAATATTTGCGGAAAGAAGCAACAATGACTACGCAAGATACACTGTCACTAGAATCAGCAAGCAGACTATTGCAACACTACGGTCTGCTTCGTGAAATGATTCAGTATCGCCACAACAATGCCACTCAATCCGCGAGCGACGCCGACACTACCCACGTAAGAAACGAAATCTGGTCTTTGAACGCATCAGATTTTGAAACAGTGAAAGCCAACGAAGCTTTTGAACACATAACTTACGACACCCGCGATATTAAGCCTGGCACGCTCTTATTTGTTAAGGGAAACTTTAAAGCCGAATATCTTAATGGAGCAGACGAAAAAGGTCTTATAGCGTACGTTTCTGAACAAAGCTATGCACAAAACACTCACGCTGTTGGAATTATTGTTAACGATGTACGAAAAGCAATGAGCGTGCTTTCTGCAGCATACTATCGTTCCCCTCAAGAACATCTTAGTATCGTTGGAATTACGGGAACTAAAGGCAAAACGACCACAGCTTACTTTACCCACGCCATTCTCAATGCACATTTCCGCGGCAAAGCAGCACTATTTTCCTCAGTAGACAACTGCTTGGATGGAAAGCATTACACGGAATCGAATTTAACTACTCCAGAAAGCCTGGACGCGTTCCGTATGATGCGCGAAGCAGTGGATAACGGCATGCAATACCTGGTGATGGAAGTTTCCTCTCAAGCTTACAAAGTGGACCGAGTGTTCGGATTAAAATTTGATGTTGGCGCATTTTTGAATATTAGTCCCGACCACATTAGTTCGATTGAGCACCCAACTTTTGAAGACTACTTGTACTGCAAACGTCAGCTTATTGCAAATTCCAAATGCTTGGTACTTAACGCTGATACTGATCACGCTGACTTACTAATGCAGGATGCCGAACAGCATCATACAAAAGTAACCACCGTAGCGCGTTTCAAAGATGAAGAAGAAGCTGACAATACTAACAGCGACAACAGCAACACAATCTGCGAAGAAAAAATTACGGATACTTTAGACAACTATCCTAAACTTATGCTTCCGGATTACGCAGCAATACCGGTAGATTCTCACAGCGAAACTTACTATATTGCAAAACTTGCCTCTGAAAGCAATAACGATAACGACAATTGCGAAAACGAAAGCAATTGTGAAAACGCTTTAGAGGAAGCGCATTACAATCCTATTGACACGTTTACACTATCAATTGCAGGATTCTTTAACTATGAAAACGCAACCGCCGCAATCGCTATAGCCAACGAGCTCGGAATAGGTGACGACGTACAAGCCTTACATGCAATCGAAACAATCACTATTTCAGGACGTATGGAAGTGTTTAACGACACTCATTCCAACATGGTTGCTGTGGTCGATTACGCACACAACTATATTTCTACAAAATCAGTTATCGATTTTGTACAAGAACGTTACGGCAACGAAAATCCTCGCATTACTCTAATTACCGGCTCCACAGGAGACAAGGCTGTCGATAGGCGCAAGGAAATTGTTGACGCGGCACAAAATCGTATTGACGAGTTTATTTTTACAGCCGAAGATACTAATACGGAAAGCGTATCCGATATTTGCACAATTATGCAAGGTTACGTAACAAACCCACACGTTGCCTCACAAATCATTCTCGACAGGACCCAAGCAATCGAAACTGCATACGCTGAAGCCCAAAAAAGTACGCAAGAAGAAAAAAGACGCAACATTCTGTTGGTAATAGGAAAAGGCGACGAACGTTGGATTAAATTACACAACAAACACATACCTTACGAGGGTGATTCTTTCATTGTAAAGCGTCTCTTTGGAATTCAATAAGGCGACGGTTATCAGGCGATATAATTAGTAACACAACTAGTGACGCAACAGAAAAATCGCCACGTAACCATATCTTTAGAATCTTAAAGTAATCAGGATTCAAACCTTAAACGATTTGAATCCTGATTATAGCGCGGCTCATGGTTAGTGCCGTTTAGCCAATATTATCTAATAATAAAAGGCTTACAAAAGTAATTTCGCCTACTACTCGCGACTATCACTGCCAGATTCGTCAATATTTGGGTGAATCGCAACGCGCTGTTCTTTCGACTTTGTTAAGTCTGGATTCACATGCTCAACAAGCATTGTGCGCGCATCCCCTGCCGTGACGAAACTACCGCAAATAAGCACGCCATGACCATAGCCCACACCAAGCTCATCGTCCTCATCAACCAAATTCACAGCCGCCTGAATAGCATCTGGCAGTTCATCAACGCGAATCACGCGATCCCTACCAAATACGCTTACAGCTACCTTTTCAAGATCTTCCGGATCCATTACACGATCGCGCCAAGAATTGCGAGTCACAATAATCTTCGTCAAAACCGGCTCAAGCACACCCAAGTATTCTTCAACCTGCTTATCTGCCATCATTGCAACAACACCAATAAGCTGCTCAAAATGATAGTTTTCCTCAATCGTTTTACGAAGCGACTCAGCAGCATTCACATTATGACCACCGTCAATAATAATAGTCGGCGAAGTACGAACCTGCTCAATGCGCCCCGGAACCTTAACCTGGCTTAACGCTTCAGCAACCAAATCACCATCCAAGGCGCCGTTTACCGGCAACACAACCTCCGCAGCAGCGAGCGCTGCCAAAGCATTATGTGCCTGATGCTCACCAAACTTGTCGATTGGCACATCCTCATAAGTGCCAAGAGGCGTGCGCAAAGTAACAACCTGGCCGCCAACCGCAGGAGTACGAGACACAACTTCAAGCTCGCCGTCACCATAAGAAGAATCGCGCAACAATGTGGCATGATTACGCTCGGCAACTTCTTTAATAATTGGCAAAACCTTATCTTCATGCGGCTGAGGACCCAAAATTACCGTGCAATTTGGCTTAATAATGCCCGCCTTCGTGCGAGCAATCTCCTCAACGGTGTTTCCAAGCCACTGCATGTGATCCATATCCACAGGGCCAATAATCGCAGCATCCGCATTCATAACGTTCGTGGCATCCCATTCGCCACCCATGCCAACTTCCATAACAGCAACGTCAACAGGAGCGTCCGCAAAAGCCCAAATCGCCATGGCTGTAAGCACTTCAAAGAAGCTCATTTTTGGCTTACCGTCAGCCTCCATGCGAGCGTCAACCATGTCGATAATATCTTTCATTTGATCCCAAACGTCCACAAAATCGTCGTCGCTGATTTCCTGGCCGTCAATCATAATGCGCTCGTTTATGCGCTCCAAATGTGGAGAAGTATAAAGTCCTGTGCGCAAACCGTACGCGCGGCAAATCGACTCGGCCATGCGAGCTGTAGAACCTTTGCCGTTCGTGCCGGTAATATGAATAACGTGCATAGACTTTTCCGGATGACCAAGAATATCAAGAATTAAGCGCATCCTATCTAAGTCGAGATTAGTTTTATTATGTTCAGGCGCGCGGCTCATAATATTGCGCTCAACGTCAATAATGCGTTCACTGTTACGATTTGGATGTTCCATAGACATAACTGCACTCCCCTAATTTTGTGCTCACTTACTCATTTTCCAAATATATAGATTAGTTTATGCCAACAACACTTACAAAAAATAATAGGTTATATTCATTTTGTTTACTGTGGCGCGAGTTTTGGGGGATTTCTCTCCTCGCACGTCCCGTCCTTCGTCGCTCTGGCTGTTAAAGGCTTTTATGTCTGCTTCGTTCTTAATGAATGTTGCTTCCTCAGTCCTCTTTTAGTGCTCGTAGAGAAATCCCCCTAAACTCTGCGTGCTAATCGTTAATAACCGTGTTTTATCGCCGAGATTTTTCGATTTTTCTTCTTCGCTCGACTTGTCAGTAGCCTTCGGCTCTGACGTCCGTCTTCGCTCAGCGCAAAAAATCTCAAATCTCCACCACACTAATATCCACATGGATGAATGATGAAGCAATTAATATGTAAAACAACCTATAAGTTTTAAGAAGAAAGATAATACTAATACTCGCATACGATTGTTTTGTAAATTACATATAAAATCTAATCTTTTTAATCCAAAAAACTCGCATAAAACAATAAATACGACTATGTTAGTTTATTGTTCGTTAGTACGATTTGCATACGAAAATTTGCATACGAAAAGAAGAGCTAAGGAGTCTCGCAAATGGCAGAACACACACCAACTGAACACGGTGAAGAACTGAAAGCTGACGGCACACAAAAAGCAGAAGACCGCGTAAACAATCGCTCCCTTCGTCCAAATAGTGACTCTTTCAAAGATTTTATGACAAGCAGCTGGGATAACCAGGAGCCAGAAGTTAAGCCTCTTGAATCCAGCAAGTACATTCCAGCACGTTTAGAAGCTCTTTCAAAGCGCTTCCCAGGCGAACGTTTAATTATTCCTGCAGGTCAGCCAAAAGTACGCAATAACGATTGCGATTACGCTTTCCGTCCAGACACTACTTTTGCTTACTACACCGGCTTAGGCCAGGATTACGAAGCAGGTGCCGTACTCGTAATGGAACCTGTTGAAAAAGAAAGCGAAGAAGCTAAAGCTGGAAAAACACATATTCCTGAGCTTTTTGTAGCTCCACGCGCAGATAACAGCACTGCAGCATTCTATAAAGATCCTCACTACGGTGAATATTGGGTTGGTCCTCGCGCCGGCTTGAAGGAACTTAAAGCCATGACCGGCATCGAAACGCGCGATATTGCTGAGCTTGAAGACGCTCTTGCTAAGAACGTAAGCGACGACGCTAACGGCGAAGGCGTTCGAGTACGCATTATTCGCGAAACCGACCCTGAACTTACCGCAAAAGTTGAAACAATGCGTGAAGCAAGCGGATTTACCGACGAAGACGCAAACACTTCCGCCGACGACAAACTACACGAGTTCGCCGCAGAAGCGCGCATGCTTAAAGACGATTACGAAATTCGCGAAATGCGCAAAGCTGTGGCCGCTACAAAACTCGGCTTTGACCGCATGCTTACACGCTTGCCTCAAGCTCTTGGCAAGGAACATTCCGAACGCATGATTGAAGGCGCGTTTAATTCCGTCGCTCGCGAAGAAGGCAACGAAGTTGGCTACGATACGATTGTTGCCTCCGGCAAGCACGCGCCAATTTTGCATTGGATGCGAAACACCGGCGTAGTTTCTAACGGCGAATTGCTGCTTATTGATGCAGGCGTGGAAGTCAACAGCCTCTACACCGCCGATATTACGCGCACCTTCCCAACAAACGGCAAGTTTACTGATTTGCAGAAGAAGCTTTACCAGTGCGTGTTGGACGCTCAACAAGCCGGTTTTGAGGCTGCTAAGCCAGGTGCAACCTACTCCGACATTCACCACGCCTGCATGCGCGTGCTTGCAGAGCACTTGCACGAGTGGGGAATTTTGAAGGTGAGCGTTGAAGAATCACTTTCTCCAGAAGGACAGCAGCATCGCCGCTGGCACGCATGCGGTGTAGCTCATCATCTCGGCTTGGACGTGCACGACTGCGCGCAAGCACGCTACGAGTCTTATCAAGGCGCAAAGATTACGCCGGGCATGATTTTCACGATCGAACCAGGCTTGTACTTTGCTGCGAACGATTTAATGCTCCCAGAAGAAATGCGCGGCATTGGAATTCGTATCGAAGACGACGTGCTGATGACCGAAAACGGCCCAGAATGGCTTTCTATCGACATTCCAAAGCAGATTGAGGATGTTGAAGCTTGGATGGCTGATCGCGCTCAAAAAAATGATATTTTCGAGCATTAATATTTTCTAAAATACGTATGGTGCGTTCTCACGAACAGTAACACGCATAACGCATGTTGCTTTATCGTAAGGGCGCACCATAATTGTTTATGTAATAGTTTACACGCATAATTTTACGCACCTAACTGTTACGAAACTGACAGCTTATGCTACGCAACACTATCAGTTTGCTGCACTGATGCGCTCGAAAGGAATGTTATGTCTAAGCCAATTGTTCTTTCACTCGGCGAACTGTTATGGGACTTACTTCCCCACGGAAAACGCGTCGGCGGAGCGCCAGCAAATTTTGCATATCACGCACAATGCCACGGCGCGCAAAGCTGCATGATTAGCGCAGTCGGCCAAGATCAGCTCGGAGATGAACTGATTGACAGAGTAAACAAGGCCGGAATCACCTCAATTATTCAGCGCAACGCATGGCCAACAAGCACTGTGGAAATAGCACTGAAAAACGGAATTCCAGAATATACTATTTTGCGAAACATAGCATGGGATCACATTCTTTACACTCGAGAACTTATCGACTTAGTAGAACGGGCTGATGCCGTATGCTTCGGAACTCTTAGCCTTCGTTCGCAAGAAACTCACGACACTATTCTTCAATTATTGAAGCATACTAAGCCTGGAGCTATGAAGTTCTTTGACATCAACATTCGCAGCGACCATTATTCTAAGGATCTCATTGATACGCTTTTGCAAGAAGCGACCGTTTTTAAGCTTAACGATTCCGAATTGTTCCTACTGCGTGACATGTTCAATATTCGCGACACCTCCGACGACGAAGCTTGCAAATGGTTCCAAGCACGCTACGGACTTGATTATGTGATTCTTACAGGCGGCTCGACCTTCAGCACGATTATTACCAGCACTGGCGAAAGTTCTACTATACCTACCCCGCATGTTGACATTATTGATACTGTAGGAGCTGGAGACGCATTTTCTGGCGTATTCGCTACACATATTCTCAGAGGGGAATCACTAAAGGAGGCTCACCGCGCTGCAGTGAATACGGCAGCATTCGTGTGCACTAAAGAAGGTGCATGGCCTCAATACCCTAAGCAGATACCAGATTATCTTGCGAAAGCTGGAAAATAGTACAGAAGTAAGTAACAAATAAAGCGCCACCTCACCAAACGTAGTGAAGTGGCGCTTTTTTAGTGGGGCCTCAGGGGCTTGAACCCTGGACCGACGGATTATGAGTCCGCTGCTCTAACCGACTGAGCTAAAGCCCCACGCCGCAACCGGCAACAGCTAGATTAGCACATACCCATAAACGTCGCCAACTCAGTGAGTCGAATTTTTGAGCTTGCCTAGTCTGAAAGAGCTTGAAATCCCAATGATTTCAAGCTCGGTCAGAGCGTCCAGATGAAAAGTTATCAAGAGCACCAGTTGCGCGCAAAGCCAAATACACAAACCAAACCAGTACACCAGAAAGCAAGAAGCCACTAATAAGCTCCGTAATCATGTGCACAGTGATATAAGAAGGAGCCTTTGCCTGATACTTAGTAAACGTTAAGAACACACCATACTCAAGTGCAACAAGTACACCAGAAACAATACTCAACGTCAAATTAAACTTACGCAAACGGAAAATCAAGAACGGAATCTCCGCAAACACACCCTGCATCAAAGCAGAAATAACAGTACCAGTGAACGAGAACGGAGAACCAAGAAGCACCTGAATAAGCGCAGCCACCACGTTCACATACACCGCAGAACCAGGCTTACGAATAAGCAACACAGCAAGCGTTCCGGACAAATACCACACACCGTGAGTAATACTCGCAAAACCAGGGAGTACAGCAGCGTTCAACGTACGAATAATCGGAATAAACACCAAGCCGTAGCCACACAAAATAACACCAAAAACGGCAGCAAGAGCAGATCCCAAAGCGATATCTGCCACACGCCAACGGTAGTTCGCAGCAACCGAAAGCTCCTCAGCTTCCTGCGTTTGTGCATAATCTGATACAGAAGTTGTTGAATTAATGTCACCTTTATCATTATTGAAAATATCACTCATGAGCAATCCTTATCTTAAACTGCCGCGCATTGTATAACTCACCAGAGCGCTCCCCGACCTGCGCAGCCCGGGCAGAAGCGCCAACGAGCAAGTTTAGCACTTTACAGAAAAATCAACACACACGTTGTGAAATTCATAACATTGGAAAAAGTAATAACAACCTATAGAAAAAATATAAGGCTGAGTCAAAATAGTTCAGGGCAAAGGCAAGGGCAAGGATAAACGGTGCAATCGCCGTAAGCGGCAGAAAAATTAACAAAAACGCCGCCCAAAACTGAGCGGCGCTATAACTTGTACCCCCTAAGAGAGTCGAACTCTTGTTGTCAGATTGAAAGTCTGGTGTCCTAACCGTTAGACGAAGGGGGCTTCGAACCAAACCATATGATATTAACATTCTGGAAAGCAGCACGCAACTCACGGCGTGTTGCGGATGGGAAGATTGGGTTTGGTGTGGTGTGTGCGGCAGCTAGAATGCTAGTGGCTTCTAGGCAAGAATACTCAGCGTTCGCAAAGCACTAATGCGCGGTAGGTGAAGTCGTGAATAGTGCGACCAGCCTCCAAGCCTTTGCGCTCAAAATTCGTAAGAACGCGACCAGCAAAACGCTCAGATTCGCTAAACTCTGCGTGCGGAAGGACAGATGCAGTGTCGGCTGTACCTTTTCCAACGTGCTCAGTTGGAAGACTTACTTTCAATTCGCCAACATTCGCGAAATCTTCGCGAGAATCCATAACTTCGTGCACGTGCAAAGCATAATCCTCAATATCCGTAGCAATGCGCCACATGCCATCTTCACGCAATGCCCTATGTATTGTAGAGGCAAGCTCTGGTTGCACGATACGACGCTTGTGGTGGCGCATTTTAGGCCATGGATCCGGGAAGAAAGTCCAAACTTCTTCTAAAACTCCTAAATCGCAAGCTACGAAGAAATCAGGAGCGTTAATTTTCGCAATACGAAGATTAGTTAAACCTTGCTTTCCAGCAAGAAGCATTGTGTGAGCTACGCCTGGATCATAAACTTCAAGCGCTAAAAAGTTAGTTTCCGGCAAACGTTCGGCTGCTGCAACAATGTTTTCGCCCTGTCCGGAACCAATTTCAACAATAAGCGGATTATTATTGCCCCAAGTATCTTTAATCCATTCAGGCGTAATGAGCAAATCTTCCCGCAATCTAAAGGAGCCAGGAGCTTTATTAACGTCTAATAGGTACTGACTTGCGTAACGCTCCTGAGCATGCTGTAAACGCTCATCTAAGCGTCCAGAACGACGTACAAACGACAATACAGTGCGTTGCTTGGCTTGCATAGTGTTTTCGTTTTCATTTTCACTGCTCATTAGATTACTTTCGTTATTCGGGCTGCGCGCCTTTAGTTTTTAACAGTCGCATGATTTTAGTCATACGCGTACGTATCGCTTTTATGCTACCAAAAAGTATAAAAAAGCAGCGAAAGCTGTTACGCAAACGCTGCTTAATTAATTTTATTTATAAACAAAATCCTTAAGAGAACAAGTCGCGTGCAGAATTAGCAGTCGGAGTATCCTCTACTTTGATATTTACTTGCGCTGGGCTGAGTAAGAATACTCGAGGCGTAACTCGCTCAATCGAACCGCGCACGCCAAACACCACTCCAGCAGAGAAGTCAACAATACGATACGCTACTGATTCGGTAACTCCAGTTAGATTCAACACAACCGGAACACCATCTCGTAAAGCACGACCAACCATTTGCGCATCATCATAAGACTTTGGGTGAATGGTAGTGATACGGCTCATACGATTCATGCTAGCTCTAGCAGAAGCAACACCAGAACGCGATTCCTCATTATGCTGCGACACAACAGGAGTTACTGAATGATCGTTATCGAATGAAGTCTCTGGAGCTTCAGTTTCGGTATAATCATCATCTTCCGGCACATCCGCCATGCCAACGTATGACATCACGTTCTTCATAAAACCAGCCATGAAGTAGCCCTCCTCTCGTTACTCTTAACGCAGAAAATCAGGAATATCTAACTCGTCTGGCTCGACAGCAGCTTGAGTTTGAGTATCCACTGGAGCAGCTGAATACTGCTGATGCACTGCAGTATCAAACATCGAAGGCACCGACGCTTGAGCAGGCTGCTGAACGGTTGCAGAAGCTTCCGGAGTCACAGGAGAAGTAGACTTAGCTGGAGCTACAGGCTTCACATCTGCTTGCATATCGACAAATTGCCCAGCCTTCGCAGACTCTTCAGCTTTAGGATGAGCATCAAAACCTGCAGCAATAACAGTTACGCGTACTTCATCTCCGTATGAATCATCCAACGAAAGACCCCAAATAATTTGTGCTTCTGGATGAATAGCCTTACGCACAAGCTCAGTAGCAGCAGACGCTTCCTGAAGCTTCAAATCACTTGGACCAGCGATGTTAATCAAAGCACCATGCGCACCCTCAATGCTTTCTTCCAGCAATGGGGAGCTGATAGCAATCTCAGCTGCCTGCGTAGCACGATCTTCGCCCTTAGCGGAACCAATGCCAAACAAAGCGGTACCAGCACCACGCAAAATGGCGGTAACATCGGAGAAATCAACATGAATGTAAGAATTCGTAGTGATTAAGTCCGTAATACCCTGCACGCCAGCAAGAAGTGCAGTATCAGCAGTCTTGAACGCATCAATAATACCAATCGTTCTATCAGAAATTTCCAACAAACGATCATTAGGAATCACAATCAAAGCATCAACTTCATTGCGAAGATTCTCAATGCCGAGCTTTGCAGACGCAGCACGCTGCGGGCCTTCAAAGCTGAATGGACGCGTAACCACCGCAATAGTCAAAGCACCCTGCTGATGTGCAGCACGCGCCACAATAGGGCTTGCACCCGTTCCTGTGCCGCCACCTTCGCCACAAGTCACGAATACCATATCGGCACCCTTGAGTGCTTCCTCAATATCAGATTGATGATCTTGTGCAGCCTTCGCTCCCTTTTCAGGGTCAGCACCAGCGCCGAGGCCTCGGCTTGAAGCATCAGATAATGAAATCTTTACATCAGCGTCAGAACGCAACAAATCCTTAGCATCAGTGTTAATTGCTACGAATTCTACATTCTGTAAACCCTCGGTGATCATCCGATTGACGGCGTTACCGCCGGCACCACCGACGCCGACTACCTTGATAATGGTCTTGTCGTTGAAATTGTCAGTCTGGGCAATCTCGCTCACCGTTGTCTCCTGTCACTCACGCACGTTTACGCAACATTCTAGCGCAAAACGCTCGATATTGACGACGTTTTAACAATAAAAACTGAAAAAATGTCACTGCTTCGATAATACACCGGACCATACGCAAATACGCGCTAGCTCAAGTTTTATCGCAATTACGCCGTTTAATAATAAAAATTTGAATTCGCAACCAACAAACTAAACGTACAAAACCCTAGAAAAAACTAGTAACTTGCATCCATAGGGTCGTCACCAAATAGCAGCTCACGTTCTTCGTGACTCGTCGTTCGACTATCAAGCCAACCGTAAGGCAAATGAACCTTCTTAGCGAAACGCACACGGCCGCGCGGCGTGTCTAACAACTGTTCAGGCAAACGCAACGAACCGTCAAGCATGTTGAGATTGCGTTGAACATCCGCAATCGACTCGCACTCCATAAAAGCTTTACGAGTGCCCCCACCAACTGGGAAACCTTTCAAATACCAAGCAACATGCTTACGCAAATCGTGCACTGCCATACGCTCATCACCATCATAAAACTCAACAAGCAACTGCAAATGGCGCAAAATTACGGAACCAACCTCCGCAAGAGTTGGGTTAACACGCTCACTACTGCCCTCGCAAGCATTGCGAATATCAGCAAAAATCCAAGGACGCCCCTGACAACCGCGACCAATAGCCACACCAGCGCAACCAGTTTCCTTAAACATTGCGAGCGCATCTTCAGCACCCCAAATATCGCCGTTACCAAAAACGGGAATACTAAGAGCCTGCACTAATTCACCAATACGCTGCCAATCGGAATGACCACCGTAATATTCAGACGTAGTTCTAGCGTGCAAAGTTACTGCTGCGCAACCTTCCTCCTGCGCAATATGGCCAGCTTCCATAAACGTTTCGTGATTCTCGTCGATACCAACACGGAATTTAGCAGTAACCGGGATTCCTGCCGGTTCACAAACTGAAACAACACGATGCAAAATTTCTTGCAGCAAGTCAGTTTTCCAAGGAAGAGCAGACCCGCCACCCCTACGTGTCACCTTTGGTACCGGGCAACCAAAGTTTAAGTCAACGTGATCTGCCATATTTTCGTCGACAACGATTCGAGCAGCCTGCTCAACAATAGCAGGATTCACACCGTACAGTTGTAACGAACGAACCTTCTCACTCGGCGCGAAACGGCATAAACGCAACGCTTTAGGATTACGAGCCACCAATGCGCGAGCAGTAATCATTTCAGCTACGTACAGGCCGTCGGGACCAAATTCGCGACAAATTGCGCGAAAAGGCCAATTAGTAATACCTGCCATAGGAGAAAGAACCACAGGAGTGGAAACATGAATCTTTCCTAAATCTACTGGTTTGATGGCGAAAGTATTATTGTCGACACCAGTTTCGTTTTCCTGCATACGCGCATCTTTCCTTTGTAAAGATTGGCAAACATTGACGCTTATCGTCACGCTTACGAAATTAAATAGAATATTAAAGAGAACATTAAAGAGGACGTAACCTTATGCAAATCATGCATAAAGTCACGTCCACTTATTTACAATTTATATTTACAATTTGATTGAGCCATACCTTGCTCGTGCACGGGCGCTTTAGTACAAACCGCCAGCTTGAGCAATTTTCACCGGCTGAGATTCATCTTCGCCTGTTTCTTTGGCAATATCCGTGGCACCGTCAGCTGCGCGAGTACCAACGATTTCAACAGGACCTTGCGGATACTTAACGCGCTTTTCGTTAATACGGCTAGCAACGTAGTCTGCAACCTTGTCCAAAGAAACGCGCTCCTGCTGCATTGTGTCGCGCTCGCGAATAGTAACAGCGTGATCTTCCAAAGTATCGAAGTCAACTGTTACGCACAAAGGCGTGCCAATTTCGTCTTCACGACGGTAACGACGACCAATAGCACCGGCCTCATCGTAGTCAATCGTCCAATCGTGCTGGCGAAGTTCAGCAGCCAAATCTTGAGCAATAGCTTGCAATTCTGGCTTCTTGCTCAATGGCAAAACAGCAGCCTTCACAGGAGCCAAACGAGGGTCAAGTCGAAGAACAGTACGCTTATCAACGCCACCCTTAGTGTTTGGAGCTTCGTCAACGTCGTAAGCATCGACCAAGAATGCCATAAGCGAGCGGGTAAGACCAGCCGCAGGCTCAATAACGTAAGGCACATACTTTTCGCCAGTAGCCTGGTTAAAGTAGCTCAAATCCTCGCCGGAATGCTTAGCATGAGCAGACAAATCGTAGTCAGTACGGTTTGCAATACCCTCAAGCTCTCCCCAATCCGAACCTTGGAAGCCGAATTTGTATTCAATATCGACAGTACGCTTGGAATAGTGGCTGAGCTTCTCTTTAGGATGCTCGTACATGCGCAAATTCTCAGGCTTCACACCCAAATCAACGTACCAGCGTACGCGAGTGTCAATCCAATACTGATGCCAGGCTTCGTCAGTTCCAGGCTCTACGAAGAACTCCATTTCCATCTGCTCAAACTCACGAGTGCGGAAAATAAAGTTTCCTGGCGTAATTTCGTTACGGAAAGACTTACCGATATTTGCAATACCAAAAGGCGGCTTTTGGCGAGTAGAAGTCATGACGTTCTTAAAGTCGACGAAAATACCCTGAGCTGTTTCTGGACGCAAATAGTGCAGGCTGTTTTCGTCTTCAACAGGGCCTAAATGCGTACGAAGCATCATGTTGAAATCGCGTGGTTCCGTCCAGTTTCCGCGGGTGCCGCAATCTGGGCAAACAATGTCTTTCAAACCGTTTTCAGGCATTTTGTCGCCGTGCTTTTCCGCATACGACTCTTCCAACTTGTCTGCACGATGACGCTTATGGCAGTTCAAGCACTCGATTAAAGGATCGTTGAACACGGAAACGTGGCCGGAAGCAACCCAAACTTCAGAAGGCAAAATAACAGAAGTATCCACACCAACAACATCGCCGCGCGTGGTCACCATGTAACGCCACCATTCGCGCTTGATATTATCCTTCAACGCAACGCCCAACGGACCATAATCCCACGCAGAGCGCGTGCCACCGTAAATTTCGCCAGCTGGGAACACAAAACCTCGACGCTTAGCCAAGGACACGACTTCATCAAGCTTTGAAACAGCCACAATACACCTTTTCGTAAAACTAGAAAATTCGGGTGAAAACGTTGCTATTATAGAAAAACCCTGTGACGCTTGTAAAATTATCGAAATAACACAAATTTATAGTTTGTATTGCATCTTAATTGCGTCGTCATTTGGTCGTGTGGATATTAGTGTGGTGGAGATTTGAGATTTTTTGCGCTGAGCGAAGACGGACGTCAGAGCCGAAGGCTACTGACAAGTCGAGCGAAGAAGAAAAATCGAAAAATCTCGGCGATAAAACACGGTTATTAACGATTAGCACGCAGAGTTTAGGGGGATTTCTCTACGAGCACTAAAAGAGGACTGAGGAAGCAACATTCATTAAGAACGAAGCAGACATAAAAGCCTTTAACAGCCAGAGCGACGAAGGACGGGACGTGCGAGGAGAGAAGGAACGCTCGCGCGGGTAACGCGCTCGCTACTGAGCTTGCGTTGAAAGCACACCGTGCTTTCAACTTGAGCAAGCTCACGCTCCGAGTTGCCTTCGCGCGCGCAATGCTGCGCGAAAGCAGGTCGTCGCGCAAAACTCGCGCCACACCAAACAAATAGTAATATAAACTATAGGTTTGTTGACGCATTGTTTGACGTTACATTGTTTTGGTAAATTTGCGTAAGATTACGATTTTAAAAGGATTGTTACTATGAGTGAAAATAATAGCGAGAATACAAACGAGAATACAAGTAACAACACAGACGCTCACAAAACTAACACGGTTGCGGCGTTATGCATTGCTCCGAGCGGAGTTGGCGACGAGTTGAGCGAATACGTTGCGGACGCTGTGAAAGTTATTCGCGATTCTGGGTTGAAAAACGAAACAAACGCTATGTTTACCAATATTGAGGGCGAATTTGACGACGTTATGCGCGTTGTTCGTGACGCTACGATGACATTAGTTAACAAAGGATACCGCACGGGAGTAATCCTCAAGTTAGACATTCGCCCCGGCTTTAGCAATCAAATTGACGCAAAAGCCGCACTTGTAGATAAGATTCTCGAAGAACGAAATAAAGAAGAATAAAACTGAAATCAAATAATCTCAAAACTCAAAAAAGTTATAATAAAACAAAAGAAAGCAGGAATTTATGCTGCAACTTACGGCAGTTCAGAAAATATTATCCGATTTAGATGAAACCCAAGCAGAACGAGAAAAACAATACAAATACTTTCATCAACATCCTGAACTGTCAATGAAAGAAAATCATACAGCTCAAACAATTATTGATATTCTTAGCAAAGCTGGGATTGAAACAAAGCGAGTTGGAAAAACAGGCGTTGTGGCAGAGATTAAAAACGGCGAAGGTCCTGTTATTGCTATGAGAGCGGATATTGACGCGCTTCCAATTAAAGAAAATTCAGGAAAAGATTACACTTCAACAGTTAGCACGCAAGACGAAAATGGCAAAACGGTTGGAGTTTCACACGCTTGCGGTCACGATTTTCATATTTCCAGCCTACTTGATGCCTTGAAAGCTTTTAATGAACATAAAGATGCTTGGAGAGGAACGTACATTGGCGTTTTTCAGCCTGGAGAAGAAACAGCTCAAGGCGCAAAAGACTTGGTGGAAAATGGCATTACGAGCATGATCGCAAAGCCCGACGTTTACCTTGGTCAGCATGTGTTGGGTGCTATTCCTGCAGGAACAATCGGTATTCGTCCGGGCGCGTTCTTAACTACTGCAGCTTCGATTCGCGTGCACATTTTTGGTAAAGGTTCGCATGGTTCTATGCCTGAGTTGAGCGTTGACCCGGTGGTTGTTGCTTCATCAATTGTGCTTAAATTGCAGACGATTGTTTCTCGCGAACTTGCAGCTAAAGATTACGCAATTGTTACAGTTGGCGCGCTTAATGCAGGAAGTAAGTCGAATATTATTCCTGATGATGCCGAGCTTTTAATTAACACAAGAACTTATAGCGAAGATACTCAAGAATTTGTGCACAATGCTATTGAACGAATTGTGCGTGGAGAGTGCGAGCTTACAAGATGTCCTAAAGAACCAGAGTTTACGTATTATGATCGCTATCCGCTTACGAATAATAATCAGAATGCATCTTTGCGCGTGCGTAAAGCTTTTGATGAATACTTTGGAGAAGATTCTGTAGATATTTCGCGCGCTTCTGCTTCGGAAGATTTTTCTATAATCGCGAACGCTTTTAAAACTCCTTACGCTTACTGGGGCTTAGGTGGTTTTGCGGATATGCAGAATGCTCCTGGAAATCACAATCCGGCATTCGCCCCAGATTTGCAGCCCACTCTTAATCGCGGATTAGAAGCTGCAGTTGTAGCAGCTTGCGCTTGGCTCGCTAGCGAAAAGTAACAAATCTTAGTGGGATACTAGGCATTTTTTACACCGCCAAAACGTCGGTCGCGATGCGCATAACGGTCAATTGACCTCCACAGCGCTTCGCGGCCATAATCCGGAAAGAGTTCCGGCACAAAATCAAGCTCCGCGTAGGACGCTTGCCAAGGCAAAAAGTTGCTGGTACGCTGCTCGCCAGAAGTACGAATAACCAAATCGCAATCTGGAATATCCGGATTATATAAGTGATCAGCAATCATTTTTTCAGTGACACGATCACCTTTAATTTTTCCGTCACGAATTTCTTTAGCAATTTCGGCACACGCATCCGCAATTTCCGCGCGACCACCGTAATTCAAACAAAATACAACGTCGATAGTTGTGTTGTTCTTCGTAATTTCCTGCGCTTTTTCCAACTCGTCAATAACAGACTTCCACAAACGCGGGCGACGACCAGCCCAACGCACACGTACTCCCCACTCGTTCATTTGCGCAACCCTGCGGTGAATAATATCCCGAGAAAATCCCATTAAAAAGCGCACTTCTTGCGGCGAGCGCTTCCAATTTTCCGTAGAAAACGTGTACAGGCTCAAGTAGCGCACTCCCGCTTCAATAGCACCGGCAATAGTGTCAAAGACAACTGGTTCTGCGGCCTTGTGGCCTTCCGTGCGAATCATTCCGCGCTCTTTAGCCCAACGACCATTGCCGTCCATAATCACGCCAACATGGCGAGGAACCTTGCCCTTAGGAAAATCTGGTATGCGAGAAGGGTCACTAAAAGGTGCCGCCGGAATATTAAGCGACGTATAATCCACGTTTTCAAAAGCCATACTTAAGAATGTAACAACCCCAGTGAACGAATTGGACGCTCAAGATAATATTCAGCCCACTGCTGAATCAAGTAAAGCGTGGAAGAAGCGAGAGAAACATTGTCAAGAGACGACCAATCCCCCTGCGCAAGTGCATATAGTTGAAGACGCGTATTATCGTCGCACAAAATCGACTCTGGAGTATGATCCAATGCGCACATAACACCACCGGCAGCGGGCGAAATATAGCATAATTCCTCAGTTTTTCCGCAAACTACGCAAGTTGTTAAACGTGGCGACCAACCAGCCAAAGACATAGCTCGCAATACGTACGATAATCCTATGGCGTCGGGAGCGTGCTTTCTTTTCGCAAGCGACGACAATGCAGCAATGAGAAGATTATACTGCCCCTGTGTATCTTGAAATTCGCGCACGTACTCATCTGTATATTCGTTGGAAACTAACGCATCTACGACTTCCAATATGACGCTAGCATACTCATACAGAGTATAATCAGCGCAAATTTCGCCAGCGTATGCTGCTACAGACACAGCCTGAGACACAACGTCAAGCGACTTTCCTTGCGCAAGAAGTACGTCCACTCGCATAAGAGGCTCAAGACGACCACCAAAACGCGATTTAAGACGCCGCACACCTTTGGCAACAGCACGAACTTTACCGTGTTTTTTGGTGAGCAATATGACAATCCTATCGGCCTCACCTAGAGGGAACGTACGAAGCACTACAGCTTCATCGCGATACACCGGCATGCTTTCACAACCAAATAACTACTTCGCGCTGGCTTACGTAGCTACGAAACCTTCCGCATTTTCGCAATTTTCGTAGCTTTCGCAACGCCGCAAGAAACAGCAACTAAACGAATACAATTCGAGCACGATTATTGCAAAGGATGCTCGCCAGTTGCGTCATCATCGTCTTCTTGTGCAATATCTTGCGCATTATCAAATAGGCTTGATTCGTCAACATGGCCCATAATCGGGAAGGAAAGATCTGGAATATCCAAGTTCAAAGGCTTGCTTGGTTGCACATTGAGAATCGGCATGTCGTAGGAAGAAGACTTAGATGATGCGCCAGTATGAGAAGCATCCTCATGTGCTGACGCTACCGGGAATATTGGGGCCACAGGAGCTGGAGAAACCACAGGAGCTTGATTTCCGTAAGCAGTATCCGCTGCAGCCTGAGACGCGCTTGCACTCGCTTCACGCAACGCAGGAGGGAACGAAGGAATAGCAGAAGACGCAACTTGATCATCAACATCGCGATGCGACGCTGTGGCAGCATGACGATGCACTACTGGAGGGAACGCTGGAGGCAAAGGAGCATAATCAGCAGCATCTACCGATCCAACAGAAGCGTGATTATTCTCTGAAACATTGTGTAACACAGTTGCACTCTGCACCAACTCATCATTACTGTCTGTGTTGTCGTCAAGCATATTTGATGGCACACCCGCAGCAGTATGTGGAGTGAAAATAGAACGCTCAGATTGACGCAAAGCCTCAAACGAATCTTCAGAACCTTGGTTTACGTAGTCAACAGGGGTAAAAATACTCTGCTTATCGTAATCTGGAACGTGAGGAATTGTGGAAGTTTGCGTAGGCTGAGCCGCCTTAGAAGCCACTTTAGAAGCCACTTCAGAAGCCTCAGCAGCCATAGAATCAGCCGCATCAGCTGCAGCCGCAGAGGTTACCGTTGCTGACATAGTTGCAACCGGCTCCGGCGCAAATGAAGGTGCGCTCTGATTCTTAGATTCCGTTGTGTGATTAGTATCAACCGCAGCGCGAGTATGTGACACAGTGTTATGAGCGGCGAACGCCGGCACCTTACTGTCGATATCGACATATTGAGCAATGCGTTCAAAAGATTCCAAACTGCTGAGTAAACGAATGCAAGTGCCCAAGTAATAATCAACCTGACGCTCATCATAGCCGCGCTTACCAGTGCACTGAGTAAAAATCACGTTAGACACATACATCGCATCAATAGTCTGCAATGTATCATCATCCGTTTCCCATTCCAGCTTATGACCGAGCATATTGGCAATTTTATCAAGCGCTTGATCGACCATAATATCCACTTGCTTGCGCGAATACGACGGACGATGAGGAATGCCACTAGCAAAACGTTCACGATAGTCACGCTGAGCATGCTGCAATAATTTGCGATATAAAGCGTCGGCTTGTGCTTTCCATACCACGCGACCGCACTTGGAAAGATCATGCTGCGTGCACTTATCTACTACTGCTCTCTCCAAACGCGACAAGGCAGCATCAACCTGGCCAATCACGTAACCATCATGTTCTAAATCGAAAGAAACGTCCTGAATATCTTGCTGAGTAAGTCTAATATCATCGCTTTCATACAACGCATGCGCACGCTCCAAAAAAGCATCTACCTGCGCTACGTTATAGCCTAATTTACGTTTACCGACACGCTCCATCCCCGAAGCATTGCGAGCGGTATCAGGTTTCTGAGCCATCGACTACCAACCTCCTGAGCAGATATTCTTATTCAGTATACTGTACGCGATTGTTACGACGCGCGCCACGCGTAAACTGATTCGTACATACCTTCCTGTATGTTTTTACTTTGTTGCGAAACGGGCGATTAGCTCAGCTGGCTAGAGCGCCACCTTTACACGGTGGATGTCGGGGGTTCGAGTCCCTCATCGCCCACGTTTGGTTTTTCTTTCCTCATTTAATTAGTCTAATTATTATTTTGGATTGTTTCTATATTTAATTAATTTAATCGTTATTTGTGCATATTCCGCTTCACATTGCAATTTGGCAGTGCTGCTACATTATGACCGGAACCGATAGTTTTCAATGCTTTATAAGCCTCATCAATCGTATTCACCCTCACCACACGCAAACCAGCAGGCACATGCCCCACTACTTCGTCGCAATTATCTTGAGGAGCCAAGAACCAAGTAGCACCGTCTCTCCGAGCTGCAATCATTTTTAAACGAATACCACCAATAGCACCAACTTTTTGCGATTTTTCAATGGTGCCAGTACCAGCTATAGTCTTACCGCCCGTTTCATTTGCTGGCGTTAACTTATCGAGAATTCCCAACGTGTACATCATTCCTGCAGACGGTCCACCGATATCTTCAATACGCAAACGCACCTTCACTTTCGTATTGCGTATGCCAAGATGTTCAGCAGCATACCGTAACGCAACACGTTGAGCAACGTTTTGGGAATCGTCCATCTCGTGCGTAGATTCCTTCTCGTACGCGTCTGCAGTTTGTCCAACAGGCACCACTGCCTCGCGAGGAATAAGTTCACGATGAGGATTCATCCACGAAGTAAGCGCATATAACGTCGGCACCTCGTAACCTGGGACTCCGGAAGTGCTCACTGTAAGCATAAGCAACTTACCGGTATCGCGATGCTCCTTCACACCTTCACCACTGATACGGATTACCGGAGAACCAGATATCTTACCCAACACGTCTTGAGTAGGACCAGGCGATTCCACAACGTAAGCACTCGGCAAAGTAAGCGCAAACAACGCTACGAGAACCATAAAAAAGCCTGCAAAATAACGAAAAGAATGTGAATCAATGTAGTTCGAAATCTTACGCACAACACGACGTAAAAAATTTGGTACACTTTTACACACAAAAGCATGCATCGTAGTAATAACTGCAGAAAACCCAGGCATGCTTTGTATCATGACACAACCCCTCTAAAAAGCACAACAAGACCTTCAAACAAAAACCATAACACCGAGTAGAATGGATGCTATTAGGCAGATAGGCACACCAAGCGGAACGCTTAAGCGAACTGGCGTTACCTGCTCTCGTAAGCAAGAAGGACACACTCATGAACGATGACGCAATTCACCAATGGCTTATTGAATGCTTCGGGCCAATACAGGGCGAAGAAGCGTGGAATCAACTTGAACAATTGCCTTTTGAGCTACGTGAACAACTCATGAGCCAAAGTCCCGATAAACTTCCAAAGCCGGATGAAGTGCGCAATATGATGCAAGCTTTCAGTGCAGGAGGACTTAATAATCCTCACGAAATGGAGGCGACGCTTGAAGAAGGGCCTATTAATCGCAAACTTGCGCAATCTATTGCTTTACAAAACGCAACAGGAGATCAAGGAAGCGTTAACGCTGAGGTTGCAGATGCGGCTCGACGCGCGCTAAGCCAAGCAAACTTGTGGCTCGATATCACTTGCAAATTCAACCCTGCCCCGGGAACTCCAGCTATACTATCGCGAGCTGACTGGGTAAAAGAAACCTTGGGCGCGTGGGTAAAGTTTGCCAATCCAGTAGCAAAATCTGTGAACGAAGCATTTACTTCCGTTATTGCAGAACGATTCCATGACGTTGACAATGCTGAAGTAGCAGGGTTATTCGCAGGCGTAGTGCCGATTCCGTTGCCGGAGGGAATGAATAATCCGGCACAACTTATGAAACTATTAGGTAACACTTCGTTTGCTATGCAACTTGGCCAGGCAGCCGGCGCGTTATCTCACGAAGTGCACGGAAGCTTCGATCAAGGACTTGCGTTGTTGCAAAATCCTGCAGGCGGTTTGATTCCTTACAATTGCATTGAATACGCAAAAGTTTGGGGACTTGATATTACCGAAGTTATGAACTACCTTGCTTTGCGAGAAGCAGCCCACGCGCGATTGTTTGCGGAAGTTCCGTGGTTGATGCCTCGTTTTGAGTCACTAATTATTAAGTATGCAAATGGAATTAGTATCGATTTGGATGCTATGGAAGAACAGCTCCGAGACGTGGATGCTATGAATCCGGAAGCTATTTCTGGAGCAGTGAATCTGCAAAATATTGGCAGTAATGATTCTGAAGAGCAGCGTCAAGCATTGCACAGTTTAGAAACGCTTCTAGCGCTAGTTGAAGGCTGGGTTGATTGCGTCACCTGGCAGGCAGGAATGGCTCACGTAACGCATATTGAACAGTTGCGCGAAATGATACGACGCGAGCGCGCAGCGGGAGGTCCGGCAGAAGTCACTTTTGAATCGCTGCTCGGTTTGCACTTGCGTCCTCGTCGCATGCGTGAAGCAACACAGTTGTGGGAGAAGCTAACGCGCGAACGTGGCGTTGAGGAGCGCGATAGTTTGTGGAGTCACCCAGATTTGTTGCCAACTTTGCCAGAAAATACGAATGAAGTTACGAAGGAAGCTAGTGGCAAAAATACTACTAAAATTTCGGTAGAAGATATAGCAAAAGATGCCGGTAGCTTTACGGAGAGTACTACGGAAAGTGCTGGAAATACTAAGGAAAGCACTGCAGAAAACCAATCTAATCAATCTACTGAAAAATCTGAAAAAAGTAGCGAAAGTAACGATAATAAAGATAATAACGAAAGCGCTACTGGCAGTACCAAAAATACTAATGTCGAAAAATCTTTTGAAAAATTAACAGAAGACGATTTAGGCGTAAACGATTGGGACGCAGAACTTAGCAAGCTGCTAGAAGAGGACGCGCGCCAAAAGGAACAAGGAAAAAACTCGGACGGAACTGACGGAAGCGACGAAACCGATGGAAGCGACGGAAGCGACGGAAGCGGAAGTACAGAAAACCAGGCTAAATAATCTATCACGCAACTAAAGCGACATTTTCTTTACAGTCGCGTAAATAAAATAACGTTATTTCGGCAAAAAGTGACAGTTTCTTTACAAGCGTGTACAGAAAATGTCAGAATCTGGATGAAAAGCGATTATTTCTTTACAAGCGTGCACAGAAAATGTCGGAATTAAGCCAAGAAGCGGCTCGGCGTGCGATTCATACCCATGCCGTTATCTTTGCGTAGCGCGTAAGAAAGATGCAACGTTTTTTCCGCACGCGTCACCGCCACGTACATAAGCCTGCGCTCTTCTTCTAGCGACTCTTGCGAGGAGGAAGAACCGAACGGAATAAGCCCTTCCGAGCAACCTACTACGTAAACATGCTCAAATTCCAAACCTTTAACAGCATGAATCGTAGATATTGTTACCGTAGATACGGAAGCACCACCCTCCGTCTCACCAACGTCACCACTCGCAGCACCAGTCACAACACCACTCGCGTCGAGCACATTTTTTTGCCAACCCACGTCTTTTCGCACACGATACGGCACTTTTAACGATGTTAACGCGCTACAAATCACCTGCTGCTGAGCATTCGTACGAGTCAGTACCGCACACTCCCCAGGCGTCGCAACTCCACTACTAACCAATTTTGCAATCTGCTGTGCCACTCCCAACGCTTCGTCGATATCCGTAGCAAAAACCTGTTGCGTAACACGCGAACCACCCTTACTCACAGCTTTTACCTTTACATAATCACGTTTATACGGCGAAGCGGCAAGTACGCGATTTGCAAGACCTATAATACGTTCGGTGGAACGGTAATCTGTATCCAAACTAATATCAGCACTAACCGGAGCAAATTCTTGCGGAAAAGCAAGCAAATCATAACTGCTTGCGCCGGCAAAAGAGTAGATAGTTTGCGCAGGATCGCCAACTACGCAAATATCGCGATTTTCGCCCATCCACAAACGCAACAGTTCGTGTTGCAAGGGTGAAACGTCCTGATACTCATCCACTGTAATCCAGCCAATAGTTTGACGAATACGTCGAGCAGCTTCCGGAAAAGTTCGCAAAATATGGCAGGCAAGCAATAAAATATCGTTAAAATCAATGCAATTACGCGCATTTTTTTCAATTTCGTAAGCCTCATACACATCGACAAATTGCTGCGCTTCTAATCCTGCAGGAGGTGTACGGTGTGTTGCGGCACAGACACGCATGTAATCGTCTGGAGCGATAAGCGAAACCTTTGCCCAATTAATTTCCGCCATAATATCGCGCGCCTGCAAAGCCGTCATCATAGCAAAATCAGGATATCTATTGAGAGCAGCAGCAATAGTATGCTGAGCATCGTTCATAATATCCGGGAACGGCGCAGTGCAAACATCGTCCCATACGCTTCGAATTTGCTGCAAAGCCGCAGAGTGAAAAGTTGCAATTGCAGCACCATCCGCAACTCCAAGTGCCGCAAGCCTGGAACGCATTTCTGACGCAGCTTTTACCGAAAATGTAACAGCAAGAACCCGGCTCGGATCCCACTTCCCCATTGCGCACGCATACGCAATTCGACGCGTAATAGTGCGCGTTTTACCAGCTCCAGCGCAAGCTATTATGCGCACTGGCCCCTCTACTGCCATTGCAGCCGCACGTTGCGAATCATCTAAGCCCTCTAATAACGCTTCTGGCGAAAAACTCATACCACTATTGTCGCAGCAAAGCCGACGCTTTTACAACAACATAGAAAATATGTGGATAAGTCTTCCCCCTCTTTTCTAAATAATCTTTCCTAAATAATCTCTCTAAATAATCTCTCCAAATAATCTTTCTAAATAATCCTCCCCAAATAATCTTCCCCAAATAAACTACGACATACGCAACTAAAAAATGCCTGTTTAACAGCGTAAAACACGGCAAATTTCGGCGCTTTGTATTACTGTGGGAGTGTGACACAACTCAGTAGATTTAAGTTGGCAGCACTGGCATCTGCAGCCATGCCCGAAGTACAGTTTGCAGGAACGCGCCGCAGCGAGCAGGTTAACAACACTGATACAGCCGCGGGGATTTCTCACGCCGTTGTGCAAGACGTTTCCGGTAAACTTTACGACATTTTCATTAGTTCAGAAGACAAAGGCCGCAAACGCTTACACGATCGCGCTCGCGCAGCATGGACGCTGCAGCACAGCAAAGATTTAGCAGCATTGGGATTCGCATACGATACGATGCTCACGTTTATTCCAGGAAAACGTAACGAAACCGACAAAGCAGCCGCAAATAATCACACAAATGACAGCGGTAATGAAGATGGCGCGGCTCAGCCAATGCAAAACATGTCAAGTCTTATCGCAAACGATGACGATGATCCAACTATCCTAGTTAGCGAACATCTCGAAGGAAGCGCTCGTGATTTGAGACTGCTTACTACAGATGACTGCGCAAACGTAGGCACCGCCATTGGCGCAATTCACCGTTTACGTCCAACGTTTATAACGCGAGGAAAGTATCCAGCTTTCACTACCGGCCAAATTCGCGCGCAATTAACCGGTTGGATTAAAAGACTTCGCCAAGCCGGGCACATTCCTACAGAAATCACTGACAGCTGGTCTAAAGTATTAGAAACTGAAGGATTGTGGTCATTTGATACGTGCCCTGTTCACGGTGGTTTTGTAGATGGAGATTTGCTGTTTGCAGGCTCCACTATTACAGCCATTACAAATTGGCAAGGCATGCAAATTAACGATCCTGCACGCGATTTGGCTTGGATTTTTGCCAAACTGAATGAACAGCGCCGCAATGCCGTACTCTCCGCATACGGTAGAATCATGGGTTCAAGGCTCGATAGCCTAATTATGTTACGCGCAAACTTGTGGCTGCAAATGGAGCAGGTCGGCGATTTCCTGCAGGCATTGCAACGTGCCGACACAAACGGAATTATGCGGTTTAAGGCACAGGTTGAGCGTTTGGCACACGAATTAACAAGAATTAGCCACGCTCATTCAACAAAAGCTGGTAATAGCGCAAATATGCCAGCGTCAACTATTACTGTTGGCACCTTGTTGGAAAGAGATAACGCAAGAAATAGGCAAGCTGCGGAATCTGCTGCGAAAAATAACACGGGAACTGTTCAAACCGACGAAACTGACGAACGCGATATCACAGTAGAAAACAGCACAAGCCACAATAATCAGTACGCGAACGACACTACTGCCGAACGCAACGTGACATTAAACGACGATACTCACGAGCGCAATGTACAATACGCCAACGCGAATGCATCAACTGTTGCTGAAGCTCAAGAAGCTGCGAAACTTGCCGACGATACAGCAACGCAAGTTATTACTCACGTGGAATCTTCTCATAGTTCGCACGAAACGGCGGAAACTATTGCACAAACAGTAACTAACAAAGCCGAGTCGACTAGCGAAAGTACTGAAAACGAGACTGCGCAATCCGAAAGTAGTGTAAGCAAAAGTAACGTAAGCGAAAGTAGCGCAAGCGACAATAGCGCAAACGAAGTTAGCGAAGCTGAAAACGCAACCGGCGCAAATAACGTTACCAATTCCAACAAATCGTACGACGATAAACCAGAAACAGTAATCATTCCTCTACTCGAGCGCGAGGAGCAGGCAATGAAAGATGCGCAATCAGGGCTTAGCAAGTAAACTTACGAACAGGCTTCAAAAAATAAGCAATACAAATACAATACGTGCGATACGAAAAATAAGTTACCAGCAAATATCAAAAGTAAGGAGCAGATATGCGAGTGGTATTAGGCGTAAAGAACATTTCCGACTCAATCGACTTTGAAACGAACCAAAGTGCTGACGAAGTGCGCGCAATAATTAACAGTGCGCAAGAAATGTTCGAATTTAAGGACGTAAACAACCGCACCATTATTATGCCAGCGTCATCTCTGTCTTACGCACTTATTGGAGACACCCCAAAGCACGCAGTCGGCTTCGGCGCCCTCAACTAATACATTATTAAAAGTTTAGAACTTATAGCCGCGCGATAGTATTTCGGATACTACGTCGCGGCTTGTTGTTTCTTCCCCCAAGCGGTTCGGCTTACCGGTACCATGCCAATCCGAACCGCCCGTAACCAACAAATCGTACTGTCTTGCTAAAGCGAGCAAACGCTGACGCTGGTTGCACGAATTTCCGCGATGATACACTTCCAAACAATCAAGTCCCGCACATGCAAACGTAATAATCTGCTCGTCTGAAAGCAAGCGCGCATTACGACTATAATCAGCCGGATGCGCAATACCAATCACGCCACCAGCATGTTTAACAGCAGCAATTACCTCGCGAACATTCGGTGAAGGAGTAGGAATATAGTAAGGACTGCAAGGCGAAACGGGGCCAGCAAAAGCCTCAGAACGCGTCTTGCAAACTCCAGCGCAAACCAACGCATCTGCAATATGAGGACGACCAAGCGTAGTTAAATCACCATGCTTAGCCTGAGCCAACACATCGTTCCATGTGATCGGAAAATCATGCGACATACGCTCAACCATGCGCTTAGTGCGTTCAAAGCGACGCTTACGAGTGAGCGCAAACATATCCATTAAACACACGTCTTGAGGATTATACTGGTACGCGAGCATATGCACAAACACGCCTGCATCCTCAGCAGTAATCTCTGAACCAAACAATACTGGCAAACTCGCAGCATCCGCAGCTTTACGGAAATCACTCCAACCCGCGGTAGTATCGTGATCCGTAATAGCAACTCCTTGCAAACCAAGGGAACTTGCCTGCCGCACCAGTTCTTCTGGAGTGTCAGTGCCATCAGAATACACCGTGTGACAATGCAAATCCCAGCCGGCTTTTTGAACGGCATTGTAAGAACCAGCTGAGTATGCCGTAGTATTGCTTATTACAGTCATATAATTATCGTAAACTGTAGTAGTAACGTTTTATGAATTTGTAGGAGTAGCAATGCAGCAATCTGTCAGCATGCAAGAAAACTGCGACAATCAACTCCCCGGATGGAGACATTCAGCAATTTGGACTTACGGCATTATGCTACTCGTATCTGCGATTGCGCTGGTAACGTCCCTAATACTTTCAGCAGAAACGCTTGCTTTGGCGCGTGCTCCGCAAAAAATGCTCAGTTGCGACTTCAACAACGTAGTATCATGCTCTCGCGTAGCGCAAACTTGGCAGGCAGAAGTGGTGAGGTTTGGCGAATTAAGCTTCCCTAACGCCTTCTTTGGAATTGCCGCCGAAAGCGTATTTGTGACGCTCGCAGTTGTAGGCATGATTCGCGTACGCGTGCCACGTTGGTTTGCCGTCTGCACTTGGCTTGGCGGATTATGCGCGCTACTTTACGCCTACTGGCTGTTTTCGCAATCAATGTTTGTGATTCACGCGCTATGCCCGTGGTGCATTGTGCTCATGTTCTCCACTACCGTGCAGTTTATGTCGCTTTCACACGCAAGCGTAAGTTCACAAGGGCTACTTATTCGACGCTTCCCTTGGATTGAGCGCTATTATCGTATGCGCTACGATTTGCTAGTTGACATGCTGTGGATTGCGGTGTTGGTTGCGTTGATACTATGCCAGTATTGGAATGCAATATTTGGGTAACTACGCGTAAATACGAGTAACTATACGTAACTACACGTAACTAAAGCGAGTTATTTCAATCGGTTTTAGTGCATAAGCTTTTTGCGAGTTGCTGCATGCGCTCGCTTTTGTCGGAATTAGTAAGCGTTATACTTCCTTCACTAAACGCATCAGCAAGCTCACCACGCTCCGCAAGCACCTCGCGCAAATGGTGAATCGTGCCTTCATTGCCGTCAACGATATTCGTACGCTCCGGCAGCAACTTTCGGAAATAATCGCGATAAAACACGAAATGAGTGCAACCAAGTACCACCGAATCAATGTTATCTAAATCGTAAGCGTCAAAATACTTGTGCAAAGTATCCATAACTTTTTCGCTATTATTAAGCTCACCTTGCTCAACAATACGCACCAAATCAGGGCACGGTTGCGAAAAAATAGTGTTGTTTTGTGAAAAACGTTGCAGCAAATCCGCAAACTTGCGCTCGCGTAACGTCAGCTCAGTTGCAGCCACAATTACGTGCTGAGGCTCGCCTTTGCCAAGATCACAAGCTAATTTCAACGCAGGTTCCATGCCGATAATCGGAATATCGTAATGCGCACGCAAGTCGTTCACTGCTGCAGAAGTGGCGGTATTGCAAGCAATAACAACAGCTTTGACGCCAAGTTTGACAAAATTATCAACTATTGAAAAACTAAGCTTTTTAACTTCGTCAGGCGTTTTAATACCGTAAGGAGCGTTAGCAGAGTCACCAAAATAGATGATACGCTCGTGAGGTAAGTCAACCCGCATTTGGCGTGCTACGGAAATTCCCCCCAAACCAGAATCGAAAACGCCAATTGGTGCCGACGATGCCATACGCTACCTCCTAAAAACGTTTACTATCGTAGTGACGAGCCTCAACATACTACTCGACATACCGCACGCTGCCGCCACGAATTACCGCAACTTCGTCAGCAATCTCCTGCACAACTCCCAAATCGTGTGTAATAAACAAGCACGCGTAATTGTACTTTTGTTGCAAATCACGCAACAAATTCAACACACGCCTCTGCACTGTAACATCCAACGCAGAAGTCGGCTCATCTGCAATAAGCAAAGATGGTTGCAAAATAAGCGCGCGAGCAATACCGACGCGCTGCCTCTGCCCGCCCGAAAGCTCGTGCGGAAAACGCTTTGCAAAATCGGTCGGCACCTGCACTTGTTCCAGTATCTTCTTCACGCACTCCTTACGCTCACTAGCATCAAGCTGCGTGTGCAAAAGCAGCGGTTCTGCAATACTCCAACCAACGGTTTTACGCGGATTAAGCGCAGATCCGGAATCCTGAAAAACGTAGCCAATGCTTCGCATTGCATTTAGACGACTTTTTCCGTGAAGTCTGTTAATATCTACTCCATTTAGCAAAACTTTGCCAGAGTTTGGCTTTATTTGGCCAGAAATCACTTTTGCAATTGTGGTTTTTCCAGCTCCGGACTCGCCTACTAAAGCGAGCGTCGAACCGGCGTTAATGCGCAGGTTTGCGTTATTTAATGCGAATTTATTAGCTAATTTGCTAAAACGCGCGTGCGAATAGCGTACGCTTACGTCGCGAATTTCTACAGATGGTTCCACTACAGATGTTTCCGCTGCAGAAGATTTTACCGACGCAACGTTATCAATATTTGCCGAATTTGCAGAAATATTTTGCGAAATATTTTGCGAAATATTTTTCACAATCTGCTCAGCTGCTTCTTCCATACTTTCGTAAGAATCGCCGTTTTGCGCATATTGCATATCAAATTTCGGAACCGATTCCAGCAAAGTGCGCGTATATTCATGCTGCGGATCTGCAAAAATATGTTGAACCTTACCAGATTCCACAATATTTCCACCTTGCATTACGTACACTTCACTAGCAAGCGCACGAACAACGCTCATATCATGCGTAATAATCAGCACAGCAAGCTGTAATTTTCCCGACAATTCGCGAATAAGCCGTAAAATATCTCGTTGCGTAGTGATGTCTAGCGCAGTCGTAGGCTCGTCCGCAATTAATACTTGCGGACGATTTATTAACGCCATCGCAATCATCGCACGCTGAAGTTGACCTCCAGAAAGCTCATGCGCGTACGAACGATACACGCGATCAGCATCACTCAGCTCAACCTCTAAAAGCTGCGCAATTACGCGCTTTTTGCGCTCTCTTGCGCTTAATTTTCCTGCTTTTTCAGGATGATATATTAGCGCTTCCTCAATTTGCTTACCAATTGTTTTAACAGGATTAAATGCGCTGGACGGCTCCTGAAAAATCATGCCAATCATTCCACCGCGAATACGCTCGTAAGGAGCATTTTCGCTTAGCAAATCTATGGCGGATTCGTTGGCATAAGTAGCGTTAAGAAGCGCACTTCCTTCAACTTTGGCAGAATCTGAAAGCAAACCCATAAGAGCCAGAGCAGTAAGCGACTTTCCAGAACCGGACTCACCCACTAAAGCCGAAACTTCGCCCGCACTCATGCGCAACGATATATCTCGCGTAATTTGACGGCCGCCAATCGAAATCGACATACCGTCGACACTTATAACAACTTTTTCTTTCAGATCAGTCACAACTAATCACCTCTTCAAAGATACAGCGGCGTAATTCGGGTACGCAGGGAAACTTCCGATGTAGAAATTCTCCACGCCACTTCCGTGAATAAACGTATTATGCGAGTAAATAAGCGGCACAACCGGCGAATCAGCCATAATAGTGCGGTCTGCTTGCTGCCACAATTTTTCCGCTTCGTGCGAGTCAACAGTTTGTATTGCTTTTCGAAGCAGGGCATCTACTTTAGGATTTTCGTAGCGAGAAATATTCCAGTTACCGCCGCCAATTTGCGAAGAATCAAAAAGTGGGCCCAAATTGGCGTAAGCAGAAGGAAAATCAGGTTGCCAAGAAGCCAAAGCCAAATCGTAGTCGCCTGAATTTGAAGTGATTGCGTCCGTAAAGTTTACTGCGTCAACGGTTTTAATAGTTACTTTTATGCCGGCGCGCTGCAAGCTGGATTGCACAGAAGAAGCTACTTGCGTTTGATCCGGACGCGCAATAAGACTCAACTTAATACCAGTTTGACCTGATTTTTTCAACAGTTGTTTAGCTTTCGCAACGTCTCCGCGTGGATCTGTAGCGTACAGATTAAACTGCTTCCTGCCAGAAATACCAGGCGTAATAAGAGTTGTTGCAAAACCGCCGGCAATTGAGCCGCCCTTCGCCGTGCGGTACGACTGCTTATCAACCGCATACTGAACTGCCTTGCGAACATTGATGTCCGTTATTCTGCGCGTATTCATAGCCAAATATTCAAGAGCACCGTCACTACTTGTAGCGAGCAAGCTTCGCGACTTAGGGTTTGCTTGAGCCTGCGCAAGCTGAGCAGGCGGCACAAAATCAGCCAAAAATGCGGATTTTGTATCCGAATTTCCTTGAATCATCGACTGAGCCGCAACAGTAGCATCCGAACCAAGCTTCCAAACAATCTCATTAGGACCAGCTGTGCGAATGCTGTCAAGCTTTGAATCCCAATACTTATTACGCTGCATAACAACTTTTTTGCCGACTTCGTTTTGCACAATTCGGTATGGTCCGGAAGCTTTAGGATGCTTTGAATACGTTTGCACGTCGCCAGAATTCGCTGGAACTGGCACAAACGCTGCCAAAGACGCAACCCAAGGCCAATCTGCAAACGGAGCTTTTAAGTGGAAAATAATAGTTTGATCGTCTGGAGTTTCAATGGAATCAAGCGACTTTCCACTAAAAGGACCGTCATAATTTTCTCCACCAACGAGAAGAGTCTTATGGTAGCTAAAACCGCCGCTTAAAGAATCAGCAAAAGAGCGCTCAATGCCGAATTTTATATCGCGCGAAGTAATTTCACTTCCATCTTCGTACTTGACACCCTTCTTAAGCGTGTACTTCCAAGTTTTGCCGCCGTCGCTTGTGGTGCCGGTATCCGTTGCTAAATCTGGAACAACGCGCGTTTTGTCGCCTGAATTTGGACTTACTTTCCAAGTTGTAAGCGCGCGGAATATGAAATTATTCGACGTAATCGGCAAACCTTGGCTGCGAGCTGGATCGAAATTCATATTGGTATTCGACGTAAATACAGTAAGACTGCCACCTTTTTGCGGATTGGAATTTAGCGCGGAAGCGTTGGTACCGCTGGATTTTGTAGAGCTGGCACTTCCGCAAGCAGAAAGTGAAAGTAACGAAAGTAACGAAATCGGAAGCAACGAGAAAGCTGCAAGTGACGCAACAAACTTCTTCGAAATTGCAGTTACGTCTGCAGTTACGCCTGCAGTTACGCCTGAATCTTTGTTTGTATTTGTATTTGCATTTTTACTTGTATTTATATTTTTATTTTTAAAAGTGAACATAATAATCCCCTTATATTTATTAGTATTTTTTTAAATTTGTAATTTGACTCTTCAAAATGTGGACTATCGACTTAATTCCGATTTTTTCTTTACGTGCGGGTACAGAAAAAATCGTTTTTTGGCGAGATTTCATTATTTTCTTTACACAGCAGTAAAGGAAATGTCGCTTATGGAGCTTTTGAAGAGTTATGTTAATTTATGAGCGCGCGAATCCACTAACAGACTGCGGCGCGAGGATCGACGAAGCGATAACAGACGTCAACCACAAGATTCACAACAATAACAAGCGCAGCCGCAAACAGCGTCACACCAACAAGCACCTGCAAATCAAGATTTTTCACAGAATCAAGAAGCAGCGAGCCCAAACCTTGCATAGAGAAAACGCGCTCAGTTATTACAGCACCACCAAGCAAACCGCCCAAATCCAAGCCAAACATAGTCAGCACAGGAAGCATCGCATTAGGCATAGCGTGACGCGTTACAGCCTTCGAACGCGGCATGCCCTTAGCCAAAGCAGTACGCATATAATCCTGCTGCAATTCGTCAAGCATGTGAGCGCGAGTAAGTCGCGTATAGTATGCCGCGTTAAGAAGCGCCAAAACAAGCCACGGAAGAAGCAAATGTTGAAGCCAATCTAAAGGACTTTCCGCAAAACTTACGTAACCACCCGTAGGAAAAATTGGCAAATAAACCGCAAAAGCAAGTATTGCAAGCATGCCAATTAAATACGCTGGAGATGAAATCCCTACAGACGAAAGCGCTCGAAGCGCGCGGTCAATAAAAGATCCTTCTTTTGCAGCAGAAATAACTCCAGTTGCAACGCCTACAGTAAGCCAAAGAACCGCAGCACCAGTTGCCAACGAAGCAGTTACCACGAAACGGCTCATAATAAGATTAGTTACAGGCTCGTTTAGCGTAAACGACCATCCTAAGCATGGACCAGCGCACACGATAGCAGCTCCAGAACTATCTGTGAACTCGCGACCGAAGAATATGCCACGAATATAACTGCCAAGTTGCTCATACCATGGCGAATCAGTTCCCATAAAAGCGGAAACTCGTGCCAAACGTTCAGGAGTGCAAGGCTTTCCGCAAGCAAGTTGCGCAGGATTGGCAGGAAGCATAAAGAAAATAAGGAATAACACGACTGCAATCAGCGTTAAAACAAATATTGCGCTTGCTGCACGCTTGCCAATAAAAACAAGAAAATCGGAAATCTTGCCGATTATTCGCGAATTGGCAGCAGATTTATTAATGCTGATTTTCGGCGTATTTTGAGTATTTTGAGTATTTTGCTTGTTACTCATTCCGTCACCGCCTTTTTGGAAGCTCGCGGCTGAAGAGTACTAGCCAAACCGTCGCCAATAAGATTAAAGCCGAAAGTAAGCAAGAATAGCGCAATTCCAGGGAAAAGAAGATACCAAGGATCAACCAAAACCCACTGAACTGCGTCCGCAATAGCGCGTCCCCACGAAGGCGAAGGCGGATTCATGCCCACACCAAGGAACGACAACGCAGCCTCCGCTCCAATGCGACTAGGAATAAGAAAAGTCACATTCACCAAAAGAAGAGGCAACATATTCGGCATTATCTGCTCACGCAAAATATGCCATGTGTTCGCACCCATTACGTAAGAAGCCACAGTGAAATTGCGAGATTTTAGCGAAAGCGTTTGCGCTCTAACCAAACGAGCGATGCTTGGCCAGCCAAAAAAGCCTAAAACAAGCGTTAGCAGAATCGGCCGCGGGAAATTTTGCGGCACAACTGCAGACAGCGCAATTGCAAAAATCAGGAACGGAAAACCGAAGAACACATCCATCGTGCGCGAAAGCAAAGTGTCTGCGAAACCACCGAAGTACCCTGCAATCATGCCGATTAGAATGCCGAGGAATAGCGAAATTACAGTAGAAGCGATGCCAATTCCAAGAGAAACGCGCGCTCCATGCGAAATAATCGCGAAAATATCAAGACCACGAAGCGGAGTTACACCGAACCAATGTTGGAAACTAATACCACCCTGGCCTACTGGAACTGAGTTGGAATCTAATATTTCCGGATGCTCAGAGTAAGGATTATTGCCAGTAATTGTTGTAAAAACGTCGGCAAAAATAGCCAAAACCGCAAAAATAGCAATAATTACAATTCCAGCAACAATGCCGGTATTAGTTCTTGCAAGAACGGTGACGCCAGATGAATCACGCTTATAGCGTGAACGAAATACACCGCCCCTTCTCATCTTTACTCATTTCGTCACCTGCACTTTCTTTTTGAATATCATGCAATATAAATTAACTCAAAATACAAATCGAGTAAAAATTTGTATTGTTGTCTTATCGACACTATAGGGACCCATGGAACTTTAGGAAGTAGAGTGTCGCATTGACTCGCTTTTCGCTTAAGCGTAGCGTGAAAAGCGCCCCAATGCGGTAGCGCTTGCTTCTATAAATAGCCTTTAACCACAATGCGTAAAAAATCTAGGAAAGCTAACTTAAAGCATTTACGATACCTGGTACAAGACAACATCAAACAAAAATAGTTTCAATTGATACTATTTTACGTTAAAATAAATGATAGAAGGTGAGTATGAATTTTGAATACGATCCTGCAAAAATCTTAAAAAATTTAGCTAAACACGGTATCAGTTTCAAAAGAGCACAAATACTTTGGAACAATGAAACAGCTGAAATCGAATCCAAAAATTCAGGCAATGATGACTCTCGCTACTTAGTTTTTGGAAAGATAAACGGCAAACATTGGACTGCAGTAATAACAAAAAGGAATAATCGAATTCGTATTATTTCTGTAAGAAGATCACACAAGAAGGAGGAACAATATTATGAAAAACACCACAAAAAGTAAAGAAATAAGCGGCAAAGAAATTGATAAAAAATCGATAACGGCGAAGATGTACTTGAGTACTTTGATTTGGAACATCCAACTATAGAAAACCACTCAAGTGAACAAAAGCACGTCACTTTTATTATGCCTGAATGGATATTGAGAATAATGAAATTCTTTAGAGTAGCAGCAGCACGTTAGTCAATACCATTGCAGAAAAACTAGAAAATTCAAAATAAAATTAGAAATAAAACAAAACGTGCCGACGTATACGAACTGTACGCCGGCACGTTTCTGTTTAGTTAGCTAATGTTTACGCAACGTTTAAGCTACGCAAAACTAATGTTTACGCACGCTTAAGGCTTACGCTAAGCTCAGTTGCACTAGAATCAGCCTCAACAACCTCAAAGCTCGTAGCCAAAGTCTCCTCCGCAATCAAATCACGGAACTGCTCAACTTTAGCAACATCAGAAGCAGGCACGCTCAAAGTCAAAGCGATTCGGTCAGTAACATCCAAACCGTTCTCCTTACGAGCATCCTGAACAGCGCGGATAGCGTCACGAGCGTAACCTTCAGCAAGCAAATCAGCTGTCAAAGCAGTGTCAAGCATAACGAAACCGCCCGTTGGCATCGCTGCGGAAGCCGTATTCGCAGCAGCTTGAGCGTCCGAAGACTCAACGCGATTCACCAGCTCATACTCACCCTCAACGAGAGCAACATCGCCGTTTGGAGTTTGAACAACAGGAGCACCAGACTCGTCAACATGCCAATCGCCACTCTTAGAAGACTTAATAGCAAACTGCACCTGCTTACCCAAACGAGGGCCGGCTGCGCGCGCATTCACCTTAAGCTCGTGAACAATCTTCAAACCGTGTTCGCTTGCGTCTTGCAAAGTGCAGAATGCAACATTCTTCACGTTAAGCTCGCGCTCAAGCACCTGCTCATAAGGCTCCACAGCGGCAGTATCTTCCGCCACAACTGTCAAGTTTGACAACGGCTGGCGCACACGCAACTGCTCCGCCTTACGCAACGAAAGCGTAGAAGACACAACCTCGCGAACCTTATCCATAGCAGCGACCAAAGCATCGTCATGCGCAAGAACCGCACCAAGCTCGGTGACTTCTCCAGCCTTAGGATTTGGCTCGCCATCCGAAAGCATCTCCGGCTCCACCAAATACGGCCAATCAGCCAAATGCACGGACTCGCCTCCGGTAAGACCACGCCACACAGCCTCCGCTTCCATAGGAGCGAGAGGGGCAATCACGCGCATAAACGCTTCGAGAACCGTGTAAAGCGTGTTGAAAGCAGCTTCGTCCTCATTCCAGAAGCGGTCACGGCTGCCACGAATATACCAATTCGTGAGCACGTCAATAAAGTCGCTAACTGCAGCACAAGCGTCACTAATCGCAAAGTCGTTCAGGCACTTTTCTACGTTCTCAACAAGCAAACGCGTGCGCGCAAGCAAGTAGCGATCCATATTGCAAAGTCCCGCAACCTCATCCGCACGAAGGCGACGAGCATCGTAACCCTTGCCACCGTTTGCAGCGTTCGCATACAGCGTGAAGAAGTAGTACGAGCTCCAAACAGGAAGCATAACCTGACGAACCGTATCCCTAATGCCGTCTGCAGTTACAATCAAATTGCCACCGCGCAAAATTGGCGAAGACATAAGGAACCAGCGCATTGCGTCCGAACCATACTCGTTGAAAACGCCATTAACATCTGGGTAATTGCGCAAATGCTTACTCATCTTCTGGCCGTCGGAACCAAGCACAATGCCGTGGCAAATCACGTTCTTAAATGCTGGGCGGTCAAAAAGCGCCGTAGCCATAATGTGAAGCGTGTAGAACCAGCCGCGAGTCTGACCAATATATTCAACGATGTAATCGCACGGGAAGTGCTCCTCGAAGAAGTCCTTATTTTCAAACGGATAATGGAACTGTGCGAAAGGCATAGAACCAGACTCAAACCAGCAGTCGAGAACGTCCGTAATACGGTGCATTTGCGACTTTCCGGTAGGATCGTCCGGATTTGGACGAGTGAGACGATCGATATACGGGCGGTGCATATTCACATTGCCGTCGTTGTCGCGCGGATAATCGCCAAAATCAGCCTTAAGTTCTTCCAACGAACCGTACACGTCTACGCGAGGATACTTTGGATCGTCGCTAACCCACACTGGAATTGGCGAACCCCAGAAGCGATTACGGCTAATCGACCAGTCGCGAGCGTTAGAAAGCCACTTACCAAACTGGCCGTCCTTAACGTTTCCAGGAATCCAATTAATCTCCTGATTAAGCTCAAGCAAGCGCTTCTTAATCTTCGTAACCGACACAAACCAGCTAGAAACAGGCTTGTAAATAAGCGGAGTTGCGCAACGCCAGCAGTGAGGATAGCTGTGCACGTAGCTTTTTTCTTGGAATAGCAACGCGCGCTGGTCTTCCGGCATTTGAGCAAGCGGACCGTCTCCTGCACGCAAGTTGCGCAAAATAGGAAGATTTGCGTCGAAAACGTACAAGCCTTCATAGTCTGGGCAGTCGCTTGTGAACTTGCAGCCTGCGTCGAGCACGTCAACACTGCGAATCTCGTGCGCGTTAAGCGTGTTCATATCGTCCTCGCCGTAAGGAGCCTGGTGAACGAGGCCAGTACCTTCAGCGGTGTCAACATAATCCGCAGTGAAAATCGTAAAAGCGTTAGGACCAGGAGTGCCACCTTCTGCGAGCGCAGAATCGTTTGCAAAGTATGGGAACACTGGATAGTAGCGCCAGCCTGCCATATCAGCGCCCTTAAGCTCGCGCACAACTTCGTAGTTTTCGCCAAGTTCCTTAGTGTAGGAGCCGAGCAAAGGCTTACCAATGTAGAACTTTTTGCCAGCGAATTTGCCTTCAGTTGGGCGAACTTCCACGTAGTCGATGTCTGCACCGACGACGATTGCGAAGTTAGTTGGCACAGTCCAAGGAGTGGTGGTCCAGAATACTGCGTAAGCGTCGTCTTCGTCGCGAAGCTTAACGGCGACGGAAACGGTGGTGTCCTGACGATTCTGGTACACGTCCGCATCCATACGAAGCTCGTGCGCGCTGAGCGGAGTCTGGTCCTTTGGGCAGTACGGAAGCACGCGGTAGCCCTTGTAAGCCAAGCCCTTGTCGTAAAGCTGCTTAAATGCCCACATAACGGATTCCATGTATGGAATGTTCAGCGTTTTGTAGCCGCGCTCGAAATCAACCCAGCGAGCCTGACGATGCACGTAGTTTTGCCACTCGTTCGTGTACTTCAAAACGCTGGCACGGCAAGCATCGTTGAACTTTGCGATGCCCATTTTTTCGATTTGCTCAACCGATTCGATGCCGAGTTCCTTCTGCGCTTCCAACTCTGCTGGAAGGCCGTGAGTATCCCAACCAAAAACGCGGTTCACCTTGCGTCCGCGCATGGTTTGGTAGCGCGGAACCACGTCTTTTGCGTAGCCTGTGAGCAGGTGGCCGTAGTGAGGAAGACCGTTTGCAAATGGAGGGCCATCGAAGAACACGAACTCGTTTTGGCTTCCCTTGCCGGACGGGCGGTATTCGATTGACTTGCGGAAAGTGTTGTTTGCATCCCAGTATTGAAGAACAGACTCTTCAAGCTTTGGGAAAGAAGGATTTGGTGCAACTTGCGCGCAGGCAGCTTCTTGCGTTGATGCCGAAACACTTACCTTTGGGTATACGTTATTTGCGGACGATTTTTCGGACGCGTTTGCTGCTGGATTAGTGGATTCGCTCACTGTGCTCTCCTCGCTCAACAGGGTGAATATTTCCCTGCGAGGACGACAGTTACTGCCGCGGTACCACCTCGCTTGCTGCAAGATGCTTAACGCAACGCAAGTTACGCAATCAACTATTCTTGCAGCCTCTCGTGTTTGGCTATGCGGGCCAACCCCGTCGGTTCTAATAAGCGAGAACCTTACGAATCCTCGCCGTTCTTCCGAAAACTCCCCGCCGATAACGGATCATCGCTTAAGTTAGAAATAATCTAACACTATCCCCTAACATTGGGAAGGATTTCGCAACTCGCGAATAATACTAGCAAAAGCAAACAAGTAATAAAAGTGCCCCGGATCAGAATCGAACTGACGACACCCACTTTAGGAGAGTGGTGCTCTATCCACTGAGCTACCGAGGCAACAAATGGCAATTGTACACCATAGCGTGGTTTACGCGCTACAGCGTGCTCAAGATTCAAGATTAGACTGCGTGCCAGCCGTAGCCGCCGTAGCCGACTGTTCCGCTTGAGCCGCATCCAACTTCGCACGAACCGCAGCAAGCAAGCCCTGTGCGCGCTTAGCCAACGCCTCACCAATCTCCCACTGACGCATGGACTGATCCAGCGTCAAACCGCCAGCTTCCAACGCCTGAACCGCCTGAACCAGCTTTTCGCGAGCCTCCTCGTACGGCATCGCCTCAATCGCAGCGCGCTCTTCTTTCGTAAGAGTGCTCGCAAAATCTGCACTTTCGGCACTATTCGCACTTTCTGAGTTCTTATTTTCTTTTTCGCTCATATCTAACCTTTCGTTGTATCTAAAATATCTAAAAAATCTAAAATATATAAAAATTTACTTAACTGACTTTCCGGCAGCTACTTTTGTGCCAGTCACCTTGCCAAGAACCACACCGCTTTTAAGCGTAACTGTCATATCGTCGCCGACTTTCGCGCATGACGCATCGTCAAGCACTCGCCCACCGCTAAGCTGCACTACAGCGTACCCGCGGTTCAAAGTCGATTGCGGACTTAGCGCAGTCAAGCTCGCGTGAGCCTTCTCAACAGTTAAACTCGCGTCGTCAAGAAGTCGCACCAAACCGTGACGCATTCGCTCAACAGCCTGCTCAACCAAACGCTCGTGCGGCTCAAGCATAGTACTCGGACGCGTAAGGCTCGGGCGGTTCGCGTAACCCTCGACGAGTCGAATCTCATTGTCAACTCGCGCAGAAATTCGCATGCGCATAGTTTGCAGCGCGTTATCAATAAGCTGCCACTGCTCGCGCACATCCGGAACCACGCGCTTTGCAGCATCCGTAGGCGTAGACGCGCGCAAATCCGCCGCCAAATCAATAAGCGTCCAATCATCCTCGTGGCCAATTGCCGACACAATCGGAGTCACGCACGCGGCCGTAGCGCGAACCACACCTTCGTCCGAAAAACCAATCAAATCCTCAAAACTACCGCCGCCGCGAGCAACGATAATAACGTCAACTTCCGGATCCGCATCGAGCTGCTTAATTGCGGCTACAACGTCCGCCGGGCACTGCACGCCCTGCACGTGCGCGTGCACCACCTTAAAGCGCGTAACAGGCCAACGCAAATTCACATTCGTAATAACATCGCCTTCCGCGCGAGCCTGAGGCGCACACACAAGACCAATGCACTTAGGGAATTCCGGCAACGGCACCTTATTTTCAGCGTCAAATAGCCCCTCACCTTTAAGCTTTTTTCGTAACTCATCAATTTGCGCTTTTAGGTCGCCAGCGCCAACGCGTCTGATTTCGTCCGCAACGAAGCTTAAGCGCGTCGCTTTAACCCAAATATCGGCCTTGCCATGAACGACTACGCGGTCGCCCTGGCGAAGTTCGCGCGCCTGCTGCACGAAATTACTGAAGCCCATTATGGAAATCGACACTTCTTCGTTGCTGTCGCGAAGGGTGATGTAGCCGGAAGAAGCGCGGCGCATATTAATTTCGACGATTTGGCCCTCAATCCACGCTGCCGGCCAGCGTTCGACAGCACCGTGGAACTTTTGGCTTAAAACGGCAACAGGCCAAGGGTTTTCGGCAGTCGTGTCGGCAGCTTTTAGCGGAAGCTGGCGCGGCTGAGGCTGCACTAACGTTTGCTGCTGTTGCTGCTGTTCAAGCTGAGAATAATCCTGAAATAATTGCGGCATCATATTTGGCGAGGTCATAACTCAAGATTGACTGTTAAGAGGGACAAATGCACACCGACACTGAAAGCACCCCGTGCTTTCAACCCTGAGCAAGCGCTACCGCATTGGGTTGCTTGCTTCTGGTCATCAGATTGTGCTTTCTTAAAAACAAAGAAAGCACAATCGTTTGCGCACCGACACTGAAAGCACCCCGTGCTTTCAGTATTGAGTCGGTGCTACCGCATTGAGCTTGCTTGAAGCGCGCAATGCAGCTTCAAGCAAGGGCAATGCGACACGCCGGCTTGCACATTATCTGATTCTGAGTATAGTTATTACTCGGTTCGCAAAACGAACCACAGATAACCAACGCCCCTTTAGCTCAGTTGGTTAGAGCAGCTGACTCTTAATCAGCGTGTCCAGGGTTCGAATCCCTGAGGGGGCACAAACAAAAAACCCAAGCTTCACGGCTTGGGTTTTTTCGTATTTTCACACACATTTTTTTGGCCTATAACCCCATAGCCCCACACTTCAATTAAATCTGAATTGGGCCTGAAATCATTTGAATTCCAGACCCAATCAAAACCTCCCAAAACTATAAACCAAATGTTTATAATCTACTGCTGTTGCGCGCGTGGCGACTACGATGCGTCGTAAGCGTCAGCCCGCTTATCAAAAGCACCGCAAAAGTCACAATCGCCGCCACAACACCGCTGCCAGTAACAGCCAGCTTAGAAGTCAACGCCTTAGCGCGCGCACCATTCTGCTTCCGGTCGGCAGCAGCACTGTTAGAAGCGCCAGATTTGCCGTCATTCTTCGACTTACCTTCCTTACCCGCATGCAAACTACCAGCAGACCCGCCAGCATGACCATTTTCGTGCACACCGTCAGTATAAGTAAGATCGTTCAATAACGCATAGCCAACACCAATTCCGGCAGATCCGTTACCAGATCCGTCACCAGCAGCTCCGCCGGCACCAGCCTCACCAGCAGCACCCTGCGAACCCACCACAATATCCGTGCTCACAAGAGTATCCGCAGCCCTTTCAAACGCAATCGAATTATCTTTCGCCACGTTGCCCGCGTAATCCACAGCCTCAACCGTAATCGTATGCTTGCCACTGGCAATCTTCTTAGGATCCACCGTCACCTGTAGTGGCTTATCCAAATTCATTTTCGATAGCTGAATATCGTAAGGGTTACCTTGCGTAAGCATGTTTTGCAGCAAGGATTCATTAAGCGTATGCGCCGCCTCCCCTACTTTTACGCCATCAACTTTCACCACTAGCGACCTAAGGTTAGCATCCTGCGCCTTGACCACAATATTCTTATTGCCGTCAACTTTCTCATGATTTTTCACACCAAATTCCACTGTAGGCGCGGTATTATCGACCACCACTGGGAAGCGCGCGCTTATAACATTGCCAGAGTAATCGCCGCGTCCCATTGCTTGGATCAGCACGAAGTCGCCATCTTCCACCGGAAGTTCCCGTTCGAAAGATTGCTTATTAGTAATAGCACCTTTGGAATCTTCGGTAGAGTTGTCGGCAGCAATAAGATTACTGATTTTCAGCGTGTATCCAGCAAAGTCGTCGCTAATTGTGCCGCTGAATTTTACCGAATTTCCTTTAGTGAAGAGTCTTCCAGCGTAAAGTTTCGTTGGCGCGGTAAATGTTACTACAGGCGGCTGGTTGTCAAAGTAGAAGACAGCTGGAGTGTCCAGCAGCGTTTGGTCCCCATTTTTTACAACCAGTCGGAAGTCGTTGACGCCAGTGTGAATTGGCAGCTGAGCTTTAAAGGTGTTTGAGGACCACCTGCCATGCTGAATTGTTGCCTCGATTGATTGCGGATTAGCGTATTCACTTCCGTCATTTTTCACGCGATTTGCTGGAGTAAAGATCACTTGAGTTACGTTTTTTACGTCAATACCGCCGTCAACAGTGAATTTACCGTCACTGCCGACACCGTTAACGCGCCACTTGTATCCTCCGTAGGATGACGCGTTATTAAGATATAACGAGTATTCGTTGAAGGTGTCACTTTGATCGTCGGCTGAGTTCGACGCGTCAGTTTCGTCGGCTTCAACTTGCGAACCAGAACTGAAACCATCTTTCCCATCTTTCCCAGCTTTGAGCACCTTCTTAACATGCGCTTCATTAAAACCAGCATCGTGAACATACACATCCACAAATTCAATGCTGGAACCAGCCTTCTTACTACGCGAACCGAGTGGAATATTGCAATTGAGAGTCGTGCCGCTAGAATCATGCGTTTCTCGACACGCTTTGCGCGCATCGTAGTGCATAAATTCTCTGCTTCCATTGATTCGTATACCAGGTTTGCTGAGCGTCTTACTTAAGTTTGAGTGAGACTTAACGTGAAGATTGATAAGTGTTCCGTGAATAAAGTCGTCTATAGTAACCTGAATTTTTGGCACGCTACTACTTATAGTGAACGGCATATCAGTTACCTGACACCTATTTTTCGTAATGCACGCTTTTACACGATAAATATACGAGCCTTCCGGCAGCGCCTTGAACTTTTCTGCTGGAGTTTTGGATTTTTTGTTATAAATCTTTCCGTCGAACGCACCGTAACCAATGTACGAAACCAATCCGTTTGGTCTGCCCAAATCGTATAACGTAGGCCTGGAAACGTAGTGATCTTCACCAATTTCTTCCAATAAGTTACCTTTAGAATCTAACACGGAGTATTTCAACAGTTCGACGTTACGCAACAAAGCCAACGATGGTTTCAACTCAGACATATATTTAGGCGAAAATACTACGGTACCATTGCTGCCGTCTCCAACTTGCACTGTTTTCCCGTGGAAACTTGAGGTGAGCGATGTGGTCATTGTTATGCTGCTTGAATAGTTTTCGCCAGGTTTTACGAGAATTGGCTCAGCATTCCAGTTGCCAACAAAACCGAGGTATGGCACGGATAGGTCTGGTTGCCCTTCGGTTTGTGATTTGAAGCGGGCCCAACCTTCGATATAGTGATCGTGTCCGTACTGTGGGTTGAGCGTGAAAGTAACGGTTGCTGTGGCTTTAGGCGCCACCGTAACGCTTGTTGCGTTTGCGGTAAGCGTTTCTGCAGTGTTAATAAACGTGGTAACTTTTCGTTCGCTGGTGCGCCGTTCGTTCACGACGCGCTGCTGCGGAATGTTATACGTGACAGCTTTGGAACCGTAGTTGCGTAAGGTAACGGTGAAGCTGTGCGAACCGCTGGTAAGTTCACGAAGCGACACGTAGGCTTTGTTTTTACCGTCACTATTGTCTTTTACTGTAGCGATAACGTTGGTTGCCAGTGCCTTATTTAATTGCACAAGTCCGGCGCCGATTTGTCGAGGAGCATACGGCACCCCTGTATCACTTTCGTTATTATTTCCTTCGCCTTCGCTGCTTTCGCTACCGTCGTGCGTAAGAATTTTTGCTGTATTCATTAACGCTTGACGCACGCGCGCAACTCGTTCAGCAGAAACAGCCTTACCTTCGCTTGACTTGTAGTTTTCCAACATTAATGCCACAAAACCAGCAATGCTTGGAGCCGCCATGGACGTGCCAGACATATTAATATAGCCGTTATTGTTTTGAGTAGACCACACGTTGCCGCCCACGCCGGTAATTTGTGGCTTAAAATCAAGTTCTGGCGTTGGTCCCCACGAACTAAATACAGAAGGACGAAGCGCTTTCGGACTTAGCATTGGAGCAATATCGTTTCCAAAAGAAACCTTTACGCTTCCGCTACCAGCAGTTCCGCTACCAGAATTTTTAATTGCCTCCGCAATTTTCAAGCCGTCTTCTCGACGAATTGACGCACTAAAGAAAGTAAAATCGTTAACTCCATCCATTCCAAGGAACAGATCCGGATTATTGGCTTTGTTATATATCACCACGCCTGAAGCGCCAGCGTTCTTAGCGTTGTCAAACTTCTCTTTATACGTAATTTCGCCGCGCTCAATTAGCACATATTTTCCAGAAACGTTGCGATTCTTAAAATCACTTACCCTACCCAAGCCAACGTTTACAATCTCATGCTCTTTACTGTCAAACGAACCCGTTGCACACGAGTAAGCAATAGTATGCTTTCCCTTGCTGTCAACGTAGTAGCCGGAAGGATTCATAACCGTGGAGTTTTCGACCGACGCCACCGTGAACACAGCCGGATACGATGCCGGCATTCCCAAAGTGCCATTGTCAAGCTTGCCAAACTCGCTAATATCGTTCCTATCCCACGAGAAGTTAGAACCAAAGTTGCCGGCGGAAACAATCGGCAGCACCCCCGCTTCCAAAGCCTTTCGCAACGCATACGACGTAGCGTTAGAATTACCGCTAAAACCGTTGCTGGAACCAAGCGAAAGATTAATAACATCCGCGCCGAGCTTTACGGAATCCTCTATTGCCGCCACAATATCCGCATCTCTAGCAGGACCAGGATTAGGCTTATTAGAAAAGACTTTCATAGCAAGCAACTGCGCGTTAGGAGCTGCGCCGTCAATGCGACCCATTTCGCAAGTGCCGTCACTATTGCAACCGTGAGCTGCGGCAATTCCGGCAACGTGCATGCCATGCTGAATTGAACTTACGTCTTTTACATCGTAATTTTCATCAGCATAATTAAAACCAGCCGGAACTTTTTCATTAAAACCAGCAATAGGACGCAATTTTTCCGCAGACCGCGCATCATCGTCAATGCGCATATCTTTATGTTTAATATCAATACCGCTATCAATAATGGAAATTACCATGCCACGGCCGTCAAGATTCTTATGCGCAGCCTTAAACGCCTGCGTTACACCCTGAATCTCATGAATATTTTGCGCACCCGACGCAGAAGACGACGCAGAAGACGACGCGCCTGACGCAGAACCCGCGTTCGCAAGCGGATAATACAGACGCTCTTTTGCCACGGAAGCAACCTCCGGCTCTTTGCGAAGCGCGTCAATAGCATCCCCCGGAATAGTGGCCTCAAAACCGTTCATTAAATACCCAAATTGGCGACGAACCGACAGACCATACTTACTACTCCACCGGTTAATCAGCTGAGTTTGCGCGGATTTATTACTACTTTCAGCTTGCGCAGAAGGCTTATGCGGCTGCTTTTTCAACGTCACAATAACCGTCACCGGTCGATTCGCAGCTGCCGCATTGTTTGCAGGATTGTTGACTACCGAGTTAAAGAAGTCCGGATCTATATATTGAGGAGCCTTGCGCTGGGAAGTTGCAGCAGCGCCAGCAATGCCATCACTATCGCTCGCAGCGTTAGCCACATTCGCCAACGAAACCGACACAAGTAACGTAGCCGCAGCCGCCCCAAACGCCGCCAACCGCATCAAAAAACCTACCACACAATGCGCGCGCTGAGACTTCATAAGTACCTCTCTCCTTAACCGAGGCACACAAGCAACATCCCCAACTCCGCAGCGTCAACGCATAATACCAATGCCAATGCCGATATCAATACCAATATCAATACCAACATCGATACCGATACCGATACCAATACCGATACCGATGCCGATATCAATATCAATACCGAACTGCACTGATACTAATGCGAGCGCAATCGTATGATGCCGTCATGCCTCATTAATCTAAACCATTTTACTAGAAGCATCGTCAATTTTTACTAGAAACATCGTCAATTTCGCACAGTCAAAGCGCTCGCGCGAGCTTAGGTGTTGATATGGAACATTTGCCAGAGAATCTCCGGCATTTGTTGCTGTTTTGGCTGTTTTTTGGAACATTTGCCGGATAATTCCCGGCGTTTGTTGCTGAATTTGCGTAATTATGGAACATTTGCCGGAGAATTTCCGTTTTGACGGAGCTTGAAATCCCAATGATTTCAAGCTCCGTCAAAACGCGCGCGTAATGCTAGAATACTATCGCTTATTTGCACGAACATGATGTCGGCGACGAACCGTAAATGTCATCATGCCTCCAGCCATAAGCGCTGCGAAAGTAGCAACTGCAGTAATAATGCCACTACCAGTGACGGCAAGCTTAGAAGTTAAAGATTTCGCACGATTGCGCTTAACCTTGTAGTCAGCAGCAGACGAGCTAGAAGCAGAAGCAGCGGAAGCAGCATCATTATTCGCCTTTTCGACTCCCCTCTTGTTTAACTTATTGTTATGCACGCCGTCAGTGTAAACGAAATCGTTTAGCAACGCATAGCCGGTTCCAATTCCAGCAGAATTATTTCCAGCAGACGCGGCTTCGGAAGACTCAGAGCTTTCTGAAGCAGAACCAACACCAGAATCAGCAGCAGCAGAACCATGATTCTGCTCATAAGTCAATTTATCTTCAGCAGCAGCTTCATCAAATGCCGTCGCGTCCGCAGAAACAACCCACACATCAGTCCACGCAATCTGATTTCCTTGAGCATCAACCAAAAGAATCGAATGCTTTCCTGAATAACCAGCAGGAATCTTTGCATCAAAGCTAGGAACGCCATTATTATCTAAGGTGACTTTTACGTAGTTCGTTTCTTTATTGTCATCTATTCCATGCAATTGCACAGGCGAAGAATAGATATAAGCATAAGCGTACGCAACGCGCTTATTTTTGAGCTTCTTTATAAACAAATTCGTAGGCGATTTTGCAGACAAATCCTTCGCAACAAACGTCAATTTCATAGGATTTAACGCGCCCGAGCGAGCAATGTTATTTTCGTACTTTCCTACTACGAGATTGCTCTTTAAAGAAGCCTTTAGTTTTGCAGAAGATTTAGGAGCCTCAACAGCAGGAGCACTACTAGTTGGAGGTACCGAATCCGCATCTGGAATCTTGGAAGACTTAGAGTCACCACCAGATTCCGTATTACCAGAAGCGCCCGGCTTAGACGACTCATTTGGAGTAGTCGGAGTGACAGACTTCGGCTTAGGAGTTACAGGATCCGCAGGCTTCGGCTTAGGAGTTACAGGATCTGCAGGCTTAGGAACCACAGGATCCACCGGCTTAGGAGTTACAGGAGTCACAGGCTTAGGAGTTACAGGAGTCACAGGCTTCGGTGTCACCGGCTTCGGATCCACCGGCTTCGGTGTCACCGGCTTCGGATCCACCGGCTTTTCCTCCGCAGCTTTAACAGTAAATTTCGCAGAAGTATTCTCAGTTGCCACGTTCCCTGCGTAATCTACTGCTTCAACAGAAATCGTATGCTCACCCGCTGTTAGCTTGTCAGCTGGCACAGTCACTTGCAAAGGAGCATCCAATCCAGGCTTTGCAAAATTAATCGAATACGGGTCTTGAGTTGTTAAGGTTGACTGCACTGTTGTTTCGCCCAACTTGTGCTCCTCAGCACCAACTTCATTACCATCAAGCTTCACTTTCAAAGACTTAAGATTTGCATCCTTCGCCTTTACAACAATGCCCTTTTTCCCATCAATCTTATCGTTGTCTTTCACACCAAGTTCCACATTAGGAACCGTAGTATCAACAACCACAGGGAATCGCGCACTCAACGCATTCTTAACGTAATTTCCTCGCCCGGAAGCAGTGATAAGCACAAAATCGCCATCTTCAACAGAAAGATCCCTATCAAACTGCTGTTTATTCGTAACTTCACCCTTTGAATCTTCGGTAGAATTATCTGCAGCAATAAGATTGTTGATTCTAAGCGTATAGCCAGCGAAATCGTCGCTTATATTTCCGCTAAATTTTACTGTACTTTCTTTTGTGAAAAGCCTTCCGCCATAAAGTTTTGTTGGTGAAGTGAAAGTTACAGCTGGAGGCTGGTTATCAAAATAGAACACTGCAGGAGTGTCAAGCAATGTATTATCACCATTTTTAATAACAAGCCTAAAATCGTTTACGCCAGTATGAATTGGGATTTGCGCAGTAAACCTTTTTTCGCTGCCAAAAAGCAACTTCTTTTTTACTACTTTAGCCACAATTGGTTCAGGATTGGTGTACCCGGTTCCAGAATCGTTCACGCGATTAGCTTGCGTAAACATAACCTCAGTCGCATCAGAATATACTTCGCCCGAAACAGTAAACTTACCGTCCTTCACACTTTCTACTCGCCAATTGTATTTGCCATAAGACATCACATTGTCAAAATAGAAGGAATTTTCGTCAAAAGTAGTCTCATAATTGTCGTCGTTATAACTACTACCACTTGCGTTTGGCTTAGCTCCGGCAGGCTTAGAAGCACCAGCAGATGCAACAGCACCAGACCCATTGTCAAAAGCAACAGTTTTAGTAGTATTATTTCGACCATTGCTTGCAACCAACGTAATCGTAGAATTGTTAGCAGCTGGCTCTATTTTAGTATCAAATAATCCATTATTTAACTTAACTTTTTCTTCTACAGGCTTAATCTCAAAAGCGCCTTTCGCATTCTTCACATACTTGCTATACATCACAGAAAGCGTAAGTTTGCTTGAAGAATCATCTTTAGAAGAAACCTTGCCGCTAAGCTTTACAATTCCGTTCGTACCAACAGCAACACTTCCATTGCTATCCGCACTCATAACACTAATTTTTGGAGCATCAGAATTGGAAGAGAGGCCTCCAATAATGCCTCCAAAACCACCGCCAGAGCCGCCTATAATATTGTCAAAACCACTGCCAGAACTACTCGTATTTTCGATTTTAAATGGAATATCCGTTGTTTGGCACATATCTTTTGTAATGCATGCCTTTATACGGTAAAAATACTTGCCATTTGGAAGTTTCTTACGTTTTTCGCTAGCATTCTTTGCTTTTTTGTTATAAATAGTTCCGTCAAAAGCACCATACCCAACGAATGCGGAACGACTCTTAGATACTTTTAAATCATACATCGTAGGCCTGGAAACGTAATGATCCTCGCCTACTTCTTCAAGAAGATTCTTCGATTCGTCCAGAACAGAATACTTAATTAATTGAGCGTTACGCAACAGCGCCAAAGATGGCTTAATCGTGCGCATTCTATTAGGAGAAAACACAGCTGTGCCATTGGTGCCATCTCCAATTTTTACAGTGTTAAAACCAGATTTGGAGATTAAGGATGTGGTAATTGGAGCGTCAGTGCTGCTATATACTTCACCTGGCTTAAGAAGAATCGGCTCAGCATTCCAGTCTCCCACAAAACCAAGGTACGGCACAGCTAAATCAGGCTGACCACTAGTCTTAGATTTAAATGTAGCCCAGCCTTCAATATAGTGATTTGTACCATATTGCGGTTGTAGCGTGAATGTAACTTGCTTAGTTTCGCCAGCATTAATACTTACTTTAGAATCGCTTGAAATAAGAGATTCATTAGAGTTTATAAATGTTGTGATCTTCTTTCCAGCTGTAATATTTTCATTCACTATGACTTGCTTAGGGACGTCAAATTCTACAGTTTTTGAACCGTAATTGTGCAATTCAACAGTAAAGTTGTGCGACCCACTTTTTAGTTCGCGAAGAGCCACATAAGCTTTCTTCTTACCATCTTTGCTGTCTTTCACAGTTGCAATAACATTAGTTGCAATTGCTTTATCAAGTTGAGCTAATCCGGCACCAATTTGACGCGGAGCATACGGGACTTTAGTATCGCTTGCGTTACTTGCATCGCTTACACTGCCGTCGTGAGTGAGAATTGTTGCAGTATTCATTAACGCTTGCCTTGCCCGAACAACTAATTCAGGCGTACTTGCACTAACATTACTCGACTTATAATTTTCAAGCATTAAAGCAACAAATCCAGCAATGCTTGGAGCTGCCATTGACGTTCCAGACATTGTTACGTAGCCGTTATCGTTTTGAGTAGACCACACGTTTCCGCCCACGCCAGTTATTTGTGGCTTAAAATCAAGCTCTGGAGTTGGACCCCACGAACTAAAAATAGAAGGACGAAGAGCATTCGGATTGTTGATTGGAGCAATATCGTTTCCAAAAGAAATTTTTACGCTACCGCTACCAGCAGTTCCGCTACCAGAATTTTTAATTGCCTCCGCAATTTTCAAGCCGTCTTCTCGACGAATTGACGCAATGAAGAAATTAAAACCTTCAGCACCATCTATTCCAAGGAACAAGTCTGAATTACCTGCTTCATTATAAACAATAACTCCATTAGCACCAGCATTCTTAGCATTTTCAAACTTTTCAGAATACTTATTTTCGCCGCGCTCAATTAAAACGTACTTGTCTTTAACGCTAATGCCCTTGCTAGCAAGATTGCGAAAATCACTTACAGTACCATGCCCAGCATTTACAATCTCATGCTTTGCATTTTCCGCCTCACCTTTCGGAGCTCTATGCGCGCAAGAGTAAGGAAGCAAATTCTTAGTTCCGTTCTTATCAAAGTAATATCCTGCAGTTTGCATTGTAGAAGAATTTTCCACAGAAGCTACAGTAAAAGCAGATGGATAAGATGCAGGCATTACCAAAGTAGCATCATCTAACTTGCCGAAATCGTTAATATCATCCTTATACCAAGAGAAGTTTGAAGCAAAGTTGCCGGCGGAAACAATCGGCAGCACCCCCGCTTCCAAAGCCTTACGAAGCGCATACGACGTGGCATTAGAATTGCCTCCAAAACCGTTGCTAGAGCCGAGAGATAAGTTAATAACATCCGCACCGAGCTTTACGGAATCCTCTATTGCCGCCACAATATCCGCATCTCTAGCAGGACCAGGATGAGGCTTATTAGAAAAGACTTTCATAGCAAGCAACTGCGCGTTAGGAGCAGCACCATCAATGCGACCCATCTCGCACTTGCCGTCACTATCGCAACCGTGAGCTGCCGCAATTCCAGCAACATGCATGCCATGCTGAATTGAACTTACGTCTTTTACATCGTAATTTTCGTCGGCATAATTAAAACCAGCCGGAACTTTTTCGTTAAAACCGGCAATAGGACGCAATTTTTCCGCAGACCGCGCATCATCGTCAATGCGCATATCTTTATGTTTAATATCAATACCACTATCGATAATGGAAATTACCATGCCACGGCCGTCGAGACTCTTATGACTAGACTTAAACGCCTTAGTGACGCCCTGAATTTCGTGAATAGACTTTAAATCATTAAGAGGATAGTACAAACGCTCTTTTTCAACAGACGCAACTTCCGGCTCATCGCGAAGATCGTCAATCTTACTTTCGGGAAGAGTTGCCTCAAAAGCATTCATCAAATAGCCAAACTGACGGCGAACGCTCATACTATACTTTCCAGCCCAATCTTTAATAAGCTGGTTTTGAGTAGATTTATTACTATTTTCCGCTTGCTTAGACGGATTACGAGGCTGCTTTTTTAAAGTAACAATAACAGTTACTGGCTTATTAGCTTCTGCGTCAAAACTATTTGCAAATTGTGCAGAATTACGCGAATTATTAGGTACCGCACTATTATTTGCACTTTCGCTAGCAGCATTCGCCAAGGAAATAGGCATAATCAACGTTGCGAAAGCAACAATTAACGCCGCTAAACGAGTGAAGAAACTAAGCGAAGTGCGCAAACTAAGCGAACTACACGAGCTACGCGAACTACGCGAACGGACGGATGAGCTAACGTGAGAGATTGCGGAACTGACTGAAGAACGAATCCAACTCAGCAAACTATTGCACCCCATAAAATTATCCCCTTAACAATGGGCATCACAAAAACGTGTGGTTCCAAGTAATTGCGGTCCCCAAGCCAAAACTGTCTAGTTAAAAACAGATTAACCGAAATTAACTGCGTTAACGATATCATAAAATTGTTGAGTACACGCGCGACGACCTGCTTGAGCGCATAAAGCGTAGCGCGCGAAAGCAACTCGGAGCGCCGAGCTTGCTCAAGTTGAAAGCACGGTGTGCTTTCAACGCAAGCGAGGTCTGCCTTCGTCTCGATTGACGAAGGCAGGACAGAATCGTGTGGTGATACTTAGGAACTAGGTTGTGACTGGTGTGCGCTGACGACCTGCTTGAGCGCAGCATTGTGCGCGCGAAAGCAACTCGGAGCGCCGAGCTTGCTCAAGTTGAAAGCACGGGGTGCTTTCAACTTGAGCAAGCTCAGTAGCGAGCGCGTCGCAATCCGCGTGAGCTTAAGTGTTGATATGGAACATTTGCCGGAGATTATTCTCCGGGTTTTGTAGCTGTTTCAGTGAATTTATGGAACATTTGCCGGAAAATCTCCGGCGTTTGTTGTTGTTTCAGTGAATTTATGGAACATTTGCCGGAGAATCTCCGGCGTTTGTTGTTGTTTTGGTGATTTTATGGAACATTTGCCGGAGATTATTCTCCGGGTTTTGTAGCTGTTTCGGTGATTTTTTGGAACATTTGCCGGAGAATCTCCGGCGTTTGTTGTTGTTTTGGTGAATTTATGGAACATTTGCCGGAGATTATTCTCCGGCCTTCGCGCGCGCAATGCTGCGCTCAAGCAGATCGTTCGCGTAACTTACGCATCGCATCGCGCGAAATCAGCGCCAAATGCTTACCGCGAACATCCCATTCGCGCCGCTTCTTGCCAACAACCGCCATAATCATCGTCGTCAACACCGCCAGCGACATAATCAAAGCCAATATAAACAGCGTCATCCACAACGGCCACTGCACACGATCCTCCGGCGGCTTCACCGGATCCGGCAGCACACGATACCCCGTCACCAGCAACCTGTGCGAATTCACGCCATACGGGGTACACGTAAGCAGCGTCGCCAAATCGCGCCCCTTTTCGCGCTGCAACAAACTAATATCGTGCGGCTCAACAACGCTAATACGGAACACCCTGTAACGCAGCGTCTCCCCCTGCACGTCAAAGTAGAAGAAATCACCCTTCTTCAAATTCACCAAATCGTCAAACATCGTAGCATCCGCAAGACCCGTATGCGCCGTCACCACCGTGTGACGGTTCTTACCACCCACCGGCAAATCCGTGCCATACAAGTGGCCCGCACCATGCGCCAGCGTCTCCTGCAACGTGCCGTGATAAATCGGCAACTTCACGCCAATCTTCGGAATCTTCACAATGCCCATAATCCCCATAGGCTCATCCAACACCTTAAGATAACGCTTGTATTCAGGTGTGTTAGTTATGTCTTTTTGACCATCCGGACCATACGGGTCCGTGGTAAGCATATTCTTGCGATGCTTGTTATACATTTTCGCGGCGCGAATGTGAGCACGGCGCACATCCCCAGCCTGATCGTGATTATACTTGTCGTACGCTGAAGAAATCTCCTTCGACACGCGATTATTCCAAAGCGTGGAAACCACCGGATAACTGAAGCACAAAATGCCTGCCAACACGAATGCAATTGGCTCAACGATGCGGCGGAGCTTAGATTTTTGCTTGCCTTTTTGCTTGTGTGCGGCGGATTTTGTGGGAGTTTGGGTTGATTCGGTTGCGTTGGTTTTGGTTTGGTTGGTTGCGTTAGTTTCGGTTGCGTTAGTTTGGTTAGTTTGGTTTTTGAAAAGCTTGTTTTGGTAGATTTTGTTGAGGAAAGCATATACTTTAGCAACAGCGTCGTTTAATTTCATGCTTCCTCCATTTCTGTGGGATAATTAGGCTTAGATTGCTTTGAGTGCGTAGTGTGAGCGGTAGTTATGAGATGTGGCTGTGAGAGATAGGAATTACTTATCTCGCAGCGCTACGCTCTTATACCTCATTTGGTCTAGTGGATAGGTAGTTAAGTTTAGTTTTTTGCTTACTTTTTTGCGGAAATAGTTATTCATCAACAAGATTATTACTATCGCTCCGCTTTTATATTGCTCGACAAGCAATTCCTATCTCTCACACGTAAATTCACCCACCGTTATTTTTTGGTGTGGTAGGAGAGTCTGGCGCAGTGTGCGCAGCAGCTCGGATGCTAGTGGATTCTAGGCAACAGTACTCAACGTCAGCGGAGCACTGATGCTAGTGTTCACTAGGCAATAAGTAATCAGCGTGTGCAGCAGCACTACTATTAAAGTTCACTAAGCAAAAAAGCAATCAACGTTAGCAGAAGCATTACTGCAAAGCTACAGAAACAGCGTGTGCAGCAGCATTATTTTTTAGCTATTAATTGGGTGGGGCGCAGGAAGTAGAAATTCCTGCACCCCACAAGACACTCACCTAACGATGAGCATCAAAACCCAAATCAGGCGTTCTGATGTTCTTCATCCTTCTTGCGGTTACGCATGAAGACGAAGATGCCGATACCTACCAAGCCCATGCCAGCGATAGCGAAAATAGTAACGCCAGCGGCACCGGTCTTTGGAAGCTTGAACCAAGAACCATTATCCTTGGTTGGGACATTAGCAATGTCAATGGATGTAGGGTCTTGCGTCGTGGAAGTTGCACTAACAGTTGCTACATGAGCCTGATGATCACGCTCATAATTAGCAGGAGCTTCAGTCTCGACAATGTAGAATGGGTGATCCGTACTATCAACAACAACTTTTACAGGAGTATCAAACTTACCATCTGCATTAGTAGTGAGTTCTCCAACCTTTGAAACATTACCACATTCAGTTGCAGCAGTATCTGCAGCGCACTTATCAGCATCACCCTTCTTAGCGAAGAGCTTAAACTTAGCACCTGCGAGCTTAGGATTAGACGTGTTAGTCTTGGCATCGGTTGATTTAAAAGTACCGTCGTACTTGTTTACCTGCAAGTAGCCGTAATTGGACGTAACCGTTGAGCCTTTATCGTCTGGAACTTCTGGGGTAGGAGCTGGCTTATTATTGCCCTGTCCCTGAATAAAACCAGACTTATTGGTAAAACTAGTTTCGGTAACTTGCGTAGGATCCTTAATCGTGAACGCAAATTCAATTTCGACTTTTGCGTCAGCATCAACTTTTGCTGCGTTTGCGATTGCTGTTAATCCAGTTTCATTGAAAGAAACCTTAATACGTGTTGCTACGGTTTTACCACCCTCTTTAATTTCTTCAGTAGTAACAGAGGTATTATCAGTAGTTGTATCTTTCAAAGGTTCAGTTTTTGTAGAATTATCTTTTTTATAAACTAAGTTTACAGATTTAACAACAGCTTTCGTATAGTCAGTGAATACATTCGCAGGAGCCTGATCGAATACAGTGTATCCCTTCAGATCATCCTTAGTCCAATTCGAACGTTCTGTACCGGTGTTACTAGTAACAGCAGCAGAAATCTTGTAGGTCATGGTATCACCTTTGCCTACGAATGACGTTTCATTGTCTCCATGAACAAGAGTCTTCTTAATCTTACCAGCAAGGCTCTGGTTCTTTGCATCTACCGTTACATCATAGTTATACTTAACTGGCTGACCTGCTTCATGAGTGATTTCTGGAATCGTCATGAAGAATGGTGCCACATCATTAGCGTGCTTAGGTGCTGAAGCGGCTTCTTCAACCTTGTAAAGACCAATTCCAAGATTACTTATAGTTGCAACACCTTGGTCATTGGTCTCAAATAGAGTTTTATCATCTCCCGTATTCGAGTTATCTGATACTGCATCACCCAAGTTTATAGTACCATCGTTAGGATTCTTGTTAAAGGCAGCAACCTTCTTAGCCAAGTTTTCCCAATCTGAATACTTGGTAAGGTCATAACCATTAACCTTGGTAACTTTGAACTTAGCACCCTTAAGGGTACCGTGTTGTTGACCTGTACCATCATCCTCATACTTGGTGATCTTGATGGAACCCTTCTTATTTACATTGGCAGCATTCCAAGGCGCATTAGTTTCACTGCTAGTTTGAGTCTCAGCCCAAGCAGAGGTGTTTGCAACCACGGCGCCGGCGACGCACAGCGTGCCAGCCATTGCGAGCGAGGCGAATGCCGCCACGCATTGTTTAGTGAACTTATTCACTTTCTTCTCCTTTGTTCAGTGCCCTTGTGGGCAGGTTTTGAGGAAAATACGTTTATTGTTTGTTATTGTGTTGCGCTTAGCGAGCCACGTTTCGTAAGCGAGCCACGTTTCGTGAGAAAGCCACATTTCGTAAGCAAGCCACGTTTCGCGGGCGCTTTTAGTGCGCAACAAGTTTTAGCGCGAATCGCACTGCAAGCTTGCGAGCCAGTTGCGTCTTTAGACCAACCGGAGCGCAGGTTTGCGTGCAAAAATTTTCATCAGCATCGCCACCTTTCGGTAGTCCACCTTCCGACGCGCCTAAATACGGCGCGCAACCATCCGGTGGCTTTGCGGACAAAATCTTTTACGGACGCAGAATAATCGTCAAATCGCCTAATATTCTTGACTTTTTTGACTAAACCGCGCCAAATTTCGGAAATCTTACTGTTGGTGTTTTGCGCGATGTTGGCTTGCGTAGTGCGAGCTTGCATAGCGTGAGATTGCGTGAGGCTTGCGGTCATTCCGCGAGCAATTCCGCGCAAACCACCCATCATGCCAGCAGCCGCACCGGCGAGCATCGCGTGACCCCACTTCGTCTGGTCAACGAAGAACGCGCCGCACATAACGCACATGCCGATCATCGCCACCACCAGCAGCGCCATACTCATCCCCTCGCCGCCGGTCTTTGGCAGCGCGAATTTAGGCGGATCAATCACGATCACGTCGAAGGAAATTCTGTTCCAATCAACAGCAGAGCTTAAGTCTGTAAGCTGAACCTTTTGCATATTTGTAGACGAATACTTTTTATCAGTACTAAGCCCAGTATTAACAGTGTTATCAAACACCGTCAGCGCATTCGGCTTCAACGCAAACACAGCGCACGTGTAATTTCCAGCCTTTTGAGGTACGCCAACAATATCGTCTTCACTGCGAGACACGGCACTTTCTATGCTGTCCTGCTTCCCATTCTTCGTGAAGCCATACAGCAAGTTAGCCATGCAATTATTACTGTCTTGACTGCAAGACTTTCGCTGCTCAGCACTTGCAAAAGCCCACGGCTGCACACCATTGCCGTAATTCTGGTTCAGGTGCATATTAAGCGTATCGTCAAGCCCGCGGCTCCACTTTTGCTCACCTTGCTTAGTGCACATCATGCGCAATGAAATATTGCTACGATCCTTCAAGCTCCACGCGCGCACATACGGGTTCTTAGTAAGACTCGTGCCGCTCATAACGGTAAGAGAATTACCTCCACCAAGCGTGTCAGCAGGATCAGCGTCTTGGGATCTTAGCAATGTCATCTTAAGATCCTTGTCGGAGCCACTGCCCAAGCCTGAAACCGTAACTTTCGCATACACAGGCTTGCCGTTGTTTCCAGAATCCGGGTCGTCCGAAGTAGAGCCATCCGGGTAATGGATGACAATCTCTTTCAAGTACGCTTTAGGCGCAACAGATTGATCCGGGTGGAAGGTCACTTTGCCGTAGCGAGTGCCGTCATCCTTGGCGCTGTGCTTGCCATTCTTTTGCTTGGAAGGATCGTCAGGCTTATTGCTCTGCTCACCAGTTTTATCGGCAGCGTTATTAGAAGCCCAATACGACCAGTCTAAAGATACCTGCTTTCCCTTAGTTCCGTCAGCATTTACCTCAAAGCCGTTTGCGGCATCCTTAAACTTAAACCAAGTTCCGTCCGGAAGCGCACCAGCCTTCACAGCATCCTGGTATTTATCTGCACCGTTAGCACTCTTAACGCTTTGCGGCACAGCATTCTCAACCTTTTGACCAGCCGTAACGCTCACATCCAAGTACTTCGGGTTGTAGAAGTGGTTGTCGTTGTGAATTTGAATTTGTATTGTGCGCGTCGCATAATCAACGCCTGCTACTGCATCTTTCTTGCCGTTATCACCATCAAGCTTCCACTTGAAGTCTTTCAAAGGATTAGTGTCGCTTGGCGTTGCTTTGCCGGTTTTATCTGGTTTAATCGACTTAACAGCCTTATCAAAGCTATCTAATAATTTGCTTCCCTGCTTAATAGCGTAAACTACGCACTCGTAGTCGCCGGATTTGTTAGCCTTGCCAACAAGAGAGGCACGCGTACGCTCAGTCGTATTCCTGGAATTACCATTAGTCACATAATCGTCATACAACTTACTTGCATCGCACTGGCTTTTATCCCCATAGCACTTATGCTGCTTTTGAGGATCTTCCTGATGATCCCAAATACTTGGATTCTCCATGGTAATGCCAGCAATACCATTCCACGTGTATTCAGACGTAGTATTAGCAGCATTATCCTTGTGAATAATCTTATGACATATTGTCCTAAGCTCGATTTTGCCAGGCTTATGAGTAGACCATAAGTTAAGACGGCGAGGATGATTATTGTTGAGAGAATCACCATTCGTAATCTTAATAGTCTTATCATTCCAGTCACCATTGTTAAAATTGTTCGTTACATCGAAACTCAAATCGCCAGGTTTAAAATCGTGTGGTACAACGTTTACTTTCGCATACACCGGGTTACCATTATTACCAGAATCCGGGTCTTCCGAAGTAGAACCATCAGGATAATGAACAACTACTGGAGCATTATCGCTCCTATTAGTGTTAATCCACCTATGAGGATGGAAAGTCACATTACCAAACTGACCCGTGCCATTCTTAGCTGATTTCTTACCGCCCTCATTCTTGACATTATCGTCATCATTTTCAAAGAAAGCATAGTTAAGAGGTTCAGCTCCATTAGGCTTTTTATCCTTCGTATACTGCTTAAACTCGAACCAAGTACCGTCAGGCAAAGGCTCATTGTCTTTCACATCATCCTGATTATTCTTTGCACCATTAGCGTTCTTAAAACTCTTTGGCAGATTAGAAGTACCAGTTTCGCCAGCCTGTAGCTTTGTAACCTCCTCATACTTCGGGTTGTAGTAGTGAGCGTCCGAATGCACATGAATTGGGAAGGTTACAGAGTCCCAGTCAACGTGTCGCACAGAGTTATTTTGAGGATTCTTCGTATCTACTGTATTATTGAGTAATGCGTTAATATTACTCAGTGTTCCACTTGCATCATTTTTGATATTTTTAACAAAAGCATCGAAACGAGAAACAAGACTGCCCGTCTTACCCTTATGCGAAAGAGTTTTCAGTCCATAAACCGTGCAAACAAAATCGCCATAGCCTTCAGGCTTACCAGTAATATGACCGTTCGTTCGCTCGGTGGTTTCCCTATTGCCGTTAACACCATCTTTTACATCATAGTCATAAAGATAAGTTCCAGTATTGCAACCACTCCTATCGTTACGATTGCATTTTTGACGCTCTTTACTATGCTTCTCAACATCAGCATGCTGCCACTGCTTAGGCTTACTATTACTGTCACCAGTAAGACTCAACCCATTAATTCCACCAACTTGATAGGAGTCAGCAATTGGCTGACCAGTATTAGAATCATACTTGTAGCAAATCACTCGCTGATCAATAAGTCCAGGCTTATACGTAGACCATGAGTCTACTAACATATCAACACTTTGATTCTTTTTGAAGGTAACACCTTGCGAATCGTTATCCGCAATACGCGTTCCGCCAGTTCTGCCAGTGTACAGATTCAAATGAAAATCTGGATTTGCTGTTTTTCGCTCTACCTTAACTGGAGCATTCACAGGTTTGCCGCCATTAGCAGACCCACGGTCAGTTGACTTAGAACCATCAGGATAATGCACAACTACCGGATAATTGTAAGTGTCTTCTTCCTGCCACTTATCTGGACTAAAAGTTACCTTACCGTATTTTGCACCATCTCCATCATTATGATGATTACCTACATTATTATTAGCAGGCTTGTTGTCTTGGCCATCTTCAAAAGAAGCCCATTTCGACAATTTGTTATTCAGATTCGAAGGCTCAAACCAAGTTCCATCTGGCAAAGGTGCATTGTTCTTAACATAGCTAGGATTATTCGTAACTCCATTAGCGTTTCTGAAGCTTCTTGGAACTTTAGAAACGTTATTATTCTTATCAAAGTTACCTGCCTGCACAGTAGAAGTCTCGTACTTAGGATTGTACATTTCTGCCATTGGGTGCACTTGGAAACGGAATGTGCGCGAAGCTATATCTTTAGAAGTATAATTAGCAAACAAAGATAACTGTTCAGGATGATCTTTGCCAAGACTATCAAGGTTATTGAGAATCTGACTACCCTCATGCAATGCAAATACAACACACTTAAAATTGCCATTATTTTTAGGCGTTCCACTAATAACAGCTCGAGAACGCTCAGCTGTATCACTATCGTCAGTGTACAAATATTTTTTCGCATCACATTGCTTATTTTTGCAATTTTTTTTAGCTATATTGAGCTTTTCCCATTGTACAGGCTTACCAATTTTCAAGCCATTAAATTCTTGCTTTTCATTAGATAAAAATGTGTACTTACTGTTAGCTGTAGGATCCTCACTGCACAATGTTCGGAAAACAATTTTACCAGGCTGAACATTAGACCATGAGTCAAGTACTAAATTAGGCTTAATAGGCATGCTGTTCGTATAATGCAAAATATCAGAGTCTCTGATTGGAGCACCTGCAAGACTATATTCATTATTTCCATTATGAATATTCAAATGCATATCTTGATCGCCAACTGGAAGCTTATTGACCTCCACACTGGCGTACACTATACCTTTACCGCCATTGAAGTTAGCAGCATCAGAATCCTCAGATGTAGAACCATCTGGATACGTAACAATAACAGGAGTTTTTCCCTTCAGTCCAGCTTCTTTTCTACCTGGCTTAAAATGTACTCTACCTGTTTTCTTATCTTCATCTTCAATATGTGACCACGAAAGTACTTTGTCACCAATATTGCTACCCTTGCCACCTTTACCTTTATATTGCCTTAAGGTAAAAGTAGTTCCTTCAGGCAATGGGCCTTCCTTAACCCAATACTTACCAGCTGGTCGCACGCTCTTAGGACGCTCAGTAAAAGCATTTGAGGACGTAGGTTCCACATTTTTCAATGTTTCATATTCAGGGTTATACCGAGACGCCTGTGAAACGACGTGTATATCAACGCCTTTAACCTTCACAATTGAATTGTTCATTTTACAATTGTTAGGTTTAGGGTCAGGGTAGTTTATTTGAACATCAAAATGTATGGTTTTGCCTCTATCAGAAGGCTTAGGACTATACTTAACTTCGCCTGTTTGTGGATTAATATATGCTTGACCAGGCTGCATATTATTAGGATCGCTAGCCTTAGTAACACCAGGCGGAAGCATCTCTTTATTTCCGAATTCATTCTTTTTAAACGTAAATTCTATTCCAGCATCAGTTGGAATGACCTCAGACGTAGTACTGCCTCTATGATTTGGCATGTTCTTATAATATTTGAAGTCGCCGTTATAAGAATCACCCTCCCACTTACCAGTATTTATATATGGTTTCACGGAAGTAACTTCACCGTAAACAGCATCATCTTTAGACTTCTTTGGGAATTGAATATCATCATTATTTTTAGGGTTTAAACCATAGTCAAACTCTTCCATGTCTGGTATACCGTCACCATCGTGATCATATGGACCAAAAGCTGTAAACTTATGTTTGTCAGTTTTCATTGAAATCCAGCCAGCAAGGAAAGGCAAATTATAAGGATTAACCCCATCATTAACTTCAGCAGAAATAATCCAGTGAACAGCGTCTACACCATTATCTTGTTCCCAAGACTTAAGAATTCTGCCAAAGTTACCAGCTCTACGCCACGTGCTAATCTCACAGGCATTGTCTGAATTCATGCCACATTTTGAAATAGAATTATCCCAAAGACCTTCGTATCCTGTATCACCAGGCAACTTTGTTTCATTAGTTCCATGATTAAACTGGCCTGGTGTTTGATTTTCGCCTCGACTCTCCCAAGAGTATGTATTAATAAACGCATATTTATCACTATTCTTTATTTTAACAGGATGTCGACCGTCACTCCTAGTCCTATAACGAGTAATACGAATAGTGTCATCCTTAAGTTGCGCAGGAAGAATAAGATAAAAATCAGGCCTACCACCATAAGTATGCTCAGCAGCTTCTTCATCACAGTCCAAAAATGGATCCGCAATTTTTTTAATTCTGCAAGAGGTGGCGTTAAAAAGAACATCCCAAGTGATAGTTGTCTTTTTCTTTCCATTAACAGTTACTGTCTTTATATCTGGTCGCTGAACATCGAAATCCCTATATACATCGCTACTCGCAACAGAATTAGGAGAAATATATCCATTACCAGTGTAATCCCAAGCAACATTAGCAGCATTAGCATTGTGCATCGGCGGCACAACAAAAGTCGCGAAAAGCGTGGCGGCGGCTACGAGCATTGCGAAGAGCGCGCGGCGAAGAGTGCGAATAGTGCGGCAAGCACGGGACGCGTGTGCAGTGCGCGCGTCTACAGAAACAGTTTGAGCGCAGGTACTGTAATGGTCAGAATCTGCAGATGCGGACGCGGAAGCTGCGGAAGACGTAGAATTAGAGCACTGATGGTCCCTAACACCATCAGTTTGGTGATTTTTATGCGCAGTGAAAGAATTCAGAGCAAAACGACCCACGCGTGATGCGAGTCCACGGAGCTTTGCTGGTAGCATAATCCTCACCTTCCTAATTCACGGCCGCAGCATGCGCAGCGGCAACACCTATAAATATCTGTTATTTAATTTTGTTTTAAGTTGTGTTTTAAGTTTTCGCAGCACGATATTTGATACCGCGGACAGGTATAGACAACGCAATTAAAACCCGTTTTTCGCGCAAATCACCCCAAAAGCGATTTTTTCAAACGCAAAAATCTCAGCCATTCATTGCAGAGCCTACAACTCCAGAACAATTCAATTGGCAATCTTCCACTCAAACACATCAGGAGTCAACGAACGCGACTCCAATAATCAAGATGTAAACCAATTGCTCAAGCCATACAAGAGTATTAACTGCAATACAGCATACCCCTGGATGCTATGAGGTGCATCGTAAATCTGAAGCACTAATAGTTATACCCCCCCCATGAAGGATTTCAACTGATTTTTTAAGGATTTTTTTAGAGTTACGAAAAACTTTTGTTTATACGCAAATACGCCCAAAAATCTACTGTAGAACACTTAATATTCGAATAATTTACACAAAAAAAGCAACTATTTTTGCACAAAGTTATTTATCTTGTCGGCGTGTCTTGCACTAAATGTTGTTATAACAAATACACACTTCCACTACATATTGTGCTGTCAGCCTGCGTGCGTACCAAGCCTACTCGCTACGCTCCAAACGAAAAGGCAGGTCGTGTCGCTCGCGCGGATTAGCCGCGCTCACGTCCTCGCTTGCGTTGGAAGTCCACTGGACTTCCAACCTAAGCAAGCTCGGCGCTCCGAGTTGCTTTCGCGCGCTAAATCGCAGCGCTCAAGCAGGTCGTCAGCGCACACCAGTCACAGCCTAGTTTCTAAATCACAGCCGCACTAGCCTGCCCTGCCTTCGTCAATCGAGACGAAGGCAGACCTCGCTTGCGTTGGAAGTCCACTGGACTTCCAACCTAAGCAAGCTCGGCGCTCCGAGTTGCTTTCGCGCGCTAAATCGCAGCGCTCAAGCAGGTCGTCGCGCACCAAAAAACGACCAAAACTTTACGCAAGTGTAAAGAAAAGGTCGTTTACGCAGCAAAAAAAAA
>NZ_LRTV01000007.1:96260-99176 GCF_003408845.1 Gardnerella massiliensis
TCGGGGCAGATGCGCTCTCGCACTTCCGCCCCCCAAAACCCTAAGGTTTTCAAGCATTTCCAATTTTATCTTTCACATATCCAACTGTCAATAACAGTACAAATAAAAGCAAGCAATGAGTTAAATTTACTCGCTTTATCGTACTCTTTTGTATACTCAGATGCCTTTTTTATAAAATCACCTGCAACGTATCGAATAATGCTTTTTTGATCATTCACGCACTCATCACACTGATAATTCCTATACAGAAATTTCTTATACATATATGCAGTTATCACTATTTCTTTCATCTTCGCATTACACATATTTGATCGCCTCGCACGCTTATTGAAGCCTATAGATTCAATAGCTTTACTTACTTCTTCAAGCACAAGTACGTTGTCAAAACTCTTTTCAGTAATTCCATCCAATATTGAATTAGAATGAGCACAAGCATTACGTACGGATTTTACCCTGCACAATAAGTGATGTTCCTTCTGCATCTCTCTGCTATTCCATCTTTTTGCACAAAAACGATAAAATCTTAACAATGTTCCAAATGTAATACCTTCAACAAATACCCAAATTGGCATTTCACCTGTATACTTTGCTGCTGATTCTCTACTATATTTTCCATCTTTAAGTCGTTCTAATTCAGCAATTAGTATTTTGCGGTCATCGTTATTAAGACTAGACATGTAATCTTCAACAATGGAGTATCCATCTTCTTCAGAATTTTCAGTAAACATTTTCATTAACTTAACTTTTGACTCATGCTCTATAGTTAGAGCTATTAGAAGCAAAAGCCTTTGAAACATCCTATTAAGCTGCTCTATTTTGCATAATTGATCAAAATCCAAGTCAATATACTGACCATTCCTAGACCCACCAACTCTCTTGTTAAACAATTTTTTATATGAACAAGTCTCAAAATAGTATGAGAATGTTGAAAGGTAGGAAATTGCAGAATCTTCAGATTGTTTGTTAAAAGTTATACCTTGCTTCTTAAGATGTTCTATCTGATCTATTGACGAAAGTTTTACAGGCAATTTGTTAATTGCACATGTTTTCTTTATATCCGAATCGCATTGATTATCCATTACTACGTCTTCCCCTTTTCCAAACTATGGATAAATATCGTTTATTTTTGCGAATACTACCCCAACAGCATTCGATGACTATATCCGCGTAATAGTCGAAATTTTGCACCGTCATGAGCATATAGACACTTTGCCCAATAAAAGCATATGGAAGCTTTCTGCGACCACCCCAACTTGATGTAGAATTTTTCGACATCAAGTTTTTGAACTCATCAGCGCATATGCAACTATTCTACAAAACACTACAGGAAAAGCAGCAAATAAACAGGCCGACCGAAACTACTCAGTCACGTGCAGTTTATGCCGCTTGCACAATACGCAAGAAAATCCACACGTGGGCCTAATGGGGTTCGAACCCACGACCTTCTGCTCCGGAGGCAGACGCTCTATCCACTGAGCTACAGGCCCGCAACTTGTGAAAGTATACACGCTAGTAGGGATGCAAGGCGGGAAAACTTGTTAAACCCTCCAAACGCGAGAAAAGTTCCCCACATTTGGAGCACTAAACCACAGACAACCCTCCAAACACGAGACAAGTTCCTCACGTTTGGAGCACCACACCATGCCAAACCCTCCAAACACGAGAGAAACGCTCGCGCGGAGCGAATAGCCACACGACTCTGTCCTGCCTTCGTCAATCGAGACGAAGGCAGACCTCGCTTGCGTTGAAAGCACAGGGTGCTTCCAACTTAAGCGAGTTTCCGCATTGAAGTGCCTACGCGCGCTACGCTTTAAGCGCTTCGGCAGGTCAATACGCAGAAAGGCCCACGGAAAAACCGCGAGCCTTTCACACTACAAGCATCATCACCCGTCCCTAGCGGAAGACAACACTCACCCAGCACTCAGCATCCACCAGCACCACCCCTACCAGCATCAATGGTAAGAAAGAAAAAACGGCAAACCACATCAACCAGCAGAAACAACACCAGCAGAGGCAACAAACCCAAACAAGCCGTCACACGCCGAGCACAAGAATAATCAATAAAAACCGCTTAGCCTAGCACGCCAAACAACGCACTAGACTAAGCAGTCAAACACCAAACCCAGTATTAAACACCAGGCCTGCTAAGCAGCTTAGTGGCGGATCTTACGAAGAGCAGCACCCATACCAGCAAGCACAGAAGCAGCAACAGCAGCCAAAGCTACCACAGCACCCGTGTTAGGAAGCTTAGGAGCCTTAGGAGTCTTAGGAGCTGGCTTTGGAGCAGGAGTTGGCTTGAATGGGGAGTTAGGCTCCTTATCCATAGCATCGCGAACTTCCTTAGCACCAGTATCGCAGCTCAAATCCTTAGCATGATCATTAGCAGAATCAAGCAAAGCAGCAGCACGAGTACGGTTGTTATCAGCAACACCAAGCAAGCCACGAGCCTTAGCAAGCTTCTCCTTGATTACCTTAGCAGCATCCCAATTCTCGGAAGCCTTCGCATCATTGTAATCCTCAGTAAGCTCAGCAACCATATCCTTCACAGCAGCCTCAACATGACCATAGTGAAGCACAGCCTTCTGAAGCTGACGACGAAGACCATTCAAGTAAGCGCAGTTATTGCCACCGAAGTTCTTCAAAATGTTCTCCCAGCCAGTCTGCTTAATACCAAACTCGAGCTTATCAAGCAAAGCATCATAAGCAGCAACATTGGTCACACCACGAGCAGCAAGATCAGCAAACAAGCCCTGATAATTCGTGTAAAGAAGATCAGCAGCCTTAGAATCAACAAGCGAAGGCTCAGTTGGCTTTGGTTCTGGCTTTGGAGCTGGCTTAGCAGCAGTGTAAGGAACCAAAGCAACAAGCTTCTTCAAAGCAGCAGCAAAAGCAGCCTTAGCAGCCTTATCATCCTTA
>NZ_LRTV01000008.1:0-63328 GCF_003408845.1 Gardnerella massiliensis
GGGGGGGGGGGTATATTTTTTCTTTCATTAAACAGTTGTTTAATCTCTCCACAAAATATTTTTCTAATGATATAATGTCTTAACGGGCTAGCTGTATTTATTCATATAGATACAGCTATTGGCTTATAAAGGAACATTGTCAATGTGCGTTGAGTTTTGGATGCTGAAATTTCTACATTGACGTTGAAAAATTAATAGCAGTAACCATAACAGAGACGGATATTAAATCTCAAAACTAAAGAAATCACTGGTTTTGTAACAGTTGCAAGGAGGAAACATGAGTAGAAGATCTATGAAGCATGCGCGTAAAGTGAGTTTGGACGCCACAATTAACCAAGCTCTTGCAAAAACTGTTGATGCTCGCAAAGTTACAGCGTTGACAGTTGGTGCCGCAGGAGTGATAGTTGGCGCTTCACTCGCTTTCGGAACAGCGCCTGCGATGGCTGCGGAAACAAACGCTCTTGATTCTCACTCTTCAGCGGAAAAGCAACAGTCTGCGGAAGATATTTATGATATCGATGTAGACGTCATTGGCAATCAGTCTGACACAGATGCAACTGACAATCAGTCCGGCAAAGAATCTCAAGACTTAGACTTATTCAATGATGATTTAGACTTAAGTGATTTGGATTTGCCAGAAGATAGCGATAATACACAAAACGCAAATCAAAGTGCCGCCAGCGATGAAGCTAAATCAAACGAAGAAGATCAATCTATTAAAGAAGACAGAGCGGGCGAAGAAAAGAAGCCTAACGAAGTAGACTTCTCCAAGTCAATGCCAAATATTTACGGTTGGGCAACTCCAAACAATACTTTTGACACTGATCTTGCAAAGCAAGAAGTTGTGTATCACCTTCCAAAGCCAGAAGATGGCAAGAAGATTGTTCGCGTTGTGATTTTGCCAGATTCAAGAGACGGCATTAATACTGATGAGGAAGCTGCATATACGGGCTTAATTGAGTATGATTCTGATCGCGTAGATTCAATGCATCAGACGTATTCTGGAATTTACGAGTTAAAGAAGAATCCTGACGGCAGCGCAGATTTGATTATGAAGCAGCCGTTTAGGGATGCAGGAATTAAAACAGGCCAAGGTTATTGCGCAAACCGCTCAATCTTCCTTTACTATAACGAAGGTGATTTGCAACACAACGCAACATCTAACAACTTCCGTGCTGCAACGCTTGTGCCGCCAAAGGTAGCAAAGTCAATCGTATTAAAGTATAACGAGCGACTTTCTGCAGACACTGTGCGCAAAATGCTTCACGAAGCAGTGAATCTTCCAACTGATCACAAAGCTGGAGATAATGTAGACAATATGAGCGTTGCTGACCAGCTTGTTTCTCAAAGCCGGTCAAATGGTGTTGGCTTGCGCGTTGACGATAGTACTGTGAACAACACTCCGGACACAGTGGACGCAAAAATTCCTGAAAGTATGGGCGCATACGACGACGACATGTTCTCCAAAATCAACACTAAAAATGGCGACGACTACGCACTTGGTTCGAACACGCTTAATACCTACATGGTGACGGATCTTGGCATGAAGTCCCCAGCAATACCGCTTACTGTAGTTCGTTACGACGATCGCATCGAAAAGTTGGAAGTAGAAAATCCAAATAATCTTACTGCTGACGACAGGAATGCTATTGCAAAGCGCGTTGCTGAAAAGAATCATATTGACGCAAGTAAAGTTAGCGTAGACAACGAAGGTAACGCTACAATCAACTTCGATAATCTATTCCAGCAGAATCCTCCTGTTATTAGCAAAGATACGCTGGTTATGAAGAAGCGCTTGCACTTGCAAGATGGAGATATTGAGCTACCTTCTGGTGAAAACGCTGTGCCTGTTTATAATCCGATTGCGTACTCGAGTGCTGATGTTGCTCGAATTAAGCAAGCTATTTTCGACGCGAATAAGAACAACAGTAAGCTCGGTCTTACTAGCGTGGATCAGATTACTCTTGAGTATCTTAAGGGTAATCTTACGAAAACCGGTAAATCTAATGAGGGTATTTCAAACGGACAGAGCGAAAACACTATTACCGTTAAGATTAGTACAGACAAAGCTGTTGGTTCGTTTAAGTCGGATATTCGAAATAATAAGATTACGCGTTCTGTTGATTTGCGTAAAGATTACGACGTGAACTTCGACAAAACAAAGCTCGATGGCCGCGACAGTGACGAAGGCTTGGAATGGAGTGAAGATCACAAGACGCTTATTTATCGTTACGATTCTTCGCTCGGAAGCGAGTTTAATACTAACGATCTGATTAGGATGCTCAAGGCAACTCCTAAGGGAGATTTAGCTTCTAAAGGCTTGCGAAACCTCGATGGCTCCGACCGCTTTAACTTTAGTCGTGAAGGCACAGGCGGTAAGCGTGCATATTCTCACGTTAATTTCTTCATGGATGAAAACGGTGAGCCAACTGGTGTTCTCGATATACTTTCTCAAACTCCAAAGGGCCTTAATGAGCCAGGTCTTGCTGTAGCAAATTCTGGAGAAAAGATGAGCGAGTCCGAGTCAAAGGCTGGAAAGTACAGCTTCGACAACGACAGTGAGTCGGTAACAGTTGCAGCAAAGGAAGGAAAAGTATATAAGGCGCGTTTGTTCGTGGACCCTTACCATCCGTATTACTACATGTATGTATATGACAAAGGTAAGAACGTTTACAATACATCTAAAGCAATTAATATTCTGTTCGTTCCTCAAACAAAGAACAAGAAGCAGGACTTAATCGCTTCCGTTGACAAGAACAAGACTTTGCCAGACGGAACTCCTACGGATCCAACGTATTACAACGCTACTCCGGAACTTCAAAAAGCTTACGACGACGCTTTAGCTGAAGCTAAGAAAGTATCTGAAGAAGCTCAAAAGAAGAGCGACGAAGATATTAAGAAGAATCCGGAACTTCAAGCAAAAATTGATAACGTTACGCTTAAGCTCGATAAAGCTCGTAAGGATCTTGACGGTGATCCAACCGATAAGAATCCTTTGCAAGAGTCCGTTAAGGAGCATGGTGACGACGCTAATAGCGGAACGCAAGCAACCGACAAATACAAGAATTTGGACGGTGACTCGTTTAAGACTCCTGACGGCAAGCCGGATAATGATAAGAATGCGAAAGCTAAAGAAGCTAAGAAAGCTTACGACGATGCTTTAGCAGAAGCGCAAAAGCTGGTAGCAAATCCTAACGCTACACAAAAGCAAGTTGATGCAGCAAGAGATACTCTCGATAAGGCTCGCAAAGCTCTTGACGAATTCGCAACAGACAAAGACAAGCTTAACGAATCAGTCAATACTAATAGCGGAATTGATACTGGCAGTGAGGAAAACGGTATAGCGGATGCTGATCCTCGCTACCAGAACGCTACTGACGACGAGCGTAAAGCTTACGACGATGCTGTAAAGAAAGCTGCTGAATTAGCTAAAGATCCTAACGCAACGCAGACTGACTCTGATACTGCTGCAGACAAGCTTAAGGAAGCAAAGGAAGCGCTCGATAAGCGCGAAACCAACAAGAAGCTTCTTGACGCTCAAGTACAGCAGAGTCACGATAATGACAAAGCTGACGATCTTGAATCTGCAAGCGTGTTCTACCGCAACGCTAAGAAGATGGCGGACGGTGAAGAATTAAACGGAGTTGATAAGAATACTGCATTAGGATACGCGGACGCTTATGACAAGGCGCTTGAAAACGCCAATAACGTTCTTAAGGATCCAAAGGCAACGCAAAAGCAAGTTGACGACGCGCTTGATAAGCTCAAGAAAGCAGAAGGCGACTTGCATAAGCTTTCTAGCGATCCGACGGATATTACTAAGACTGTTGCAGACAACTTTGCCGGCAATAAGCTTCCTGCGTACTTCAACGCTAAAGATAAGGCGAATGCTGGGGACGCGGACGCGGCGCAAGCATTCAAGGATTACAATGAAGCTTACGAAAAAGCGAAAGCTATTAAGAATAAGCTTGCGGAGGATCCTCACGCCAATATTGATACGAGGGAGATTGAGGCTGCAAAGAAAGCTCTTGACAAAGCTCGCGAAGTAATCGAAAAGTACAATACCGACGCTACTAAGCTTAAGGCTTCAGTAGATGACGATAAAGCTACGCAAGATGATCCTGCGTACGCAAACGTTTCGGACGAAAATGCTTCTGACGAAGCAAAGCAAGCAAAGAAAGCCTACGACGACGCGCTTGAAGAAGCTAAGAAAGTACTCGGAAATAAGTTAGATAAAGACGTTGACGAAAACGGAAACGTAATACCTAACGATAAGAAGAATACGGATAAGAATGTCGACGACAAAGACTTCCTTGACGGCGTGCAAAAGCATGCTGATGGTCGCGCTTTGCAAAGCGACGTTGACAAAGCTTTGGAGAATCTCGATAAAGCGCGCAAGGAGCTGCAAAAGTACGCAACTAAGACGGATGCTTTGAAGAAGTCTATCGACACCGATTCGGACACTAAGAAAGATCCTTCTTACAAGAACGCTTCCGACACTGGTTACAAAAATGACGAAACCAAGGTAACGGATAACGCTGAGACGCCTGCAAAGAAAGCCTACGACGAAGCGTTAGAAGAAGCCAAGAAAGTTGCGAACGACCCTAAGGCTACACAAAAGCAAGTCGACGAAGTTAAGAAAAAGTTGGATGAAGCTCGCAAGAAGATACAAGACGAGTACAAAACCGACATCACTAAGCTCGACGACTCCACAAAGATAGACAGCACGAAGGATCCTGCATACAAAAACGCTGCTGACCCTAATGCTTCTGAAGATGCTCAAAAAGCAAAGCATGAGTACGACAAGGCGTTAGCAAAAGCTCGTGAGCTCATCGCAAAGCACAACGGCAAAGATGTGCCTCTCAGTGAAAAACCAACGCAAGCACAAATCGACGACGCTCTGAAGAAGTTGCAGAAAGCGCGCGAAGATTTGCAAAAGTACGCTACAAGAACGAAGGAATTGCGTGACGAAGCCGGGAAAGACGGCGACTTCACCAAGACCACTGAATTCCAGAACGCAGTTGATCGTGCGGGAGACAATGAAAACCCGGATGTAGCGGAGTACAAGAAGGCGTTGGATGAAGCTAATCGCTTGTTGAACGACCCGAATGCTACGCAGAAGCAAGTCGACGAAGCGTTGCGCAAGTTGAAGCATGCCAAGGACCTTATTGCTGATAAGTATAAGACCGTCTTGGATGATTTGCAGCGAGCATACGACAAGGATGAGCCGTTTAGCAAGACGCTTGAGTACACGAATGCGTTGAACGCAGGAGACAATAACGGGAACAACCCGGATGTGGCGGCGTACAAGAAGGCGTTGGATGAAGCTAAGCGCGTGCTGAACGACCCGAATGCAACCCAAAAGCAAGTTGACGACGCGTTAAGCAAGCTGAGGGAAACAAGAGACCTAATTGCAAAGAAGTACAAGACCAATAAGGAAGAGCTGCAGAAGGAATATGACAAGGATGGATCCTTCACAGCTTCGCCAGAATTCAATGGTGCGTTAGTATCTATTGGTTTAGACGGCGAAGAAAACCCGTATGTGGCAGCGTACAAGAGTGCATTGACTGAAGCTAAGCGCGTGCTGAACGATCCGAAGGCTACCCAAAAGCAGGTTGATGATGCGTTGCGAAAGCTTAAGGAAGCAAGGCAGCGAATTATTGACAACTACAACAGTGGTGACGATTTTGACTTCGACGACCTTGGTGATTTGGGTGACTTTGGCGACGATAGTGACGCGAACGAAAATGGCGACGGCAATTATAACGGTGGCGGCAATTATAGTGGCGGCGGCTATAGCGGCGTCTATAATAACGGTTCTGCTAATGGGTTCGGAACCGGTTCCGTTGAAAGAGTAGAAACCGTTGACAAATCTGCCCTGAAAGTTGAAGTAGATAATTCCGTGAGCACTATCGGCAACGGCGAAAATGCATACACGCACTCGTATGTCACTGTTGCTAATACGCCGGAAGCCAAGAACTACCAGAACGCGCTCGACCACGCTAAGCAGGTGCTTTCTGACCCTAACGCCACACAAGCTCAGGTTGACGAAGCACTTAACGCTTTGCGAAACGCAAAGGATGCTCTGTCAAAGCGGCTTGCTGGCAACGAAGGAAAGTCTAACGGTGGCAAGATTGCGGATACCGGTGCAAACATTTCGGCATTCGCAGGTCTTGCTGCGACCCTTGCTAGATTAGGTATTGCAGGTTTTGTTGCACGACGTCGCAAGAATCGCAAATAAGCGTTAGTTACTTTATGTAATTAACATTGCAGCCAACGTGCTGGTGTGAACTTTCTCCCATGAGTTCACGCCGGCACGTTTTTTATTAGTGTAATTAGTGTGGTAGGTAATTAAACGTAATTAATACGAAATTAAACAAATAAAGCCCTATTTTTTATGATAATTAGCGCCTGTTCTTCATAAAAGTGTTAAAATTTTGCATTAGTTGCGATGTGAAAAGTCAGCAATGTCGTTTCCATTTTGCAGCTGCGTGATATAAATTTACAAAATTAAATTCGCGAAAATTGCTGGCTATTTTCAAAGCAAGTATGCATACGTGCGTGAAAGTGCTGTAAAAGGCCGCAATATTTTGCTGTAAGTGCATAGTTTGAAACACAAACTATGCTCCCGGGAGCTTGTTCTATACAGGCTGAGAGGGCGGAAGCCGACCGGAAACCTGATGCGGGTAATGCCGCCGTAGGGAAGGAGTATATATGCGAAATATTCGTATTATTGGTGCAGGTATTATCGGTTTAGCAACAGCGTGGAGACTTACGGAAGCTGGCGTAAAAGTCAGCATTATTGATCCGGATCCAGTCTCGGGCGCTTCTCACCATGCTGCCGGCATGCTAGCTCCTACAGCAGAAATGCAATATCAGCAAGAAGCGTTGTATCCACTTATGTTCGAGTCTGCAACCATGTATAAGGAATTGGTTGATTCGGTTGCAAAGTACACCGATAAGCCAACCGGCTACTTAGAGTGCGGCTCTTACGTAATTGGCGGCGACGCTGCAGATAACGAGCATGTAAACGAGTTGCTAAACTTGCAGCATCGTTACGGCCGTAGAGCTGAGCATATTTCTGTTAGTAAGCTTCGTGAAATTGAGCCTGCTCTTTCGCCAACTATTGCTGGCGCTGTAAGCGTGCCGGACGACCATCAAATCAATCCTCGTCTTTTCACTGCAGCTATGATTGATGCACTTGAAAAGCGCGGTGTTGTTATTGAGCGTCGCGCTTCGACTCCAGATGATTTAGGACCGGACACAGTTTTGGCATCCGGCTTGGGTGCTAAGGATATGCTTCCGCAGCTTAAGCTTCGCGCTGTGTGGGGCGATATGATTCGCATGACTATTCCAGAGCCTCTGCGCCCAATTTTGAGCTCTGTGGTTCGTGGTTTTGTGCATGACCGTCCAGTTTATTTGGTCCCTCGCGCTAAGGAAACAGGCGAGCTTGTGCTCGGCGCTACTTCTCGCGAAGACGACCGCGATATTCCAAAGGTTGGCGGCGTGCTCGACTTGCTTCGCGATGCTGCAAGCGTGCTTCCTGGCATTCAGGAATGCTCGATTACTGAGGTTACCGCTGGCGGCCGCCCTGGAACTCCAGACGATTTGCCGTTCATTGGTATTGATCCTAAGACGCATACTACGATTTCCACTGGCTACTTCCGTCACGGTATTTTGCTCACCGCTTTGGGTTCTTCTTTGACTACAAAGCTTGTGCTTGAGCAAGAGTTGACTGAGAAGGAAAAGGGCTTCTTGGAAAGCTGCGATCCTGCTCGCTTCTAGTTACGCAAGTTTCTTGTAACGCACGTTTCTAGTTACGCAAGTTTCTAGTTACGCAATTTTAATAGACGTTAATAAAGGTTGAATTATGCAAATCGTCGTCAATGGTGAAACTATTGAAGTTCAAGATGGGCTAACTGTTTCTGAGCTTATTGCTCAACGTTACGGCTCTGACGCTGGTCCTGGCATAGCTGTTGCAATTGGCGACGATGTGCTTTCACACAATCAGTGGGCGTCGACTGTGATCTGCGATGGTAATCAAATCGAGATTCTCAGCGCAGTTCAAGGTGGCTGACGTTTACAAAATATTAAATTTTAAATAAAAGGCTTAAAATGGCAGAAAATAATTCTGAAAATAATGCAGAAGAAAGTGTCGATACTTGGCAGCTTTGCGGCAAAACTTTACACTCAAGGCTTTTGCTTGGCACTGGCGGCATGACGAGCATTGACATTATGGAAAAGACGCTTGTAGCTTCGGGTGCGGAAGTGGCAACTGTTGCTTTGCGTCGTCACGCAAAGACTGGCGTAGATATTTACGGAATGCTTCAGCGCCATAATATTAACGTTTTGCCAAATACTGCAGGATGCAAGACAGCGCATGACGCTGTGCTCACGGCAAAAATGGCTCGTGAATCTCTTGGAACCGACTGGATCAAGCTCGAAGTTATTGCAGACGACGATACTTTGCTTCCAGATACTCGCGAAGTGTTGCTTGCTGCAGAAAAGCTGGTTGAGGAAGGCTTTGACGTACTGTGCTACACGAATGACGACCCGATTGTGGCTCGTCGTTTGGTTTCGCTTGGTGTGAAGGCTGTGATGCCTGGCGGCGCTCCAATTGGAACCGGCCTTGGTATTTTGAACCCTCGAAATATTGAGTTGATCGTGCGCGAATGCAAGGAAGCTGGCGTTCCTGTGATTTTGGATGCCGGCGTTGGCACAGCTTCCGACGTTGTTAAAGCTTTTGAAATCGGCTGCTCCGGCGTGCTTCTTGCAAGCGCTGTAACTCGCTGCCCGGACCCTGTAACTATGGGTCGCGCAATGGCTGCAGCTGTAACTGCTGGAAAGCTTGCTCACGACGCTGGACGTATTCCAATGCGAAATCACGCGCTTGCTTCTTCGCCTGTTGAAGGTCGCGCTTGGGCGGATTCTGTGCTGTGAACAATACGTTTTGCAACGATTCGTATAGCGATGTGCAGGAGCTTGAGACGGAACGCACTTCTCGCCACTTGCTCCTGCCGGGCTTTACGGTGGAACATCAGAAATTACTGCGTGATGCGAAAATTTGCATGGTTGGGGCCGGAGGGCTTGGTTCTCCGTGCCTGCTTTCGCTCGCTGCTGCCGGAGTTGGTGAAATCACGATTTGTGACGACGACGTTGTAGAAATTTCCAACTTGCAAAGGCAAACTTTATATACTGTCAATCAGTGCGGCAAATCTAAAGCGCAGTGCGCTAAACAACGTTTGCAAGCATTGTCTCCTGGGTTGAAAATCAACCTTATTTCAAGGTTCAATAAAAATAACGCAAGTCAACTTGTAAAAAATCACGACGTAATAATTGACGGTTGTGATAATTTTGATACTCGTTTTTTGATTGCGGATGCCGCGTGGGGCGCAGGAACGCCGGAAGTGTACGGTTCGGTGCTTTATTATGAAGGACAGGTAAGCGTTTTTGTGCCGGGAAAAGGGCCTTGCTTGCGAGACTTGTATCCTTGCCCTCCTCCGAAAGAAACTGTGCCAAAATCGGCAGTATTGGGCGCGACGGCAGCTATTGTGGGTGCAATGATGGCGACTGAAGTAATTAAGCTTATAACTGGCATTGGTAATCCGCTTATTGGAGTTTTGGCGCGTTACAATGCACTTAATAATTCTTTGCGTCATTTTAAGTTCAGTGCGTGAATTTTTCCTTAAATTATGCTTTTTTTACAAAACTTGAGTCTGGTTGTATAAAGTTTTTTGTAATTTTTGGGAATAAAAGTTGACTTTTATAAGTTGAGTGTAGTAGGCTCAAGTTTTGGAAAGCAAAAAAGCTGATGCTTTACCTAGTTTCCAATGCGGAAGCTAATAAAAGCTAGGCTTACGAACTACATAACTTGAAGGAAACGTGATTGCACAAAGCGTGCAATACTGAGTTAAGGAGAAATTATGGGACGCGCAGTAGGTATTGATTTGGGTACAACTAACTCTTGCATTGCTACTCTTGAAGGTGGCAGCCCAACTGTTATCGTAAACGCTGAAGGCGCACGTACCACGCCATCTGTGGTGGCATTCAGCAAGTCTGGCGAAATCTTGGTTGGTGAAGTTGCTAAGCGCCAGGCCGTAACAAACGTCGACCGCACGATTAGCTCTGTAAAGCGCCACATGGGCACTGATTGGACTGTTGAAATCGACGGCAAGAAGTGGACCCCACAGGAGATTTCCGCGCAGGTTTTGATGAAGTTGAAGCGCGATGCTGAAGCTTACTTGGGTGAGCCAGTAACCGACGCCGTTATTACCTGCCCAGCATACTTCAACGATGCTCAGCGTCAGGCAACTAAGGACGCAGGTAAGATTGCAGGCTTGAACGTACTTCGTATTATTAACGAACCAACTGCTGCAGCTTTGGCTTACGGTCTTGAAAAAGGCAAGGAAGACGAGCGCATTTTGGTATTCGACTTGGGTGGCGGTACTTTCGACGTGTCTTTGCTTGAGATTGGTAAGGACGACGACGGTTTCTCCACGATTCAGGTGCAGGCAACTAACGGCGACAATCACTTGGGTGGTGACGACTGGGATCAGAAGATTATCGACTGGCTTGTTGGCGAAGTTAAGAACAAGTATGGCGTTGATTTAAGCAAGGATAAGATTGCTTTGCAGCGCTTGAAGGAAGCTGCTGAGCAGGCGAAGAAGGAGCTTAGCTCTTCTACTTCTACCTCGATTTCTATGCAGTACTTGGCAATGACTCCTGACGGCACTCCAGTGCATTTGGACGAGACTTTGACTCGTGCTCACTTTGAGGAAATGACTTCCGACTTGCTCGGTCGCTGCCGTACGCCATTTAACAACGTTCTTTCTGACGCAGGCATCTCTGTAAGCCAGATTGATCACGTGGTACTTGTTGGTGGTTCTACTCGTATGCCAGCTGTGAAGGATTTGGTAAAGGAACTTACCGGTGGTAAGGAAGCTAACCAGTCCGTGAACCCGGATGAGGTTGTGGCTGTTGGTGCAGCTGTGCAGTCGGGCGTTATTAAGGGCGACCGCAAGGATGTTTTGCTTATCGACGTAACTCCACTTTCCTTGGGTATTGAAACCAAGGGCGGCATTATGACGAAGCTCATCGATCGCAATACTGCTATTCCAACGAAGCGCTCGGAAGTCTTCTCCACTGCTGAAGACAATCAGCCATCCGTGTTGATTCAGGTTTACCAAGGCGAACGTGAGTTTGCTCGCGACAACAAGCCTCTTGGCACCTTTGAATTAACTGGTATTGCTCCAGCTCCTCGTGGCGTCCCACAGATTGAAGTCACCTTCGATATTGACGCTAACGGCATTGTGCACGTTTCCGCCAAGGATAAGGGTACTGGTAAGGAACAGTCCATGACTATTACCGGCGGTTCCGGCCTTCCAAAGGACGAAATCGATCGCATGGTGAAGGAAGCTGAAGCTCACGAAGCTGAAGACAAGAAGCGTAAGGAAGAAGCTGAAGTTCGCAACCAGGCTGAATCCTTCGCTTACCAAACTGAGAAGCTCGTAAACGACAATAAAGACAAGATTTCTGACGAAATCTCCAAGGAAGTTACCGACAAGGTGAACGCTTTGAAGGAAGCTTTGAAGGGTGACGACGTTGAGAAGATTAAGTCTGCTCAGAGCGAATTGATGACGGCTGCTCAGAAGATTGGTCAGCAGTTGTACGCCCAGAATGGTGCTGGCGCTCAAGGTGCTGGTGCTCAGGGTGCTGCGGCAGGTGCCGGCGCTCAGGGCGCTGAATCTGCAGCTAAGGATGATGACGTAGTTGACGCCGAAGTGGTGGACGACGACAAGGACGATAAGGACAACAAGTAATGTCCGAGTTTAACGCCAACGACTACTTGAGCGGCATGGATAATGCCGAATCTCTTAAAAACAGCAGCTTTGAAGACAACTCTTCGGCTGCCGGAGATTCGGCAGATTCTGCCAGCACAGATTCAGCTGCTGAGCCTGCAAATGCAACGCATGAAGTGAAAAGTGCGGAAGCTCACGACGCAGCCGCTAGCGCAGATGCTGAGTCTGAAAAATCTTCAGCAAGCAATGGTGAATCCAGCTCGCTTAAGTCGCAAGAAAAGAATGATTCCAGCGATGCGCATAATGCCGAAGAAGATTCCTTGACTCCTCTTGGCAAAGCCAAAAAAGAAGCGGCGGAATATTTAGAAGCGTTACAGCGCGAACGTGCAGAATTTATCAATTTCCGCAAGCGTTCAGTAAAAGAACAAACTCGATTCCGCGAGCAAGGCGTAATCGATGTTCTTGACGCACTGTTGCCGGCATTGGATGATATTGATCGCATTCGAGAACATAGCGAAATGGATGACTCGTTCAAGGCTGTAGCAACCAAGATTGACAAGGCTTTTGCAAGATTTGGCGTGGAAAAGTTTGGTGTAAAAGGCGAAGACTTCGACCCAACAAAGCACGATGCAATTTTGCACCGACCAGACCCTGACGCCACGAAAGAAACCGTGGACGCAGTAGTTGAAGCGGGGTATCGCATTGGTGAGCGTGTTATTCGCGCAGCCCGCGTGGTGGTTGCGTCTCCAAACAACGCCTGATTTACCTAGCTTTAATCTGAATCTTGTAAAGCTTGTAAACAAACTACTTACGAAACTTACTCGTGCTGCTTAAACCTGCGGCACGAGTAGGTTGTATTATGCCGCACTATAGTTCAGCGGCTCAACGTTAAGCTCGTATGCCAATGTGCTGGTACAGGAAGGAGGCACACATGGCTGAAAATGAATGGTTAGCTAAGGATTTTTACAAAGTTCTCGGTGTCTCCAAAGACGCTGACGAAGCGACTATTACTAAGGCCTATCGCAAATTAGCTCGCAAATATCATCCGGATTTGAATAAAACAAAGGAAGCCGAAGAAAAGTTTAAGGATGTTTCTGAAGCTTACGACGTGCTCAAAGATAAACAAACTCGCCAACGTTACGATGCGATTCGCCAATTTGGTGCCGGTGGCGCTCGTTTCGCTGGAGGTGCTGGAGGTGCGGGCGGCTTCGATGCGTCGAGCTTCTCCGATATCTTCTCCATGTTTAACGGCGGCTCCGGAATGGGTGGAATGGGCGGAAAAGGTTCGCGTATTCGCTTTACATCCAGCGGAGCAGGGCCAAATATGAGTGATATCTTCTCTATGTTTGGCGCTGCCGGACAACCACAAAGCTCCGGATTCTCGGGAGGATTCCCAAACGGATACCAGAGTGCAGGCGGTTTCGAAGGTGGGTATGCCGACGCTCAGCAAGCGAACACTCCTGAGCGAGGCGACGACATCACTACGCCAATTACGCTCACTTTTAAGCAATCTTTCAAAGGTGCAACCGTTTCGTTACGTTCAGGCGGAGAAAGCTTCAAAACGCATATTCCAGCCGGAGTAAAAAACGGTCAAAAAATTCGTTTGAAAGCAAAAGGTAAGCCGGGCAAGTTTGGCGGGGAAGCGGGAGACATGTACCTGCAAGTGCACGTAGAACCGTCCGACCGTTTTACGTTGCGTGACTACGATGTAGTTACCAATTTGCCGCTCACCCTCAGTGAAGCAGTACATGGTGCGAAAATTACGCTTTCCAACGTAGACGGAGAGCCTGTGACATGTAAAGTGCCAGCTGGATCCTCTAGTGGAGACGAAGTGCGCGTTGAAGGTGCTGGAGTGCCGGGTAGAAACGGTGATTTTGTTGGAATAGTGCAAATTCATATACCAAAGCGCTCGACTATGCTTCTTAAGCATGCTGCAAAAGAATTTGACAAAACAGCTGGTGATGATTATATAAAGGAAGTCACAAAGCTGCGGCAGTAAGATAGCAACAAACTAGCGCAAATCGGCAACGAACCAACGCAAGTTGGGAACAATAAGAAAATAAGAAAATAGGAAAATCTTCATAAAGTACTATAAAATTACACAACTTATTGAATAGTTAGCCGATACTTACTAAACGGCTCAACTGGTTATTACTAGACAACAGGGAAGGCGTGCTATGACACCAATAACGCGTGAAACTAAAGCACTGTACGAAATGTGTGCAGTTGCTTTGGTGCGTGGTACTGCTACGCTCGACGGCGCAGATGAAGTAGGATTTACACTTGATTTGCCAATATTTACCGTCAGCCACGTAGCGCGCCTCACCAACACGCACCCACAGACACTACGACAATACGACAGGTTACGTTTAATCATGCCGCAGCGTACGGAAGGTGGCGCTCGCAGATACTCGCTGCGAGACGTAGGTAGAATCGTACAAACTCAGCGTTTAAGCCAAGAAGAGGGCATTAATTTAGCAGGAATTATGCAAATTCTGGCGTTGCAGGAAGAAAATAGGCAGCTTAAACGTCAGGTTCGTCATCTTACGGAAGTTGCAGAATCTTCTGAACGGAATATTTTCACTGCCAACACAGATGGGGATATTGTGGAAATGCAACGTTCGAGAAATGCGCGCCGTTGGAGGAGAGATATACGGACAGAAAGGCGAGCTTTGCCGTCGTCGTACTCGTCCGCAGCGTATGAGCATTCCGTAGATGGCAGCAAGCCTGGAGAAAAATCGGTAGTGGTGTGGAGAGCTTGGAGCGTGTGATAGCAAGCGCGAAACGATAGCGAAACAATTTCAACAACACAAAGGATATTGAATGACTGAACAGACGAAGGACATGAATTGCGCGTGCCCAACGCCTCAGAGTGGTAAGGGTGTACTGAAAGCAGTTTTTTGGGATATGGACGGTACGCTCATCGATTCAGAACCTTATTGGCACGAATCCGAGTTTTATTTAGTAAAAAAATATGGCGGATATTGGGATGAAGATTTAGCTTGGGAATGTTCCGGGGGATCTTTAGAAACTGTAGCAAACAAAATGATTCCTTCTGGCACTCGCCTTACTGTAGAAGAAGTCGGCAAGGGAATGGTTGACTACGTTGCTGCTCGCGAAGCCGAACATGTGCCGTGGGTGCCGGGCGTGCTGGATGTGCTGGAAAATCTTGCTAAAGCGGGTATCCCCTCGATTTTAGTGAGTAATTCACCGAGATGCTTGGTTGAAAATATTGTGAAGCATGCGCCGGAAGGAAGTTTTGCCGGCTATGTGTGTGGCGACGACGGTTTTAAGCCTAAACCGAGTGCGGAGCCGTATCTTGCCGCTGGGAAAATGGTTGGTATCCACGGCAGTGACGAGGAGATTGCTGAAGGCATGGCGCATTGTATTGCTATAGAAGATTCCGCGTCGGGGCTTGCCGCAGCCGTTGCTTCAGGTGCAACAGTGATTGCGCAAACTGGTTTCTCGCGTGCGGATGTGAGCGATAGTAAGCAGCATGCGGAACTGGATGGTTATGCGGGAGTAACAGTTGCGTCGCTTGAAGACTTGGTTGCGCAACGCTGCAAATAAAGTAACGCCATAAATAACGTAACGTAATCTAACGTAATGCAAAGCAACGTAATCTAGCGTAGCGTAACGTAACGTAACGCTACGCTACGCAGTATTACGTAGACTGCCAAGTAATTATATTCCTTGCGTTATTTTGCGTTACCTTCTGTCGGAAGAATAAGAGGAACGGTCAGTTCCAGATTGGCCTGTCTCTCCACCTGCGGAAGAACCACCGCCGGCACTACTAGAATTGTCACTTCCACCGTTGGACCCGTCTAAAGCAGTATTATCGCTAGATGACGGGCCGTCAGCGTGCGCTTCCCCTTCAGACTTGCGTTTGTTATCTGCGTCCTCGCTGCTATCGCTGTGCTCATAGGTGCGTGGCTCTCCCAATCCCCACGTACCATCTTGGCCGCCTATCTTGCCGTTGTCCTTAACTTCAGGGAACTTAACAACGGGCGTCCCTGCCAACGCTTGCTTCATGTAGCGAGTAAACATGTGCACAGGATAGTCGCCGCCGCCAAAGTAACCATGGAACGGTTTAATCACCTGCGGGCTGCCGTTAGCATCTGGGTTCCAAATTGCAAAAGCAGTAACCACATTCGGAGTATAACCCACAAAACTGCCGGCAGTCATGTCGTTAGCCGTGCCAGACTTACCAGCAATCGGACGGCCAACCGCGCGCGCTTCGGCAGCAGTGCCGTGCTGCACGACCCCAATCATTGCTTGAGTGGCGAGAGCAGTATCAGTTGGAGAGAACACTTGCTTTCCGGCAGTTGGGGCACGATAAAATTCCTTACCATCCGGATTTTTCACACTCGCAACAATATGCAATTCCGGACGCTTGCCTTGATTGGCAAACGTTGCGTACGCGCGCGCAATCTCGCTCACGTGTACGGGATCATTGCCTAATACGGTAAACGGATTCTTGCCGTTAACACGTTTCGGACTCAAGCCGGCAGTAACAGCAATGTGCGCTACCGAACGGGCGCCCAGCTTTTGCTGCAAATCCATGTACACAGTATTTACAGAATTGGCCGTAGCACTATACAAATTCACCATACCAAAGCTTCGATTAGAGAAGTTTCCTACCGGCGTATCAATGCCCTCAAACTTGCGTGGCGAATTGCCATTAAATTGCGTATTCAAGCTAGTGCCGGCCTGGATTGCCCCCAATAATGCGAACGGTTTCATAGTTGATCCAGGCTCATACAGTGCTTGCGTTGCGTTATTAAGCTGCTTTTTAAGGTAGTCGTCACCAGCGTAAACCGAAATAATTGAACCGTCCTTGGCGTTAATTGATATGCCGCCAACTTGCAGACCTTCCGGCACGATACCGCGGCCGCCTTGCGAAGGACTTGCGACGTGGAACATCAAGTCTTGTTTAGCTTTATCAATAGTTGTAATAATGCGATACCCGCCGCTGTCAAGATCTTCTTGCGTAAAGGCACCGTTGCGGGTAAGCTCGTCGCGAACCATGTGAAGCAGGTAGCCTTGAGGTCCTGCGTACACGTTTTGCGCGGTTTGCACAATAGTTTTTGGCAGAGTTGCGCTCGCTGCTTGTGCGGCGGTAATATATCCGTCCTGTTTCATGATGCGTAATACGCGTTTGAAACGAATTCCTGCTTCCTTAGGACCAATAGCCGGATCCCAGCTGCTTGGAGCCGGAATAATACCAGCTAACAGTGCTGCTTGCGGTAGCGTCAAATCTTTGGCTTCAACGCCAAAATAAGCCTTCGCTGCCGCTTGAATGCCGTACGCGCCACGTCCCAAATAAATAGTGTTCATATAATTGCACAGAACCGTATTTTTATCTTGCGTTTGTGCAATTTTCAGCGCTAGCACAGCTTCGTGAAGTTTGCCTAGGTACGATTTTGTTTCGCCAAGATAGTAGCGTTCTGCGTACTGTTGGGTGATTGTAGAGCCGCCCCAGCGCCCGCGTTTCGTAACGTTATGAATAAGCGCACGGCCGATACCCTTAAAGTCTATGCCGCCGTCGTGGTAGAAGGAACGATTTTCTGAAGCAACAATTGCTTTACCGACGTAATCTGGTAGCACTGAACAGTTAATAATTTCGCGATTTTGCTCGGCGAAAGAACCTAATTCTGTTTTGCCATCCGCATAATACACTTTCGTTTTATCTGCCATAGCAACTTTGTCTGGGGCAGGTATGTCTGTAGTTGCGTACATGTAAGCGAAAACAAGCGCACCTAACAGCGGGGGAACGAGTATTGCTATAAGCATCCAGAAAAGAATGGGGTGCCTACCGCGCCAAGTTCTGCGGCGTTGCTGACGCGTGTAGTTAAGAGAGCGTTCTTTTCGTGTGCCTGAGCCACTAGAGTTCCTTCTGGAGTTTCTTTGGGAATTCCTCCGGTAATTTGAAATTGGTGACGAATCTGGGTCGTAATTTGCGTCGTAATTTGCATCGTAGTCGGACGTGTTGCGCCTACGCGACGGTGTCGCTGCTGACGTGTCCGTACGTTTCTGCGATTGAGACGAAACGCTTCTTGGCGTGTTGGATCGTGAAGTAGACGCTCGCCGCCCAGTATTGTGTACAACCATACTTTCCACCGTAGCGCCCGGTATTGAATTTTTCACAAAACTGTTTTTTTATTCTTTTATTTTGACGAAGGCAGAGCAGAGTCGTGTGGAAGCAACTAGAAATGTTTTATATTGTTTTATATTGGTTAGAGCATAGTATGATGAAGTGTGTATGAGTGCGACATAATGTAATGCCGCTGATTTTTTGCAGGCAAGGAGTCTATATGAGCATCCGCGTTGCCATTGCCGGTGTAGGTAATTGCGCTTCGTCGCTGGTTCAGGGCGTTGAATGTTACAAAAACGCTGATGACGGTGAGAAAATTCCAGGGTTGATGCACGCTGTGTTCGGTCAGTATCGTGTGCGCGATATTGAGTTTGTAGCAGCGTTTGATGTTGATTCGTTGAAGGTTGGTCACGATTTAAGTGAAGCAATTGGCGCTTCGCAAAATAACACTATTCGTTTTGCAGACGTACCAAATTTGGGCGTACAGGTTATGCGTGGGCCTACTTACGACGGTTTGGGCGACTATTATCGTGAGATGATTGATGAGTCTGAGGTTGAGCCGGTTGACATAGCTCAAGTTTTGCGGGATAAGAAAGTGGACGTTTTGGTTTCTTATCTTCCGGTTGGATCCGAAGAAGCAGATAAGGCTTATGCTACGGCTGCGATGGAAGCTGGCTGCGCTTTTGTAAATTGTCTTCCAGTATTTATTGCTTCTGATCCTGAGTGGGCGCAAAAGTTCCGTGATGCTGGCGTGCCGATTATTGGCGACGATATCAAAAGTCAAGTGGGCGCAACCATTACGCACCGTGTGATGGCGCGTCTTTTTGAGGATCGTGGAGTTCGTTTGGATCGCACCTATCAGCTGAATGTTGGCGGCAATATGGACTTCATGAATATGCTTCAGCGTTCCAGGCTTGAGTCTAAGAAGATTTCTAAGACGCGTGCAGTGACGTCAATTGTTCCTCACGAAATGGATGAGCATAACGTTCATATTGGCCCATCAGATTACGTGGCATGGCTGGACGACCGTAAGTTTGCTTTTGTGCGTTTGGAAGGTACTACGTTTGGCGATGTTCCGTTGAACTTGGAATACAAGCTCGAAGTTTGGGATTCTCCAAATTCTGCCGGCATTGTTATTGACGCAGTTCGCGCGGCAAAAATCGCGTTGGATCGCCATTTGTCGGGGCCGATTTTGGCTCCAAGCTCCTACTTTATGAAATCTCCAGCTGTACAGCATGAAGATAGTGAGGCGCGAGAGCTGGTCGAGCGTTATATTGCCGGCGAAGTTGAAGCGGATGCTTCGCAACTTGCGGCAGACGTGGAGTCGGCAAAAGAGCATGGTAAAAGCGTTTGGCGCGCTTAACTCAATTTGTTCTAGACGTGTCTTGTTCTCGACATGTAGCGAATATCGTGTAATATAGGTAAAGCCTCCGCGTGGCGCTATGTCACCCAATCCCCCCAGGGCAGGAATGCAGCAAGGGTAAGTGGCCTCTGGTGGGTGCGCGGGGGTTTCTTTATATCCGCGATTTTATTTCGTTTACAACTAGCGCTGTCGCAGAGGCTGTCGTAAAGTCTAAGGTATGAGCGAAGAATTGACAGGAACGCAATTCGATCCTGATGCTGAACATTCTCAACGTGCTGCTGAGAAGCATGAGGCAGCATTGTTAGGTGAAACTTTGCAACAAGCCATGAAACACGATAGTAGCGTTCGGGAAGGCTCTGACTCTCTGCAGTCGCAGCCGATTGCCCCGTTTACGCCTGTTGCGGCGCCATCTTCTGATGCTCCTGACTCGTCTAACAGCGACAATGTGACGCCACTATTCGATGAGCATACTGCGTCCCAAACTAAAAGGCACGATACTCCTGCTTTTCGTGCTGCCACTTTTCGTTCTACCGATTTTGAGTCATTGGATTCGAATAGTGCTGTTGCCTCCGACGACGGTACAGTAAGCTCTGATGCCACTAATCCCGTTCTTTCGCAGGTGGATACTGCGTTAGTAACAAATAGTGCGTTAGGTGCGAATACTGCGCAAAAAGTCGCCAATTCGCTAGCGCAAGATTTTTCTTCCGCAGACGATGAAGTAGCGCAAGTCGATCCGCTTATGAAACGTCCGCGATTGTCTACCATACTATGGTGCGTTGTTCTCGCAATTGGCTTTTTGACGTCGGCGGTAGCTTTGTGGTTTATGACGGTGAGAACAGTTGCCGGACAAAGTTACGAAGAAATGCTTATTGACGGTTTTGGTACCCAAGGTGTGCCATCTTGGCTTGCTTTTCTCTTGCGTTCGATATGTAATTCGATAACGGTTGTTGCGCTTGGTATTATTCTTGCGGTAGTTGCGTTGGTAATTGTCTGCGTGCGCAAACGTTGGTGGCTGCTTGGACAGTGTGCTGCAATTATTGTTGTTTCTGCCGCAGCGGAGCCGTTGAAAAAGATTTTGCCGCGTCCGTTACTTGTGCATATTGAATATTTGGCTGCAAATTCCGCACCTTCTGGGCATGCTCTGCTTATTTCCGCAGCGTGCGCACTTCTTGTTTGCGCAGTGTCGCGTAGGTGGCGTGCGTGGGTGGCTCTTTTGTCTGCGGTTGTGAACGTGCTGGTTGAGCTTTCGTTAATTGCGGGTCATTGGCACCGGTCGGCAGATGTGCTTATGTCTGTGCTTATTGTGGGAGCTGTTACGCTGGGTGTGTTGGCATGTACTCGTTCGAGTGGTATGGATAATCCAGAACACCGGTGTTCTTCAATGGGCGTACAGATTGTTGGCAGCTCCATGATTACTTTAGGCGTGTTGTCTTGCTTATATTCTGCGTATCTTATATGGCAGATTATGCCGGGAGTTTCCGTTGCTGCTCGTTGGGCGTCGAATGTGTCGTATATTGCTACGTACTGGGTGATTATTGGAATAACCCTACTGGTGTATGGTGTTATCATGGTTATGCGCCATGCGACAGCGGCTCCATTAAGTAGGCTCGGTTTAGTTGGTGCGCCACCGACTCCGCCGCCAGCTGCTTAGTGAATACTTGCGTAAAAATGTTGTATAACAAACCAGCTAACGGCGTGTTGTGTTACGTGTAATATTGTGCGTTTTGCACCAATATGTCTACTCTATCTGCTTTTATCCACCGAGGTGGAATTTGATAGACGTATAGCATATATTTGCGATACAGTTAGCGTGAAACGTACAAAGTTTACGCTTATATGTTTGATTGTTTGAAGAAAGGAGCGAATATGGCAGCGGAACATAAGCTTGTCATTGTGGAGTCTCCCACGAAGGCGCGAAAGATTGGCGGGTATTTGGGTAATGGATACACCGTGATGGCGTCGGTGGGGCATATTCGCGACCTCGCTCAGCCAAGCCAGGTGCCGGCTTCACGCAAAGCAGCGTTCGGCAAGTTTGGTGTAGATGTCGATCATGGTTTTGCTCCGTACTATGTGGTTGGGGCGGATAAAAAGAAAACGGTTGCTGATTTGAAGGATGCGCTCGCCAAAGCTGACGAACTGTATCTGGCAACTGATGAGGATCGCGAAGGTGAGGCTATTGCTTGGCATTTGGTGGAAGCTTTGAAACCAAAAGTGCCGGTTAAGCGCATGGTTTTCCACGAAATTACGAAAGATGCTATTCAATCTTCGTTAAGTAACACGCGTGACGTTGACGACAATATGGTTGATGCTCAGGAAACGAGGCGTGTGCTTGATCGATTGTACGGTTACGAACTTTCGCCAGTGTTGTGGCGCAAAGTTGGTCCGGGACTTTCGGCTGGACGCGTGCAGTCTGTTGCTACTCGACTTATTGTTGAGCGCGAACGCGAGCGAATGGCGTTTACTAAGGCGTCTTATTGGGATATTAGTGCCACTTTGAGTGCTCCTAGTGCTGAAGGTAAGGACGTTGAGTTTGAAGCGCGCATGAGCGAGCTGAACGGTCAGCGTTTGGCTGGTTCTAAGGATTTCAACGCAAATGGCGAATTAATTACTCCTAAAGGTGAGTCTCAATCTGCCCTACATATAGACGCTACGTTTGCTGACAATCTTGCAAAATCGCTGCAGAATGTAGATTTTGTAGTGAAAGATATGGAAACTAAGCCGTATCGTCGTCGTCCTTTGCCGCCTTTTACTACGTCAACTTTGCAGCAGACGGCTGGAAATCGTTTGTCAATGAGCTCTCGTCAAACTATGCGTGCGGCGCAATCTTTGTACGAAAACGGCTACATTACTTACATGCGTACGGATTCGGTAACGCTTTCTAAAGAAGCAATTGAGGCTGCGCGTGCTGCTGCGCGTGAAGCTTTTGGCGCTGAGTACGTTGCTGATTCTCCTAAGCAGTATGCAACCACCACTGCCGGCGCTCAGGAAGCTCATGAGTGTATTCGTCCAGCTGGAGCGCATTTCCAAAATCCTGCAAGTCTCGCTGACAAACTTCCTGCAGATCAGCTGAAGTTGTATACGCTTATTTGGCAGCGCACTCTTGCTTCCCAAATGGCTGACGCTACCGGTTTTACTGCGACGGTGAAGCTGAATGCTGAGGCTGGGGAGTTTGGTACCGCATTATTCCAAGCTTCTGGCACAGTAATTACGTTTGCCGGTTTTATGAAAGTGTTCGGAACTGCCGCCTCTGAGGGTGAGGATACTAAAGCGCTACCTCCGATGGAAGCTGGCGATGTGCTTGCTGCTCGCGAAGTTACAGCTCACGATCACGAAACGCAGCCTCCTGCACGTTATACGGAAGCGTCGTTAGTAAAAACGTTGGAAGCTAAGGAAATTGGCCGACCTTCTACGTACGCGAGTATTATTTCGACGATTATTGATCGCGGATATGTGTACGAGCGTGGGCGTGCGTTAATTCCTTCTTGGCTCGCTTTCGCTGTGATTAAGCTGTTGGAAGCTAATTTCCCAAAGTATGTTGACTACGCGTTTACTGCAGATATGGAAAATGGCCTGGACAGGATTGCGCATGGTGAAGAAACTGGTCGCGATTGGTTGACTAGATTCTATTTTGGTTCTGGCGATGGTTCTGCTCAATCTTCTGACGATGCTCAGAGTGGATTGCAGCAGCAGGTTGCGGAACTTGGTGAAATTGACGCGCGCGAAATCAATACGATTGATATAGGCGATGGGTTGCATGTGCGCGTTGGTCGCTACGGCCCATATTTGGAAGATACTGAGCATTTAGATGCGGAAGGTAATCCTCGTCACGCTTCGCTGCCGGAAACGTTGGCTCCAGATGAGCTTACTGTTGCCGTGGCTCATGAGTTGCTCGAGAATAATGCGGAAGGTCCGCGCGTTCTTGGTACCGATCCGGAAACTGGCGGTACTGTGGAAGTGCGAAACGGTCGTTTTGGCCCGTACGTGGCGTTGGTAGAAGCGCAGGATGATTCCGAAAACGAATCTGAAAACCCTTCCGATAAGACTTCCAAGTCTGCTAAATCTTCTAAAACTGAAGCAAAAACGACTAAGCCACGTCCAAAAATGGCGTCTTTGTTTAAGACTATGGATCCTGCAACTTTAAGTTTGCAAGATGCTTTGCGACTTTTGAACTTGCCGCGTTTGGTGGGTGAGTATGAGGAAGTTGATTCCGAAGGCGTAGTAAAACTTGCACGAATTGAAGCAAGTAACGGACGTTACGGCCCGTATTTAACCAAAACTTATGCTGCTGTGGACACTGCTGCGGGAGAAACGGTAGAATCCAAGCCGGAGACGCGTTCGCTTGCAAGTGAAGACGCTATTTTTAGTACGACTTTAGAAGAAGCTCAAGCTTTGTTTGCGCAACCAAAGTACGGTAAGCGTACTAGAGGTGCAGCTAAGCCGCCACTTCGTGAGCTTGGTGCGGATCCGGAAACTGGTAAGCCGGTGGTAATTAAAGATGGTTTCTATGGCGCTTATATTACCGACGGCGAAACGAATCGCACTTTGCCAAAACAGTACACGCCTGAGTCAGTTGATCCGCAGGTTGCGTTTGAGCTGTTAGCGCAAAAGCGTGCTGCAGGTCCTGTAAAGCGTAAGAAGCGTACGACTAAAAGCGCTGCAAAGCCGACTGCAAAGTCAGCTACAAAGTCAGCTGCCGCAAAAAAGACGACTACAAAAAAGACGACTACAAAAAGATGACAGCAAAGAAAGAAACTGCTAAGTCAACTACTAAACGGGTAGGAGACTAGGGATTAAACATGGAATTTGAATATAGTGTCTTCTCTAAAAACTGTGAACGCCATAATAAACGCAGTCGTAGAAGTTCCAATACTAAGAATGGTGGATTATTCATTTCATTTGAAGGTATCGATGGTGTTGGTAAAACTACGCAAGTTAAGGCTCTTCGAGACTATTTGCAGTCGTTGGGTCGTGAAGTAGTGGTGACGCGCGAGCCTGGCGGAACGGAACTGGGCAAGTCCCTGCGCAAAATATTGCTGCACGGATCTTTTGTGGCTTCTAGGACTGAAGCACTGTTATTTGCGGCCGATCGCGCTCAGCACGTGGCAGAAGTAATTCGTCCTGCGCTTAATCGCGGTGCGGTGGTAATTACGGATCGTTATATTGACTCTTCGCTGGCATACCAGGTTGGTGGGCGAGGATTGGCAATGGACGATGTGTGCGAATTGAGCGAGTGGGCTACGGATTCTTTGTGGCCTGATCGCACGTATTTACTGGACATGCAGTCGGAAGCAGCTTTTGAGCGTTTGCTGCATCGTAGGCAGGACCGCATGGAATCTGCGGGAATTGATTTTGCCAGGCGTACACGTTGTGAATTTTTGAAATTGGTGGATAAAGATCCATCAAGATTTAAAATTTTGGATGCAGAATTACCTATACCAAGCTTATTGAGCATAATTGAACAGGATGTAAGGGATTTGTTAGAGCATGTGGATGATAATAGTTCTATAGAAGATTGTGATGGTAAATCCGCTATATCTTCGCATGTTGCATCTGTTGCTCGCGCTAAAACTACTGTCGATAACAAAGAACTTGTTGCTTCTTGTTGCTGTTAATTACGAAGCACTCGGATATGTAGGTAGTAATGCTGGACAAATTTAGGGGGTGAAGTGATGAGCGTGTGGGATGCTGTGGTTGGGCAGACGCAGGTTGTTGAGCGGTTGCGAAAAGTTGCGTGTGCAAGTCCTAGTGATATACCGCAATCTTGGCTTATTTGTGGCGCTGCTGGCGTCGGCACATCCCAAGTTGCGCACGCTTTTGCTGCGGCTCTTGAAAGTCCAGATCATGGCGAAAGTGAGGATAGTCAGCTCAGCAAAGAGGCTCGCGAAGTGCTTGCCGGTTCTCACCCGGATGTTCGTACGTTGCGTACGGATGGAGTGACCCTAAGCGTTGAGGCTGTGCGCGAAGTAATCGGCTTGTCGGAGCAAATGCCAAGTATTGCGCCGTGGCGAATTATCATTATTGAAGATGTTGAACGCATGCTTGAACGAAGTACTAACGTTCTGCTTAAAGAGATTGAGGAGCCAAGCGAGCATACGATATGGCTTTTGTGCGCTTCAGACGCGCAACAGGTGCTTCCAACAATTCGTTCACGCACGCAACGTGTGCAATTAACTACTCCTGACACTCAAGCGGTAGCGGAGTATGTTGCTGCGAAAACTGGTGCAGATAATAAGCTTGCTAGTCGTTCGGCTAGACTTTCTCAGGGGGATGTTGCCACAGCATTGCTTTATGCGACTGATGAACGTGCGTTGAGTAGGCGAGACGAGTTGGTTGCTGGCTTATTGCGTATGCACGACGCTAGTGACGCTGTGCTACTTGCGGCCATGCTGATTGAGGAAGCGACGGCGCAAGCAGAGGACGAAGTGCAACGAAATGTTGAGATTCAGCAGCAAGAGTTTCGTCGCATTAACGGTTTGTCTCAAAGTGATCGTGTACCGCCTAAGTTACGTACTGCTTACAATGCGATCGGCAAAAAAGATGACGTAAAGCGCAAAGTTACGCGCGTAAGTCGCGATGTCCTCAGCCGTTCTCTGAGTGCTATAGCTAGCGTATATCGCGACGTTCTTATAGTGCTCAACAACGCGCAGGAGGTTGCGCCGTTTATTAACCAAGAGTTTCAGTCTGGGATTGTGCAATTAGCGCAAGGGCTTACTTCTTCTCACGCGCTGTTGTGCGTGGATAGTATTGCTACCGCAAGGCGACGTTTAGCTAGTAACGGTAACGCAACGCTTGTATTTGAGGCGTTGTTGTGCTCTTTGTTGTGATTGTGTACTGATTGTGATTGTGATTGCGATTGCTATTGTGATCGTGGTTACCATTAGGTTTGTTTGATTTCGATACTTGCTAGTTGCGGATAGTCATTGAGATAGTAGATACTTACAGTATGAATATTTCTACAGATTTCACTATCGTGCCTGATGAATACTCCAAAGCTGCACCGGAGCAGAACAAAATTGGCGGAGTGCCGGTAGTTTCCTTCCCGTTTTATATCGATAATCTTGATCCTCGCGCGCATTATTTGCATTGGCGATTTGTTGACGACGATGCCATACCGGTATGCGGTTTTGAATGGATTCATTGGACGGTTGCCAACGTTCCGGTAGAGGCGTTAATGTTCGATTTTAACGATTCTCACGCGTTGCAAATTCCGGCAGATTTTTCCAGAACAATGTCGGCTATGATTCCGGAAGCGTTACAAGGTCGAAATTCGCAGGCAAGTAGATTTGTCGGTTGCACGGATCCGTCGGTAACTACGCGTTATAACGGCCCACAGCCGCCAGATAAAGACCACGAGTACATGCTTGAAGTGTTCGGAAGTGAACGTCCATTGCCGCATCTTCAGCAAGGATTTTATATGAATGAATTATTGCGCGAAGTACGAAATAGTGGAACTGTTGTCGACGCTGGCGGCATGTTCTTAACTGGCCGCGCATAACTTTCGCCATCGGCGATAGAATCAATCGGTAAGAATAAATAAACAATTTCAACAAAGAGGATGCAAATATGGCATGCACAACAATTCTCGTCGGACGCGGCGCAAGCTACGACGGGTCCACGCTTATCGCGCGTAACGAAGATTCCGCGAATGGCGAATTTAATCCAAAACGTTTAGTGGTAGTAAAGCCGGAAGATCAGCCGCGCGTTTACAAGTCTGTTCTTAGCCACGTAACGGTTGAGTTGCCAGACAATCCAATGCAGTACACTAGCGTGCCAAACGCGGACTTGCGCGAAGGAATTTGGGGAGAAGCTGGCGTTAACGAAGCAAACGTCGCAATGAGCGCAACCGAAACGCTTACTTCCAACGAGCGTGTGCTAGGCGCTGATCCGATGGTTGAATTGCAGAAAGCACAAGGCAAAGTTGGCGATGCTGACTACAAGCCGGAAGTTCCAGGCGGAATTGGTGAGGAAGATTTCCTAACGCTTGTTTTGCCTTATATTCGTAGCGCTCGCGAAGGCGTTGAGCGCTTGGGTGCGTTGCTTGAAAAGTATGGCACTTACGAGATGAACGGTGTTGCTTTTTCTGACGTGAACGAGATTTGGTGGTTCGAAACCGTTGGCGGCCATCATTGGATTGCTAAGCGTGTGCCGGATGAGGCTTATGTTGTGATGCCAAACCAGCTTGGAATTGACGAGTTTGATTTAGACGATGCTTTTGGCGATCAGGAAGAGCATATCTGCTCGGCTGATTTGCTTGAGTTTATTGAAGAAAATCATTTGGATTTGTCGGTTGAAAACGCTTCTCCGTTCAATCCTCGCGACGCTTTCGGTTCTCATTCGGATGCCGATCACGTGTACAACACGCCTCGCGCATGGTTCATGGAGCGCTTCTTGAATCCTTATGACGAAGTGTGGGACGGTAAAGATGCTGATCATCGTCCGGACAGCAACGACATTCCTTGGGCGCGTCAGCCAGAACGTAAGGTGACGATTGAGGATATTAAGTACGTACTCAGCTCTCACTACCAGGGCACTGAATACGATCCTTACGGCAAGCTTGGTGACGAACACACTCGCCACATGTTGCGTCCGATTGGTATCAACCGTCAAAGCGAGCTTGCTGTAATGCAAATCCGCCCTTACGCGCCGGAAGCAATGCGCGCAATTCAGTGGATTACCTACGGATCTAATCCTTTCAACTCTTTGATTCCGTTCTATCCAAACGTAAATCGCACTCCAAAGTATTTGGAAGACACCACTACTCGCGTAACAAGCGAAAACTTCTACTGGGAGAATCGTATTATTGCGGCTCTTGCGGATGCTGCATTTAACGACACTGCCAACGCAATCGAGCGCTACCAGGAAACTGTTGGCTCCCTTGGTCACGCAATGGTTAAGAACACGGATGCTACGGTGGCAGATCTTCTTGGCGTTTCTTTGAGGGATTACGAGCCAGAGCGCGAAGGCGATGAGGATTACGATGATTTAGTTCGCGATCCTGAAGCGATTATTGCGGAGCTTCGTAACGAAAAAGTTCGTGAGGCTTTGGCTGAAGCGAACGACGATATGGCAGCAAAGTTGAAGAAAGAAACCGATTCTTTGCTCGACACTGTGCTGTACATTACCAGCATGCGTATGAAGAATGGTTTTAATCGTTCTGATCACTAAAGTTAAATTTTTTAATAATTAAGTGCCTTCCTTAAGAGCCTCCCTCGTGAAATGAACTTTTTATTTCATAAGGGAGGCACTTTTGTTACCTTTTGTTATTTCGCTATAGAAGTTAGTAATAACACGCATAGATATTGCGCGTGGTGACTATGCTGCGAGCGAGCAATCGTATAGTATAAATCTTGTCGTTTTACGTTATTTGCACGCATTGTTGTGCTTAGCATGCCTATGAAAGAGGGGTACATGAGCATTCTTGATTCATACACTACGACTTTCGGTTTGGTTAAAAAAATTGATGCTTTTGGGTATCTAAATTATTTGAAGCAGCATCCTGAGGAGCCTCGAAAGCATGGCAAAGTGCTTCTGGTTACTGCGGATACTCCCCTTAAAGCATCTCGCGGCGAGGGCAAAACAACCACCACTATTGCTTTGGTGGATGCGTTGCGTGAGCGTGGTGTAGATGCGGCTGCGGTTCTTCGTCAGCCAAGCATGGGCATTACGGCAGCTGGTTCTAAAGGTGGCGCAAGTGGCGGCGGTAAGTCTTCGCTTGCACACCCTGAGCTGATTGACTGGGGCTTGTGTGGCGAGATGGCTGCTATTGCCTGTGCTCAGAATTTACTAGTTTCGTTCGCTGAAAAGGCGATTGATGATGGCTTGCTTGATACCATTTTGGTGCCTCGTGTAAGTGAGGTTCCTTCGCGTTCGTTGCGCAGTATTGCCGTTGATTTTGGCAAGGGTACTGTTCCTGAGCGTGTGGTGTTGACGCCAACTTGCGAGCTTATGCAAATTGTGGTGTTGTCTCGCAGTATGGATGAAATTTCCGAGCGTGTCGCCGCTATGATTGCTGGCACGAAGGATGGTAAGCCTGTTAAGTTTGGCGACTTTGTTGACTTGTGGCGTATTACAAATATTCTCGCCGATGCTGTAAAGCCTGCAAAAACGGAAACTATTAACGGCTCTCCGATTTATGTGCACTGCGGCCCGTTCGCAAACGTTTCGCTTGGTATTCCAAGTTTGGTAAGCGTTGAAATGGCTTGCGCTGAGCACGATGTTGTAGTTGTTGAAGCAGGATATGGCACGGATGCTGGCGCTCAAAAGTGGTTGGATATTGCTTCTCGCGAGTTTGGTGCTGCATGGCCGGCTGCGGCTGTGGTTGTTACGCGCGCGACGACTTGGCGCGATGACGAAACTTTGGCTTGGCGTTATCCGTTCCATGTTGCTCGTCTTGAGTCGCTTAATATTCCTACTTTCCCGTTGATTAATTTGTGGGAAGGTGAGGATGATCAAGTGCCTGAATTGTTGGAGCAGGCTAAGACGTTGGGCTTCCGCGAGCCGATTGTTGGCAATTTGTTCCGCGATGGCGGCGATGGTTTGGCGGATCAGCTTGACGATTTTGTGTCGGTAATTAGTGCTGATGCTGAAACGCAAGTGCCAGAAAGTCGCAGAGGTCAAGCGCTTTTGGATCGCGTTAAGTTGCTGTGTGAAGAAGCGTATGGCGTTCCGTCTGAGCGTGTGATTGAAAAAGATGGTTTTGAGGATTCATTATCTGCAGCTGCTGATTTGTGTGCAAATGCTGGCGTTGATTTTAACAGCCTTGCGTTGGTGGCAGTTAAGTCTCCTGCGACTATGACTGACGACGATCACAAGCCGTTTGAGGAGCATACTGTTACCTTAAAGAAGGTGGAAGTTCACGCTGGTGCTGGCGTTGTGCAAGTGAATCTTACTTCTTCTCTCACAACTCCTATGCCAAAAATCGTATGATTTATTTGGTGCGTTTGACTCAATCGCACTTTAATTGTGCTTTTAATTGCACTTTGTAAATCTGCCCGCTTAAGCTGTTGAGCTTTGCGGGCGCGACGACCTGCTTTCGCGTTTAGGGCGTAGCGCGCGAAAGCAATTCGGAGCGGAAACTCGCTTAGGTTGGAAGTCCAGTGGACTTCCAACGCGAGTTTCGTTGCGAGCGCGTTAACCGCGGGAGCCGTGTGCTCTTTGCGGGCAGATATTTTGCAAATGTAGTAATATACTCGGCTGTAAAGTAATAAGCGTATATGGTGCGTATAACGCATATCAGTAGTTGGCTAGGAGTAAAAATGAGCGAGATTGAATCTGAAGAAACTAAAAATAATACTTCAGAAAATCGCAGTGAATGCGGCAAAGTCTTTCTCGCAGCAACTCCTATTGGCAATATGGGTGACGCTTCTGCGCGACTAATCAATCTCCTTGAAACGGCGGATATTGTGGCGGCTGAAGATACGCGCCGCCTCTACGATTTAGCAAACCGTCTTGGCGTTCACGTCGTTGGGCGAGTTGTCGCTTACCACGATCACAACGAGCGCAATAAGGCGGACGGCCTACTCGATGAAGTGGAGCAAGGTGCTAAAGTTCTTGTAGTTTCCGACGCTGGAATGCCGACTATTAATGATCCCGGCTTAGCTATTGTTCGTCGCGCAATCGAGCGCGGTCTTCCTGTTACCTGTGCTCCAGGTCCTAGCGCTGTTCTGGATGCGCTCGCACTTTCCGGGCTCCCAACTGACCGCTTCTGCTACGAAGGCTTCTTGCCACGCAAATCTGGTGAGCGTCAGCAGCATTTGCGTTCGTTGCGCGCAGAGCGTCGAACGATTGTGTTCTATGAGGCTCCACACCGTATCGCGGAAGCTATGGAGGACGTGCTAGCTGTGCTCGGCCCTAATCGTCCAATGGCATTGTGCCGTGAACTCACCAAAGATTTTGAGGAGATTCGTCGCGGAAGCGTGCAGAGTATTCGTGACGGCGTTTTGGAGGATCCTCCTCGCGGCGAAATAGTGCTGGTTATTGGTGGCGCTAACGATGATGAAGTGCGGGAAGAAAGTACCGATTTAAGTGTGGAAGCGCTTGCCGAGCTTGCAATTAATTGCGCCGAAACGGAAGGCTTACGCATTAAAGAAGCGATTACTAAAGTAGTACGGGAGCATCCATTTGCGGACGGTTCTTTCGCTCATCGCAAGCAAGTGTATGAAGCAGTGCTGAAGCGCAAAGGTGATGTACAAGAGTAGAGTAACGTACAAGAGTAACGTACAAGAGTAACGTGTTTTGCAAAAAGGTAACACTCTGCATTAAGACGAATATCAGCGAAACGAAAGTTAAACTAACCTTTACTTAACGTTGGCAATAATCGTACGCTGCAAATAGTATGTCGAAACTATATCGCACATCTGGACCGCCTTGTTGCGCAATGTATTCTAATAATTTGGCGTCGGCGGCGGGATTTGCAATAACCCATCGACGCAACTCTGGAATATGTTTCGCAATATGCCATAGTATTTTCGTTGGCGTGTCTGGATTTATAGCAACTTGTGGCGTAAGTATTATTGGAGGTTGCGGTGGTGGCGTCGGCTGCACTGCTTGCGTCGGTTTTGTCATGTTGTCCTCATTTCTTCTTTAAGATGATGTATCCACTCGCGTGCGCGAACGGAACCAGGGAAGTAGGGGTTTGCGTTAAGAATCCGTATGCAATTATTCAAATCGATGCAGTAGCGCTCTATTAATGAGTGTGCAACACTTTTTCGATACGGTTCGTAATATTCGTTTTCGCATGGCGTATACGCTAAATCGCAAATAGTACGTTCTGGAGTAGTTACTCGAACGTCTCCAATAACAACATAATCTTCGTCACTAAGCTGTCTGCGAAATGAGCGTATTGCGTGATCGTGCGGCTTCCTTCGACAATTGCTGTAGTTAATAATATCGATATTTACCGGGAACGTTCCGCCTAACCATACCCAGGCTGCAGTAAATGAACAGACAATACTCTCCTCTGGTATGAGATTACTTATAATTTTGCCTCGCCCTTTGGTGGAAAGTGCCAGGGATTGCGTATATCCGCTTTGCGTGCTCAGCTGGTTGAATACTCCCAATTGAGAAAGTTTTTTCATGCACATAGGTCCTGGAAGTTGACTGTTGCCAAGTAATGTTGGGAATTCATTGTTGCTAGATTTATTGACGTCTTCCAAAGTTGCGCTGATCTGGAGATTTGCGTTGGTGCGAATAGCGTAGTGTTCCTGGGGTGTTGTCAACGCGTGTGTTGCGGGCAGAGGGTTGTGTGCTGCTGGCAGGGGGTTGTATGCTGCTGGCAGAGCGGACGCGGCGTGTAGCATCTGGTTGTGTTGCATAACTCACCTTCTTTCTCGGTATATTTGACTTCGCTGACCTTGGGGTGAGGTCTATTGTTGTTGCGTTTGCGAAGTGTCTTGTTTGTGCATAGAGATGAGATTAACTTGAGAGTTTTGCGTGCGCCATAGTGCGTTAAAAAGTTGTGGATATGTGTATGCAAGTACTAGCACTGTCCGCGCTGAACAAGATAATATTGGGCTATGAGTCATATTTTGGTGAATGTTGCTTGGCCGTATGCTAACGGCCCTCGTCATATTGGTCACGTTGCTGGATTTGGAGTTCCTTCAGACGTGTATGCGCGCTACGAGCGCATGAAAGGCAATGACGTATTAATGGTGTCGGGTACGGATGAACACGGCACGCCGATTTTGGTTGAGGCAGATAAAGAAGGTGTGAGTGCGCAGGAGCTTGCGAACCGTTATAATCGCGTGATTACTAAAGATTTGTGCGATTTGGGCTTGAGCTACGATTTGTTTACGCGCACAACTACCGCAAATCACGAACATGTTGTGCAGGAGATGTTCCGACAGTGTTTGAAGAACGGTTATATTTATAAGGGTACGCAGAAGGTTGCTATTTCTCCTTCCACTGGACGCACTTTGCCGGATCGCTATATCGAAGGTACATGCCCGTTGTGTGGCGCGGATGGCGCTCGCGGCGACCAGTGTGATGCGTGTGGCAATGAGCTTGATCCTGATGAATTGATTAACCCAATTTCTAAGATTAATGGTGAAACGCCTCGTTTTGAAGAAACTGAGCATTATTTCCTCGATTTGCCGGCGTTGGCTGAAGCAAATGTTAATTGGCTTCGTTCTCGTGACGGCTGGCGCACAAACGTTATTAATTTCTCGCTTGGTTTGTTTAAGGAAGTAAAACCGCGTGCTATTACGCGCGATATCGACTGGGGTATTCCGGTTCCTGTGGAAGGTTGGGTTGATAATCCAAATAAGCGTTTGTACGTGTGGTTTGATGCGGTAATCGGTTACTTGTCTGCGTCTATCGAATGGGCGCGTCGCCAAGGTAAGCCGGATGCTTGGCGCGACTGGTGGTGTGATCCTAAGTCTCCTGGCTACTACTTTATGGGTAAAGATAATATTACTTTCCATTCTCAGATTTGGCCTTCGGAAATGCTCGCCTATAACGGAGCAGGCTCTAAGGGCGGCGAGGCAGGCGTTTATGGCCCGCTTAATATGCCGGAGCAGGTTGTGGCTTCTGAGTTCATGACTATGGAAGGTAAGAAGTTTAGTTCTTCGCGTGGCATTGTGATTTATGTGAAGGATATTTTGGCTCGTTACCCTGTGGATGCGGTTCGCTATTACATTTCTATTGCAGGTCCGGAAAATTCCGACGCCGATTTTACTTGGTCTGAGTTTGCTCGTCACAATAATGAGGAGCTTGCCGCAAGTTGGGGTAATCTTGTCAACCGCGTAGCAAATCTTATTAACAAGAATTTTGGTGTTATTCCTCCACTTGATGAAGATTCGATGACTGCTATGGATCGTGCTTTGCTCGATCAGACTTCTGACGCTTTTGCTTTGGTTGGCGGTTTGATTGAGCGTCACCATCAGAAGAATGCTCTTACTGAAGCTATGCGTGTGGTTGCGGATATTAATAAATATATTTCCGCTACCGAGCCTTGGAAGATTAAGGATGATGAAGCGCGCCTAGGAACCGTACTGCATGTTGCGGCCCAAGCTGTGTCGGATGCTAATCACTTGCTTGCTCCATTCTTGCCTCATTCTGCGCAAAAGGTCTGGGAAGCGCTTGGTGGTACTGGTGTGTTCTCCCCGTTACCTCGTATTGAGGAAGTAGAGGATTTGGATAATCCGGACTTTAAGTATCCGATTATTACTGGTGATTATCGTTTGGGTGAGACGGTGCATCCTTGGGAGAGTGAAGAGTTGGTTGCTGGCACGCCTGTGCCGAAGCCAACGCCTATTTTTGCGAAGATTCCTAAGGAAGCTGTGGATGAAGAGCTTGAGCGTTTTGCTTCTGCGTTGGCTGAACGTCAGCGTGCTGAAGCTGAACGTTTAGCTGCGGCAAAAAAATCTTTGGAAAATAGTGGGGAATAGGTTGAAAAATTTAGCTAAATTGTCGTAGTATAGTAAAAATAGCGGTTGTTTTCTTATTGGAAAATATTTTAAGGAAATTTTAAGGAAAAACCTCTTTTCTTTGAACGAATGTTTAGCTATACTAACAAATGTTAATGGTTCGCCATTAGCGAGGTTCGTTCGCGAACCCCATAATTGAAACCTTCTTCTCTCTTTCTCTCTGCCCCGGCGGGTTTTCTTCCCCGCCGGGCTTCTTTTTATAGTTTGCGCGACGACCTGCTTGAGCGCGCGCTGTGCTGCGCTCAAGCAGGTCGTCGCGCAAACCCGAGGAATTTTCCGGCAAATGTTCCACAAAACCGCCAAAACAGCAACAAACGCCGGAGAAAAATCTCCCGCAAATGTTCCTGTAGCTTTGCAGTATTGCTTCTGCGAACAGTGAGTATTTGTTGATTAGTGGGCTTTAACAGTATTGCTCCGCGGACGTTGAGTATTTATTGCCTAGAGAACACTAGCGTCCGTGCTGAGAAAAGACACGCTCGCGCGGGTAACGCGCTCGCTACTGAGCTTGCGTTGAAAGCACACCGTGCTTTCAACTTGAGCAAGCTCACGCTCCGAGTTGCTTTCGCGCGCGCAATGCTGCGCGAAAGCAGGTCGTCGCGCCTGCGATGCTGAAAACTTTCGAGGCTCATAAGAGTAACTATTTACGTCGCGCAGCCAAACACCAGCCAAAACAGCTACAAAACCCAGTTAAAGCTCCCGCAAATGTTCCAAAAAGCGCAAACAAAAGCGCAAACAAAAGCGCAAACAAAAAGCGCAGACTGCAAAAAGCAATCTGCGCTTATATAGTTACGTAATACTTACATAGTTACGTAATACTTAAATTTAGTTGCAACGCCTTGAAAGCGGAGCCCACGGATCAAGCATCACTGGTTCTTGCTCTAAGACGGCAAGAGTTGCTTCATCGAGGTACTTCTTATTGATGATTACTTCGGTAACGTAGCGGTCGAACCATTCTGCAGAACCAACGTAGTATCCGTCGTCGCCGTTTTCCTTGCCCCAGCTGTTCTCAATCTTCCAGCGATCTGGCTCGCCAGCTTCGTTGAGGTTTACGCCGGTGAAGGTCATGGCGTGGTTGCCTAAGCAATCCATGTATTCCAATCCCTTTGCCTTATCAAACGTGAATTCGACGTCAAAGAGCTGGTCTACGCGCACAACTGCAGGATCGAAGAAGCCGCTGTCACGCAAGGAGAATTGCGTGCAATCGCATGCAAACCAAATTGGGTGACCGTCGCTGAGCTGCGCTACGGCTGCTTTGCGGAACACTTCGAGAGGAACGTTCACAAATTCCAGCTCATCAGTTTCAGCAACATTGGTGCTGTACTTGAGTTGATAGAGCTTGTTGAAAGGAGTTCGCTTCATAGGGGAGTTGCACAACGTTACGAAATCGTTTACGTCAACTGGCACATATTTCTTGACAAACTCGAGTGGAGTGATGCCGTATTCGCGAATCATTGGACGCTCATCTTTGCCAGTCTTTGGCTTTTCGTCCTTCTTTTCTTCGCCAGCTTGTTCGCCGCCCTTATTTTCTTCCTTCTTTTCGTCCTTCTTGTCGTCATCGTCTTTAGTGCGTGCGAAGAAGTCGAACTTTGCTGGAGGCTCGCCGAGCGCAATAGTTGTCATGCGATAAACGGTTTCCAAATCGCGGACTTTCATTTCGCGCAATTCTTCCAAAGAGGAGCCGTTCTTATGAGCTTCGCGCAACTCGCATGCAAACTCGCGCAACTTGGTATTGATGTACTGCACGAAGGCATCGGAATCGGTTGCGTTCTGTGAATCTGGGTACACGCTCTTTGGTACGAGTCCGTACTTGTTTACCAAGTTGACGAACATCTGCCACCAACCGCCGTCGTCGATTGGGCCGTAGTTAATGCATTCAAAAACTCGACTATCAATTGGCTCGTCCAAAGTTGCCAACACGTTTTCCAAATAAGCGTTTGCTTTTTCAATCTTGTCCCAGAAGAACAGATAGCTTTCTGAAAACTCAAAGTCTTCCAAGTTCCACTTGTGCATTAATTCGTAACGCAAAGTGTTAAGAGATGCGAACATCCAGCAGCGGCCGGAGTGCTGTTGGTTGGTGATGCTTCCTTGCTTTAATTCCACGGAGAAATCGCGTGGCAAGGCGCGCTTACCTTGGTAGCTGGTGGCAGCTTTAAGTACACCATTGCTAACCGCTGCGTTTGCGGCAAGGAGATTAGCTCGTTGTTCGTTGAAGTGCTTGGAATATGTTTGTACGTGTTCGAGGGTTACGGCTTTTACGTTTTCGGCCATGGGTCTTCTTTATCTCCTTTACGGTTTGTAATACGAATAACAGTCATTGTAGCTGTTGCAATGTCATGTGCGTGTTTCTTGTTTGTGCCTATTTCCGGCATTTATAAGAATAATATTAAATATTTTTATAAAAGTGTAATTTTTCCGTTAAATATTTTGTTTTTGTAATTATATTCTGAATTTATTATATTTAGAAATAATGCGTATTTTTAGTTTGAAAAATAAAAATTTTGTTAAATATAATTTGTGTTTTTGCGAAATGTTATGCCGCAGAATCCTTGATATTATGCGTTTTCGTACTATGTTTATAACGTACTTACCGCTTGCACAAGTGTGCAATATAGTATTAGTTTTGCCAAAAAACATGTTACAAAAATATTTTCTGTTTGGGCGTTTGTACATAGCTTGGCTAAAAATATACTAATTATGTGTCCCGGGTTGATGAGGGTCAATCCAAGCGCGCCCTTTTGAAGGGGAACGATGGACTAAGACGGTACTGCTATAAATCGCCAGGTTTGTGGTACCGATTGGAGGTAAACAATGGTTAGGCGTAGAAAAGAGTCACAATGATACGATACATCGTTAAACGATGCCTGAATTATGTTGTGATGTTATTTGTATCCGTTTCCATGACGTATTTCTTGGCAAGTGCGTTTATGGACCCGCGTTCAAATTATATGTCTCGGCATCCGCATCCACCTATTGCATCAATCAATCGTTCGTTGGATTTGGCAAATATTAATGACCAGACTCCTGTGTTTACGCGTTACTGCCGTTGGCTTACTGGCGTTCTTACTCGCTGGGATTGGGGTTTAAGCCCTGAGCAGGCTCCAGTCGGTCCAGCAATTGCGACCCGTATTGGTGCATCGGTTCAATTGGTAACTTGTGCAACTGTTCTTGGTATCGTTTTCGGTGTTAGCGTCGGCGTTTACACTGCTATCCGCCAATATAAGTGGCAGGATCGCGTGCTTAACTCTATTGCTACTTTCTTGCTTGTTGTTCCGGCTGCTGTGTTTGGTTTGTTGATTGTTCTCGCAGCCATCAGTATTAACAATGCTGCTGGTTCGCGCTTGTTCTACGTCACCGGTTTGCACTCGTATCAAGGTTCTAACCCATTTGCCTTTATTTTTGATTTCTTGCAGCATTTGATTTTGCCAACGATTGTTATGACAGTTCCTGGCATGGTTGGATATCATTTGACGCAGCGCACGTACTTGCTTGATACTATGAATGCTGATTATGTGCGCACTGCTCGCGCGAAGGGTTTGCCTTTGAATTTGGCAATTCGTCGTCACGCCTTGCGTACTTCGTTAATTCCAACTGCTGTTGATGTTGCCTTCTCCATTGCAGGCGTGTTTACTGGCGCAGTTATTACTGAAACCGTGTTCGCAATTAACGGTTTGGGTAGTTACTTTGTGCAGACTATTTCCAATAACGATATCAATGGTTCTGTTGCTATTGCTGCATTCGGTGCTGTGTGCACTTTGGTAGGTGCCTTGCTTGCAGATATCTTCTCTGCTTGGCTTGATCCGCGTATTCGTTTGAACTAATTGCAGAACAGTGTAGGTGACATTGATATGACTATGAAAAATGTATCTTCAAAACCTCAAGAGTCTGCTGCAGATAAAAAGGCTACTGCTGGAGCTTGGGGCAACTTTAAGCGTACTGGCAAACTGACGTTGTACACGCGTCGTTTCTTCCGTCGTCCGTCGGCGGTTGTGGGCTTGGTTTTGCTGGTTATTCTTATTCTTTTCGCACTATTTGGTGCCAAGGTTAGCAAGTGGGGTTATGACGAGCCTGATTTTACGGCTCTTGCCACTCCTCCTTCCGCTGAACATTGGCTTGGAACCACGCCTGGCGGTTCTGACATGTATGCGATGGTTGTGCGCGGCTTAGGTCGTTCTCTTTCTATCGGTATTGTTAGCTCAATTTCTATTACGATTATTGCAGCTTTGGTTGGTACTGCTATTTCCTACTTTGAAGGTTGGTTTGAGCAGGTTGGCATGTGGATTTTGGACATGCTTCTTATTGTTCCTTCCTTCTTGCTTATTGCTTTAATCGTGAGCTCTTCGACTAACGGCAACGATTGGTTATGGCTTGCGTTTGGTATGACTTCCTTTGGTTGGATTGGTTATGCTCGTACGCTTCGTACGCTGACGCTAAGCTTGCGCGAACGCGAATATGTGCGTGCAGCTAAGTTCGAGGGCGTTTCTTCCTTCCGTATTATTGTGCGCCACTTGGTTCCAAACCTGGGTTCTGTGTTGATTATTAACACGGTGCTCGGTGTTATTGGTGCTATTAATGGTGAAACTGCTTTGAGCTTCTTGGGTCTTGGTATTAAGGCTCCGGATACTTCGTTGGGTACGTTGCTCAATGTTGGCCAGAGTAGTGTTATGACCTCTCCGTGGGTTCTTTTGGTTCCATCTGCCGTGTTAGTTGTTTTGACTTTCTCTGTGCAGCTTATTGGTGATGGTCTTCGCGATGCGATTGATCCATATTCTAGGTCTGCTGGTAAGGCCGAGTAAGGCTTGTTGGAGGTATAAACATGACTGATATGGTGAATGACGCAATGAAGGAAGATGCCACGATGGAAGATCAAAACAACGAACCGTTGCTTTCTGTACGCGACTTGCAAGTTAGCTTTGCTTCTGAAGCTGGCATTGTGCACGCTGTGCGTGGCATGAATTTTGATTTGTACCGCGGCAAAACGATTGGCATCGTTGGCGAGTCCGGTTCCGGTAAGTCGGTTACTTCTTTGGCTGTGATGGGCTTGCTAGATAAGAACGCTAGCGTTAAAGGTTCGGTTAAGTATAAGGGCGAGGAGCTTCTTACTAAAACTGATCTTGAGATGAGTAAGATTCGTGGCAAGAATATTGCTATGGTCTTCCAGGATCCTCTTTCTGCTTTGACGCCAGTGTTTTCTATTGGCGATCAGTTGAAGGAAGCTTTGGTAACTCATAACCCGGATATGAGTGAAGAGCGGATTCGTGAGCGTTCTATTGAATTGCTTAATTTGGTTGGTATTACTAAGCCAGCTGAGCGTTTGAAGGCTTTTCCTCACGAGTTTTCCGGCGGTATGCGTCAGCGCGTAATGATTGCTATGGCGATTGCTAACAATCCGGATATTATTATTGCTGATGAGCCTACTACCGCCTTGGATGTGACTATTCAGGCTCAGGTTTTGGATGTGTTGAAGAAAGCTCAGCGCGAAACCGGTGCTGCAATGATCTTCATTACTCACGATTTAGGTGTGATTGCTGGCGTTGCCGATGAGGTTATTGTCATGTATGCAGGCCATTTGGTTGAGCATAATAGCGTTGAAGAGATTTTTGCTAATCCAACTCAGCCTTATACGATTGGTTTGTTGGGTGCTGTCCCTCGCGTCGATCAGAAGCGCACTCGTCGTTTGACCCCAATCTCTAAGCCGACTATGGATATGTTGATTGCTAAGGAGAACAGTGGCGACGACAGTACCATGATTGGGCTTGAAGCTGAAAGTGAAACGGTTCGCGCTTTGCTTCATGCTGAGACTGAAAAACCGATTAAGCCTATGTTCGAGGGCATTCCTCGCGAGCAGCGTAAAGTTGTTTTGGATGTTAAGGGATTAGTTAAGACCTTCCCGATTACAGGTGGCGGTTTCTTGCGACGAAAGATCGGCGAGGTTCGTGCTGTAGATGGCATTGACCTTGAGATTCGCGAAGGCGAGACCGTTGCTTTGGTTGGTGAGTCCGGTTCTGGTAAGTCCACGACTTTGATGGAAATTATGAGCTTAAAGAAGCCAGAAGCTGGTTCTATTACCGTTTTTGGTACCGAGCTTAACGATAAGTTGACGCGCGAGCAGCGTCGTGAGCTTCGTTCTAAGATTCAGTACGTGTTCCAGGACCCTATGAGCTCGCTTGATCCTCGTATGCTTGTTTACGATATTTTGGCAGAGCCTTTGTTGGTTCAGCATAAGACGAAAGAGGAAATTCGTCAGCGTATTGCTGAACTTATGCAGTTGGTTGAGTTGAATCCAGATCAGGTTGATCGATTCCCAACGCAGTTCTCGGGCGGTCAGCGTCAGCGTATTGCTATTGCTCGTGCTTTGGCTGTGAATCCTAAGCTGTTGCTTCTCGACGAGCCTGTTTCGGCTTTGGATGTTTCCATCCAAGCTGGCATTATCAACTTGCTTGAAGATTTGCAGGATAAGTTGGGTGTTGCTTACTTGTTCGTTGCTCACAACATGGCTGTGGTTCGTCACATTTCTAGTCGTATTGCTGTTATGTATCACGGTCGAATTGTTGAAGCTGGCGAAACGGATGAGGTGTTTGACAATCCTAAGCATCCGTACACGCAGGCTTTGATTAGTGCTGTGCCAATTCCAGATCCTACGATTGAGAAGAACCGTAAGCGCATTATTCTTTCGGAAGAAGATACGTTTGACGATGTTAAGTAGTTATTGCTTGGTTGCAGCCTGAGTTTTGCGGGTTGTTTCTGATTGAATAACGTTGCATTATCGCGCATGTTTATTACAACATGCGCGATTTTTGTTGCGTAACATAAAATTAAAAAACGTAAGATATTTTGTTTTTCAGCGAAAATAAACTAAAAAATTTTCTGTTTTGCTCATTCTTGATAATAAATTATTCTTTTTTGCCCAATTTTAATAAAGTCAAAAAAGAAAAAATTAATATTTTGTGAAAACAATTTGTCGAATGTCATAGAGTTGTATATACTCATACAACATACCGGAAGACGGACATCATCCGGGGAATGAGAGGAATCATGAAAAAAACTAATGCAGGTAAATTAACCGTATTTGCTGCAGCTGCACTTTCTGTTGCAATGCTGCTCGGCGCTTGCGGTGGTGCTCCTACTGCTTCTAACAACAACAATGCCGCTGGCAATAAGGCAGGTATGACAGAAGAACCAGCCGCAGGTGTGGATACTTCCTACACTGGCGCTCTTCCAATGCCTAAGGTTGACAAGCGCTACGACAACCCACAGCCTCGTGAAAATATTAAGGATGGCGGTACTTATACGTTCTCGCTTTCCGACATGGGTCCAAACTGGAACTACGCTTCTAACGATGGCAACACTGCTTACATGGGTACTTTGTGGGGCTTCTACCAGCCATCGCTTTCTTATTACGACACTGTTAAGGGCGAGAAGGTTAAGTACAACCCTGACTACATCACTTCCGTTAAGAAGGTTAGCGACAAGCCACTCGTGGTTCAGTACAATTTGAACCCAAAGGCTAAGTGGAACGATGGTACAGACATCGATTACACTGCTTTCAAGGCTACTTGGGAAGCCATGAATGGCAAGAACGAAGCCTACTCTGTGCCATCTCACGAAGGCTATGACTGCATTGAGTCCGTTGAGCAGGGTGCAACTCCTAAGCAAGTAATCGTTAAGTACGATAAGCCATGCGCAACTTGGGAATTGCTTTTCGCTCCATTGGTTCATCCAAAGGCAACTGATCCAACGGTATTCAACCAGGGTTGGGTAAATAATCCTCACAACGAGTGGGGTGCAGGTCCATTCGAGATTCAGTCTGCAACCGAAGACCAGGTTGTTTTCGTGCGCAATCCAAAGTGGTGGGGCAAGAAGGCAAAGCTTGACAAGGTTGTTGTAAAGCGTATGGAAGATACCGCTGCAATGAACGCCTTCCAGAACGGCGAAATCGATTCCGTGGATTCCATCTCCACCAAGGATAAGATCAAGGCCGCTCGTAGCGTTAAGGGCGCTCAGCTCCGTTACGGCTACAGCACCAAGATTCGTGTTATTAACTTAAACGCAAAGGCTGGCGCATTCAAGGATAAGGCAGTTCGTAAGGCTGTTGTTCAGGCATTCGACGTTGCTACCTACAACAAGATTCAGTTCCAGGGCATGAACTGGAAGAGCGAGCAGCCAGGTTCTGAGCTTCTCTCCATGTTCCAGGCTGGCTACAAGAACAACCTTCCAGCTGATGGTAAGTTCAACGTAGAAAACGCTAAGAAGACTCTTGAAGCTGCTGGCTACAAGATGGGTAAGGACGGCTACTACGCTAAGAATGGTAAGACTGTTCAGTTCTCATTCACCTTCTTCGGCGACGACTCCACTCAGGCAGCTCTTGCTAACGCATTCCAGGCCATGATGAAGAAGGCTGGCATGAAGTGCAAGACTGTAAACAAGCCTGCATCTAAGTTCTCTAAGACTGTAAGCTCCTTCGACTTCCAGGTGCTTCCAATGGCTTGGGTTTCCCCATCTCCATTGAGCTTCTTGGCAGCCGCTTCCCAGGTCTACGGTTCTAAGAGCGATTCCAACTTTACTGGCACTGGCAGCAAGAAGATTGATGCCCTGCTTGCCAAGGTTGGTAAGACTTACGATTACAAGGAACAGACTGCATTGGCCAACAAGGGTGAGTCCATGGCTTTCGCCGAGTATGGTACACTCCCAGTTTCTGCTCCTCCAACCTATCAGGCATACAAGAAGGGCTTCGCTAACGGCGGTCCTGCTGGATATGCTAACGTTTTTGTTGAAAACATTGGTTGGCAGAAGTGAGTAAATTTGTAGCGATAACTCGCGCAAGTTTACTAAGCTGATTGCTTAACTTACAGCATGTGGCGTGTGGTCTTTTGGCTGCACGCCACATGCTTTTGTGCTTTGACTGAGCTTGAAATCAACAGGATTTCAAGCTCCTTCAAAGCGTGATTTGGCTCAATTGTGAAGCACGGTGTGCTTCACATGCCAAATCAGCCGAACGGCTATGCCGTGAGGAATAAGCGCTCGCTACGAAACTCGCGCCACGCCAAACAAGAGCTGTCGATTAAACTATAAATTTAAGATTGAGTTTCAAAAAGCAAAATAGTAAACAAAGGAGCACTCGGCGCATGTATGTCAACCCAAATCAACGCAAAGACGCGAATAACGTGCGCTGGGTATTGCAATATTGCAAGCCAGATATGTGGAGAGTAGGCGTATCGCTTATACTTTTTACAATTAACGACACAATGGCAATGACAATGCCATTGCTTTCGGGTTTTATAGTCGACAAAATCATTATTGGCAAACAGCATAATCTACTTATAAGCGTATGCGTTCTCATGGTTGCAATGATGATTATTCGCGTAGGCTCAAGATATATTTACCAGCTTCAAATGGAAAGATTCGGCCAAAACGCTGTGTACCGCCTCGTAAGCGACGAGTATGAAAAGTTGCACTCTTTAGATTTTACGTACTTTAATCACACGCGCACAGGCGATATTATGAGCCGAATGACGTCGGATACGGATGCGATTCGCCATATTCTAAGCTGGGTGTCTTATATGGCGCTGGATTGCTTAGTAATGTTTGTGCTTGCGTTAGTAATAATGTTTTCAATCCAATGGCAGCTTGCTTTAGCGCTTATGTCAATAACGCCATTCTTGTTCCTGCTCGCAAGAATTATGGGCAAAAAAGCTAGGCCAAAATTCCTTGCAATTCGCGAATCTTTCGCACGCATGAACTCAATGGTAGAAGAAAATATTGAAGGAAACCGCGTGGTAAAAGCCTTCGTGCGCGAGGCTTACGAAACCAAAAAATTCGACGAATGTAACGAAGACTACTTTAAACGAAATATTACGCTTGCAAAAAACACGCAAAAATACATGCCGTGGCTAGACGGCATGGGATTTGTGCTAGAGCTTATAACCGTAGGCTTCGGCGGATGGCTCGTGCTAAACGGCAGCATGACATTAGGCACATTCGTTACTTTTAACAGCTTCCTTTGGATGCTTAATATGCCTGTTAGAATGGTTGGCTGGCTTATTAACGACTGGCAGCGTTTTAATGCAGGATGCGTTAATATTCGCAAGCTTCTTACGCAAGAATCGCATATTAATCTTCCAAAAGAAGCGGACGCAAGCGTAAAAATCAAAGGCGAAATCACTTTTGAGCATGTTGATTTTGCATTCCCGGACGATCAAGACTCGCCAATCTTAAAAAATATTGATTTACGCGTTCCTGCCGGAAGCAAACTGGGCATTCTTGGCGAAACGGGAGCTGGAAAATCAACTCTTGTAAGTCTTATCGCAAGATTCTACGATCCATCGAGTGGGCGCGTTTTAATCGACGGAAAAGACGTGCGCGAATGGCCGCTAGAAACTTTAAGAAACGAAGTCAGCATAGTAGCGCAGGAAACTTTCCTATTTTCGGACACGATTGCAGGAAATATTGGCTTTGGTTTGCTTCAAAATAAAGAAAATTGCAAAGAATTAGACGATACGATTCGCAGAATGGCAAGAATTGCAGCAGCTGACGATTTTATTATGAGTATGCCAGAAGGCTACGAAACAGTAGTAGGAGAGCGCGGAGTCGGACTTTCCGGAGGGCAAAAACAGAGGCTTAGCTTAGCTCGCGCTTTAGCAAATAACCCAGCAATCTTAATTATGGACGACACAACTTCGGCTGTAGACATGGAAACAGAAGAACATATTCAGCAGGAGCTAAAGAAACTCGACGGCACGCGCACCGTAATCACTATTGCGCACAGAATCTCATCCGTAAAAGATGCAGACATGATTGTTGTGCTAGATCACGGCAAAATCGTCGAACGTGGCACGCACGCAGAACTTGTGGCAGCGCACGGAAGGTACTGGGAGATTTACAGAAAGCAGCTGGGATTGCAAAGCGGCAAGTCCGCAGGATTCGAAACGAAGGGGGAGTAGGCATGGCGCAACGAAACACTTATCGCGAAGACGAAGAACAAGAAGAGCATGTGAACGTGCATGAGCTTATGCGCGTTAAAAAATACATGAAACCGTACGCAACTAAACTCCTGCTCGTAATTCTGGTAGTTATAAGCGGCAGCATAATTATGACGGCAATGCCAATGATCACAAAAATGCTAATCGACGTAGTATTGCCGCATAAAAACTACACGTACCTGTACGCAATTATTGCGGTTTTTATGGTGCTTATTGTGCTGTACGAGCTGGGATTAGCGTACAGAACGCTTGCAATTACGCGCCTCGGCCAAATGATGATTAGAGATATGCGTCGCGATATTTTTACGCACGTGCAATCGCTATCTTTTGATTATTTTGATTCGCGTCCGCACGGAAAGATTCTGATTCGCATAGTAAACTACATAAACACGCTTTCGGACACGCTTTCTTCGGGATTTATTAACGTATTCTCCGACGTTTTTGTGCTGATTATTACACTAATAACAATGTTCGTTATAGATTGGCGAATGGCGTTGTGGAGCCTGGTGCTATTCCCAATATTTATAATTTGGACGCGCACTTTGCAAATTTTGCAACGAAAAGCGTCTAAAAAACTATCGAATAAGCAAAGTAATTTAAACGCGTACTTGCACGAATCAATCGCAGGCGTAAAAACAACGCAAACTTTTGCTAGAGAATCCGTGGCATACAAAACTTTCCAAGAACAGCAATCAGAAGTAAGAAGCGCTTGGATGCGAAACGTTAGGGTTCAAATGCTGCTTTGGCCGGGAGCTTCAATCATTGAAACCGCAGCAATATCGCTGCTCTACTACGTTGGAGTGTCGAACCTAGGCGGAATGAACGTGAGCACAGGCACGCTTATAGCGTTCGTATGGTATTCGACTACCTTCTGGGATCCGGTAGTAAATATTGGAAACTTTTACACGCAATTGGTAACTTGTTCGGTATATCTTGAGCGAATTTTTGAAACTTTGAGAATTAAGCCAAATATTGTAGATAAGCCGGACGCTAAAGAATTGCCGCAAATTCGTGGAAAAGTCGACGTAAACGACGTTGTATTCCGTTATGAAGAAGGCGGAAGGCCGATTTTAAACCTGGTTGATTTGCATGTGCAGCCTGGGCAAACAGTTGCTTTAGTGGGGCCGACGGGCGCCGGAAAAACGACGCTAGTAAACCTTCTATCCAGATTCTACGATGTTTCAGAAGGATCCATTACCATCGACGGGCACGATGTGCGCTCAGTAACCTTAAACTCACTTCGCAAACAAATGGGCGTAATGCTGCAAGACAGCTTTATTTTCAGCGGAACTGTGCGCGAAAACATTCGTTACGGAAAACTTGACGCAACTGACGAAGAAATCGAGGCTGCAGCTCGAACTGTTCACGCGCACGAATTTATTGAAGACTTACCAAATGGATACGATACAGAAATTGAGGAGCGAGGTGCAACACTTTCCGCAGGACAAAGGCAACTTATATCGTTTGCGCGAGTGCTACTTGCGGACCCGCGAATCCTGATTCTCGACGAAGCAACCAGCAATATTGACACGCGTACGGAAGAAGCACTACAAGCTGGATTAGCTCAGCTACTTAAAAATCGCACGTCATTCGTAATCGCGCACAGATTATCAACTATTGAAAAAGCCAACTTAATCTGCGTAATTGACCACGGGCAAATAATAGAACGCGGTACGCACGCAGAACTCATGGCCACAAAAGGTGCCTACTATCGTCTTGTAGAATCGCAATATGCTGCAATTCGCCAATCGATTGAGTGAGATTGTAAATCAAAACGCAATTGATTGACTAAACTAGTACGTATGAGTAAACATCATCGCGAACATAATTGGGCGCCGGTTTTAACCACGCAATCTGCAGTATGGGAAAATCTAGTAAAAAACGGCGTAACAATTGCGGACGACCACACGCATATGCTCAGCGTCGTCGACTTTGCGCATAATCTCAATCAAGAATTAGCAGAAAAAGGGCGCGACTTAATAGTCGAGCCAACTCCGGACGATCTGGTTGAGCAAGCAAAATCCGCCGGCGTTTCCCACATGTTAGAAGTTGGCTGCGAATACCCAGATTGGGAACCAACTATTGCGTTTGCTTCTTCGCATGCGGATTCAGTTCGCGCAGCAATCGCAATACACCCAAACGAAGCAGTATTGCACGGGCACAGAGGCGCGCAAGGCCCAGACGGGCTGCCAATAACCTACAAGCCGTACCACGACATACCATTTGACGAAGCAATGCAACACCTGCGCTCGCTAGCTGTGACGCATCCGAAAGAAGTAGTAGCAATTGGCGAAACCGGCTTAGACTACTTTCGCACAGGAGAAGCGGCACGATCCGCACAACGCGAAGCCTTCCGCGACCATATTGCGCTCGCAAAAGAATTAAACTTACCCTTGCAAATACACGATCGCGACGCACACGAAGATATAGTGAAAATTTTATTGCAGGATGGCGCTCCGGAACGAACAGTATTTCACAGCTACGCAGGCGGCACGGATTTAGCCGAAATATTAAAAGAACACGGCTGGTACGCAAGTTTTTCCGGGACCATAGGCTACAAAGGCAACGAAGCGTTGCGTAAATCTGCACAAGTTATAGGCGAAAGTCACATAACTGTCGAAACCGACGCACCATACTTAACGCCAATGCCTTACCGCGGAAGGCCAAACGCACCTTATATGGTGCCGTACACTTTGGAAACACTTGCGGAAGTTCTGGACGTATCTTTAGAACACGCAGCTAAAGTGACGCGTGAAAATACGCGCAAAATTTACGGATTCTAAAATTACGGATTCTAAAAGTACGGATTCCAAAATTACGCCTAATCGGAACCCTTATTTTTCAACGATTTCGTAAGATTTTTGCACGATATAGCTATTATTGTATACAATATCCAAGTACGGAAATAAAACTGTGAAGGGACAAGGTTTATGCGGCTTCTTGTTGGCAGCAAGAAGAAACCTTACCTATGGAGGAACAATTCAGCATGACGAAGTCACGCATTGCTGCGCCGTCAACCGATGGCGCTAAGGATCCTCGCAACGGCGCGAAAGATTCCGAAAAAGGCTCTAAGGCTGCTATATTGCGAGCAGCGTCCTTTACGAAGGCACCGAAAGTCTCGCATAAAACAACAACCCGAGAAGAGCGTGAAGTTATAGCTCAACAGCAAGCGCAAGAAGTGAAAGAAGCGGAAAAACTTGTTGCTAGCGCTGTTCGAGGACCGTTAGGACGATGGTGGGCAAAAGTACAGACTAGCTCTGATCGTTTCACGCTCGGTATGGCAATTGTGGCACTTGGCGTCGTGTACGGCGATATTGGTACCTCGCCTTTGTATACCGCACAAACTTTTTTGGCGGGGCAAGGCGGATTGCAAAATATCAACAGTGAAGCCGTCTACGGTATGCTGTCGCTGCTTTTTTGGTCAATTACGCTTATCACTACAGTAAAATACGTGTTTGTTGCCATGCGAACTGACAACAAGGGCGAAGGCGGAATTTTTGCACTGTACTCGCTTTTGCGCAGAAAAGGTGCGTGGCTTGCCATACCTGCCATGATTGGTGGCGCTGCGTTTTTGGCAGATTCTGTGCTAACTCCAGCAGTTTCCATTTCTTCCGCAGTGGAAGGTTTGCGCACTATCGAAGCATTCCGACCAGTGTTCTTAGAAAATGAGAATTTAGCGCTGATGATTACGATTATTATCATCGTGCTGCTTTTTTCTGTGCAACAACGCGGTACTGAACGCATTGGTAAAGTATTCGGCATCGTTGTGATGATTTGGTTCGCCTTCCTTGCGTTAGTTGGCATTGTCAATATTGGCCAAGATTGGACGATATTTGAGGCGCTTAATCCAATCTACGGTTTGAAATTCCTGTTTAGCCCACACAATGTGCAGGGCTTAGCAGTGATGGGCGTTATCTTCCTTTCCACAACCGGTGCTGAAGCTTTGTACTCCGATATGGGTCATGTTGGTCGCGGAAACGTGTACGCAACGTGGCCGTTTATTAAAGTTGCTTTAGTACTCAACTATTTCGGCCAGGGCGCCTGGATGTTGCAGCACCAGAACGATAAAGCATTATGGTCGCTTGAAGGATTAAATCCGTTCTTCCAAATGCTTGAGCCTAACGTACGCTATGTGGCTGTTATTCTTTCTGTTACTGCGGGTATTATCGCCTCTCAAGCTTTGATTACTGGCGCTTATACCATGGTTTCGGAAGCAACTAGCCTCAACTGGATGCCGCACTTGCAGGTACGATATCCAGCGCGCACACGCGGACAGCTTTATATTCCTGTAGTAAACGTAGTACTTTGCGTTGCAACGCTTACTGTTCTTGCCGTGTTCCGTGATTCCGAACACATTTCCGGCGCATACGGTTTGGCTTTGACGCTTACCATGCTGGCAACGACTATTTTGCTTACCGTACACATGTGGTATCAAAAGAAGCGTCTTGGAGCGTTAATATTTGCCATAGTGTTCCTCATGATTGAATTCATGTTCTTTGTCGCTTCTATGGCAAAGTTTATGCACGGCGGCTGGTTTACGATGCTGCTTGGTTTTTCCATTTTGACAATTATGGTTACGTGGAAAGATGGCACAAAAATTGAGCGTTCGCAACGTTTGCACATGAAACCGAAAGATTTTCTTCCGGTACTTGACAAGTTGCACGGAGATTTCCGTATCCCTTATTTTGCCGACAATATTGTGTACTTAACGTCCGATCGTGAAATGAAGCGTCTTGATACTGGTATTTTCTTCTCAATCTTTGCAGACCATCCTAAGCGTGCACGCGCTTGGTGGGCTGTGTCAGTAGAGACTGATGACGCGCCGTTTACGCGAGAGTATTGCGTGGAAAATTTTGGTACGGATTATTTGTTCCGCGTAAAAATCAAGCTTGGATTTAAGGTGTCGCCTTCTATACCAGCTTATTTGCACCAAATTATGCATGATTTGTCGCACACGGGTGAGCTTCCGCGACAAAAATCGGTGTATCCTAAGGTGGATGCGGATCCGGATATTGGTCCGATTCGTTACGTGCTGTTGCACAAGGCTTTGATGCCGGAGTCGAATATTTCTGTGCGTGGCGCATTATCGCTGAAAATGAAGTATGCGATTCGACATATTGCGGGAACTCCGGTTAAGTGGTTTGGTTTGGCGCCGTACAATCCGATTGTGGAAGTGCAGCCACTGTTTGTTTCTACGCGTAGACCTCCGCGTTTGCAAAGGGAGGAATGTAGCCCTCGTGCTGTGCAATCTTTGCAAGGCGCTTCGGCAGCAGAAACGCCTGTTGATATGGTGAGTGATACTCGACCAACTGATGCGGAGCAGACTGCGGTAATGAACGCGCGCGATATTGCCGCTGCGAACGTGCTACTTGCTGACGAACAACTGGTGAATACGGGTAAAATTAATCCTGTATCGTTGAAGTTGCCGGCGAAGGCGGGTGATGCTCAGTCTTCGCAGTCTCGTGAGTCTTCGCAATCTTCTCAATCTCGTGAACTTCGTGAGGCGGAAGTAAGTCTTGATGCAGCGAACGTAACTCACGCTGTTGTGCAAGCCGTGGAAGATGCTGAACGTGCGGAAGAACCGGCGCAGGCTGCTGGTGGTGACGAGGCTGCTGGTCTTGGCGAGACTCGCTAATAAGCGAAACAGGATTGCACAGGATAGCTGGCTAATATGAGTGATAACGCGGTGTGTGGTGGCGCTGTTAGTGGTGACGCGGTGATGAATGAATCATTGTCGTTAACTCATTGCGATGCAATAAAACTTGCTGATATTCCTGATTTTGAGCAGGTTGAGCAGTTGCATCGCGATACTGCGCCTTCTCGCGCCGCTTACGATGTTATTCATGGGCATTGTGCTGTTATTGCAACTATTTCTTGGCAGATTGCGCATCACTGCAATATGTTATTAAATGCCAAATCTTGCGCTAATCCTATGGGTGCTGCTTTGCGTGAGCGCGCTCAGCTTGCACAGAAGTGTATGAGCGAACTTATCGGTGAGGCGTATCTTACGTTGCCTTCGGTTACAGGCGGTTCCGCTCCGTGCCAATATGTTGACGAGTATGCGGCTTTGGTTGGCGGTTTGATTCATGATATTGGCACTTATTTTGTGCTTGAGAAGGACGGGTCTAATAAGTTTGCTGGGGAATTGCGCTTTGATGGTCCACACTACATTTTGCATGGGTTGCGTGGTTATAACTATTTAGTTGAACGCGGTTTTAGTGAGGATATTGCTCAGTTTGCGCGTAATCATACTGGGGTTGGTTTAACGCGTGAGCAGGTTCTTTCGCAGAATCTTCCTTTGCCGGCGGCTGATTATATGCCTCGTACTCTTGAGCAAGAGATTGTGATGGTTGCGGATAAGTACAACAGCAAGTCGATTCCTCCGCGATTCTTAACTGTGGATTCTTACCGTCGCAAGGCTGCGCGATTTGGTGAAGATAATGCATTGCGGTGGATGCAGTTGGTTGAGAAGTATGGCGAGCCTGATATTGAGGCGTTGGCGAAGTGCTTCGGATTATCCGTTGACGCGTAAGCTTGTTGTTTTGGTTTATTGTTTTGGTTTGTTGCGTAAGTTTATAGCGCAGATTTGTTATTTTGGTTTGTTGCGTAAGTTTATAGCGTAAGTTTGTTTCGATTTATTTAACGTCGCATTTTTAGTTTCTTATTAATTGTTTATATATATATCTTCTGTGGTTTTTGTTTTTCCGCTTTTATTTCGTTTTTTACTTTATTCCTGTATTGGTTGTGTCTTTTTTGTTTTGATTTTACTTTGATTGTGTCTTTGTTGTTGTTTTGTTTGGGGGTGTGGGTTGTGAGATTAGTGCGACACTCCCGGGTTTTGTGTTTTTGGGGTTGTTTTTGGTTATTTTTTGTTGGTTTTGGGTTGGGTTGTTGGTTTGTTGTTGGTTTTTTCTCTGGTTTTTTACTGTTTTCGACACGCCGGTGTTTTGGCTTGTTTTCAATGGTTTTGGGGTGTTTGTTTTTGGTGGGTTTGCGTTTTAGCGTGGGTTGGTGTAAGTTTATCTCTTGCTGCTCAGCGCGGCTGGTTCTCCTCGGTTGAGGTTGATGGGCCGGCTGGTGTGGTGGTGGTTTGAGAACTCAAGAGCGTGTCTGTACTACTTATTAGTTAATTATTGCCAGTTCATTGCCTGCCTCACAGATTGTGGGGTGCCTGAGAGATGGTTAAATGGTGGTGAGGTTTTTGTTGGGATGTTCTTTCCTTAAAGAATGTCTCGTCTTTTTCTTATTTTTTGGAGCCTTATTTTGGCTCTTCATTGAATTTTTTCGTGGAGGGTTCGATTCTGGCTCAGGATGAACGCTGGCGGCGTGCTTAACACATGCAAGTCGAACGGGATCTGACCAGCTTGCTGGTTGGTGAGAGTGGCGAACGGGTGAGTAATGCGTGACCAACCTGCCCCATGCTCCAGAATAGCTCTTGGAAACGGGTGGTAATGCTGGATGCTCCAACTTGACGCATGTCTTGTTGGGAAAGTGTTTAGTGGCATGGGATGGGGTCGCGTCCTATCAGCTTGTAGGCGGGGTAATGGCCCACCTAGGCTTCGACGGGTAGCCGGCCTGAGAGGGCGGACGGCCACATTGGGACTGAGATACGGCCCAGACTCCTACGGGAGGCAGCAGTGGGGAATATTGCGCAATGGGGGAAACCCTGACGCAGCGACGCCGCGTGCGGGATGAAGGCCTTCGGGTTGTAAACCGCTTTTGATTGGGAGCAAGCTTTCGGGTGAGTGTACCTTTCGAATAAGCGCCGGCTAACTACGTGCCAGCAGCCGCGGTAATACGTAGGGCGCAAGCGTTATCCGGAATTATTGGGCGTAAAGAGCTTGTAGGCGGTTCGTCGCGTCTGGTGTGAAAGCCCATCGCTTAACGGTGGGTCTGCGCCGGGTACGGGCGGGCTAGAGTGCAGTAGGGGAGACTGGAATTCCCGGTGTAACGGTGGAATGTGTAGATATCGGGAAGAACACCAATGGCGAAGGCAGGTCTCTGGGCTGTTACTGACGCTGAGAAGCGAAAGCGTGGGGAGCGAACAGGATTAGATACCCTGGTAGTCCACGCCGTAAACGGTGGACGCTGGATGTGGGGCCCATTCCACGGGTTCCGTGTCGGAGCTAACGCGTTAAGCGTCCCGCCTGGGGAGTACGGCCGCAAGGCTAAAACTCAAAGAAATTGACGGGGGCCCGCACAAGCGGCGGAGCATGCGGATTAATTCGATGCAACGCGAAGAACCTTACCTGGGCTTGACATGTGCCTGTCGACTGCAGAGATGTGGTTTCCCTTCGGGGCAGGTTCACAGGTGGTGCATGGTCGTCGTCAGCTCGTGTCGTGAGATGTTGGGTTAAGTCCCGCAACGAGCGCAACCCTTGCCCTGTGTTGCCAGCGGGTTATGCCGGGAACTCACGGGGGACCGCCGGGGTTAACTCGGAGGAAGGTGGGGATGACGTCAGATCATCATGCCCCTTACGTCCAGGGCTTCACGCATGCTACAATGGCCAGTACAACGGGTTGCGACATGGTGACATGGAGCTAATCCCTTAAAACTGGTCTCAGTTCGGATCGTAGTCTGCAACTCGACTACGTGAAGGCGGAGTCGCTAGTAATCGCGAATCAGCAACGTCGCGGTGAATGCGTTCCCGGGCCTTGTACACACCGCCCGTCAAGTCATGAAAGTGGGCAGCACCCGAAGCCGGTGGCCTGACCTTTTTGGAGGGAGCCGTCTAAGGTGAGGCTCGTGATTGGGACTAAGTCGTAACAAGGTAGCCGTACCGGAAGGTGCGGCTGGATCACCTCCTTTCTACGGAGTTTTTGTGCACGCTCGGTTGAGTGTGGTTACTGGTGTGGAAATCAATAGTTAATGTTTTTAAATGAGTTTGTTGGGCATGCTTTTGGGTTCCCGGATTGCCACCCCTCCATTTTTTTGGGGGTTGCGGTCCTGGCCCTTGGATTTCAGGTTGAGGCTTTTATTGTTTTTGGCTTGGGTTCTTGGTGTTGTGGTGGTTTGAGAACTGGATAGTGGACGCGAGTAAAATGCGAAACTTTTTGTTTCGATTTTTTTGCTTTTATCAATTTCAACCGGCTCCTTTTGTTGGAGTCGCTTGATCGTTTTGTGATCGTTTAGTGTGATGATTTTTTGTCTAGAGAATTTTGCTGATGGGTTCTTACTTTAGTGTTTGTCACTGGTAAGGGCGTATGGTGGATGCCTTGGTAGACAGGACCGATGAAGGACGTGACGGGCTGCGATATGCCTCGGGGAGCTGCCGAGTGGGCTTTGATCCGAGGATTTCCGAATGGGGAGACCCGGCCACTGTTATGGGTGGTCACCACAGTTTTTGTGGGGGGTACGCAGGGAAGTGAAACATCTCAGTACCTGCAGGAAAGGATACTCCGTGAGTAGTGGCGAGCGAAAGCGGATCAGGCTAAACCGGGTGCGTGTGATAACCGTCAGGTGTTGCGCATTCGGGGTCGTGGGATTGACTGTTCAGCCTCTGACGGGGTTGAGGAGAGTGATAAAATGTCGTGCTAGGTGAATGGGATTGAATTCCCAGCCGTAGAGGGTGATGGCCCCGTAGCTTGTCGTGCGATGTCTCTTTATGTTTATTCCCAAGTAGCGCGGGCCTCGTGGAATCCCGCGTGAATCTGCCCAGACCGTTGGGTAAGCCTAAGTATTCCTGTCTGACCGATAGTGTACTAGTACCGTGAGGGAAAGGTGAAAAGCACCCCGGGAGGGGAGTGAAATAGTTCCTGAAACCGTGCGCTTACAATCCGTCGGAGCCTTCTTTGTGGGGTGACGGCGTGCCTATCGAAAAATGAGTCTGCGAGTCAGTGGTATGTGGCGAGGCTAACCCGGGTGGGGGAGCCGTAGCGAAAGCGAGTTTTAAAAGGCGTTTGAGTCGCATGTCCTGGACCCGAAGCGGGATGATCTAGCCCTGAGCAGGTTGAAGCGCGGGTAAGACCGTGTGGAGGACCGAACCCACCTAGGTTGAAAACTGGGGGGATGACTTGGGGTTAGGGGTGAAAGGCCAATCAAATTCCGTGATAGCTGGTTCTCTCCGAAATGCATTTAGGTGCAGCGTCGTGTTATTGCTTACAGGGGGTAGAGCTACTGGATGCTTGCGGGCCCATACCGGGTACCAATAGCAGCCAAACTCCGAATACCTGTTAGGTTTATCACGGCAGTGAGTCGGCGGGGGATAAGCTCCGTCGTCAAAAGGGAAACAGCCCTGATCGTCGTCTAAGGTCCCGAAGCGCGTGCTAAGTGGGAAAGGATGTGGAGTCGCATAGACAGCCAGGAGGTTGGCTTAGAAGCAGCCATCCTTGAAAGAGTGCGTAACAGCTCACTGGTCTAGTGGTTCCGCGCCGACAATGTAGCGGGGCTTAAGCACGCCACCGAAGACGCGACTGCATGAATTTTGTTCATGCGGGGTAGGAGAGCGTCCTGTATGGGGTGAAGCGGCAGTGTGAACTTGTCGTGGACTGTACGGGAGTGAGAATGCAGACATGAGTAGCGAGAGACGGGTGTGAATCCCGTCCGCTGAATGACTAAGGGTTCCGGGGCCACGTTCGTCGTCCCCGGGTGAGTCGAGTCCTAAGGCGAGGCCGACAGGCGTAGTCGAATGGATGAACGGGTTGATATTCCCGTACCGGTGTTACACCGTTCGAACTGAATCTGAGAGTACTAACCTTCATTTGCGAGTTGGCTTCCTTTCGGGGTTGTTGGCTTGTTTGTGTTGGGACTGTATTGGTAGTAGGTTAGCGTGGGAGTGACGCGGGTAGGTAGCCGGCTGCGGAGGTGGTTTTCCGTGGCTAAGCGTGTGGGCTGTCTCCTAGGTAAATCCGGGGGATGTTAAGCTGAGGCGTGATGGGTAGGCTGTAAGGCTGATTCCGGTGATCCTGCTTGCCGAGAAAAGCTTCAACGTGAGGTGTGATTCCGCTCGTACCCTAAACCGACACTGGTGGTCTGGTAGAGTATACCGAAGCGATCGGGCGAATCCTGGCCAAGGAACTCGGCAAATTACTCCCGTGCCTTCGGCATAAGGGAGACCCTTGATGGTGATATGGTTTTACGCTGTTGAGCTGTTGGGGGTGGCACAAGCTAGGGGGTAGCGACTGTTTACCAAAAACACAGGAGCGTGCGAAGGCGTAAGCCGCTGTATACGCTCTGACGCCTGCCCGGTGCCGGAAGGTTAAGAGGATCCGTTAGCTTCGGTGAAGCGGTGAATTTAAGCCCCGGTAAACGGCGGTGGTAACTATAACCATCCTAAGGTAGCGAAATTCCTTGTCGGGTAAGTTCCGACCTGCACGAATGGCGTAACGACTTCCCCACTGTCTCGGCCAGGAGCCCGGCGAAATTGCAGTACGAGTAAAGATGCTCGTTAAGCGCAGAAGGACGAAAAGACCCCGGGACCTTTACTATACCTTGGTATTGTCGTTAGGTGTGGATCGTGTAGCATAGGCGGGAGGCTGTGAAGCGTGGGCGCTAGCTTGCGTGGAGTCGAATAGTGAAATACCGCTCTTTCCATATCTGGCGTCTAACCTCAGCACGTTATCCGTGTTAGGGACAGTGCCTGGCGGGTAGTTTAACTGGGGCGGTTGCCTCCTAAAGAGTAACGGAGGCGCTCAATGGTCCGCTCAGCCCGGTTGGCAATCGGGTGTTGAGTGTAATCGCACAAGCGGGCTTGACTGTGAGACTGACGGGTCGAGCAGGGACGAAAGTCGGAGATAGTGATCCGGTGCCGGCGTACGGACGTGGCATCGCTCAACGGATAAAAGGTACCCCGGGGATAACAGGCTGATCATTCCCAAGAGTCCATATCGACGGGATGGTTTGGCACCTCGATGTCGGCTCGTCGCATCCTGGGGCTGGAGCAGGTCCCAAGGGTTCGGCTGTTCGCCGATTAAAGCGGCACGCGAGCTGGGTTCAGAACGTCGTGAGACAGTTTGGTCTCTATCCTCTGCGCTCGTTGGAATGTTGAGGAGACCTGCCCATAGTACGAGAGGACCTGGGTGGACGAACCTCTGGTATGCCGGTCGTCACGCCAGTGGCGCTGCCGGTTAGCTACGTTCGGAAGGGATAACCGCTGAAAGCATCTAAGCGGGAAGCCTGCTCCAAGATAAGCATTCCATGCACGTTAGTGTGTGAGCCCCCATGTAGAACACGTGGTTGATAGGCTAGATGTGGAAGCCCTGTAAGGGGTGGAGCTGACTAGTACTAATGGGTGATGGTGACATTCTTCTCTACTCTTGTGAGTGGGGAGGGTGAGTTTCTGTGAGTATTTTTCTTCTAGCGTTAATGAGTACTGAATGTTTTGCTTAACGATCGGTTGGTAAGAGTTGTTTTTGCTCGCGTTCATGTCCGGTTCCCAAACCGCCAACTTGCCACTCACTGCTGGTGAGTGTTATAATTAAGTTTGCGGTGGTCATGGCTCAGGTGAGACGCCCGGTCCCATTCCGAACCCGGAAGCTAAGGCCTGACACGGCGAGGGTACTGCACTCGATAGGGTGTGGGAGACTAGCACGCTGCCGCATTATTTTTCTAGCGGGGAGTTTCAACTCCCCGCTTTTTTATTATCCCCCCGCATACTGTTATGGGTTATAATCCTCCAAGCTTTAGATAAACTCCCGCAAATGTTCCAAAAAACCACCAAAACAACAACAAACGCCGGGAATTTTCCGGTAAATGTTCCAAAAAACGGACGATGCTCACGCTATAAGCACTCACTGCCAGGGGTTATTTTTACACACGTTTTAGCCACTCACCCCCACTATTTTCATCTCAATGCCCATTTTTTCGTGCGTAATGAGTAGTCTGATAATGGGTACTTTGCTGCACAGATTATGCGTAGCATTGTGCTTTCGTTTAAGTGTATTAAGAGTTAAAAGAAGGTGCATATGATGAATAAAAAGTTTATAGCAACATTTGCTGCAGCAGCCATGTTGTGCTGCGTATGCAACGCCGGCGTTGCAGTAGCAGATGATAATACAGATTTCAATGCGACTATCACACAATTAATATCTCAAGCAGATAATCATATCGACGCGCTAAAAAAGCTTATTGATAATTCTGATAATGCTAAATTGAAAAGCGATCCTTTCAATATTCATCTTGACACATACAAACCGTTTTACAAAAATTTAATTGATACTGATAAAACAATGATTGAACAGTTTGAACAGCATCTTAATGCAGCAGGTGAGAAGCCTAATCAGAATACGCTTGATGCTTTGCGCGCTGAAGCCAAAGAATTAGATAAGCGTTTAAATCGTCCCACCAATAATTCATTCGGAGCACGTGCTGGATTCCATAACCACTATGATGTCTTTAGAGGATATTCGACGTATTCATCATGGCGAAAAGCTTCCGTGCCTTATAACAAGCTTGAGGATACTAAATCTAAGCTTGCTAAGCTTACTGCTCTCGATAAACAATTTAATGATTTACGACAGGCAATACAGCTTCCTTCTGAAGTGCATCCAATAAGTATTGAAGATCAAAGTAATTATGATTTAGACCAAGTTAAAGTAAAGTATTGGTACGATGGTGAACCAAATGCCGATAACTCAGCGTATGTGAAAGCTCAATTAGCTTTCTGGCATAAATTAGTTGAGAAAAGTAAACGCAATTTGGAAGATAAAGTTGCTAATGGAATTCGCGACCTGGTAGCTAGAACAGGTATCGATGTGAATGTAAATGTATTTGACCTTAATCGTGAGGTTAATGCGACTGTCAATGTGCATAATGGCGACGAGTATTTGAGCAAAGAATTAGCTCAGCAAGGAACATTGAAGAAGGCGTTTGATCATACCATTATTCATTATGGTAATGGTGTAAGTCTTCCTCCTCGTGAAAATCCTGACTTTGATTATGAGAAGTACAATATTCTTCAGCAGCAGATTGATGCCATTTCGAGCAATATTAATGATCCTTTGAAAAAGTTTGGCTGGGAATTTACTTATAAAGATCCAAGTCAATTGACTGCTGAGCAGCGCAAAGAGTATTGCGATGCCTATGAAAAGTATACTGCATCACGCATTGAGAACAGTAAGAAGCTTGAAGATCTCCGTAAGGAACAAGCAGAATTAGGCGATAAGAATGCTTACAAAGCGTACGATATTGCTGAAGACTTGAGTACTGCTCGCGATGGTGCTGTCTCATACGCTTACTTGCATTTGAAGTTTAAGAAGTATGTACAAGATCAGCTTAATAACGGAAAGAATCTTGAACAGTTGCTGGAAGATGACGCGCCTGCTTATAACAAAGCTAAAAAATTAGTGGATAAGATTAGCTATAGTGAAGCTGGAACTTCTAAAGAGTATCGTGACGCGATAGAAACTGTATATCGTTATGAATTTATGGTAGATTTACTTGCTGCTCGTGACAATGATGCGTATATAAAGGAAGCGCTTAAGAATGGCATATCATACGACGATATGCTTAAAGCGACCGTAAATGACCGCCTTGAGCGAGATAAGAAGTATAACGATTATGCAAACCAGGGCGAGGCAAAAGTTCTTTATGATAGAATGTGGGCAGCGTCTACAAAATGGGGTGAATTAAACAGTTCCGGCGCTTCTAAGGAAGAAATTAAGCAAGCTGAAGCTGATTATTATAAAGCGGATGATGAATTATACAAATATATAGGTAAAGAGCGTCAAAGATTTGACAACAAACAAACGGAATTATATGCTCGCGAGGATCTCATTAAAAAGTTAAAGAGCGGTGAGTATGATACGACAGTTCTTGATATAGACAACTTGGCTTTGACTCCTGAGCAGAAGTCGAGTGAAGATGTTGCTCCGCTTGATTATAACGACAGCTCGTTTGAGAATCCTGATGGCGATACTGGTAATAAGCCTGATAATAATCCTGATGGTGATTCCGGTAATAATCCTGACAATAATCCTGCTGGCCCATTTGATGATTTCAATTTTGATGACATTGACTGGGGTGATTTCAACTTTGACGATTTAGATTTGGATGATTTGGGCCTTGATGATGTGGAGGCTGAGGACTTCGATTTCAGTGAGTTCGATACTTATGCGTCGGAAATCAGCGATGACGATTTGGCTTCCTTAGATATCGATGACATCAATTTTGATGATTTAGGCTTGGGCGATTTGGATTTGGGTGATTTGGATTTGGGTGATTTCTATAATGACGACACTCAGTCTGGTGATACCAACTCTGGTGAGACTGCTAAGCCTGGTAATGCTAAGCCTGGTGAGACTAAGCCTGGTGATACTACCAACTCTGGTGATACCAATGCTGGCAATACTGCCAAGCCTGGTGAAACCAAGCCTGAGGATGTTGCCAAGCCTGGTGATACTACCAACTCTGGTGATACTGCCAACTCTGGTGATACTGCCAAGTCTGGTGAAACTACCAAGCCTGGTGATGCTAAGTCTAGTGAGACTATCAAGCCTGGTGATGCTAAGTCTGTGGCTGCTAAGATTGAGGCTGTCAAGGCTGAGGTTGCTGTGGATAAGACTGAAGATGTTAAGATTGAGGCTGCTAAGTCTGAATTTGCTGATGCTAAGTCTGAGGCTGTTAAGATTGAGGCTGCTGAGGCTGATAATGATAATGCTGGCGATGTTACTCAGACTGACAACGTTACCAAGACTCAAGAAAATAATAATTAACTATAGCCTTGCTACTGTTGCGAATGTAGTAAGTGCATAAAACCAGTAGGCGGTGGGGATTGCATCCTCGCCGCCTATTTAGTTATAGGGATATAGCATTATATGCAATTGATTTGCGCTGACGATCTGCCGAAGCGTTTATTCCTCACGGCTATTGGTAGCCGTTCGGCTGATTTGGCATGTGAAGCACCCCGTGCTTCACAATTGAGCCAAATCACGCTTTGAAGGAGCTTGAAATCCCAATGATTTCAAGCTCGGTCAAAGCGCACGCGAAGGCAATTCGGAGCGCCGAGCTTGCTCAAGTTGAAAGCACGGGGTGCTTTCAACGCAAGCGAGGTCTGCCTTCGTCTCGATTGACGAAGGCAGGACAGATTAGTGTGGTGATACTTAGTAACTAGGTCGTCAGTTGCAAACTCTAGATAAACTTCCGGCAAATGTTCCATAAATCCGCCAAAACAGCTACAAAACCCGGAGAAAAAACTCCCGAGAATGTTCCACAATAACGCTGATACAGCTACAAAACCCGGAAAATCCCCCGGCAAATGTTCCAAACACCAGCCAAAACAGCTACAAACGCCGGAGATTTTCCCGCAAATGTTCCAAATCACTAAACCAATTTTTCCTTTACAGTCATGTAAAGAAAAAATCGAAATTAAGCCAAAAAACGATTAAAACTTTACAGCCACGTAAAGGAAATGTCGGAATCTCGCCAAAAAGCGATTAAAACTTTACATTCGTGTAAAGGAATAATCGCGCGCGCAATGCTGCGCTCAGGCAGGTCGTCGCGCAAATGTTCCATGGCTACACTTGCCGCAAGGTAGTGATTAAATGATTGTAGTCGGCATAAAAACAAGCGATTTTGAGTATTCGTTGGGTATTAAAATATTGTGCCGAGCGCAATTGGGCCAGCAATTGAGTTGATAATTGGGCTATCAATTGAAATAAAATCAAGCAATTAAGAATACGGAATATTGTAAATAAAGTGTGCGCTGATTGTGATTATGCTATTTGCAATTATTCTGTAAATTTCATACAAGGAGTAGGTATGAATAAAGCCCTTATTAACATTGATTATACGAATGATTTTGTGGCAAGCGACGGTTCTCTCACTGTAGGCGAGCCTGCACAAAAGTTAGAAAAGCGCATTACTGAGATTTCGCAGGAATTCCTTGACTCTGGCGAGTTCGTTGTTTTCGCGATTGACACGCATCATTTGAACGACCCGTATCATCCGGAAACTAAGCTGTTCCCACCGCACAATATTGCTGGAACGCACGGTCAGCAGCTGTATGGTGCGCTTGGCGATTTTTATGAAGCGAATAAAGACAAAAGTAACGTGTATTACATTCATAAGACTCGCTACTCGTCGTTTAATGGCACTGATTTGCTGATTAAGCTTCGCGAACGTCACATTGAGGAGCTGCATTTGGTGGGAGTTTGCACGGATATTTGCGTGCTTCACACTGCTGTTGACGCATATAATCTTGGATTTAAGATTGTGGTTCATAAGGATGCAGTTGCAAGCTTCGATCCTCAAGGTCACGAGTGGGCGCTTCGTCATTTTAAGACTTGCCTTAATGCGGATATCGTAGAAGGCTGAAAGTTGCTAATTTGCTAAGTTGCTAATTTGCTAAAAATATTACGCTGGTTGATTTGCGAATCGACGACTTCGAGCTGCATAATGCGCGAGAAGTCACTTCGATTCGCTGAGCTTGCTCAGGGTTGAAAGCACCGGTGTGCTTTCAACGCAAGCGAGGTCTGCCTTCGTCTCGATTGACGAAGGCAGGGCAGATTAGTGTGGTTGTTCATTGGGAATTTGGCTGTGTTTTGTGAGCGCTGCCAACTGCACGCGGGTCCGAAGAACGTGATTAAGAGACCCTAACGCAGCGCTCCGACTGCACGCGGGTCCGAAGAACGTGATTAAGAGACCCTAACGCAGAACACCAACTGCACTAGCGCGATGACCTGCCTGAGCGCTGCGATTTAGCGCGCGAAGGCAACTCGGAGCGCCGAGCTTGCTC
>NZ_LRTV01000008.1:63462-82137 GCF_003408845.1 Gardnerella massiliensis
ATTCGCGTGGTTGTTCATTGGGAATTTGGCTGTGTTTTATGAGCGCTGCCAACTGCACGCGGGTCCGAAGAACGTGATTAAGAGACCCTAACGCAGCGCTCCGACTGCACGCGGGTCCGAAGAACAGGATTAAGAGACCATAACGCAGCGCGCAATCTGCACCAGTAACGAAAAAACGCTTGTATTGCAATACGCGAGACATGATTTTTTTTACACAGTTTTGGCCTATAACCCCGACGAGTTTGCGCGGAGTGTCGACTTGCTATTAATGAGAATCATTATTATTATTGATACACGTTATAAAAATATCTTCAGTAATCGTCTGCGAAAGAAGAGCGTAGGTCGATGAATTTAAGAAGATGAAGTGTAGAGAGCGAAATAATAATTATGACTCAGGTCATTAAAAATATTGCGAAACGTGCTTTTGCGATGGCAGGCGTTGCCATACTTGCGTTTGCGGTGTTAGCGTCTGGTTTTGGCGCAGCAATGACAGCGTACGCATCAGAAGGTGGAAATCCTAGCGAAAAATACGATCCTACGAAAAAAGAAGTGCTAAGTCACGGTCATACGGACGTATTTTATCCAATTCAATACAATGGTAAATTCATTATGGCCGTCGAAAAAGACGCTGCCACTTTCTTAAAGCCTGAAAACACTACTTTACGCGTAGCAAAAAGTACGTATACCACAAAATCGCAACTTCCTGCTCTCGCTACTGAATACTACTATCTTGATAGTTCCGGAAATCAAAATGGAAATCCTCTCTTCCCGGGTTGGGATACAGGTTATGCTGCAACTTTAGTTGGTGCATCTCACGCAGATGAAGCAACAGCAGATATTGCAATTCAGCAAGTTACTGGACCAATGAACGGGCGTATTCTGCTTTGGACTACCGAGGGAGCTGGAAAAACTTCGAAGAAATTATCGTTTGAAGAGAACGATTTAGACGACGAACCTGATACTGAAGGTAGCCGATTTATGCTACCTGGTGTGATTCATCAACATACTGCTGGGCATGTGCATGCAAACTGGGGATTTACGCAACCTGGCGTTTATAAGCTAAAAGTAGCAGCAACTATTACAAATAAGAACACTAAAAAGCAGATCACAACCGAGCCTGCAGAATACACTTTTGAAGTAGAAGACACATATTCCGGCGAAGTTCCTACTTCTGGCCTTTCGGAAACGCTTGGTTTGCATCGTCGCGGTGATTCTATTAATCCTGACGATGATGAAGAAGCGCACAAAGCTTCCGAAGAACATAAAGACACGGATAAAGACGATGGCGGCGATATGCGCATCGGCAATATTCGCGATTCCGGACCGCATCCGCATTATCATTCATACGAAGGTTATGGTGGCCTCGATTTGAAGGTGGTAAACAGGCCAAAAGGCGCTCGCATTGAGTGGCGATATGTGCGCGCTGACGAAGGTCCTGACGCGTATGGAACCACTCTTTTTGCTGAGAGATTGCAGCTTCCAGCTGAGCCTGCAATGAACAAAATGAAGGTGTATGCTCACGCAACTGAAGGTGAAACGCAAGTTGGCAAAGATACTGCGTCTGCAACCATCGCCGTTGAAGATCACGGTGCCGACGGACGCCCCGTTGTAAAAGCAATCGCTCCGTATAAGCGTTTTAAACCAGGGGATACTTTACGCGCGAAAACAGCGCTACTTAACCCGCACGTTGCAACCGACGGTATTACCGGTGCGCCAATTGACGATCCGACAAGTCCAGTAACTTCCATTGTTAAGGACTATGTGTGGTTGATGAAAAAGGAAGGGGAAAGCGAGTTCAAGCGCATCCCTGGAGCTGTTAGCAGCAGGTTGGAGCTAAAACTTGACGCTTCTATGGACGGTGCTACGATTCGTCCTTCCCTGGTTTTGAAGAATGGTGAATTGTATCGCAATAGTAAATTCGACGAGTTTTGCGATTACGTTATTGAGATGGGTGGCGTCAAACATAACGGACAAGAGGCTGCTGAGAAACAAGTTCACGATCCTGATTCGGAAGAAGACGCGCGTCACTCAAGTAAGCGTCGCCTTAAGAAGCGTAGAAGCGTACATAGAAGTGTGAGAGGAAGGCGTGCACGCGTTAACGATGCTGATGCTGCAAATCGCGGGTTTGTGCACAATCTTTTCGCTAGCGTTTCCAACAATGGGTTTGCTGGTGGGTTTGCCGGTGGTTTTGCTGGTGGTTTTGCGACGGCAAATAATGCAGGAGACAACGGTTTTAATAAAAACCAGAGTGAGCAAAAGTTAACGCAGTCGGGAGCGCAACAGAATACAAAATCGGGAATGTTTGGCAATCCTGACGGAAGTGTCACTTTTACGCCGAATTTCTTCGGCAATGCTGCCAGCAAGTCGAAGAAACTTAAGCGTCATCGCAACAACCGCAACGCTCGCAATCAGAACGCTCGCAACAACCGTCAGCTTCGTCGCAACAAAAACGTGAGGAATTTCCCTCAAAATAGTAACGGAAAATCTACTGACGCAGCAAAAAACAATACGGAAACGTCGGGTTCGTTTAAGCGCGTAGAAAACACCAGCGGTAACAAAAACAAGCGTTCAGTAAACGCTGCCAAGCGTACAACGAAATCTAAAAAGGCTTCGAAAAAAGTCTCGAAAAACGTGCGTTCATTTGAAAACGAAAGTCGTCAAGCTGTAGAAGCGTCGAAACAAACAAATAGCGACGAAGAACCTACAGCGCAGCGCGATACGGAATATACGCAAGCACAAGAAGACGACTCGACGGAAGATCAAGAATCTAACAACAACGGTACTACGTGGGTTGCGGCAGCAACCGGCACGGCAAGCGTTGGATTATGCACCGTAACAGGCGCGTGTAGCGTACTTGCTCGTCCTCGTACCAAATTGATCTGATAACACCTCGCACAAATTAGCGCATTGAGAAATCGCACATATAAGAACATTATTTATAGAAAGCTTAGAACAATGAACTTCACACACAACACAGTATCAAGTCAAAAACGACGCCATGTGTACGCTAAAGCGCTTACGGCAATGATGTTGTCACTGCTCACCATTATTGCTTCAGTATGCTTGCCTGCACCATTAATGAAAGTTGCGTTTGCGGAAAGCAACCAGCCGGTGATGATTCAGGCTGGTCATGCCGACTTCGGCCCTACGCTTATCGACAACAAGTGGAAAATGAAAATTCGCGACGACACCGGCGACGAACCAGTGTGGAGAGATCCTGAAAACGTGGTGTTCCGCTTAGCAAACAACGCAATAGTTCCTATGCCAAACGACGCGGCATACAGTTTTATTGGTGAAAAACCAGGGACGAAGCTGTATGTGATTCCGCAAACGCAGAATCCTGACGTGCCATGGCTCGGCTGGAACACGCAAGAAGGTGGCGTATTAAACGAACTCGATCGTGGCGCAAACCTCTCACTCGATGGGGTGAGTGGTCCCGGAAAATTGCACGTTTATTTAGAAAACGGCAATAATAATCCGCAACAACTTTGGGACAGCACCAAAGGATATCCGCAAAATACGTGGATCGAAACTAACGCGCACACGCATGTGAATTGGGTATTTTCAAAGCCGGGCGTGTACCACGTTAAGCTCACGTTTTCTGGAAAACTTAAGAACGGACGCGCGGTAAGCGATACTCGCGTACTGAACTTTGCTGTGGGAGATAGCACTGATCCGCAAGCTGCTTTGGGTGCTGCTACAGACGGTGGAGACCAGTCGGATGAAGGAAATGCGGACGACAATGACGCAGATAATGCTGGTGCCGACGGAACTGAAGAAAATACTGACGGTGGCGATCGTGCGCACGCTGCGTCGCGCAACGTTCACAAACAAGCTGCGCGCAACGCGGATACTACTTCCGGGTTACTTCAGCTCGTGGGAATTATGGTAGCAATTGTTGCCATTATTATTGTGGCTTTCGTAGGTTTTGCCGTAGTAAAAAGTAGGAAAGCTCGTCAGCAGGCGTTGGCGGAGCAGCACAACGGGCAGCAGTCGGTACAGCCGATGCAATCAGTGCAGACGGTGCGAGCGGCACAACAAACGCAGCCGGTACAGCAAACGCAGCCGGTACAAATGGTACAAACTATTAACGAAGACAACAATTTGTCTAATTTAGTGAGTGGACAAGAAACTACAGTAATGGCGCCAATTGATACTCATACTACTGAATCTGGCGCTTCTCAGTTTGATTCTTCCGGCTTTGATTCTTCTCAATGGAAATAAGAAATTTTGGTGATGATGATGCGTAATACTATAAAGAAATTATCTCGCGCTTTATTGGTGGGCGTGTGCTTGTGCGGTATGGTGATGGGAGCTCCCGCGGCTTTTGCTGACGAAAACGGCAACATCACTGCAGTAAGCGGTAAGCAGCAGAAAACTAAAGATTTTACCGCCATAAAGAAAGCCAATTTTGAAGCGTGTGCAGCTGCTAGTTTGGAGCATACTGCTTCGCAACCTGCGGCTGATAGTAAAGCTGCAATGTGCCACGCGTATAAAGGTCATAGTGACGTTTTTGCAACTTTCTTTGATACTCAGAATAAGCGCATGGTATTAGGCACTTTAGGCGATGCGTTTGAAAGTGAAGATCATACTGGCACTCGTTACGATACGAATCGACTTATTTTTGAAGTCGGATCTAAAAATATCATGCAACTTTCTAAAGATGAGGACAATCCGGTAATAAAAGAAATCTACGCAACAACTCGCGAAGGTGTGGTCTGGTTCTTTGATCAGTCGGGAGCCGGGAAGACTGGCGCTTTGTGGCCTGGTTTAGATACTAGACCGTTATATGAGGGAGCTGGTTCTACTTCAGTTAATCCAACAGTCAAACTGTCATTAACTGGTATCGAAGCACCTCACAATGGCGAAGTTTTTATGTACACTCGCAGCGGTGACGATTATGAGAAAATGCTCGGCTCTGCGGATGGCTGGCCGAAAGATGTGGATATTACTGATACTAAAGGTAAACACGAGCACATGTATTGGTCTTTTAACCGTCCTGGTGTGTACAAGTTAAAAATGAAGGCTACTGCTACCGTTGGTGACGAGAAGCAAAGTGCTGAGCAGATTTACACTTTCCACGTAACCAATCACGATGTGACGATTGGTGACTTTGCCGACTATGACGGTCCGTCTTTCGACGGCGACGATGGAGATGGCAGTGATGGTGAAGAAGATGACGAAAATTCTGATGAGGATGAAGATGCGGAAGGTGACGATAACAGCATTAAATTGCAACAAAGTAACGGAGCCTTCTTTATCAACGGCAACAACAATACGGTGTATGTAACACCGTGGCCTGGTGCTAAGCCGGATCAAGGATTGAAAAACAAGCTTGGGAAGGCTGATCCTCAAGGAAACAAAGAAAAGAAATCCAACGAGAAGCAGTGCACGCTATTCAAAGATATTGATGGCGACAAGCTGGTAATAGATCACGGGCATGTGGACGTTGCTGTTTATAACGACGATGCCAACAATATTGACATGGCTGTGCAAGAAGATGTGACAGGAAGCCACGTATTTAGAGACCCGGATACCGTCGTGTTTGCAGTAGGCGAAGCTGGAAAAACTCAAGGCGTGTACCGCATACCACAAACGCAAATTGACGGTGTGCCGTGGATGGGCTGGAATAATCAATCCATGAATCCACACAAGCCTACGCAATTAAGTCTGACAAGCGTTGACGGGCCTGGAGATGTGCGAGTTTGGATGTTTGGTGGCCTCGGCGGAGGAGATCAGGAGATTTTCTCAACACAAGGTGCAACCGACTACACGATACCAGCAAATACGCATGCGCACGCAAACTGGGACTTTAGCGAGCCAGGATATTACACGCTTCATTTTGAAGCCTCCGATGGTGAATCAACAGTGCAAAAAGCTATTCACGTTGCGGTAGGAGTGGATCCTGAAGAAACGCCAATGTCTTGCGCGGCGATAGGAAAGAACAATCAGAAAGATCCAGCACCTTTACCTAAGAAGAATCCTCGCGTTCCTAAGCCGTCTAATGGACCACAAAAGCCGTATTCAAACAGTGGTAACAATGGCGGGAACAGCGGATTTGGCGGCGGATTTGGCGGCGGAAGTTTAAGCCGTAGGAGCTTTGGCGGAAGTGGTTCCCACAGTGGAAAAAGTCTGCCGACGTCTTCAATGAAACGCAGCAAACTTACGCCAAAAATCAGCAGAAACAAGCTCTCTCCAAGCCTGTACCGACAAAAATTGAGCAGAGGACTCGAAGTTGTAGATGAAGAAGCAACGGGTATTGCTGGCCTATTCCAAAACAATCCTGCTGTAGCGTATTCGTTACTTGCAGGAGGCATACTTGCAATTCTTGGCGTTTCTGGTGCTGGAATTTGGTATCTCTACAAATGCGGGTTTATCAACTTGAATTGGTTGCTGCGTTACTAGTTTGCGCTGTTAGTTTGCGTTACTAATTGCGTTACTAATTGCGCTACTTAACAATAGTAGAAGTGTGAAATAGGAGAATGAAAAGGGTGATTTTTCAGCCCAAAATATTGCGGAAAAAATTCGTAGCGGTGGTTGCAGCGTGTGCCGTAGTCGCGCTTACTCTACCACTTGGCGCGTGTGGAACTGTGCATGGCGGCAATAGCGCAGGTCATCGCGACGGGCGCATAAACGTAGTTACTACTACCGGCGTCTTGCGCGATATGGTGGCAAATGTTGCGGGTGACGCTGCGAACGTAAGTGCAATTGTGCCGGATAATGCAGATCCACACTCCTACGAGCCGCGATTGCGCTCAATTCGCGATGTTGTGTATGCGGATGTGGCTTTCAGTAACTACATGATGCTTGAGGAACACGGTGTGATTACCGCTTTGGACGCGAACTTGCGAAAAGGTGTGCCGAACGTTGAGCTTGCGGAAGAAAGCGTGAAGCATGCGGCGGATATTATTCCGATGGTTGAAGACGTGTCGCTGGATACGATTTGGCTTGGGCTTGCTACGGAGCGTATGGCTGCGCAGGTGGGAACTGAAGCTGAAAATGCACAATCTTCTGGAAAATCTTCTGAAAAATCTTCTGAAAAATCGCAATCTTCACCTTCTCAAGACGCACAACCTTCCCAGAACTCGCAATCTTCCCAGAACTCGCAATCTTCCCAATCAAACGCGCCTTCTACTGTGACGAAAGAAGGACGCGCAAGCGTGATGAAACCGAATGCGTACAGCATGAAGCGTTCCGACAGAATCCGCTTAACTGCAACAAAAGTGAGTGGCCCAGGAGCGTTATTTGCTTACCTTACAGGCACTTTCGGAAGCGTTGAAACTTACGTAAATTCAGCGAACGGAATTAGCGACGACGATCACGTGGATTTGCCGGCTGACGCACACACGCACTTAAGTTGGGCTTTTAGCAAGCCGGGAGAGTACACGCTTGACTGGCACGCGGATATTTTGGACGCTCAGGGCGCGCGAGTGGCAAGTTTAGGGAATGCAACCATGCGCTTTGCGGTTGGCGTAAATGCGCAGAAAATAGCCAAAAAGCGCGGCGCGCGCGTGGTTTTGAATCAAGGTCACGCCGATTTAGCGTACGATCTGGCATCGCATGGATTTATGTACCGAGTGGATACCTTACAAGAAAAGCGCTCTGCAACGCCAAAGCGAGTGTACTACCAGCCGCGCGATGTGGTTGTGGAAGTGCCGACGAATGCGCTAAAGGAGATTCCGGCAGAGCAGGGGTATCGTTTTTTGGGTGCGGCTCGCGAAAAGTTGTATCAACTTCCGCAAGCGGTTCTTGGAAAGCATGTTCACGGCGATATTGACCCGCATTTGTGGCAGTCGGTAAAAAACGGCATAGCGTATGTGCGCACGATTGCGGATCGTCTTTGTGAAGTGGATCCTAAAAACGCGCGAAAGTATCGCGCCAACGCGGACCACTATATTAACAAGTTGCTGGATGTGGACGCGTATATGCGCAAAAAAGTTGCGTCAATTCCAAAAGAACGACGCAATTTAGTCACAACGCACGACGCTTTTGCCTACTTAGGTAAGACTTACGGCGTAAATATTGCGGGATTTGTAACGATCAATCCTTCGAGTGAGCCGAGTGTGCAAGACAGGCGTAGGCTTTCGCAAATTTTGCGCGATTTGGAGATTCCGGCAGTATTTTTGGAGCCGAATTTGATTTCGCGTTCGTCGGTACTTAAAGAGCTTGCGGCTGAGGCGCATGTGAAAGTTTGCCCAATTTATGGTGACGCTTTCGACGCGAAAGTTAGAACTTACGCGGATATGATGCGGGCGAATGCGGATTCTTTAGCAAAATGCTTGAAGTGAGCTTTAAGTGAGATTGAAGTGGAAGTGACTTATGAATAAAAATATTAGCGAAAACGGTACTGTTATTAACGCGCAGAACTTAAGCGTAAGCTACGCAAGTCGCGCTGTTGTGAAAAACGTTTCCTTTACTATTAATAGCGGCGAATTTGTTGGCTTGCTGGGTGCAAACGGTGCCGGCAAAACAACGCTATTTCGTGCGATTATGGGGCTGATTCCGCACGTCGGAAAGTTGGAAGTGCGCGCGCCTCATACGGAAGGTGGCAGCATGAACCCGCGCGTGTCCTACGTGGGTTACGTGCCGCAGCGTCACGATATTGCTTGGGATTTTCCGCTTTCCGTGCTTGACGTGGTGATGATGGGCAGGATTCGGCATATTGGTTACGTTCGTCGCGCGAAAAAAGAGGATTACGAGATAGCGCTTGCCTCGCTTGAGCGCACCGGAATGGCCGATTTTCGTGACCGCACAATCGGTGAGCTTTCCGGCGGGCAAAGGCAGCGCGTGTTGGTTGCGCGCGCACTTGCCGGAGAGCCTCGCTTGCTACTACTTGACGAACCGTTTACCGGACTTGACATGCCAACTCAAGAACTACTTACGAGCCTGTTTTTGGATTTAGCAAAGTCGGGAGAAGCGATTCTTATGAGCTCGCACGACATAATCGGCTCGATTAATTCGTGCTCAAGAATCATGCTTTTTGACGGAAGTATTGTAGGCGACGATGTGCCGCAAAATTTGGGTGCTGATCAGTGGGTGAAAACCTTCAATGTAACTCCGCAAAATCCGCTTATTCAGGCCGTTGAGCGCGTAATTGGGAAGAAATAGAGGTGGAAAAGTAAATGTTATCGCCAATCGAATTTATACAAGACTTAACTAACCCCGACCTTTGGTTCCTACTAAAAGCGCTTATTGTAGCCTGCCTTTCGAGCGTAATTTGCGGAGCTGTGGGATGCTACGTGGTGCTTCGAGGAATGGCATTTATCGGCGACGCTGTAGCTCACTCCGTATTCCCAGGCCTCGCAATCGCCTTCGTATTACAAGGCAATCTGCTATTTGGCGGCGCGCTCGCGGGAGTTGCAACCGCACTAATCGTATCAATCTTTAGCCAAAACCGCAGGCTTCGCGAAGACTCGTTTATTGGCGTATTCTTCGTATCTGCTTTCGCACTCGGAATCGTAATAATCTCAAAGGCTTCCGGCTACGCAGGCTCTTTGGAATCCTTCCTTTTTGGCTCGATTACAGGCATTCCGGACTCAGATATTGCAGTAGTAGCTGTTACGGGGCTGATTATTTTGGCGCTGTTGAGCATGTTCCACAAAGAACTCGTGTGTGTGTCAATGGATCGCGAGACTTCGCGCGCAATGGGACTGCCGGTAGCGTGGCTCGACGGCATGTTATACGTTTTGGTGGCGATTGCTGTGGTTGTTTCCGTGCAAATTATTGGAAACGTGCTCGTGCTTGCGCTGCTAGTGACGCCTGCTGCAACTGCGCGACTGCTTACGGATAGGTTGTCGAGAATGATGATACTTGCGCCGATTATTGGTTGCGCGTCGTCGATTGTGGGCATGTATATTTCGTGGAGCTTTGATACGGCAACAGGTGGCACGATTGTGCTCGTAGCTACGGCGCTTTTTGTGCTTGCGTGGGCTTGCTCGCCTAAGCACGGGCTGATTGCGAAGGCGTGTGTAAAGAAAATAGCGGAAGCTCGCTAAAAAGTGACAGTTACTTTACAAGCGTGTACAGAAAATGTCGGAATTTCGTTAAAAAGTGACAGTTACTTTACAGGCGTGTACAGAAAATGTCGGAATCTCGCTAAAAAGTGACAGTTACTTTACAAGCGTGTACAGAAAATGTCGGAATTTCGCTAAAAAGTGACAGTTACTTTACAAGCGTGTAAAGAAAAGAACGTAGCGCAGGTTTGTAGCGGGTTTGTAGCAGGTTTATAGCGTGCGGCACAATAGACGTATGGTATCAAAAGGAAAACCTTCGCCAAGAAGCGCCGTAAAACCACTCAGCGATGAGCAAGTAAAGCGCTTGGCTGCAAAACACCACTTAGTTGACCCAACCTACTACTACCCAACGGGAGCGCGCAAACCAAACGAAGCGGAAATCAACGCGCAAAATCCAAAGGCAACTGAACGATTGCTTGAAGGAACGTCTCGCGTATTGCGCTCGCGCTCAAAAGTAAAGGCGTGGGGACTAGAAAACGTTCCAGAAGATGGCGTATTCATAACCGCGTGCACGCACGTAACCATGTTCGACGTATTCGTGCCGATGACAGCACTATTCCACCAAGGCCGACGTCCGCGCTACATGGCGAAAGCAGAACTTGCCAACTGGCCAATCTTAGGCAAGTGGTTCCAGCTCGTAGGTATGCAACCGGTGCCACGTAGAAGCGGAAAAGCTCGCGAAATCGAGGAAGAATCAATCAAAATCCTCACAAGTGGCAGACCGCTGAGCGTGTGGCCAGAAGGAACAGTTACCAGAGATCCGCAAAAATGGCCTATGAGCATGAAGCCAGGTGTGGGCGTGATTGCGCTCGAAGCTTCGCGCAGACTAGGACACCAGATTCCGCTATTTTGCGCGGTTGTGTGGGGGGCTGCAAGCATTAACCACTGGTGGCCGTGGCCGAAGAAAAACATTGTAATGTGCTACGATACGCAACTTGACTACTCGGATTTGTTACAAGGAAGCGAAAGTTGGGGAGAGTTACCTCCTTTGGAATCTGCCGCCGAGCTAGCGAGACGTATTCGCGTGCGCATGACGCAAATTATGGAAGAAATTCGCGGCGAAAAATCGCCTGCCGGCTATTTTGATTACCGTCTTATGAAAAGAGTTACGGAAGAAACGCAAGAAACGCAACAAGCGCAACAAACGCAACAATAGTGCGTAGTCGTACGTTTAGGCACACCCGTAAAGCGGCGTGTGTAGAATTGTGTAATAGCGTGATTATAAGTCATTGAGTTGCAAAGTAGTCTGCGGAATCGCGAAACTGCGGAATCGCGAAACTGCGGAATCGCGAAACTACAAAGCAGCTTACAAAACTCACAACCGAAAGGCAGGACATAAAACATGAACGTTACGGTGTTGGGTGCTGGCGCTTGGGGAACTGCGTTTGGACAAGTGCTTGCGGACGCGGGCAATCAGGTGACGATGTGGGCAATAGAGCCGGAAATCGTTGAAGGAATTCGCGACCATCACCATAACGGTGTGCGCCTACCAAGCGTAGAAAAACTGCCAGAAAACATGACAGCAACGGGGGATCGTGCGGAAGCTGTTGCAAACGCGGATATTGTAGTCGTGGCGATTGCGGCACAGTTTGCGCGCGTTGCGTTAGCTGAGTTTGTGGGGCTTATTCCGCAAAATGCGATTGTTGTTTCGCTTATGAAAGGCATTGAGCGCACCACCGGCAAACGCATGGATGAAGTTGTGTGCGAGGCTTTGAATTTGCCGCGCAACCGTTTTGCCGCACTTTCCGGACCAAACTTAAGCAAGGAAGTTGCTTCTCGCCATCCGGCTGCAGCAGTAGTTGCCTGCACTGAAAAGTCTCAGGCAGAAGTAGTGGCAAAAGCCTGCTCGAACAGCTACTTTAAAGCGTTTGTGTCAACCGACGTAATCGGCGTAGAAATGTGCGGCTCGCTTAAAAACGTGGTTGCGCTCGCAGTTGGCATGGCTCGAGGCGCGGGTTACGGCGAAAACACTGCAGCTATGATTGAAACGCGCGGACTTGCAGAATTGACGGCTTTGGGCGTTGCTGAAGGCGCAGATTCGCGCACTTTCGCAGGCCTTGCAGGCTTTGGCGATTTAGTGGCAACTTGCGGATCTCCACTAAGCCGCAACTACACTTTCGGTGCAAATCTTGGCAAAGGCATGAGCGTTGAAGAAGCAACCGCCGTAAGCAACGGTGTGGCAGAAGGCGTGCCAACTACGAGCGCGGTTGTGGCAATGGGCAAGCGCTTGGGAGTAGCAACTCCGCTCGCAAGTGCAATGGCTCGCGTGCTGGAAGAAGGAATCTCCTGCCAAGACATGCTCGCCATGCTTTTTGACGACGACGTTTGCGAAGAATAGGTAACGTTTGCAAAGGTAACGTGCGCGAAAGTAACGTTTGTGAAAGTAAGTAGCGCGCGAAAGTAACGTTTGCAAAAGTAACGCGCGTAAATAATCGTAAATAATCGTAAATAATCGTAAATAATCCAAAATAATTAAAAATAAGCTAAAGGAAAGAAATGACGAAAAAGCGTGTAGTGTTCTTGTATGGCGGTAAAGCAGACGAACATTCGATTTCTTGCATATCTGCTGCTGGAGTGCTCAGTGCTGTAGACGAAAATCGTTTTGACATTGTGCGAATTGCAATCACAAAGAAAGGCGAGTGGATTGTTGGTGGCGAAGACCCGCGCAACTTCCGCATGGAAGAAGGCGAGTTGCCGGTAATTACAAAAACCGCTGAAACGCGCGATGTGGTGCTCGATCCTGCCAAAGGAGCAGACGGATTTTTGGTGCGCGAAGCCGACGGCACGCTTACAAGTTTGGGTCATATTGACGCTGTTTTCCCAGTGCTTCACGGCCCAAACGGTGAAGATGGCACTTTGCAAGGCTTGCTTGAGATGATGCAAGTTCCATACGTTGGTTGCGGAGTGTTAGCTTCGGCTGCATGCATGGATAAATATTACGCAAAGCAGCTTTTTAAAGCGGCCGGAATTGCTGTGGCTCCTGGAATTGCACTGGATGCGCGCAAGTTTGCAAGCGACGCGGAAAATCGCTTCGGCGCGTACGCAAACGAAATTCTTGAGCAAGTTGAAGCGGCAAAACTTGAGTATCCGCTTTTTGTAAAACCAAGCCGTGCAGGATCTAGCTTTGGCGTTACAAAAGTGGAATCGCGCGACGCTAAAGCTTTGGCGCAAGCCGTTTTTGAAGCGTCAAAGCACGATTGGCGAGTGTTAGTAGAGCAGGGAATTGACGCGCGTGAAATCGAGTGTGCGGTTCTTGCGGCTCGCGATGGTGAGGAGCCGCAGGCAAGCTGGCCTGGAGAAGTTGTGCTCGACAAGCGCGAGGCTGGCGAAGACCAGTTCTACGATTTTGACAGCAAATACATGGATTCTGCGGCTTCGCACGTGGAAGTTCCAGCAAATCTGCCGGAAGAAACTTTGCAGCGCGTTCGCAAAACAGCGCTTGCAGCGTTCAAAGCGGCAGACGGCAGAGGGCTTAGTCGCGTGGACTCTTTCGTAACTAAAGACGGGCGCGTAATTCTTAACGAAATCAACACGATGCCTGGATTTACGCCAATTTCCATGTATCCAAAAGCTTGGGAAGCAACCGGAATAAGCTACAGCGATTTGATTACGAAACTTATTGAAGGCGTGCTTAAGTAAGAAAAGTAACTTTAGGTAATCTTAGGTAATCTTAGGTAACTTTAAGTAACTTAAAATAAAAAACGCGAAAAATCGCGAATAATCGCAAATAAGTAAAAACGACAATATAAAGGAACGGGTATGCAAGAACTGCAACATGACAACACGTATGTGTTGGCGAAAAAACGCCAAGGAACTATTGGCATGTCATTATGCCTGTTACTAGTTGTGTGGATTGCCGTAGCGTACGTGCTCGGCATGTGCTATTCGCAATTCGTGCCACGAGGAGCAGTGAGCAATTCGTTAGGGACCATACTCGTATCGGATGTGGCACAATACTTGGTGGCGCTGCCAATAGCAATGCTTGTCATTCGCAAAGTCCCCGTCGCTGCCACGCGCCAATTTACTATGCGATTGCGCCAATTTGGAGGCTTTTTCGCCGCAAGCGTACCAATTATGTACATTGGCAATATGTTGGGAATTGTGCTCGCTTTATTGCTTACAGGCGGCAAAGCAGAAAACCACGTTTCTGAAATTATTGAATCCGGAAGTGCGTGGGAAACCATGGTGTTTGTGGTGATTCTTGCGCCGATTATGGAAGAATGGTTGTTTAGAAAGCAGCTACTTTCGCGACTGCGCGTATACGGCGAAAAGCGGGCCATCGTATTTTCGGCGCTCGCGTTTGCGCTATTCCACATGAATATCTTCCAGTTCTTCTACGCGTTCGGACTTGGGCTTGTTTTCGGCTATATGTACGTGCGCACTTCGCGTTTGCGCTACAGCATATTGCTTCACATGATTGTGAATTTCCAAGGAAGTGTTGTTGCTTTGTGGTTGGAAAAGCAGTTGGTGGATGCGAGCGGCAACATGATTGAAATAGATAAACTTTCAAATCAGGAGCTGACGAATTTGCCTGCCGGGTTTATGCTGGCTGGCATTTACGGCATGTTTATGCTGGTTCTGCTGGTGATTGGCATAGTTTTGCTCGTTCGTCGCCGCCGGTATCTCGTGTTCTTCGACGCGCCTGCGGAATTGCCTAAGCGCGAAGGTAGGAAAGCGTTGTACGGAACTGTTGGCGTTATCGCATTTTTGATTATTGCGATCATGATGAATGTGATGATGCTTTTCGCTTAGTATTCGGATAAGGTTCGGATAACGAAATTTATATAACGAAATTTTATAAAAAGTTGCGCTAACAAGAGTCGCGCCACAGCACACAAAGGAGATTGCTATGTCAAACGAACAGTCTGCCGGCAAAACTATTCGCGTAGGCCTGCTGGGAGCCGGAACCGTCGGTTCGCAAACAGCGCGACTAATAGTTGAGCAGCGAGAGGAGCTTGCCGCCCGAACTGGTGCCGTAATCGAACTTGCCGGCGTGGCCTGCTTGCGTCCGGAAGAAGTAGACGCTCCGTGGATTGATCGCGATCTACTCACTACGGATACGGCTTCCTTGTGTGCGCGCGAAGACGTCGATATTGTAATCGAGCTGATTGGCGGCCTCGAACCGGCGCATACTTTCGTAAAAAGCGCGCTGAGCCACGGTAAATCTGTGGTTACTGCAAACAAAGCGTTGCTCGCAAAATTTGGTCCGGAATTGTACGAGTGCGCAAAAAGTCACGGAGTTGACTTGTACTTTGAGGCGGCTGTTGCCGGCGCGATTCCTATCGTTCGTCCGTTACGAGAGTCGCTTATTGGTGACGAAATTACGCAAATTTTTGGTATCGTAAACGGCACTACCAACTATATTCTTGACGAAATGACAGTGCGAGGACTTGATTTCGCAACGGCTTTGCGCGCGGCTCAAGAAAAGGGTTACGCTGAAGCGGATCCTACGGGAGATGTGGAAGGCTTGGACGCGGCGAATAAGGCTGCTATTTTGGCAACGCTTGCATTCCAAATGCCAGTGAGTATTGACGACGTTTCCGTTGAGGGAATTAGTGCGATCACTGCTGAAGATATTGCGGCTGCTGGAGCAGAAAATCACGTAATTAAGCTGCTTGCGGCGGTTGAGCGACATGGCGACGGCGACGGAGTGAGCGTTAGCGTGTATCCGGCGCTTGTTAGTGCGGAGCATCCTTTGGCTTCGGTGCATGGCAGTTTTAATGCGGTGTTTGTGAAGGCGAAAGCTGCCGACGATTTGATGTTCTACGGCCGCGGTGCCGGCGGCGCTCCAACGGCCAGCGCTGTTGTGGGAGACGTTGTTTGTGCAGCACGAAACCTTGTGCGCGAATGCTCCGGTTTCGCTGTGCCAATGTACAACAGCTACGTGCCGGCTTCTAGTGAAGAAACTTGCGCCGATTTTGTGGTGCGTTGCAATATGGAAGACACTTCGGCTGCTTTGTGTGGAGAAGTTATGGACGCGTTTGCGGCTCACGGCGTGAAAGCAGAGCGTTTGGCTTCGGCGTGCGAGGCGAAATATGCGCAAAATGGCGGCGAAGGCGATTGCCCTGCCTGCGGAATTGGCGGGCCTGGAAGCGTGCGCGTGCTTGTGCGCGAATGTGCAGACACTGAGATGCGGGCTATTTGCGAAGATTTGCAATCGCTGGACGTTGTGCTAGGTAAGCCGCTTGCTTTGCGAATTATTAAGTAGGCCAGATTGTCAAGTAGGCCAGCTCGTTAAGTAGGCCAGCTTGTTAAGTAGGCCAGCTTGTTAAGTAGGCCAGCTTGTTAAGTAGGCCAGCTTATTAAGTGGGCCAGCTAAACGGAAAAGGTGCTAAATGAAACCGATTTGCAAAACCGTCTCAGTGCGAGTGCCGGCAACTAGCGCAAATCTAGGATCGGGTTTTGACACTGCCGGAATCGCGCTTGATTACGCGGATTCTTTAACTTTTACGTTAGACGATGAAATTTTTGCGTCTGAAACCGACGAAAATAGTTCGGCAGCAGAAAAATTACCTAACGTGCGTGTAATTATTCACGGCGAAGGCGAGGACACGCTTCCAAAAGACGAAACGCACTTAGTCGTATCAACTTTTCGTAAGGCTTGCAAAATTTTTGGGTTACCAAACTTGCGATTCACTTTAGAGGCGCATAATCAAATTCCGCAAGCGCGCGGAATGGGGTCTTCTGCAGAGGCGATTGTGGCTGCGGTGGCGGCTGCTTGGACTTTTACGCACGAAGGCGAGCTTAATCGCGAAGCAATTTTTGAGATTGCGGCCGCGATTGAGGGACATCCGGATAACGTGGCGCCTGCTGTTTTTGGCGGATTGACGATGAGTTGGAAGCTTGATGTAGGCGAGGGTAAGGGTTCCGTGCGAGTGGCTGGAGAAGATGCGGCAGGATGTGGAGAGGAGCCGCTTTCTGCAGGTTTCCACACGGTGCGATATGAAGTTTCGAAAGATATTTCCGTGTCAGTTTTCGTGCCTAATTTCGAGCTTTCTACGGAACTTGCGAGACGTGCGCTTCCGGCAAATGTGCCTTACGGGGATGCAATATTTAACGTTTCTCGCGCTGCGATGCTTCCGGTTGCGTTTGGTTCGTTTGGTTCGTTTGGCGCATCTGGTGAGTTTGGTGCAGAAGCTGTGAAATCCAACATTTCTCGCAACGCATTACTGTTCGCAGCAACGCAAGATGCGCTTCATCAGCCGTATCGCGCAAGTCTTATGCAGGATTCGTGGGATTTGGTGGAAGCGTTGCGCGCTGCCGGTTTTGCGGCCGCGATTTCTGGAGCGGGATCGTGCGTAGCTGTGTTCCATGCCGGAAGTGCTGCGCTCGCGAACGCGCAAATCGACAAAATTGCGGAGCCGTGGCTTGCGCGCGACGGTTGGCGAGTGCTTCACGTGCCAGTCGATTCGACTGGCGTAACGGTCGCTCGCGAATAGGTTGTGAGAAGTTATAAAAAGGGAGCAGATATGGCAGTTTCGTTGATTTTGGCTTCACAGTCGCCTTCGCGTAGAGCGGTTTTGGCAGCGGCTGGCGTAATTCCGGTGATTCACGTGAGTGAAGTGGATGAGCCGGCGGCTTTGCGAGATGCTGCCAGTGAGCGTGAAACAAGCGTTGAGCAGTTGAGTGCTGAGGAGCGCGTTTCGATTTTGGCGCGAGCAAAAGCTCAGGCTGTGTATGAGTCGTGGAAGCGTGTGGCGGATGCGGCCAGCTGCGCTAGTGGCGAATGCATTGTGGGGTATCCGCTGGAAGCGGAAGTTGCTGAAACTACGGGAGCTGCGGAAACTACTAGTAACGCTTTAGCAAGCGACTCCCAAGCGGACGTAACGCATAATGTAGATACAGCGCAAACCCGCGATTTTTCAGGCGTAACTGTACCTACTAAAACTTTCGATATTCACAATTTTGCTCATCTAAATGAATCTTCTAACGATTGCAACAATGTGCTAATCGTTGGCTGCGATTCCATGTTCTTACTAGATGGCGAGTGCTATGGAAAGCCGCATACTCCCGAAATTGCTTTTGAACGAATCAAGCAAATGAGTGGCAAAACGGGACAATTGTGGACGGGCCACTGCTTAATCGACGCAAAAACCGGCAAAATCGTGTGCAAAACAAGCCACGCAAGCGTAACTTTTGCGCACATGAGCGACGCGGAAATTCGTGCTTACGTAGAAACAGGCGAGCCGCTGGAAGTTGCGGGATCCTTTACGTTAGAAGGCTTCGGCGGAGCTTTTATTGAGGAAATTCAAGGCGATCCGCACGGAGTTCTTGGAATCAGCTTGCCTTTGCTTCGCAAGATGGTTACTGAGCTTGGCTACGCGTGGCCGGATTTGTGGAATAAGAATACTTTGGAAGAAGCCGGTGCGAAGAACGATCCAGCTTCCGCACAGGTGCCTAAAGAAAACGTGCATCAGCCGGGAGATGGCTGGGTGCAGTGCAATTGCGGGCGCAGGCACTGGGGTCATAACGGTGCGGCTGGCGTGCTTCTCGCCAGGCGAGATGAGTCGACTGGGCGCGTGACACACGTTGTGATGCAGCATCGCGCGCTTTGGAGTGCGGAAGGCGGCACTTGGGGGATCCCGGGCGGCGCGATTTCCGACGGCGAAAGTGCGATTGAGGGTGCTTTGCGCGAGTCTTTCGAGGAAGCGAATATTACTTC
>NZ_LRTV01000008.1:82213-84340 GCF_003408845.1 Gardnerella massiliensis
ATGGAAATCAAGTGGGTGCCGATTGACGACGTGCCGAAGTTGAAGCTGCTTACGGCAATGCGCACGGATTGGCCGTCTTTCCGCGCGCGACTTGATTTGCTAGCGCGACGACCTGCTTGAGCGCTTTAAGCGTAGCGCGCGAAGGCAACTCGGAGCGGAAACTCGCTTAGGTTGGAAGTCCGGGGGACTTCCAACGCGAGTTTCGTAGCGAGCGCGTCGCAATCCGCGCGAGCTTAAGTGTTGATGTGGAACATTTGCCGGAGTTTTTTCTCCGGAAAATGTTGCTGTTTTGGTGGTTTTTTGGAACATTTGCGGGAAAATCTCCGGCGTTTGTTGTTGTTTTGGCGTTTTTGTGGAACATTTGCCGGAAAATCTCCGGCATTTGTTGTTGTTTTGGCGTTTTTGTGGAACATTTGCCGGGGAATTCTCCGGCATTTGTTGCTGTTTTGGTGGTTTTTTGGAACATTTGCCGGAGAGTTTATATAGCGGCAGAAAGCGCGTAGGAAATTAGCCCAAGATTGCGGCGATTACTGCTATACAGATTGGGCTGGTTACGGTAGAAAATAGTATGCCGTCGCGCGCAAAACTTAAGCCCACGTTGTATCGAGCTGCATAATTGTACACGTTCTGACCCGTCGGAAGTGCCGCAAGCACAACGCAAGCGTACAAAGTCGCCCCGCGAAAACCCATCACAAAGTAAGCTAGCAAAAACGCAACAATCGGCATAATCAAATTTTTCAGCACCGCAACCGTCGCAATCGCCGCACGGTTTGAATTCTTCTGCAGCGGCTTACTTCCGTAAAGCGACATGCCAAAAGCCATCAAAATCATAGGAACTGCGGAATCACCAATCATTTTAACAGGATCGTACAAAAAATTCGGAACGGGAAAATAGCCAACTTTAGCTGAAATTGCGGAAATAATAATGCCGCCGAGAGAACCAATTAAAAGCGGCTGCTTCAAAGGCTGCTGCGCAATACGCTTGAGCGAGAATTTGCCGGTAGTTGTAATGTCGAGAACCGTCAAACCAACCGGCGTAAACACAGCCTGTTGCATAACCAAAATTGGTGCCACAAGCGCAGGATTTCCTAAAATATAAGTGGCAACTGGCAAACCAATATTATTTGAGTTTAAATATAACGAATTAAGCGCGCCAATCGTGCAGTCGGCTGCAGGAAGGCGAAAATACAGGCGGTTCAGTAATACGAACGCAACTCCAACAATCATCGCAGAAAAGAACGCAACAAAAATCGACGAATGAAAAATCTCAAAAATAGGCTCTTTAGAAAGAATCGCGAACATTAAGCAAGGACTGGAAACGAAGAAACTCACGCGATTTAAGACCATCTGCGCTTGGGAACCGCCAATTCGCAGGCGCGCAGTAATGTAGCCGGCAAGAATCACGATGCCGATTACGCAAAAACCTTGCATAGCGCTGATTAAGCCCATGTCTCGCCTCCTAAAAGTTAGTGGTACGCAACGCTACGTGCGAACCTCTTGTGTAACTATAGGAGTGCTACGCAACTTTTTTAAGTAGAGGTGATTAAAACTTTACAGTCGTGTATAGGAAATGTCGGAATCTCGCTGAAAGGCGACAAAAACTTTACGTGAGTGTGAAGGAAATAACGGAAGTGCGATGGGAAGTAACGTTCAAATCTCAATATTTGACTCGGTGGTATGGCATACTAGAGAGCGGCGGCACTGCAAGCCGCCAAGCGATTGATGGCGTCGATCCCCTCGCGGGGTTTAAGCGAGGCTGGCGTCCGCCGTTTTACGCAACGAGACTTTGTTGAGGGCCTTTGGGTGGTTCGCATACGCGTGCCCATCTTAAAGCCAAGAACTGCGAGGCGATGCAGCGTCTCGTGAGGAGCATAGTGCCCAGAATAATAGGAGAAAGCTTCAACGAATCGGAAGCTGCAAATAATATAACTGTGCCTGAATCAAACGCTGATGCCGTTAAAGGTGCCGCCAAAGATGAAGCCAAAGGTGCTGCTAATGGTGCTGTTAAAGGTGAAGCCAATAAATCGAATAATGCAAACGCAGACGCTCAGGAGACTGTTGGAGTTATGCGTCGCCGCCGCGGCCGTCGAGTGACGCGTGGCACCGGTGCCGCAGGTGAGGCGATGG
>NZ_LRTV01000008.1:84350-85031 GCF_003408845.1 Gardnerella massiliensis
GACTTACGTGACAGTCGCGACACTCGCGATGATACTCGAGATTCCCGTGACGGCCGTCGCCGTCGACGCGGACGCCTTCTTGACAACGACTCGTCTGCCAACCGTTCTCGTCAATCTGCCCAATCCGCAACCACAAAAACAGCTGAAGGCGAGCTATCAAATCGTCAATCTGACGACAATGAAAACAGTGCAAACGTTAACAATACAAACGTTAACAATGCGGGAATTTTTGATGATGATATCGACTTCTACCGCAGTGTTGACGATATTCCTCGAAAAAGTCAGCGTTCGCGTCGTTCGCGCCGCCTCAATGCGGTCGAGCGTCGCGCCGCCGCCGAAGTTGAGCAAATTGAGGAAGATCTTGCCTACGACGATATTGTGTATGCACCTATTGATACGCGTATCGACGAAACGCTCGATGTAAGCGATATTGTGTCGAACAGGCGTCGCAACCGCAGCAATCGCAATGATGTTGAGGATGATGAAGGTCTCGATAATCGCGAATCTCGCAACGAACGTAACGAACGTAACGAACGTAACGAACGTAACGACCGTAACGAACGCAACGAACGTAACGACCGCAGCTTGCGTCGCCGCCGCCAAAAACTCGATATGCGCGACGATTACGATAACGACACTGCCGACGATTTGGACGATACTGCACAAAGTCAATCTCGCAAT
>NZ_LRTV01000008.1:85110-90701 GCF_003408845.1 Gardnerella massiliensis
AGTCGACGGGACAGTAGCAACGAAGACTACGACGACTTCAACTCGCGCGTTGTCGACGAAAACCTTGATGCAGTTTCTCAAGAAGACCGCGACTTAATCCCTGATCCAGACGAGTTCCGCGCGCAGGACGAAGAAGAAACGCTGTACACGCGTCGTCGTCGCCGCCGCCGCACTAAGACCTCGGATGACGCTACTTCGTTAACGTCGCCAACGTCATCGTCAACGGCCTCGTCAACGGCCTCGCGCTTAAGTTCCGACGATGACACTTCCCGACGCTCGCGCAAGCAACAATATATCGACGAAATTACGGATATTGAAGGCTCCACAAGGCTTGAAGCAAAGCGCCAACGCCGCCGCGACAACCGTCGCGAACGCAGCCGCCAAAACCTACTCATAGAACAAGATTTCTTGGCCCGTCGCGAAAACGTCGAACGCCTAATGGTGGTGCGAGAACGCGACAAGCACACGCAAATTTCCGTTATCGAAGACAATATTCTCGTAGAACATTACGTTTCCGATATTCAAGAAGTTGCAACCGTCGGCAATATTTATCTCGGCCGCATCCAAAACGTGCTCCCAAGCATGGAAGCCGCCTTCGTAGATATTGGTCAGGCGCGAAACGGCGTGCTGTATGCGGGCGAAGTGAACTGGGATATGACGCGACTCGAAGGCCAACCTCGCCGAATCGAGCTTGCTTTCAAGTCAGGCGACCCGGTACTCGTGCAGGTTACGAAAGATCCTATTGGTCACAAAGGCGCTCGCTTAACTTCACAAGTGACGCTTGCCGGACGCTTCCTCGTGTTGGTTCCTTCCGGCGGCATGACTGGCGTGAGCCGCAAGCTTTCAGATCGCGAGCGCTCGCGTTTGCGCGGTATTGTGTCGAAAATTGCGCCAAAAGACATGGGTATTATTATTCGTACTGCAGCTGAAGGCGCTAGTGAGGACGCGATATCTAAGGATCTTGAGTCGCTGGTGAAGCAGTGGGAACGCATTGAATCGAAGCGCCAGGAATACCTGCACGGTAAGCGACCTAAGCTGCTTCAAGGCGAGCCGGACGTGGCTATTCGTGTGGTACGAGATATTTTCAACGACGACTTCCAGAAGCTTATTGTTGAAGGTGCAGGCGTGTACCAGCGTATCGACGAGTATCTCGAGATGATGGCGCCGGATTTGCGCAGTAAAGTTGAGTATTGGGATCCTGCCGAGCATGAAGGTAAGGACGTATTTGACAAGTGGCAGATTGATAGTCAGCTGCGTAAGGGCATGGAGCGTCAGGTTTATTTGCCTGCGGGCGGGTCGATTGTGATCGATCGCACGGAAGCAATGACCACAATCGATGTGAATACTGGCCGATTTATTGGCCGTGGTAAGTCGTTGGAAGAAACGGTGACGCGTTGCAATTTGGAGGCTTCTGAGGAGATTGCGCGTCAGCTTCGTTTGCGCGATATTGGCGGCATGGTCATGATTGATTATGTTGATATGGTGATGCCGGCGAACCGCGATTTGGTGTTGCGCAGGTTGCTTGAGTGCTTGGCGCGAGATAGGACTAAGCATCAGGTTGCGGAGGTGACGTCGCTTGGTCTTGTGCAAATGACGCGTAAGCGCGTTGGGCAGGGCCTGGTTGAGGCCTTCTCTGAGGAGTGCCCGATGTGTAAGGGCCGCGGATTTATTCTGCACGATGAGCCGACTGTTTCTTCGGAATATGCCGATCCTTACGCGTTGAAGGGTGGTGATCCGTTTGTTAAAACGAATAAATATGGTCACGGAAGCGCGACGGAACAGCCTGCTGCTCCAGTGAAACAGCAGGGGTCGAGTGCGGATGTGCGCGCTAAGTTGGCGCGTATTGCTGCGGCTTCGGTGGTGAATGACGGAGCTAAGTTTGGTGAAGCCAAGTTGGACGAGGCTACGTTGGACGAGGCTACGTTGGACGAGGCTACCGAAGTTGCGGAAGATGCTACCGAAGTTGCGGAAAATACGGAAGCCGTTGCGGAAGTTGCGGAAGTTACCGAAAATATTTCGGTAAACGCTACGGAAAACGTTGCGGAAAACGCTTACGAAAATACCGACGAATCTTCCGAAAATAGTGACGAAAGTAATTTTGAAAGTACCGACGAAAGTAATTTCGAAAGTACCGACGAAAATAGTGACGAAAGTAATTTCGAAAGTACCAACGAAAATACTTCTGAATATACCGAATAAACGTGAAGTATATGGCTTGAGTACAATATTGACTATTGCCTACAAGGCTTCGTAACTGTACTGACTTGACGTTAGTACAGGGGTCGGTGTATTTTTGATAGTCGGTGTCTTGCCGCGCTCCATACGCCGCGCGCGAGGCAAAAGTAAGCTTTCAATTGAGCTAAGGAACGAATTATGTACGCGATTGTGAAGGCCGGTGGCCATCAAGAGAAGGTCGAGGTTGGCGACGCCATTCTCGTAAACCGTCTCGATGCAAAGAAGGGCGATACCGTGGAATTCCCGGTCGCGCTCGTTGTTGACGGTGCTAAGGTGACCTTAAGCGCCAAGGATCTTGCTAAGATCACGGTGAAGGCAGAAGTCTTGAACGACGAAGCCAAGGGTCCAAAGATTAGCATTATGAAGTTTAAGAACAAGACTGGTGTGGCTCGTCGCAAGGGTCATCGCCAGAAGTTGACTCTCGTCAAGATCACGGCCATCGCCTGATTGACGGTGTTATAAACCTGAAAGGACAGTGAGATGGCACATAAGAAGGGTGCGTCTAGCTCGCGCAACGGTCGCGACTCGCAAGCGCAATATCTTGGTGTGAAGAAGTTCGGCGGTGAAGCTGTAGTGGCTGGCAACATTATCGTTCGTCAGCGCGGCACTAAGTTCCACGCCGGCCAGAACGTGGCTTTGGGCAAGGATCACACGCTGTACGCTTTGGTGGACGGCAATGTGAAGTTCGGCATTCGTCGCGACCGCAAGGTTGTTGACGTGGTGACTGCCTGAGTCATAGTAGCCTAAGCGCTTCAACAATAAGTCGGTGAAAAAGCCGGCGAAAAACGTTTAAGCCGCACCCAATCGGTGCGGCTTTTTTGTGCTTGATTTGTTTCCGCGAATTTAAGTGTTTAGCTTCGATATTAGGTGTTTAGCTTCGAGTAAGGTATCGAGTAAGGTAGCAGTATGAGTGATTTTGTAGACCGCGTAACAGTGCACGTGAAAGGCGGCGACGGCGGCAATGGTTCCGCAGGCGTGCGTCGCGAAAAGTACAAGCCGCTGGCAGGCCCAAACGGTGGCAACGGTGGCGACGGCGGTTCTGTTATTTTTGTAGCCGACCGCAACGCAAACAGCTTACTCGACTATCGTTTTATGCCTCACCGCACTGCAGAAAACGGTACGATGGGCTTAGGTGACACTAAAGACGGTTCAAAAGGTGCCGATTTAGTGCTTCCTGTGCCGGTTGGAACGGTTATTTTTACAGCGCGAGGTGCTGCGGGAGCTACGAAGCGTCCGGGCGAAGTTTTGGCGGATTTGCAGCATGTTGGTGACCAATTCGTTGTAGCTCAAGGCGGTGCCGGCGGTCTTGGCAACGCGGCCCTTGCCAACAAAACTCGTCGCGCTCCAGGATTCGCGCTTTTAGGCGAGCCAGGCGAAGAACGCGACGTAATTTTGGAACTCAAATCTATTGCGGACGTAGCTTTAGTAGGCTTCCCTTCTGCAGGAAAATCAAGCCTAGTCGCCTCAATTAGTGCAGCCAAGCCAAAAATTGCGGACTATCCGTTTACTACTTTGGTGCCAAATCTCGGCGTGGTGAGCTTCGGAAATTATCGCTACACAATTGCGGACGTACCGGGATTAATTCCAGGAGCTTCCGAAGGCAAGGGCTTGGGACTTGAGTTTTTGCGTCATATTGAGCGTACGGAAATTATTGCGCACGTAATCGATTGCGCTACTTTGGAACCAAATCGCGACCCAATTAGCGACTATCATGCGCTTGAACACGAGCTTGCGCAGTACGCCGACAAACTTGAGCTTCCGTTGGGTGCGATTCCAATTCCAGAGCGTCCGCGAATTATAGTGTTGAACAAAGTTGACGTGCCGGAAGCTAAGGAATTGGCTGATTTTGTGCGCGGCGAGTTTGAGGCGATGGGGCTGGAAGTATTTGAGATTTCTACCGCGTCTCACGAAGGCTTGAAAGAGCTTGGATTTGCGCTTGGACGATTGGTTGAAAAGATGCGCGAGAAGCTCGCTGCTGAGGAAGCGGCGCGCGAGGAGGAACGCGTGGTTATTCAGCCGCTTGAGCAGGCTTCGTCGGCTTTGCGTAGGCGTCGTGACGACGGTCGTGGAAGTGGAGCAGACTTTACGATTGAGCGCGAAGAGGATAGGAACGGCGACTTTTGGTTCACGGTTACCGGTACGAAGCCGGAGCGTTGGGTTGTGCAAACGAATTTTGACAACGACGAAGCCGTGGGATATTTGGCGGATCGTTTGGCGAAGCTTGGCGTCGAGGACGAGTTGCGTAAGAAGGGCGCGCGTCCGGGAGACGAGATTCGTATTGGTAGCGGAAATCATATGGTTTGCTTCGACTGGGATCCGAGTATTGCTGCGGGTGCGGAAGGATTGGACGGCGCTAACTTGGGTGCGCGTGGCAAGGATTTGCGTCTTGAGGCGAATGATCCTCGTGGTGCGCGTCGCACGAATGCCGAGCGTCGCCGCGACTATCACAGCATGATGGATGCCAAGAGCGCGGTTCGAGAAGCGATGATGGCTGAGCGAAAGTCCGGCCACTGGGCGGATCCTTCCGTGGATGACGATCACCACGACGAAAACAGTTTGTTTGGGCGCGGAGAAGAGTAGGGAAGAAAAGTAGGGAAGCTAGTCGAATTGTGCGGAATTAAGCGAAAAGTTACGCTAAATTACGCAAAGTTACGAAAAACCAAGTAAAACCAAGCAAAACTAAGCAAAATCAAGGGGAAATAACGTATGAGCAATCCGGAAATTGAGCCTACCGAAGATGGGGTTCGGCGTTCAATTCGTGAAGCGCGCACAATCGTGGTGAAAGTCGGCTCAAGCTCGCTTACCGACGCATCTGGGCATTTGGACGTGCAAAAATTGCGCGCTCTCGTGGCCGCAATTAGTCACGTGCAGATGATGGGCGCTCACGTTGTGCTGGTATCGTCCGGCGCTATTGCGGCAGGCTTTGGGTTGCTTGGTTTTGGTGAGCGTCCGAAAGACGTGCCAACTCAGCAGGCCACGGCTTCAGTTGGTCAAGGCTTGCTTATGGCGCAATACGAGGCTGCTTTCGCGCAATTTGGCTTTAGAGTTGGGCAAATGCTGCTCACGGCGGACGTTACTATTTCGCCGTCGCGCTACCGCAACGCTCAACGCACTATGTCGCGACTGCTGGAGCTTGGCGTAATTCCAATCGTGAACGAAAACGACGCGCTTTCCAGCAACGAAATTCGATTCGGCGACAACGATCGTCTCGCCGCGCTGGTGGCGAATGTTGTGCGAGCGGAAGCACTTGTGCTGCTTACGGACGTGGATTCGCTTTACACCGCGCCGCCGAGCGAACCGGGCGCAAAGCGTATAAGTTTTGTGCCGGATGTGACGCGCGCGCTGGAGGAAGTGAA
>NZ_LRTV01000008.1:91344-94028 GCF_003408845.1 Gardnerella massiliensis
CACAAAGTAAAGCGCGACTCCGGTTACGAAGTCTCCCCAAATCAAGTAGTAGTAACAAACGGCGGAAAGCAAGCTGTGTACGAAGCCTGCCAAATCCTCCTGAATGATGGCGACGAAGTTATTATTCCGGCGCCTTATTGGACGAGCTATCCGGAGGCTGTGAAGCTTGCCGGCGGTGTGCCTGTGCCGGTTTTAGCTGGTGCGGACCGCGGTTTTGAGCCGGATATTGAGGCAATTGAAGCCGCACGCACTTCGCGCACGCGCGCAATTATTGTCAATTCGCCGTCGAATCCTACTGGAGCTATTTGGAGTGCGCAAACTATTCGCGCAATCGGCGAGTGGGCTGTAAAACACCATATTTGGGTGCTTTCTGACGAAATTTACGAGCACTTGCATTACGACGGAATTTCGACTTCTTACGTTGGCGTTGAGGTGCCGGAAGTTCGAGATCAGCTGCTGATTTTGAACGGTGTTGCCAAGACTTACGCCATGCCTGGTTGGCGAGTTGGCTGGATGGTTGCGCCTGCGGACGTTGCGAAAGCTGCAGTGAAGCTGCAAAGCCACATGACTTCAAACGTTTCCAATATTTCGCAGCGCGCGGCAATTGCTGCGGTTGGCGGGTCTTTGGACGTGGTTGCCACAATGCGCGAAGCTTTTGACGCTCGTCGTAGGGCGATTGTGGAAGCGCTTAACAATATTGACGGCGTTACTTGCCCGCTTCCTCACGGCGCTTTTTACGCGTTTGCTAACGTTGAGGCGTTGCTTGAGCGTCCGCTTGGCGAGCATGGCGAGGTGCCGCACACTTCTGCGCGATTTGCTGAAATGTTGCTCGATGAAGCGCATGTTGCTGCCGTTCCTGGCGAGGCTTTTGGCGCTCCTGGTTATTTGCGATTCTCTTGCGCGCTTGCGGATGATCAGCTTGCTGAGGGCATGCGTCGCATGAAGCAGTGGGTTGAGGCGTAGTAGACGCGTAATAGACGTGGGTTGAGGCGTAATAGAAGCGTGGGCCTGCGTAATAATAGAAGCGTGGGCCTGCGTAATAGAAGCGTAATATTGCTATTTCGCGACACTCGCCTTGGTGCGAATATGGCGAAATCGTGGGCTTGAGCTAGCATAACTATTTGGCGGTTTGCTATGTCGCCCCTTTTGGGGTATGATAGGCGAGTTCACCTTAGGGATGTGGCGCAATTGGTAGCGCAACGGTCTCCAAAACCGTAGGTTGTGGGTTCGAGTCCCGCCGTCCCTGCCAGTTTTTAGTTCAAATTTTTACACGAAGGAATCAGCATGGCACAGGCAAGCAGCACTAGGAAAGCAGTAAAGCCAAATTTGTTCATGCGTATTGGCATGTTCGTCAAGCAGACTATTGATGAAACGCGTAAGGTGATTGCGCCTCACGGTAAGGAATTGTTTGCTTGGTCCGCTGCCGTTTTTATTTTTGTTGCGTTCTTGATGGTTTTCGTCAGCTGCATGGACTTCGGTTTGGGTAAGTTCGTGATGTGGTTGTTCGGCTGATTTGAGATTTTGAAGGTGTATACAATATGACTGATGAGTTCAATCTCGAAGAGGCAGATGCTGCTGAGACTGCTGAGGCGTTTGATACCGCTGAAGCGACGGAGGCTGCGAATGCGGCTGTTGCAGCTCTTGATTCCGAGTCTGGTGTTGAAGGTGCGGCTTCTGCTGCCGACGATGCCGACGCTGCTAGCGCTGCTAGCGATGCTGATGCCGTGAATGCTGTCGCTGCTGCGGACTACGCATACGACTATGCAGACTATGCCGATGATTCTGACGATTCCGACGATTCCGACGATGTCGCTGCCGACGCTACCGATGCTGACGCTGATTCCGCAGCCGACGCTTCTGCTGATGATACCTCCGATCCAACAGACGCTGGCGCGATTGCCGTAACCGAATTTTCTAAGAAACTCCGCACTTTGGAAGGCAAGTGGTACGTGCTTCACACGTATTCCGGCTACGAAAAGCGTGTGAAAACGAACGTTGAGTCTCGTGTGCAAAGCTTTGGTTTGGAAGATAAGATTTTCCAGATTGAAGTTCCTATGGAAGAGGTTGAGAAGCATACGGAAAAGGGTAAGAAGGTTATTACCCGCGTGCGCGTGCCTGGTTACGTGTTGATTCGTATGTGGCCTGATGAGAACGCTCGTCGCATTGTGCGCGAAACTGAGGGTGTGACTGGCTTCGTTGGTCCTTCTAAGGATCCTGCGCCGTTAACTCGTAAGGAAGTTGTGGCCATGATGGCGCCGATGATTGCTTCCGAAGCTTTGCGCAATGCTGGTGACAAGCCTGCTGCAGCACGTAAGCGCAAGGTTGAAGTTGCTTACAAGGTGGGCGATCAGGTGACGGTTACGGATGGACCATTCGCAACGATGGCTGCCGTGGTTTCGGATGTGGAGCTTACAACTCAGAAGCTTACGGTGTTGGTTTCCATCTTTGGCCGCGAAACTCCTGTGGAGCTTGGATTCAACCAAGTCGAGCCGATTGTTTGAGCTTTTATAACTTTTACAAACCGGGGTGTGTTAATTCGCGCTCCGGTTTTTGTTATTTACTGCGACACGCCGCAAAATGGGAAATAATCCGAAATTTTCTTGCAATAATACTGCTTTTATAAACGTAAGTAATAAATATTTCCAAATATTTAGTTTGACTTGAATTTAACCATGGGGGGGGGG
>NZ_LRTV01000009.1 GCF_003408845.1 Gardnerella massiliensis
TTCCAAGCAGCTTGATACGCAGCGCTCCACGATAAACCTCGCGCCCATGCGGCATATTGAACATTTTTTAACACACTCGATGCATTCATAAGTTCAAATGATTGTGGCAAATAACCAATATTTGACCGAGCTTTAGCCCTTTCCGCACGATCAGTTACATCAAAGCCATGAACAAAAAGTTTTCCACTAGAGGGAGCATAAATAGTCGCTATAACGTTAAGCAGAGTAGTTTTCCCAGCACCATTTGGCCCCAAAAGACCACATATGCCAAAAGATAAATCTATAGAAAGATTATGCAAAATTTGTTTTTTCCCATACGAAAAATTCACATTAACAAGTTGCACATCTGAGCCCGTATATGATTCTTGCATATCTCACCACTTAATAACTAGACTACTTACCTACAACTTCGTATATTTTCTCTGTCTATTCCAACTACAGAATCACTCATCTGAGCATAAGCTGACATTGGAATAGCATAAACAATAGTAGAAAGCGCAACTATTGCAAATCCTTCCTTTGCGAACATATTCGTATCTCCATTTTCAATCTGCTTCATAACGTATTCAGCCTTGAATACGTACACGTATTTTATAATAATTCAACATAAAAAAAAAATAGATTTTTACAAAAACCAATTAAAATTTTAAAAGATACGCATATCCTATAATGCCAATTATCAGCAATAACTCGAAAAATTAAGGGGGAATTCCACCTTTTTATTTCAAGTTCATTCTACAAATATTTTTTATTTAGATAAAAAATAGCGTGCTGTCTACTGGGGAATAATCCAACAAACAGCACGCTTTGTTTTATTTGACTACATTATTTGACTACATTATTTGACTACATTAAAGAATGCAGGCACTACGCAATCTTTAGGGTCACATGGTCGCTAGTATTCTCACAATCCGCAACTACGCGAGCACCATCATGCACCTTTCCAGAAAGCAGCAATCGCGCAAGTTGATCGCCAATTTCCGTTTGAACCAATCTACGCAAAGGACGAGCACCATAAACTGGATCATAGCCATGCTCCGCAAGCCAAGCGCGAGCAGAGTCGCTCACATCCAAGCTAATGCGGCGGTCGCTCAAGCGTGCAGCCACTTGACGAACTTGAATATCCACAATTCCACCAAGCTCTTCGCGACTCAACGGATGGAACATAACAAGCTCATCCAAACGGTTAATGAACTCTGGCTTAAACTCAGCGTGAACAGCGTTCATAACAGCCTTGCGTTTAGCAGCATCATCCAATCCTTCTTGTACAAGGAATTGCGAACCCAAGTTTGATGTCATAATCAAAATCGTATTCGTAAAATCAACCGTTCTACCCTGACCGTCAGTCAAACGACCATCGTCCAAAACCTGCAGCAAAACGTCGAATACTTCCGGATGCGCCTTCTCAACTTCGTCAAAAAGCACTACAGAATACGGACGTCTACGCACAGCTTCAGTAAGCTGGCCGCCTTCCTCGTAGCCAATGTAACCAGGAGCAGCACCGATTAGACGCGAAACAGAAGCCTTTTCCATGTACTCGCTCATATCAATGCGAACCATTGCGCGCTCGTCGTCAAACAAAAAGTCAGCAAGAGCCTTCGCAAGCTCCGTCTTACCAACGCCAGTAGGACCCAAGAATAGGAACGAACCGGTCGGGCGATTCGGGTCTGCAATTCCAGCGCGGCTTCTGCGTACAGCATCCGCTATAGCCTGGATTGCTTCGCTTTGACCAACCACACGCTTAGAAAGCTCCTTTTCCATGTTGAGTAGCTTCTCATTTTCGCCTTGCATCAAGCGACCAACAGGAATGCCCGTCCATTCGCTAACAACTCCTGCAATAGAATCAGCATCAACCTGATCCGGAACCATTGGCTCTTTCGCTTCACTCTTAGCGTTAGCAGCCTGTGATTCCGCTTCTTCCAAAGCTTTTTGAATGCTTGGAATTTCGCCATACAAAATACGGCTTGCTTGTTCCAAGTTGCCTTCACGCGTGAATTTGTCGGCTTCTACTCGCTTAGCGTCGAGTTGCGCTCGCAAATCGCCAACCTTGTTATGGCCAGCCTTTTCCGCATCCCAACGCGCTTTCAATCCAGAAAGCTTCTCGCGCGAGTTTGCTAATTCTTCCTGCAACTTTTCTAAGCGTTCGCGCGCAGCAGCATCTTCCGCCTTCTTTAATTGCATTTCTTCCATTTCAAGACGCGTAACTTTACGCTGCAATTCGTCGATCTCTTCTGGCTGAGAATCAAGCTCCATACGCAAGTGAGCTGCCGCTTCATCCACCAAATCAATCGCCTTATCTGGAAGCTGCCTGCCAGTAATATAGCGGTTTGAAAGCGTTGCTGCGGCTACGATTGCATCGTCACTAATCGTCACCTTGTGGTGTGCTTCGTAACGTTGCTTAAGTCCACGCAAAATCGTCACCGTGTCTTCAACAGAAGGCTCACCAACAAACACTTGCTGGAATCTGCGTTCAAGCGCCGAATCCTTTTCAATATGTTCGCGATACTCGTTAAGCGTAGTTGCACCAACCAAACGCAGCTCACCGCGCGCAAGCATTGGCTTAAGCATATTGCCAGCATCCATTGAACCTTCTGCAGATCCTGCGCCAACAACAGTGTGAATTTCGTCAATAAACGTAATAATTTGACCGTCTGATTGTTGGATTTCCTTCAACACTGCTTTTAAGCGTTCCTCAAACTCGCCGCGATACTTCGAACCTGCAACCATCGAAGCCAAATCGAGACTGATAAGACGCTTGTTTTGCAAAGTTGTAGGCACATCCCCTGCAACGATTCGCTGAGCCAATCCTTCTACAACTGCCGTTTTACCAACGCCCGGCTCGCCAATTAGCACAGGATTATTCTTCGTGCGGCGAGAAAGAATCTGAATTACACGACGAATTTCCTGATCGCGCCCAATTACTGGGTCGAGCTTTCCTTCGCGAGCGCGCGCAGTCATATCAACAGAATACTTTTCGAGCGCTTTGTAGTTGCCTTCCGCGTCTGGGCTGGTAACTTTCGCGCCTCCGCGTACAGTTGGCACAGCCTTTCGCAACGCGTCTGCAGAAACATTGTGCTTTTTGAAAATATCCGCAACTGTATTCGGCGCGCTTGCAACCATGCCGATAAGCATGTGCTCCGTAGAAACGTATTCGTCTCCCATTGCGCGCATTTCTTTTTCCGCCTGGCTTAGCGCAGCCAGAAGCTGACGGCTTGCATCTGGCTTAGTCGTAGTAGAGCCAGTAGATGAAGGCAATGCCACTAATGCGTTACGAATTTCAGCACCGATTTGTTGCGCATCTGCCCCCGTCTGCGCAATAAGCGCGCGCACGACGCCCTGCTCTTGGCGAAGTAAAGCATCCGCCAAATGCAAAGTGTCAACTTGCGCATTGCCAGCAGCCGCTGCACTTTGCACAGCATCACTTAATGCGTCTTGCGCTAAGGTTGTAAACTTTTGTTCCATATCTACCTCACTTCCACGAAAGCTGTAGAAACCATTTCAGTTAAGTCAAATCGCTGCAACTTTTATTGCAATTTCAAGCTTTTTGACGATACTTTCGAGTTCTAACGAGCTTTCACTTTCATGTATCTGATACGTATAACAGATTTTCCTATAACTTTATTCCTAAAACTTGAGTGTACTAGACTCAAGTTTTGTTTTCAAGAATTTTCAATCGCAAATAATTTACGCAAATAATTTAGTTAAGTAGCAGGCAAAGTTTAATTAAGTAGCAAGTAGTCTCTAATTAAGTAGCAAATATGTCGTAATCTTAAAAGCATGAGAATTGCACGTTTTTCGTATAATGAAGTTCCGCAATACGCTTTCGTTCAAAAAGACGAAACCGACGGTAAAGATTATTTAGTAGCGCTTGAAGGGCATCCTTTAAGCCCGCAAGGAGTTAAGCCAACTGGTAAACGTTACGCGTTGGATGCTGATGGCGTGCGTTTGCTTGTGCCTGTTATTCCTTCGAAAGTTTACGGATTGGCAAAAAATTACGATACGCGCTCTGACGACGAGCGCGCTACCTCTCCTGCGGCTTCTTCGCATACTGCCGAAGATATGGTGATTTTTACAAAGCCGAGCACTTCTGTAATTGGTCCGGACGATCCGATTGTGATTCCTGCTTGCTCAAACGACATGAATTTTGAGCCAGAAGTGGCAGTTGTTATGGGCAAAATCGCCAAAAATGTGACTGCAGCCACAGCAATGAATTACGTTTTTGGTTTTACGTGCGTAAACGACGTAACTTTGCGAGATTGCGCAGGAAGCGACCCAATGTGGACGCGCGCAAAGGGCTTCGACACTTCTTGCCCACTTGGACCTTGGATTACAACCGAGCTAAATTGGCGCGATGCACATATTTCGTTTACTCTTAATGGCGAAAATGTGCCAGAAGCTGACGGCACTACAGCTCGACTTATTCACAGTATTCCTGAGCAAATTGCTGCGATTTCAAGCTTCTCAACGCTTCTTCCAGGAGATGTGATTTTGACAGGAACTCCATACCCAGCTGGAACTTTGCGCGCTGGCGACGAAGCGATTGTGCACGTAGATGGTATTGGTTCGCTGCGCAATGTGATTGTGCATGCGTAACTAAAATCATCAATTTGACTTAAAAACTTTGACTTAAAACTACACAAATGCGCGTGGGCCAAAGATTGCCGAACCGATTCGAACCATCGTCGAGCCTTCGGCAATCGCCCACGCAAAATCGCCGGACATTCCCATCGAAAGCTCTAATTTTGCAGAGTTCCCATCATGATCTTGCGCGAGTTGTTCACTCACACAATCTCTAATTTCTCGCAATCTTGCAAAACCGCTTCTCACTATCTTTTCATCATCCACGCGCGCTCCGAGCGTCATAAATCCGTGCAAATTAAGCGCCGGAAGACTAGATATAGCGAGTGCTTCGTCAATCGCGCGTTCGGGCACGCACCCGGATTTTGTAGCTTCTCCCGAAACGTTCACTTCCAACATAACGTCTGTGCAAAGTCCTAAATTTTGCGCGCGAGCAGATATTTTTTGCGCAAGATCAATGCCGTCAACCGACTGAATACCATTTGCAAGCGGCAAAACTTTGTTTATTTTATTGCTTTGCAGCTGACCAATTAAGTAGAGTGGAATTTCGCCGTTCACACCAACGCTTAAACCTTCTCTAGCAGCTTGCGCACGTAAAATTTCAGCTTTTGCAACTATCTCTTGCGGGCGATTTTCCCCAATTACTCGCACTCCAGCTTTAAGCGCTGCCATAATTTCGCCGACATCTCGCGTTTTAGTTGCAGCAAGCAACGTAACCGACCCAGCTTTGCGTCTGTAATGCGATTCGGCTTGAGCAATAGCGTCTTGCACGCTGTGCACGCCGTCGGCAATTTGACGCGCGCGAACACAATCGACCTCAGTATTCGCCAAATCTTTTTGCGTCATATATGCCATTTATTGCCCCAATCTATCAAACCTAACTACATAGTTTAGTCGAGGAAGGGCACGGATTTGTCGGCTAAGTTTGCGCGAACAGAATCCCACGGCGTGTCAAGGCTTTTAAATAACGCGAGCGCGTCGGCAGCACTCATATCTACAGGCTGATTTTGCCCAGGCTTTTTGTATCCCAAAAGATACATGCAGTAGCCGATCATGCGCTCGGCACTCCAGCCAGCTTCTCGAAGCGCGCCAACGTCTAGCGAGTGCTTACTTTTTGCAAGCCGCTCGCCTTGAGCGTTATCAATTAGCGGCAAGTGCGCAAATTGCGGACGCACATAATGCACACCGTGAGCCGCAAAAAATCCCGATTTTTCAAGCAGCTCACCAATCCAAATCTGCAACGCTGCCGAACGAAGCAAATCACGCCCGCGCACAATATCATTTACTCCGCTCAAAACATCGTCAACAACAACCGCAAGCTGGTAAGAAAAAACGCCATCCGCGCGACGAATCACCATATCACCCAAGTCGCGATCAATATTAAAAGATTGCGCACCAAAAATCGCGTCTTCAAAATCAATATTTGCCTCCCTCGAATCAGCCGAAGGAACAGCAAGCCGCAAAGAATGTTGCTGATTATTTTGCAAACGCTTTTCGATTTGTGCCAAACCTTGCGCGTTTTTACGAAGATTTCTGCACGTACCCGGGTAACGTATGAAACCGTCGCCTTCCTGCGGAGCTGCGATTGCGCGAATGTCGGAACGCGAGCAAAAGCAAGGGTAAATCAACGAATTTCCGTCGTCGTCTTGCAAAGATTCTAGCGTCTCAAGAGCTTCTTGGTAAATTGCAGTGCGTTCATGCTGATAAGTCGGCTCACCAACCCAATCAAGACCAGCCCACTTCAAATCGTCAATAACTCGCGCGCTAGCATCCTTCGGCATGCGCGCAATATCAAGATCTTCCAAACGCAAAAGCATGTGGCCGCCCTGTGATTTTGCAGAGAGCCACGCAGCCAACATTGCTACCATATTGCCAATATGCATACGCCCGGAAGGAGTCGGCGCAAAACGCCCAATTGCAATAAGTGACTTAGAAAACATGATTTCGTCTTTCTTAATAAACGCAAGCTTACAAAATAAAAAGCGCGTAACGCATTCATACTAGCATTACGCGCTTCTTACAATCGCAATAAACCGCAATCAATCACAATCCAAAGCAACTGCTTTATGCAAACAAGACCTTATACATAAGCACGCCCAAGATTGCGCCAGCAGTAGGAGCAACAACTGGAATCCACGCTTCACCCCAGCGAGAAGAACCCTTGTGTGGAATTGGCAAAATTGCGTGGAGCAAACGCGGCATAAGATCACGTGCAGGGTTCAAAGCAGGACCAGTTGGGCCGCCCATAGAAGTCACCAAGCCCCAAACAACGAAGCCAACTACGATTGAAGCACCGGCCAAATTCTTCTCACCCCATGGAGAAGTAAGGCAGCAAAGTGCAGCCAGAACAAGCACAAGAGTACCGAAGAATTCGTTAAGGAAGTAGTTAATTTTGTTGTTATACGCATCCGTAGTGCAGAAAGTGCCAAGAATTGCTTCTGGCTCCTCAGTTTCGTTGTAGTGCGGCAAATAAGTTACGTACACAATAAGCTGGCCAACCAACGCACCCAGAAGCTGAGCGACAATATAAGGAGCTACATTCTCCCATGGGAACATGCCGTTTACAGCTTGCGCAATCGTCATCGCAGGATTGATATGCGCGCCGGAAATTCCGCCAAACATGAGCACTGGGAACATCACACCAAAACCGTAACCCATGGCAATATTGAGCCAACCGGCATGGTGTCCTTTAGTATTTTTTAATTCAACGTTTGCTACAGCACCGTTTCCGAAAATCATAAGAATAGCAGTGCCGATAAATTCTGCAGCCAACGTTGCCATAAACGAATGTTGCATGGTCCTTCGATCCTTCTTACCTGTTTCAAACTCCACACACGTAATCACGCGTCAATAAATTCACAACTCGCAATTGCGATTAGCACAGCATGGAACACAATATATTCTCATTTTCAAAGAAGCTAAGAAAATGAATTCCAACAATTATTCTTTGATAGTTTCCCTTATGCGCGCGACAGTCTGCACGAGCAGTAAAATCGCCCTCACATCAAAAGAGGCCCGCCACTTTGGCGAGCCTCTCGTTTACAAAAACAACTTCAGCGGATTCATCTGCACAACATCCTCGTTGCAACGGTTAAAGTCTTTAATGTCCCGTCCAACGTCCACGGATTTCATATCCATACACTTTTGTGGGTTACCGCTATCTCTATTTGTTTTTGTACTTATTATTATCGTCACTTTTCGCTTAATAGTAAAGTACAGAATAGCCTTTGTTCACATATTGTTGCTACTGTTCAATTGCACACAAAAAATCAAGTCTCTTGCACTATTTTGTGAACATGCAAAGGTTGTCATGTGCACTTGCGTTCTTATTGCATAATTGTCGGCGTGTCGAAAGCTTCGACACTCAGTCGCGCACTTCCCTTACAACGCATACAATTACGGAGTATGGTACAAATTTTTGACGCTCCCTCAAAGGCGATTTTGCGAGGTCAAATTGCAGAACACATCGCCGAAGATGAAAAGGCAGAAAAGCGTGAAGCTCGTGAGGGTGAGCTACCGTTGCCAAAGGATCGTTTCTTCGACCGCGAGTTAAGCTGGTTGAAGTTCAATCGACGCGTGCTTGAGTTGGCTCAAAATACCGATTTGCCACTCCTTGAACGTGCTAATTTTGCTGCTATTTTTGCGTCAAATCTCGACGAATTCTTTATGGTTCGAGTCGCAGGCTTGAAGCGACGCATTGATTCTGGCATTGCTGTTACCGCAGCATCCGGGCTCAGCCCACGCCAACAATTGCGCGCTATCAGCGAAGTGACGCATCGCCGCCAAGATGAGCATGCGCACTATGTTATCGACCATATTCTCCCGGAACTTGCCAAGCAGCGCATTGTTTTGCTCAGCTGGGATAAGCTTACTCAGTCCGAAAAAGATCGCCTTTCGGATTACTATCGCAAGCAAGTATTCCCTGTGCTCACCCCACTCGCAGTGGACCCTGCACACCCGTTCCCATACATTTCCGGCAAGTCTATTAACTTGGCTGTTATCGTCGAAAATCCAAATTCTGGGAAATCGCATTTTGCACGCGTAAAAATTCCAGACAATTTGAACCGTCTTGTGCCAGTTGACGATTTAACAGATGAAGAAGGCCGCGAGGAACGCTACGGCTTTATCACCATGGAAAAGTTGATTGCAGCGCACTTGGAATCGCTTTTCCCAGGCATGATTATTAAGGAAGCTCGCTCCTTCCGCGTTACGCGTAACGAGGATATTGACGTTGAGGAAGACGATGCAGAAAACTTGCTCAACGCTATGGAGAAAGAGCTTTTGCGTCGCCGCTTTGGACCGCCAATTCGTTTGGAAATTTCCGACGAAGCCAGCCCGTTCCTTTCCCAACTTCTTGCCAATCAGTTGCGAGTAAGCCCTGAGGAAGTGTATCGCTTACCTTCGCCGCTCGATATGACGGTACTTTTTGAGTTGCAGGCTTTGGATCGCCCAGATTTAAAGTATCGTCCGTTTATTCCGACTACGAATCGTCAGATTGCGGAAGTTGAAACTAGCCATGCGCAAGATATTTTCGCTTCGATTCGTGAGCACGATATTTTGTTGCATCACCCTTATGATTCCTTCTCTACTTCTGTGCAGGCTTTCCTTGCGCAAGCTGCTGCCGATCCGAAGGTTCTTGCAATTAAGCAGACTTTGTACCGAACTTCTAGCAATTCGCCGATTATCGATGCTCTTGTTGACGCGGCTCACGCTGGTAAGCAGGTGCTTGCGTTAGTTGAAATTAAGGCACGATTTGACGAGGATGCGAATATTGCGTGGGCGCGTAAGCTTGAGCGCGCAGGCGTGCACGTTGTATACGGCATTGTCGGTTTGAAGACGCATTGCAAGTTGTCTCTTGTGGTCCGTCAGGAAGCAGAAGGATTGCGACGCTACTGCCACGTTGGTACAGGAAATTACAATCCTAAGACAGCTCGTTTATACACGGATTTGGGATTGCTTACTTGTGATCCTGTAGTCGGACAGGATTTGACGCGTCTGTTCAACCAGCTTTCTGGTTACGCTCCAAAGTCAAGTTTCCACCGCTTACTTGTTGCTCCGCGTACAGTTCGCACTGGCATTATCCAACGTATTCGCCGCGAGGAAGCAGCGGCTCTTGCTGGTAAAGAAGCGTGGATTAAAATTAAAGTCAATTCTGTGGTTGACGAGCAAACTATTGATGCCTTGTACCGCGCTTCGCAAGCAGGCGTGAAGATTGATATTGTTGAGCGTGGCATTTGCTCATTGAAGCCTGGTATTGAGGGATTGAGCGATAATATTCGCGTTCGTTCAGTACTCGGCAGGTTCCTTGAACATAGCCGTATTTACGCGTTTGCTAATTCTTGTGGTCCACAAATTGGAGACGGCCCTGCGAGCGGTCCAGAAGTGTGGATTGGTTCAGCTGACTTGATGCACCGCAATCTTGATCGTCGCGTGGAAACGCTGGTTCGCATTAGCGCCCCTGACCAAGTTGAAGCGTTGATTCAGTATATTGATTTGCAAATGGCTGATTCTACGGTCTCATGGTGGATGGATGGCGATGGCACGTACACCTTGCACTCTCGCGACAAGGAAGGTCGTCCGCTCGTCGACAGCCAGGCTTATTTAATTCACACCCACACGCGCAAGCCTCGCGGTGCGAACTAAGTAAAAAGCTAACGCAATAAATAGCGTACGCAACGGCTGCATTGCGACTAACACGTTGTTTCCCGTGCGAATAGCTGAGAAAAATAAAGTCAAAAATCAATTTCAAAACTACAAAATAGCCTGCTGGTTTGCAATAATTTGCATAATTCAGCAGGCTTTTGTATATAATACAGGCAAGTTTACCGCGGACGAGTTATGGCGACTTTGCGAGCGCTATCGGCAAGTTCGTCCAGTTTTGCAAGCTCTGTGCGCTGAGTGTCCGTCTGATTTGGTGTAAATTCACCGTAACGATTTTCTGCAGCTTTTTGAATTAAAAAGTCAGCCAAACGCGGATTTTTCGGCAAAACGGAGCCGTGCATATACGTTCCAATAACGTTATATTTGCGAGCGCCTTCCGTGTGATCTTCACCATTATTTCCGCAATTTTCACCATCAACCGAGCCAAGCGGCTGCGTGCCATCTTCCAAGCTTGTGCGCCCGGAATGATTCTCGTAGCCCACAATATCGCCAAAATCGGCGCTGTGCTCCACAAGATTTCCAATCATGCGCACGTCTTGACCAACCGTATGCTCACCGAGTATGCCAATTCCTTGAAGCTTTTGGCCCTCAACGGTTTCAAAATACTCTCCAAAAAGCTGGTAAAGTCCGCAAATCATAAGCATTGGCACGCCACTTTTTGCAAGCTCCCGAATCGCATCCGCGCGCGCAAATAAATCTTCAGTAACTCTACTTTGACCATGGTCTTGGCCGCCGCCGCCAAGAATCATATCCACACGCTTTGGCCAATCATCGCCAACATTGTACTCGTGCAACACAGGTTTATATCCGTACAATTCCGCACGGCGCATAATCGTAAGCACATTGCCATAGTCGCCGTAAATATTCATGTCTTTCGGATATAGCGACACAATATCTAACACGCGATTTTTATACTCATTATTAGCAGTTGCCTGGCTAATATCACTGGCACCATTCATGACTTCTACTTTCCAACTACTTTCCAACTACTTTCCAACTCCAACGTCTTTAACTTCCGCAAGTTGCGCTAAAGTCGCGCGCACGCGAAGCATGGCAGTATACGTGCAGTATATGCGTTTTGCGTTTTTAGTGTTGCCGCTAAAATCACCGTTCACGAAAGATTTAACGTCTTCTTCTAAATCCGTATTCACATTGCGAGCCGCAACCTTATCGTATTCCAAGCGCAAAGCCATGTCCCATGCGCGAGTGCCAGAAACGCACGCAACTCCACCGCCGCTCAAGCATGTAAAATCAACATCCCACAGCCAGCTCATGTCTCGTCCGTCCGCATATTCGTCGCAAATCGCAATCATGGTGTCGTGATTTTGCGGATGATCAGAAGCAAGCGCAAGCCTAAAACCAATAGGATTTTTTACTAAAACAAGCTCAACTGGAGCACTATTAACTTCAATTACTTCGCCTCGGCCGAAAGCAGGCGTCACACGCGAAATCGCCGCCATAAGTGCGTCGTCGTCGAATTTTTGCAGCGCAGAATTTTGCTTTGCAGCGTCCGCTAAGATGGCGCGAACTACAGTTGCAGCAGCTGCGGCGTTGAAAATATTGTAAGCTCCGTCGAGTTTTACGGAAGTAGTTTTACGCTGCCCTTTGATAATAAACTCAGCCTCATGGTCGCCAACTTTTGAAAGCACAACATCTGCTTTGGGAAGGTTGCTATCTCTCCCCACTGCACCGTCTTCGCAATTTTCGTTTTTCTCAACATTATTGTGCAAATCATCATCAGTTGGGAACATACTTTTTACGGCATCGTCCAAACCAAAGTAGCGCACGCTAGTACCAGAAGGAACAACGTCTGCGAGCGCACGAATACGTGGATCTTCACGGTTTAACACTACCGTTCCTTCAGTCGCAGCGGCTACGTTACTTAATAGTTTCGCAGTCGTATCAATTTCGCCGAAACGGTCGAGCTGGTCGCGCATAACATTGAGTAACGTAGCGTAACGTGGTTTAATTTGATTTACAAAATGCACTGCGTACGCTTCGTCAAGCTCTAAAACCGCAATATCCGCATCTAGCTTTGTGCCAAAAGCAGTCATAGTTTTTGCGAGAGCTGCCACTACGCCTCTAGTAAAGTTGGAGCCTGTTGGATTCGTAAATACTTTAAGTCCTGCGTCTCGCAGCATAGAAGTTACCATACGCGTCGTGGTAGTTTTGCCGTTAGTTCCGGAAATAAGTACTATTCCGTACGGTAATGTTGCTAAGGTTCGCGCTAAAAAGCCTGGATCAAGACGCTCGATTACTTTACCTGGCAGAGCACTTCCGCCGTGATGTAAAGCTCTGGAAAGTAAGCATACTAACTTTCCTACAGCGGGCATAGCAAAACTGTACCAATGCTTGTTCAAGGTCTTATTTAAATCTTTATTCAAATCTTTACGCAACTTTTTACGCGATTCATGGTTGCCACTTGACATACTTATCACACCCCTGCCTGCTGATAATCCTGTGGCATATCCATAAATTTGGAAGTTGCGCCAAGGAAGGCAAGATTGAAGGTATCAGTAGGGCCATTACGATGCTTAGCCATAATAATATCCGCTTCACCCGGGCGATCTTCCTTATTGTAGAAATCAGGACGATGCACCAGGAACACCACGTCAGCATCCTGCTCGATAGAACCAGATTCGCGCAAATCCGAAAGTTGCGGCTTCTTGTCGTTACGCATTTCTGGCCCACGATTGAGCTGGCTTAAAGCCACAACCGGCACTTCAAGCTCTTTAGCGAGCAATTTTAGCGCACGCGAAAATTCCGAAACTTCCTGCTGACGGCTTTCAACGCGCTTGCCGGAACTCATAAGCTGAAGGTAATCGATAACTACCAGTTTCAAATCATTCGTTTGTTTCAAACGACGACATTTTGCGCGAATCTCCATCAAACTCATATTTGGACTGTCGTCAATAAAAAGTGGGGCGTTCTGCATTTTTGTCCAGAAATTATTGAGTGTATTCCAGCGATCCGGCGTAATATCTTCCGCTCTACGCATGGCAGCAAGCGGAATATTCGTTTCTGCAGCAATAATGCGCTGCGCTAATTCCACTTTGCTCATTTCGAGCGAGAATACGATGGTAGTTAGATTATGATGTAACGCAGCCGAACGTGCAAAATCAATGCCGAGCGTTGACTTACCCATGGCTGGACGGCCTGCAACAACAATCATTTGACCAGGCTGCAAACCTTGCGTAACTTCGTCAATATCACGAAAACCGGTTGGCACGCCTTGTTCAAGCTCATGATTCTGCATTTTATCGAGCTGATCGAGCGTATTTTGCAAAACCGGACCAATAGCAACATAATCCTGACGTATTTTACCAGCGCTCATCTCGTACACTTCCGATTGTGCGAGATTTACGATATCTTCTGCCTGCGCACCTGAGGCAGAATAGCCCATTTGCGCAATTTTAGTGCCGGCTGTAATGACGTTACGCAAAACGGCATTCTGATGCACAATATCTGCATAATACATTGCATTTGCAGCCGTCGGTACGGAAGCCACGAGGCTGTGCAAATAATCGGCACCACCAATTTTATCGAGATTGCCAGCTTTCATTAATTCGTTAGCAACCAGCACAACATCAACTGGCTGCGAACCAGAAAACAGCGTAAGAATAGCATCATAAATTGTTTGATGCTGAGGCTGGTAGAAATCAGCCGTTTCAAGTACTTGCGATACCTCACCAATAGCATCCTTACTCATGAGCATGCCACCGAGTACCGCCATTTCTGCGTCAACATCGTGCGGAGGCACACGATCAAACAGTGTTACACCGCCCATTTCACTGCCGCGACTTGTACTTTCAGAACCGTATAACGAAGCGTCACCGTTGCCGCCTCGATTACTTCCAGCGCGACTCACCTTGCTTGACGCGGACTGCCACATATCATTATCTGCCATAGAATCGAGTATAAACGCGCGCACGTATTACAGCCGCGCAGCAGATTCCATCCACGTATCGTTGCGTATTCTTAGACTATTTCCCACGGCACGACCACCAATATACACAGCGTTTAACACAACCCACAGCGTAATAGTTCGCGTAATATCGTGAGTATTTAGTAGCGAATCAATTGCGTAAGTAGTAAGAAGCGCAAGTAAATACACTACTGCCGTTGCAGAGCAAGCCTTTGCTAAATAACGATGGTCGCCAGCACCAATAAGCACGCCATCTAAAGCCCACATCCAACCAGCAAGAGGTAGGAACAATCCTATTATTGTCATGCCGATCGCAATGAGGAGCTGAATATCCGCGTGCGGAGTGAATAATGGCGAGCAACTCCATCCAACTAATATCATTACTAAACCAACAATCACACTACTTACCGCACCTACTTGAGCGCAAATACGCGTAATCATGCCGGCACGCTCACGAAGACCCGCACCAAGTGCAGCTGCAACAATAGTTTGCGCAGCGATACCAATAGCATCGAGAATATTCATCACAAAGTTCCAGCAAGAATTGGCAACTTGGTAAGCTGCAAGCGTATTCGTGCCGAGTCTCGTGGCCATAACAACCGTGGCAACCATACATACACGCAGTGCAAGAGTGCGCACAAAAAGCGGCACACCGCTACCAGCGGAATGTAAAATATGGCGAAAATGCGGCCGGAGACGCGCCTGACTTTGTGCAGCCCACACAATAGCCGGGATAGTGAGCACCAATCCCATATACCATTGCGCAATCATGGTAGCAATACCAGATCCTGCAATTCCTAAACGCAAACCAAACACCATGATTACGTCAAGTATCGTATTAATTATGGCTCCACTTACCGCAGCAAATAAGGTAATGTGCACATTGCGTAAGCCTCGAAATATGCCATTTGCTGCGTAAACGAGCAGCATTGCTGGCAATCCCGGTATCACCGTTTGTGTGTACACAATTGCATTGCGCAAAGTTTCGCCGCGCGCTCCAACAGCGTAACATAACGGCTCCGCAGCAAACAGAAGTATCACAGTAAGCACAATCCCAAGTAGCATTGCCAACCATAATCCATCCATGCCAACGCTAAAACCTTCACGCCGTTTGCCGGCACCTAAAAGACGAGCAACTTGCGAAGTTGTATTGTACGCGAGAAAAAGGCAAAGACCGGTAGTGGTAAGAAGCACCGTTGAGCCAATAGAAAGCCCTGCAAGGGCGTTGCGGCCAATGTGACCGATAATAGCAGTATCAATGAGCACGAATGCTGGTTCTGCAATAAGTTGACCGAATGTTGGCACAGCAAGCAGCCACATATTGCGGAGCACATCTTTCCGTTGTGAAGCAATGTCGTTAACAGGCTTAAGCATGTGAGCATCTACTACAGTAGCTTGCGCAAGATTACTTTGCGTATTTTTGCGTAACGTATCTTTGCTTGACTTGTTTGACGAAGCACGATGTGCGTCGTGCGGCAATGTTGCCATATTGTTATTTTCCAACTGCTTATGTGCCATAGTGTTTTATTGTATCGCTTTACTTTTTAATTAGTTTATTTGCGGCGAAATTACTTTTTTTCGATTGTTTGCGTACACAAGCAACTCATCCGCTTACTTACTTTGGTTTGCGCGCTAACACAAATATGTTAAAAGTGCAAATAGAAAGATTGGTTTACACAAGTTATCCGCAGGATATCCACATTGTTATCCCCATTATGTGGATAATTTTGCCAGATGTCCACTTGAACACGCCTAAAATGTGGATAACTCAACTTTTTATTCACATGTCATATTTCGTGCGTGTCTTATTTGATACTTTACGCAGGCAAATGCGCCTTTCAAAAGCCAAGGAAAATCAAAAACCGCGTGCTTTACTTACGTAACACACACGGTTTGTAATGTCTCGATACATTCGTTACGGAACTATCTTACGATATGCACTTTCAACATTGTGACCATTTATGATCACTTAGCATTGTTGCGTTTACCAGACTTTTTCTTTCGAGTCTCCTCTTGAGACTGTTCAACAGAACCTTCGCTCTGTGCCGTCTCACGACTCTCAGCAACATCCTTATTAGTTGCAGTGTCACCTTCAGCGTTACCTTCAGCGTCACTGTTCTCAGCGTCACTGTCAGCATCAACAGCTTTATCAACATCGGCATCTTCAGCTTCACTGTCCTCAGCCTCAGTATCCTCAACTTCAGCATCAGACTCAGCTGCATCACTATCGTCAGCCTCCGTACCCACTTCTATATTGCTCTCCTCAGATTGGACATCCGATTCTGCAACCTCAGCTTCGATATTTTTACTATCTTCCACTAACGTTTCATCGACAGCATCATCCTGAACATCACTATCAGCGGCACTTTCGAGCGCAACCTCACTCTGTTCAACAGTCTCATCGTTAGTATCAACCTCAATCTCCGGACGCTCAGGCTCAGCCGCATTATCATCAACCGCAATATCTACCGACGCAAGCACAGCCATCTGCTCTCTACTCGCATCGCCGTCATTGGCAACAGTTACCACAGCACCGCCATGACTTTGCGCAATAGTGGAAAAATCGTAAGCACGCTCGCCTTGATCGGCCAAATCAACGCCCTTACGCTCCTTAGCTTCCGAAATACGCCAGCCTAACAGCTTCTCAAGCGCAAAAGCAACAACCGCTGTTACAGCACCCGAATACAGCACGGTAATACCAATCAAGCATAATTGTGCAACCAACTGATGCCAGTCACCAACAGCAAATAATCCGGTACCGTCAGCAAACAAGCCAACTGCAAGCACACCAATAAAAGCAGCAACACCATTTACGCTCACCACGTGCAAAGCGCCATCGTAACGCACAAACATGCGAGAATGTGAAACCAGCGAAGTAATAACTCCAGCAAGCACGCCCAGCACCAACGCCCACAGCGGAGCAATAACATCCGCAGCAGCAGCGCTCGCAGCCAAGCCAGCCATAATTCCAGAAGCCGCACCCAACGCACTAAAGCAACCAGAACGCAAACGTTCAGTCACACCCCAAGCAAGCATAGAAGCCGAAGCTGTAATCATAGAACTCACCCAAGCGTAACCAGCAACGCCAGGAACACCTGCGGACGAACCAATCATCAAACCAAGCCAGCCAAACCAAATCAAAAACACGCCCAGCACAACAAACGGAACATTATGCGGATGACGGGCAGCTACAGCACTATCTGTGGCGGATTGGGCAGGTTCTGAAGCAACCTCAGCAACTGTTGCAACCGGAGAAACAACAGCACTCTGAACAGCATTCTGCGCATTCGCAACATCAGCCCACAAAGCACGAGACAAACGACTTTTCACACCATGATTACGAATATGCTTATCTTTTAATGAATCGGAACCTGCAGCACTACCAGCATCAGCACCAACACTTGTGCGCGCAACATTCTTAATATGCAGCACAAAATGCTTCAATTGGAAATGCGCATGACCGCCAATAATGAGCACAATGGCAAGAGCAGAAACCGCTGCAGCAATATGCAATACAGAACCACCAGCAAAATCGTGCACCTGGATACCAAGAGCTTGCGAAATAGCACCGTTAGGAGATAACAATCCGCCGCCACAAACCATGTGTGCCAACGGAGCGAATACTAACGTCACCCAAACAGCCACAAAAATCAACCAAATAGCATAACGTACACGGCCTGCCAAAGCACCTGTAATAAGCGCAACAGCGACCACAGCACAGGCTAAACGGAAAGCTGCAGGAATGCCACCAGCCAAACCAGAATTAGCATCCATGGAAGTAAATACGCCATGATCTGCCACCATGGAATCACGGAACAAAAGGCCACTAATCGGATCTCCAACTACGCCACCGGCCATATCTTTGCCAGCGAAAGCCATAGACCATCCCCACAACGTCCACACAATCGTCGTGACGGCAATAGCACCAGCAGACAGCATCATCATATTTACCATAGAAGTAGCACGTTCGCGACCGCCATAAAACAGCGCAATGCCAGGCGTAATAATAAATACCAACGCACCAGCCAACAACGCCCATTGCGGATCCATTGTGGTCATGTCTCACCTCAATTATTCAACAGCACAACGCAAACGGCACAATAACAGTGCCGTTGCAGCTGACGTATTACATTATTGCTATATAGCTATTGTAACGAGAAAAGTTACGTAACAAAAAGACTATGAAATAAGACTATGCAAAAAAGCTTATAAAAAAGCCTGCTCACCTATGTAAGCAGGCTCATGTAAGCAGGCTCAAAACTTGTGTTTCGGTAACGCAAGTAGCGCAATTGCCAAGCTAACAACCAAGCTATCTGTCAAAACACCACTTAACCAAGCAAACCATCTACAAAACTGTGCGGATCAAATGGAGCTAAATCATCCGGCCCTTCACCAAGTCCCACAAGCTTCACCGGTACACCAAGCTCACGCTGTACAGCAATAACGATACCGCCTTTGGCAGAACCATCGAGTTTAGTGAGCACCACGCCTGTAATACCAATAGCCTCAGCAAAAACCTTCGCCTGAGCCATACCATTTTGACCGGTAGTGGCATCCAACACCAACAATACTTCGTCGACGGGCATCGTTTTCTCTACCACTCGGCGAATCTTGCCAAGCTCATCCATCAGATTTGCTTTATTTTGCAAACGCCCTGCCGTATCTACAATCAATACGTCTGTCTGCTCCTCTTGCGCTTTACTTGCCGCCGTAAAAGCAACAGAAGCGGGATCAGCACCGTCTTTATCGGCTCGCACAACCGGCACATTAACCGCAGAAGCCCAAGTTGTAAGCTGGTCTGCCGCAGCAGCACGGAAAGTATCAGCAGCAGCAAACATAACAGAACGATGTTCAGCCACAAATAGTCGAGCTAATTTACCGGCAGTAGTAGTTTTACCAGTGCCATTAACGCCAACCATCATAATAACGCCCGGATGGTGCGCTTCTGGCTTATCGACATTCAAACGTCGATCCGTATCCTCACCCACTATTTCTAAAAGCTTCGCCCGCAGCGCGGCCCGCACATCGTCAGCGCTAGTAGTACCAGCAATGCGAGCATCTTGGCGCAGCGCTTCAACTAATGTTTCACTCGCCTGCGCACCAACGTCAGCCATAAGCAGCGTATCTTCTACATCTTCCCAATCTTCTTCTGAAAGATGATCCTTACTCATAATATTGAAAAGCGCGCGACCAAATGGGTTTGCACTACGTGCTAAACGTTCACGCAGACGCTTTAAGCGGGAAGAGGTACTTTCCGGCAGTGGAGTTGCGGAACGAAGCCCAGACGCGGACCCCGATGCCGAATTAACTACCGGCTTAACCTCCGGCTCAGTTACAGGCTCGGCTGATGGTTCAGAATCTAACGGTTTTTCAGACGCTGTTGTTTTGCCCGCTTCAACAGTTGGAAGATTGTCGTCCACACTTTGCGGAATGTCTGGACCATGATCGTTACCACGAATACGCAATATCACGGCAGCAGCTACTAAAAGCACAGCGATAATGACCGCTGCAGCCGCAAACCAAATCACTGTATTCATATCTATAACCATATTCATGCAATTAAGCCTATGAAAATCAAGGGACACTAGCAATATATTTCACTATTTTTTCTCATCTTTGTCACACTTGCATATTAATTTGCCATCAACTAGCACAGCATTACGGAATCCATTAAACTAGTAGCGAGGCAGTAAGCAATCCATTTATTGCGCGCAATAGTGACGATTAAAAGTACAGTAAGGAGCATTTATGGCAGATCAAGCAACCGTAGAAGTGTATGGAGCAGATTGGTGCGGTGATTGCAAGCGTGCTAAAGCTGCGCTTAATCAGTATGGTGTAGCATTCGTTTGGCATGATATTGAAACGGAAGAAGGCGCTGCAGAAAAAGCGGTTGAGATTAGTGGGCAAAAGCATATTCCGGTAGTTACTTTTGCAGACAATACTTTTATGGTAGAACCTTCAGCTACGCAAATTAAAGCAAAGTTGGAATCTTTAGGCGAATTGCAATAACACCAGCAACGCTCATAACACGCATACGTGTACACGATATTCACTTCGTCGCTCGAGTGTAGTACACTTAGCGTTTGTTGCCCCTTTAGCTCAATTGGCAGAGCAGAGTCCTTTTAAGTCTTGGGTTGTGGGTTCGAGTCCCACAGGGGGCACTCTTTTATACCCAAATTCAGACTACAGTGTTGATATTTGATTGCATCCAGATTAATTCGTAACTATATATAAAAACGGGGGAACCGAAGTTCCCCCTGCGAAATAATCGCTGAACAATCAAAGACGACAAACGAGATCGTCCTTATTAAAAATTAGCTCTCTTGTTTGTTGTATAACGCTCAAGTAACTATCCTCAACTCATCCAGGCAAAATCTCAACTTGCCCACACGCTGGCATCTTGATCATCCTCATAAAGATTAACGCCAGCATCATTGGATTGCGAATAAGTATATTCATCGTCTATCACACCGGAATCAGCATCAGCATTAATAGCAGCGAGCACGCGCTTATCCATTTTGTACTGTGGCAATACATTCTTAATGTAACTCGTCACGGCATCTTGCATAGCAACGTCGTGACCGACCTTTTCTGCCATAAACCAACGGTGATCAAGCACTTCGTGGAAGAACTGTGCTGGCTCAATCTGCGAACGGAATTCAGGTGGAATCATGCGAACCGTCGGCTCGAAGATTTCACGCATCCAGTCGGTAGCAACAATCTCCAACTCTTCACCCTGACGCCATGTAGAAGTTCTATACGCGTCTAAATCATTAAGCAGCCTTCGAGCTTGATTTTCTTGCACATCCAAGCCAGTCAAACGCAACAACTTACGTGAAGCATAACCGGCATCGACTACACGAGGACGAACCAATACTCGACGTCCGTCTTCAGAAGTCTTCATTTCCAACTCGTCAACATCAAACCCAAGCTCGTTCAAACGATTCACGCGACGCTCGATACGCCACATTTCATCTGGGCTAAACTTATCGACATCGGTAAGAGTACTCCACAACGAATGGTAACGGTCAACCAAACGATTACCTATGCTAATTTCGTCCACTTCAGTAGGCAACAATTGGCCTGAGCTCAAATCCATCAGTTCGCCGATAATATTGGTGCGAGCCAAATCAATATCGTATTCGCGCTGTCCTTCCGTTAAACTTCCGTGCAAATCACCAGTTTCTGCGTCAACCAGGAATGCAGAAAACGCATCAGCATCTCGCAAAAACAGTACGTTAGAAAGCGACACGTCACCCCAATAAAAGCCAGAAAGATGCAAACGAACCATAAGCACAGCGAGCGCATCAATAAGACGCTCAGCAGTGTCCGGACGCAGAGTGCGAGCAAATAATGCACGATATGGCAGTGAGAACTTCAAATGTTTCGTCACCAACATTGCCTCAAGTTTTTCACCATTGGCATCCCGACGGCCTGCAACAACAGCTATAGGGGTAACAGTTGGCAACTCAAGCTTACGCAAGCGACGCAGCAACTCATATTCTCGCTCTGCTACTTGCCGAGTTATTTCCTTCATGGCATACACTTCGTCACCAACATGCACAAAGCGCACAACGTGACGAGAAATACCGCGTGGCAAATTCACAAATAAATCAACCGGCCATTGAGAAAGCGGCAGCTCCCACGGCAAGGTAAACATTTTTGGATTTGAACTAGCGGCGGTAATCTTAAGCGTCTGCGGCTCTTGAGACGACGCACTCTCGTCTTGTGCAGATACTGAAGTTGCCTGCACAGCACGCGGGTCCAACTGAGGAGCGTCATTCCATTCCATAAAGTCCATGTACCAATCAAGCTCATGTCAACAGTACAATCTACTGCTCAAACGCTACGCAGATTCACTGCCAACTAATTATTGATAACAACTATACACAGTAAGACATAATAAGCTATACGTTATAACACGCAAACTTATCTACCACTATTTGTGTTCTGATTTTGCTGGCAAAAACGGGGTCCGCTTAACATTGCGAACCCCGTAATACCTTTATATCGAAAATTTGTTTATTTTACTTACGCAAACAAACAAACCTACAGCTTTTAGTTCAAACGCAGCTCAGTAGAAGGCGCGAACAGGTGCATCTTGGATGGATCAATCTTGATCTTCACCGTGTCACCAACCTTTGGCAAAGCGCGCGGATTCACGCGAATTGTTGTGAGCTTATTCTGGTCAGACATCATTGTGGATGCTTCCTCAGGAGAACCATCAGTGATGATGTTGCCGTAGATATAGCCATCAGAGCCGAGATCTTCGACGTTCACTACTCGCAAGGAGAATGCGTTTGGATCGTCGAAAGTTGCCAAGCTTGCGTCTTCTGGACGGAAGCCAACAATAATCTGGCCGTTATCTTCTGCAGTGAGCTTGTCAACAGCTTCAGCTGGGAGAACAATAGAATCCTCACCAATCTGAGCGCGACCGTTAACTACTGGATGCTGGTTAATATTCATGGACGGGGAGCCAATGAAGCCTGCAACGAACACGTTTGCTGGGCGATCATAAAGCTCGGTTGGAGCACCAACCTGCTGCAAAACACCAAGCTTGATGACTGCAATGCGGTCACCCATGGTCAAGGCCTCAGTCTGATCGTGAGTCACGTACAAAGTAGTAACACCGAGCTGGCGCTGCAAAGCAGCAATCTGCGTACGAGTCTGCACGCGGAGCTTAGCGTCAAGGTTCGAAAGAGGCTCATCCATAAGGAAGACCTTTGGTTCACGAACAATTGCGCGACCCATAGCAACGCGCTGACGCTGACCACCAGACAAAGCCTTTGGCTTACGATCCAAATACTCGGTCAAATCCAAAACCTGAGCTGCTTTTTCAACGCGAGCGCGAATTTCCTCTTTTGGAACGCCAGCAATCTTAAGAGCAAAGCCCATGTTGTCTGCAACAGTCATATGCGGATACAATGCATAGTTCTGGAAGACCATTGCAATATCGCGATCCTTTGGCTGCATTGTAGTAACGTCTTGACCGCCGATGAGGATACGTCCTTTGTTAACCTCTTCAAGACCTGCCAACATACGCAATGTCGTTGACTTACCGCAACCAGATGGACCAACGAGTACGAGGAACTCACCATCTCTAATAGTCATGTTCAAATCGTCAACCGAAGGCTTATCGTTGCCTGGGTAAATACGAGTCACATGATCAAATACAACTTCTGCCATGATATGTCCTTTCATCGGCAGGTACGTGCCGAACGATCCGTAGTGAAGGGTGTGCACTCATGACCCCAATTTCCTACATCGGCGGGTATCAATCGTCCACAGTTTACTTACCTGGTCCATTGAAGGTTCTCTTCGTTGAGCCATGCCTTAATATATCATGTTTAGCTCAGAAAAACAGCAAAAAATCAGTATTTTCTGCAGCATCAGCGTGTCGGAAACGCTCTTAAAAACAGCAATAAGCATAAACAATGGTTGGTATTCACCTTAAAAATATGCCCGTTTGCTTAATCATTTGTTTATACCAAAGCTATGGCAAAGACGCGAAACAATCAACGATAATTCATCTTGCAAGCTCATGCGATATAAAAACGGACGCCCACCAATGTTGAACGTCCGTTTTACTACAACGATATTTTGATTTTATCGTTACTTTGAATGCGTGTAACTTACTACAAGATTACAAGTCGATAGGAGCATCCTTATCCGTCACTTTAGGCATTTGCCCTTCAACACCAACTTGCTGCTTTTCCAAGCCAATGCAATGCAGTACTGCATCGAGCACATTCATATTCTTTTCGTTTACTGCATTCATATCAAGCAACTTACCGTTAATAGTCGCAGTTGGAGTAGTCATAGAACCCTTGTTAGATCCAGAAACATTCCACAATTCCTTACGATCTGGAGTGTATTTATTCACTACATTCTGCCATTTCACGTATCGACGGTCGAAAGCCTTACTTGCTACAGAATCGTCTATTCCAGCTTTCTTAGCTTGTTCAATCAACTTTTCGTTGCTTACAGGTTTATAACCTTCGCCTTCTTCCGGCTGGAAGTCTTCTGCAAAAATGTTATTAATAAATTGCAACAAATGCTCAGGATCACTATCGTTCTCTGCAATATAAGCAATAGCTCCCGTTACTCGAGAAGAGTAGTGATCGGTTGAAAGCGAATCAAGGAACGACATTGGGTGGATTTCCAAATTAATTTGGCCAGCACGCACCATAGCATTCAGAGTTTTGTCTACCTTGCGGTTAAAACCGCCGCAACCTGGGCACATCGGATCAGAGTACACAGCAATCGTCGGAGCGTTCGGTACAGCCTTCCCGTAACCCAACTTACTTAACAAAATGCCGTCTTTATCGTTCACGCTTTTTGGACGATCTTGAGGTGCAAGTTTTTTCAAATTGACGTGAGCTTTTTCAGATCGCTCAATCTTCTTTTGAGGCTGAACATACGTCATTTGATAAGCAGTTATACCAACTGCAGCAATCATGGCGATAACAATCAGCACCACAATAAGCCCAATAATCGTTTGTTGACGGCGTTCACGCGCCTCACGCTCTAAACGTTCACTTTGTAACGCATTTTTCTGCTGCGCATAAGCAACATGACTGTTTTGCTGAACGTCATCTGGCTGTATTGTAGACATTTGTTTCGTAATCCTCGCTTACTTTGCATTACGCGCCAGGATTTGCTCCCGGCGACAGTCACATAAATAAATAACTGCCACATAGTTTAACGTGTGGCACCAACGGAAACACTGCTAACCACGTTAGCAACAGTACAAACCTAACGAAAGCATAACGAAAATCACTCGATAATTCTTATGAAACCTGCAACATAAGCTAACACAATTACTAATCTTCAACCCTACGCGACGAACAAAATAGTGCTCCCAGTCCCGAACAGAACACAGTAGTGCCCTTAATAATTGCCATAACAATCCAAGCCACAATGAATCCTAAAACGTAACCAACAGACGTTTGCGAAAATATTTCCGGATGGTAAGTCGGCACAAAAACTTGTACGGAACCAAACGTAACAGACAGTAATTCTGGAGCACTACCACACAGCAGCGGATACGCAACAGAACCTACAACACCGCCAGCCACTATGCCAATAATGCGGGGTATAGTATATGCCAAACCGCATACGCTATGCCAAGGCAGCCCTGCAACACGCATAACAACATCATGCCGCGGAGTTGTGCCATTATGCAATTGCTGGCGACGCAACTTTGCCGCAATATTGTATCCAACCGTTGCAGTAATCCACATCATTAATGCGCTGACTGCCACAGCATCAAGCACATTCACTATTGCAATAAGAGAGCAAATCGGAGCACAAATTGTAAGCGCCCACGCACCTCGCAATAAGTAAGAATATTGGCTTGGGGGATTGCTAACAGCACAGCCAGAAGAATCAACATCCTGGCTTATATTTGATTCGTAATGTTCCGGTTGCGTTGTAACAGCGTGTGGCTGCGAGGTAACAGTATTGCGTTGCGGCATAACCGTAGTAGCAGATAATGGCAGTGCAGAGGTTTCAATAACGTTATCGCAACAAATTGTTTGCATCTCGTCGGTTGATTCACCCTGCGATTCATCAATCTTTTCGTCCATTGTTTCACGCCACATTGCGCGAGCTGTCTCGCCTGCAGCGCTTCGATCAAAAGGGCGGTTCGCCTCCGGCCACGCTAAAGGATTCATAGCATCCTCGCTTATCGCCTGTTCCAAAGCGTTTGGGGAGCAGCGCTTCTCGCGCTGAGGCTGCAAAACGTCACGGAAAGCAGCCAAAGTTTTCGGCGGCAATCCACTTAAATCCGCATTGCCAGAAGCTGCACGCTCAAGCACCGCCATCAAAGGTTTCGTACCAAAAACCGGCTTTCCGGTGGCCGCAAAAGCCAACACTGCTGCAAGAGACCACCAGTCGGTAAGCTCGTCAGCATCACTGCCCTCAATAATTTCGGGAGCTATAAATCCCGGAGTTCCCATCACTAATCCCGTACGGGTAACATGACTTTCACCTTCACCCATCGCAATGCCGAAATCTACCAATACAGGACCAGTTGCAGCAATCATAACATTCGTTGGCTTAATATCGCGGTGAATAATGCCAGCCTCATGAACTGCCTGAACAGCTTCAATAAGTTTATGCGCAAGACGCTCTAAATCATCAGCTAAATACGGTCCATTTTCTGCAACATCCTCACGCAAATTATGACCATCAATTAATTCGGTAACAATAAACGCAATCGACGCATCAAGCTCCATATCAACTATTGAACACACTCCCGGATGGTGAATACGCTGTAAAGCTAGCGCTTCCCGCTTCAGTCGCAAACGAGCACGCGCTTGCTCGCCGTCAATATCCTCACTGCCGGAAATATTCATCGAAGCACGCAATATTTTCATAGCATACTGATTGCCGCCATCGTCTTTAACGCGCCAAACTGACCCCATTGCGCCGCCACCAAGCCTGGCAATAAGCGTATACCCGCCCACATTATTGCCCGGCTGCAAATCAACTATGCTGATATCTTCCATACTGCATTATGGTAATGCTGCGCACCGCCAAAGCACTCGCATATTCATAGTCCAGCTCAATACGCAACGCACCACACGCTACGAATCACAGTCACTTTTGTAGTTTGACGATATATGATACACTAATCAATGTTCTGCGTGGAGCAGTGATGTACACCACGTAGCGTGCGCCTCCTTAGCTCAGATGGCCAGAGCGGCCGCCTTGTAAGCGGCAGGTCGCCGGTTCGATCCCGGCAGGAGGCTCCGTTTTTTCTGTTATCTCTTGCTCAGCATATAATGACGGGAAATAGTTGCACGGAGAAGGAAACCTTTTAATAAGCCGACGTAACTTTTTGTAATTTTATATGTAAAATTCAGGTTGAGAAAGGGAATCTGCACACTGTAACACTTTTCGCGAGTAAGAACTCGGAAACCTTCCCCCAACTCAGGGTTTCCGAGTAGAGGACGGAGCGTCCCCCAACCAGCTCCTCCTCTTAGGGGGCGGGAATATCCCCTTCTCTCCCGCCCCCATTTTTCTTTTTTACCTTCGTCTTGACTACTTTTAGCGTAGCCAGACTTGTCCAATTCATTCTTTTCAAATTAGTAGTCAGATTAATAATCACAACAGAGTGCAGCGTAGAAGGTATAATAAAAGCCGGTTCACAGTGAAGGGAGTGGTGATATGGCACGTCGATGGACCCCTCGACGCTTAATCGTAATGCGACGCGCACGTATTCTTGCCTGCGTCCTGTCTCTATCACTTGCAGCAACAAGTACTTTTGCTTTTACCGCACAAAAATCGGTGGCGCTCGTAGTAAACGGCAAAACCCGAATTGTTAAAACTTACGCCACTACGTCTACTCGCTTGCTAGAAGAACAGCGCATTCCGCTCAAAACGCACGATCAAGTAATATCTTCTTCTGGGGAAATTCTTACCAATCACGCAACCGTCACCGTCCGCAGCGCTTACCAAACTTCCATTACTGTAGATGGCGTAACCATACCATTTTGGACAGTTGCAACTAGTATCGATCAACTTATTGGATTCTTTAAAGCTAACGCACGCAAAGCCGCACGCATTACAGTGAATTTACGCAACATATATGACCAACTTACCTGCGGATTATCAATTAATAAAAAAGGTCCTATAACCGTTATTGCCGACGGGAAAGCGCGAATTGCGCCAGACGGTACGTTACCTGCGAGCGCAATCCTCGATTCGCAAGGAATTGTGCTCGGCAAAGAAGATCGCGTAAGCGTTGAAGAAAATGACGGCACTACGATTCTTCGAGTTGCACGAGTCACTCACGGTAAGGAAACGCGCACTGTTTCGTTACCTTTCGCTACGCAAACTATTGTCGATCCTAAGCTGCCGGCAAATGCGAGAGTAGTGCAGCAGGCTGGCGTAAACGGTGAACGTGAGGATGTTTATAACGTAACGTACGTAGATGGAAAAGCGGAAAGCGCCACGCTTATTGCGCAAAATATAGTGAAGCCTTCGATTAATGAAGTCGTTGCTGTGGGAAAGAGTGCTCCTAAGCCGACGCAGACTTCGAATCATCAGCAAAACCAAGCAAAGCAGCCTCGTCAACCTCAACGTCAATCACAAAAAAACGCAACAACTAAGAACACTCCTCGGGAAACCCCTCGCAAAGCTACCCAATTGTCCCCTTCCCAACCTGCCTCTGACAAGCAAGCAGAACAGGCGCAACAAACGCAACCTAAATCAGCGCCATCTGACAAACAAAATCAAGAATCTGCGCAGCCAGCGAAGTCTTCTCCGGCTTCTACCTCGACTTCAGCTTCTACTTCGGCACAGCAATCCACACAAGCTCCCGCCCAATCATCCGATAAATCGTCTAACGGCGCTGCAACTCAACAAACCGACACTCAAGCCAAGCAATCTCAACAATCTTCCAAGCAGGCGGAATCGCAAGAAAATAAGCAACCAAATCCTTCCACAATGTCAACGGTTACTACAGCACCAGCACCTGCGCCAAACCCACCGGCACCAGCTCCAGCCAGCAACCCAGATAGTTTGGTACACGCAACACCAGAACAGGCCAAACTCTTCGCGCAAGGAGCCGCAGCACAAATGGGATGGACGGGTAAAGAGTGGGAAGATTTGGTTTGGTTATGGAATAGAGAATCTGGGTGGCGTTGGAACGCCGAAAACCCAAGTTCTCACGCATACGGCATTCCACAAGCGCTTCCTGCAAACAAAATGAGTAGCGCTGGAGCAAACTGGCATGAGGACGCGGCGGTGCAAATCAGCTGGGGATTAAGTTACATCAAAAATAAGTACGGAAGCCCAAGCGGAGCTGTAAGACATTCGAAGCAGATTGGTTGGTACTAAATTGGTTGGTACTAAATTGTACGACGTAACGCTAGCAAACACGATAGGTAGTATAAGGGTGAATAACACAGTAGACAGCGCAACAATAAGCACCTCGACAAGTAACGCAGATTCCGCAACAAAGAAAAGCGAATCCGACGGTCAACTTTTAGGCGCTGCGGATATTCGTCGTATCGCTGCAGAAGAAGGCATTACACCTACCAAAAAGTTCGGGCAGAATTTTGTAATTGATCCTGGTACCGTACGAAAAATCGTAGCCGCCGCTGGAGTTCAGGCAGGGGATATGGTGATGGAAGTAGGCCCTGGCCTTGGTTCACTTACCCTTGCTTTGCTACAGGCCGGCGCCAATCTTACTGCTATAGAAATTGATCCACCACTTGCTAAGCGGCTGCCGCACACCGTCGAAGAATTTATGCCGCAAGCATCATCTCGCTTCGCAGTAATACTGAAAGATGCTTTAGCGCTCGACTCTAACGACGTCCCACAATTAGCAAACGCTACTCAATTTACTCTCGTTGCCAATCTTCCATACAATGTTGCGACTCCTATAGTGCTTACTTTGCTTGAAAAATTCAGCAATTTACAACACTTTTTAGTGATGGTACAAAAAGAAGTCGCCGACCGTTTATGCGCTCAACCAGGCAATAAAGTATACGGAACTCCCAGTGTAAAGTTGGCTTGGTATGGGACAGCGCAAAGAGCAGGTCTTATTGGACGCAACGTTTTTTGGCCCGCACCAAATGTAGATTCAGCTTTAGTTTCGTTCACGCGCGATGAAACCAGCAAAGGGGAAGAACAAGAGCGCGAAGGAGTATTCGCACTTATTGATGCGGCCTTCCAACAGCGCCGTAAAACTTTGCACGCGGCTCTGAAGCATCTAGTCCCCGAAGCTGCGTACGAGCGCTCGGGAATTGACCCAACGCGACGTGGGGAGACGCTTACTTGCGACGAATTTATTAGCTTATATCGTGCCTGCAAGTAACACATTCATCAGTCATACATAGCCGGTAAAATGCGGTAAGTATTAGGGATAGGTGGCTTATAAGTAGCTTAATGAGCTTACTGCACACTGCAAATTAAGCATATAAGGCAAATACGCAGATCGGAAGTAAACATGGCGCAAGAGTACGACGAACATATTGCTCGTAAAGCTTTCATGTATCAGAGAAAACGGTCTATCCTAACCGCCGTAAGCGTAGGTTTAGCGGTTGTGTTTGTTTTTGCGCTGATTGTGCACTCCCATGTTTTTGGCATAGGTGCCGCGCCAACACCAAGAGATAATCCAAATTATGGTATTGTGGCACCTTGCGCTATTAAAGGAAAAGAAGGCGGGAAGAAACCGTACCTCGATAATCGAGCCGTGTCGATTCGCGTATTAAACGGCACTAAATTCCGCGGGTTTGCGCGCGCAGTGGGCGAGGCTCTTAACGCTCGCGGCTTTAATCTTGTTGAAGTCAATAACAATAAAACGAGCAACATTAAGCGTACTACTATTTATTTCGGCAAAAACGCTATTAATGAAGCGTATACGGTAAGTGCCAATTTTACTGATGCTATTATTCGCATGGATGATCGTCAAGACAAACTTATTGATATCGTACTTGGTTCCACGTTTAATAACCTTCGTCCAAAAGTTGACGTGCCTGCTGCCGGAGCGTCTATTCGTGAAATTTCGGGCTGTGTAAAAGCAGATACGTTAACTAAGCTTCCAAAAGCCTACCAGCATAAAGAAGTACAGTAACAAAATACAGTAACGTACACGCAACGTACATACAATGCTTTACTTACAGGCACTAACCAAAGTAAGTAAAAGTAAGTAAGCATATGCGCAGCATTTGCGCTTATACGTCCAGTTTACTCGTGTGTTTCTCGATACCAACGCTGCAACTCAGCTACTGCAATATCATGCTCAACCGGCCCGTTATCAAGACGATAATCCAACATGTGCTTGTAAGCTTCACCAACAGTTGGGCCAGGTTGCAATTGCAATATTTGCATAATTTCATTACCGTCAACGTCCGGACGAATTGCATTAAAATCTTCCTGCTTCTTTAGTTCGCGCACGCGATCTTCCATTTCGTCCATAGCATGCTCAAACATCAGTGATTTACGTCGATTTTGCGTAGTAGCGTCAGCTCGCGTCAATCTGTTCAAACGCTCATACAAGTGACCCGCATCTTTAACGTAGCGACGAACCGCAGAGTCAGTCCAAGGCTCGTCAACATAGCCATGAAAACGCAAATGCAAATTCACTAACTCACTTACGTCATCAATAATATGGTGATCAAAATGCAGCGCTTTTAAACGCTTACGCGTCATTTTCGCACCCACAACATCGTGATGATGGAAGCTCACTTTGCCTCCATCTTCAAACTTTCTGGTGCTCGGTTTACCGATATCATGCAACAATGCTGCCAAACGCAACGTTAAATCTGGTGCGGGCACAGGCCCTTCCGGTGCTGTTTCCAACGCTATAGCGCGCTCAAGAACCATCATAGTGTGTTCGAACACGTCTTTATGCCGATGATACTCATCTATTTCAAGCTGTAATGCTGGAATCTCTGGGAGCACACGCTTAGCAATACCAGATTCAACCAAAGCTTCCAAACCTTGGCGAGGCCTGTCAGAAAGCAACAATTTCGTAATTTCGTCACGTATACGTTCAGCAGACACAATAGTAAGACGATCAGCCATGTCCACAATTGCTTCAGCCGTATTAGTTTCAATAGTAAAACCAAGCTGTGCAACAAAACGTACCGCACGCATCATACGCAACGGATCGTCGTCAAAAGATTGGCGAGGGTCCACGGGAGTGCGTAACACCCCTTTTGCTAAATCACTAGCACCACCAAAAGGATCAACAAACTCAAGCTCCGGCACACGCAACGCCATCGCGTTCACGGTAAAATCTCGCCGTGACAAGTCACCTTCCAGCGTATCGCCATATTGCACTTCAGGCTTGCGTGAATCCGGATCGTACACATCCGAACGGTACGTAGTAACTTCAACCTTTACTTCCGTGCCGTCAGAACGACGACGCATAGCACCCAACGTACCAAACTTTCGTCCCATATCCCAAAAACCATCGTGCCCCCAACGACGCAAAATTGGCTCAAATTCTTCAGGACGCGCCGAAGTACAAAAATCAAGATCGTGCGACACGCGATGCAACAACATATCGCGCACAGGACCCCCAACTAACGCAAGTTCATAATTATGCTCAGCAAAAAGTCGCCCCAATTCTATAGCTTCAGGCCAAACTTCAAAGTTTTCAGTCACCCTTACCGACACCCTTTCAGCAAAAATCTATCTATATTCCAGCATACCGTTACCCCAATGCACAGCGGATTGAGTAAGGTGGAGTGTATGGTTACTCCTGCAGATTTACGACGTATGCTCGCCAAGCTTGCGGATAATCATACCCAAAATGAGCCTCACCATTCTTTTACTCCACTTGATTTCGCTAAAATTACGCGAGGAAAAACTTGCGAACGGAATGAAGAAGAAACGCAAATTTTCGTTGATATTCCAATACTTTCAGCAGGTGAGCAGGGGTCTCAAGAACCGGTAATCACCACGGAAGAACTACCGAAAAATTCAACCGTTGCCGGCGCTTCTCCAGCGCTCATGCCACAGCGTAGACTTACGGATACACCCGCAACTTTCGCTTCCTTAGACGCTCAAGATTTGCCAATTATTCGCGAATATTCTGCCGGCGGCCTCGTGTTCGATTCACTCGGGCGTGTCGCAATTATTGCTCGTCATTCCAGAAGTGGACATCTCGAATGGTGCTTACCTAAGGGGCATATTGAGAAAGGCGAGACCCCTCAACAAACTGCCGTGCGCGAAATTCACGAAGAAACCGGCATCGTAGGCGAAGTCGTAGATTCTATCGCTACTATCGACTATTGGTTTACTGGCACAACACATCGCGTACACAAATTGGTACACCATTTTGCACTACGCTACGTAAGCGGCAATCTTTCCGTATTAGGCGACCCAGATCATGAAGCAGAAGATGCAATATGGGTGAGCTTCAAGGAATTAAATGCTATATTGAGTTATCCAAACGAACGCAAAGTTGCATGGTTATATGCAAAAAAAGCACACAGGCGGTCTCACAGTGACGAATCTCACGCGTAAGCACCAAACCAACCAATATCCGCAATCTTTGAGCCGCACAGCACGTTTCTCGCTAACTAGCGTTTTGTACACGCTCGTTAAGAAAGCACGTTTTGTTGTTGCTTTACTCACCATTGTTTCCCTCAGCTTACTCGTGAGCTGCGCTCCAGGACTTGAATCGCTAGGACTAGTTGGTTTAGCGCACGCAAAAACTGCCACAATAGCAGCACCTGCACGTTATTCGTCAAACAATCACGCGCCAACACAGAAACAGCGCACGGCACCATATGAAAACCCACGCAGCAAAGGAATTTCGCTCAGCATACTACAAGCAACCCCTGTAGTAAGCGATACCAGCGGATACCATATCACTATTAATCTTCAGGCAACTAACACTGCACTTCCCGAAGGCACGGTGCAAGTTGCCATAAACGCTGGGTACACGTTTGTTTCACGCACAGACATGCAAAATTGGGCGCAAGGACAGTCTCGCATACCAACGCTGCAAATCTTAGGCTCAGTTAAAACTAGCTCCCTTGCTGCAGGTACAAGCACAAAAGTACAATTTGACATTCCTGCCGACAATCCAGCATTAAAATCAATTTGGCATTGGGGACCAAAACCGCTCTCCATTACTTACTACTCTCAAAACTATTCACGATACAAATCAATATCGTCTTTCCTGACGCGCTCCAACGTTGGACTTCACGCAACCGACGCTCCAACCATGAAACTTACTGCGGTTATGCCAATGCTGACACAAACACAATACTCTATAAAATCTGATATTCCACAGCACATCTACAATATCGATTCGTTGCTGCAAACAAGCAAAAATAACACCCATCACATCCTTCAACAAGCCGATTTAGCTAACAAACACGCAAAATTACAGACAATTGCAGATAGCAACACACTCCAAGCAGCACGATTACTATTCCTTCCATCCGCTTATATGCAACGAGCCGGGTTTGATATTAGCGCCTACGCCGACGAGCATAATCGAGAAGCGTACAGTTCTGCAGGCATTGCCCAATCCGTATGGTCAGCAAAAAATTCTCAAGCAATAGTAAAAAACACAAACAACGAGACTGCACCACAATCTTACGCCTGGCAAACCGGCGGACGCTGGACACTCGAAGCGCTTGAGCAAGCAAAACGCAACGGTTACGATACCGTTCTTTCCACAGACGAATTTGATTCCAGCGCCTCACAATTTGCGTTGAGAAACGGCATATACGATATTGAAACCCCTGCCGGAAATGTGCGCGTGCTAGCTTCACAAGCGGTACTGAGCACCCTCGCGAACGGCAATCCTACCGATAACGAAGCAGTAGGCGAGCACACCCGAGCAGGCCGCATTAACCGACTTGTTGCACAAAGCGCGTTCTACCATATGGAGCAACCGTACTTGCCGCGCCATATTCTCGTAACTTTTTCCCAACATACCAGCGTCAGTGATATTGATGCCACTATGAGCGCTTTAGAACAGTCCCCTTGGCTTTCGCTCAGCGACTTGAAATCTATGGCACAAACGCAGCAAGAAACCCTGCCTTATTGGAAACGCAACAATATTATGCGATCCATTCCTCACAGCAGCGCAATAAGTGCGGCAACCGCTCAAACGCGACGAAAAGCGCTAAACGATTTATCGCACCATAGGAACAATACGCTACGCTTCGTCAACCATATTCTCGATTACCGGGCTGCGACCAAAGCAATCACTACCGAAGGCGACGCCCAAGCGCTTGCTAAACAAACGGCACAAACACGAAGCGTACTAAACGTAAAAATTTGGAAAAAATACGTATTACACTTATACGACTCAATCGCCCTACACGATTTGGTAAACAGATCCATTCAAAAATCAACAGAAAGCACATCAACTCGCTTCACTCGCGCGCTTCTTTCCGGCATACGTATTATTGCACCTCACGATATTACAGCAGTGAGCGAAACAGCAAGCATGCCGGTTACTATTAGCAACAATTACCGATATCCCGTCCAAGTGTATTTGTCTGCTGACACGCACGCTATGGAAATTGTCACCAATCGTAAAACCTTAGTAAATATTCCGGCAAATAGTGAAACGCAAGTTACGTTGCCGCTTCGTATTACTACTTCAACGCACACCAAAGTGACGTTTGTACTAGAAGACAGGCAGCATCACGCATTCTCTCAGCCGCAAGGCACACTTATTACCAGTACGCTGCAAATTAATGACAAAAGCGGTACGATTATTATAATATTCGCTTTCATGCTTGGGTTGCTTGGTCTTTGGAGGCAATTCCACCGTAAAAAGGATCCGGACGAATGAGCTCAATCGGTCGCAATTCTATGATTATGGCCAGCGGAACGGCGGCATCGCGCATCACCGGCCAAATACGCACTATTCTTCTTGCTGCAGCTCTTGGCACGACTGGCTTGGCAGCAAACGCATACCAAGCCGGCTCCATGATTCCTCAGCTTATTTACACGCTCGTTTCCGGCGGCATTTTTAATGCTGTGTTGGTACCACAAATAGTGCGTACTTTGGAAAAGAAAAATGCTGAAGACCGCTTAAATAAGCTTATTACTTTCGCAATTGTGCTACTTGCGGCCATCACTATTCTTATGGCTGCAGCAACGCCGCTACTTACTATTCTGTACGCCGGCGGCAGCGCTCAAATGCAATCTCTTACTTATGCTTTTACGTTATGGTGCATGCCGCAAATCTTTTTCTACGGACTTTATACGGTTCTTGGACAGGTACTTGCAGCTAAAGGTCGTTTCGCAATGTACGCATGGAGCTCAGTTGCGGCGAATATTATCAGCTGCTGCGGCTTTGGCGTATTTATACTGCTTTTTGGAAAAGCAAATAGGGAACCACTTGGGTTTTGGAATGGCACCTCTTTGCTTCTTACCGCAGGATTTTGGACGCTTGGTGTTGCTGCGCAGGCGTTGGTGTTGTTCTGGCCTTTGATGAAAAGCGGCATACATTACAAACCAAGCTGGGGTATACGAGATATTGGCTTGCGTTCTATGGGTCCAGTCGCCGCGTGGAGTGCCGGTATCGTAGCAATTACGCAGATTATTGTGATGATTAATACGCATATTACTACCAGCGTTCCTTTGGTTGCGGAACAAACTTTAGGCTTGGACCAGTTTGAAGTAGCTGGCAACGCAACCTACCAAAATGCGTACACTATATTTCTACTTCCTTACTCTTTGGTTGCGGTATCGGTTGCGACAGCCATGTTCCCTAAGATTTCCCGGGCTGTGGCCTCACACGATCTCCGCGTCGCACGCAACGACTTAAGTCGTGCACTGCGTCACGTTAGCCTTATTACCTGCTTTTTTGCTGTTGTTTTTATTGTTATTCCAATGCCTATTTCTTTAGCCCTCATTCCTTCTATTAGCCTTCAGGAAGCTGATTTGATGGCTGCACCACTTATGATGCTCGCTTTTGGATTGCCGCTTACTAGCAGCTACCTGATTATTCAACGCACCTTTTTTGCTTTTGAAGATGGGAAGCGACCTTTTATTTTTGCGTTCGCGCAGCTTGCTACTGAACTTATTGCTTTCGTTTCTTGCGTCAAGTTTTTGCCGGCAACTTACTGGGTTACTGCGTTGGGTGCTTGCGTTTCCATGAGTTTCTTCCTCACGTTCCCTTCGTTGGTTAGAATGTTACGTCATCGTTTTCATAATGATTTGGACGATCGTCGTCTCATAGTTTCACACGCAAAAATTGTTGCAGCTTCGCTGATTGCTATCATCGTGGGATTGATAGTACGTGATCCGTTGGTAAAAGTTTTGTGCCTTAACGATCCTGCTACGCATGGGGTTGCACGTTGGCTTCATGCCGTAATCGTTTGCGCAATAGTTACTATTGTTGCTGCAGTTGCGTATATAGTGATTTTGGTTTTGTTAAAAACAAGCGAACTTGTGGACTTGTCGGCTCCGCTGGTACGTAAAATCGCGCAGAAAATTCCGGCTTTGACACCACTATCTGAGCATCTTTCGCAAATTAGTGATCTTGCGCAACATGACGAACAGCATAGCGATGCCGAGAGCCGCGCACCTAGAAAAGTGCGTTCTCACTCGTCAATTAGTGAGTAAGAGTTTTAATTTTGGAAATTATTACAATATAAGCAAAATTTACGGTACATAACATGCCATTTCATCGGTACAATGAGATGGTAGTAAGAAATATTTTGTCACCTATTTACTTGTGCGTAGGAAGATGAGGAATACATGGAACCTCGCTTGGGAGATATTGTGCTGAATCGATACGTATTGGTATCCCTTTTGCGCAATGAAGCAGGCTTGCAAGTGTGGCAGGCTAATGACCGCATACTTACGCAAGATTGCCAACTTTTTATTGTACGCGACTCACGTTTCCTGCCGGAAGTTAATACTATTGCTTCTACGCTCGCGCTTTCTCATAACCGTAAATTTACGCAAGTGCTACAGTTACAGCACCACGATAATATTGCGATTATTATTACTTCACTTGACCGCGGTGTTACGCTCGACGACTATCTAGCGAAAAAAGATGCACCATTAAGCAATGAAGCAGTGCGCACAATTGTTGCGGAAACAGCCCAGGCTTTAAGTAGACTGCTTGCTAATAATATTACGCATCACGCCATCGCTAGTGACACCGTGCGAATTACTCCAACTGGTATAGAACTTGCTGACACTCCGGTAAGCCCTCTATTAGAGGATAGGACGCAGTTGGAAGACGAAAAGCACCCTCCACGGATGCATGATGCTGAACATACGGCTACTCGCCAACTCGCTTCGCTGCTGTATGCTTTGCTCACTAGAACTTCTTCTCGTGTACAAGCTCGTTTTGATGCGGCTATGCTGCCAGATAATACTCCTTCAGAATTTAGGATGATTTGTACACGCAGCTTATCTAACCACAAAGACGGCAATGGTAGCAATGTGGTTCCTATGGCTTCTATTGCTGAACTTACCGCTCTTTTGGGCTCTTACACGCCGTTATCTCGACTTACTAAGCAAGATATTGATCTCGATGGGAAAACGAGCGCAGCTTCTATTAGTAACGTTCGTTTGCGTCATACGGAAGATGCTTTTCTGTTACCGTTGCCGGAGGATCTCACCCAAAGTGAGGAACAGTTTGAAGCACAACTTATTCAGCAGAGCAATATACATAGCGACGACGTTACTGCTACCTCTGAGTCGAGTTCGCTTACGGCACTTGCGACTGGTACAGGAAGTTCCGCTAAGTTAAGTAATAGCATTAAGAATGCTGGCAAAACGCTTGGCTCGCTTCTTAAACGTAACAGCGCCAACGCTAAAAGTGATGACAATAACGGATTCGAGGACGACAGCAATACTAATACCGACATTGATTTCCATGATATTGCTGCAGCTGAAATGGCGAATATTCTTGCTCCTACTGAGCTTGATACGGGTGATGCTATATTCCCAACTTTATCGTCTTCGTATAAGCATTTTCCGGATCCAGCGACCTCGCGGAACGTTCTTGACCATGCTAGTAACTCTGAGAATCAATCGGCACAAAGTAGCATAAGTGAAACGGGTGTTACAGGAACGTTTGATTTTGAACATTTGCTTGCCGAAAATGCACAACACACAACGTTGCTGTCTCGTCCGCAAAACTTGACGTCAGAAGGTGAGTCCACAGGCCGAGTTCCTGTAGTTGATACCCATGGCAGGTTTATAGCTCCTGGCGAAGAATCGGCGCGCGCGCTTCAAGATGAACGCAATAATGACGACAACGATTCTCTTGCTAATAACGCACCTTCACTGCCACCAAGTTTCCAACCTCGCGAACAGGCTGCCGCATCACAAAAACAAAAATCTCGAAATAATAATGCTATTGCAGACGCGAAGATTTGGTGGGGTCTTTCAACAAAAGTTATCGCTATTGGCGCGGTATTTTTGCTGCTTGTAGCTGGTTTAGCGTTAGCATTGCACGGCTTGTTTGGCACACACGAAAATACAGACGGTTTCGGAAATAACGAAACGTGGGATAGTACCAATGTTGAAAATGTGCCGTTTGGTAGTCAAGGAGTTCTTCCGCAAGAAAAGCAGTCAACTAAGAAGAATGCCGGACGCAAGCAAACTGGACGCAAGCAGGTTCGCGCTGTGCCAAAACCTAAGATGCCAACGAATACGGTTGCTTATAAGGCTGACCGTTACCAATTCTTGAGTTTCCCAGCGCAGCAGAATGGCTACGGCTATTACATTCATTTAACCGAGCCACAACCGGTGTATCGTCTTGTAATTTCGATTCGCACTTCAGGTGGCCATGCTTATTTGATTGCGAACGCTACGAATGATCCTACTAAAGGCACACAAGTAGCAGAATTTACATTCGACGAAAGCGGCACTACTGACGTAAAGTTGAAGAAGATTGTGAAATCGCAAGACTTTATGCTGTGGGTTCCAAAAGATAGCATGCCGAATAATAGTCTTTATATTAATTCTATTAAGCTGTACTAGCACTAATGGCACAGTTGGCTGGCTCACAGTATGGTTAGTAGGTTAGTTGATTTGTTAGTTAGTTAGTTAGTTAATTAATTAGTTAACCAATTAGTTATTTAATTGGCTAATTAGTTGATTGGTTAATAGTAGTTTAGGGGTAACAATTTATGGAAAATCAGACGCGCAAAGTAATTATTATCGGCTCCGGCCCCGCAGGATACACTGCCGCAATATACCTGGGCCGAGCAGGATATCGACCACTTGTTATTGCCGGCGCACTCACTCCTGGTGGACAACTTATGAATACCACCGAAGTGGAGAATTATCCAGGATTCCCCGATGGTATTTTAGGCCCTGATCTAATGGAAGGTATGCAGCGTCAGGCCGAAAAATTTGGAGCGGAAATTCTTTTAGACGACGTTACTTCTGTAGACTTTAACGGCCCGGTAAAACGCGTAACTGTAGACGAGGGTGTAACTTACGAAGCTGAGGCTGTTATCGTCTCTACAGGCTCACAGGTACGCAAATTGGGCGTGCCTGGTGAGCAGGAGTATTCTGGACGAGGCGTATCCTATTGTGCAACATGCGACGGTTTCTTCTTCCGAGGGAAGCCGATTACTGTTGTTGGCGGCGGAGATTCTGCTTTTGAAGAAGCACAATTCCTTACACGTTTTGGCTCGTCTGTGACTTTAATTCACCGACGCAATGAGTTCCGCGCTTCAAAAATTATGGTTGATCGCGCAAAAGAAAACAAAAAAATTAAGTTCTTGACGAGTAGCGTAGTTGACGCTGTACACGGCAACGACACAGAGGCTACTTCAATTACCGTTCGCAATGTTACTACGGGGGAGACGCAGGAAGTTGAATCTGCTGGATTGTTTGTCGCTATCGGACACACTCCTGCAACGAAATTCCTTAACGGCGCACTGAATCTTAACGAAGATGGCACTATTGTAGTGGACGGCGCTTCGACGCGCACGTCTGTTGAGGGCGTATTTGCGTGCGGAGATGTAGTTGACAGCGTGTACCGTCAAGCTATTTCCGCAGCTGGTATGGGCTGCCGTGCCGCTCTTGATGCGCAAGATTATCTTAATGAAAAAGAAAATTAAGAAAGAAAATTAAGAGTTGCTTAAGTAGGTGCAAACCGCTGATAAATCTCATAATGTAGCATATATCGCGCAAAGTTTACGCTTGCTCGCTGCTCTTTAGCATTTAAATACATATAACAATCGGCTGGGATTGTTCCACGTGAAACAGAGAAAAATACCGTACTTTTCTATATCTTCCGCTAATTTCACGTAAAACTTACCCAGCCGAAATATCACAATATTAATTTATAAAACTACACAGCTAACTATAAATTAGCCGATAGTATTGTAGTTGCTTTGTCACCTACACTACATAGCAGCTGGTTCTGCAGCTGGCTCTGCATTAGAAACTGCATCCGCAGTTACAGGCTCAACCTGATTAGAATCTAAGGAATTATGCGCAGAAACATCAACATCATAAAAATCACCGATGTCATTGCTGAAATCAGCTAGATTATCTAACTCCGCAATATCAAAATCATCAAAATTCGAATCAAAAGACATGAATTTATCATCGAAATTAACTGCAGATTGCGGATTATCATCGCCATAATCCGAAGAAGAATCATCATACAATAAACCTGGATCACTCAAATCCAAATCAAAATCAAAATCATCAAAATCAGCTGCAAATTGTTGATTATCATCGCCATAATCCGAAGAAGAATCATCATACAATAAACCTGGATCACTCAAATCCAAATCAAAATCAAAATCATCAAAATCAGCTGCAAATTGCGGATTATCATCGCCATAATCCGAAGAAGAATCCTTAGAAGAATCCTTTGCATCTTCTGGCTCTTTTATGTCTACAGTACTGGTATTTGCATCACCATGATTATCTGCTGGCTCAATATCTTTGTCATCATTAGAATCTGGCTCAATATGTTTGACATCATTAAAATCTGGATCACAACCTTGCGAACACCAAGTTGTGGAATATGAAATATCAATCTTTTTATCGCCTCTTTCCTGTTTTAACTTTTTGATAACATCACTGTCTTTTAACTTAGCGCTAACTACTAACACCGCATTCCCAGGCAAACTCTTTAATGGAGAATAATCGCCAATTTTATCGCAACAAGTAATATCTAAGTAGCTAAGATACGGAATCTGCTTTATTGTGCTTATATCTTTCACAATCGAATCAGAAATATCAAGGAAAGTAAGATTTTTTAGATTACCCAAAGGAGATATGTCAGAAACATTATGAATTTGCATCTCCAGTTTTTTTAACTTTGTAAGTCCCTTGAGAGCATCGACGCTAGTAGCCTTATTAGTAACAACATGCAAATTAGTGACGTCAGTGAGATTCTTCAAAGGAGAAAGATCAGGAGCATCCCAAATATATAACCATAAATCTTTTAACTTTGTAAGTCCTTTGAGAGCATCAATGTTAGTAGCAGCACTGCTATAAATACCCAAGTCTGTTAGATTGGTGAGATTCTTCAAAGGAGAAAGATCAGAAACACTAGATGCATGTAATACCAAATGCTCTAACTTCGTAAGCCCCTTAATAGCATCAAGACTCTTCAAATAATTAGCATCAATATCTAAATCAGTAAGATTGGCGAATCTTTCCAAAGGAGATAAATCAGGATCCCCAGAAACTCTCACAGATAAAGTCGTTAGATTTTTTGTTACACCCTTCAAAGAAGAAAAATCGCAAGTTTTTGTACTGTTGCGAATCATAATATACAATTTTGTTAAATTCTGCAGCTTTGCTAATGGCGAAAAATCAAAACCTACATCTCCAGTTAAGTGAAGATCTTGAACATTTGAAAAATATTGAAGATCAGAAAGATCTGAAACATTTTTATCTGAAGATTGAGGATCAACGTCAACACCTTCAGGTTTATTGTATGAATATCCTAAATCAAGAAATACAGGATATACCATTTTTTTAGCATCAGCATAAGTAATATCAGTGGCATCTTTACCAATTACTTGGTAATCTTTCAAAGCACCAAGTATGTTCTTCTTAAAAATTTCATTCTTAAAGTGAATAACATCGTTGTCATTATGCTCTGCAGAAGTACTCGTAGTATTTGAAGCAGCAAAAGCGGTCTGAGGAACAACAGCGAAAGCAAATCCACTCAGCAATGTTGCCCCAGCGGCAAATGCGGCAATAGCCTTCTTGGTTAACATATCTTTCCCTTTCTTAATATCTCATACGCAAACGCATAAGCAACTACCTACAAATTTATTGTGAAATATGCACTAACCTGAATAATTTTGCGAGCAGCGCTTCGACTAGCATAAGCACACTACCTACAGAAATCAAGGTATTCAATGGATATTGCACATACATTTCATTACTCACACAATGTCACATACAAAATGCCCAATGAATAAAACCATGGCCATACGTGAAAGCAAATTCACATTAATAAAAATACCAACAACGGCCCAACCGTAATTCCTAATATATAACAATCGGCTGGGATTGTTCCACGTGAAACAGAGAAAAATACCGTACTTTTCTATATCTTCCGCTAATTTCACGTACAACTTACCCAGCCGAAATATCACAATATTAATTTATAAAACTACACAGCTAACTATAAATTAGCCGATAGTATTGCAGTTGCTTTGTCACCTACACTACATAGCAGCTGGTTCTGCAGCTGAATCTGCAACTGGCTCTGCATTAGAAACTGCATCCGCAGTAGTTTCCGTATCAACATCGCCTAAGTCGTCAAGGTCACCTAAGTCATCCAAATTGAGGTCACCTAAGTCACCAAGATCACCCAAGTCGTCAAGGTCACCAAAGTCACCAAAGTCGCCTAGGTCTCCAAGATCACCCAAGTCGTCAAAGTCACCAAAGTCACTAAAGTCACCAAAGTCGTCGCCGGCAACATTATCATTATTGTCAGCCTCAGGAAGTGCATCACTCTCACCAGTTGGCGTAACTTCAGGCTCTTGAACATCTTCAGCAGCTACACCTTCATCAGGATTACCCTTCGGATAATTATCATAAAAATGCCCACCATCTGGAAGCGTCTTAAACGAAGGAACTAACTTCTCTTGGGAATGCCTTAACAAACCATTTTCATCGCGCCATTCAGCCCACACAGTAAAGCCCTTAGCGCCAACCTGTGGAATAAGCGAACCCTCAGGTACTCTGTTGGACAACAGATTGTCAACAGTTGTCTGAGTTCGAGAAATATCGTCACTTATCACTTCGCCGTTGGGAGATTCTACAGTAGACATAGGGCCAAACTGAGCATAGAAAGGCAACACCTGCTTAGTCGTATTACCATATACGGCACCTGGAAGTAACTCAGCAAAGGTCACCGTAGTATTGTTCTTACCAACGTTGGCCTGCAGATTTTCCTTAACAGCAGTACCCTCGAAGCAATAAGAGCGCTCAACAGCATCTTCTGTTGTAGCCTCTTCCTTAGCAGCCTCTTCTGCATTCTGTTCAGAAGTTGCATATTTTTTCAGAGCGCCTTTTTCGTATGGAACTTCATCCATGCGAATATTCGTAAGATAAGCCTTTTCTTCGGCATTTAACGGGAAAAATGACCAATCTACTCCAATACCAAATCCCGAAGGTTCCATATTCTTATACCAGTATGCGAACATTTTCAGGTCTTTTACGGAACTATTTGGATGCACATTGTATTCGACATCCACGTTTGCAGAATATTTTCCAATATTACTGACGGATACTTCGTTGATATCGACAGTACTTCCGTCACGCCACGTGGAACAATTAGCGTAAGGAGTTCCCGTCAGCCCTGCGCAAAAATCACCTTTGGTTGGGATTACAAATAATGGAGACTTGCGAGGTGTGCCACCAGAAATTATAGCAGCGAAACCCGAATCGCCGTCTCCTGGATAACTACTTAACGATTTTACAAATTCGTCGCTTAATGCGAAAGTTTCAGTAGGGTTGGCTTCGTCCACAGTCCAAGCATTGTTAACGACGTTAACAGGCGCAATATAGAATGTACCTGTGTTATTATCACCGTGAACAACCGTATGACCTTTTGGAATTTCTATATTATGATCATTTCGATAAAATATAGCTTGAACTTTGCCGGTTTCTTCAGCTTTTTCATGAGCAGCATGAATAGCCTGTAAGTACAGTTTTTTATTCTCTGTGTTTAAAGCTTCAGCAACAGACCAAGATTCAGGAGAATACTCCGGTTCATCAGCGTATGCAGAACCAGCAAGTGCCATTCCTCCGGCTAATGTTGCTGCTGCAACAATAGCAGCACACCACTTTTTGTTCATCATTATTTTCCTCTCTCGATACATATTAAAATATGAATCTTGCATAGAAATATAGATACACGCCTGCCATACGCAATGTAATAAGTCGCGTAACTACTATTGAAAACAATACTCCCGTATTCAGCTATGGGAAACACCAGAATGCAAAAATCCGATTTACATATAGCACGCGTTATTAATATCTTAATTGCGTAACTTTAGTCACACTGAGAAACTGCGCTGCTGCTAAGAAGCGGTACAAATCTGTAAGTTTTGTGTAGTTCTAAAGACTGGTGTCCAAAATCTAAAAAACACAATACTAAAACATAGCCAGAAACACAATCCGTTGTAATTGCTAGCGCCTGCGCATATCTCACTTATTACTGCTGCTTTTCAGCTACTAACAAATCCACTATGCGCTGCATTTCTTCCGGAGAAGAGAACACAATTTCTATTCGACCGTGATTTTCTGTACCTTTAATTGAAACTTTAGTTGCAAAACGCTGCTCAAGTTGTTGGCGAATTGGCGAAGCAGCCCACTTATTATTACGCCTATTGCGAGCGTGAACTATGCCGTCAGATTCATGCTTAGTTTTAAGCGACACAATTTCTTCAGTACTTCTAACTGATAATCCCTCAGCAATAATTCGATTGGCAAGAGCTTCCATATCTTCTGGCTTTTCCAAACCAAGCAAAGCGCGAGCATGTCCGGCAGAAAGCACGCCTGATGCTACATGTTTTTGTACACTTGCAGGAAGATTTAGAAGTCGCAAAGTATTTGCAATTTGTGGACGAGATTTCGACACAGATTGCGAAAGCTGTATTTGTGTCAAACCAAAATCGTCAATCATTTGCGAATAAGCCGCAGCTTCTTCCAGAGGATTCAAGGCCACGCGATGTAGATTTTCGAGCAATGCATCGCGTAGCATATTTTCGTCAGAAGTCGTGCGCACAATTGCTGGCACAGTATCGAGACCTGCAATCTGCGAAGCACGCCACCTGCGTTCTCCCATAATAAGTTCGTAGTGTGCAATCTGCTTATCGTTCTTATCGGCACCTTCGATTGGTCTAACAACTATAGGCTGTAAGACACCCACTTCTTTAATAGAAGACGCAAGTTCGCACAGCTCATCTTCATCAAAAATAGTTCGTGGCTGTTGAGCATTAGGTACAATATCTAAAGGTTTTAGATATGCTAAATATCCACCTTTTACTGGCTGCAGCGGTTGAGTTTTTGCAGTTTGTTGCGTTTCCTCAACGTTTGTAGTATTTGCAGTTTTTACATTGCTGTCACCAGATTTACGATCCGTATTTTCATGCGAAGTAAGGGGTGATGTCTGCGTCGTGGTTTCGTTGAAGAAGAAATCGATTGGGCGTGTGACATCTTCAAGAGAGGGCATGGTTGAACGCTTACGAGCGTGTTTGTTACCCTGCGCTAACGGTAAAGTTTCACGTGAAACGGCTTGTGATTCCTTATTTTTGTTATCTACATAATTTGCATGAGGAGCTATTGCATCGCTTATGCTGGGCACTTTAGTTTGCGTTTTTAATTGTTGGTTTGTTTCATGTGAAACACTATTTGCAGAAGTAACAACATTGCTAGATGTTTCATGTGAAACAGTCGCCTTTGTTGTTTCATGTGAAACAATATTTTTGTTATCATCTAGTTTATCGTCAAACTGCTCAGTTAAGGCACCCTCACCAGGCAAAGCTGGGAATAAAGCTCCTAAACCTTTCCCCAAACGAGATTTATTTCCGCTCATCGTCCACTCTCCTCTTCATTTGCGCTACGCAACGCCTCTTGTTTTGATGAAATAACAGCCAGTACAGTTTGCGAACGTTTTGCTATTTCCAACGCAGCCTCGCGATACGATATTGCACCAGCACCGTGCGGATCATACGTAATAACGCTCTGATTAAAGCTAGGCGCCTCAGGAATTTTTACTGTACGCGGAATAGTAGTATCGAGAACAATGTTAGGATAATGGTTTTTTACTTCTTGGAATACTTCTCGCCCTAGAAGCGTTCGCTTGTCAAACATAGTTACCAACATGGTTGATACTACCAAAATTGGATTGTAGTGTTGCTGTACCAAACCGATTGTTCTTATAAGCTGTCCTAAACCTTCTAGTGCATAATATTCAGCTTGAATAGGTATAAGCATTTCACGAGCGGCACACATAGCGTTAATTACAAGTAATCCCAAGGAAGGTGGGCAATCTATAAAGACATAATCGTAATGATTTTCACATTGATTAAGATATTCTTGAAGAGCATCTTTCAATAGATTGTTACGATTATCCATATCAGCAAGTTCTAATTCTGCACCGCTTAAATCAATTGAGGCAGGAACTACATCAAGATTTTCAATGTCAGGGCAAGCTAACTTAACTTCAGCAATACCTTTTCTACCTTCAATAACGTCATATACTGAAGGATCGCCGGAAGCGTGTGGCACATTAAATGCGGTAGAAGCATTACCCTGTGGATCCATATCAATAACGAGAACATGAGATCCACTAATCGCCATTGCTGCAGCAAGATTAACGGCAGAACTTGTTTTACCTACGCCACCCTTCTGATTAGCAACAGCAATAAAACGAGTTTGATCAGGATGTGGATATTTCACACTGTCAAGCGCGTGATAACGAGATGTTAAATCTGCTAATTCAATGCCTAACGAAGACTTCGAATCCCCAAAAATACGTTGAATTGTTTCAGCAGCCGATTCCACAACGTATCACCCCCGCTCAACTATGAAGAGACCAAAAAATACAATACCGTGTCTCAAGTTTCCTTGTTTCTATGGACATAAAAACGCAAAATCGCTTAATGTTTCACATGAAACAATGTAACAGTTTAATTGATTTTATTTGCTTATTAACGTTGCTTTTTTTGCTTGCGCAATTTTAAAAAATCAAGCTTTGTCTACAATTACAACAGTAGTCGGTTGCAAGCCAGGAGCCACAGGCGCTTCAAGAACTCGAGGCTTTACACCACCAGCTTTGCGAATCATCTTTGCAGCTTTTTCTATCTCTGCTTGAGCAGATTTTCCTTTAAGAGCAACCAGTCGACCGTGTTCGCGCAACAATGGTATCGTCCACCCTGCCAATTTTGTCATAGGGGCCACAGCTCTGCACGTTACGGCATCAAAAGCATTTATCTCGTGAGATTTAATTTTCTCAATAACTTCGTCTGATCTTCCATGAAAAATAGTTACGTTTTTTAATCCCATAAGGGCAACACATTCTTGAAGCCATGTTACACGACGTTCCATTGGCTCAATTAATGTCACATCGCTTTCTGGTAAACAAGCAGCCAGTACTAATCCAGGGAAGCCGCCACCGCTACCAACATCGGCAACTCTTTTACTTTTACTACCAGAAATAGTTTCACGAATAAATGGCACAACGGCAGCAGAATTTAATATGTGTCGCTCCCACAAAATTCCCATATCTCGCGGTCCAACCAGCCCACGCAACAAACCTTCTTTTTGTAGTTTCACGTGAAACAGCTCGCACTGGCTAAGAGCATTTCCAAGAATATCAGCTAAAAGTGGGGAATTTTCCAATTCATCAACTACATTTTGCATACTTTCTGTCGCTTGAGTAGATTGAATATTTTCCATATTGTCCCGCGCTTTGTTGATTTTCAGATTCATTTTTTAGTACATCACAAACAGATAAAAGTAACATAATTAAACAAAATTTGTTCAACTATGTTACTTTATCTTATTGGATAATTTTATTTTTTCTCGATTTTAGACAACACTAAGAGGTGTAGCATTAATTATTCTTCTACATACCCATCGTCTGCAGAAACATCTTCAGCATCGTCAACCATATTTTCGTCTGCACTGGCAGGCAAATACACCGTCACATAACGATGTGGCTCCTCACCATGCGAACGAGAACGCAAGCCCTCATCGCGCACAGTATCGTGAATAACCTTACGCTCAAACGAATTCATAGGCTTCAAAGATACAGATTCACCAGTTTCACGAACTTCATCAACAGCATCCAATGCAATATCGCGTAAATGCTGACGCTTACGCTTTAAGAACCCGTCAACATCAACAATAAGATGCGAACGATCACCAGTTTTCTGCTGAATAGCAAGACGACTCAGCTGTTGCAAAGCATCAACCACTTCGCCCTCGCGACCAATCAAATGCTTGATATCAGTATCGTCATCAGCAACAATTTGAATCATTGGACGGTTATTGCGCACTCCCATCTCAATATCGCCTTCATAATCGGCAATATCAAGCAAACCTTCCAAATAATCGGCAGCGATATCAGCTTCTTCATTGAGCTGATCCACTGTCTTCTTCTCATCTTGTATCATTACCTACTCCTTATCGTGATACAAATTCACGTTACACAATTCTGAAGTCTAGTTTAGCGGATAATAAAGCCAAGTTAACAACCTATTTTCAGGCTTTCGCACCGGCTTTGTTGATTTATGTAATATAGCTATTACTACCGCTTTGTCACCTTACGCTTACGTTGTGGTTGCTTACGTTGGAATCCTTCAGTTTCCCTACGCTCAGCCTCTTCGCGGGCTTGTTGGAGCTTTTCTTCTTCAATAGAAGGCAATCCTTCACGTTCGCGACGAGCTGTTTCTCTCTTATAATCTCGCTCTTCTTTTTCCTCAGCTGCAGGAGAGCCAGGAGTTGGGAAGGCATATACCTGCCAAATAGAGCGAAGCATATTCATAATGTTGTTTACAAGCCAATAAACAAGCATTGCAAATGGAAGAGCGAATGCAGAGAAAACATAGATTAACGGGAATCCCCACATCATGAGCTTTTGCATCGTATATTGGCTGCCCTGCTTAGATTCTGGAGGCAGATTCTTACGAATATTGTTAAACTGCATGTACCACATTGCAGCACACATGAGTATTACAACGATAACAATAACAACTTTCCCTAATGCCCCAACCGTCATAAATGTGTCAGCAACACCTACGCCAAACACGTGCGTTTTAATAAATTGTTGTGCTGTAGCAATATCAAAAGCTCCAAGAGCGGCATGCTTTCCACGAGCAATGAACGGAATCACAGAAAGCGTATACCAAATACTCATAAACGCTGGACCTTGAATCATCATAGGAAGGCAGCTTCCAGCAGGATTTGCGTTGTTATCTTGGTACAGTTTCATCATTTCTCGCTGCATTGCTTCTTTGCTTGCAGCATCATTTTTGCCCTTATACTTTTGCTGAATCTTCTTCATTTTAGGGGCAATTGCCTGCATATTACGCATGCCCTTAATGCTTTTTATAAAGGCAGGGAAGATGCAGGCATGAACAACCAGCACCAAAAACACTATCGAAAGAACCCAAGAGAAACCAATTTCATTCATCCCGAGCATAGTTAGGAATTTGTGGAACAAGTACATAACTTGAGTCATAAGCCACTCAACTGGCGTAAGGATTTTGTAGAACCATCCCCAGGGTCCGCTATCAAGTAAGAAGTGATCTTGATTAAACATTAGTTTTCCTTGTCTTCTTCAGCCAAGGGAGTTAACCGAGGCTCTTCATGCGCTTTAGACCAAGCACAACGATAAAAAATTGAATAAATATGTGGCACGTCGTCAATACTGCAACTAGTCCACGGTCTGCAGCGAAGTAGTCGCAACGCCGCCAGAATACCACCTTTTACTGCTCCAAACCTTGTAACGGCTTCAATAGCGTAACGCGAACAAGTAGGATAGTAGCGGCAGCAAGCTGGTCTTTTGGCAGAAATCACGCGCTGATACCAACGAATTGCTGTAATCATTGTACTCGCTGCAAAACTTTCCTTATTTCGCATAATAATAACCACTTTCTCTCTCTAAGTAATATATACTCACTTACTTAATTTTGATTATTTTCATGCGATTCACAACCTTGAGCAGGCTGCAACACTTCACTAATTTTTTCAAATAGCTTTCGAATTTGTTTTTGCAGTGAATCAAATGAAGCTTTAGCTGCAGTCGGCTTAGCTCGTAGTACAACATCGCAGCCCGCAGGCAACAAAAATTCGCATTCGCGAGTAATAGCCCTTAAACGACGCTTCACTTTATTACGAATTACAGCTTTTCCTACTGATTTAGATACAGCAAGGCCTAACCTCTTGGCAACCTCAGTATTGTGAGCTTGTTTTAAGGTATCAGAAAATGCCGCGGGAATACTACTTTCAAAACCCGTGGCAACACTTTCTAGACCTGCACTTCTACCTTCGTTAAGCGCGTTCGGTACGGCTATATCGTCACGCATCACATAATGCGCGACGATATCCCGCGAACTCACTTTGCGTCGTTTCCTAAGTACCGTAACAAAATCACGGTGGCTTTTCAGCCTTTCCATACCTGACGACGCTACCTTAGCTCAGGCAGACAGCGACTTACGGCCCTTGGCGCGACGACGATTAATAACGGCGCGACCAGAACGCGTACGCATGCGAACGCGGAAGCCGTGCTTCATGTGACGACGACGGTTATTCGGCTGGAATGTCCTCTTCATAACTAATGCTCCTGTATTCAGCCATGCAAAAGCATGGCCCCGTATGAGTCAAGCTCTACTAAAATACTCTTACCCCTCACCAAGAGTCAAAACTTCACATTTTTTGTGCTTATTGGGTGAATGTCATACAGATAACAAAAATTATTTTGTTCACATTTTCATCACATTTTTAATATAGCCAAAAACGTTGAAATATAGCCAAAACTACACTTCTAACTTATCCACAAATTACACACATGTTATTCACATTTAAGTAATTTCAACACGCTAGACTGTGGATAACTTCGTAGGGTCGGTGTAAAGATAGCTTACTGATACTTTTACACACGCGTGCGCGTATAAAAATCATATTTATTCTCATGTGTGTACGTTAACCTTTTGGGGGGTGACATGGCTGATACATTAGGCGACCCTGCAGCACAAGCTGCTCTTGTTTGGTCTAATACGCTTACTGTTTTGCAGCACAATGCCCTGTTAACTGCACGAGATAAGGGTTGGTTTGAAAGCGTCGAACCAGAGGCAATTTTTGGGACAACTATCGTTTTATGTGTTCCTAATGCTCAAGCGCAGCTTGCATTACAGAATGAACTTAATTCTCCGCTGCTGACTGCTTTGAAAATTTGCACAGGCAAGGATATGTTCCCTGCTTTCAAAATAGTTCCACAAACGCATAATAACGAGCAAAATGCGGCTGATACACGCCCTACTGTGGCGCCTCAGCCGAAACAAACGGCATCAATCAATACAACTTCCCCAGCTCCTCTATCTCATAATTCAGCTTCTACTAACTCGATGGAAGCTGACAGAAAATCTGAAGATTCACTTAATACTTTACATTCGGCGACAATGCCTTCGCAGCCGGATTTTGACAATGCCACTGGTCTTTCCACTCTGCAACAAACTCGTATGCCATCTACTTCGGCACAGGTTTCTCAACAAAAAATGCCTGTTTCCGTGCAAAGAGATTCTGTTACGCATTTAAATACTTGTGCAACTTTCGATACGTTTGTGCCTGGAGATTCAAACCGTTTTGCAAGAACTGTAGCTCTTGCTGTTGCTGAAGGATCTGGCCGCGACTTTAATCCGTTATGTATTTATGGCGGTTCTGGGCTTGGTAAAACCCATTTGCTTAATGCTATTGGTAATTATGCTTTGGTTAAGGATGCTTCTCTTAAAGTGCGTTATGTCACCAGTGAGGAGTTTACCAATGAGTTTATTGAAGCTCTACAGACGCCAAATCAAAGTCAAGGTCAAATTGCTGACTTTAACAGGCGTTACCGTGAAGTTGATGTACTTCTCATTGATGATATTCAATTCCTCGGTGGTAAGGAAGCAACACTAGAACAGTTCTTCCATACTTTTAATGCCTTGTATCAGGCCAATAAACGTATTGTTATTGCTTCTGATGTTGCTCCAAAAAATCTTAAGGGATTTGAAGCTCGTTTAATTTCCAGGTTTGAATCTGGTCTTACCGTTGATATTAAACCACCAGATTTAGAGACGCGTATCGCAATTTTACGTATGATGGCTTCTATGAACCATTGCAACGTTCCGAGTGATGTACTTGATTTGATTGCCGAACGCTTTACAGAGAATATTCGTGAGCTTGAAGGTGCGTTAACTCGCGTTACCGCTGTTGCTTCCTTAAGTAATCAGCCGGTGAGTAAGGCTTTGGCGGAACAGGCGTTGCAGGATTTCTTTGCAACTGATATTGAAGTTCGACCATCCGATATTATTAGTCAAGTTGCGCAATATTTCCACATGACTTTTGATGAACTTGTTGGTCGCCAACGTACAAAAAATGTTGCACTTGCACGTCAAATTGCTATGTATCTTGCTCGTGAAATGACAAGTATGAGCTTGGTTGATATTGGCGAGGTTTTTGGCGGTCGAGATCATACCACCGTTATGCACGCTTATACTCGTGTTAGTGGTGAGATGCAAGAAAAGCAGGAAATTTATAATTACGTTATGGAATTAACAGTTCGTTTGAAGCAAAATCCTACCGAGCATAGGAAGTAGTATAAAAAATATTTGCTTTTCCACCATGTTATTCTTTAATTGTTCATAGAAAATAAAGAAAGTTATCCACATACTTAATCACAAATGTGGGTAAAACCTGAGCATAACTCGTGGAAAACGCCGTTTTAAAATGTTAGTAAGTCGTGTATAAGCACGATTCAACTGTTAACAACTCAAAAAATAGCTAACGCTGTGGATAAGTCGACTACTTGTGCACACTGTTGTTCGAACACTATACACAATTTTCTCGTGTGCATAACCTTTTTATTTCGCGCTTTTACAGCACTTTTCCACATATTAACCACGCTTATTATGCCTATTACTTTATTTACTTACTTATTAGTAGAAATAATTAAGACTTTTTCCACTTTCTTTTTTCACTTAGCAAAGTAGGCGCAACATACGATAGAATAATTGCAGACTTTACAGAAAAGAGGACGTATGAAAGTAGAAGTTAATTCTGCATCTTTCGCTGACGCTGTAGCTTGGACAACACGCGTTATCGATGCAAGACCAGCTAATCCTATCCTTGCAGGCTTAAAAATTGAAGCAACAAATGGTACCTTACAACTTTCTGCATTTAACTATCAGATTTCCAGTTGTCACCACATTGAAGCTGGCATTGATGAAGAAGGTAGCGTTCTTGTTTTAGGCAAATTAATGGCAGATATTACTAAATCTCTTCCAGCAGAAAATACTTATCTAAGTTCTAAAGAAAATACTTTGACCATTACTTCTGGAAAATCAACTTTTACTCTGCAACTAATGCCACTCGGTGAATATCCTAATTTGCCTGATCTTCCTAGCAAATTAGGACAAGTTGATGCTCCAACTTTTATGCAAGCTGTTAACCAAGCCTCTGTTTCTGTTTCACGAGAAGAAAATAGGCCTGTACTGACTGGTATTCGCATGCAATTTGATGACGATACCGTAACTATGACTTCTACTGACCGTTTCCGCTTGTCTCGTTCTAATTTCAAATGGACTCCTGAACATGAAAATATTCACGCAACAACTCTTGTTCGTGGATCTTTACTTCGTGACATTGCTCGTTCTTTTGATGACCACCAAAATGTTCTTGTTTACTTTAATGAAGAAGAACCAACATTACTTGGTTTTGAAAACTCTGGACGAACCAGCACATCACAACTAATTGATGGCGAATTTCCTTCAGTAGACAGACTTTTTGTCGATGAATATCCTATTCACGCTGTTATTGACAGACAAGCATTAATTAACGCTATCAAACGAGTATCTTTGGTTGCTGAACGTAATGCTCCTATTCGCATGGTCTTTTCTAATCAAGAACTCACATTAAGTGCTGGTACTGCCGATGAATCTCAAGCAAATGAAGTTCTCGATATTGATATGGATGGAGAAGACATTACCGTAGCATTTAATCCAATGTACTTAGTGGAAGGATTAAGCGCTATTAGTGAACCTTTCGTTCATATGAAAATGGCAACAGCAGTAAAACCTGTCGAATTTAATGGTCAACAAGAATCTGATGGTGACGAATCTCTGAATTATCGTTATCTTCTTGTTCCTATGCGCTTTAATAATTAAACATTTTTGCGATATTACATTCACTATGAATTTAATATCAACACATTTTCAAAGTGAGTGTAATATCGCAATTTTTTATATATAACTACCAACGTTTAAAAATATTTAATATTATACGTTTTTCGTAAAAAGAAAGGGTAATAAAAACAGTGTTTGTTTCTCGCATTGCCCTTGATACTTTTCGTTCTTGGAAACATATTATTTGTGATTTTCAGCCTGGAATAAATATTATTCTTGGCAATAATGGTTTAGGAAAAACAAATATTGTAGAATCCTTAGAAATTGTTGGAACAGGAATAAGTCACAGAACTTCCTCAACTTTACCTCTTGTTACACGAGGTTATGAAACATCTACTATACGTATTAACGTGTGTGACAACAAAGAAGATACTACTTACGAAGTTACTCTTTCAATAAAGGGTGCCAATAGAGCGCGTATTAATTCTGGAAAATCATTATATATGAGAGAAATTGCAGGATTACTTCCCGTGGTTTCTTTCACTCCTCGAGATCAATCTCTTATTTTTGGAGATCCTAATATAAGACGTACTTTTTTAGATCAGGCGGGAACTTTATTACTTCCTAATTATGCACAGCTTATTCAAGAATTTCGTCATATTGCTAAGCAACGTGCTGCACTACTAAAAAATATTCGAGAAAATTCTTATTCTGAACGTAATATTTCACTATCTGGTTTAGAAATTTGGACTGGAAGATTTATTGAAAGTGCTATTGCTGTAACTCGTGCTCGAAATCAAGTAGTAACTATATTAAATAACTCTTTTACTCAGCTTGTTCAAAATCTTACTAATAATAGTGAAAACGCAATATTACAATATGCTCCTTCATTTGAAGAAGTATTAAAAAGTTACGATTCTCATAATGAACTTTTACAAGATATAGGTGAGCATTTTCAACGTATTTATGAGGGTGAACTTGCTAGAGGATGCAATCTTATAGGTCCTCATCGAGATGACGTCAATTTTATGCTTGATTCTATGCTTGCTAAGGATTTTGCTTCTAATGGTGAATCATGGACACTTGCTATAGCTGCAAAAATGGCACTGTGTAAAGCATTAGAAGAAAAAAATCGTGATAATCCTGTTATTATTCTTGACGATGTCTTTGCTCAGCTCGATGAACAGAGACGTCAACAAATTTTGAATTTTGCAGAACAACAAGGACAAGTTTTTATTACTACTTCCTCAATAAGCGATATACCTAACAGCATTGAAAATAGTGAGTTATGCAATCATCATATTATTGATGTTGCTGATTTAACATCCCAACAAGACGATGATATTAATTCGCTTCACACCACCATGCTAAAAGGTATATTAGCCCAACGCAGCAGTCAGGAAAATGATGCACTATGATACCTGCGTATAAGATTCTTAAGCTAGATACTCGTAAATTACCGGCATTAATATTTGAACCAATTTCTGCTAAAGCAAGAAAAAAAGAAGATCTTTCTTACCGAGCTGAGCAGGCTTGGGAAAATTTTGGTAAACCTGGGAGAGATCCTATTGAATTAGGTGGAATTTTACAAACTTTTGCTTCTAAAAATAGGTGGAATAAGCAGCTTTCTATAGCAAAATTGCGTGTTTCTTGGAATAAAGTGGTGGGAGAAGTTATTGCTCAACATTGTGAAATTAGTCAAATAAGAAATGGAACACTTATTATTCGTGCGCAATCAGCTGTTTGGGCTACACAACTTTCTTATTTACTTCCTCAATTAAAGAAAAAAATTTCTGAAAATCTTGCCGATATTGAGATTACAGAAATTAAAGTTATTGGCCCTACTACAACCGGATTAGGTGCTTGGAAAAGTAAGTAAATATTAAAAATAGTGAAAAGGCCTCTTAATGACGAGAGGTCATTATGTATGTGTAGAATGTCATGTAATATAGTTCAAGCGCTAGAATCCCCTTTTTTGTGCTTTCTGGCGTATGTTGACCTTATTAATGCCTTTTGGTGTGAAAAATGGTGAAGGGACCTAAGGTGACAAATACAGAAGATAATTCGATGGACAATACTGTCGAAGAGCATAAGCTTAATGATGCTCAACTTGATGATTCACTTGCTCCTGAACATTATGATGCTAGTGATCTTCGAGTTCTCGAAGGTTTGGAGGCTGTTCGTATTCGACCGGGTATGTACATTGGTTCTACCGGTCCTCGCGGCTTGCATCACTTAGTTTATGAGATTGTAGATAATTCTGTAGATGAAGCATTAGCTGGCTATGCTTCGCATATTGAAGTAACAATTTTGCCAGATAACGCTATTCGCGTTGTCGATGATGGCCGTGGCATACCAGTAGATGAGGTTCCAGGCGAAGGTGTTTCTGGTGTTGAAACAGTGATGACTAAGCTGCATGCTGGTGGCAAGTTTGGTGGCGGCGGCTATGCTGTTTCCGGTGGTCTTCACGGTGTTGGTATTTCTGTAGTCAACGCACTTTCTACGCGTGTGGAAATTGAAGTCCGTCGTCAAGGATTCCACTGGACACAAACGTATGTAGATCAGCATCCAACTGCTCCACTTGCCCAAGGTAAGCCAATGGAAGAAGGAGAATCTACTGGTACGTCCGTAACATTCTGGCCGGATGCAGCAATTTTTGAAACAACTACATACGATTTTGAAACATTGCGTTCTCGCTTCCAGCAGATGGCCTTCCTAAATAAAGGGTTGAAGATTTCCTTAACTGACTTACGTAAACCAGATGAAGCTGGAGACGAAGTTGCAGGAGATAATGAGTCTACTGATGAAACAAAGCATCGAAGCGTAAGCTACCAATATGAGCACGGTATTAAAGATTACGTTGATTATTTAGTTAAATCTCGTAAGGCTGTGCCGGTAGAGCAAGATGTTATTGATTTTGAAGCTGAAGATCTTGAAATTGGTATTTCAGCAGAAATTGCTATGCAGTGGACCGTTGCCTATTCAGAAGCAGTTCACACTTTTGCTAATACAATTTCAACTACTGAAGGTGGCACTCACGAAGAAGGCTTCCGTGCTGCTTTAACAACTTTAATTAATCGTTATGCTCGTGAAAAAAATATCTTAAAAGAAAAAGATACTAATCTTTCTGGTGACGATGTTCGTGAAGGTTTAACTGCGGTAGTTTCAGTAAAACTTACTACTCCACAGTTTGAAGGTCAGACTAAGACAAAACTTGGAAATTCCGAAGCTAAGACTTTCGTGCAGCGAGTTATGACAGAAAAGCTTGGAGATTGGCTCGATGCTCATCCAAGTGAAGCGAAGAATATTATTCAAAAAGCTATGGAAGCTTCTCGTGCTCGTCTGGCAGCAAAGAAAGCTCGCGAAAATACTCGTCGCAAGTCTATTTTTGAAACTGCTGGTATGCCAGATAAGCTGAAGGACTGCCAATCAAGTAATCCTGAAGAATGTGAATTATTCATCGTCGAGGGTGATTCTGCAGGTGGCTCCGCAATTCAAGGTCGAGATCCTATTACACAAGCAATTTTGCCTTTGCGCGGTAAGATTTTGAACACTGAGCGTGCATCAATAGACAGAATGATGAAGTCTGAGACTATTGAATCCTTAATCACTGCAGTTGGTGGCGGTTATGGTGAAGATTTTGATTTAAGCAAGGTCCGTTACCACAAAGTTATTATTATGGCTGATGCTGATGTTGATGGTGCTCATATTGCTACTTTGAATTTGACACTGTTCTTCCGCTACATGCGTCCTATGATTACAGCAGGATACGTTTATGTTGCTATGCCACCTTTGTACCGCTTGAAGTGGAGTAAGGGAGCACACGACTTCGTTTATACAGATGCTGAACGTGATCGCGTTCTTGCAGAAGGTAAAGCTGCTGGTCGTCAACTTCCTAAGGGTGAAGGTATTCAGCGATATAAGGGCTTGGGTGAGATGAGTTATCAGGAGTTGTGGGAAACCACTATGGATCCTGAACATCGCATTTTGAAGCAAATTCATATTGAAGATGCTGCTCGTGCTGATGAAACCTTCTCCATGCTTATGGGCGACGAAGTAGAGCCACGACGACTCTTTATTCAACGAAATGCTCATGATGCACGATTTATTGATGCTTAAGTATGAGATTTATTCTTAGAAAATATAGCCAGATAGAACGTTAAACGTATAAAAATACAAAGGAATTGCAGTGGTAGACGAAATAAATGCCGCTAATGATGGCGAAGAACGAGATCAACTGCCAGATGGTTCAATAGAACCGCAAAGCCCACAGGAATCAGATAATACTGATTATGGCTTAATGAAGGGTGCTCGCGTAAAGCACATGGATTTGCAACAGGAAATGCGAGAATCCTACTTGGCTTATGCTTTGTCAGTTATTATTGAGCGAGCTTTGCCAGATGTTCGTGACGGTTTGAAACCAGTACACCGCCGCGTTATTTATGCCATGTATGACGGCGGATATAGGCCTGATCGTGGATATAACAAGTGTTCCCGCGTCGTGGGCGACGTTATGGGTAAGTATCATCCTCATGGTGATTCTGCTATTTATGACACTTTGGTGCGTATGGCTCAGTCTTGGTCTATGCGTTATATGCTCGTCGATGGTCAAGGAAACTTTGGTTCCCCTGGTGACGATCCTGCAGCAGCAATGCGTTATACAGAATGTCGTATGGCACCTTTGGCTATGGAAATGGTGCGTGATATTGATAAAGATACCGTCGATTTTCTGCCAAATTATGATGGTAAAACGCAAGAGCCTACAGTTCTTCCAGCACGATTCCCTAACCTCCTAGTAAATGGTTCCGCAGGTATTGCTGTTGGTATGGCAACAAATATTCCACCTCATAATATGCGTGAAGTGGCTGATGGTGTGCACTGGGCTTTGGAACATCCAGATGCTAGTAAAGAAGAACTTCTTGAAGCATTAATTCAGCGCATTAAAGGACCTGATTTTCCTACTGGAGCAACAATTTTAGGTCACAAAGGAATTGAGCAGGCTTATCGTACTGGCCGCGGCTTAATCACCATGCGTGCAGTAGTCAATACTGAGGAAATAAAGGGACGTATGTGCTTGGTTGTAACCGAGCTTCCATACCAGGTAAATCCTGACCGTCTTGCTGCTTCTATTAGGGAAGCTGTACGTGACGGCAAGATTCAAGGCATTGCTGATATGCGAGACGAAACGTCCGGTCGTACTGGTCAGCGTTTGGTACTTGTTCTTAAGAGAGATGCTGTTCCAAAAGTTGTTTTAAATAACTTGTATAAGCATTCGCAGTTGCAACAAACTTTTGGTGCAAACATGCTTGCTTTGGTTGATGGAGTGCCTAGAACTTTGAGTTTGGATGCGTTTATACGCCACTGGGTAGCTCATCAGCTTGAAGTTATTGATCGTCGTACACGTTACTTAAAGCGTGAAGCCGAAGAGCGCGACCATATTTTGCAAGGCTATTTGAAAGCCTTGGATATGATTGATGAAGTTGTTGTTTTAATTCGTGCGTCTAAAGATGTTGATACTGCTCGCACAGGATTGATGGATTTGCTCGATGTCGATGAAGTTCAAGCAGACGCAATTCTTGCAATGCAACTTCGTAGGCTTGCGGCTTTGGAACGTCAGAAAATTCTCGACGAACACGAAGAATTAATGCGAAAAATTGCTGATTACAACGATATTTTGGCAAGTCCAGAACGTCAGCGCACAATCGTAGGTGATGAACTTGACGAAATTGTTGCTAAATATGGTGACGAACGTAGAACAAAGATTCTTCCATTCTCTGGTGAGATGAACGTTGAGGATCTTATTGCGGAAGAAAACGTTGTTGTAACAGTTACTCGAGCAGGCTACATTAAGCGTACAAAAGCAGACGAGTATCGTGCTCAACATCGCGGTGGTAAAGGTATTAAAGGCGCTAAGCTTCGTGAAGATGATGTAGTAGATCACTTCTTCCTCACATCCACACATAATTGGCTTCTCTTCTTTACCAATCGTGGTCGAGTTTATCGTTTGAAAGCTTATGAACTTCCAGAAGGATCGCGCGATTCTAAAGGTCAGCATGTTGCAAATCTTCTGCAATTTACTCCTGGAGAAACAATTCAAGCAGTGCTTTCAATCGAAAATTATGATGTAGCAAAATATCTTGTACTTGCAACTCGCTCGGGTAAAGTTAAGAAAACAGCTTTGCAAGAATACGATTCTCCACGTCAAGGCGGTTTAATTGCAGTTCGTTTAATGGCAGATGAAACAACTGGTGAGCCTTCTGACGAGCTTATTGGTGCAGCATTGTGCAATCCAGAAGACGACATTATTCTTGTTTCTAAGCTCGGCATGAGTCTGAAGTTTAGAGCAGATGATGAACAGCTTCGACCAATGGGTCGCCAAACTGCTGGCGTTCAAGGCATGCGATTCCGTGAAGGTGACGAATTGCTCGACATGGACGTTGTTGCTGCAGAAACTAGTAAAGATCTTCTTGTAGTTACTAATGAAGGATTTGCTAAGCGAACTGCTATTGAAGAGTATCGTTTGCAAGGCAGAAACGGTTACGGTGTGAAAGCTGTACAACTTGCAGAAGGTCGTGGTTCATTAGTTGGCGCATTAATTGTTGAAGAAACAGATCAAGTAATGGCAATTATGAAGTCAGGCAAAGTAATTCGTTCCAACGTAAACGAAGTGAAACGTACGGGACGAACTACTCAAGGCGTAACTTTAGCAAAGCCAGATAATGGTGACGAAATCATTTCCATTGCTCGCAATGAAGAAACTGATGACGATCATCAAACAGATGAAGTAACAACTCAACTAAATGAAGCAAATGCGGATAATATACAAGATTCTGCAGAAACTACATACGCTGAGGAATAAAATTTAATAATAAAAAAGAATAAATGAGAGTACCATGAGAGCGTTTATAGTCCGTTTTTATTGGTACTCTCATTGATATAATGACACTGATTGTACGAAATATAGTAAGAGAAGGAACACTGAGATGAGCGAAAATTTTGAGCCATCGCATCCAACCAATATGAGTGAAAAATCTGCAATTATTTCGGAAAATGAAGAAGAATTTGCAGAACAGCACGTTCCTTCTGCAGAAGGTGCGTACATCGAGGATAATAAAGAAAACAAGTCTAACGGCGGGATGTATCTTTCATCGTTGGGAAATATTGCTAAAGAAAATCCTTCAACTTCAGGACGAGTGAGCAGCAGCTATGCTTCACGTCGTACTGTTGGTGGAACTGCATCTAATAATCTAAACAATCAGGCTCATAATTCAGCAAAATCTAGTCGAACCCCGCGTGCAAGGCGTATGAGTCTCTCTCTAGTTCGCGTTGATGCATGGTCTGTTGCAAAAGTTACATTTTTACTCAGCGTTGCAGGTGGAATTATTCAAGTTATTGCAGCAGGATTAGTATGGCTATTCTTGAATATGGTAGGTGTATTTGATCAGGTAACACAAATCGTGTCTTCAACCGGATTGGATAGTAACGGTTTTAATCTTGCAGACGTGTTTTCTTTGCCAACGGTATTAAGTGCTGTAACAATTTTCTCTATTGTCGAAATCGTTATTGTAACTATACTTTCGGCAATTATTGCGCTGCTTTATAACGTTGTCGGATCTCTTGTAGGTGGTATTCACATCACACTAGGTGATGATTAATACTACTGACAAAATAAATATGATGTGTCCCCGTTCATAATTTTATGAGCGGGGACACAATATTTAAAAAGCAAATATATGTTAACGACGAGCTATTTCATCGCGAATATCTTGCAAAAGTTGAATAGTTTTTTCTTCGCGTTCTTTGCGTTTTTCTTCCTCAGTTTTTTCGTGTTCAATTTGTAACAAATTGACGCCAAGCTCACGCAACTTATTAATAGGAATAACTATGCAGAAATAAACTGCAGTGGCAATAATAAGGAAGTTAAGTAAAGCTCCAATTACTGCTCCAAAAGAAATAGTGGCGCCATTCAATGTGACAGTAAGTACTCCATCAAGTTCCGTCTTTCCACAAATCATTGCAATAAGAGGATTAATAATATGTTTTACTATTGCTGTTACTACAGCAGTAACAGCACTGCCCATAACAACACCGACAGCCATATCAATAACGCTGCCACGTAAAATAAACTTTTTAAAACCATCCATCATTGTATTACTCCATTGTTGAGGATAATTCTGTTATATCTGTATCTTCAGTATTTATATCTGTATCTTCCGTATTTTCTCTAAGATCAACATACAAGTGGTGACGTTGACACGATCGTAATACGGAAATAGAAAGCAAAGGATACATGATTGCAGCAGTTAATACGTCAGTTGGAAAATGTGCAGCAACAATAAGTCGTGAAATAGCAACAATAACAACTAATATTGCGCTAAAAAGAAGTCCAATCTGAATAAAAGCTGGTTTAACCATATAAACAATGAGCATAGCCATCACACACACTGCAACCGCTGCCGAAGTGTGTCCGCTAGGAAAACTTGGATCTGAAGGAACGCTAATTTTTAGACCTATATATGGTCTAGGACGATGAACGGCAAATTTCACCGCAAAAATATAAACCATAGGAATTAAGGAAATAAAAAGTTGAATAAGCGTAATCTTCCAATTTCTACTTATAAACCAAGAAGTTATGGCAAGTAAAAGTAAAATTATTAAACAACCTTTAGTAGAAAACACTACTGCAATAATTTTGGAAAAAGTAAGTAAAAATGAAGGAACGCTATTATGAAACCAAGCAACAATTGTGCTTTCGTAAGCGCGCTCCTTACTTGTCACAAGAAAAGCCTTACCAAAGCAAGGTACAACAAGAGCAAGTATTATGGTAAAAATAGTAGCGGTATTGTGTGCTAGTGCCAACAATCCGCCATGATTGCTGTTATTTTTTTGCGTCATAATTGTTAAGAGTACACGCACAATAACGTACACGCACGCTAATCTTGTGGAAGTAAAAGTAAAAAATAGAGTATAAGTATAAAACATGTAATGTGAGAGTTGAACACCGTACCCGGTGACGAGTACTATGATGAACAGATAGAAAGGGTTTACCATGAGTGTGCTTGACCGATTTGAGAAGAGCGTGGAAGGTGCAATGAACGGCGTCTTCGCAAAATTCGGCTCTAAAGATTTGCAGCCAGTTGATTTTTCGAGTGCTTTGGAACGTGAAATTGATGCTGAAGCCATGCCTATTGGGCGTGATCACACTGTTGCTCCTAATGAATATCGTTTTAAGTTGAGCACACCGGATTTTGATCACATTGAACAATGGGGTAGTGAAGCGTTAGCTAATGAACTTGCCGACAATCTTACGCAATATGCAAAAAGTCAGCATTACGCATTCGTTGGACCTGTAGTTGTTATTTTTGAGGAAGATTTAGAGTTAACCAAAGGTAACTTCCACTTAACTTCCGAATCAGTACAAGGAAACGCTGTACCTGTCACCACTGATAATCAACAACAGAATCATCCTATGTTGGAGATTAATGGAAACCAATATTTGCTCACCAAGGAACGCACTATTTTAGGTCGTGGATCTGGATGTGACATTGTTATTGATGATCCAGGCATTTCTCGTCATCATCTCGGTATTGATATCACCACTGATGGTGTTATTGCTCGCGATCTCGGTTCCACCAACGGCACGTATGTAGAGGGACATCAGGTTCCTGCAGCAACATTAGTCGACGGTAACACGATCACTATTGGACGTACGCGTATTCTTTATTGGGCATCGTCTCAAGACCAGGAGTAGTAAGTATTTCTGACTGAGGAGACGTACCGCACATGATGTTCACTGAATTAACGTTCGCAATACTCAAGTATGGTTTTCTTGCCTTACTATGGGTTTTTGTGTGGTGCGCTATTCGTTCACTTCGCTGTGATATTGAAATTTTTAGTCCTAAAAAATCCCATTTTTGGAATAAAAAATCTCGACGTTCACCGCATGAGATAATTTCACCTTCATCTGCACAGTTACAGGTTCCTCAGGCTGTTTCAACTTCTACAGCTCCGGAAAATTCTGGAATGGAACCTACATTGCTCGTTGTTATTGATGGACCGCTAGCTGGATCATCATTCCCTTTGAATGCTGCTGGCATTACATTAGGTCGTGCTGCTTCCAACACTGTCGTATTAAATGATGAGTTTGTGTCATCTCACCATGCACGCGTGTACTTTAATCAAACTGTTCACGCATGGGTTCTTGAAGATTTAGGTAGCACTAACGGGACTATGATTGGCCATACTCGTGTAAGCGAACCTGTAGTGTTGCAACCTCGTACTTCGGTACGCATAGGCGCAACCATGTTTGAATTGAGGTAAGTATATGGCACAATCCAATTCAAACGCTGATTCTCAAACGCAAGTTGAGAAAATGAATGAGCAACTCAACATCCAGCCAATACAATCCGAAGTTTCTAAACAAACCGATTATGTGGAACCTGTTGGAAAAATACTGTTTATGTATGCTACGGCAGTGAGCGATGTAGGAACTGTACGAAGCAACAATCAAGATTCCGCATTTGCTGGTGAACATTTGGCTGCTATTTGTGACGGTATGGGAGGTCATGCCGGAGGAGATACTGCTTCCACTATTGCCATTCGTTCTCTCGCGCATATTGAGCAGGATTCAAGACCACACGATATAAAAACTGTGTCTGCAATGATGGAAACATCTATTATGGCAGCTCACGATGCCATTGTTGGTAAAGCTAAAAGAGAACGCCGACTTGCAGGAATGGGAACCACTGTTACCGCAGTAACGCTAGTTTGTGGATATTGGGTACTTGCGCACTTAGGTGATTCGAGAGCATATTTGTTAAGAGATAATCATCTTATACGTATGACAACGGATCATAGCTACGTTCAACATCTTATTGATATGGGACATATCACTCCTGAGGAAGCGCGTAATCATCCTCAACGCAATGTTGTAATGCGCGTTTTGGGAGATTTTGATATTGATCCACGTCCTGATATTGCTTTACGAATGGCTCATCCTTCTGATCGTTGGCTGTTGTGCTCGGATGGATTATGCGGGGTACTTGAAGACTCAACTATACAAGATGTAATGAGCACTGTTTCTAATCAGGAAGAGTGCGCACAGAAGTTAGTTGCCATGGCTCTTCGGGCTGGTAGCACTGATAATGTTACTGCTGTTATTGCTGATGCAACGTTGGCGCTTGATGCTGATGCTTTTGATTTACCACATCAAACTCCACTTATTGGTGGGGCAGCAAGCCAAGATCTTGAATCAATAGCGGATATTATTAACAAAGCTGTTGCTGCATCTCCTGCTTTAAGAGAAGATAAAAATTCTCCAGCTCAGCGTGCAGCTGCTTTAGTTCAAAATGCAGATAATAATCATGATGAAAATTCTGATGTAACAGCTACTGTGACAAGAATTGTTCAGCCTTCTCACATTCGAGAAGAAGCTGGTGAGTTGCATAATCCTGATACTCACGAAATTCCTATAGTAACTAAGAAAAATGGTAAAACTTCTACAGATCCGCATGATCCGGATGTAGCTCGTGCTATGAAACATGAGCAGGATGAGGCTCATCGCGCACACTCTTTACGTAGGCGTTGGACGCGTATTGGAATTGCCTTAGCAGTATTACTAGGTCTGCTGATTGTGTCCGCCGCCGGTTATGGCGTATACGCGTGGACACAAACCCAGTATTACATTGGTGAAGGTAATGATCGTGTTGTTATCTATCAAGGTGTACCAACAAATATCTTTGGCATTGCTTTATCTCACGAAGTTGAATCAACTAATATTCGTGTAAAAAAACTTGATAAGTCTTGGCAAGAACAGTTGCGTGAAGGCATCAGTTTTGGCAGTTTAGCTGAAGCACGTGGTCATGCTGCTCTAATTCTTCGAGAAATGCGTGCAAGAGCACAAGAAAAGCGACGTGAAGAACAACAGAAGAAAGTTGTTCGTTCACAGCAAAATAAGAATCACGATAACGCGGGACAGGAGGGTAAAACCTCATGAGTATGATTGTTACGCGTATACGTCAAATGGCGCTTCTTCTTTTTGCAACCTTACTTTCGTGCATGGCATTCTTACAAATGTTCTTCCGAATAGACGGCTACGTATCAAGCAACTATGTAGTTATGCTGTGCTTGGTAGTGCTATTATTCCTAGTATTTTGGAGCGTATTACTAGTAAAACAACCGTATGCCAGCCAAGCCATATTGCCGTGTATTATGCTACTCACCGCTATTGGAACCGTTCTTATCGCTAGGATTGATCGGCAAAACAATACCAACGTTGCTATGAAACAATTAGTGTGGGTTTGTGTAGCACTAGTATTATCAATTATTTTTGTAATAGTTTTACAAGATTATCGTATACTTAGACGTTTCTCGTACGTCAACATGGTGATTGGCTTACTACTACTGCTTTCACCTATGATTCCGGGCTTAGGTAAGGAAATTGGTGGGGCTAGGATTTGGATAGGCTTTGGCAATCACACTATTCAACCTGGGGAATTTGCTAAATTATTCCTTGCTTTCTTCTTTGCTGCGTACTTGTTTAATCATCGTGATCGTCTTGCTGTAGGTGGAAACAAAGTATTAGGCGTTCACTTGCCACGTTTGAAAGATACTGGTCCTATTGCGTTAGTATGGGCTGCTTCAATGGGTGTGCTGGTGGTTCAGCATGATCTTGGAACATCATTAATGTTCTTTGCTATGTTTGTGTCAATGTTGTATGTGGCAACAGGACGCAAGGGATGGCTTGCGATTGGTTGCGTCGCCTTTATTGTAGGATGCTTGGTTGCAGTAAAACTATTTGCACATGTGCAGTATCGTGTGGATGCGTGGCTTCACCCATTTGATAACGCTATATATAACCGTTTCCCTGGCGGATCTGCACAAATTGTATCAGGATTATTTGGATTAGCTGCAGGAGGTACAACGGGAACTGGTTTAGGTCAAGGACACCCTTCGTTAACACCGTTAGCTAATTCAGATTTTATTTATGCTTCCGTTGGTGAAGAACTTGGTCTTACAGGTCTTCTTGCTGTTCTTGTGCTGTATTTAATTATTATTGCTTCCGGCATGATTACAGCAATGAAAATTAAAGATGGTTTCGGCAAGCTGTTGGCATCCGGACTTGTTTTTACTATGGCATTTCAAGTTTTTACCGTTGTTGGTGGTATTACGTTGGTTATTCCGCTCACTGGTTTAACTATGCCATATATGGCAGCTGGAGGATCTTCGCTGGTAGCAAATTATTTGCTTGCAGCCTTACTTATTGTTATTTCTCACGCAGCAAACAAGCCTGAATCTACTGTCGTTTCTGATACTTTCCAATATGAAGCGTTAGCTGCGTTGAGGGAACGAGAGTTACAAGAGCGTGCCCAAACGTCCTCCGAAAAGAATGATTACAAAGAGAATAGCACTTCGTCAGTCGTTTCAGTGGAGAAACGAGGTGAGATTCATGAATAAAAGTCTGAGAGAACTGTTTACTGCAGTAGTTGTGCTGTTTATAATTTTAGGAATTTCAAGTACTATTATTACTGCTATTCATGCGAATGCATTAAATGCTGATCCACGCAATAGAAGAGCTTTGTATCATGAATTTGGTGCGCCGCGAGGTGCAATTCTTACTGCTGACGGTACTGTTATAGCAAAATCTGATCCTTCAAAAGATGCTTTTGTATATCAAAGACAATACGCTAATGGTCCAGTATATGCGCCAATTACTGGGTATTTCTCCATTAGTCAGCGAGCTGATCGAGGCATTGAAGCGTCGCGTAACAGCCTGCTGAGTGGTGAGTCTGACGCATTATTCTGGCAAAGATTTCGTTCTCTGTTTACTGGTGTTGCTAACCGTGGAGCATCCATTGAAACTTCTATCGACTCACGCTTACAGAATCTTGCCTACAATCTTCTTAAAGACAAAGACGGTGCTTTAGTTGCCATTGAGCCGAAAACTGGAAGAATTCGCGCAATGGTGAGCACTCCAAGTTACGATCCGAATATTCTTGCTCTGCACAATATTAATGCTGTTAATAATTCGTATGAACAGATTACTTCTGATATAGCGAATCCTATGCTAAACCGCACTATTTCCGAACTTTATGCTCCAGGATCCACGTTTAAAACGGTTGTTGCAGCCGCAGCTTTAGAGTCCGGAAAATATCAACCAAATACGTTAATTCCTGCCGGAGCAAGCTATACTCTTCCTGGAACAAGTGCCGCTTTAACTAATGTTGGTCCGCAAGGAAATGGAGTGAACGGACAAATTTCCTTTGAAGATGCTTTAGCTTACTCATCTAATACTGCTTTTGCACAGCTAGGTAATGCTCTGGGTGTTGATGCGTTGGTAAAACAAGCAAAAAAGTTTGGATTCTTCGATTCTCCAACAATAGATGGTTCTGACTCTACAGGATTCCCTCTGCGCGCAGTAAGCTCTACATTCTCACTGAAACCAACTCCTGACAAATTAGCGCTGGAATCTATAGGTCAAGGTGACGCTAAATTAACTCCTCTGCAAAACGCTATGGTTGCTGCAGCTATCGCTAATAATGGTACCCTTATGAAACCTACGCTTGTTGACTGTGTTAGATCTAGTGATTTGTCTGTGTTATCACAAACAAAGCCGACTGTTATGAATCAGGCGATGAGTGCTGATAATGCTGCTAAATTGTCTACTATGATGCAAGCTGTGGTCACGAAAGAAAATATGAATCTTTCCTTACCAAATATTCACGTTGCTGCGAAAACTGGTACAGCACAGATTGGAATGTATAATCAGGCGGCAAATGGTTGGGTTATTGGATTTGCCCCCGCGGAAGATCCTAAAATAGCTATAGCAGTAGTCGTTCATAACGCAACAACTTTTGGTACCTACGTTGCAGGACCAATTATGCGACAAGTGATGAAGGAGGCGCTTACCCAATGAAACTCGTTGAAGGACAGTTAGTTCATCATCGTTATCGTCTCGACTGTCGTCTTGCACAAGGCGGCATGGGAGAAGTTTGGAAAGGCTTCGATATTCAGCTTGGCAGGATTGTAGCCATTAAAGCGTTGCGCACTGATACTTCAAACGTTGAAGCGAAGTTGCGTCGTCTTCGTGCTGAAGCGCACAATTCTGCGAACCTTGCGCATCCTAATATTGCGGCCTTATTTGATTACTATGAGCACGATGGAATTGGCTTCCTCATTATGGAATATGTGCCAAGTAAATCGTTGGCAGATTTGTATCATAAAGAGAAAGTTATAGAACCTACTAGACTGCTTCCTATTCTTATTCAAACAGCGCGTGGTCTTTTTGTAGCACATTCTCACGGTGTTATTCATCGTGATGTAAAGCCTGCAAATATTATGGTTTCAGATACTGGAAATGTTAAAATAACAGACTTTGGTGTGTCCTATTCAAACGATCAAGAGCAGATTACGCAAGACGGCATGGTAGTAGGAACTGCACAATATATTTCTCCTGAACAAGCCCAGGGAGAACAAGCAACTGCACAATCCGATATTTACTCGTTAGGCGTTGTAGCTTATGAAGGATTATGCGGACATAGGCCGTTTACGGGAGCCACTCCCGTAGATATTGCGGCTGCTCATGTGAATGATCCTGTGCCACCTTTGCCGAAGACAGTTGATTTGCAATTAAGGCAGTTTGTTATGTCTATGCTTGCAAAAGATCCTCAAGATCGTCCAAAAGACGCGCTTGTTGTTTCAAAAGTATTATCGCGCATTGAACGCAGACTTCTTGATCAACAAACAGCTTTTAATAACACAACAGGAATGATTGCTACCGTTCCTAAACAGGTACGATGTATTAAAAGCATGCCACAAACACAAGTTAATATTATTAATATTTTTAATACCAATAATCGCAAGGAGCAGCAATGAGTACGACAATGCCAACCTCATTAGCGAATGGCCGATATGAATTAGGTGAACTTATCGGCCGCGGCGGCATGGCGGAGGTGCGAGTCGCAGTAGATAAGCGCTTGGGACGTACCGTTGCTGTAAAAATTATGCGTTCTGACCTGGCAAATGATGAAATCTTCCTTTCAAGATTCCGCAGGGAAGCACACGCGATTGCGCAAATGAACAATCCTAATATTGTAAATATTTACGATTCCGGGGAAGAATCTGTCATTGCAGAAAATGGTACAGAAGAGCGCCTTCCGTATTTGGTAATGGAATACATTAAAGGTAAAACGCTGCGCGATATTTTGAAGATGAATGGGGCATTAAGCCAACGTGACGCTGAACAAGTCATGTTGGGCGTGCTAAATGCTCTGGAATATTCGCATCACATGGGAATTATTCACCGTGATATTAAGCCTGGAAATATTATGATTTCCGAGCAAGGCATGGTGAAGGTGATGGACTTCGGTATTGCGCGTGCGTTGGATGATTCCGCAACCACTATGACGCAATCGCAGGGTGTTGTGGGAACGGCGCAATATTTGTCGCCAGAACAGGCTCGCGGCGAACAAGTGGATATGCGTTCCGATTTGTATTCTGCGGGGTGCGTATTGTATGAGATGCTCACTGGACGACCTCCATTTATTGGAGATTCCGCAGTGTCTATTGCATATCAGCACGTGTCCGAAGTTGCAACTCCGCTGAGTACGCTTGTGCCAGGAATGCCTGTTATGTGGGACAAGATTTGTGCTAAAGCTATGGCAAAGGATCGTCAGAATCGTTATGCTACAGCCGCAGAATTTAAAAACGATATTTTAGCGTTTATGAACGGTGGAGTACCGGTTGCCGCTGCGTTTAATCCTCTGACTGATTTAGCTAATATGAAAGCTCGCAAGCAGGCTGAGCAGAATGCAGCAACACAAGCCATGGGCGTAGAAGATGTTGCGGCAACGCAGTCATTTAATCCTATTACGGGCCAGTTTGAAAACTCGAATGTTGCTTCTTTCGAACCGAGTACAAGAGCGGCTCAACGTGCTACTATGCAAGCTAAACGACGTAAGCGTGTAGTAATAGGCTCTATTTCCGCAGTTGTAGTAGCACTTCTAGTACTTGTCGGCATACTGTTTATGCTGAATCGCAGTCGTATGGCTGGTGACGTTGTTGTGCCAACCTTTATGGAAACAACTACGCAGGATGCTGCTCGAGAAAAGTTGCGTGCACTCGGATTGGTACCAGATATTCGTGAAGATGACCGCTCATCACAGCCAGAAGGTACGTTTACTAAGCAGTCTCCGCGTGGTGGTGAGCGTGTAGCTTCTGGTTCTAAGGTTACCGTGTGGTTCTCTGTGGGACCGCAATCGTCGCGCGTTCCTGATGTAAGCGGAAAATCTCAAGAAGAAGCTCGTAAGATTCTTGAGCACGCCGGTTTTAAGATTGCAAGCGTTCGCGTTGAAGATAGTTCCGAAGTGAAAAAGAATCATGTAACGCGTACCGATCCTGATGCTGATTCCTTCGCAGATAAGGGAACGCCTATTACGCTGTATATAGCTTCTGGTTTAACGAAGATTCCTGATGGTCTTGTTGGTCAAAGTAAGGATATTGTAGTAAGTCAGTTGCAAAATCTTGGTTTTACTGCGGATATTGTGAAAGAGGATTCAGATAGTGTGCCTGAAGATAATGTGACGCGCATCAATCCTGCATCCGGAACGTCAGTTAAACCGCATAGCTCCATCACTGTGTATGTGTCTCAAGGTTCGCCAAAGGTGGAAGTGCCTCGCATTGACGTTGGTAATATAACCTTTAAGCAAGCTAAGAAGATACTTGAAGCTAAGGGTTTGCGAGTGGTATCTGATTCCATTGCCAAGGATGATGACATTGTTACGGGAATGTCAGAAGAATCCGGGAACAAGGTGGATAAAGGTTCTGCGATTACTTTAACTACACGAGCTAGCGCAAGTAGTATTCCATCTCCAACAGATACGACGGATGCTCCAGCAAAAAATAATTAAGTTCATTGTTACAGGTTGAAACCTACTCACCAAGTTTCGTATGGTGGTAAAGAACTGTTTTATGAAACGGTGAGTAGGAAGATTATTTCTTACAATGGTACATATTTTTAAGGCCTACAAGCATATAACTTGTAGGCCTTAAAAGTAGATTCTCGTTTATAGTTCAGACAGTGGTAGCGTAGTTAGACATCTGCTGAAGTATTGGAATTGTTGTTGCGGCCCACGGGAAAATCCACTGAAAAAGAGCCATTGCGATGAAAAAATAAATCAACAATACCAAAATCCAGCGTATTGCGGTTATGCCTGGCTGAAGTCGTAAAAGACCACCAAATATGCTGAAGTCTGGCTTTTTCTTCGAACCAGCGCGTATGGCACGAAGTTCGGGCCATTGCCAAGCGATTGCGCCTGCTGCGAAAAATACGATGTACAGAGCGCAAACAACAAGCATAACTGGCACTAATGAAGAAAGGTGAGAAGCTAAAGACTGCTGTTCGTTATTAATAAACTTAACATTGCCCTGCTCATCAATTGTAGACAACTCTTTCGGAATGCCATCGCTAATTTTTGCCCAATATGCGAATTGTGAGTAACTAATCCAGCGGTGCGTTGCAACACTGTACTTAGGTTCACACGTGGTAAGAGTAAGCATACGCTTCGTTGGTTTCTCACCAGGATTATCAGGATTTGGAGCAATAACTTCACCATGATCTGGTGTGACAATTTTATGAGACTCATACTTGTACACAAACCAGTAATCTTTAGTACGAACTACGACCGCGTCCCCAGGCTGCAACAAATCAACATCGCCTAAAGGCTGTCCATAACCACTACGGTGACCGGCTATCGCAAAATTACCGATTTCTCCAGGAAGCTGGGTTTCACTGTAGTGTCCTACGCCACGCATACCTAAAATCTCTAGTGTTGTGCCCTCTACGACGTTACGTTCCCACTGGTTGCCAAAACGCGGAATGTACAAACGCGCTAAGAGTTCACCATACTTGACCTTATTAAGTTTTGGAGGTTCACCTGTTTGAGGCATAGCAATCTTAGCTTCAGTGCCGCTTTTAGGATTATGCCATGAAGTTGTTTGACGGGCTTCAACCTGAGTATGCTCGGCTTGAGCGCCTGTCCACCACATTTGCCATGCGACATATAGTGCGCAAACTATTGCAAAAGCAATTAGAAGTTCACTTAAAACGCCGATAGCCTGGCGCCAAAAGCCAGAGCCAGTATTCTTAGCATATCGCCCATGTGCGTTAGCAGAGTGCATAATGCGCTACTCCTTTGTTGACATATTAAGATCTTGAACCATAGTATTACTTGCCTAGTTCTTTAGATACTGTAGCGTATTGTAACGGCTGTAGCAAAACTGAAGATTCGGGAAAACGCAAATTCTCTTTCTTCTCTACTTTCCACCCCAGTCCAAACGAACTTACGTACTCTTTATAAGTGCGTATGGCTGGTGAAGTATTAAGAGCATTCACCATATTGTCTACTGGGCCAATAGCAGATATTTTATATGGTGGCGAGTACTGGTGTCCCTGCAACATGAGTACGTTACCAATACAGATTACAGCAGTATTGAACAATACTCGCTGATCTTGAATAGTCATAGCTTCCGCACCGCCTCGCCATAGTGCGTTTACGACAGATTCAATATCTTGCTGGTGAATAACGTAATCGTTAATATTGCCGGAAGTTCCTGAACCGTTTACTACACCTTTCCACAAGGGGGAATCGTTAAGAGTAACTACAATACCTGGTCCTTGAAGTTTCGGAAGTACTGTACTGCTTCCCGTATCTGAAGAAGACACGTTATCGTTTGTATTACTTACTAAAGTTTTGTTAAGTAAACTAATTTTAGAATCTAAAGATTTAATATCTTCTCGTAAAGATTTAGTGCGCTGAGAGTTAAGCTCAACCATTTGACTCGTGTTGGAAGTAACGAAAGCGGTTTTGTTAACACGCAAGTTGGTAACAAACAAGTAGCCGGTAAGAAATACAGCAATCGCAACGGCAAAACTGCCCAGTAATGAGCGTGGGGCGCCGTGTTTGCCGGTCTGTTTTACCATAATTTGCCTTCATTCTTTCGGCTGTTCTTTCAGCTGTTCTTCCAGCGTTCGAGTGTAACCACTATTATAGCGTGTAGCCGATTGATTGGAGAGTTACAGTTATGGCTGAGGAAAAATTGCACACGACTGCAGCTGACGACGCTGCAAAGACGAGCGATACGTCGAATGATGATATTTACGGCGTGCCTATGGATGAGGTTGAAGCTGTGTTGAACGCTACTGCTGATAAGGAGGCGCTTTCACCACAGATTCAGCAGATGATGCAGCGTCAAGCAGAAAATAGGCGACGTGTTGAGGAAAGCATCAAAGGTACTAAAGCTAATGCTGCATGGTTTGTGCCACTGTTCTGCACGCTGATGATTGTTGGTTTAATTTGGGCGGTTGTTTACTATCTGAATCCTGCTCTACCAATTCCTGGCATTGGCGTATGGAATTTGGTTATTGGTTTAACAGTAATTTTTGTTGGATTCATAATGACCATGTGGTGGCGTTAATACAATTACGCTAATTTAGAACCGATTTTATTAAAGTAGCTGCGCGTTTTGTGTGGCTACTTTTTTATTGTTACGAAAAGTTACGATATGCGAATTTTGTGTTTCGCTATTATTGCTGTACGGAACCTGCGCGAATAATCACGTGATCTTTATTGCTGTCGGTTGTTGCAATAAGCCTAATATTTCCGCCGTCCTGTAAGTGCAAACGTTTCTTCAGCACTTCCGCCGGCATAGGAAAGTTTCGTGTAACAATATTTGCGTGAGTAAGATCGCCAAGCGTTCGCTTTATGTCGCGCTTGTTCATGCTACACGTGCTCTCAATTTTCCATACTTTCCCCGGAAAATCAGCGTAATAATCGCGAGCAATGCAAACGTGGCTGTTAGGGCCAATTTCCTGGATCTTGTATTGTTCTTCTAAGTATTCAAAGCACCCAGCTTTCATAACTGCTGCGTTTGGTTCGTAAACGTACTGTGCCCATTGTTGCCAATTGCGTAAGTCGTTGCTCTGCCTGGTTTCAGTGCTGTCGCATAATTGTGCGGCACGCGTTGAAACTTGCTTGGTTACGGTATCGTAGAACGCTTTAATAGTGGTGCGCTGATTGTCGTTTACGCAGTGTATTGAAAGTTGGTTATGAATATGCGCATCAATAATTAGCAGTAGTTCTTTGCATTCGTTATTATGCGCAACTATATGTACTTGCGAGACGTTGCCGCCGAAATCGCTTACTGTTTTGTGCCAATCAAGCATCGGTGAAAGTTTAATCATCACTATTTGAGCTTTTGCAAGCATACTCCCTTTAAGAGCAAGTACATCGGGGGTGCAATCTTCGATGGCGTACGTGCGTGCGCCCTGTGTATTCCTGCGAGCTGGGTCAACATATATCATCGTTACGTTGGGAATGTGGTTCAGTGCGTCAAGACTGTTGTTGTTATAGCATGCAACGTGTGAAAGTCCCAAAGATTTCATGTTATGTTGCGCTATGCTAGAAAGTTCAGTTTGTTGCTCAATGCAGATTGCGGAATCGAAAACTTCAGACATTATTGTGCAATCGACGCCAAATCCGCATGTAAGATCAACAAGAGTGCTCGAAGTATTTTCTTCATGCAGCTCACTAAGTAATTTTCGTGCAATATTAGCTTTATATTGCGCTGTGGCTTGCGAAGAGCATTGTTCCATAGATATATGTGCCGGATATATAATATCTTCGCAGGATGCCCATTTTGGCAGTTTTTGAAGGGCTATTTGTTTGCCTGCGATTTGATTTATTGCAAAAGGAACATCAATACCTGCGTTGCGTGGTGCTTTAAGAGCAGCATTATTTGGATTTGCTTTCGCATTTTCTTTAATAAACGCAATCGTGGAATCGTTAGCTGGCTGAATAGCGGGAGGATTTTGAAGAACAGGCATGGTTTTTATTGTTCATGAAGGTGTAGAAATTTAAGACAAAAGCAAGAAGAATTACACAGCGGGCAGTAAATTGTGGATAACTGTTATACACTTATACACGCGTTCAAGAAAGGCAAGTTATCAACGTTTGTGACTAAGTATGTGGATAACTTGAGTAGTTGTTAGCATCTTATGCCCAACTTATACCCAAGTTATCCACACTGCTGTACACAATGGTGGAAAACTACACGCGTGTAATTTAGCTACAATGTCCAACTCAAGCAGAACACTGCACAAGCGACGAGAATCACAAAAATCGAAACAAAATACGTTAAGAAACGCGTATTAAAGGAAGCTTTTTCAAGAAGCCTATTATGCGTGCCAAGCAAAGCTGCAAGAACTGTACCAACTAATAAACCACCGACATGTGCCTGCCAAGCAATATTAGGAATAACAAGAGGCATAGCAAGAGTAATCGCAATCCAGAGCAACGTGCCTCTCATATTTTCGCCAAGCCGCCATTGCGCAACCAACAGTGCACCAATAAGTCCCATTATGGCTCCTGAAGCGCCATAAGACACAACAAACCAATTATGAGTCAAACTGCACCATATAATGTCAGCAACGTCGCCACCGAGGGCAGAAATCACATATAAACCGAGGAACTTCCACTTGCCAAAGAAACGTTCCAACTCTGCCCCAAGGGACCACAAGCAAAGCATATTAAAGAAAATATGTGTAATGTTTGGCGCGTGTACAAACATTGACGTGAACCAAGTCCAAGGTGTCACAAGCGCTGTTACTGGTGCGAAAGCGGTGTACTCTATCAGCAGAGAATATGTGTTAGGTGCAAAAGTATGTAAGAGTATTTCCACAACCCACACAGCTACGCAAGCGTATATAAGAACCGCTGTAATAGTGTTGCAGCGAAGTTTGAAGCGTTGTAAGAAATTTTTTATATCCAAATTGTGCATATCAATATAGTATCTGTTTTGCTTCACATTTGTGGCGCACTGATGGCGTTTTAAAAGTTTACGAAAAATAGTCACAAACATTACTTACAAAAAGATGCGATGGTACTAAAAAGCAACTATGATAGTAGATACGCGTCAAAACGCGATAAGAATCGTTGACTTGGACGAGCAGGTCAGCTTAACGAAAGGAGCCATCATGGAGAACAGGTCCTCTGGCGGTTGGAAGTTCTTTGCACTGCTCTTCGGAGCACTGCTCGCAGGCATTGCTGCACTGTATGTATATAAGCAGCACAATCCTGATTACGATCCATGGGAGCAGCCATGGGAGAACAGCTCTTCACCAATCGATTTAGGATTAGAAAAAGAAGAGAAGGAAGAAAAAGACGCTCCTGCTGCAGAAGCTTAAAAAGGAATCTTCAACAAAACGTAAGCTTCAAATAGAGGCTTTAGAACAGCAGTAGTTGCTTTAATAACTTTAGAAATAAGAGGCGGTTGCGCACACGCGTAGTTGCCTCTTATTTATATTAATATTTTTTTAGATAAAAAATGGCGGAAGCTGAATCAACAGCCTCCGCCTTTATTTAAGCGATTACAACGCTACCTCTATGCTCACTCAGCGACGTGTGCTGGCAAAGCGCCAGTGTGCCAAATGCGATCGAGGTAATCTTCGATAGAGCGGTCAGAAGAGAAGTAACCAGAGTTGGCTACGTTCAAAACTGCCATGCGAGCCCACTTCATTGGATCGCGGTAAGTTTCCTCAATCTGAGCCTGAATATCCATGTAAGAGCTGAAGTCAGCCATTGCCATGAAGTAATCGTGGGTAAGCCAATCGTTGACGAGTGGCTCGTACACGCTCTTGTCGCCGTTGGAGAAGGTGCCGTCAGCAACCATATCCACAGCGGTCTTCAAGCGAGGATCAGACTCGTAGTACTTGCGGGAGCCGCCGTGATCGTAGCCTTCAGCGTAGAGCTTATCAACTTCGTCAACGGTCATGCCGAAGAGGAAGAAGTTCTCAGCGCCAACGCGCTCGCGAATCTCAACGTTTGCACCATCGAGGGTACCAACAGTCAAAGCACCGTTCAAAGCGAACTTCATGTTACCGGTGCCGGAAGCTTCCTTACCAGCCTGAGAAATCTGCTCATCCAAATCGGTGGCAGGAATCAAGTTCATAGCCAACTCGATGTTGTAGTTTGGTGGGAAGAACACAGCGAGCTTGCCCTTGCATGCTGGGTCGTTATTCACCACGCGAGCAACATTGTTAATGAGCTGAATCGTGAGCTTTGCCATAGCATAGCCTGGAGCAGACTTAGCGCCGAAGAACACGGTGCGTGGAAGCATCTTGTCGACGTCGATCGTGCCATTCTTGATTCCAGCGTATGTGGAGATAACTTGGAGAATCTTCATGGACTGGCGCTTGTACTCGTGCAAACGCTTAACAATGGTGTTGAACATGGTGTCCGGGTTGATTTCGAAGCCATACTTCTGCTTTGCGAAATCAACGAAGGCAAGCTTGTTCTCTTGCTTGACCTTAGCGAACTTCTTTACGAAGGATGGATCGTCAGCCAATGGCTTCAAACCTTCGAGAAGCTCCAAATCACCCTGCCATGCGTCAGTGCCCAAGCCCTCAGTAATAAGAGCAGACATACGTGGGTTGCTCAAACGCACGAAGCGACGAGGAGTGACGCCGTTAGTAACGTTCTTGAACTTATCTGGGTACACGCTGGAGAAGTCCTTCAACGTGACATCCTTCAAAAGCTCAGAGTGAAGCTCAGCAACGCCGTTAACGTAAGAGCCGCCGTAGGTAGCCAAGTAAGCCATACGAACTACAGCACCTTCGCCATTTTCATCAGCGTCGGTAGCGATACGCATACGCTCAACCTGATCCTCGGCAACACCCTTGCCGCGAAGCTCGTTACGGAACTGCTCGCTAATACCCTGAATAATCTCAAGGTGACGTGGCAAAAGTTCGCCAATAAGCTTGGCTGGCCAAACTTCCAAAGCTTCTGGAAGCAAAGTGTGGCAAGTGTAGTTGAAGGTCTTAGTGGTGATACCCCAAGCGGTGTTCCAATCGTAGCCGTACTCGTCCATAAGAACGCGCATAAGCTCTGGAATACCGATAACTGGGTGAGTATCGTTCAACTGGAAGTTAATCTTGCTTGGGAAGGTAGTGAGATCCGGCTTATCCTGACCTGGGTAGAACACGCGGATGGCGTCATGAATAGAAGCAGCTACGAAGAAGTACTGCTGCTCGAGACGCAAAGCCTTACCTTCTGGAGTGGAATCTTCTGGGTAAAGAATCTTAGAAATGTTTTCTGCTGCAACCTGTGGCTTCACAGCATCCAAGTACTCAGACTTGTTGAAAGTGAGCAAATCAAACTCATCGTAAGACTTAGCAGTCCACAAACGAAGAGTATTTACGCGGCCAGAATTGTAGCCTGGAACCATGTAATCAACTGGTACTGCACGAACAGACCAAGCTGGCTTCCACACGCGTTTGCCATTTTCTTCTACAACTTCACCGCCGAAGTTGACGCGCTGGTCACGACCATAATCAATGTGGCCCCATGGCTCTTCATTGCTCAACCAGTAATCAGGGGTTTCAACCTGCTTACCTTCTTCATTAAAGCGCTGCTTAAAGATGCCGTAACGATACTGAATACCGTAGCCGAATGCTGGCACACCAATAGAAGCGAGTGAGTCGATGAAGCATGCTGCGAGACGACCCAAACCGCCGTTACCCAAACCTGGCTCATACTCGGCGTCGATAACAGCCTTTGGATCGAAACCAAGCTTAGTAACAGCCTTATTGAACTGATCAGTAAGACCAGCGTTCAACAAAGCATTCTCAAGCTGCTTGCCCATCAAGAACTCTGCACTCAAATAGCCAACAGCCTTGGTATTACCATTAATCATGTCATGCTGTGTCTGCATCCAAGAGTCCATCAAGTGACGACGAACTGCGGTAGCAGCGGCAACATACACATCTGCCGTAGTGGCCTGCTCTGGCGTTACACCCTGGGTGTACTTGAGATGCTCTTGAAGTTCTTTGGCAAATGCCGTCGCAGTAGTTTTAGCTTTCGGCGCGACGTGTTTAGTCATATTTGACTCCTTGTGCCGTTTGTTATATTTCCTAAAAAGTGTGCAGCCTGAAACTTTGTTTAGGCAATTAAATCAATGCCGTGTTGTAGGTAACTTTTGCAGATAACTACAAAAAGGCGTGAATGCACACGATATTTTCGACGATACCACAACCCCAAGTCCTTTAATTAATTTAATTAATTGGTATATAACGACTTATTACAAATGTACTTTTCGAAAGTATGTTGCGTTGAAGATAAAGTATGTTGCATTGAAGATAATGAAAGAATGGCAGTAATACTTGAACGAGATATAGAGCGAGGGAAGCGCGCTTGGTTATCTTGGCATGAAGCAGCATTAAAAATATGTAATTCTGGTATTGAGCAAATGCAAATAAGTAGCAGTGTTGTACAGATTGCGCCTGCGGACGTTGCTTTAGCTGTGAGATATTCTTTGCACTTGCTTGAAAATAAGGCACCTGGCACGGGGGTGGAAGTTCGGGTTGCTCCTTGGGGAGCCGTGAAAATTTTAGAAGGCCCCGCCTCCGATCCGCACAATCTTACGCCTCCAGACGTTATTGAGCTCGATCCGGAAGTTTGGTTAAGACTTTCTTGCGGTATCACAAGTTGGAATCAAGAAAAGCAAGCAGGCAACATAAGTGCGTGTGGAGAACGAGACGATTTAAGTGATATTCTGCCGCTGTAAAATGCTGGGGATTTTCGTCGGCACGCTACGTTAGGGTCTCTTAATCCCGTTTTTCGGACCCGCGTGCAGATTGTGTTCTGCGTTAGGGTCTCTTAATCCTGTTTTTCGGACACGCGTGCAGATTGTGTTCTGCGTTAGGGTCTCTTAATCCTGTTCTTCGGACACGCGTGCAGTCAGCGCGCTGCGTTAGGGTCTCTTAATCCCGTTCTTCAGACCATCGCGCAGTACTCTTTCTGCGCGCGTGTCTCTGGTTGAAAGTCTTGTCGTTGCTTTTGCGGTTTTGCGGAACATTTGCCGCTTGCTCAGATTTTTATGTAACGCGCGTAACGCCAACCAAACACAAATACCCTGGGGGCAGTACTGCACACCCAGGGTACGTAAGTTTTATAAGAAATTAAAAAATTCGCAAGCTAATGCTTTATTTGTCATGCTTGTGCATGAAGCTCGGCACTGGCATAGGAATGTGATGATGCACAGGAGCGTGTGCGCCCGTATGAGCTGCAGAATTTTCATTACTCACAGCTTTAGCAGCTGCTTCAGCGGCCCACTTAGCATATTCGTCTAAATCATCATCGTCTGAAACGTCAGCAGTAGCATCCGTTTGATTGGTGCTATCTTGCTCTGGAAGATACGTATCCTCCTCGTAGCTTTCGCTCGACGCAAATGGATCGAAGGATCCTTGTCCGGGTTCGCTAGAGTTGAGTTCCTTAGCAAGCTCGACATAATCCGTATCGGTCGTCAGGTACTTGAGCTTACGGGCAATTTTCTGTTGCTTTGCCTTCTGTCGTCCGCGGCCCATCTGACCCCCTCTAAAAATTACCGTAACAATCAGTTCATCACACAAGAGCGTACCACTTAACCGCAACCGAGTGCATTGTCTGTGTAAACTTTTACCATAAAAGCCATATTTTCGGCGTAAAAATACGCGTACGTAAGGAGTTGGAAATGGCAGAAGAAGCGCAGGTAACAGCTGTTGGTAACGAAATGAGCGCAAGTTTTCTCGCAGCACGTAAGCGTTCAGACGCTACTTTAGAAAAATTAAAAACTAAACCTTCGGTATTTACTATGCTCACCGGCGATCGTCCAACGGGACGTTTGCATTTAGGACATTATTTCGGCTCAATTCGTGAGCGTGTCGCCATGCAGGAACGTGGCGTAAAAACCAATATTATTATCGCTGACTATCAAGTGATTACTGATCGTGATACTACGGAACACATTGAAGATAATGTGTTGAATTTGGTGCTCGATTACATGGCTGCTGGTATTGACCCAGCAAAAACCATGATTTTTACGCACTCAGCGGTGCCTGCTGCAAATCAACTTATGCTCCCGTTCCTTTCACTGGTCACCGAAGCGGAATTGCACAGAAATCCTACAGTAAAGTCGGAAATGGAATCTTCAGGACACGCTTTAACCGGCTTGCTTCTTACGTACCCGGTGCATCAGGCTTGCGATATTTTGTTCTGCAAGGCAAATGTTGTGCCAATTGGTAAAGATAATTTGCCGCACGTTGAAATTACTCGCACGATTGCTCGCCGATTTAACGAACGCTACGCAAAGAAGAATCCAGTATTCCCGGAGCCTTCCGCTATTCTTTCCGACGCGCCTGAAATTCCAGGTTTGGACGGTCGCAAGATGAGCAAATCTTACGGCAACTCGATTATGTTGGGAGCTACTGCTGAAGAAACGGCGAAACTAATTAAGAAAAGTCCAACTGATTCTGAACGCATGATTACTTTTGACCCAGTTGCTCGTCCGCAAGTTTCGGCACTTCTTACTACTGCGGGTTTGGTAACTGGAAGGGATCCTAAAGAAATTGCGGAAGAAATTGGTAACGCTGGTGCCGGCGCGTTGAAAGCGTACGTAATCGAGAACGTAAATAATTTCTTAGCTCCACACCGTGAGCGTCGCGCAGAATTAGCAAAAGATATGGATAGTATTCGTGACGTTTTGCACGATGGTAACAAGCGCGCCAACGCTATCGCCGAGGAAACGCTTAATCAAGTTCGTGAAGCAATGGGAATGAAGTACTAGAGGTACTAGAAGTACTAATTAAAATTTAGTAAGCAAATTAATAAACAATAAAGCCGCTCGCAAGAAAACTTGTAAGCGGCTTGTTTGTTGAAAATTGATGAACTGAAATTTAGAAAATCACACGTCGTAACGCCAACTTTTATCTGTAATAACTCGCGCAACTGCAAGACCAATTGGCAAACAAATAATCACCATAAACGCGCGGAAAGTCCAATCCAACGCTGGAAGTGTGTTGAATTGACCGAGATAAAACATCGCACGATACATATAAAGTCCCGGAACCATAATCACAATCGACGGAACAGTAAGACCTATTCGAGGATACCCCAAGTACTGAGGTGCCCAGCCATGTCTTACGATGGATCGCCATGCAGAAGCCAACAATCCCGCAAGTAAAGCCCCGCTAAAAGCAGCAATTTCTGCAGCAACACCAAAGTCTGTCATAGTTAATCGCAACGTATCAGTAATAGCACCAATAATGCCAGCAACAAAACACATGCGTTGTGGAGAATTAAACAGCACAGAGAAGCCCCACACGCCGGCAAACGCAGTAATAAGTCGCAACACCGCATTAAGCCAAGGGTTTAACCCGAGCGGAGGGAAACCTTGAGGATTAAGCTGTACAAGACTTGCAACCATCCAACCAGCGAGCGTACCCATCAAAATAATCGCAAGCGTGTAACACAAACGTTGGATTCCGGAAGGGAAATCTATTTTTGCAATATCCAAGCCGCCTGTAATAAGCGGGAAGCCAGGAATAACAAACAAAACTGAACCAATATATGCTGTTGTGTGATTTAATGCGCTTGGATCAAAGCAACCAATTAAATGCAACGAACCGATACACGAAAGCGCACCAATAGCAACCGCCACGAACGTCACCACAAACTGATTGAGATGATGCATAAACATGCGGCGACGGATATAATGGCCAATTCCTGCGCCAATAAAAGCGCCAATCATGTCGTAAGGGCCACCGCCAAGCAAAAAGGCGAAGGAAGCACAAGCAACTGCAGACGCAAGTCCGGCAAACCAAGGCTTGTACAGCGGTTTACGATTTTTAATCAAATCGAGGCGGTCGTGCACTTCGCGAACAGTAAGAGGACTGTCGGTGTCACGTTCGCCGGCATCTGCATTCTTGCCGTTTGTGCGCTGAATGTGAGAAAAATGTTCCGTATAAGCGCTTTCCGGCTGTAAAGCAAAAATTCCCCGCGGCTTTTCCTTTTGAATCGCCTCTTGTAAAGCCTGCTTTTCCGCTACTTTTGCAGCGTGCTCTTCTGATTGCTTAGCGGTTTGTACAATATCGCGCTCCACGTCGCTTTCCTGGAGGGTGTCCACTAATTCCTTAGAAACAGCCGCTTTGGAATGGTATAGAGAATCGTTGCCAAGCTTTACGTTAAACCAGTCTGCAAAATGTTCCAGAAGCCAAATGCGCTCAGTGTTTACGCCAGTAGTTGGAAGATCGACAACTTCGGTAATACGCTCATGCTTATCGGTGCAAGTCGCCTCAATGTCGGTGAGATTTACGTTTGCTCGCACATGCACGCCCATTGGTTCGCCAATTCGGTGCATAAGCTCGCGAACGCGGTAGCTTCCGGTTCCAGCACCCAAGCCGAGTGCGCCGACGCGAATAATAATGCTTGACTTAGCAGCTATGCAAGCCTCCGTAACCGGCTTGTCCCAGTCTTGCTCAACATCGTCCATATCGAGCGGAATAGCGTGCGTGTGGAAGCGTCCAGAAGGCTTGCCGACTATATGACCTGTTGAAAGAATTTCCGGCTTGTCGTTGTCGTCATTACTATTTGCATTACTATCTACTGTGCTCACAATTTTTCAGTATACGCACCCCCATTGCCGAGGAGAATTGCCAAATTATTGACGCTTACTTATACGTCCCGAATACGTCCGGTGGTAGTTCCAAAATTAACTTGGTATTTCGCTGGGAACAAGGCTGTGGGCTTGCAACTTTTGACCTACATAACCGTGGAGGAGCCACGGAAGTCAGACGACCAAGCAACCTTATTACTGGCGTGAGGAGGTCTGATGACAATAGAAAATCAGCAGGTTACTCCAGCAGACGCAACCATTGTGACGTCTGGTTTAGGGCGAAAAGGCCCGGAGGAGCGTGACCTTCCAGCATCGCTTAAGCAAGATATGGATTTGTGCTTGCATATTCTTCGCGATGTTCTTGGTGAATTTGATGAAAAATTGCTCGCAGTATTCGACGATGTGCGTCTGAATGCTGTGGAAGCTAGTACCGCCCATTTTGCGCAAATGGTTGACGCGGAAGTTACTGCGGACGACGGTTTAAGCAAGGCTGTCAGCAAAATTAACGGCCTCAGTTTACACGATACGCAACTTTTAGCACGCGCTTTCGCAACGTATTTCCATCTCGCTAATTTGTGCGAAGAAAATTATCGCGTGTCTGTGCTGCATCAGCGCGAGTGTGAAGTTGAAGATTCGTTGCCAGTAGATCCAGTTAATGAACTTACTTGCGCGTACCACAAATTACTGACGGAAATGAGTCCGGCTAAAGCGAAGGAATTGCTTGCAAAGCTTGAGTTCCATCCTGTGTTTACTGCGCACCCGACTGAAGCTCGTCGTAAGGCTGTGGCTGGCAAGATTCGCCGTATTTCGCAATTACTTAGCGAGCATCATCGTTTAGGCGGGTCGGATAAGCGCGAAAATTACCGTCGCCTTTACAACGAAATTGACGCTTTGCTTCGTACTTCGCCTATTGCTTTGAAGAAGCCAACGCCGGTTGAAGAAGCCGACACGATTCTTGACATTTTTGACGCTACTTTATTTGATACTATTCCGCTCGTGTATCGTCGCTTTGACGATTGGTTGCTTGGTGAGAAGGCTGGTTTGGTGCCGCCTCGCTGCCCTGCATTCTTCCATCCGGGAAGCTGGATTGGTTCGGATCGCGATGGCAACCCGAACGTTACTGCTAAAGTAAGTCGCCAAGTTGCACGAAAGTTTAGCGATCACGTGCTTGCGGCTTTGGAAAATCGTACTCGCGAAGTTGGCAAGTGCTTGACTATGGAAACTCGCACAACTCCTCCAAGCGTTGAGTTGCTTGAGTTGTGGAATCGTCAGCGCGAAATGAGCGAACAGCTTACGGAAAACGCTTCCGACGTTTCTAATAGCGAGCCACATCGTGCCGTAATGCTGGTAATGGCAGATCGTTTGCATCGCACTATTAGCCGCGATACGGATTTGATGTACCATTCTTGCGAAGATTTTATTGAAGATTTGCAGATTGTGCAGCGTTCTTTGGCGGAAGGTGGCGATCCTCGTGCGGCCTACGGTCCTTTGCAGGATTTGATTTGGCAGGCACAAACTTTCGGATTCCACATGGTTGAGATGGAGTTCCGTCAGCACTCTTTGGTGCACTCTCGCGCCTTGGAAGATATTCGTGAGCACGGTTTGCACGGCGAACGCGGACCGTTGCAGCCGATGACTCGTGAAGTTCTCGATACTTTCCGCGCTTTGGGGGCAATTCAGAAGCGCAACGGCATGCGAGCTGCACGACGCTACATTATTTCCTTTGCAAAATCTGCTCAGCACGTGCGCGACGTTTTCGAACTGAATCGTCTCGCTTTCGCTCATCCGCAGGATGCGCCAACAATTGACGTAATTCCACTGTTTGAGCAGTTGGAAGATTTGCAAAATTCCGTAAATGTGCTTGAGGAAATTATTAAAATTCCTGAAGTGCAGGCTCGTCTTAAGGCTACTGGCCGCAAGATGGAAGTTATGCTCGGCTACTCTGATTCTTCTAAGGATGCTGGCCCTACTTCCGCAACGCTTGCTTTGCACTCCGCTCAGGAGCGTATTGCTCAGTGGGCTAAGAAGCACGATATTGATTTGACACTATTCCACGGCCGTGGTGGTGCTGTTGGTCGCGGTGGCGGTCCAGCAAACCGCGCAGTGCTTGCTCAGCCGGTTGGTTCCGTTAACTGCCGATTCAAGCTCACCGAACAGGGCGAAGTTATTTTCGCACGTTATGGCAACCCAATTTTGGCTATTCGTCACTTGGAATCCGTGGCAGCTGCAACGTTGCTTCAGTCTTCGCCAAGTGTTGAGAAGACCAACACTGATATGACGAAGAAGTACGCGGATATGGCTGCAAAGCTCGACGTTGCGGCTCACGAGCGCTTCCTTGATTTGCTGCAAACCGATGACTTTACTCCATGGTTCTCCACGGTTACGCCGTTGAGCGAGATTGGCTTGCTTCCAATCGGTTCTCGCCCAGCTAAGCGCGGTTTGGGTGCGAAGTCATTGGACGATTTGCGCACAATTCCGTGGGTGTTCTCTTGGGCTCAGGCTCGCATCAACTTGGCAGCATGGTACGGTTTGGGTACGGCTTGCGAAAAGTTTGGCGATTTGGAAACTTTGCGTCGTGCTTACGAAGAGTGGCCGCTGTTTAGTACTTTTATTGACAATATTGAGATGTCTTTGGCTAAGACGGATGAGCGTATTGCTCGCATGTACTTAAGCCTTGGAGATCGCGAAGATTTGAGCGATAAAGTACTTTCAGAAATGCAGCTTACTCGCAAGTGGGTTTTGCAGATTGTTGGCGACAAGTGGCCGTTGCAGCACCGTCACGTGCTCGGCCAGGCAATTCGCGTGCGCTCGCCTTACGTGGACGCGCTTTCGGTAATCCAGTCGCTCGCATTGCACAAGCTTCGTAACAAGGTAGATAAGGAAGAATTGAGCGAAAGCCAGCAGGCAGAGTTCATTTACCTTATTCTTTGCACTGTTTCTGGCGTTGCTGCAGGCTTGCAGAACACCGGATGATATATAAATTTATGTAGGAAGGCTCTCGTATTTGCGAATCTGCGATACGGGAGCCTTTTTATTCTCATATTTACTACGAAAGATACAATATATTCTAAGTAAAAAATTTTAAACTTTAAGCAACTAAAAAATATTGCCCACGCCAGTTGCGTCAGTGTAGGAGGTAATAATGCAGGAAGTAATCGACGAAGATTGCGTTAATAAAAATTGTGCTAACAAAGATTTTATTAACGAAAATTCAGTTTTAGCTACATCGGTATGGAGCGCAATGCTTGCCGGGAATCGCAAGTTTGCGGAAGGAAAATCGACGCACGCAGGCGTAAATTCCGAGACGCGTATGAAACTTATTGACGGACAGCATCCGGGTGCTGTTGTGCTTTCGTGCGCTGATTCGCGCGTGGCTCCGGAATTTGTATTCGACGCCGGTTTGGGAGATATTTTTTCCGTTCGTGCAGCCGGCGAGATGCTGGACGATGCTGTAATTGCTTCGCTAGAGTACGCTGTGACTGATTTGGGAGTAAAAGTGCTGGTTGTGCTTGGCCACGAGCATTGCGGGGCTGTTAAAGCGGTTGTGCCGACTGTACAAAAGTTGGTTGCGCAATACGGCGAAGACGAAACAAGTGAAATAATTGAGTCGAGTGAGTCAATATTACTTCGTTCATTGGGGCCTGCTGCGCTCGCAGGCATTGAAGAAGAATTGGATACGGACGATATTGAGCGTATTCACGTTTCTAATATTCTCGCTGAAATTTGCGATAAATCGCAGATAATTCGCGAAGCTGTTTTTAACGATACTTTGATGCTTGTTGGTGCAAGATATCGTATGAATGACGGCTTGGTGGAAGTATTGTCATGTTAAAATTGGCGCAAGCGACGCAATCAACTCAACCGGCGCAACAATCAAAACCGGTGCAACAATCAAAATCGGCGCAATCAAAACCAGCGCAACAATCAAAACCAGCAAATTCTGCGCACTATCTTTTTTTGATTGCTGGTACACCGCTTGTCGCGCTTTTTATTGCGATGGCCCCTGCTTTGCAAGCGCGCTACCCGTGGCTGCTCGTTGACACAACTATTCGAGGCGTTGCCGGCTTACTTTTGCAGGCAATTCCATTCACTCTTATTGGCGTGCTCGTTTCGGCGGCTGTGGAAACGTGGGTAACGGCTGATTTTATTGAAAAACACGCTCCGAAGTCCACTGCAAACGGCTTTTTAGCCGCCATATTTGCGGGAGTGTGCGTGCCGGTGTGCGACTGCGTTGTTGTGCCAACTTTTTCCAGGCTGGTCGCAAGAAAATTGCCGCTTCCTTGTGCGATAACGTTCCTTTGCGCTGTTCCCGTGGTAAATCCTGTGTCTGTGCTGGCAACTTGGTATGCGTTTGCGGATGTGCCAGCAGTGGCCGTTATGAGGGTTGCGTTGGGGGTTGGTATTGCGCTGCTCGTTGGTTTGAGTTTTGTGATTTTCCCGCAAAAAACGCAAGTTTTGAGACGCGAAATTTTGCTTGAAAATAAGAATCCGGAATGTTCTTGCGCGCTAAAATGCGGCTGCAATAGCGTAACGCAATCCACGAAATTGCCGCAACCAGAGCATCAAATAAAGCATAAAATAAAGCATCAAATAAAGCAATATATACAGCATATTCACGAAGATTTTTTGAAACTTTTACCAATTATCGTGTGTGGAACCGTCGTCGCTTCTGTTATACGCGCGTGGCTTGGCGCAGATCCTGCATCTCGCGTGCAGGCCAGCAACGTTTGGTTTGCGATTCCAGCGATGATGGTTATTGCGTATGCTAGTTCGCTTTGTTCGAGTTCGGATGCTGTTATTGCGCGAAGTTTGGCTGCATCTTTGCCTATTTCCTCCGTGCTGGTGTTCCTTTTATTCGGTCCCATGCTTGATTTTAAAAATACGCTTATGCTAGCCGCCGACTGCCGTGGAAAATTCGTTTTGCGCTTAACTTTAACTATTGCTGGCGTATGCTTCCTAACTTCGCTATTTGCTAACTGGGCCTGGGGATTCATGATATGAAACGCACCGGTTTATTTGCGTCTAAAAGCGAGCAACGCAATCGCGTTACTTTTGCTCAACTTGTAGAATCCCTGGCGTTGCTGCTGTTGGCGGCTGCGGTAGCTTTTGTTACTTTAAGCGGCCAATATACGCTTCTTACCACGCCGCGCGCGTTTGTTTATTTGCTTATTGCTGCCGTTATGCTGCTAATTCTTGCCGTTTGCGCCGCGTGTGGTTGGTTTGCGCTTTCTGCGCGCGATGCTTGGCGCATGCTTGTGGCGATTGTTGTTCCTGCGCTGCTGATTATTATTCCTTTGCAGACTGCGCCTGGGCGTGGTTTGAACGGTTTTGATCGTTACGCGGGTGGTCGCGCGATTGCGATTCGTCGTGTTGCCGGCGCGTTGCCTGGTTTGCGTCGCGATCAGCGTTCTATAACAGTGCCAAATGACGATTTTGGCTTATGGTATGACGAAATTGACCATAATATTTCAAAATATGATGGTTATACGATTACGCTTACTGGTTTTGTAAGCCGCGACCCAACGTTAGGTGCCGGGCAATTTCGCCTGTCACGTCAACTTATGTCGTGTTGTATTCTCGACATGTCGCCGTTTGGCTTTGTTGCTAATTACAAGAATGCGAAGAATCTTCACAATCGTGAATGGGTGCGTATTCGTGCTGTAATTACTCGTGGAAGTATTGGATTGAGTGGGTATCAACATTCGGGGATTGTGTTGCGAATAGTTTCGTTGCGTGCTGTTGCGGCTCCGACGGGATATTTTTATCGTCCGTGAGTATTTTGCTGTGAATTATTGATATCGCATAGAAGTAAACTAAGATAACAATTATGGCGATTGGTTTTAATATTCTGCTCATTATGATTTTTTTGCTGTTCGGTTCCGTTTTTGCGGCTACCGAGTTGGCTTTAGTGAGTTTACGAAGTTCGCAAATTGATCGCATGGAGATGCAGGATGCTCGCGGCGCGCGTGTTGCTAAAATTGCGCGTGATCCCAATACTTTCTTATCTGCTTTGCAAATTGGCGTAACGCTTTCTGGTTTTCTTTCTGCATCCTTCGGCGAATCTGCGTTAGCGCCTTACGTTGTTCCGCTTGTATGCTCATGGGGAGTGCCTAAGCATGTTGCAGGCCCGCTTACTACTATTTTCTTAACTCTTATTATTTCGTACTGTTCTATAGTAATTTCGGAGCTTGTGCCGAAGCGTATTGCAATGCAGCGTTCTGAGCAGATTGCGCGAGCGGTTGTGCCGGCGGTGGATATTTTCTCGAAAATTTGCAAACCTTTAATTTGGCTTATTGGTAAGAATACGAATGGTTTTGTGCGTCTTCTTGGATTTGATCCTAACGAAAAAGAAAGCGAAGTTTCTGACGAAGAATTGCGTGTGCTTGTTAATAGCAATAAGCGTTTAAGTCAGGATGAGCGTAATATTTTGGATGACGTGTTTGATGCTTCGGAAACTATTGTTGCTGAAGTGATGCGTCCGCGTGCTGACGTGGAATTTTTGGACGGCTCTTTGAGCCTTGAAGAAGCGGCTGCAAAAATTCGTGAGCTTCCGTATTCCAGATACCCTGTTATTGGCAAGGATTTTGACGACGTTATTGGTTTTGTGCATGTGCGCGACTTGTTGGATGTTAGAGATCCTAACGCAAAAACTGTTGCAGATGTGACTCGCGAAGGAATTAGTCTTCCTGGAACTTCAAAACTATTGCCGAGCCTGGAGCTACTTCGAAAGCGCGGAATCCATTTGGCTATTGTTATTGACGAATACGGTGGAACTGACGGTATTGTAACTCTTGAAGATATGACCGAGGAGCTTGTTGGAGATATTCGCGACGAGTACGATCTGCCGGATGAAACTGAGCAAAGTAATGCAAACAAAACCACGGCTTTTGTAAACGGCGTGGCAAAAATTGATGGCGGTATGACTATTGAAGATTTTGCTGACATTACCGGCATTGAGCTTGAAGATGGACCTTATGAAACGGTTGCAGGCTACTTTTTAGCGCATACTGGTTCTATGG
>NZ_LRTV01000010.1 GCF_003408845.1 Gardnerella massiliensis
GGTCGTCAGCGCTCACAAAACACAACCAAATTCCCAATGGGCAGTCACACTATTCTGTCCTGCCTTCGTCAATCGAGACGAAGGCAGACCTCGCTTGCGTTGAAAGCACCCCGTGCTTTCAACCTTGAGCAAGCTCGGCGCTCCGAGTTGCTTTCGCGCGCTAAATCGCAGCGCTCAAGCAGGTCGTCGCGCTCGTTTTTGTGGACTTAATGGCTGGTAAGTAGGGGGACTATAATGGTAGGCGCTATGAACAATCAGAAGAATCAGAACAATCAGAACGGCCAAACCAGCCAAACCAGCCAAACCAGCCAAACCAGCCAGCACCTCCAGAACAATCACCGTACCCAAAGCATCCAAGCCGCTCAACAAACTCACCAGAACCTCCACAACTCGCGCGAGCAGCATGACGCGAGCGGAGTGTTGAGACTAGACAATAACGAAGTTCGTCCGGGGGATCCAACGCAGGAGCTTCTAAGCGCTTTAGGAACCAGCATTTCGCCGGATTTGCTAGTGGAGGCGCTTACGCATCGTTCGTTCTCGCACGAGCATCCAGGCACTCACAACTATGAGCGCCTCGAGTTCTTAGGCGACGCCGTTTTGGAACTCGTTTCCACGGAAACGCTATTTTCCGCGCATCCAGATATGACTGAAGGCCAGCTGGCAAAGATGCGAGCTAAGGCTGTGTCCGAGTGGGCGCTTTCCGCAGTCGCGCGCGAAAAACTTCACGTTGGGCCGTATATTCTGCTTGGTCGTGGCGAAATGGAGCAGGGCGGCAGCAATAAAGATTCTATTTTGTGCGATATCGTAGAGGCTTTAATTGGCGCAACTTTTGTGGAACATGGTATTGATGAGGCGCGCCGAGTGGTACATCGCTTAATTGACGATACTTTGGCGGAGGTGCTTACGGAAGGTCCGGCTCTCGATTGGAAGACTTCGCTGACTGTTAAGGCGCACGACATGGGCTTGGAAGATCCAGAGTATCGTATGTCGGTTTCTGGGCCGGAGTATGCGCCTGTTTTTGAGGCGCGGGCAGTGTTGGCGCACGATACTGGTGACGAAGTGCTGGGGTCGGGTAGTGGTTCAAGTAAGCGAAAGGCGCAGCTTGCTGCGGCTGAGCAGGCTTGGCATGTGCTTGATTCGCGCGCTGGTAAGAAGCGTTCGTAAAGCGTTCGTAAGAATCGTTCGTTGCGCTTTACTTTAGTTTAATTCCACGAGAGTTAATTCCACGAGAGTTAATTCCTTGGTTGATTTTGCTTGCAATAGGCGTATTTGCGTGTCAATTATGAGTATGAGATAATGGTGCTCTGTGCATAAACCGCTGTTGCGTAGCAATGTGGCGCAATTTGCGTGTTTATCTGTATATTGCGAGGTTTCTATGGTAGATTCTGTTCCGGTTTTTGGTGCAAACACTTATTCGAGTGATGCTAGTGATAGTAGCGCGGAAGTTCCAGCGGTGTCTATTCGCGGATTCGTTAAGACTTTCGGTAAAAAAGTTGCTGTAGATAATCTTTCGCTAGACATTCCAGCAGGCTCTTTCTATGGATTGGTAGGCCCGAATGGTGCCGGCAAAACCACCACGATTAAAATGCTTACGGGCTTGCTTATGCCGGATGCTGGCTCGGCTTCGATTTTTGGCAACGATGTTTGGAGTGACGTAAATAGCGCTAAGCGAGCAATCGGTTTAATGCCTCAAGCGGACGAGATTTTTAAGACGATTACCGGCCTTCAGCTTTTAACTTACGCTGGCATGCTTCGCGATATGAGCCGCGCGGAATCCGTAAAGCGCGCGAACGACTTGCTTTCTGCTTTCGACTTAACAGAAGCTGCAAACACTATGGTTTCGGACTATTCAACTGGTATGACTAAGAAGATTTGCCTTGCAACAGCTATGATTCACAGCCCTCGCGTGCTCGTGCTCGATGAGCCTTTTGAGGCAGTGGACCCTGTTTCTAGCGCAAATTTGAAGGATATTCTCGCCGAGTATGTTTCTACTGGCGGCACTGTGATTATTTCTTCGCACGTTATGGAATTGGTTGAAAAAATGTGCTCGCACGTGGCGATTATTAACGAAGGTCATGTTGCAGCTTCTGGCACTCTTGCGGAAGTTGCTCAGGGCAAGGATCTTGAAGATCGCTTTATGGAGCTTGTTGGCGGACGTCACGCTGCTGCGCGTATCGACTGGCTTAACGGCGGTAAGTCTGATAACGCTCCTACTGCTCCTAGCACCGATTATGCCAATTTCAACGCTTAAAAAAGGAGAGCCGTAATGTCTATGATTGTTACCATGGTTCGCCTTCGCTGGGCGCTTACTTTTTCCGTTATGCGAAAGTCGACGTGGCAAAAAATTGGCTTTGGTATAGTCATTGTTTTTGGACTTGCGATTATATGCGCTCTTGGTTTTGCAGGCTGGGAAGCAGGAAAGTATCTTAATCCAGGAATGCTTGCAGATACTAAAGATTGGCAGGAATTCCAATTGATTCCAATAATGGTTGCGTCGATTGTGTCAATTTTTACGCTGTTTATAAACCTGTTTATGTTAGGCAGCGACACAACGCTAAAATCGCGTAGCTTTGCGCTTTACGGCATTCCTTGCGTAAAGCAGCAGGCTGGTATGCTTCTTGGCTCTCTTTTTGGAGCGCTTTCTGTAAGCTGCACAATCGCGCTTGCTTTGTGGTCTTTAGCGTACAGAAACTTTGGAATTGTGCCAGTTTTAGCAAGCGTAATTGCGGCTCCGCTTTACGTTGCAACAATCGTGTCTTTAAGCAAAATGCTTATTGAGCTTTTGGACACTATTTTAATAAACAAGCGTTCAAGAAACATTTTTTACTTTGCTATTTTCGTAGTGTACATGATTTTTGTTTCGTCAATGAACACTCATAGCAGCACGCCAAATGGAGTTTGGTTTGGCTCAAGTTTCTGCGCTGTGTCCGCTTTTACACCATTAAGTGCGGCTATGGCTTTGCCGCTTGACGCTATTAATGGCAACTATCTTGCGCTTGTTATTCGCTTCCTTATTTGCGTTGTAACAATTGCTGCTTGCTTTGCAATCTCCGTGTTCTGCGCAAAATTAGAGCCAAAGCTACTGCGCGGTGAGCAAAAAACAGTTGTTAAAACTAAAGGAATTGGCTTATTTGCAGCAGTTCCAGACAACACAGTTGGTGCGATTATTGCGCGAATTATTAGCGTTATGAGAAGAGATATGCGTCAACTATTTTTGCTTCTTACGCCGCTTTTTATTCTGATAGTTGCAGGAGGAACTAGTTTTAATGCTAAAGGATTTGGTTCTATAGCACAGGACATAGGCGTTTCTAGTTGGCTTATGTATTCTGGTTTGCTTATGGGCATGGTTGTTGGGAACAATATTGCATACGATGGCACAGCTTTTACTATGCACGCGATTATTGGCGTAAAAGGTTTGTATGATCGCTTAGCGCACGCAATAGTTTGGTCCGTGATTTGCGCTGTGTACTTTGCAATTCTTGGAATAGGGGTTTACGCTTTCCTTTTCTTTGTAGCAAATGTTCATCAAAATATGAATGCAGTTATGTTCCAAACTCTTTCTCCAATCGGAGTAGCTTTTGCGACCATAGGCATAGGCTTAATTTCTTCGTGCATTGCAATGTACCCTGTAGCGTCAATCGAAAAGCCATTTTCTAGGCCGCAAGGTTCTGCAGGCGCTAGATCCTTTGCTCCAATAGGTTTTTCGCTTCTTTCTGCAGTATGCATGATTCCGTCTATTGCTGCGGCTATTGCGTTTATGATCCTTAACACGAATCTTTTGTGGATTGCAAGCATTTTGTTTGTAGTAAACGGCTTGATTGTGCTGGTTGTTGGCGTAATTCTTGGTGGCAAAGTAATGGATAAGCGCATGATTCGCATTGTAGAAAACTTGCGCAGATTCGCGTCGATTACTGCGTAATTTGCGCATTTACCAAGCTACTTCTGAACGAATTGCAATATAAGCCATACGTTTTGTTACAAGTGCAGGATATAGTTAGTCGAGGCTGTAGTAAGGCATAATGGTGGCAAATCAGGTGAAAGTAGTGCTCGCATGAACGATAAGAAAGGGTTCAGGAAAAATTCTGATCGTACTCGTAAAGTGAGCACTTTCTCTGATATTGAGCCAATCGACGGCACATATCCACCGATTGCGAACCAAACCACGGATCTAAGCGCGAATCAAAGCGCAAATCAAACGATGGACGCTACTCAACCTGCTCCACAAAAAGATACCCCTCTTGATTCTAAAGTCGTATCCGCAAATACTAGCAATACTTCGTCTTCCAAACCATCCACAATTGAAACGCTCTCACGTTCGTGTGAAAAATATGCCTCCATGCTTTGCAATGGAAAGTACCCCTCACGTTGGAGGCTTCCGATTATTGGCATTTCGGCACTGCTTTGCATAGCAATAATTGTTTCGTATTGCATGCTCGACTTGTTGGATATACTTCCCGGGCCTTTAACGCTACGTCCGCAAGAATCAGCTTTATCGGTTGCGCCAATCCGACAAATTAAAGAGGTACCAACGCTTGCTCAGCCTGTAGGCTACGGTAAAAAAATTAGCAACCAGAAAGCGAATAAACTGGTAAAAGATTTATTATCAGACCCCTCAGTCGGCAATGATACTTCCGCTGTTATTATGGACGCGCGCGGACAGATTGTTGCCGAACGTTTTGCGCGCACACCTCGAGAACCTGCTTCTACGCTCAAAACGCTCACTGCCGCCGTTGCTTCCCGCACGCTCGACATGGGCGCAACGCTTGATACTCAAGTGTTTATGCTACCTACGAAAACTAACGCACCAAAGACAGCTTCTCGTCGCGCTCAACTAGTACTTCGCGGAAGTGGAGACATGCTACTGGGTGTTGGCGAAAACGACATTCACCACGTAAACGGTCGCGCCGGTTTAGCAACGTTAGCAAACAGGACAGCAGAGGTGCTCGCTCTCGATAAGATTCACGAAGTGACGTTAGCAGTAGACGATTCTCTTTTTGGCGCAAAGCGTGAGCCTTCGCTAGTCTACGAAACGGACGACGAGCATCGCTTCTATGCGAAAACGTCGTCAGTGGCAATCGATTGCGCTCGCCAACGCGATATCGTCGCGCAAGGAGTGGATGCTGACGCTGGATCGGATTTCCCGCTTTCTGATCCGAATCCTGCAGCAAGCGTGGGACGCGTGTTTGCGCAATTGTTGCGTAACAAGGGTATTCAAGTTCACGCCGCAAGCCTTAGCAATCTTACTAAATCTGCAAAAACTAAAGGTAACCAGTCCGCTACTTCCTCAGCACCCGCGTCTGATTCCGAAATACCGGTGAGTTTCACGCAATCTCTGATTGTCGCTAATTCCCAGCTGATTGCGAAAGTATCGTCTGCGCCTCTGAACGAAATCATGGGTTACATGCTTCGACTTTCCGACAACACTTTGGCGGAGGAATTTGGCCGTTTAACAGCGTTGGCAGCGCATAAGTCTAACGATCCTGAGGGAGGAGTAAAAGCGGTTGAAGAAGGCTTGCATAAGCTCCATATAGACACGCGCGGGCTTCACATGTCGGATTGTTCTGGATTGTCGCCGAAATCGTCCATTCGTGCGCTCACCCTTGCTCAAGTGCAATTACTGAACGTTGCTCGCAACAGTGGAGGTTCGGCAGCAGCTCAAGGATTGTCACTTCCAGGGTTAGTTGGCAGCACGAGGAGACGTTTAGTAGATCCTTCCGCTAAGGGATTGTTGCGCGTAAAAACTGGTTCGCTTTCAAATGTCACTTCTATGTCAGGTAATGTTTCTCGCCGCGGCGGAGGCGTGCTTACATTCGCTGTTATTGTGAACAATCCTAACAATGGTTGGGGTGCTTCTGTGGCCATTAATAAGTTTATGGCGGAATTGCCAAATTTGTGACTCGCATTGCCCAAAAGCAAGCCTGTGATCTACTCCGATTCGCGCTACACTAGAACCCATGGTGTATTCGTCTCGCATGCGCGCTGGTATTGGAGCGGTAAAACGCTGTTTTGACTCGCTTTCACTTAGCGCACAACACACTTGTTTTACTCAGCATGGTCAGCATTCTCCGGCACCCGATGCTCCGTTAGTGTTGGTGGCGTGCTCCGGAGGTAGGGATTCGCTTGCGTTGACTGCGCTGGCGGCCATCGTGTGTGCCAGCAGAGGGCTTCGCTGTGGTGTAGTAATTGTTGATCACCATATTCAGGCCGGTTCCACTCAAGTTGCTTGTGAGGCTGCGAAAAACTGTGTGAAAGTTGGTGTGGAGGCGTCGAACGTTACTGTAGTGTCGGTAAAGGTGACGGATTCCGGAAAAGGCGAGGAGTCTGCGGCCCGCGATGCCAGGTATCAAGCCATTATTGATGTTGCCAAACGCGAGGAAGCTGCTGTGGTTTTGTTAGCTCACACGGCAAACGATCAGGCAGAAACAGTGCTTATAGGCTTAAAAGATTCCGCAGGATTAGAAGCGGTTGCAGGCATGAAAACCGTGACACAACGCCAAAATGTACGTTTTGCGCGTCCGCTTATTGAGCTAACTCGTAAAGATACCACCGGAATTTGCGAAGATTTAGGAATTGCGTGGTGGGATGATCCAACCAACGGTGACACGCTTTCTCAAGATTTACAACTTGGGGATGAGTATCCGTTACGTTCGCGTATTCGACACACGCTTATGCCGTATATTTCGCGCTTTTTACAAGCAAATATGGTTACGTTACTTTCGCGAGGTGCGAAACTTGCGCAAGACGATCTCGATTATATAAATACTCAAGTCGATACGGTATTGCCAAACGTAATGCGCGTTGACGAAAGTTCACACAGCATAACGTTAGAAAGTGAACGGTTGGCACAGTATCATCCGGCGATTCGCAGACGCATCATAGCCAGAGCTTTAACAGCACTATCTTTGCGTTTTTCCGCAAGTCATATACAGGCAATTGACGAGCTTTGCGTAAATTGGCACGGTCAAAAGCCTTTAGCGTTGCCAGATTGTTACCAAGCCGCCCGACATCATAGGAATATCGTCATTCGTTTATGCAAAGATAGTGAACATGCAAGTTGCAGATATACGAGATGACATCGACTATGAATTAATCAGCCACGAAGAGCTTATGAAGCGTATTCGTGAGGTTGCTAAGCAGGTGAGTGAAGATTACAAAAATCGTAATACTTTACTGGTTGCAGTGTTAAAAGGCGCTGTAAACACGCTCGCCATTTTTTCGCAAGAACTCAGTATTCAAGCTCCTATGGATTTTATGAGCTTGTCAAGCTACGGTAGCGGAACGAAAACAAGCGGACAAATCACCGTTCGTGAAGACTTAAGTACCGATGTGCGCGGCCGTGACGTGCTTATTGTGGAAGATATTGTTGACTCAGGTCGCACTTTGGCTTGGTTAGTAAACGAGTTGAAGAGCCGTGGTGCCGCGAGCGTTAAAGTTTTTGCGTTGCTCAGTAAGCCTGCTCGTCGCGAAGTTGAAGTAACTATCGACTACTCAGGTTTTGAAATTCCTGACGCTTTTGTCGTTGGCTTTGGTATGGATTACGACGAGCGTTACCGCAATTTGGATAGTATTGCGGTGCTGAAGCCATCTGTGTATGGCGCTTGATTTTTATTGACGACACTTTACGCAACGTATATACAAAAACGTTCTATGCGTAACGTTGTATAAAAACGTTCTGTACGTAACGTTGTATAAAAACGTTATAGACAAAACGTTATATCCAAATTTTATGTGAGGAGTTTGAAAGGAGCCTTACTTATATGGGCGCTTCTCCTATGACACCACGAGGTCCAATGGGTGGCGGCAACGGAAATAATGGAAACAATCCATTTTTAAATCCGCGTAATCCGCGTAATCCACGTAATCCACGTAATAATAACGGTAAGCAAAATAACAACCACAATGCCAACAATGGTGGCCGTCGTTCGTTCTGGCAGTCGCCTTGGACGTGGATTGTGCTGTTGGTGCTGCTGTCGGTTGCCGGATTCCAAATGTTTGCTCACAACGGTGCGCAAACTATCGATACTCAAGACGGCATAGCTTTGGTGCGTTCTAACGCTGCCAACTATGTAGAGATTATCGACAATAAGCAACTGGTGAAGCTTACGTTAGATAAGCCGTTTAAGAAATTTGATAAACGGGATAAGCAGAAGCGCGATTACGGTAAGGAAGTGCAGTTCTACTACACGCTTTCTCAGGGTAAGTCGATTATTCACGACGTCGAGACCGTTAAGCCAAGCAATGGTTGGAACGTAAGTATGCAATCTTCCAGCATACTTTCTTACCTCATAACTTCCATGCTGCCGATTTTGATTCTGCTTGGACTGCTGTGGTTTATGTTTGGGCGTATGGCTGGCTCTGCTGGAGGCGGATTGCTGGGCATGAGCGGCGGTCGTGGCCGCGGTAAGCTGCTTGAAGGACAAACTCCTAAGACTAAGTTTGCCGACGTTGCTGGCGAGCAGGCTGCTGTTGAAGAAGTTGAAGAAATTAAGGACTTCTTGAAGGATCCTTCGCGCTACAAGGCTTTAGGTGCGCGTATTCCTCGCGGCGTACTGTTGTACGGCCCTCCAGGAACCGGTAAGACGCTTCTTGCGCGTGCTATTGCAGGCGAAGCAGGCGTGCCGTTCTATGCGATGGCTGGTTCTGACTTTGTGGAGATGTTCGTTGGTCTTGGTGCTTCTCGCGTGCGTGAGCTGTTCGACGAAGCAAAGAAGAACGCTCCTGCAATTATCTTTATTGATGAGATTGATGCAGTAGGTCGTCGTCGCGGAAGCGGTATGAACGGTGGCCATGACGAGCGTGAGCAGACACTGAATCAGCTGCTGGTGGAGATGGATGGTTTTGACAACGATACGAATTTGATTATTATCGCTGCCACGAACCGCCCAGATGTGCTTGATTCCGCGTTACTTCGCCCAGGTCGATTTGACCGTCAGGTTGCTGTTGAAGCTCCAGACTTGGAAGGCCGTGAGGCAATTTTGAAGGTTCACGCTAAGGGCAAGCCTTTTGTTCCGGACGTCGACCTTCACATGGTTGCTGTTCGCACGCCTGGTTTTACTGGCGCTGATTTGGCCAACGTTCTTAACGAAGCTGCTCTGCTTTGCGCTCGCTCTGGCGCGCAATACATTGATAATCGTGCCATTGATGAGGCTATTGATCGCGTTCAGGCTGGTCCGCGCAAGAAGTCTAAGGGTATGGCGTTGGATGAGTTGCGCAACACTGCTTACCATGAGGGTGGTCACGCTTTGGTTGCGGCTGCTTTGCATCACACGGATCCGGTGACTAAGGTGACGATTTTGCCGCGCGGCCGTGCGCTTGGTTACACTGCCGTTATGCCGACAACGGATCGTTACTCTCAGTCTCGCAACGAGCTTCTCGATCAGATGGCTTACGCTATGGGCGGTCGTACTGCTGAGGAAATCGTATTCCACGATCCAACAACCGGCGCTTCTAACGATATTGAAAAGGCGACGGCAATTGCTCGTAAGATGGTGGTTGAGTTTGGTTTCTCCGCTAAGCTTGGTGCTGTTAAGTGGATGGATGCTGACGAGGATTCTGGTTCGCTCGATTCGTTGCAGCCGCGCAAGTTCTCAAACCGTACGGCTGAAGTGATTGATGACGAAGTGCATAAGCTGATTGAAACTGCTCATACTGAAGCATGGGAGATTATTAACAATAATCGCGATGTGCTTGACGAGTTGGTTCGTCAGTTGCTTGCAAAAGAAACGTTGAACGAGAAGGAACTTAAGGAAATCTTTAGTAAGATTCGTAAAGCTCCTGAACGTACGCTGTGGTTGTCTGACGAGCGTCGTCCGGATTCGGATGTTCCGCCGGTTCAGATTCCAGAAAATCTGAAGCACAACGAAAATTCTGCAAGTTCTGAAGAAAGCAATTCTGTAGGAAGTAATTCTGAAGAAACGAGTTCTGAAAAATCTGAGTAGAAAATTCGTAAGAAGGCGTTGTAAAAAAGCCTTGTATTAATGAATTTCCGGTAAGCGCTGATAACAGTATTGTTATCGGCGCTTATTTTTTTGATTTGTAGGATTATTTTTACGGAAGTTTACGTATTATTGCCATATTGCGAGTACAATGTATCGAAATATAAATAATTGAAGATTACCGTACAACAAATATTATGCTTACAAGGTGCTTCGTATGTCAGTAGACTGGTAACATATCGATTCACTGATGAGGGGGGAGATGAGAAGATTATGGACACAATAAGTTTGATGGGCATTCGTCCGAGAGGCAATGAGATAGTAATCGGCGTATACCGTTACTTATATATTGACGCTGTTTTACAGTTAGATTTGCATACGGCGGCGCGGGGAGTGGAAGAAAACGCTGTTGATATTCCGCAGATTTCCGACCGTCTTGCCTCTGTTTTGACTCAGTGCGGAGAAAATAGCGAGCTTCAGGAGAAGCCTTCTATTGCGTTGGAAGTTATTGCGAAAGCTGCGTCTGATGCTGCAATGCGTACGTGGCAGGTTCGCGAAGCCGATATTACCGTTCACGCTTCGATGAGAAGTGAATACTACGATTTGCAGAGCACAGTTGACGATGTTTCTGTTACTATGCACAGCTACGCTACCAACGATTTTGAGGTAAAAAGTAGTGCTATACCTGAGTCGATTGCCACTGTTGCTGCGCGACTTGGGCAGATGGAGGTAGATGATTTTGACGATAGTCCAGATGCGCAGGTGCGTCGTTCAATTATTGAAAAAGTAGAAGAGGAAGCTCGTAATAAAGATGCTGCGAACGCTGCCGCAGCTGCTGCTTCCGGATCGGATGATGCTAATCAATCGGAAAACGACACGCCGCACGGCACTGACATCGTTAAAAAAGAAAAACTTTCGCCATTGTATGGTATATGTCCTGTTCCTATGCAAACGAGTGCGGTAATTTCACTGCGCGGCGAAGCGAATCGAGCTACGCGTTCTGCTATGCTGAGAACAGTTGCACTGCTCGAGCAGGATCGAAATTCGCAGGTCGACGGCGTATCGGCATTGTATATTGCTAATAGGCTTGAAGGAGATATTTTTTCTGCGGTTTTGGTGTTGTCAACGAGTGCTGACGATTATGAGTTACTTCGCCTTGTCCGCGCTGTAAATTCTTTACACAAGGATATAGTGAACGTACACATATTAGGCACTCGCTCGTATGGTGCTTCCGCTTTAGAAACTAAAACGTTGAGTGACAAACTTGCCTCTCAGCGAACTGTGGACATTGTTCTAGCAGACCCTACGGCAGATGAACTGATACCGTGGATGCAGATAGAGCCTGATGCGGCGTTGGATGGTGATCCAATTTCGTACTCGTTGGCGTTTTCTGCCGATGCTCAATGCGTTGGTTTATACTCAGATCAATGGCTTATGGGGGATGATTACTGATGAAAGCGTATCGCACACCTTGGTGGTACTTGGTACTAGGTTTGCTATTCGGCTTCGTATTGGGTGCATTTTTGGTATCTTCTACGGAATCGAGCGCTATGTCGCTGGCTGGAGCACCGTGGGTTGTAGTAGCAATCATGGTGGTTTTTGGCATAGTGACTTTTGTTATGTCTTGGCAAACGCATCAGAGTGTTGTCTCAAAGTCTAAAAATAAAAAGCGTACCAATCCGCAATTTGCTGTTGCGGCGCTAATGTTGTCCAAATCTTTGGGGATGGCTGGAGCTATTTTATCCGGCTGGTATGTAGGACAATTGCTAATGAGTTTGCCACACAGCGAAATAATTTTGTATGCTTCAGTTATTCGCGAATGTGCTATTGCGGGTTTGATTTGCTTTGTAGATATGTGCTTGGGTATTTTAGGCGAGTGGTTGTGCCAATTACCTCCTGAAGATGGTCCTGAAGCTACGTCAGCAAAATCCTCCAAAACGACGGCATTCTGCTGAAATCCTGCTGAAATTCTGCTTAAATCTTAAGTACGCGTATTTCTGTAGCCTTTGTTTTCTCTGCGCTACTATTTTTTGTTAACGCTTGTTAGCGTTTCTATGCCGGTTAGAATCTGTTATCGTTTGTTTTTTTGTGTGTTTTGCGTGCGGAGATTGCTGCGAGGTTGCAGCGATGTAATGTATTTGCCGCATGAGAGAATAGTTCCCGGTACTTTTGCTGCTTTTGCTAACGATTTTCCTCTATGACACGCGTAGTGTGCACGTAGTTTTTTGTATGGCGTATGAAGCGTGTGAAACTTGCGCACCAAGCCAAGGCACAGTGTCAAGGTTAAGTTTTCGCAAAGCCGCAGCAAACGCTGGAATTCCAACGTTATTAAGGATGGTATATTACTTTGGCTGAATTTATTTATCAAATGATTAAGGCGCGTAAGTCGTATGGGGACAGGGTGATTCTCGACGACGTTACCTTAAGCTTCCTTCCAGGCGCAAAAATTGGCGTGGTTGGCCCTAATGGTATGGGTAAGTCGACGTTGCTGAAAATTATGGCAGGTTTGGAAAACGTTTCAAACGGTGAAGCTTCTCTTACTCCTGGCTATACGGTAGGTATTTTGCAGCAGGAGCCGCCGTTGGATGAAACCAAGACGGTTGGCGAAAATATTAAGATGGCTTTTGGTGAGATTGCCCAAAAAGTGGCGCGTTTTAACCAAATTGGCGAAGAAATGGCCAATCCGGACGCCGATTTTGACGCTCTGATGGAAGAAATGGGCAAGCTGCAGACGGAAATTGATGCGGCGAACGGTTGGGATTTGGATTCTCAGCTCGAGCAGGCAATGGACGCTTTGCAATGCCCAGATCCGGATTCTCCTGTTTCTGTGTGCTCTGGTGGTGAGAGGCGTCGAGTGGCGTTGTGCAAGCTCCTGCTTGAGGCCCCAGATTTGCTGCTTTTGGACGAGCCTACTAACCATTTGGACGCGGAGTCTATTTTGTGGTTGGAACAGTTCCTGCACAAGTATGAAGGCGCTGTTATTGCCGTAACCCACGACCGCTACTTTATGGACAACGTAGCTGAGTGGATTTGCGAAGTTGATCGTGGTCAGCTTTATCCATACAAGGGCAACTATTCCACGTACTTGGAAACCAAGGCTAAGCGTATGGAAATCCAGGGTGCCAAGGATGCCAAGCTTGCCAAGCGCTTAAAGAACGAGTTGGATTGGGTGCGTAGCTCGCCGAAGGCTCGTCAGGCAAAGAACAAGGCGCGTTTGGAACGCTACGATCAGATGGAGCAGGAAGCACGTAATTCCAAGAAGCTCGATTTTTCCGAGATTCAGATTCCGGCTGGTCCACGTTTGGGCTCGCAAGTTTTGGAAGCCAAGCATATTCACAAGGCTTTTGGCGACCGTGTGCTCATCGACGACTTGTCGTTTACCTTGCCGCGTAACGGTATTGTTGGTGTGATTGGTCCGAACGGCGTTGGTAAGTCTACGCTGTTTAAGACGATTGTGGGCTTGGAACCGCTTTCTGGCGGCGAGCTTATTGTGGGCGACACGGTGAAGATTTCTTACGTAGATCAGAATCGCGCTGGCTTGGATCCTAATAAAAACTTGTGGGAAGCTGTTTCAGGAGGCCTTGATTTTATTGAGGTTGCTGGCGTTGAGATTCCTACTCGCGCTTACGTTGCTAGCTTCGGTTTCAAGGGTTCGGATCAGCAAAAGCTGACGGGCGTACTTTCCGGCGGTGAGCGCAACCGTTTGAACTTGGCTTTGACGCTTAAGCAGGGTGGCAACTTGCTGCTTCTCGATGAGCCTACGAACGATTTGGACGTTGAAACTTTGGAAAGTTTGGAGAATGCTTTAATCGAATTCCCGGGTTGCGCTGTGGTTGTTTCGCACGATCGTTGGTTCCTTGATCGCGTTGCCACGCATATTCTTGCTTGGGAAGGCGACGACGAGAATCCTGCAAAATGGTATTGGTTTGAGGGTAACTTCCAAGCGTACGAGGAAAACAAGATTGCGCGCTTGGGTGAGGAAGCTGCTCGACCACATCGTTTGCACCGTAAGCTCACGCGATAATTTGTAGGTAAGTTGACCTCGTTGCTACTTTGATACGTTGCTACGCTGTTAGTTAGTTACTTAGCTACTTAGCTACTTTGTTAAGTCGTAACGAAAAAGTCGTAACGAAAAAGTCGCAACGAGGCCGTGCAAACCGCATCTAATAGCGCTACAATCTCATTCGGACTGAAATCAAGGAGAATATATGCCTATACTCGATAAAAATGATGCTGCCAAAGTTTTGGAATACGAGGAATTTGTAAAAAATTCTCCATTCGGCAACGCAATGCAAGATATGCGGTGGGCGCAAGTAAAGAACAATTGGATTAGTGAATACGTTTACCTCGAGAAGGATGGCAAGATTACGGCTGCAATGTCGATTCTTGGCATTAAAGCCGTAGACGACAAAATGTTTCTTTACGCTCCGCACGGTCCTGTGAGCGACTTTTACGATATTGAAACTACGAAAAAGCTTATTGAAGAAGCTAAGCCGCTTGTCGAAAAGTACCATGCGTTCCTGTTAAGAATGGATCCGTGCGTTCAGAACGACCAGGATCTCGTTAAAAAGTATAGGGACGAAGGTTTTACTTTCAGAAGCGACGGGGAACCGTTACATTCGTTCTCAAACCCACGTTACGAGATGATGCTCAGTCTTGAGGGTAAAACAACTGACGACCTGCTTGCTGGTTTTAGCGTTATGACAAGAAGGCATATCAGGGCTTCTCTTAAAGCCGGTGTGACTTCGCGTTATGGGCGCTCGCAGGAAGATATTGACACGTTCTATGAGCTTACAGAAATTATGGCGCATAGGCACGGTATTACGTATCGTCCTAAGGAGTATTTCGAGCGCATGCTCGCAGCCTATCCGGAAATGCGAATTTACAGCACTGAATATGAAGGAAAGACTATTGCCAGCATGATTGGTTTGCCTTATAACGGCGAACTTTGGTACATGTATGGTGCCACCGCAACTATGCAGGGCAAAGTAAGCCCGGGCTATCTTTCTATTTGGGATCTCATTCAGTGGGGTCATGAAACCGGTATGAAGTATTTCAATATGGGCGGCGTTTTCTCGCTGGATGTGAGCGACGGATTGTACTTCTTTAAGTACGGTTTCTGCAAGGCGAACGATCCGTTTGTGTGGATTGGTGAGTTAGACGTGGTAACTGACGAGGCTGCGTACGCTAAGTTCATTAATAGGTGATTAGTTAGTTTTACGTACGTTTGTGTGCGTACGTTTGTGCAATAAAGGGGCTTGAGATGGTGTCTCAGGCCCCTTTTGTATTGCTATCAACCAAAGTCGCGTGTAGGAGTTGATATTATTCGATTTGTTCGGAAAGCTGCATCCACTCTTCTTCTAACGCATCCGCTTCCGCAGTATTCTTTTGCAAATCTTCATTAAGAGCCTGCAAGCCTACGAAATCGCTCGGATCGTGTGCGGCCATGCTCGATTCGATTGCTGCTTTCTGCTCCTCAAGTTTTGCTAGCTTTCGCTCTATTGCAGCCACGCGCCTAGTTGCTTCATGGTATGCTTTGCCGGTTAATTTTGGTTCGCTGCTCGCGGCTTGCGCAGCGTCGTTTTGAGAGTCGCTATCCTGCGTTTGCGCTTGGTTTTGTGCCTGCGTTTTGTTTTGTGTTTGCGCTGCACCGAGCTTATTTTCGTGTTCGCGTTGCAAGCGTTCTACAATTTGCAAATATTCGTCAACTCCTCCCGGAAGGTGGCGAATATTGCCGTCAATCAGCGCAAACTGCTGATCGGTTACGCGCTCGAGTAAGTAGCGATCGTGGGAAACCACAATCAACGTTCCTGGCCACGTATCGAGCAGGTCTTCCATAACCGCAAGCATATCGGTGTCAAGATCGTTTCCCGGCTCGTCCATAATGAGCACGTTCGGTTCATCGAGAAGAATCAGCAGCAGTTGCATGCGTCGCTTTTGTCCACCGGAAAGATCGGCAATCGGCGTCATAAGTTGCTCAGGTCTGAACCCAAGCCGTTCCATGAGTTGGCCAGGAGTTACTTCCTTACCGTCGATAATGTAACTTGGCTTGTAACGGCTCAGCACTTCCTTGACTTTATATTTTCCAAGCTTTTCAAGCTCTTCCAAACGTTGCGAAAGTACGGCAAATTTAACCGTTTTTCCAATATTTACGTGTCCTAACGTAGGTTTGAGTGATCCGTCAATAATGCTTAACAGTGTCGATTTGCCAGCTCCGTTTGCTCCCACGATTCCGAAGCGATCGCCAGGGCCTATAAGCCATGTTGCGTTGTCGAGAATCATGCGGCCGGTAATCGTTTTTTGTTCGGCTGCTGAAGTTTCCTGATTGTTATCGTCGAGTGTGGTTGAATCGTTGTCGACGGCAATGGTGACGCTTCCTACGTGCGTTGGTTGCGCAAAAGTAGATTCGACAATATCGATTTTTTGTAAAGCCTTCGTTGCGTTTGCGTTTTCTGTTGCGTTTGCGTTTTCTGTTGCGTTTGCGTTTTCTGTTGCGTTTGCGTTTTCTGTCGCAGTTACGCTACTTTCTGCAATATCGGGATCGATACTAGCCAACTGTTGATTATTCTCAAAAATTTGCGTTACGTTAATTAAATCAACAACTTGCTTACCCAAACGTGACGTCGCCATTTTTTTCAACTCAAGCGTATTTCGCAACGGCGGCACATCCGCAATCAATTCGCGCGCCTGCTTCACATGGAATTTCTGCTTGGTGGAACGTGCTCTGGCTCCTCGAGAAAGCCACGCTAATTCCTTGCGGGCAAGGTTGCGCCGGCGTTCTTCGCGCACGTCGGCCTGGCGGTCGCGTTCTACGCGTTGCATCATATATGCGCTGTATCCGCCCTCAAACGGATCAATGGTGCCGTCGTGCACTTCCCACATTGACGTACAAACCTCATCCAGGAACCAGCGGTCGTGGGTCACAATCAGCAACGCGCCTTGCCCATCCTGCCAGCGGTGCATAAGGTGTTCAGCTAGCCAATGAATAGTTACCACGTCCAGGTGGTTGGTAGGTTCGTCCAAGGCGAGAATATCCCAATCGTGCAGCAGCAGCCTTGCCAAGTCGGCGCGTCTACGTTGACCTCCGGAAAGTGTGCCTACGCGAGCTTCCAGGTTGATTCCACCAAGCAGTGCTTCTACAATTTCGCGCGATTGCGGATCTGCCGCCCACTCGTAGTCTTCGCGATTTTCCAAAGCCGCTTCACGGACGGTTGCGTTGTCGTCCAAAGGATCGCGTTGATCGAGTATGCCAAACGTAAGCCCTCCACGTTTGGTGACGCGTCCTGAATCTGGTTTCATACGTCCAGATAGCAGGTGAAGTAGTGTTGATTTTCCGTCACCGTTGCGTCCCACAATTCCTATACGGTCGCCTTCAAAAACGCCGATGGTTACGTCAGCAAAAATCGTTTTGGTAGCAAATTCTAACGAAACTCGTTCTAGTCCCAAATCATACGTAGGCATAATGCACCAATATAGCTGTAGAGTCCTACGAAAAGGGTGCAGGCAAGTAAAGTGGTCGAGTAAAGTGACGTAAGTAAGTTGCAAATAAAGTAACGAATAAAGTTGCAAATAAAGTAACGAATAAAGTGACAAGTAACGTGGCAAATAGAAGATAAACGCCACGTGCTAAATTGGTGGATTATGGCTCAAATTAAGGATATGTTGTCGTCGAAAGAAATAATTCGTGCGGATGGACGTGCTGTTAACCAATTGAGACCAGTGCGTATAACGCGTAAATTTACTGACGTTCCGGAAGGATCAGTGCTTATTGAGTGCGGGAATACGCGCGTTATGTGCACAGCAACATTTACTGTTGGGGTTCCGCGTTGGAGGAGAGACTCGGGCTTGGGTTGGGTTACAGCAGAATATTCGATGCTTCCTCGAGCCACTGCAGAGCGCACTAATCGCGAGTCGGTGAGTGGAAAAATAGGTGGTCGTACGCACGAAATTAGCCGTCTTATTGGCCGTTGCTTGCGTGGCGTGGTTGATATGAAAGCCATGGGTGAATGCCAGATTCAGATTGATTGTGACGTGTTGCAGGCAGATGGTGGCACTCGCACCGCTTCGGTAACTGGAGCTTATGTGGCATTGGTTGACGCACTTAATTGGGCTGAGCGTAATGGTCACATTCGTTCCGCGGCCAACGTGCTGAAGGATTCTGTTTCTGCGGTTTCGGTAGGCGTTATCAATGGAACTCCTATGCTTGATTTGCCGTATGTGGAAGATAGTCAGGCAATGACCGATATGAACGTGGCTATGACTGGTTCTGGTGAGTTTATTGAAATTCAGGGCACGGCTGAGCATCGTCCGTTTAATCGTGACGAATTAAATACGTTGCTCGATTTGGCGACGCAAGGAAATCGTGCATTACAAGCTGCCCAACGTGAGGCGTTATCAAAGTAGCGTTTGGTTCGGCGATTGCGCGGTGCGTGATTGCGCGGTGCGTGATTTCGCAAAGCATACACATAATTAAACAGACATTATAAGGAATATTAAGAGTTGAAGGAGAACGGGCGTGAAACTTGTTGTGGCTACACATAATGAGGGAAAACTCGTTGAAATTAAGCGCATCTTATCGGAGCAGTTAGAGCATTTAGCAGATCGTTTTGAATTAGTTACTGCGGGATCGCTTGGGTTGCCGGATCCTGTGGAAACTGGCGTAACCTTTGAGCAGAATGCCTTGATTAAGGCGCGCGACGTTGCTGCAAGAACGGGATTGCCTGCTATCGCCGACGACTCGGGCCTTATTGTCGATGTTTTAGGGGCTGCTCCGGGAGTGCTGTCGGCGCGATGGAGTGGTGTACATGGCGATGACCGCGCAAATAATGAACTGTTGCTTCGTCAGCTTGCGGACATTCCTGACCAATTCCGCACTGCGCGTTTTCGTTGTGCTGCGGCTCTTGCTATTCCGGATTCTTGCAGTGAAGTGCCGCTAAGTAGTGCTATGTCTCACGAGCGTGGTTTTGAAACAGTTCGAGTTGGGGAAATGATTGGTCGCTTAATACGTGAGGAGCGTGGCAAGAACGGCTTTGGTTACGATCCGCTGTTTGTGCCTGATGAGCAGCCGATTCGTGACGGGGTTCGTATGGAAGGTTTGACGAGTGCGGAGCTTACGCAGGAAGAAAAAAATGCAATTTCTCACCGTGGGCATGCTTTGCGCGCTTTGATGCCGGAATTTAGAGCGTTATTTATTGCAGAATAATAGTGGAATAATAGTGGAAATTTTTGTGCGCGAGATGGGACTTGAACCCACACGTCGTAAGACACAGGAACCTAAATCCTGCGCGTCTACCATTCCGCCACTCGCGCATCAACCTGGAAAAACCAACCGAGCGCGTACGCACAAACAAGAAGCATTGATGCGCCCGAATGGGCCAGAGAGCCACTTGACAGAATCGAACTGTCGACCTTCTCATTACGAGTGAGACGCTCTACCGACTGAGCTAAAGTGGCAAGTTGCCCGAGAAGCATTCGCGACTCGCGCACAAATCAAATACTATATAGCATATTTTTATATTTGTCCAATTGGGCGCGCCGTGCCGCGCTGACTGCACCAGTGTCTCAAAACGACCAAAATGAGACACTAGCGCAGAACACCAACTGCACGCGGGTCCGAAGAACGGGATTAAGAGACACTAGCGCAGAACACCAACTGCACGCGGGTCCGAAGAACGGGATTAAGAGACACTAGCGCAGAACACCAACTGCACCAGTGTCTCAAAACGACCAAAATTAGACACTCACGCAGCGCGCTGACTGCACCAGTGTCCCAAAGACCTCCAAACGTTAGATGTGTTGCGCGCGTTTGGAACGACGCGCTAAACAAGATGCAACATAGACTATAAGATTTTATGCGCGAACCATCAGTATTATTGTGTTCGTTTTTATGTTAAGCTTCGCGTGTTTCTGTCTGCTTTTGTGAGTATCTTGTGAAGTGGATGATAGCGACAATTGCTGTCGCATCAGTTGAAGAAATGAAAGGACCAAAACAAATGGCCATCAATCCGCCAGTTGACGCCGTAAAGACCCCAGAATGGGCTGCATTGCAGAAGCATTACGACGAGTTACAGTCTGAAGGCGTTTGCCTGAAGAAGTGGTTTGCAGAGGATGCAAACCGTGTGGATAAGTTGAGCTTCGAAGCTGGAGATCTCCACTTCGATCTTTCTAAGAATTTGATTAAGCCAGAAACGCTGAAGCTTTTTGCTGACCTTGCTAAGGCTGTAAAGCTTGACGAGCGCACCAAGGCAATGTACACCGGCGTGCACATTAACAATACCGAAGATCGTGCAGTGTTGCACACCGCTTTGCGTCGCCCAGCAGAGGATGCTGGTAAGTTCATGGTTGACGGTCAAGACACCGTTGCCGACGTGCGTGAAGTGTTGGGTCGTATTTACGATTTTGCTAACGAAGTTCGCTCCGGCGCCTGGAAGGGCGTTACTGGCAAGAACATCAAGACCGTTGTGAACATTGGTATCGGTGGTTCCGACTTGGGCCCGGTCATGGTTTACGAAGCCTTGAAGCCATACGCTGACGCTGGCATTAGCGCTCGCTACGTTTCTAACATTGATCCAAACGACATGGCCGAAAAGACCAAGGATTTGGATCCAGAAACCACGCTGTTCATCATCGTTTCCAAGACTTTCACCACTTTGGAAACCTTGACCAACGCTCGTACCGCTCGCACCTGGTTGCTTAACAAGCTTCAGGAATCCGGCGCTATCGACGGCTCCGACGCAAAGAAGGCTGAAGCTGTTGCTAAGCACTTCGTGGCTGTTTCCACCAACCTCGAAAAGGTTGAAGAGTTCGGCATCAACCCAACCAACGCCTTTGGCTTCTGGAACTGGGTTGGCGGTCGTTACTCTGTGGATTCCGCTGTTGGTACTTCTTTGGCTGTGGTTCTCGGCCCAGAGCGTTTCGAAGAGTTCTTGCACGGCTTCCACGCAATCGATACTTACTTTGCTGAAACCCCGTTCGAGAAGAACGTTGTGGTGCTTCTCGGTATGCTCAACGTTTGGTACCGCAACTTCTACAAGGTTGCTTCCCACGCTGTGCTTCCTTACGACCAGTACTTGCACCGCTTCCCAGCTTATTTGCAGCAGCTCACCATGGAATCCAACGGTAAGTCTGTGCGCTGGGACGGCACTCCTGTAACCAGCGAAACCGGCGAAATCTTCTGGGGCGAGCCAGGCACTAACGGCCAGCACGCTTTCTACCAGTTGATTCACCAGGGCACCCAGCTTATTCCAGCTGATTTCATCGCCTTTGTGAACACGCCAAATCCTACTAAGGATGGCGACCAGGATGTGCACGAGCTCTTCTTGGGCAACTATCTTGCACAGACTAAGGCTCTTGCTTTCGGTAAGACTGCTGACGAAGTTCGCGCTGAAGGCACTCCAGAGGAGATTGTGCCAGCTCGCGTATTCGAGGGCAACCGTCCAACCACTTCCATCTTCGGCGATGCTTTGACCCCATTCAGCTTGGGCGAGCTTATTGCTCTCTACGAGCACATCACCTTCGTTGAAGGCACTGTGTGGGGCTTGGATTCCTACGATCAGTGGGGTGTGGAACTTGGCAAGCAGCTTGCAAAGCAGATTACTCCTGCAATCTCTAAGGATGACGATGCTTTGGCAGCTCAGGATGCTTCTACCCAGAGCTTGATCCGCTTCTATCGCGCTCATCGCAAGTAATTGCGTAGTAGTTTTATTTAGCGATTGCTGATTTATAGGCCTCTTGGCGTTAATTCGTCAAGAGGCTTTTTGTTTTGAACATTTTCGGGAGTTTTTTCTCCGGCGTTTGTTGCTGTTTTGGTGGTTTTTTGGAACATTTGCGGGAGAATTTCCTGGTTTTGTTGTTGTTTTGGTGGTTTTGTGGAACATTTGCGGGAAAAACTCCGGCGTTTGTTGTTGTTTTGGCCGTGTTGTGGAACATTTGCGGGAAAAACTCCGGCGTTTGTTGTTGTTTTGGCCGTGTTGTGGAACATTCTCCGGAAAATCTCGCCGGCTTTTGTAGCTTGACACGGTATCTGCGATATTTTATAATTAGCACGAACTTAAGGAGGTGATTCGCCGTGAAACATGACAGTAAAAGCCATAATTCTAGTACTCGTACTGATGAAGGCTCCGACACTATTGGCAGTAGTAGTTCGGACGTTCCTCCTGAATATATGAAGCCGGCAATCACCAAAGTTAGGTTACAAAACTTGCGAAATATATAACTTGCGAAATATATAACTTACAGAGTTAAAAACGTGAGTTCTAGTTATTTGTGCCTGTAACGTAATCAATGGTGATACGGCTACACAAGAATTATGCAAAATTACGCAAAGAAATTACGCAAGAAATTACAAAATAATTACGCAAAGAAATTACGCAAAATAATTACGCAAAAATTACAAAATCTAAATAGAAATCCGCAAAGAATCTAAATAGATATCTGCGTAATAAATAACATAACAAATCGTAATAAGCAACGTAATAAATAAATAGAAATAAACACAATAGACGAAGGCGAACTCACTTATTGCCTATTCGAGGATTTTATTATGACCATATTTACGACGTCGCGCAAGGAAAGCGCAGCAACGCAGGTTGACGAGAACACTCGATTCTTGTCAGACATTCTTGTGTGCATTGGCATTATAGCCGTTTTTGGCGTTACTGCTTTCCTCATCCAGCGCATTAATCAGCCGATTGGCCCAAGCGGTATTCCTTCCCAAGTGTCTACCGATTTAATTAATTTGCCATATTACACATTGCGTTCAGTGTTCCGCATGCTGATTGCTTTGGTGGCTTCTCTTATTTTCACCATTATTTACGGCTCACTTGCAGCGCGCAGCCGTCGCCTTGGGAAAGTACTTATTCCGCTTCTCGACATTCTGCAGTCGGTGCCAATCTTGGGCTTCCTTTCGGCAACGGTTACCATTTGGTTGGTGCTGTTCCCGGGTTCCATGCTTGGTGTTGAAGCAGCTTCGATTTTTGCTATTTTCACCAGCCAGGCGTGGAATATGACCTTCTCATTCCACCGTTCGCTACTGAGTGAACCAAAAGAGCTTGATGAGGCGGTTCGTAGCCTTCAGCTTACGCATTGGCAGCGTTTCTGGGTATTGGATATGCCAAACGCGATGATTCCGCTGCTGTGGAACTGCATGATGTCCGTTGGCGGTGGTTGGTTCTTCCTGACCGCTTCGGAAATGATTTCTGTTAACAATCATACGTACGCGCTTCCTGGCATTGGAAGCTTCGTAGCGCAGTCTGCTGCCGAAAATAAGCTTGGCCACATTTGGTGGGCTATTGTGGCGATGGTACTTGTGGTTCTCGCACTTGATTTCTTCTTGTGGAAGCCACTTACGGCTTGGGCTGAGCGTTTTCGTATTACGCAAAGTGCTTCAGATAATGAGCGTCACAGTGCTATTTTGACGTTGATTCGCCATTCCCACGCGGACGAAGTTATTAGTAAGCTGTTTTTGCCTATTCGAGAATGGCTTGAGAAAATTACGCGTCCGTTTGGGCGTACTGGTTCTAAGTGGCCGCACAAGGCTTCGCAACGCAAGCTTGGGGATATGGCATTTAATGTGCTGATGTTCCTGATTATTGCAACTGGAGCCGCGCACATGATTTATTTTGTTGCCACCACTGCTGGGTTGCAAGAGTTTGCTAAGGCTGGTTTGCTTGGTGGAATTACGTTTGTGCGCGTGGCTTTATTGATTTTGGTAAGCTCGCTTATTTGGGTTCCGGTTGGCGTGTTAATTGGCATGAATCCAAAGATTTCGCGCATTATGCAGCCGATTGTACAGATTCTCGCAAGCTTCCCAGCAAACTTTATTTTCCCGTTTGCTATGATGTGGTTCTTGGCTTGGCATATTGATTTAGGCTGGGGCAGTATTATTTTGATGGCACTTGGTACGCAATGGTACATTTTGTTTAATGTTATTGCTGGAGCAAGTGCTATTCCAGATGATCTTCGCGAGATGACACGCAGCTTCCGTTTAGGACGTACTTTGCGTTGGAAGACACTTATTTTGCCGTCTATTTTCGGATCGTGGTGCACCGGTGGTATTACCGCTGCAGGCGGCGCGTGGAACGCTTCTATTGTTTCCGAAATTGTGGAATATGGCAAGAATCGTATGGCAACTTCCGGCTTGGGAGCGTATATAACGAACGCTACTACCGTTGGTGATTCTGCGCGTACTTTAGTCGGTGTGACAGTGATGAGTTTGATTGTGGTGTTAAGCAATCGTTTGTTCTGGTCACCTTTGCAGCGTATTTCTGAGAGGCGTTACGTGTTGAATTAGCATTTCGCAATATGCGTTGCAAAATGTTTCACGCGACGTTTCACAAAGAATCGTAAGACGTAAGAAAAACGCAAAACGCAAAAACGCAAAAGCGCAAAAGCGCAAAACTTGAAAACACAAAACTTGAAAATGCAAATAAAAATGTAAGAAAATCACACGAAATTTTCTTATAAAACAGATTGGCAAAAAATTATGACTACTTTGAACAATGCTGCGGCAACTAAGCCATCATCAATCACCGGCGACATCATTGACGCTAAGCACATCAGCCAAAGCTTCACTTCCGACAGCGGTACCACTCAGCACGTGCTGCACGATATCTCCTTCACCCTGAGAGAAGGCGAAATTGTGGCAATTCTCGGTCGTTCTGGTGCCGGCAAATCAACCTTCCTTCGCACAATGGCAGGTCTCGTGCAACCAACGGAAGGCACAGTCACCTATCGTGGGCGAGAGCTTACAGGACCAAACCCAGGGGTGGCAATCGTGTTCCAAACCTTCGCGTTAATGCCGTGGCTTACTGTGCAAGACAATGTGGAACTTGGTTTGCGCGCTCGCGGAGTTAGCAAAGAGAAGCGTACTGAGCTTGCGCTCGCTGCAATTGACGCAATCGGTTTGGACGGCTTTGAAACCGCTTATCCGAAGGAGCTTTCCGGCGGTATGCGTCAGCGCGTTGGTATTGCGCGCGCGTTGGTGCTTCGTCCGGATGCGCTGTTCATGGATGAGCCGTTCTCCGCGCTCGATGTGCTTACTGCAGAAAACTTGCGTCAAGAAGTGCTTAAGTTGTGGTCGAGCGAGGAGCGCGATATTAAGTCGGTGCTTATTGTGACGCACAATATTGAAGAAGCGGTACAGATGGCTGATCGCGTGGTTGTTTTGGGTTCGCATCCGGGTCACTTGATTGCGGACGTTAAGGTTGATTTGCCGCGTCCTCGAGATAAGCACAGTGCAGAATTTGAAGCAATGGTCGATAATTTGTATGCGATTCTCACCGGTTCCGCACCTGATATCACGTCGGAACAAGACAATACTGAAGTTGCAGCTAATCAGGATCAAACGCAGGTTGCAGACGCTGAGGATGCTGAAGATACTGAGGCTGCTGCAATTGCAGATCTGCTTATTCAGCATCATCATGAGGATGAAACTGAAGCTAGTGCAGAAGATCAGGATGAGCCTAGCGATAGTAAGCAGGAGCCTGTGTCAGTACATTTGCTCCCGAACGCAACTCCAGGTGGTATGGCTGGTTTGCTCGACGTAATTTCAGAATATCCAGACGGTATCGATTTGGCTGATTTAGCAGCTGATCTTTCCTTCGAAATTGATGATTTGTTCCCGTTGGTTGATGCCGGTCGCATGCTCAATCTTGTTACTGCTGAAAACGGTCATATTGCTATTACTTCTGCGGGCGAGGAATGGCATAACGCTGATATTTTGCACAGTAAGCAGGTGTTTGCTCGTCTTTCCTTGGAACACGCGCCTTTGGTGCACGCTATTGACCAGGCTTTGAGCCGTAATCGTAATGGTAAGCTTCGTGGCGAATTGATTTTGGATTTGCTTCGCAGTAAGCATACGGATGCGCTTGCGCGTCAGCAGTTTGATATTGCGATTAGCTGGGGTCGTTACGGCGAGTTATTTGATTACGACGCGGACGATGACGAGTTGACACGCACGGTGGAAACTGCTCCGCTTGATGGCGTGTCGCGCTGAATTTGTGTGGATGTGCTAGTAGCTAAACCTTCGTTGTAAGCGTCCGTTACAAGCGATAGTTTGCAAGCGGTGGTTACCGGCAGGAAGCGGTAGTAATAACGCCAAAATGTCCATTACACTGCATAAATTTATTGCTTGTATGCTTTCGATAAAAGGATGCCGCATGGTTCTTTTGTCTCTAAGGTCTAGTCGCTTCTTGTTGTGAGATTGCGCGGATCGGAAGCCCCAAAAAGCAGACTTTTTGGGAACGAATACGCTAGGTTTATCTAGCTAACTTTTCGTCGATATGCGGCGGCGATGGAGGAATAATTATGGTGAATGCTGTAGAAGCATTTGATGCTAAGCATCTTAAGGCTGCTGAGGAAATCCCAGCTTTCCGTCCTGGCGACACTGTTGATGTCAACGTGAAGATTCAGGAAGGTAACAACACTCGTATCCAGACCTTCACCGGCGTGGTGATTGCTCGTAAGGGTGCTGGCGTGCGCGAGACTTTCGTTGTGCGTAAGGTGAGCTTCGGCACTGGTGTTGAGCGTCGTTTCCCACTTCATTCCCCAGCTATCGATTCGATTAAGCTGGTTCGTAGCGGTCGCGTTCGTCGCGCCAAGCTTTATTACCTTCGCGCTTTGCGCGGTAAGGCTGCTCGTATTGCCGAGCGTCGCGATAACAGCGCTGCTAAGTAATTATAAATTTAGGGTGAAGGATTTTATGTATGGCATCTCGTGGCACGCAATTAAGCGATAATCATATCGTTACCGTGGCGGGTCATGGTGTCGATCCTTCCCCCGTTCCGCCAGAGCCTCCGGAGGGTTATATACCTTCCGGCTCTGGTAGTTCAGGCAAGAAGTCTGGCGGTAATCGTTTTGCACACGCACGCAAAAGGGAGGGTGAGCATTTTTCTTGGAAAGATTTGCTCACATGGTTTGGTATCCCTGTGCTTCTGGTGTTGTTTGTGCGCATATTTTTGCTTGGAGCGTATACTATTCCTTCCGGCTCTATGCTTGATACGATTCACATCGGTGACTATGTGATTACGTCGAAACTCACTCCGCGTATTTTCCCGTTGCATCGTGGCGACGTTGTGGTTTTTGAGGATCCTGCTCATTGGTTAAGCGGCGAATCTACTTCTGGTGCCACCTCTGGTAACGATTTGATTAAGCGTCTTATTGGATTGCCAGGAGATACGGTTGAGTGCAATGGTCCAGGGGAGCCTATTGTAGTTAATGGTGTGCCGGTTCACGAATCCGCTTATATTCGTCCGGGTGTGGACCCAAGTTCTTTCCCATTTAAGGTGAAGGTTACTGAGGGGCACGTGTTTGTACTTGGTGATAATCGTGCTAATTCTGCCGATTCTCGCTATCATCGCAACGATGGCGACGATGGCTTGGTGCCAATTTCTAAAATTGAGGGCGTGGCGGTATTCCGCACATGGCCATTTGATCGCATAGGATTATTAGACGATCATCACGACGCTTTTGACAGTGTTCCTGATCGTCCTGCTAAGTAGTAGCAATTATGCAATCCCAGCTTCATAATATTCCAACTGTGCCGTCTTGTCTGCATGAGCAAAACCTTCTCAATCAAGGCTACAACTGGGTGATTGGACTTGACGAAGTCGGACGTGGCTCGTTGGCAGGGCCAGTAATGGTTGGTGCAGCGATTATTGGACAGAGCCAAGTTGAAGCGAAAACTATGCCTGAAGGTTTAGCTGATTCCAAACTTCTTACGGAACATCGCCGAAAAGCATTGTATGAGCCTTTGCAATCTTGGTGTTCTGCTTGGGCGGTTGGTTCGTGCACGAATAAAGAAATTGACGAGTGGGGGATAAGTTATGCTCTCGGCGTGGCGGCTTTGAAAGCAATTGCGTCAGCGCAGGAGCAGCTTGCTAAACGTTACGTCAACGATCCAATAGCAGGGCAGCGATTTGCGGCTATTTTGGACGGTCCTTGTGACTATATTGACAACGTAGCTAATACCTTTGATGCTCCAGACGTTCCTTTCGCTGTGAAAGTGAATACTTTAGTGAAGGCGGATCGGCAGTGTGCGAGTGTGGCTGCTGCGGCTGTTCTTGCGAAAGTAACTAGAGATGAACTTATGGTTTCGCTTGCGAACAAACCTGAGTATGCGCCTTACGATTGGGCACACAACAAAGGTTACGGTTCCTTAGCGCATCGTAACGCAATTAAAGAAAACGGACCGAGTGATTTGCACAGATTGTCCTGGCATTTGTAATTAGAAGTTACTTTTTTTTTGGAAGTAATTTTCTTTACAGCGGTGTAAAGAAAGTGTCGTTTGCATACAAAAAGTTGCTAAAAATGGTAAATTATGCAGTACAAAGTTATTGTTAGCGGGGGTTCGGGTATGGCGAAAAGCGAAGCAAAACGCGCGTCGATGATTGACGTTGCGCGAGCTGCTGGAGTAAGTCACCAAACGGTTTCACGAGTGATTAACAATTCTCCGGACGTTTCTGCAGAAACTCGCGTGCGTGTGCTGCGTATTATCGAAAAATTAGGATACCATCCCAGCAATTACGCAAGGGCTTTAGCAACTCAACAATCTCGTACGCTAGGGCTTATTGTTGGGGCTGCATCGCGTTGGTCGCAAAGTATTATTGCCCCTATTGAAGCCCAGGCCAAAGCTTGTGGAATGTTCCTCTCATTAAGCATGGTGAACGAAACGTTGTGTGAACAAAGCGACATTCGCGCACTTACTGAAAGTTTTGAAGAACAAAATGTAGACGGCATCGTTATAGATGCGCCAACGGACGCTATTTTTACTGCGCTTTGTCGCACTAATATGGTTAAGCCATGCGTTTGTGTCACCTCAACGCACGGTTCTTTAAGCGCACACGAAGGCATGAATATACTTAAGCGTCACAGCAACATTGAATATTCTGTTATTGGCATAAACCAGTGGCGTGCTATGAACGATATTGTGTCGCTGATTGCACAATACGGACATCGCAATGCCTTATATGTTGCTGGACCTGCTCAATGGCGCGGTTCTGCAACCCGTCTTGTTGCGTGGAGATCGCTTTCTGCAACGCAAGGAATACATTCGCATATTGTGCAATGCACTTCTTGGAAATCTTCGGAAAGTTACGCGCGAATGAATCATATGCTTGAAAAATTTGGTGTGGATGGCGCTGCCATACCGAGCGTCGTAGTAACCTCAAGCGACGAGCAGGCGGTGGGCGTGATGCGCTCGTTGTATGAGCATGGTTTGAAGATTCCTAACGATGTCAGCGTTGTGGGATTTGGCAATGTGCCTTCGATGGGGGATCTATTTCCTCCGCTTACTACCGTCAGTCCGGATGTGCAACAGTTGGGGTCCCTGGCTGTTCGTGAGGTGCTTCGTTTAATAAATCATGGTCCGGAACCCGCGTTTCCAGATATGGCTCGCGGTGTTGGTCAAATACCGGCGAATGTGAATCTTCGTTCTTCGCTTGCAGCGGTGTTGAGATAGCGTGAAAACGGCTTAAAATCAGCCAAATTATGCGGTTGCCGGCGTGTTGATGGTGCGTGCGCAGCGTAATCTTGAAGGGTAGTCTTGGAGGCTATAAGGGGAATTTACTGTTAAGCAAATCTGAGATATACCAGTTGACCAAAGAAGTACGAAATAAGGATTAAGGAAAAGGATCAGGAGATGATAAATCGCTGTTTTGCGTTCGTACCAGGTATTAAGCACTTAGTTGCTTTAAGGGCGACGTGTCTTGCGATTTCTTCTCTTATGAACATCGCGTTTGTGTACATTTGCGTAGGCATGCTTTCGCCGGTGTTGCGACCAGTGCGCTCGGTAGGAACTTCGTTGATGAATTCGGTGGAATTTACCTCCTACATCATTGCCTTAGTAGCTGTTATTGTGTTTAAGTACGCGGCTTTTCATACTTCATGTACCATTGCGACCGATATTGAGTCGCGTGTGGCTATGCGATTGCGGCCTAAGATGTTGCACGCTTTGCTGTCCTTGCGTTCTGCGGGAATTGAAGAACCTCAAGAGCTTGCTTCGCTTTCTGTTAACGATGATATTAATGCGTTGCAACGTTTTATTGGCGTACTTGTGCCGCAGATTGTAGCTTCTGTGCCTATTCCGGTGGTTATTGCAGCCGTGCTGTTTACTGTTAATCCGTTGATTGCTGGAATTTGTGCAGTTTCTTCTATATTTAGTGTTATTTCGTTACTGTTGGTGCTGCTGTTACGTTCGGTTGTATGGCGTTGTGTCAGCGCGTGGTGCGCATACGCCATATCTTGTGTGGCTATTGTGGCTACGGTTTGGTTGTCTTCGGTAAAAGGCGTTGGGCTTGCTGCAGCGTTGTTAACTATGCCACTGCTTATGTTGAGCGTGCAGCCGATTCGAGAAGTTGGTAAGCACCTCCACGTCGTTCAGCATGCGGTTCACGGCATGCACCATGTTGAGTCGTTGCTGCAGACGGTGAGCGCATCGTCGGCACCAATATCCTTTAGTGATGATGGCGCTACGCTCTCTCTGCCGGATGGTGCTACGGATATTGCGCTACGAATGCGTTGCGATATTGCGGATGAGCATGCTGGTAAAGACAATGAGAGACTGCGCATATCAATGATTGCGCGTTCTGGTGAGTTGCAGATAGTTCCAAGTCAGTATCAGTCAGTAATGCGCATAAATATTCTTTCCGGATGTGGATTTAATAAGACCGCTGATGTGCTGCTTTCTTATAACGATCGTTACGGAGTACACGAGGACGATATTGCTCCTTTTGTTGTGTCGGACGCTTTCGACGCAACTGAACACTCATCTTATCTGACTCTTCACGACGCAACTGTGGGGGCATTGGCGGATGTCGTTACTGTAGTGAGTGAAAGAAGCCACTTATTTGCAACTACGCTGCGTGAAAACCTGCTACTTGCGTCTCCTACGGCTACTACTACCGCAATGTGGGATGCGTTGAGAGCGGCTCGCGTAGATGGCGTTGTGTACGCAGATTATGACGGTTTAGATATGCCAATTGACCGTCTGCTTCACAATCCTGACGCGACGTACAATGCTGAAGATATTGCTCGCCGTATTATTCTTGCAAGAGCCTTACTTCGTCACACTCCCGTCTACATTTTCGATTACGCTGCGCAAACAATAAGTGAGTCTGAAGCTGCAGTGCTTACTCGAGTTTTGAGACGTTTAGCGCGTTCGGCAACGGTTATTGCATTAATGCCGAATGATGTCGGAGTTGATTCTCATGATGCGAGGATTACAGTAGAAGCGTATAAGCGTATTGCTCACGAAACTATGCGAGGTACTACAGCAGCCAAGGAATCTGTTTCTGAAGTTGTTCAACGGGATGGCAGTCGAGTACCTGCTGAAAAAATGTTAGCTTCTGCGCGCGTTGAACGCCCTGTAAGTGCTATGGCAACGGTAGTTGCTTCTACTTCCCAAGAGCACACTGTTTCGCGTCTCAAACGTGCGTTTTTTGCCATTATCTCTATGGTGGTAACCGCAATTAGTGTTGCTGCAACCGTATGTATTCCAGTAGCTATGGTGGCTGCAATGTTTGCCGTTGCCGGAAGACCTATTTTTGGTTTTGTTATGCAACAATGTGTACTGGTTGCAGTGGCTTGCATGTTCGTTCGTGCTTTTACGCTGGTACTGTTGTTTGCTGGGGTCGATATGCACCACGAGCATTTGCATAAAGCCCACATAAGTATGAATGTTGGCATGGTTTGTGCAGTTTTGCCATTACTGGTGGTGCTGTACTTCCTGGATGTTGATTTGTCGTATGTTGCAATAGTTTCTTGCGTACTTTTGGTGTTTGTGCTTCCTCGTTACCTTCTTATGCGATCGCGGCATATTGTGCAAAAAGTTCGCGTTGAACAGCATGAGGTCGAGTGTGAAGTAAGTGATATCGAGCTTGGAATTGATGAGGTACTTGCCTTCCGACAAGGTGAACATTGCGTAAAACACATGGTTGCTTCCATGAAGAAAGTGTCACAGCAGAATATGCGATTGTCGCGTAAAATTGGCGGAATCTCAGCCTTCGTGCTGGTGTTGTCATTGGTGAGTATTGCTACTTCGGCATTGTTGGTTGCTCATACTATTCATCCAGTGCCGACGAATATTCCTGCTTGGAATACGGTGTATGCTGTTATGGCCATGGTGCTGTTGGTGAGTATGATTCAGCAGGTATCCGGTGTGGTGTTGCAGCGCATACCTTCTATGGTGAAGGTTAAGTGATATTTGTTTAACAATGGTGAGCAAACGAAATTAAGCGGAAATGTTATTTACACGATACGTAGATTAGGTTGGGGGGGGGGCTGAATATGCGTTATCGCTGTACCCGGTTGGGGCATAATCGAAGTAATCAGCGCGGAAGACGTCCGCATAATCGCAGTGTTGTTGCGCTACTATGGCTTATTGCGTGCGCGGCTTTATGCGGGGTTATTATTGGTCTGCTACTTCCTAAAATCAACCATACGGCTGGCCAGATTACGGGAGAGTATGAGGCGAGCGGTGAGGCTGCTCGTATTTTGCAACATCTTAAAGTGGCTCGAGCACACCATGGCGGGTATGAGCGGCAAGTCTTTGGGTATCGTACTACTGACGAAGATGGCAACGGTTGTGATGTGAGAGAAGACGTATTAGCCCGAGATTTGAAGGATGTGCGATACAAGTATGCGGGATCCTGCCAGGTGAGTCTGGGGTTGTTACACGATCCTTATACGGGGCTTTTGATTCATTTTGTAAGGGGTCGTAAAACAAGTTCGCTAGTGCAAATTGATCACGTTGTTGCTTTACAAAACGCCTGGGAGTCGGGGGCTTGGAATTGGCGGCAAACTAAGCGTCTTAAATTTGGTAACGACATGCTTAATTTACTTGCTGTGCAGGGTGCTGCGAATCAAGAAAAAGGTTCCGCTTCAGCAGCATACTGGTTACCTTCAAACAAATCCTTTAGATGCGCGTATGTAGCTAGGCAGATTGCGGTGAAATATAAGTATGGTTTGTCGGTGACGCGCGAAGAAAAGCGAAGCATGGCTGCGGTTCTGCACGGCTGCAGAGCGCAAGCGTTACCTGATGAAGAAGCGCGGTAGCGTAAGACTAATATTGATGATGCGTGTGATCGTGCATAACGTCGTGATGCTCGGTTGCGTGTGGAATATGCAGTACCCGCATACGATCAATTGCTCTGCGGGCAAGATTATGCGCCGATCCAGTGCCTTCACCTTTTACTGCGACAATAACTAGTATTGCCATTACAGCGGTAATAAGCGCGCTGATGCGGAGCGTCCACTGTACGCCGAAAATACTTGCTGCAACGTCTGCAGCGTGGCCTGAACCGGTGATGCTGTGGCGCCAAGTAGTGAGTACCGTCATGGTTACCACCAGCACTGGAGCACCTATAGCGCCCCATAACTGACGCATAGTATTGGTTACTGCGGAACCGTCACCAAGTTCGTCTTTGCGCAAGCAATTCAGCGACCAAGTGGTTATAGGCATCAGCAGAAAGCCCATGCCGATTTGACGCGTAAATTGCCAAATGGAAATCCACCAAATCCACGTATCCATATCGATAAGGCTCATCATTACTGTGCCAAACAGCAGGATAATAGAGCCTGCCATAGCAACTGGTCGGACACCAAAACGATCGAGCATACGGCCGCCAAAATACTGGGAAATAGCCATGCCTAGCGCGCCCGGTAGCAGTATCAGTCCGCTCATAGTGGCAGAAAAACCGCGATCAGACTGAATATACAACGGAATTAACACCATAATGGAACTGAACGCAAAAAACGTAAGGCAAGCGCAAACTGTACCAACCATAAAGTAACGGTTCTTTAATACGCCCAAACCAAGCAGCGGAACTTTACCAAGTTTTTGATGACGGAGCTGACGAATCACGAACCAAGCGATACCAAAAGCACCAATCGTCATAGGTCCCCACGACAGTGGACTATTAATACCGCAGTCCTCAATATTGGTAAAACCAAACATTAATCCGCCAAAACCAATCACTGACAGTCCAACTGAGAAAAAGTCAGCATGTGCGTTAGGATCATGTTCGCCAAAGTTATGCAAGAATAATGTCGCTACAATAACGGAAATCACACCGATAATAGTGAGCGAACAGAAAATAGAACGCCACCCGTTCATGTCGGTTTGTAAGCCGCCGATAGTAGGACCGATTGCCGGAGCAATACTCATAGCCATACCGACACTGCCCATGGCCATGCCTCGTCGCGTCACCGGGTACACAGAAAATACAGTAATTTGTAGAACAGGCCACATTACGCCAGTGCCAATTGCTTCCAAAGTGCGTCCCAACAACGCCATCATAAAATCGCTACTCAACCAAGCCAAAACTGAGCCGAGCGTAAAAAGAACCATAGAAGTAATAACGATTTGGCGCGTAGAAAAACGTCTCGTAAGGAACGCCGTAAGCGGCACCATAATAGCCATAATCAGCTGAAAAATAGAAGTAAGCCATTGGCCGGTGGTGACGCTAATACCAAATTCGTGAACGATAGTTGGCAGGGCAGCAGTGAGCTGAAGTTGCGCGAAATTGCCGATAAAGGTAATAAAAGTGAGAATAGCTAACGAAATAAGTGCAGGTCGTGTAAGTCGATTATTGCGATACGCTTCCTCTCCAGTCAGTGCGTGACTGAGATTATGACTGCTAGTAAGCCACGATACGTGTGTCACAATAAACATCCTTTGCTATCGTTATTTTTTTCTTAATTGTAATGTGGCAATGCTTGTGCAGGGCTGCGTTACTAATGGGATTCTTGCCAATGCGAATCACTATTTATCACTGTTTGCCACTGGTTGCCAATCACTGTTTATCACTATTCTTAATCACTGCCAACTTAGACAGCGGTCATTATATGCGCCGCTTTATATGCCGTTGCAATCATACCAATAATACGCGCAACACAAAGCACGCCTATTCCGCGCAAATGTCGCGTTTGAAAAAGTAACGACAGTTGAAATAAGTCAACAGAAATAAATTGCGGACAGTTAACTTAGTAGTTCGGTAATAGTAGCTCAGTAACTGCGGTAAGTGCGCCAATGATTGTAAGCGCCCTGGATGGAACCGTAGCGGCCGTTGCAGTAATTCCAGAACCAACGAAGCTGCGTTTGATAGTTGGTGGCCCAATCAGCGCCGGCAGAAGCCATTTTTCCACCCGGCAACGCCTGTGGCAAGCCATAAGCGCCAGAAGGATTCATAGCGTTTACGCGCCAACCTGACTCGTGCGTAATAATAAACACCGTAGCGCTAAAATCAGCCTCGCTGTAACCGTTGGAAATCAGCCAATCGTGCGCCCACTGCTGCATTTCGCCAGCAGGAACTGTGGTGCCAATAGAAGCTGCAAAACCATGTCCCGCAGAAGCGCCACCAGTACCAACAAGAATCACCTTATCTTTTGGCGCCTTTTTTACGTAAGAAGCGAAGATGTTAGAAGTAACAACCTTACCCTTAGCGCGTGTAACGATTTTCGCAGTTTCCATAACGCCATTAACGCCTTCGGACTGTACTTTCTCAGTGCCCTTTGGCAAAGCGGCAGTTTCCTTCTTTACTACGTTAAAAGCGATTGAATCGTCGGCAGTTTCCAACTTTGCTCCCGCACGATTAATAGTGATAACCGTGGATTCGTCAACTTTAGCGGTTAATGAAGGAGATATCACATCGTGTGGTTCAAGCGTAATATCGCCAGCTTCAAGCACAGACTTAACGTTGGTAAAATGAGTGCCCAAAACTGTGCGACGGTGGCCATTAATAACCACTGTTACATAGGATGTGCCGCTTTTACGAAGCGCATCACGAAAAGCGCTACGGGAAACTTCCTGAGAAGTATCAGTAGCTGAATAAGCAGTAACAGGGGCCGCGTGCCCTTGCGTTGAAGTATAAAAATTGCGTGAGGCAAAGCCGAGCGTCACCAAAGCTAACACACCAACAACAACCATGCCAACCTTAGCCCACTGACGTGAACTCAGTGAACTTAATGTAGCAGTATGCTTACGGTGACTGGCCATAGCCCTCCTTACTTCTTCAATGCAATCAGTCCGCAATCGCCTGCGAACTTTCCATAACCAAGGAGCGAATAGAGTCGCTCACTTATACAAAACCGTATTCGATTATAATCCGTGGTCTAGTCCACAAGAAAATAAGTAACCAAACCTACGAGAATCCTGCCTGTATAAAAGTTGTATAAAAGTTATATAAAACCTACTTAAATAAGACCTATATAAATCTATATAAATCTATATAAAAGCTAGTTGTTTTCCGAATCTTCAGACGGCTCGTAAGCCTGAGCTTGCTCAACTAAATCTTCCAAATCAGAAGCAAGCAAGGATCCAGCCTGACGATAAATAACTTCACCGCGCTTAATTACCATAAGTGTTGGAACCGCTTGAATCTGCGCAGCTTCAGCAATCGTGGCGCACTCATCCACGTCAACCTTAACGAAAGGAATGTCAGGATACTTGTCGCTCACTTTTTCAAAAACAGGGCCAAATGCGCGGCACGGACCGCACCAAGTCGCCCAAAAATCGACTACGACAATCTCGTGCGTTGATGCAATTTGTTCAAAATTCTCTGAACTGGCGTGTATTGCTGCCATATATTCCCCTTCATCGCGTGGATTTTTTATTCGTTCTATTATACCCTGCGGAGTGCATAAGTTTTGTACTTTGCGAATAGTTGTGCACATAAATCTGTCGCCTTGCGGCACTAGGCTAGGGTTCATGCTTGATATCCAATTTATTCGTGAACATGCCGATGTAGTCAAGGAATCCCAGCGTAAGCGTGGCGAATCCGTTGAACTTGTCGATGAAGTCTTACGTAACGACGATTTGCGTCGTACCGCACTCAAAGCTTTTGAAGCTGCCCGTGCTGAGCAGAAAGCTATTGGTAAGAAAGTTGCAACTGCTCCAGCCGAGGAGAAGGCTGCGCTTATCGCAGAAACTAAGGAACTCGCTTCGAAAGTAGCTGAGTACAAGGCTGAATCCGAAAAAGCTACTGCCGACTACACAACCGCAATGTGGAAGCTTTCCAACATCGTAGAAGATGAAGCTCCAGAAGGCGGCGAAGACGACTACGTTGTAGTTAAGAAAGTTGGGACTCCACGCGATTTTGCGGCCGAAGGTTTTGAGCCAAAGGATCATTTGACGCTTGGCACTGGCGTAGCTGGTATTGATATGCGTCGTGGTGTGAAAGTTGCCGGCTCTCGCTTCTACTTCTTGCGTGGCGCTGTGGCGCGCTTGCAAATCGCAATGCTTACTATGGCTGTAGATCAGGCGGAAGAGCACGGATTTACTCTTGCAATTACGCCAACTTTGGTGCGTCCTGAAGTAATGCGTGGCACGGGCTTTTTGAACTCGCATGCTGACGAGATTTACCGTTTGCGTGAGCCAGACGACCAGTATTTGGTTGGTACTTCCGAAGTTGCTTTGGCGGGTATGCATGAGGATGAGATTCTTGACTTAAGTAACGGTGCTTTGCGTTACTGCGGTTGGTCTAGCTGCTATCGTCGCGAGGCTGGTGCTGCTGGTAAGGATACTTCCGGCATTATTCGCGTGCACCAGTTCGATAAGGTGGAAATGTTCGTGTACTGCAAGCAGGAAGATTCGCGCGCTGAGCATCAGAAGTTGCTCGGCATGGAGCAGGAAATGCTTGCGAAGGTGGAAGTGCCTTACCGCATTATTGATACTGCTGCCGGCGATCTTGGTTCTTCTGCTGCGCGTAAGTTTGACTGCGAGGCTTGGGTGCCAACTCAGGGTCGCTACCGTGAGCTTACTTCTACTTCTAACTGCACTGAGTATCAGGCTCGTCGTTTGAATGTGCGCGAGCGTTTGGACGATGGTGCTACGCGTGCAGTGAGCACATTGAATGGTACGTTGGCTACTACGCGCTGGCTTGTGGCTATTTTGGAGAACCATCAGCATGAGGATGGTTCGATTGATATTCCAAAGGCAATGCAGGCTTATATGGGCGGCAAGGAAGTTATTGAGCCGACTAAGTGGGAAGCGTGAGCTGACGCGGTTTGAGCTGTGGTTTGCTTCGCAGTTTGAACTGCGTTTGAACTGTGGTTGAACTGATTGTTCGTATTTGCGTGCGTAAGTTTTGTGCTTACGCACGTTTTTTATTTGTTGTGTTGGTTGTGTGTTTGTGGTGTGTGTTGGTTGTGTGTTGGTGAGGGCTGCGTTTGTGTGTTGCGTTGGTGGTGTGTGTTGCGTTCTATGCGTGCTGATATGCTTAACCCCTGTGTGCTGAAGGCGATTTAATTGTTTTCGCGCGCAGACTGGATGGGTGTCCGAGCGGTCTAAGGAGACGGTCTTGAAAACCGTTGTAGGGAAACCTACCGCGAGTTCGAATCTCGCCTCATCCGCGAATTAACCAAGCCTAAAGCATATAAAAATTGCTTTAGGCTTTTTTAATTCGCCGAGCTTGCTCAGGTTGGAAGTCCGGGGGACTTCCAACGCAAGCTCGGTCTGCCTGCGTCTCGATTGACGCAGGCAGGGCAGGTTAGTTTGGCTTTGTTTAAGCTCGGTCTGCCTGCGTCTCGATTGAGCATTGCCATTTTGTGGAACATTTGCCGGAGTTTTTTCTCCGGCGTTTGTTGTTGTTTTGGTTGGTTTTTGGAACATTTGCCGGAAAATTCCCGGAGTTTGCGCGACGACCTGCTTTCGCGCTTAAAGCGTAGCGCGCGAAGGCAACTCGGAGCGGAAACTCGCTTAAGTTGGAAGTCCGGGGGACTTCCAACGCGAGTTTCGTAGCGAGCGCGTCGCAATCCGCGCGAGCGTTTTGGCCATTTTTTGGAACATTTGCGGGAGAATCTCCGGCGTTTGTTGTTGTTTTGGCCGTTTTTTGGAACATTTGCCGGGGATTTTACGTCGTTCGCTTTTAGCGCGCGGAGTAGTGGCGCTCTTGTGAGGCGATTGCGTCGAGGAAGAAGTGCGCACCTTCGCGGTGGGATGTGCTACTTACGAAATCTTCCGGAGCGTAAGGTGCGACGCTAGAAAACATCTCCTCGTAATCGGTAACGCTTAAGCGTTCGCGCGAATCGAGCATATCAGCGTGCTCCTTAGCAAACAGCGCGTTCTTAAATCCTGGAACAATAGTTGTACTAAATAACTCGCCAACAGCGCCGGAACCGTAAGAAAATAGCCCAATCCTATCGCCGTCTTTAAGCGGGGGAATGTTACTATTTTCGCAAGCGTTTTCATTCAACTCAAGTAGCGACAACAAACCCAAGTACAACGATCCCGTATAAATATTGCCAACGCGACGACTGTACTTAGTGCTGGTTTCGTAGCGAGAAAGCAAGCGCTCGCGCACGTCATCTGGGGTGTTATCGCAATCCATCGCGGCCTTAAGCGCCTTCAAACCCATTTTCGTATACGGCAAGTGGAAGCACATGGCTGCAAAATCGTTGAAATCGCAGCCGTTTTGAGCACAATATTTTTGCCACACGTCGCAGAAAAACTCTATGTACTGCTCGCTAGAAAACTTACCGCGGGCGAGTGCAGTATCCTGGTATACCGGTCGCCAAAAGTCTTGAATATCAGCGGATTTTACAACGCTATCGTCATTGATCTTAAGAACGCTCGGATTCGCGCTTACCAGCATTGCCACGGCACCAGCGCCTTGCGTAACTTCGCCGGGAGTGTTAAGTCCGTAGCGCGCAATGTCTGCCGCAATCACCAGCACTTGTGGCTGCGAATCGGCATGCGCTCGCACGTAGTCACATGCCATCATGAGTGCCGCGGTGCCGCCGTAGCAGGCTTCCTTCACTTCAGCGCAACGCAGCCATGGCGTGAGTTTTAGCAGACTTTGAACGTATAGCGCGCTGGATTTGCTGGCGTCCACGCCGCTTTCCGTGCCGACGATTAGCATTTTGAGGCGATTGCTGTCGATGTATGGCAGGAGGGGAAGTGCGGCTTCGGCTGCGAGGGTTACGATGTCTTGGTGATTCGGCGGCACTGCCTGCTGGCTTTGGCCGATGCCGATGGTGAATTTGTTGGGGTCTATGCTGCGCGTGTGTGCAAGGTCGGTGAGGTCGAGGTAGCAGTGCGGGGTTGCGAAGTTGATGCGGTCGATGCCGACGGCGAGTGGGGAGGTTTTTGCGTTATTTGTAGTGTTCATTTTTCTCAATTTTTTCTCAATTTTTTCTCAATTTTTTCTTAATTTCTTAATTTCTTATTCTTTAATTTCTTGATTTCTTCTTAATTTCTTATTTTCTTCTTAATTTCTTATTTTTTAATTTTTATCTGATTCGCGCAATTGTTTAAGCAGTTGCGCAACTTTTTCAGTGGTGCGTTCTGCCGTGGTAAGTTGTAGAAGATTGTGCGCGATTTTTACAATTTCGTCGCCTTTGGCGCCGGCTGCGATTGCTAGATTTGACGCGTGTAGTTTCATGTGGCCAGCTTGTATGCCTGAGCTTGCGAGCGCGCGGAGAGCCGCAAGATTTTGTACGAGACCGAGGGCTGCAAGTGTGTTGCGAAAATCGTTCGCGTTTTTGTATTTTCCGATTTTGATTGCGAGTTGCGCCATTGGTAGCGATGAGATTGATCCGCCGACGATGCCGATTTGCAGGGGGATTTCGATATGACCATGGAGTATGGTTTGTTCGTTTAAGACTTCAGTTTTCCACGTTGACAGTGGTAGGTAGCGACCGGAGCGAGCCGCCCACGCATGCGCTGCTGCTTCTAGCGCTCGCGTATCATTTCCTGACGCGAGCGCGGCCCCTGCAATACCGTTTAGGATGCCTTTGTTGTGCGTGGCGGCTCGCGCTGTGTCGCTGGCGGCTAGCGTGCTTAATGCCGCGATGCGGCTGGCGAGGCGCTTGCCCTCGCTTTCGCGTTCGTCTAAATTTTCCAGCCGCGTGGATGCTAGGGCTGCAGCGGGTATGTGTATTTCGGCTGTGGTGGCAACGCGGCTGGTGTTGGTGAGGATGGCTGCAAGCGCCTCGACGCCGAGCCAGCTTTCCAGCTGGGCTTTGACGGCTTCGCCCATAGTGTTTACTGTGTTGGCGCCCATGGCGTCGCATGTGTCTACGTCAATCTCGAGTTTGGCGAAGCCGTTCAAAGCTACAGCGCGGCATTTTCGCGCGCCGCCGCCCCTTTTCATCATTGATGGGTGTGACTCGTTGGCAACGTGCAGCAGCTCTTCAACTTTTCCAGAATCTTCAACAATTTCGCGCAATTGCGCAGCTACGTTCCCGTCTGTGTTTTCAAAAGCAATTTGCGCAGTTGTTACGTATTGTGGTGAGTTTGCTACGATACAGCCTTCAATACTCATTGCGGCGATTCTCGCTCCGTTGCATGCTGCCGCGATTACGGATGGCTCTTCCGTTGCGACGAGTACGTTTCGCGTTTCGCCGTTGATAATCAGCCCGCGTACAACGCCAACCGGCAGCGTATACTTTCCAATCTGATGTTCAATCATATGATTTGCAACGTCTGCTGGTATTGTCGCGTCGGAACTTTCCGTAAGCTGCTTAAGCAAAAAAGTTGCGTCAGACTCGTCTATCGCACCCTCGTTTTGTAAAGTTTTTATGCGATTTTCTACGCTCAACTCACGAAAAGCAGTTTCACGAAAAGCAGTTTCACGAAAAGCAGTCATCGAAATCACCTCATGATTTGTAGACTACGAATGCTTCTGGTCGCTTTGCATTCTGACTTGGTTGTTTTGCATCCTAATCTGCATCGCCACGCCAATTCCGCCACCTACGCACAGCGCGGCAACGCCATTTCGCTGATTACGATCGCGTAGTGCGTATATAAGCGTCGTTAAAATTCTCGCTCCGCTGGCTCCCAGTGGGTGACCGAGTGCGATTGCGCCGCCTCGCACGTTGAGTTTTGCTTCGTCAATATGTAACTGTTCCGAAACGGCGATGCTCTGTGCGGCGAAAGCTTCGTTAATTTCAAATAAATCAATGCTGTCAACGTTACTTCCGGTAGCTTGCAGCATGCGTTCCATCACATGTTTTGGCGCGTATCCCATTAGGTCTGGGTCGATGCCGCCTTCTGCAAATCCTACGATTTTGGCGAGGTACTCGATTCCGTGCGCTTCCGCATAATCTTTGCTCATGAGCACGAGTGCTGCGGCTCCGTCGTTGATTCCGCTTGCGTTGCCTGCGGTTACGGTTGATTGATGTGAGCCGTTGACAGTGTCCGAAGCCGTGAACAGTGTGCGCAATTGTGCTAAACGTTCCATGGACGTATCGGCGCGCGGATGTTCGTCTCGCGTTATTACTGTGCCATCTGCCAACGTAACTGGCGTAATTTCAGCTTCAAACTCGCCTTGTTGCCACGCTTTGACAGCTTTTTGGTGAGATTTAAGCGCAAAAATATCTTGTGCTTCGCGCGTAATATTAAATTTCGCTGCTACGTTTTCTGCGGTAACTCCCATTGCGTCATCGGTAAAAGCGTCGTTTAGACCGTCGCGCTGCAAGCCGTCAATAAGTGTAAAGTTTCCGTAGCGGTGTCCGTTAAATCGCGAGTTGGTTGCGTAAAATGGCACGTTGCTCATGCTTTCGGTGCCGCCTGCTACTACTACTTGCGCGTCGCCCATAACGATTGCGGCTTGTGCTAGTCGCACTGCTTTTAAGCCTGATCCGCACACTTCGTTAATAGTCATTGCGCAACTAGAAGTGTCTAATCCTGCTCGTAATGCGATTTGACGAGCCACGTTTTGACCGCTTCCCGCCTGCAGAACGTTACCAAAAATGGCTTGATCTACGTCATGTGCGTCGATTCCGGCGCGTTCGATTGCAGCTTTGGCTGCGATTGTTCCTAAATCAACTGAGGAAAGCGAAGATAAGCTGCCGCCGAACTTGCCAATAGGCGTGCGTGTAGCGCTTGCAATCACCACTTCAGTCATAAGTTTAGCCACCTAATAAATTGTTTGTTGCAATCATATTGCACCTATACCAACCGGACTACTTTATCGTACTTGAGCGCAAAAACGGTAATTGTGTGAAATTTTTCTCGTTTCTTTCACATTTGCACTTGCTTCAGCGAGTTTGTGGCGGCTTCGAAAGTTACAACAAACGCTGGGAATTTTCCGGCAAATGTTTCATAAAACGTCCAAAACAGCAACAAACGCCGGAAAAATACACGGCAAATGTTCCAAAAAACCACCAAAACAGCAACATTTGCCGGAGAAAAATCTCCCGAAAATGTTCCTGTAGCTTTGCAGTATTGCTTCTGCTAACGGTGATTACTTGTTGATTAGTGGGCTTTAACAGTATTGCTCTGCTGACGTTGAGTATTATTGCCTAGAAGCCACTAGCATTCATGCTGCTGCGCACACTGCACCAGAAACTCCTACCACACCACAAAACACTAGCGGTTTTATCAGTAGTGAGGGGTGGGTGTTGCTTGGTCGAGCAATATAAAAGCGGAGCGATAGTAATAATCTTGTTGATGAATAACTGTTTCCGCAAAAAAGTAAGTAAAAAACTAAACTTAACTACCTGTCCACTAGTCCAAATGAGGTATAAGAGCGTAGCGCTGCGAGACAAGTAACCCCACCCCTCACAGCCACTCCAGAACCACAAAGGCCAAAACTCATAGACGAAACTCAAGAATATCGAAAATAAGCTATACCATTCGCCGCTACTTACGGAACGTAATAGAGCCGTCGCTAGGGTCCATTGAGTCAACGATAGCCAGCGAATCCAAATCATACCCAGCTTCGCGAAGTGCGTCGCCGCCGCCCTGGAATCCTTTTTCAATCGCAATACCAATGCCGGCAACCGTAGCTCCCGCGTGGTGACAAATATCAATCAAACCTTGCAAAGCATTACCATTAGCTAAAAAGTCGTCAATAATTAGCACGCGATCGTCGGCACTCAAATATTTACGCGATACGATTACCGGAAATTCACGTTGCTTTGTGAAAGAAAACACAGTAGAAACGTACTGGTCGCCATCGAGGTTAATAGACTGAGCTTTTTTCGCAAAAACTACCGGAACATTCCCAAAATGACGCGCTACTACGCAAGCAATGCCAATTCCAGAAGCCTCAATCGTAAGAATTTTATTAACGCCCGCTTCGCGAAAATGCTCAGCCCAAGCCGCACCCATGTTATCAAAAAGTGACACATCGCACTGGTGGTTCAAAAAAGCGTCCACTTTCAAGACATTACCAGGCTTTACGATACCGTCTTGGCGGATGCGATCTTCCAATTCTTGCACGATGAATCTTCCTTTGCGTTGTTTAGCAGCCACGCGCCATGTGTAGCATAGTTATGGACGTTCAGTACGCTTAAGCATACCCTAGTCCGTGACACAATATCGTTAAAAAACGACGGCAGTATGTGGTAAACCTGATTAAATGTGCTAAATGCGCTTATAGGCAAAACGGGGGAGTTTTGTGGGGAGTGGTTACGGAGAGTGAAAATGTGCGATTACGGGTATGTGAGTGATTTATTAGGTGATCCTGTGGATAATGCGGCGGGGTCTGCGAGTGCGCAAGCGAACGATAGTGAGGCTTACCAAAATAGTGAGGCTTACCAAAGTAGTGAGGCTTACCAAAATAGCGGGGCTTACCAAAGTAGCGATGCTTACCAAAATAGTGAGGCTTACCAAAATAGCGGGGCTTACCAAAGTGATGAAGACGTGTACGCAAATGCTGCGGATATAAACGATTACTCGAATTATGGATATGACGAATATGCCGACGCGTATGCGCAAGAATACGCGCCTTCAAGCGTTCCTACGGAAGGTTACGCTCCAGCGGAAGGTTACGTTCCAGAAGAAAATTCTAATCCAACTGCCGCTAATTCAGCTGCCGATTATCCAGACGTCACTTATCCAACTGTTTCCAGTCCACGAATCGTCGTCGACGCAAGCACTCTTATAGAGGGCCTCAATCCGCAACAATCTAAAGCGGTGCAGTACGATGGCCCGGCGTTACTTATCGGCGCAGGTGCAGGCAGCGGCAAAACGCGAGTACTCACGCGCAGAATCGCTTGGATTTTAAGCCAAAAAGGTGCGTGGCCAAGCCAAATTCTCGCCATCACTTTTACTAACAAAGCCGCCGCAGAAATGCGTGAACGCCTTGCTAAGCTCATCGGCAGCGAAGCGAGTAGTATGTGGGTTTCGACTTTCCATTCTGCGTGCGTGAAAATACTTCGCAGGTCCGGCCAAAGCATTGGCTTAACCTCAGGATTTTCTATATACGACACCGCTGATTGCGAACGTTTGATAAAAATTATTGCAACCGAGTTGAACGTAGATATTAAACGTTTTACGCCGCGCAGTATTTTGGGGAAGATTTCGGATTGCAAGAACAGTTTGATTAGTTGGCGTGAGCAGTTGGATATGTATGCCAATGATTACAAGCCGGGAGTTTTGGGGCAACAGATTGCGCACGCAGGCAACGCTGATGCCGTGTATGCCACGATTTACGCGGAATATCAGCATCGTTTAGCACAAGCGAACGCCGTTGACTTTGATGATTTAATTATGCGGACCGTGCAGCTTATGCGCGAAGCTCCGGAAGTTGCTAAATATTATCGCCACAAGTTCCGTTATATTCTGGTTGACGAGTATCAGGATACGAACCACGCGCAATACGAGCTTATTCGTGAGCTTGCTGGCGTTGACGTAAAGCAGAATAGTGCAAACGTTACGCAAAGTAGTACAAACGTTGCGCAACAACAGCGCACTGATTCACCTGCTTCAATCACCGTTGTTGGCGACTCCGACCAGTCAATTTACGCTTTCCGCGGCGCAGACATTCGCAATATTCAAGACTTTGAGAAGGATTTTCCAAACGCTACGACTATTATGCTGGAGCAAAATTATCGCTCTACTCAAACAATTTTGGACGCTGCAAACGCCGTTATTTCGCATAACCAAGGCCGCAAACCTAAAAAATTGTGGACGGCATTAGGTCAGGGCGCTCCAATTACCGGTTACGCTGCAGATAGTGCTCAGCAGGAAGCAGCTTGGGTTGCGCAGGAAATAGCGCGATTGGCTGGTGAGGAAGGTGTTGCGTATTCGGATATGGCAATTATGTACCGCGCTAATGCTCAGTCGCGTTCGCTGGAAGATGCTCTTATGAAAGCAGGTCTTCCGTACCAACTGGTTGGCGGCACAAAGTTTTACGAACGTCGCGAAGTAAAAGATGCGCTCGCATACTTGCAGTCTATGGCAAATCCGGACGACGACGTGAATATGCGCCGAATTTTGAACGTGCCAAAGCGAGGTCTTGGCGCTCGAGCAGAAGCCTTGCTAACTCTTTACGCGCAAACGCAAGGAGTGAGCTTCTGGCAAGCTTTGGAACATTTGGAGTCAATCGATGGCATGCCAACTCGCACAGCATCCAAGCTTAAAGAATTCCGCGAGCTTATGCACAATTTGATGACGTGCATGCAAGACAATGATTCAAAACCTTCGAAAGTTATTGACAGCATTTTGAAGGACAGCGGTTTGCTGGAAGATTTGCAGCGTTCGGAAGATCCGCAGGATGCTTCGCGCGTGGATAATTTGTCGCAGTTGCAGTCGGTTGCGGCAGAGTATGAGCAGAATACTCCGGATGCTAGCGTGGCTGGTTTCCTTGAAACGACGGCGCTTGTGGCGGATTCGGATCAATTGCCGGACGAAAGTGAGGACACTGGCAAGGTTACGTTGATGACGCTTCACACGGCTAAAGGCTTGGAATATCCGGTTGTGTTCCTAACTGGCATGGAGCAGGGCACTTTTCCGCATGCGCGTGCGTTGGAAGATGATGGCGAGCTTTGTGAGGAGCGCCGACTTGCTTACGTTGGTATTACGCGTGCAAAACAGCGTTTGTATGTAACGCGTGCTGCTGTGCGTGCGCAGTGGGGGCAGGCTCAAGATATGCTTCCAAGTCAGTTTTTGGATGAAATTCCAGATAATTTAATTGATTGGAAGCGTAGGGAAGCTGACGTTGAGCGTTTAGGTGTTTCTGGCATGCGTCGAGGCGATTCCGATTTTGGCGGCGATTCCGATTTTGGTGGCGATTTTGGCGGCTGGGATGACGACTATAGTGACGCTTTTAGTGACAAAACAACGTTTGGAGGAAGTGCTTACGGTTCCGGCAAATCCTACGGAAAAAGCAAGTCCTACGGTTCTAAGTCGCATAGTTCTTCTTACGGAAGTTCTTACGGATCTTCTTACGGCAGTTCCTACGGTTCTTCGCGTGGTAGTTCCTACGGTTCTCGTTCGAAATGGTCTAAGTCAAGCGCTGTAACAACACGCAAAACCACTGCGCGATCTGCCACAAAACCACTGGCAAAATCAGGTTCCATGTCCGCAATTGCCTCATCTTCCGCATCTTCCAAAGCGGTGGATAAAGACAACAATCTCAATATTCAAGACTTCCAAATCGGCGACAAAATTACGCACGATACTTACGGTTTGGGCACTATTGTTGCCACGCAAGACAAAGGTCGCAACTCTATTATTACCGTTGATTTTGGTTCTGACGGTGTAAAACGACTTATGCTGCGTGTAGCTCCTATAGAGAAACTATGAAATTTTGTTTTACGTAGCTTACTTTACGTAACTCACTTTTTTGTAGCTTACTTTACGTAGCTTGTTTTACGTAGCTTTAGCAACAGCGACTATTGGTAATAATGTCATAATTAGCGCTGTAATTATATACACGAAAACAAAATATTCAAGACTTGTTTTCTCTTAAACTATACGAAAAAATGTAAAAGTAAACGAAAATATAACTTCAAAACATTAATAGTTGAGGGGAACTATTGCGGGCGCTTGGGTGCGGGTGCTTGATTGTGAATATTGGAAAGTTATCGATTTTCGTACACGCAAAATAAAGATGTAACGAAGGCGTGGTGCTCGCAAACGTGAGTGCCGTAAGGCGTGTGACATTAAAGACAATGTGACACTGAAAGATTAATAACATACATGTAATGAGGTTATTATTATGAAGAATAAATTATTCGCATCAATTCCAGCTATTATTTTCGGCGCGTTGATTGCTATTGCGCCATTAACGTTTGCGAAACCATGCGCAACCGGAGGAATGGGCAAAGGCGGAAGTATGCACAAAATGCCTATGATGATGCAGCCTATGGCCTGCTACTATACGGGCCGTGCAGCTATTGGAATTGGCGTAGTTATTGCAGTTCTTGGCATTATTGCGCTGTTCGTTAAAGAACAGATTCGCGCCGGCTTGAACATTGCTGTAATTGTGAACGCTTTGCTTATGCTTTCTGTCACAACATTCCTTATTGGCGTATGCAAAAGTCCTATGATGCACTGCGCGTCGGTTATGCGTCCAACGTTGATTGTGTTTTCCGCGCTGGCATTGGTGTTCGCAGCTGTTTCCGTGTATCTCGACACCAAGTCTTCTTGCGAGTGTGCAGCTAAGTAATAACGAAGCTAAGTAATAACGCAATTAATTAAACAAATATAGAAAATTTTAGTAAGTATTTACTATGCGCACTATTACATTGAAGCGATTGCCGCTGGAGAATATTAAACGCAAACCTTTACGCACTTGCGCACTTATAGTGGTAGCTGCATGCTTGTCTGCAATATTTTTTGGCGGCTCGCTTCTTTCCATGAATCTTGCGCAAGGTTTAAACAGTATGCGCGCCCGAATGGGAGCCGACATTATGGTTATCCCAAACGGCACGCATACTAAAGCCGAGGCGCTTCTAACAAACGGTGGATCAAGTACTTTCTATTTCACCAACGATATTGAGAATTTAGTGAGACGTTCGCCGGGCGTTCAAAAAGCTAGCGCTCAAACCTATATTTCCTCACTTTCTGCAGGATGCTGCGCTGAAAAGCTGCAAATAATCGGTTTTGACCCGGATTCAGACTTTGTTATTGGTCCTTGGATTTATTCGCAGCACAAAAAAACTCTACAAAAAGGCGAGATGATTGCTGGAGCAAACGTACTCGTTTCCTACATGCATACGGTTCGTCTTTTTGGACATCAGTGGCCCGTAGTTGCGCAGCTTGCAAAAACCGGTACAAGCATTGACAATTCAGTATTCGTGCGTCGCGAAAGCGTGCCGCAAGTAGTCGAGTACTCTACAAAAGTGCACCACACCGCCATTCCTAAAGAGTACGCAAAAAAAGCAATTTCTGCGGTTTTAGTAAAAGTGAGCAAAGGTTACAGTGCTAAACAAGTTGCGGAAAATATTCGCAAAACAACCGGGATACCTAGCATAGGTATTGTATTCCCAGGTGGCGTTACGGCTACAACTCAAGCTAATCTTGGCGTATTTACGCGCACGCTAACTTTTGTAATTGCGGTGTTCTGGATCGTGGGGCTGCTGGTTTTGATTGCGGTTTTTGCAACCTCAGTAAACGAACGCAAAAAAGAGTTCGCATCTTTGCGCATATTAGGCGCAACTAGAAAAGTGCTGTTAGGAATAGTCGTTCGAGAATCCGCAACGCTCGGTTTTGTAGGCGGGGTGATTGGAGTTGCTTCGGCAAGTCTCATACTTTTCCCTTATAGTTCGCTTATTGCGCAACAATTGCAGCTTCCGTATTTGGAAGTGACGGCACTGCCTGTAATAGCGCTAATGCTGGCAAGCGTGCTGCTTGCGCTTGTTGCAGTTATTGTAGCTTCCGCGCTCACAACATTGCGCATTGCAACTACAGAAACGTATTTAACTTTACGAGCTGGGGAATGAATAGCATGTGCGAAAAATCGGTATCAAATAGCGCAAAGTCGCATTTTGAAGTGCTTAAATTACGCAATGTAACTCGAGAATTTGTGCGCAGAAAGCACAGATTTGCCGCAGTCAACAACGTAACTTTCTCACTAAACAGTGGCGATTTCGTTGCGATTGTAGGAAAATCCGGAAACGGAAAATCTACTTTACTAAATCTGATTGCCGGATTACTTAAGCCAACTCACGGAAGCGTAACGGTTTTAGACAATGAGATTTCCGCGCCTGAATTTAGTGATGTGGAAATTTCGAAGTTGCGCGCGAAAAATATAGGTTTTGTAACGCAATCGCAAACCTTATTGCCAAATATTACCGTTTACGACAACATCCTTTTGCCGGTTGAGATTGCGAAAAGCGACGAAATATCGCAAAAAAGTGGCGAGCGTAAAGGTGAGAATGCTGGCGGTGAGAATGCCGAAGGTGAGAATGCTGGCGGCAAAGATTACTATTCGGATCGCGCGCTTAATTTTTGTAAACGCCTGAATATTGAAGATTTACTGTGGTGCTACCCAAAGGAGCTTTCCGGAGGCGAAATGCGACGCGTAATGATTGTGCGCGCACTGATCAATAATCCGCAGTTGCTTATTCTCGACGAGCCTACGGGAGATTTGGATTCCGAGCATACACACATAGTGTTAGAAATGTTGCGCGAGGCTGCAAATAGCGGTGCGGCTGTGCTTATGGTAACGCACGATTCTGAGGCTGCAAGTTGCGCGGACTGCACCTACACGATGGACTTCGGATCTCTCCGCTAATTTATTCTTACTGGTGTGTAGAATCAGAAACGATGCCTATTTTGTGTAGGTATCATCTGGAGCCTTAGCCCATCAGTGGGTCGGCGCGCGGGAATTATGGCGTTATTTCAACGTTTTACTACTTGCGCGTTCGTGTGTTAGCACGAAGAAGCACTGGAGAGGCCGGCTCAGCGTGAGTAATTTTTAGGCGATTTTACGATCGAATAAAAACTTGGCTCGCGTTCCGTTCAGATAACGACAGAATTAAAGGATTAGTTATGACTAACATTCAGCGTTCTCGCCGTCAGGTGCGTCTTTCTCGCGCCCTCGGCATCGCTTTGACCCCAAAGGCTCAGCGTATCTTCGAGAAGCGCCCATATGCTCCAGGTGAGCACGGCCGCACTCGTCGTCGCACCGAGTCCGATTACGCAGTACGTCTTCGCGAGAAGCAGCGTCTTCGCGCTCAGTACGGCATCTCCGAGAAGCAGCTTCGTGCTGCTTATGAGAAGGGTACGCACACTGCAGGCCAGACCGGTGACGCAATGCTCACCGATTTGGAAACTCGTCTTGATGCTTTGGTTTTGCGCGCAGGCTTTGCTCGCACCACCGCCCAGGCTCGTCAGTTTGTTGTACATCGTCATATTTTGGTTGATGGCAATCTTGTTGATCGCCCATCTTACCGTGTCAAGCCAGGCCAGACCATTCAGGTTCGTGCCAAGAGCCAGACCATGGTTCCATTCCAGATGGCTGCAGAAGGCGTTCATCGCGACGTTTTGCCAGCAGTTCCTGGTTATCTCGATGTGAATCTTGCCTCTTTGAAGGCTACTTTGACTCGTAAGCCGGAAGTCGATCAGATTCCAGTTGAAGTCAACATTCAGTACGTCGTCGAATACTACGCTCGTTAATTCGCCGATTTAATTCTTAAGGACATACCGCTTGACCCCTGTTGCGCATTTGCGTGGCAGGGGTCAATGCGTTTTATGGAACATTTGCCGGAGTTTTTTCTCCGGGGTTTGTAGCTGTTTTGGCCAATTTGTGGAACATTTGCGGGATAATCTCCGGTGTTTGTTGCTGAATTTGCGTAATTATGGAACATTTGCGGGATAATCTCCGGTGTTTGTTGCTGTTTTGGCCGTTTTTTGGAACATTTGCCGGGGATAGTTCCGACGGTTTCTTTACAAGGCTGTAAAGGAATTGTCGGTTTGGCACTGATATGAAACATTTGCCGGAAACCTGCACGGCTATGTACCGCGTAGTGCAATAATGGAATTATGTTGCTGCATCTTTATTTAGTGCGTCATGGACAGACGCTATTTAATCGCTACAATCGCTTGCAAGGCTGGTCAAATTCGCCGCTTACGGAAAAAGGTTTGAGGGATGCCGACAGAGCTGCAAAAAAGCTAGAAAATATTACTTTTGCTGCAGCTTACTGTTCGGACACTACGCGTGCGCAAATCACGGCTCAGCGTATTCTTGACGCAAACGAGGCCGCTGGTAACGTGCGTCCGAATTTAGTTAGTGATATGCATTTTCGCGAGCAATGCTACGGCTATTTTGAAGGCCAAGATATGCAAATGGCTTGGTGGGCTGCGGGAGCGCCGCACGGAGCGAATACTTATAACGAAATTGTGGAAAAGTTTGGGTTGGCAGCAACTCGCGACATGCTTAAAGAAGCGGATCCTTTCCACGATGCCGAGTCGGATATTGAATATTGGACTCGCGTAGAAGGCGGTTTTGCGTTGATTGCTGCTAATTCTTCACTTAACGACGGAGATAATGTGTTGCAAATTTCGCACGGAAATACGCTTTTGAGTATTATGCACCGTTTTGCGCCTGCCGGCTACGATTTAAGCGAGCGCCCAGCGAACGGAAGCGTAACTAGACTCGATTTTGACACTGCTCAGCCTATTGATCAGGCTATTACTATTCAAGGCTACAATGAGTAGATTTTGCTTTTACTTGCTTAAGTTATATGCGTCTTTACCGTTCGTTAGTCTTAAGTCATTGCAAAGGGTTGAGCATGTAGTCTGATTTGCTGTGTTAGCTTTTGACGCGGTGAGATCTTAAGCAAATGTGGTATAGAAAGAGGTTACGATGAGCGTTGGAGACATAGCCGCTCTTATTGCTGCAATCTCGTTTGCAGTTCTTTCGGGCTTTTTGATTTATCCGTTATTCCGGTTGGGTAGGTTGTTTGATCAGATTGCGGAAACGGTTAGAAAGTCAGGAGAGCATGCGTTGCCTGCAATCGACGAGTCGGTGACGACTATTAAGCAGGTGAATAAGACGTTAGAAGACGTGAATGCGGTTTCTGATGCCACACGCACAACGGTTACGAATATTGGTGCTCTTACCGATTTGTATGGTGCTTTCCTCGGTAAGCCGATTGTTAAGATTGCTGCCGCAGGCTACGCTCTTAAAGATACGCTTGCTTCTTTCTTCAACAAGCCAACAGTACCAACAGACGCGTCTAGCGTTGGCCGTCATGCTGCAAAAGAATCTTACGATAATTCTGCGAGCAAGGAGGCGTGATGTTTAAGCGTTTATTCTGGATGTGCGTTGGCATTGTTGTTGGTGTACTTGCGGTGACGAAGGCTCGTGCCTACGTGAAAGCGAAAGTTCCGTCTTCTGCGCGTAAGTTTTTGTTCGATCAAGATCCTGAAAATATTACCGTGCGCACTGTAATCGGCTTGTTGAAGGATTTTAATACGAGTCGTAAGACGCACGAGAAAGAACTTAATGCTCGTTACGCGCGTCGGCAATGAGAAGCACCCATATACTAATTTCGTATACTAACATCGCGCTACGTAAGTCGTACTTCTTTACGCAGCGCGTTGAAATTTTACTTAAGTAACATTGCCAATTTTACTTATTCGCCGCTTAATTTTTAGTTAAGTTAAGTGGTGAAGTACTATATTGAATGTTTGCATGATTGCGTCGCGCATCATGCGGCACGATATTGCGCAACTGTTGCCGCACGCTTGTTATGGCTGTTGGCAGCCGTTCAACGTGAGTCTTGCTAACAATTACACAAGGAGTTCGTACGTATGCGCACAGCAGAAATTGCAAAGCGTTATCTTGACTATTTTGCTAAGAATGGTCATATGGTCGTTCCTTCGGCTTCTCTTATTTCGCCGAACCCGACGACATTGTTTACTATCGCCGGCATGGTGCCGTTTATTCCTTACTTGCTTGGTGAGCAGACGCCTCCTTCGCGTCGTATGGCATCGAATCAGAAGTGCGTGCGTACGCTCGATATCGACGAAGTTGGTAAAACCACTCGTCACGGTACCTTCTTCCAAATGGTTGGTAACTTTAGTTTTGGTGACTATTTTAAGGAAGAAGCAATTCATTACGCTTGGGAGCTTTTAACCACTCCGCAAGACAAGGGCGGCTACGGTTTTGACCCTGAAAAGCTTTGGGTTACTACTTACACTGACGACGATGAGGCTCGTGCGATTTGGAAGAACGAAGGCTTCGACCCAGAGCACATGCAAGTGTTCGGTATGGAAGATAACTTCTGGACTACCGGCGGCCCTGGTCCTGGCGGCCCATGCTCCGAAATTTACGTGGATCGCGGTCCGGAATATGGTCGCGACGGTGGTCCTGCTGCGGACGAATCCCGCTTTATTGAGATTTGGGATTTGGTTTTTGAAAACTACCAGGTAGATAACGTCAAATCTAAGACTGATTTGCATATTGCTGGCGAACTCGATCAGAAGAATATTGATACCGGCGCTGGTTTGGAGCGTTTGGCTTACCTTATGCAGGGTAAGGAAAATATTTATGAAACTGACGAAGTTTACCCTGTTATTGAAGCTGCAGAAAAGCTCAGTGGCGTAAAGTATGGCGATAATAACGATGCTGACGTGCGTTTCCGCGTTGTTGCTGACCACGTGCGTTCTGCTTTGATGATTATGAGCGATGGCGTGCGCCCAAGTAATGTTGGCCGTGGCTATGTGCTCCGTCGTTTGCTTCGTAGAACTGTTCGCGCAATGCGTATGCTCGGTGTGCAGGATCCGGTTTTGCCAACCTTGTTCCCAGTATCTAAGGCTGCTATGGAACCAAGCTATCCGGAGCTTAACGATACTTTCCATGAGGTGAGTGAAGCTGCTTACGGTGAGGAAGACGCTTTCCGCAGGACTCTTGAAAAGGGTACGACTATTCTCGACTTGGCTGTTGAAAAAGCTAAGAAAGAGCACACGGACGACCCTATGGTTGGTGGCGCAGACGCGTTTACTTTGCACGATACTTACGGCTTCCCAATCGAGTTGACTCTTGAGATGGCAGCCGAGCAGGGCGTTAAGGTCGATGAAGCTAAGTTCCGCGAGCTTATGAGCGAGCAGAAGGGCCGCGCTCGCGCTGACGCTTTGAAGAAGCGTCACAACGTGGACGTGAGCGTTTACGACGATATTAAGAAGGCTCTTGAAAAGCCAATCGACTTCCTTGGCTACACTGACTTCTCCAGCCGTTCCAACGTTTTGGCAATTGTTGAAGCAGGTAAGGGTTCTGTTAAAAGCGTTACCGCTCCTGCAAACGTTGAGGTTATTCTCGATCGCACGCCATTCTACGCTGAGCGCGGTGGTCAGATTGCTGACCAGGGTGAGATTATTTCTGACGACGGCGCAATTTTGGAAGTTGACGACGTGCAGCGTCCAATTAAGGATTTGATTGTGCACAGCTGCCGACTTACTGAAGGTACACTTAGCGTTGGTGCTCCTGTGAACACGAATATTGATCAGGTTCGCCGTGCTGCTTTGGCACGTTCTCACACCGCCACCCACACGCTTCACAAGGCTTTGCGCGAAGAGCTTGGTCCTCAGGCAACTCAGCGCGGTTCTGTGGTTGATCCAGACCGTTTGCGCTTCGACTTCCAGTGGCCAAAGGCTGTTGATAAGGATGCACTTTCTCGCGTGGAAGCTCGCGTAAACGAGCGTATTCGCGACGACTTGCAGGTAGTTCCTAAGGAAATGCCAATCGACGACGCTTTTAAGCTTGGAGCAATGCACTTGTTCGGCGAAAAGTACGGCGACGTTGTGCGCGTGGTTGAAATCGGCGACGGCTGGAGCCGCGAGCTTTGCGGTGGCACTCACGCTAAGAGCACCGGAAAGATTGGTATGGTCACCATTCTTTCGGAGTCTTCTATTGGCTCTGGTGTGCGCCGTATTGACGCACTGTGCGGCGAGGCAGCGTACGAGTATGGCGCTCGCGAACACACGTTGGTTGCTCAGCTTGCAGACATGGTTAACGCTCGCCCAGACGAGTTGGCTGAACGTTTGGAATCTTTGCTTAACAAGATGAAGGATTCTGACCGTAAGCTCGCTGCAGTCTATGAGTCTCAGCTTGCTAATTCCGTGCCAGCTTTGATTGAGGCTGCTAAGTCTGCTGCCGGAAGCATTAAGTTGGCTATTAAGAACGTTGGTAACTTCGGTTCGTTCGAAACGCTCCGTAAGACAGTGCTCGACGTGCGTGCTCGCTTAGGTGAGGATGCTCCTGCAGTAGTAGTGTTGTGCGGCGTAAACGAGGATGATAAGCCGATGGTTGCTGTGGCCACAAACGAGGCTGCGCGCGGACTTGGAGCTAAGGCTGGCGACTTGGTTCGCACTGCTTCTAAGGTTCTCGGCGGCGGTGGCGGCGGCAAGCCGGACTTCGCTCAGGGCGGCGGCACAGACGCTTCTACGATTGATGAAGCTCTCGAAGCTGTGAAAGCGCAAGTGGCTGAGCTCGCCTAGTGCGTAGCTATCCGCTTAAAACAAAACGATATAATCTTTACCAAAAGCAGCACGAAATTCATGGTGTGGTTAGGTATTGATTTAGGTGATGCCAGGGTCGGACTTGCACTTTCCGACCCTGAGCTTACTTTTGCGCATCCGGTTGGGAATGTGCAAGTTTTTGGTGATTCTTTTAGAGCTATTGACGACGTGATGGATCTTATTGAAAAAGAGAAGGTTCGTCGCGTTGTAATTGGCTTGCCGTTGCAACTCGACGGATCTGAAGGGAAATCTGCAAAAAAAGCGCGTCGTTGGGGCAAAAATTTAGCTAAACGCATTGAGTCAGCAAAAAATGAAGGTGACTGGCTGCTTTCTTACGTGCCTGATATTGTTTGGAAGGATGAGCGTTTGACTACGGTAAGTGCTCACCGTCAGTTGTTGCAGGCTGATTTTTCTTCCAAACAGCATCGTCCAATGGTAGATCAGCAGTCGGCGGTGCTTATTTTGCAGTCTGCGCTTGATGCGAACCATTGCGAAGCACATTGTTGCAGCGCGAATTGTGCGTAAAAGCATGCGCAGTTGCGCGTGTAATAAAATATTGGTAGAGGCCAAGACTATAAGAGGAGCGTTACGTGTCTGAAAGTTTTGACGATTTCTTTGAACATCATGCTCAATGGACTGAGCACGACGGTTCCACTTCCCACACTACTTCGCAATCTTCTGCAGACTCATCGAATCACTCTTCTAATGGCGTAAGTTCACGACGTAAAGCTAAGGCTCGTCTTAAGGCGAAGCGTCGCAAACGTCGTTCAATGATAGTTTTGACGATACTACTCGTATTTGTTGTGTGCGTTATTGGTTACGCCGGTAGCAGCATGGTGCAATCGTTGCGTTCGTCTAACGATTCTACGGCAGTGGCTGATTGGTCAGGACCTGGTTTTGGTTCCGTTGAATTTACGGTTGATACTGGTGAAGGTGCTATGGCAGTCGGCTCGAAACTTGTAAAAGCCGGAATAGTAAAATCGCAAGCCGCTTTTACGTCTGCTGTTGCCGCCAATAATAAAATCCTGTATCCAGGAGTGTATGTGCTTAAAAAGCACATGGCTGCTATTGACGTCGTAGATATTCTTTCTGATCAAACCAAGGCTGGAGGCTTCCTTGAAGTTCGTGCGGGAGATTACGCTTTGGACGTTTTGCAAAAAGCTTCGGAACTTTCTGGCATAAGTTTGGACAATTTTAAAACCGTTCTTTCCACAGGCGCCTCGGGAATATTGCCTCCGGAAGCGCACGGCAATATTGAGGGATGGTTTGAACCAGGCGTTTACAATGTGAAATCAATGAAAAGTGCGGAAGCTATTCTTTCAGCTATGGTGAAAAAACGCATTGCTAAACTGGACACTCTTGGTATTCCTCAAGGTGAGAATCGCGAAAAAGCACTGATTATCGCTTCTATTGCCGAAGCAGAAGTGAACAATCGCGAATATTACGGCAAAGTGGTGCGCGTAGTACTGAATCGTCTTGCAAAAGATATGCCATTGGGAATGGATTCGACAGTGGGCTATGGTGCTGGAGTTAAGCCTATAAAGCTTACGCAAGCGATGCTCGACGACGCGAATAATCCGTACAACACTCGTATTCACAAGGGCTTAACGCCTACGCCTATTGGCATCGCGGGAGACAATGCGCTTTTGGCAGCTAACAAGCCTAAAAATGGCCCATGGTTGTACTTTGTGACTACCAATTTGAAGACTGGCGAAACAAAGTTTACGGACAATGAGCAGGAGTTTATGAAGTTCCGTGACGAGTACAAGCGCAACAATCCCGAAGGAAACTAAACTAAGATTATTTTCGATATTCTTGATTATCGTCTATGAGTTTTGTGGGATTCCTTTTTGCTGTGGCGCGAGTTTTGGGGGATTTCTCTCCTCGCACGTCCCGTCCTTCGTCGCTCTGGTTGTTAAAGGTTTTTATGTCTGCTTCGTTCTTAATGAATGTTGCTTCCTCAGTCCTCTTTTAGTGCTCGTAGAGAAATCCCCCTAAACTCTGCGTGCCAATCGTTAATAACCATGTTTTATCGCCGAGATTTTTCGATTTTTCTTCTTCGCTCGACTTGTCAGTAGCCTACGGCTCTGACGTCCGTCTTCGCTCAGTGCAAAAAATCTCAAATCTCACCACACTAATATCCACGCGGATGAATGACGGTGTAACTAAGCTGTCAAATAAAATCTAACTTTTAACCACATACATGTAGTTATGTTGCAAAAGTTTTATGAGTTTTCGTAATCTGCTTTAATGAAGCAATTAATTATTACGATAATATCTGCGTTGCCAACGCTTGTGTGCTCAGTTTCAGTTTGCGTAACAGACATAAAAAGTCGCGTAGTTCCAAGACTTTGGATTATTGTTGCGATATTTGTTCAGTCTTTAGCGAATCTTATATATTCCATCATTTTGTTTGGAAATATTAGTTTGCTTATTTTTGGCTGGATTTTTTGCGTATTTGTTTTTGCAATTTATTGGATTATGCTAAAAATCGCACCGCAAAATTCCCTTGGATTCGGTGATGTTACAAGTGCGGCAATGATTGCGCAAGCATTAATATTATTCGGTTTCGACTGCCTGATTTACTGGTTTGCTTTAGTCGGAATAGTTGGTTTAGTTTGGCTTTTATTATGGAAGATTTACTGCAAAATCTTCTCAGCAACCAACGCATCAATACCATTCGTACCAATCGAAGCAATATCTGCCATACTTGCAGCATTGCTGTCAATAACAACCCGCTCAATACTTAGTAGTTAGTCAATACTTAGTAGTTAGTAGAGTAGAGTACTTAGGCGCGTAAATTACGTAAGAATGGAGAATGGCATGCTCAGGTGGCAAACGGCAGGGGAATCGCACGGTGAAGCGTTAGTGGCAATGATAGAAGGTTTGCCAGCTGGTGTGCATGTTACGAGTGACGACGTGGTTGCGGCTCTTGCGCGTCGTCGCCTTGGCTACGGTCGCGGCGCTCGCATGAAGTTTGAACAAGACAAGGTGCGTTTGCTTACTGGAGTGCGTCACGGCGTAACGCTTGGTTCTCCTATTGCTGTGGAAATTGCGAATACTGAGTGGCCAAAGTGGACGGAAGTTATGAGCGCAGATCCTTTGGATCATGAGCTGCCAGAAGAAGGTCGCAATGCTGCGCTTTCTAGGCCGCGTCCGGGGCATGCAGATTTAACTGGCATGCGAAAGTATGGTTTTGATGATGCGCGCGAGGTTTTGGAACGTTCAAGTGCCAGGGAAACGGCTTCGAGAGTTGCTTTAGGTGCGATTGCAGATAAGTTTTTGCAGCAGGCGCTGGGTGTGCGCACTGTTGCGCATGTTGTTGGAATCGGCGGCGTATATGCTAACAAAAGTTTAGATTTACCAACACCTGACGATGTTTCGGCTTTGGATGCTTCACCAGTGCGCACTCTCGATAAAGATGCCGAAGCGCGCATGATGGCTCGTATTGACGAAGCAAAGGCGAATGCGGATACGCTCGGTGGTGTGGTGGAAGTGCTCGCGTATGGTATGCCAGCAGGCGTTGGAACATACGTGGAATCAGACCGTCGCCTGGATGCAGCGCTTGCTAGTGCGCTTATGGGAATCCAAGCTATTAAAGGCGTGGAAATTGGCGACGGATTTTTAGAGGCAGATCGCCCTGGATCGGCTGCGCACGACGAAATCGTAACCGACGAAAACGGCAAAATTACGCGTCTTACTAACCGTGCCGGGGGTATTGAAGGCGGCATGTCAAATGGCGAAATCATACGCGTGCGTGCTGCAATGAAACCAATTCCTTCCATTCCGCGCGCATTACGCACTGTTGACGTACTCACCGGCGAAGCTGCTCAAGCAATCAACCAGCGTTCTGATTTCACGGCTGTTCCCGCAGCTTCCGTAGTTGCAGAAGCAATGGTGAGACTTACTTTGGCAAAGTACGCTTTAGAAAAGTTTGGGGGAGATTCGCTAGAAGAAACGCGTCGCAACGCCGAATCTTACGTAACTTCCTGGCCGGAGTATATGCAGTGAGCGGGAAAGTCATGCCTTTAGCCGTTATTATCGGCATGCCAGCAGCTGGAAAAACTAGAGTCGGCCGCGAAGTAGCGCATCTTATGGACGTTCCATTCCTCGACACGGACGCCATAATTGAAGACGAGATCGATATGCCGATTACCCAATATTTTGAACAATATGGGCAAGAAACATTCCGGGATGTAGAAGCGCGTATTGTGCGCGAAACAATCTTAGGAAGCCGAGCTGTACGCGGTATTGTTTCCCTGGGTGGTGGCGCTCCCATACGCAAGGAAACGCAGGAAGTTTTAAAAACATACGAATGCTTAGGTGGGCGTGTAATTTACTTGCAAGCAAGCCCTAAAGAAGCTATTGAGCGCGCAAGTTGGAACAATAATCGACCAATGCTTATCGGGGATGACGCGGAAAAACGGTGGATGGCACTATATGAACAACGCAATCCTATTTTTTGTGCGATTGCCAATATTCACATGCCAACTCGAGGATCTACGCCAATTATGGCGGCAGAAAAATTAAGGAGCATGATTATGCAACGCATAGTGCATGTAACTGGCGAAAGTATTGAACCGTACGACGTACGCATTGGTGACGCAGCTATGCAACTGTTGCCGCAAATGCTTGGAAATAAGCCGGTTCGTGTGGCGCTAATCCATACACAGCCGGTGCAACGTCACAGCGACAAAGCGCGCGCAATTTTGCGTCAAGCAGGTTACGAAGTTTTCGATATGCTAGTGCCAGACGCTGAGGCCGGCAAAACTATTCAGGTTGCTACCGGATTGTGGACGAGACTTGGAGAAGCTGGGTTCACGCGCTCTGACGCGATTGTAGGCTTGGGTGGCGGCGCTGCAACGGATGTGGCCGGTTTCGTCGCAGCAACGTGGATGCGCGGAATTCGTTACGTGAATTGCCCCACTTCGCTGCTCGCTATGGTGGACGCTTCTACAGGCGGGAAAACTGGTATTAATACTGAGATTGGCAAAAATCTGGTTGGCAGTTTTTACACTCCGGCGGGTGTGCTAGCGGATACTTCGACGTTGGCGACTTTGCCAAATGACATTCTTATTGAAGGCTTGGGAGAGGTTGCAAAATCTGGGTTTATTCGCGACGGCGAAATTTTGAAAATTCTTAGCGACTCCAATAACGCTAAGCTTTTGCGCGAATTTAACGGGGCGCAATTAGAGTGCAATGAGACGCTTCACGAACTATTGGTAGAGCTGATTGAGCGTACGGTTCGTGTGAAAGCGTATCACGTGTCGAAAGATTTGAAAGAACAGGGTTTGCGCGAATTTTTGAACTACGGGCATACGCTTGGGCATGCGATTGAACAGATTGAACACTTCCGCTGGCGTCACGGGAACGCTGTGGCAGTTGGCATGGTTTTTGCGGCGGAACTTGCGCAAATTTTGGGATATTTGGATGCTGAAGATGTTGACTACCATCGTTCACTTTTGGATTCGCTTGGGTTGCCAACGTCTTGGAACGCAAGTGCTACTTGCGGAAACGTAGAAAACGCTTGGCAGCGCGTGCTCGATCTTATGCATCGCGATAAAAAAGCGCGCGGTAACATGCTACGTTTCGTAATTTTGGATGGTATTTCAAATCCTATTCATCTTGACAATCCGCCTATTGAAGCAGTTAAAGAAGCGTTTGAGCGAGTTTATAAAAAATAATTAATCTTGTGAGGAAATTATGGAAAATCAACAACCGAAAAAAGTGCTTGTAGTTAACGGACCGAATTTAGGTCGACTTGGCGTGCGTCAGCCAGATGTGTACGGTAGCGAAAATTTTGAAACTTTGTGCGAATATTGCCAAAAGTGGGGGGCGGAGCTTGGTTTCAAAGTAGAAGTGCGCCAAAGTGACGACGAAGCGCAAATGGTTCACTGGATGCACGAAGCTGCCGATACGCATACTCCGGTTGTTATGAACCCTGCCGCTTTTACGCACTACAGTTATGCGCTCGCGGACGCAGCTCACATGGTTTTGGACGCTGGTGTGCCGCTAATGGAAGTGCATATTTCTAATCCTGCTGCGCGCGACGCTTTTCGTAAAATAAGCGTAATTAGTCCTGTTGCAACTGGCACTATTACCGGCATGGGATTGTATGGTTACAAGCTTGCTTTAGAGGCTGTTGCGCATATTGTGCAGTAGAGTAGGGCTTGCGCGTGTAGATTAGAAGTTACGCAATTCGTAAGGTTACGCAATTCGTAAGGTTACGAAATACGTAAGGTTACGAAATACGTAAAGTATTAAAATTGCGAAATCTTAAAAATCGCGAAATCTCACAAAATCAACACCCAGCGTCGAGGCTCGAAGATACTATGGAGTTCCATGGTTAGAAGCAAACATGGTAACTCTCAGGAGCATATTACAAAGCATATTTTTGTCACTGGTGGCGTAGTTTCGTCCCTAGGAAAAGGCCTTACAGCATCTTCGTTAGGCCGACTTTTACGCAGTCGCGGACTGCACGTATTGCAGCAAAAACTCGATCCTTATATCAACGTAGATCCGGGAACTATGAATCCGTTCCAGCACGGTGAAGTCTACGTTACAGAAGATGGTGCAGAAACAGATCTCGACATTGGTCATTACGAGCGATTCCTCGATGTTTTCTTAAGTCAGAAAGCAAATGTTACAACTGGTCAGATTTATCAGTCGGTGCTTCGTAAGGAGCGCGCTGGCGAGTATTTGGGTCAGTGTGTGCAGGTTATTCCGCATATTACCGGCGAAATTAAGTCGCGTATGCGCGCGCAGGCTTCCGACGATGTTGACGTTATTATTACGGAAATTGGCGGCACTGTTGGCGATATTGAATCCCAGCCGTTCCTTGAGGCGGCTCGCGAAGTTCGTCGCGATTTGGGTCCTGAAAACTGCATGTTTGTGCACGTTTCTTTGGTGCCTTATATCGCAGCAGCTCACGAATTGAAAACTAAGCCAACTCAGCATTCCGTAATGATGCTTCGTCAGCTTGGTATTTCTCCAGACGCGCTCGTTTTGCGTTCGGATCGTCCGCTTAACCAGAGCATTAAAGACAAGATTTCGCTTATGTGCGATGTTGATGCTGAAGGTGTGGTGAACTGCGTTGACGCCCCAAGCATTTACGATGTGCCGAAGATTTTGTTCAATGAAGGTTTGGACGCTTACGTTGTGCGCGAGCTTGAGCTTCCGTTCCACGATGTTGATTGGGACGAGTGGGAAGATTTGCTTGAGCGCGTGCATCATCCAAAGCATGAGCTGAATATTGCGATCGTTGGTAAGTATATTGATTTGCCAGATGCGTACCTTTCCGTTACCGAGGCTATTAAGGCTGGCGGTTTTGCTAACTGGGCTAAGGTGAACGTGCGCTGGGTTGCTGCCGACAGGTGCGAAACGCAAGAAGGTGCGGCCGCGGCTCTCGACCAAATGGACGGCATGGTTATTCCAGGCGGCTTTGGTATTCGCGGTATTGAAGGTAAGATTGGCGCTTTGCGTTATGCTCGCGAGCACGGTTTGCCAACGCTTGGTCTTTGCCTTGGCTTGCAGTCTATGGTTATTGAGTACGCTCGTCACGTGCTTGGGCTTGAGGATGCTAATTCCACAGAGTTCGAGAAGGATTGTGGCGATCCAGTAATCGCAACTATGGAGGAGCAGAAGGATATTGTGGCCGGTAAGGGAGATATGGGTCACACAATGCGACTTGGCTCTTACCCTGCAACGCTTGAGGAAGGCTCTATTGTTGCTGAGCTTTATGGCTCTACGCATGTTACTGAGCGTCACCGTCACCGTTACGAGGTGAACGTGGCTTATAAGGATCGTTTGCGTGAAGCCGGCTTGCGTATTAGCGGCCAAAGCCCGGATGGTAATTTGACTGAGTTTGTGGAACTTCCAAAGGATATTCACCCATTCTATGTGGCAACTCAGGCTCATCCAGAGTTTAAGTCTCGCCCAACTAAGCCTCATCCACTGTTTGCTGGCTTGGTTGCAGCGGCTCTTGAGCATCAGGCGGCTGCTCAAAATAGCAAAGCAGATAAGTAAGCTTAAGTAAGATTTACATAGGTCAATCTTAAGTAAGTTAAATAAAACTTAAGTAAGTAAAGTCAAGCGGTAAAGCTGGGTTTTCCTAAGTTTTGCCGCTTATTTGTTTAATTGATTGTGAGGAACATTACGTTTTGTACGTAACATGGCTATACCAGGAAATCGCATTACGCGGTACTCTTAAATAGGTAAATAATTTGAGTGGCTAGAACGCAAAAGTAACGTTGGGGAATGCTTTTGCGATTACGCGCGCAAGTAGGAGCGTGGCAGTGTTATGCATGGAGGTGCTATAGGCGTATGAACGATACTAGCAATATTAGTCATACAAGCGTTACAGCAAGTGATGGTAGTATCCCAGCCAAAAATAAGGCTGCAGACGTTGAAATGAGCCAGTATGTGGCAGATCGCGCGCGAGTAAATGAAGAAAAAATTCGCCAAGACGAGCAGATTGTTGCCGAATTTGGTGAGTACAATTACGGCTGGCACGATTCGGATGCTGCAGGCGAGGCTGCGAAAAAGGGTATTGATGAGTCGGTTGTGCGCGCAATTTCTGCCGATAAAAACGAGCCGGAATGGATGCTAAACCTTCGTTTGCAAGGCTACCGCGCGTTTTTGCAAAAGCCTATGCCGGATTGGGGTGTAGATTTAAGCGGTTTTGATGCGGATGATTTTAAGTATTACGTTCGTCCAGTTCACGATCAAGCGAAAACTTGGGACGATTTGCCGGAAGATATTCGCAACACTTACGATAGGCTTGGTATTCCGGAAGCGGAGAAAAAGCGCTTAGTTTCAGGCGTTGCAGCGCAGTATGAGTCGGAAGTTATTTACAATTCGATTCGTGAGGATTTAGCAGCTCAGGGCGTGATTTTCGTTGATACGGATACGGCAGTGCAGAAGTATCCGGAGCTTGTAAAAAAGTATTTTGCAACCGTGATTCCGGTTGACGACAATAAGTTTGCGGCTTTGAATACGGCGGCTTGGAGTGGTGGTTCGTTCGTTTACGTTCCAAAAGGCGTGCATGTTGATATTCCGCTTCAGGCTTACTTCCGCATTAACACGCCGAATATGGGTCAGTTTGAGCGCACGTTGATTATTGCAGACGAAGGCTCGTACGTGCATTACGTTGAGGGTTGCACGGCTCCGATTTATTCCACGGATTCTCTTCACGCTGCAAACGTTGAAATTGTTGTGGAAAAGCATGCGCGTGTGCGTTACACAACTGTGCAAAACTGGTCGAATAACGTGTACAACTTGGTAACTCAGCGAGCTTACGTGCGCGAAGGCGGCACAATGGAGTGGGTTGACGGCAACATTGGCTCCAAAGCTACTATGAAGTATCCTGCTTGTATTCTTGCCGAGCCTTACGCAAAAGCAGAAACCATGTCTTTGAGTTTTGCCGGCCGCGGCCAGTACCAGGATACGGGTGCGAAGATGATTCATTTGGCTCCACACACGAGTTCCACGATTGTTGCAAAGTCGATTTCGCGCGGCGGTGGTCGTTCTGCTTACCGCGGTCTTGTGAAGATTATCAAGGGTGCGAAGGGCTCAAGTTCGTCGGTTGTGTGCGATGCTTTGCTTGTTGACGATTTTTCGAGGTCTGACACTTATCCGCATGTTGACGTGCGCGAAGACGACGTTTCGATGGCTCACGAAGCTACTGTTTCCAAGGTCTCCGAAGATCAGCTTTTCTACTTGATGAGTCGCGGTCTTGAAGAAAAAGAGGCTATGGGCATGATTGTGCGCGGCTTTGTGGAGCCGATTAGCCGTGAGTTGCCGATGGAGTACGCGCTTGAGCTTAATCGCTTGGTTGAGTTGCAAATGGAAGGATCCGTGGGCTGATGAGCGAAGATTTTGAAAAGAATGTAGGCAATAATATGACGGAAAAAGAAATTAGTATTCCTGTAGCGGACCCTGATGATCCTTACGCTGTTCCTGCAGCAATGCCTTCTAGCGCCGACAAATCCGTGCGCTCGTTTAACGTGGAAGATTTTGCGATTCCAACGCGCAAGCAGGAAGATTGGCGATACACTCCAGTTGAGAGAATTTCCGAGTTTTTTGAGTGCTTTGAGCCGGCTAATAGTATTAAAGTAACGCTTGAAGGCGTTGGTGGAGCCGCTTTGGATGATTATTACGTTGGTAACGAAGGTTCCGTAAGTTTGCAAATAAAGCCGCAAAACGATGCGCCTCACACCGATATGAAGCCGTCTGATCGCGTAGCTGCTGTTGCTTGGAATGTTGCGAAATCTGCATACGTACTGCACGTATCTGGCGAAATCAAAAAGCCAATCGTACTGAAGATTCAGGGTAATCTCGCGAATAGCGCAAATGAAAACGCTGTACAATCGCTTGACGCATTGCACTTAGTAATCGAAGCAGATTCGCGCTCGAACGCAGATATTATTATCGAACATACCGGAATTGCAAAACTTGCTGAAGGTGTGGAAATCATCCTCGGAAAGCACGCGCACGTTTCTACTACATTTATTCAAGAGTGGGATTCGGGCAGCAAGCACGTTGGAAACCAGCGTATTCACGTGGGCGAAGGTGCTTCGCTTCGTCACACAATGGTCACTCTTGGCGGAGATGTTGTGCGCATTCGCATGGATCAAGATTTTGGCGGCGAACAGGGCGATTTGAACATGCTCGGCATGTATTTTGTGGATCCAGGCGAGCACGTGGAGCATCGCACGATGGTTGTGCATAATTATCCAGAATGCAAGTCCAGAGTTGTGTACAAGGGTGCTTTGGAAGGGAAGGGTGCGCATTCGACTTGGGTTGGAAACGCGCTTATTAAGCCGGAAGCGCCTGGCACTGATTCGTACGAGTTGAACCGTAATTTGGTGCTCACTCCTGGAGCAATTGCCGATTCGGAGCCGAATTTGGAAATTGAAAACGGCAATATTATTGGTGCCGGCCACGCAAGTTCGGTTGGTCGATTTGATGACGAGGAGCTTTTCTACTTGCAATCGCGCGGAATTAGTGAGATTGAGGCAAGAAAGCTTGTTGTGCGCGGATTCTTTAACGAGCTTATTGAAGAAATTGGCGTGCCGGAAATTGTTGATCACTTAATGAAGGCAATTGAGCGCCGTCTTGCAAGAACGGAAGAATAGGAGAAAAACATGTCAACTTTGGAAATTAAGGATTTGTACGCTTCTGTAGAAACAAAAGAAGGACGTAAGCAAATCTTAAAAGGCGTAAATCTTACGGTTAATTCTGGAGAAACTCACGCAATTATGGGTCCTAACGGATCTGGAAAGTCTACTCTTGCCTACACTTTGGCAGGTCACCCAAAGTATGAAGTCGATTCCGGTCAGGTGCTTCTCGACGGCGAAGATATTTTGAAAATGACTCCTGACGAGCGTGCAAAAGCGGGATTATTCCTTGCAATGCAGTACCCGGTGGAAGTACCGGGTGTATCTATGACGAACTTCCTTCGCACCGCAAAAACCGAAGTTGACGGCAAAGCTCCATCTTTAAGAAGCTGGGTTAAAGAACTTAGCGAAGCTATGAAAAAGCTGCGAATGGATCCAAAATTCGCGTCGCGTTCAGTAAACGAAGGCTTCTCCGGCGGTGAAAAGAAGCGTGCGGAAGTGTTGCAATTAGAGCTTTTGAAACCAAAGTTCGCAATTTTGGACGAAACTGATTCCGGCCTCGACGTAGACGCGCTTCGAATTGTGTCGGAAGGCGTGAATCGTGCCAAAGAGAACACTGGTTTAGGCATTATGATGGTTACGCATTACACGCGAATTCTTAAGTATATTAAGCCAGATATTGTGCACGTTTTTGCGCAAGGTCACTTTGTAAAGACGGCTGGCCCGGAGCTTGCGGACGAGCTGGAAGAAGAAGGTTACGACAAGTATTTGCCGGAAGGTGCAACTGAGTCGGCGTTGGCTTAAGTGCAGCTTAAGTGACGTTTTAATCGGTTTATATATTCGTAAAAATAGCGTAAATAGCGTAAAAAATAGCGGTTGAATATGACTACAGAAAATATTATGCGAGAATTTAGCGATTTGCGCGCAGAATTTCCGATTTTGCGTCGTACGGTTCACGGCACTTCGCTTTACGATACTGTGCGCGGAAAGTCCTTGATTTACTTGGATTCTGCAGCAACTTCGCAAAAACCGCAGGTGGTAATCGACACCGAAAAAGAGTTTTACGAAACGATTAACGCTGGCGTGCATAGGGGAGCGCACGAGTTGGCGGCACTTTCGACGGTTGCGTTTGAAGAAGCGCGTGCGAAAGTTGCGCGTCTTGTTGGAGCGTGCGCGGAAGCTGGCGGCGAGGAAATTGTTGTCACTCCAGGAGCGACGGGCGCTCTTAATCTTCTCGCAACTGCTATTGGTAACGCTAGTGCGAAAGCAAAAATTTGCAAAATAAGTGGTAGCGCTTCTGTTGATTTAGTTGGTGCTGATAATTTCCGCCAAAATTTCGCGCTTCACGAAGGTGACGTAATAGTCGTGTCGCGCGCAGATCACCACTCTGTTTTGCTTCCATTCCAAGAGCTGGCCTTTCGCACGGGAGCTGAACTTCGCTGGATTGACGTAACAGAAGACGGCCGCGTGCGTGCGGACGCGGAATATTTACGAACGATTATTGACGAGCACACGAAAATTGTTGCAGTTACGCATATTAGCAACGTTACTGGCGCTATTACGGACGTTTCGTCGATTTGCGAGCGCGCTCACGAAGTCGGGGCGATTTTTGTGCTAGACGCATGCCAGTCCGTGCCGCATATTCCGGTTGATTTTCACGCTTTAAACGTTGATTTTGCAGCTTTTAGTGCGCATAAAATGTATGGGCCAACGGGAGTTGGGTTCTTGTACGGTCGCCGCGAGCTTTTGAACGCGCTTCCGCCAGCCAGTTTCGGAGGTTCAATGGTGGAGCTTGCCTGGCTTAACAAGCCGGCGCAATACATGGATGCGCCTTACCGTTTTGAGGCTGGGACTCAGCCGGTTGCACAAATGGTTGCGGCGGGAGTGGCAGCGGATTGGTTGCGCGCGTTGGGAATGAACCATGTTGCAGAACATGAGCAGGAAATTGCTGCAGAATTGCTAAAATTGCAGGATGTTCCGGGTGTTCGCATTTTGGGACCGACTAATTTAGAGAATCGAATTGGCACGGTTGCTTTTGAAGTTGAAGGCGTGCATCCGCACGACGTTGGCCAATTTTTAGACGCACAAGGCATTGCGATTCGCGTTGGGCATCATTGCGCTCAGCCGATTCACCGTCATTTTGGCGTGTATGCGTCGAATCGCGCTTCCGTCGGCGTTTACAACACGATTGACGAGGCTCGTGCGCTTGTTGAAGCAGTTTCTCACGTTCGCGCCTACTTTGGCGCATAATATTGCTAGTGAGTTAGTGAGTCAGCAAGTTAGTCGAGCAAGTTAGCAAGTAGGTAAGGAGTGCGTATGTTTGATATGGGTTTTGGTGCGGGAACTGGTTTTGGTGCGGGAGCCGGTTTTGGCGGCTCTGGTGATATGGCTGGTGGCGGCTTGGAAAGCATGTACCAAGAAGTGATTTTGGATGCCGCACGAAATCCGCACGGAAAAACTCATTTCGAAAGCACGGCCGCGCTCGCACAAGCTGAACTGCAGGAAGAATCTGCCGAATCTACAAAAAATACAGAATCTACCGAAATCACACTGAACAATACTCACGAAAGTTGCGCTGTAGCAACCGACGCAAGCACTCATCCTTTTGGCCAATCACACCAATTCAATCCAACTTGTGGCGACGAAGTAACTATGCGCGTGGAACTTTCCCGCAGCAATAATTCCGAAAAACCAACTGTAGCAAGCGTTAAGTGGGATGGTCACGGCTGCTCAATCTCGCAAGCGAGCCTTTCAATGATGGTTGATTTAGTCGAAGGAAAGTCGGTTGAAGAAGCGTTGCGGTTAGACGCACTATTCCACAAACTTATGGAATCTCGAGGCGCAGGTTTGCAAAACGAAGAAGACGAAGATGCCCTAGAAGACGCGATGGTTCTGCAAGGCGTATCGCGCTATCCAATGCGAATTAAATGCGCACTTTTGGCGTGGGAAGGCTTAAAAGACAGCATTGCCAAAGCAATGAGCAGTTTCTAACATAAATTCTGCGTAGTTTGTAGAATCGAACTTTGGTACAAGCAAAGCAAGGAATATTATGGCAGAAAATCAATCGGCGGTTGAGCTGGCACAGTCGGCGCCTTTAAGTGCGAACGATATTGGCAGAGTTACCGAGGAAGATATTCAGGAAGCGCTTCACGACGTAGTGGATCCGGAATTAGGTATTGACGTGGTGGATTTGGGCTTGGTGTATGGCATTGAGCTTGACGAGCTGGGTCGCGCGATTATTACCATGACGCTTACTACGCCTGCTTGCCCGCTTACGGATTTGATTGAGGACGAGTGTGCGAATGCGCTCGCAGGGCTGGTTGATGAGTTCCGCATTGATTGGACGTGGAAGCCGCGTTGGACGGTTGATAACATTAGCGAAGATGGACGCGCGCAGCTTGAGGCGCTCGGTTACAATCTTAATAATTTGCAAACGAACTTTGCGATGGGTGCAGTTGGCGCGTATGGAATGTATGGCGACGCATACGATAATTCGATGAGTGCTGGCATTCCTCCGACCGCGTAACTTGGATTATTTTAACGTTTGTTTTAGTGTTCTCCTTAATATCGTTAATATCGTTAATATCGGCATAAACAAGTGGGAAGTATGTGCGCTGAAATAAAAGCAGTTAGTGCAAGCGGAATTTGTGATATTAGTGCTATTTGCGATACAAATAGTGTGCGCGAAAATAGTATCCGCGAGTATGTTGCGCGCGGAATTTCCGACGTTGTTTTCGACTTGCAATTGCTGGTGGATTGGGGTGCGCGCCGCACGTTGGCTGAGGATTATCCGGATTTTATTGAGGAAGTGCTGTTTAGTTTCGAGCCGGAATGGGGATTTGAGTTTCATGAGGCTCTGCGCGAGGCTGGGTGGAGTATTGATCGCGCGCTTGAATCGTTTAGTGAGCATCATGGGCCGGCTGTTACGTGGCTATATCGCTTGTATTTTGAACGTTTTGAGCGCGGTTTTGCGGGTGAGCGTGCGGATACTTCGGCCGCGGCGCGTGAGTTGATTGCTAGCGGTGTGCGCGTGTGGGCGCTTGGTAACGCTTCTAACGATTGGCTCCGCTGCGCTCGCAAAACTTGCCCAATACTTGGCGAACTAAACGGCGTTTGCGCATCTTACGAAACGCATTTACGCAAGCCGGACGTAATGCTTTACCGCGCGTTTTTGCAACAAAACTCCCTTTCTTGTGCTTCTACGCTTTTCCTCGAAGGCGACTCTCGCGCAGCTTCAGCTGCCGCTCTACTTTATTCTTAATCGGCATCTTAATCTGCACTAGTGTCTCTGCTTGCCTATTTTCGGACACTGGTGCAGTAATTAATCTGCGTTAGTGTCCCAAAACAAGCAGAATGAGACACTAGTGCAGAAATCGTACTGCGCGAGTGTCTGAAGAACGTAGTCAAGAGACCTTAACGCAGTAACTAATCTGCGTTAGTGTCTCAAAAAAAGCAAAATGGGACACTCGTGCAGCGCTCAGGCAGGTCGTCGCGCTCACAAAACACAACCAAATTCCTAATGAATTACCACACTAACCTGCCCTGCCTTCGTCAATCGAGACGAAGGCAGACCTCGCTTGCGTTGAAAGCACCCCGTGCTTTCAACTTGAGCAAGCTCGGCGCTCCGAGTTGCCTTCGCGCGCTAAATCGCAGCGCTCAGGCAGGTCGTCGCGCACACCAGTCACAACCGAATTACCAATGAACTACCACACGAATCTGCCCTGCCTTCGTCAATCGAGACGAAGGCAGACCTCGCTTGCGTTGAAAGCACCCCGTGCTTTCAACTTGAGCAAGCTCGGCGCTCCGAGTTGCTTTCGCGCGCTAAATCGCAGCGCTCAGGCAGGTCGTCGCGCACGCTCGGCTGATTCGAGCGAATCGTAACCGTACATGCGCACAGTATTAGCAATTATCATTTGCGTAAGATTGCGGTTTTCTGCGCGCAAGTTATTTACAAAACGCTGGTATTTTGCGAAAGTTGCGTCAGAATACGTGCTTAATTCGCCTCGCAAATACGTTTCAAAAGACGTATTTTCTGCCGTATCCTTGCTAGTTTTAAGCACGCGCATAGCAAGTCCCAAATGCGGGTAGTGCTCGCGAAAATCCGCAGCCCACTCAACTTGCGTTGAAATAATCTGCTCCTGCGCACTTTTTCTAGGCTCCAAAATCGGCTTAATATAAGGCTTAATCGTGCGCTCAAAAATTTCCGGCGCAGTCGACTCCATCATTCGCGCATATTTTTCCGTGATCAAATTGCGTCCATCGCTATTTGCGCGCTCAAGATCCTGCTTATAAGACTCCTGCAAATCAAGTGGCCACGTCAAAAACTGGCTCATGCGCATAATGCGAAAAGTCGGCCAATTTCCTTGACAATTCGCGCGTCCGCCTTCGTTGTGCGTAAGCTGAAACTGATTCCACTCGAGTTTGGTGATTTCTGTGCCCATTTCTTCCGCAAGTTTTTGCGTTTTCGTCTTTTCTTCTTCCGCAAGTTTTTGCGTTTTCGTCTTTTCTTCTTCCGCAAGTTTTTGCGCTTTCATATTTGTCGATAAATTGCACATCATAAACTCCTCAAACATTCCGCGCACGAGCGAATATGCGCCTCAACGTACGGCCGCTGCCATTCCAAAAAAGTTTCGCTGCAATTGCTTAAGCCCTCGTATTGCAACTCGCGCACAATATCCTCGCAAATACTGTCAACTATTTGCGTAACTTGCTTTTGCGCAATTCCCGCGCCCTTGCCGCCTTCTCCAAAACTGTCGCCGCCGGAACCATCGCCACCAAAGCACGCAGCGGAAGAAAGTCGCATTAACGACTCGAGTTTTCCACACACTTCTGGAAGTCTGGAAGCCATGCGATTGCTTAGCTTTCGTAACGCTGCAAACTGCCACTTGTAGTACGGCAAGTAGCCTGCAGTTACGGGATTGTTTAGCAGAAAAACGAGGGAAGCGGTTGCGTGCACGAATTCGTTAATAGAAAGCCACGCCGCCGCAGAGTCTTTGCGTGCAAGCATGCGTGGTAAATTGTATTGGCCGGCTTGCGAAATCATGCCAAGTCTTCTGGAGATTAGTGAGATTCGCACGTCGTCCGGCATGAGTTTGAAGCTTTGGCGCGCTTTTGAGAACTCGCCAAGAGGATCCGCAAAAATTTTGCCGTTCGTCGCTGCGGCCAGCGTGCTTTCGTTTAGTGAGAGCCATAAGTGCGGCTCGTTTGCGGCTGGGGCAGTGGGGAAGCCCGTAATATTTTGGAAGAATTCGCTTATGCTGAACACTCCGACTCGCTTGCTACTTTCGCAAGATTTAGCGCGCGGCGTTTCGTTGCGAGAGTCAAAACCGGCATATTCTTTCGGAAGTGCGTCGTAAGCTGACTGCAAATCCTCGCCAATTTCCGCGTAATCTTCGTCGGTAAGCCACAAGCAGAAGCCGGGTCCAAAATCGTGGTCGCGCGAAATCTCGTCGTCAAAACCGTAGCATTCCGAGCCGTGACCAACTAATCCGGCTGCAATGCGATTTTTGTATTCTGCAAATTTTGGCTGATCAAGTAACGGTTTTCCGTAAGTTTGCCAATACGATTGCGCTAATTGCATGCCGTTTGCTATGCGTTGGCTTGGCGATTGTGGGGTTGGTGATTCGGGAAGTTCTTTAGATACTTCTATAGATTCTTCCGTAACTTTTTCCGTAACTTTTTCCGCTAACTTACGTGTCTGACGCAAATTTTCCGCAGTAATCGCGTAAGATTCGCTATCTTTTCCGTAACACTCAGCAATCAAATCGAGTGCTTTACTGTAACTTTCCGCCGCCTGAGCGTACTCGCCGCGCGCGCACTGCACTTGCGCAAATCCTGCCAAGGCAGAAGCGTAGTGCGGCTGATTTTCGTTGTTTCCGGCGACGTACATGCGAACGCTGGTCGAAGCGTGCTTAAAAGCAGAGTCAAGAACGTCAGTAGTATTCACGGCTGAGTTTTGTGAAAAATCCTGCAGCATTGCCAGTGCAAGATTCGTGTGCGTAGCAGCAATGTCGATGTCGCAATCAGGATCCGTGCTCGTATTTTGCAAAATCTCAAGTGCCTGATTAAGCTCCTCTATTGCTTCGCTCGTGCGATCGGTTTCACTGTAAAGCATCGAAAGATTATTGTGAAGCGCGGCAAGCTTGCGATTTTTGGGACCGAGCGTTTTGGCTGATTCGTTAAGAGCTTGAGTGTAAATTTTTTCGGCTCGATTGTAGTCGTCTGCCGCACGAAGGCTTGTGGCGGCGTTAATTAGCGTGGTTGTACCGGCTTCGGTGCCGGCTAGGTGCATGGAATCGGCTAGATTTAGAGCGCGCTCGATGATTGACTGATTTTTTGCGTGCTCTCCGCGCGATCTATAAAATCCCATGAGTTCGTTGAGAATGGAAAGCTGCAGGGGATTGGTTTCGGCGTTTGCTGCGGATGTTTTGGTTGCTGCAGTTGATGCGGCGGCAAGTTTGGTTTCGTCGGTTGCTGCAACTTTTGCGGCTTCTTGTTGTGACTTTGCGTCTGCTGTGATCTCTTGTCGCGTCTTTGCGCCTGCCGTAATTTCGGAACTTATCTGCGTTTCGGCAAGTTTTTGCAAAAGGTACGATTCAATCGCGTCAGCGCCCGCGTGATTCGCGAACATTTCGTCAAGCTCGCTATAAAATTGCGCAGCGTTCTGCATCAAAGCCCCCTTGCTATTGCGCTCGTCCAATCAATCGACTTTAACTTTACAGCCACGTAAAGAAACTAGTGCTATCTCGCCTAAAAGCGACAAAAACTTTACAGCCGTGTGCAGTAAATGTCGGAATTTGCGGGGGGGGGG
>NZ_LRTV01000011.1 GCF_003408845.1 Gardnerella massiliensis
CCCCCCCCCTAAGACAAAGTATTAGTATAGTTGATGCAATTTTTTTACCATATATGAGACCATCGAATTGCTGTGTTTATTAACAAAGAATATTTTACGTTAATTAGATAAATAAATACATAAATTACAATTGAACTAGTATAGAAATATTCTATTTTCCATATAATATAGTAAAAGTAGTGAATAAAGTACGAGGAGGTATTTTGTGAAGAAAAGATATATGTTGAGAAATATTTTTAAAACCAAATATAATTTCCATAATATTGTTTTAATCGTTTTCATTGGACTATTAGCAGGTTTCTTATCAGGATTGTTCGGTGTAGGTGGAGGAATGGTGATAGTTCCTGCATTAACTGTTTTTATGAAATTTGATCAGCGTCATGCTGTTGCTACTTCTCTTGTTGCCATAATCATAACATCGCTTTGTGGAAGCATTGTTTACGGTTTAAACGGCAAAGTGTCATTTTTATCAGCATTTTTCTAATAATAGGTTCAGTTTTCGGATCACAAATTGGGGTATATTTTTCACATATTTTGCCTAAAAAAATATTTCCTTGGTGTTTTACACTTTTTGTATTACTAGTTATATGTTCTAGTCAAGTTTGGATTCCGTTAAGAAATGTAGATTTTAATGTTAGTTTTTTAAAAGCTATATGTCTTATATTTATAGGCGTTGTTTCTGGTATTTTTTCAGGTATTTTAGGCGTTGGTGGCGGAGGAATTATAGTGCCATGCGTGCAACTTTTGCTCGGCATGGGAGACCTTATGGCAAGAGGAACTGCTTTGCTTGTCACGCTTCCTACAGTTATAAGTGGTAGTATTGCTAATGCTCGTTACCATTATACTCATTTTACTGAAGGAATTATTATCGGTATTTTTGCGACATTTACTGTAAACTTAGGAGCAATAATTGTGCGCAGTATTTCACCTTTTATATGCAATATATTGTTTTGTATTTTTTTGTTCAGTGTATGCTTACAAATGATATTAAAAACAGGTATTTTAGCTAAGAATAAGCGTTAAATATGTAAAGTCTTTGACTTTTATTTATTTGAAAAAATAGTTTTGAATATAAAAAGTGGGGCTTAGATTTAAGCCCCACGATATAGGAGAATGTTATAAAGTAACTTTTTACAATTATGCCATTTGAGTAACATCTCTTTTTGCTTGTATAAATTTTATTATCATGTTTTTTGCGTGATAAATAATTACGCAAACTATACTGTATATCCTCACTTCACAAGGCGGGTGCAAAAGGGAAGGAAATGAATTTACACCACTTTTAGGACTTGACCTATGAAATAATTAATAGTTCCATTTTCAATCAATATATAGAGACCGAGTCCAATAAACACGACAGGTACAATTACTTTTTCGTACTTTTCCACAGTCTCTCCGATAGCAGAAATTGAGGCGAGATTTTGAGATAATTTGCATAGAACCAAGATCCCTAAGGCAAATATTACTAAACTTATACTAATCTCAATCAAACTCTTTCCTGTAAAATAGGGGATATAAATTCCTAAATTATCTCCACCCATTGCCACTGTTAAACTTGTAAATGCTAAGATTTTTGATCCATCTCCGGTAATTTTCCCCTCGATATCTTCTTCATCAATATCTTCATCCACAAAAATTGCTCTTATACCAAGACCTAGCGGAATTAGACCAAGGAGTCCGATAATCCAATCTTGTGGAATAAAATTTAAAAAGTAAGCGGCAATAAGACTAGCCAGTACAAGCAGTCCTGTACCTAAATACTGCCCTACATAAATTGATTTCAAACCTTTCTTTCCTTGACTAGCGAATAAAATAGTCAAAACAACTAAGTAGTCAATGGATGTAGAAACAAAAACTAATAAAGCGGATACTATTGTTTCCATTATTTCTCCTTTCAAAATGTTAAATTTTTTAGACAAGGGTGTGCAAAGTGGGTGCACTTTTTAACGTTAACATCCTGTGCACTCTACCCTAAAGCGTTGATATCTTCCCTCATACAGAAAAATCGCACTCAAAAATCACGAGAACACAGCTTAAAGCCGCTTCGCATTAAACCTTTTAACGATAGCCCTCGCTAACCCCTGCTACACAAGGGCAAATTTGCACCCACCTATTAAGCCTTTGACATCAACACGACACTCTCCACAATTAAGTGGAAAGATGTCATCCATCTACTGCCCATATTCAATTAAGCGGTATCGTTAGAGATACCTTAAACCCACCGTATTTGCTTCTACTTATATCAACTGTTCCATTATGAGCGCCAATAATCTGCTGAACAATCAGCAAACCCAAACCATGCCGTTGCTCTGCAGTACTTGTATCACAAATCATATAGTGCGGTTCATGATTAAGCTTTTCGATTTTTTCATCTGAAACACCTATACCGTTATCTTCAACACAAATAATACAATTATTATTATTTGCAGCAACGGATACATAAATCGTACACCCATTTTCATTATGAGATATGCTGTTCTGAATAAGATTAGATATTGCTCGTTTTAATAAATCTTTGTCTACATTAATATTGCAAACAGTCAATTCTGCGTCCGTTTCCCATTTAATCGAAAACTCATCTTGCATACCCATATTCATAAAATCCACAACAACTTGCCTAACAACAGCAACAACATTTTCTTCTTTTTTCATAATTGGTTGCATATTGTATTCAAGTTTTGAAGCCAAATTAAGGTCATTAATCAAATTCTTCATTCTTGCACTTTGCTTAATAATCATCGTCGCTTTTTTACGATCTTCTTGCGAAATATGTAGAGAATTTTCTAACTGTCCCGCATATCCCATAACCATAGATAACGGCGTACGAATATCATGCGAAACCCCAGCTATCCAATTTGCTCTTGCAGTCTCCCTTTTTCTCAATTGTTCTTTTTGTATTTGCAAAATATCGGAGGCAGAATTTATGTTAGATGAAATTTCTGAAAGCGCTCCTGTTTCTGGAATATGCACGCTTTCTCCACTAGATAAACGTTGTATCCCTTTTGTAATCGGATTAATTGATTTTAGTAGTTTTATATTAGCTATTAAATAAATTCCAAGAATCAGCAAAATGTTGATAAATAATACGCTTAAAACAATCTGCGGAAAATTTGAGATTAAACTGTAGTTCCAACTTGGTCGCGTATGTTTCCAAAAGCTGTTGTGCGGAAATCCGACTACAACAACTCCATCCTTATTTTTGCCAGTGTAAGTTGGATAACCATCAATGTAACCAACGCTCAAATTAGCTATATCAGACAAAGTATAGTTATTTGGAATACCCGCAGGGACATTTTCTGTTTTCCATACGACTTTCAACGTATTATTATCAATCAGAATTGCCCATGCGCCAGAATTTGTCAATTTGGAAGACATATTTTTGGATAATGCATAATCCCCACTTGCGGATAATTGTAATGCTTCTCCCGTCTCTTTTGCTATGCTATAAGGAGACATCTCTTCATCGGGAGCGTAAGTTCCTATAAGTACAATAAACGCAATAATATTCATTAATACTATAAGCACAGAGCTTAGTAGAAAAATACTTATGAAGCGTCGTATTAGTTTTGGTATGCTTTTCATTCTGCTTTACTCCACAATCAGCTTATATCCTAAGCCTTTAACTGTTATTAAAGAAACAGGCTGCGATGGATTGAGTTCTATTTTTTCTCTGATACGACGTATATGTGCCATTAAAGCATTTTCATATCCAAAAGGATTAGCTCCCCATGTAGCTTCACATAACGCGTCAATTGTTACAATGCATCCAGCATTTCTATAAAGTGCAGAAAGTAAATCATATTCTTTGGCTGTGAGTGGAATATGTTCGTTATTTTTTATTACTTGGGCAGAAGAAAAATCAATCTGACTATTTTTCAGTTTAACAATGGGATTTTCGCTCTTGTAGCTTCGTCTTAAAATTGCCATAATGCGAAACGTTAGCTCTTTTGGAAGAAACGGCTTTACAATATAATCGTCTGCTCCTAAGTCAAATCCCTTAAACTTATCTTCATCTTCACCGCAAGCAGTAAGGAATAAAATAGGACAATCACTATATTGTTTTATCTGCTTCATTAGCTCAAACCCATTACCGTCGGGGAGCATAACATCAAGGATTGCTAATTCTGGACGCAATTTTTGTGTTGCCTCTACTGCATCTTTTATACTTTTTGCAGTCGTTATATTATAAAAACCGTATTCGTTTAATATGGATACAACCATATCTAGAAGTTCCTGCTCATCATCAACAAGTAGCAGATGCTTGTTCAATAAATAATCATTCCGATTCATGGAGAACCCCCTAACATATATTATGCCATGTGAATGTTCATTTTTTGACCTCGCATAAAAATGTAAGGTAGATGTAAGGTGAAGAGAATGTTGTAGAAAGGTTGACGCAATATCGTAAATCCTGAAAGGAGATATTGCCATGAACAATATTGTTACAACAGAACATTTAACAAAAAAATATAAGTCATTTATTGCTGTTAATGATGTTTCACTTCATATTCGCAAAGGTAGCATTTACGGCTTTCTTGGGCCAAATGGAGCTGGAAAATCTACAACAATGAAAATGCTCCTAGGGCTTACGGCTCCAACAAAAGGTGTATTTACAATAGACGGAAAGCAGTTTCCTGCCGATCGCATACCTATTTTGAAAGAAATAGGCTCATTTATTGAATCACCATCTTTCTATGCAAATCTAACAGGTAGAGAAAATCTTGACATTATACGTCGCATTTTAGAACTACCTAAGAGTGCAGTTGATGACGCATTAGAATTAGTGGGTCTTTCTGAGTTTGCAGACCGTCTTGCAAAAAAATATTCGCTTGGCATGAAGCAAAGGCTTGGTCTTGCTGGAGCATTGCTTGGTAGACCACCTATTTTGATTTTAGATGAGCCAACAAATGGACTCGATCCATCTGGCATACATGAAATCCGAAATCTGATTAAGTCACTGCCAGATCTTTACGATTGCACGATTCTTATTTCTTCTCATATGCTATCCGAAATTGAGCTTATTGCAGATGATATTGGAATACTTAATCACGGACACTTGTTATTTGAAGGTAGTTTAGATGAACTACGACAGCATGCATTACGATCTGGTTTTGCTTCCGACAATTTGGAAGATATGTTCCTATCCATGATTGATGAAGACAATAAGATCAGGAAGCAGAGTGCAAGACTATGAAAACGCTTGTAATCGAACTAAAAAAATGCAAGAGAACTGGCTTTATAGCTCTTATGATTGCTATTGGAGTTATGGGAGCAGCATACGCTTTTGTGAATTTTATTGTACGAAAAAATACATTATTAAACCTGCCTTTAGCTCCTATGGATATTCTTCTCACACAGCTTTACGGCATGATTATGGTGTTAAACATGTTCGGCATAATAGTCGCAGCATGCATTATCTACAACATGGAATTTAAGGGAAATGCAGTAAAAAGGATGCATATGCTGCCTATGAGCGTTCCTGCTATGTACCTATGCAAATTTATGCTGCTGACTGTTCTATTACTAATCGTTATTTGCATACAAAATTTAGCACTTGCAAAAATCGGTGTAACAGATTTGCCACAAGGCACGTTTAATGTAAGTACTCTTATATCTTTTGCTGCATATTCATTTATTACGTCAATGCCTGTATTGTCCTTTATGATTTTTGTATCATCACGATTTGAAAACATGTGGGTAACGCTTGGAATTGGTGTAGCAGGATTTTTAAGCGGCATGGCATTGGCTTCTTCAGACATTGTGCTTTTTATGGCATCACCTTTTATAGTTATGCTAAAACCAGCAGTTGCCATGAGCGCGCAACCTAATACTACGGTCGTAATCGTATCCATAGTTGAAACACTTCTGTTTTTATGTTCTGGATTGTGGGCGGCTAAGAACCTGCACTATGAATAAGGAAATTATGAAAATGAGATTTTTTGAACTTTTTAGAATCGAATTTAAGAAAGTAAAGCGTAGTAAAATTATTCCTTTGATTTTTATTGCGCCATTACTTGTGGTTGGATCTGGTGTAGCAAGCCTTCATAGCTACTTCACTCCAGAATATACACACGCATGGGCTGCTATGTTTATTCAAAGCGCATTAGTCTACTCATATTATCTGCTTCCGCTTAGTATGATTGTTATTTGCGTGATGATTGCAGGACGAGAAACAAGCAATAACGGAATACTAAAAATGCTGGCACTGCCTGTTAGCAGATACGCGATTTCTGCTGCAAAATTTTGCGTACTGCTATTTTATTTGCTTATGGAAATGGTCGTATTTTTTGCTGTTTTCGTTATAGCAGGATTGTTTGCAACCAGTAGCACAGGAGTTACAGAAACGCTCCCAATTATGTATCTGCTAAAATGGTGTTTAGATCTGTTTTTGACTATGATTCCAAGCGTAATAGTCATGTGGGCGATTACTGTGCTTTTTGAAAAGTCAATGTTATCCATTGGATTAAATATACTTCTTGTAATTCCTGGCGTATTAATAGCAAATACTCCACTTTGGATAGTTTATCCTTATTGTTACAGCGGATATATGGTTTCCCGCTCTCTACATGCAGTTACATCAACAGGATTAGGAAACGGCTTTAATCTTATACCATTTTTGCCATGTGCAATTGCAATATCTGTGTTTGTATTTTTGATTACAATAACACAATTTGGTAAAAAAGAAATGAGATAACAAAAGATACTAAATAACAATGCAGAGAAATAACAAATGCAGACGTGAACCTAAAAACCCGTCTAACACAACACTGTTTGTTTGCATGCTTTGTTTAATAAGATAAGCAATCAGTAAAACAAACACACACCCTTGTCTAAATTGATATGCACCCTCTTTACTGAACAAGACCAGTAAGGAGGGTATTTTTATGCGCTATAGTTTTAAATTCAAATTGGAAAGTGAATATATAGATTACTACAACAATTGCAGGATCCAGAAGAAAACAAAATGGATGCATCCCGTAAGGTACAGGATGGCATCCATTTGTTAACCCCGTGTCAAAACATGTGTCCAGTTTTCTGGGTACATATCAACCCAAGCAACTAGAGCACGCAAATATGGATTCTACTATCTGGCAATCACTATCTGGCAATCTTCAGATACTCTTCGATTTTGGCATCCAACGATTCTGACATACAACCAATCTGCCCTACTACCAATCAACCCTACTACCAATATGCCATACTGCTCTTTGCAATTAGTCCAGTGCTATATTCATAAGTATAGGTGTTCTGCATATGAGCATCACTCGGTGACCAGCTTCCGTTTGAAGATTTTGAAGCCTTAAACAGAATATAAAGACCACATTTTCCATCCTGAGAGTCCCTGTTATACTGCAGATAAGTAATGTCCGAACGGCTTTCACTCAGAACAAAATACATATCCCCCTTGGCGGTATAGTTCTCCTTGAACGCAAAGCCTTTCGCCGCAAAATACTTATCAAATATCTTAATCGCTGCATTTCTTTCCCTCTTTGATTCTAAATCACGCTCAGCGGCATCATGCAAATCGTAATTTTTATCTGGCTCTTCAGCCTTTAATCTTGTATCTTTTAATCTTGTATCTTTCCTGTTATTGCAATCTATTCTGCTATACCACTCAGATTCACTTATTTTTGGATCAGTATCACTTGAATCTTTCATTGGCCGAAGATACTTAAGGAAAAATGGGCCTTCAGACTTATAAAGATAATACTCAAAAGGAGCATACATATCATCCACGTGCTCTGTGTATGTACCATTATCATTTTGTTTCACAGAATATCTGCCAACAATAAACAAAACGTCAAAAAATCCAAGACCTAAGATAATCAGCACACAAAGCAGAACATGTAGACAACGAAGTACAATTCTTATACCTATCTTCCGTACGAGTGAGATAAGATAGAGATTATAGAAGACACATACAAGAGCAATCGTAATCATCCAAACAACTGGCATTGCCGCGCATATAACATACGCCCAAGTCTGCAAAAGCCACTGATTTGGAAGACGTACCGCAGTTATTCCAAAGAATGCAGTTAGAATACCACTTAACACAAAAAAGCAACAAAGAATCAGCGAGATTCTACCCTTCCACCGTTGCTTGCCATAGCTAAGAAAAGATTTATTACGCTCTACATTTGCACTCCTAAAACGACTATGTATATTGCGCTGCCAAATAACACAAATAACCCAAATAAGAGAAACTCCAACAAGAAACAGAATTGCAAAACAATAGGTGATCCATCCAAAAAGCTGTAGCTTATTGGACGCCATAAAAGCAGTTCCAACAATAATTAAGATGGAAAAGATTTCCGCGCTCAGCCGCAAAACCTTATACTTTGGCAATTCCTTATTTGCACTGTTAAGGTTCTCACATATTTGCTCATGTGATTCACAATATAGTGGATTTTTCTCCTCTCTGGGAGTATGTTCCTGCTTTTCCTTCTCTTTAATCGATGAATCTGACATTTTTCTGTTCCTATCATCGTTCAAGCTCTTCAAAAACATCATCTATCGGATAACTATCACCTTGAACCGCCTGATCATAGCCTTTATCCATCAACGCGTTAAACGTTTTCTCATCCATATCATCTTGTGCTGGAAGCGACTTTGGAATAGTAAGCGAAAACGGAATACCGTTATTAAGAATGATTTGACGATAAAACATGTCAATAGCAGTAGCCCTAGTAATTCCAATAGTTTCCAGAATCTGCTCCGCCTGCTGCTTAATATTTTCTTGTATTCTCACATTAACATTCGCTGTTTTAGTAACTGCCATATCAACCAATCTCCATGCACACATCGTAAAATACTGTATCGCATATTGCAATACAATTTACATGAATAGGATGTCTCGACTGATATATACGCTTTCAACATTCTCACTAATAATTTAGTGCAAAATACCACTATTTCTTCTTATACCCTACAGCAACATTACCTGTTTTATTAAGTCCTGGTACTTTAAGAACATTAGAGCTTGGCTTGTCTTTTAAATCAAATTTACCAACTAAAAATAAAGCTTTAAGCCCTGAACTAGGCAAATTAAACTGTGAGTCAACTAATTTGATGGGCTTATCTCCAAGAGTGACTTTAGACAAATCATAATGAGAATCAAGAATATCTCGTGACACAAAGAGATACAATTCACCTTTATTCATGTAATCGTCTGGTAGGCGATATTCTTTCTGAGATACCTCTACCGTTTCCCAATGATACGACGCAAGCTCCGCCTTCTCCTCATCATCAGCACATGCAGAAAGAGAAAAGAGAGAACCTAGCAGCAGAAGCATAACAAGACAACTTTGAAAAATGTTTTTACAAAAAATAGTTTTACTCCTCATAACACCACTAGCCTCCTTTTCGTTAACACGACTCTGTATCAAATGATTATAAAACAGACTATTAAGTAAACAAAATCTACCATTCGCTCTGATTACTTTAATAATCTTAATAAATATCCTATTTTTTTATTAATTTGTCTAGACTATCGACACTAATTTCTTCATTTACTAGCAAACTATACTCTTTCATAAACAGCAAAATTCGAAGAAACAGAAGAACCAACATAATCACGCGCGTTTAACGCCTCCAACAATATTCCCTCATAAACGAAGCAATCACCTGCAAATCTTCACCCTCATAATACTCAACAAGCAACTTCTTAAACTCAGGAACCTTATTTTCTGGAATAACCAACAAGCCTTTACAGTGAGAAATCAAATAATGTAGGGAACTTTTTTACGATTATTCCACCGATTTGTTCCCCAAAACATAAGCAACTAAATCGCACAACTACTCGACAGCAAGATCACGCTCAAAAACCACAAGAACCCAGCTTAAAGCCGCTTCGCATTAAACCTTTTAACGATAGCCCTCGCTAAGCTTTGCTACACAAAGCCTAAAACGCAGCAACTAGACTGTACGCAAATAGGTATCATCAAAACGATATCTTGATTCAGTGCGATTTGTAAAGGAGCGCCACTGATTCTGTATGGATTGAGTGAACGGGTAGTATATTTACACTTTTTTGAGTGCCAAGCCACTGATATAATTGTAATCTTGATAAGATTATGATACTTTTTTGATAAAAGGAGGTTAATAAAATGATTAATATTCGCCCAGTTTCCGATTTAAGAAATAAATTCCCAGAAGTAGAAGAAACAGTTATAAATTCAAATACACCAGTATTCCTTACAAAAAATGGTTATGGGACTATGGTTCTCATGAGCATCAAACAATACTCCACTCTCACTGACGACACCGAAAGAAAACTCGACGAAGCAGATACTTTTGCCGCAAACACTTCTACGCGTCTTTCTAAAGCTGACGTCTTTGATAGCGTAAGGAGAAGGATTAATTAACACGAGAACACCCCTACTACAGGATTAGCGTACGCAACTTTTCTGTTTTTTACGTTGTCTTGGGCGACACTATGGAAGTGCGCAGACTTCTATATTCAAAACGAAATATTGACGCACTACTGGAATAACTATTCCTAATAACTATCATTATTTTATGTTAACGATTATTAAAAAAGCTATCGTTAAAAGGTTTAAGATTGGCTTAATAGCTTGATTCTTGAGTGCAAAATACTACTATTTCTTCTTATAACCTACAGCAACATTACCTGTTTTATTAATCCCTGGTACTTTAAGAACATCAGAACTTGACTTATCTTTTAAATCAAATTTTCCAACTAAAAATAAAGCTTTAAGTCCTGGACCAGGTAAATTGAACGATGAGTCAACTAATTTGATTGGCTTATCTCCAAGAGTGACTTTAGACAAATCATAATTAGAATCAAGAATGTCTCGTGACACAAAGAGATACAACTTATCTTTATTCATATAGTTTTCTGGTATACGAAACTCTTCTTGAGATGCCGCTACTGTTTCCCAATGATACGACGCAAGCTTATTGCAATTTTTTAATTGATTCACTTTCAGATAGTATCCTCATTTGTTCAATAGCTATTGCATTTAATTTCTCCAATCTTTCAGATTGACTCATACCTTCATTTATAAATACCGCATTAAGATTCTCAAGATTAGAAAGGCAAACAAGCTGAGATATATCTGCATAATCTCTAATATTGCCTTTTAAATCCGGATTTTCATCACGCCACTCTTTAGCTGTTATTCCAAATAAAGAAACATTAAGAATATCCGCTTCATTTGCATAAATAAAATTGATTTCCCCACCCATTGCTTAACAGATAATATAAAACGGTTAAGTCCTGCTTCATTTTTAATTCCCTCGAATTCGGTGGAATTAAAATTCGTGTTATACATTTCTTCCCACATACCTAAAAACTCTATCGTATTCTTATTCCTAAGCCACTTTTCAATCAAAGCAGAACCGTTATCAATATTTCTAACCATATCCGTTAAAGAAATATAATCTCTATTGTCAATGGCAATAATACTGATTTCTGAACCTTCAACATTTATTTTAGACACGTAATCACCTCTCAATCATCCAATTTCACACATTTAGCAAATCATAGAAAGTACGCTCATCAATAATTTCTATATCTTGCCCCTCAAGTTTAAGCTTTTCTGCTTTCTTATGCTTTGAAGACTTCTCACCTTTAAGAATTGCATTGTAATCATTGTCACCAAGTATCAGATAGTTCGTCTGCTTAGTCACACTATTATCTAAAACACCGCCGAGATTCACTACAATCTGCTGAGCATCTTTGCGAAGCATTTTCTCAAGCTTACCGGTGAAAACCACGTGCCGATTATAGAAAAATCCATCTTTATCAACAACCACTTCATCAGGCTTAATTGCTTTGATATCTATCCCTTTACCACCGTGACTTCCGCTAACAGGCCATAAATCTTCAATTACTAGATTCTTCTCAGCCATGCGTGTTTTAACAGCATCATATAATTCTTTCGTTGATGTGCAGTCTGATAAAGCACGGTGTTCATTATTGTGTAAACCTAAGTAGTCAGTTAAATCGGAGAGTCTGTGATGTTGCAGCTCAGGATACAGTTTACGAGCAAATTGCATCGTATCCATATACCGGTTAGTCAGTTGTTCCTTAAATCCTTCATTCAAAAAGCGCATATCAAAAGAAGTCCTATGACCAAGGATAATGTCATCACCTATGAACGAAAGCACAGACGTTTTCACACTGCCTATAGATGGCATGCCTTCCAGCATGTCATTAGTTATTCCTGTTAATGCTGTAATAAAACCGTCTACTTCTATACTCGGTTTAATCAGCTGATCATAACGGTCTACTATCTCATTATTTCTAACTTTTAAGATACCAATCTCAATAATCTCATTATAATACGCAGAAAAGCCGGTCGTTTCGGTATCTAGCACACAGTAATCATCAATGAGTTGCTTAGTGTAATTTGAGTTTGAATTGGACATGAAAGCACCTCCTTCATCTATTGAAATGAGCTTTTACAAATTTATCTTCTAATACTCATTATATCTTGAAAGCTAAGTGCCTTAAACATAAAAACAGGTCGATTTTAATCCTCGACCTGCTGTTTTAACTATTATCCCACCCTCATATAAAAGTAACTCTCATTTAAATCTCATCATATTTCTTTTTTAATTTATCCATATTATCAAGGTCAATCCACTCCTCGCTAAAACCACAGGCAGTGCAAATATACCTATCAATAGGTACTGCCGACATAATTGTATGGCCAGTCATAATATTATTTCCAGTCCCATAAACCCCAGCAGATCCAGGCACAAATATAATTTCACTTCCCCCACACTTTGGGCATTTTTTCGTATTTTTCATAAATCCTCCTTTTTAATCTAATAATGTTCTTTTATTGTTTTGAAAAATTTCATAAAGATAGGAAGGAACGCATACCTATACATCAGGTATATATTTCTGCCAATTAAAAATTCTACGTGAAAAGAGACAGAACTACGCTGTCTGTCTGTCAAGGATTTTGTCAGTTTTTTCATGGCTTGCCAACCTTTTATGCTAACTTTTCTTGAGTTAATCATACAAGAAAAAATCTATATTGACTTGCCTTCATATATTGTATATTTGTTATTTACTCGTCTACTTTCATTACACTCCCATCAAGGAAGATAATATCAACCTTTCCATCTTGATGCACGATTAGATAGTAAACCATGCTAAGCCAGACGTTTTCATCGAACACTGTTAACAAGTCCTGTTTTTTCAAGTCCTCGATAAAATATTCAACTTCATCATGCCTCATTTGCTTGTCAACAATGCGAGCTTTTACTTCCTTAAGCCTTGATTCTACAGTATTAAACCTGTTCACTAGACTCGTATATTTTTTCTCATACTCATCCTGGTTCTGCAATTTCCGTGCATTTTCATTGATACAGTTGTTAATCTTTTAACGATTACCCTAACTAATCACCGGCTAAACAGGACGGACATTGAGCCTGACTTTAAGATTCATAAAAAGAAGTGACTATTACTGACAGAGATCAGTAATAGTCACCCAACGTGAGATATTCAACTATTGACTTGAACCAAACAAAATTCAATCAGTCTTTCGAAGGACAGTCTTAAGCGAGATCACTGTGACACCAATAGCAAAAGAGGTAAAACCAATTCTAATAGCAAGTGTGCCATCCCATATTAAGGCAACCAGCATCGCGATTAAGGCAACCGTCAAGCCGAATGTCGCTACTTCACGGCAAAAACGAACGAGCTTGTCCATTCCTTAAATACCTCCTCGTTCACATACTAATAATCAGGTTTCATTTTAACTTTTGAGCTATATTTTACCACTCAACAAAGTGGGTGCAGGGTGGGTGCAAAGTGTGTGCACTTTTTAACGTTAACATCCTGTGCACTCGACCCTAGAGCGTCGATATCTTACCTCATACAGAAAAATAGCACTCAAAAATCACGCCAAGCCAGCCTAAAGCCGCCACTCACTAAACCTTTTAACGATAGCCCTCGCTAAACCCTGCTATACAAGGGCAAAATGCACCCACCTATTAAGCCCTTGACATCAATACGACAGTCTCACGTGTATCAAGACTACCCTGATGATAACCATGCATCAAAAAAAGAGCCTTAACGTTCGTTGCAGGAAAGAAGCTGACAAGGGGAATGTCGTATGATGATAAAAGTCTAAGACACTACAAACTGGGATTTGGATTTTACTTAAAATTGTATTATTTTATTAGCGATATCTTCTACAAATCGCTTATCGTGTTCCACAAATATGAGTGTAGGCTTTGCTTCTTTTATAATTTCCTCAATCTGTATTCTTGATATTACATCTATATAATTCAGTGGTTCGTCCCAAACAAACATATGAGCTGGCTTTGAGAAACTTACAGCAATTAAAACTTTCTTTTTTTGTCCATCACTATAATTCTTCATATCCATTTCAAATAATTCTCTTGAAAAATCTAATTTTCTTAGAATTGTTTTACACAATGTTTCATCAACATCTTGCTTGTGAATATATTCATTTAGGCTACCTGTTAAATTAGATGTGTCTTGAGGAATATACGAGATTTTTAAATTACCTGCTAATTTTATCTCACCTGTATACTCGTGATTTATACCTAATAAAATTTTAATCAAGGTTGATTTTCCGCTACCATTACCCCCATATATAGCCACTATATCGCCTTGCTTTATCTCAAAACTTACATTACTTAATATCTGTCTCTCTCCATAGCATGATGATAAATTGCTAACCGATATTAGAGGATTTTTATGATGATGTAGCGGATGCAGTAATAGGCTTTCCTTTATTTCGATATCTTTTAGTAAACTCTGTTTTTCTTCTATTGCCTTGTTTTGTCTATTCTCCAAATTCTTAGATTTTTTCATCATCTTGGCTGATTGATGACCTATACGTCCTTTGTCTGGTTTTACACCTGATACTTTCACACCATTTTTAGTATTCTCAATTTTATCAGACCAAATTTGACTTTGTCTTGCAGCCTCTTTTAATCGTTTAATATCTTTTCTTAATCTCTCATTTTGACTAATTTCAAATTGGTCTTTCATCACTTTGTTTGCATACCATGATGTAAAATTTCCCGATTGGACATCAATAGAATTCCTGTTAATAGAAATAACATGATTGATACAACCATCTAAAAAATCTCTATCATGAGATATAAGCAAAAATCCTTTTTTACTTTTCAGATATTCACTTACAATTTTTCTTCCGTCCATATCTAAATGGTTTGTTGGTTCATCAATAAGTAAAAAGCCATCTTCTCTTGTAAACAAAATAGCTAAAAGGATTTTTGTTTGTTCCCCTTTAGAAAGCGTTTCAAACTCTCTGTAAACAAGGTTCTCATCTACATTTAGCAAACTGAGTTCTCTAAATAACTTCCATTCTTCATCATCTGATATTAGTTCTTTATATAACTCAATTCCTAATTTTGAAGTATCGCTTATATTTGGTGGAAATTTAATAAATTCAACATCCTTGCTTATTTTACCTTGATAAGTTTCTTGATTTAAAAGTAACTTAAATAGAGTTGATTTACCGATTCCATTTCTTCCTATCAATCCCGTTTTCCAGTTTGTATCAAAGGAAAACGATACATTTTTAAATATGGGTTTTACATATCCATAATATGAGAAAGTGAGGTTTTCAATTTTAATTACTGACATAAAACGCCTCCCTAAATTATCATTTACCGCCCGGGTGCAAAGTGTGTGCACCTTTTAACGTTTAGTTTTTCATGTATTACTACGGTTATCACTGCTTTGCTTTTCAGTCATTTCAATTCTCGATTAGGTAATTTTCCAGTTCTCAAAGCGACAGTAACAAACTCAACCTCTTGCAAGCACTTCTCGCAAAGTTCATAACCTTCATTGAAGTTCACTCTTGACCTAAATGTGCTAGCAATGAATTCGCATGGTGAGGTGATCCTTTCAACTACACCGCACCGTTCGCACTCAGCATACACATTCCCATCCTTAATCGGAATAAACATTCCATGATCTTTCTCATTTCCCATGACGCTAACATCTTCGAAATCATCAAATTTTACATAGAGCATATACGGCTTCCTCCTTTATCGGTATGTCTATATACGCTCTAATTCCAACTTATATCAAGTTTTATTGCTTCTTTTTTGATCTATATGTCTGCTACTTCGCAATAGCTTTCCCATTAAGACAGTGCACCATGTAATGCGCAAATCCATCGTTTTTACAATTTACCTTCTTCTTATCTGAAACCTCGGTGACACCATTCTCACAATCTACTTCAAGGCTTGCATCCTTGGTGATTGTTCCTTCTAAAATACTCATGCCATTTAACGTATCAAGCGTACAAACATGAGTTACTTCTACGTTTGTTGCTGAAGCCAACCCATTATAACATTTAAGAAAGACATCATCCGCCTTCAAATTAACAACTTCTACCTTGCCATTGTTCACTTCTACATAAAGCTTACCAATCTCAATATCCGTGATGAGCACTTGATTAGAATCAGATTCAACCTCACAAACTTCCACATCATGTGGCAAACTCACAAGAATTTCAGGCATACCCTGAGTAAACCACCTCAGCCAATTCGAAGCTGAAACTTTTTTAGTTTGAATAAGCCTTATAACATTTTGCGCATCCTCAACCCTCAATATATCTTGTTCACAGTTAACAAAGCTCACGCCAAAGGTATCAGCACGTTTCACCGTTAAACGAACATCTTTCGTCTCTGCGATAAACTTCTTATTATCCATTCCTTAAGCACCTCCTCGTGCACATACTAATAATCAGGTTTCATTTTACCTTTTGAGCTATATTTTCCCACTTCACAGCCTGGGTGCAAAGTGGCGAATCGACTTGCATGAGCGATTAAATATAATTCGCGAATGCACTTCGATTCGCTGAGCTTGCTCAGAGTTGAAAGCACAGTGTGCTTTCAACGCAAGCGAAGTACGTTAACATCCTGTGCACTCGACCCTATAGTGTAGACATGTTTACTCAAACAGCCAAACTGCGCTCAAAAACCGCGAGAACCCAGCTTAAAGCCGCTTCGCATTAAACCTTTTAACGATAGCCCTCGCTAACCCCTGCTACACAAGGGCAAACTTGCACCCACCTAATCAGCCTTTGACATCAATACAACACTCTCGACGTGGATTGAGAGAACTCCAAGTATAGCTACACTTTTTTGAGTGCACACTCTTGATAGTGGGTGCACTTTTTAACGATAGGGAAAGCTATCGTTAAAAGGTTTAAGATTGGCTTAATAGCTTGATTTTTGAGCATAAAAAACAGCCTAGAAAGGATTCCCCCTAGGCTGACTTTTGTAACATTTCAAACACTCACAGTCTTTTGACTTTTACGATGCCCTTTCAACATCAACACTAATCTCTGATTTAAAAGTTACGCTGAACCTATCCTCGTAAACTTTTATTTTCTTGATGTACTTTCTTACCAGCTTCTCATCATACTCACTAATATCGTGACGCTCACTTTTCAGAAAATCTTCCATTTCTCTGATTCGTCTTTTAGCATCTTCTTGACCTGCTTCTTCTATAAGAAGCTGCTGTTTCTTACCTTTAAGCTCATCAATCTCATCAGCTATTTTCGTGTAGTCTTTTTTAGCTTTAAGCAAGGTTAGTAGTATCGCTTGTTTGTCCGCGATTTTTTTATCAACCGTTTCAAGCTCACTTAAGTTATTGCCCGCGATAATTTCTCTAATATTATTCTTCAACGTATCCAATACTTCATCCGATATACTAAACACCTTGTTTATGGCTTTCACTGTAGCAGACTGCAGTTCTTCCTCTTTTACTGTCGGAGCATCACAAGCACTAGGACCATTTTCCCATCTGGTACAACAACGCCAAACAACAGAACGTACTCCTCGATTGTTCCAAGCAATTCTTCTATAAACATCCCCGCATTTAGCACAAACACATAAGCTGGATAAAGCGTACTTACTGGAATAAACTCTCCTTTTTTTATTCTCCTCACCACTAAACATGTTGGCTCGTCTTACCATTTCTTCTTGAACTTTAAAGAAAATATCTCTTGAAATAATAGACGCGTGGCTATCTTTTACATAATACTGTGGTTCTGTTCCATCATTTTTTATACGAACATGATTAATAAAATCTGTCGTGATGGTTTTTTGTAAAAGAGCATCACCAATATATTTTTCGTTTTGCAAAATGGTTTTAATATTAGACAAGTGCCATTTTAAATGTCCCGCACCGTTTTTAACACCGTCTTTTTCAAGACCCTCCGCTATATCTCTAAGACTTGCTCCTTCTAAATATTCTCTATAAATCCTTCTTACGACTTTTGCTTCCTTTTCAAGAATTACAAGATTCCCTTCATCATCTTTTGTGTATCCTAAAAACCAGTTATGGTTGATTTGCACTTTGCCTTCCTGGTAGCGAAACTTAAGTCCAAGCTTCACATTCTGAGAAAGCGATGCGGATTCCTGTTGAGCTAAAGAAGCCATGATAGTAAGCAATAGTTCTCCACTTGCTTCCATGGTGTTGATGTTTTCTTTTTCAAAAATGATCGGAATGTTTTTGTCTTTCAACTGCCTAACAAACTTTAAACAGTCGATAGTGTTTCTCGCAAAACGGCTAATCGACTTAGTGATAACCATGTCTACTTTGCCACTCATGCAATCGTGGATCATGTCGTTGAAACCGACACGTTTTTTCGTGCTAGTTCCTGAAATACCGTCATCAGCGTAAATGCCAGCAAACTCCCAGAGAGGATTTCTTGAAATATAATCCGTATAATGCTGAACTTGCGTGTCATAACTTGTTGCCTGTTCTTCACTGTCAGTACTAACACGACAATACGCTACTACTCTTAACTTCGGCTTATCTTTATGCTTATCTACCGTATTCCCCGCTATTTTTCTTGGTGGAATAATTGTAACGTTGGCACTCATTTCACACCTCCCTTGATTTGACTGTACGCGTATACTGCTTGCCGATAAGGATCATCATATTTCTTTTCTATAACACCTATTTCGTACGTAACATTTGTTGTAATTAAAGGTTTTAGCTCTGTTGTACGAGGTCTTTTTCTAAAATTGTTCGCTCTTAACTGCTGAACTTTATAAAAAGTTTCTTCATCTAAAAGACTCGGGTAAAGCGATGTTCCTAAGTACGTTTTATTTTTCAAAATATTACTAATTACAGAATGTGTTTTATCAATGTTCACCGCTCGAGCCGTTTCAGAAATCGTTCCAATTTCTAAGAATTTACTGAAAAGCTCTATCACTTTCAGAGCTTCTTTTTCGTCTATAACCGCTTTACCGTCTACTATTCGGTAACCATATGGGATGTGTGCCATGTTTCTTTCACCTCTTCTTCTAATTCCAATCCGCATTTCAAATGAAAAATGAATTCTTTTCTGCTTTTAACTACGACATTGTCTACAAAATCTAGAAAATCCTCGTCCTTAAACTCGCTAAATACTTCTGTGACGCTTACGAACCGTTGAAGTTTTTGCGCCTCGTTTAAGTGCGTTAAGTTACCGTTTAAACTGTTGGAAAGCTGAAGTTTTTCCTTAAGACAAGTATCTATTTCCGTTTTAAGCTGATTGCTTTCCAGATAGTAGGAATCCATCTCAATGTAGCCACCGGCTAAAAGCTTACTGAGTACTTGCTCCTGTTCTTGCAATTTAGCTATTTTTTCTTCAAGTTCAATAACCTTGTTCAATCCGTCTTTACTATTCACGTTTCTTAAGCTTTTTATGAAAGGCGTTAATATTTGAGCGTATGTTGCTTTGAGCTTGTTAAGCATTTGAAGAAAAGCTAATTTAACATACTCCTCTTTTACAGCTTTCATAGGGCAGCATTTAGCATCATGTATATGCTTGGTACAACACCAAACAACATAGGCTCCATCTTTTTTATGCCGGTCGTGTTTCTTTAACCGACTATGGCAATTACCGCAGTAAAGTTTCCCTGAAAACACATATCTAGCAAGGTATTTATTACTACCGCTGGTGATATTTAGTTTTAATTTTCTCTTCTGTCTAAGCTCATGCACAAGATTAAAAGTTTCATGACTGATGATAGCCTCGTGATGGTTTTCAATAACATACTGTTTTTTCTCGCCACAGTTTTTATGGCGGTTAAAACTATCATCCGTAAATGTCTTTTGAAAAATCACATCCCCTGTGTATGTTTTATTAGTCAGAACAGCGTTCACGGTAGTCGAAGACCATTTAGCTCCTCTTTTCGCAGGAATCTTTTTATCGGTCAATACTCGTGCTATTGCTTTTCCGCCCATGCCGGAAAGAGCCATGTTGAAAATTTCTTTTACTACCTTGGCTTGCTCTGGAACTATAATCATTTTCTTATTCTCGTTTTTATACCCATACGCAGGGCAGGGAATGACGAAGCTTCCGTTTTCGAACCTTTTTTGGATTGACCACGTGTTGTTTTCCGAGATGGATTTTGATTCGCTTTGTGCAATAGAACTCAGGATAGATAGCATGAGCTCTGAACTCATATGCTCGGTATCAATGTTTTCTTTCTCAAAATACAAATAAATACCGAGACCGGTAAGTTTTCTAACTATTTCAAGACAGTCAACCGTGTTTCTTGCAAGCCTACTAATAGACTTTGTAATAATCCTGTCTATTTGACCGCTCTGACAGTCTTTAAGCAGTTGTTTAAGACTTTCACGTTTATCGATTTTCGTGCCGCTAATACCCTCGTCAAAGTAAAGTCCCGCATACTCCCAGCAGGGATTAGACTTAATATAGTTTTCGTAATGCTCCTTTTGCACTTCTAGACTGAGAAGCTGCTCATCACTATCACTAGAAACTCTCGCATACGCTGCAACCCGTATTTTTCTAAGAGAATTATCCGGCTGTTTGGCTTCCAGTTTTGTTATCATTTTCATCATCTCACCTCACTTTCAGCTAATACTATTCATCACTCTAAAAGCAGTGTTTATCAAGCTTTTAACCCAATAATTCCTTGTAAAACGGGTGAAATTTTTCCCTGTTAAGACGGCTTATTTTTTCTTTTTCTTGCTCGCTGATAAGCCCTTTTTTAAAGAGTGAAACGGTAAGTTTTTCGGCTATTTCAAAACGAAAATCCGCCTGCATACTCTCTTTTGTCCAAGCCCTCGCTTTAACATCCGTTAGCCCGTGAGCATCATTACTTATTTGCATGACGTCCACCTTCAAAACGATGTTCTATATAGCAGGCGTGGCAGCAGTATTTTCTGGTTTTATTACCGTAAGAGATAAAAGAATTTTTGCAGTTAAGACAAGCACACTCATAGTTTGCCTGTCTTTTTACCAACTGTGTATGCTTGTTCCACCACGTGTTTCTACACGCGTCAGAACAGAAACGTTTAACTTTACGACCAGCATTCTGTTTAACAGGCTTAGCGCATAAATCACATAATTGAACGCTATTGCCAACATTTACGCCGCCAAGATTGTTGCGCTTACAGTAGCTTTTAACCGTATCAACTGAAAGATTTAACTGTTTAGCTATTTTCGTATAGCCAAACCCTTCACTACGAAGTTGTATGACTTGCTGTTTTTCTTCCATATTCATTTGCCTGTGCCTCCTTACATCACAGGCAAAGAAAAAACAGTGTTTTTTAACCTCTTGACTTGATAATTTAACCTTAAAAAATAAAAAAAAGCCCGAGGATTGCTCCAATGTAGGAACAAGCCTCGGGCTTTACATGTTTCAAACTGTTTTACAAGAGTTCGTTTACTCGTTTTTGTACCGTAGCATAATCGTATCCGGCTTGAGTTAGACGCTGTTTACGCTCATTTCCGTTACCCCACGTGCCTCGGATTACTTCACGTGCAAGCTCATCAACTGACTTTCTATAAGCTTTAACACCGAGAAGCTCATTAACCTTATTTTGCACGCTCGCATAATCGTATCCGGCTGAAGTTAAACGCTGTTTACGCTCATTTCCGTTACCCCAAGCGCCGTTAATAACTTCTCGCGCCACCTCATCAATACTTGACGTGCGCGCAGCTTGGTCAGAGCCGCCGTTTTTATATCCGTTTAGGCCAGCGTTTTTAATAATGCTCGGATAATCCTTGTAAGCATAGTCCATGTCAACTCTGCCGGCTACTCCAGGAACGCTGCCGTTTGACGAGTATTGCCAAAGACCATATGAGCCTTGATAATTGCAGTGCGTGTTCCACTGTGCTATCCACAAAGCGTAACGGTTTCTAACATGAGAGGACACAAGATTATTAGCAGTTGAAAGCGAAGTGTAAAAGCCTGCATAATACCCGTAAGTTTCCAGTTTGCTGCAAAAACTTGTAATCAGCGAATCGCAGAAAGCTCGCCCACGGTTAAGCTGGCTTTTTTCTTCTAAATCAAAGTAAATAGGATACTCAAAACTCTTACCTGAAAGCATGTTCACGCAGCTTTGAGCTTCCTCAGACGCTTCGCCTGCAGAGCTTGCGTACGAATACCAGTAGGCTCCCACGTCAAGACCGACTGTTTTTGCTTTACGATAGTTCTGTTCAAACCACTTGTCTTTGCATCCAGTACCGTATCCTGCTCGAATGATCACAAACTCAACACCGGATGCTTTTACCGCGTTGAAATCAATGTCACCCTGCCACTCTGACACGTCTATTCCTTTTTTACTCATGAGTATTGTCCTTTCTGTTCTTGTCGTGTAATTGTTCTAAAACGTTTTTTAATTTCTCAGGCACGGGAAGCCCCAGGTGAGCCGCGTTTTCGGTTAAAGATAATCCTTCGTTAGATAGGTAGAAGAAAATTACTGCGGTTCTAATCACGCTTCCTTGTTTCAAAACATGAAAATCTATAATGTTTGCTATGCCAACAAGCATAAAAATGAGCACCTTTCTAAAAATGCCCTTAAAACCAATGCTGCTAGACAGTTTCTTATCCGTGACCGCACACATCACGCCTGTAATATAATCCGCAGCCACAAATAAAACGAGTGCGAGGATAAGCCCGTCGCACCCGCCTAAAAAGTATCCCAGCCAGCCGCCTACTAGTGTGAAAGCCAGCTGTAGTGTATTCCAAAATCCTCTCATAATTCTCCTTACAAGTTTTCCTAACATTTGCTAGTACTCTTATAAAAACAAAAAGTAAAAAGTAAAAAGTAATAAAAAAGGGCAGGCATGGTTTAACCCACACCTGCCCTAACATTTCAGCATTTCAGTATTTCAACTGATATTATTTTTCAACACATGACTACTACTTAACACATTCTTCAGCATCTTCACCTTTCCCAGCCGTTTCATCTTTTTCGGCTTTTATTTTCAAAATCTCGTCGTTAAGTTCGCGTTCTCTAGAGTTAAAATAGTCTTCTAACTGTTTCACATACGCTTCATATTCCATCGAGTTTTCCGCGATCACCGCAGAACGCATATCAGATAATACGCTTGCAACAATGCCTTCTATCATGTAAGTAGGTATTGGTATTTGCTTATTCAACTCGACTATTTTTTCGTTTAACTCAGCCTTATATTTTTGCACAGCTACCGCGTAGCTAATTGTCGGTTTTACCACTACTCTCCTCCAATCTTTTTAGAATAATATCCAGCTTGTGGCTGATTTCGCATAAAATTTTCGTATTATCAACTACAGGTGTTGTAATACTTTCTGTCACGTCTTTTAAGCGCGTGCCTTTATTAGCCACTATTTTGTTTGTGTGAATAATTAGTTTCTCCATAACAAATTCTCCCTTTATTCTCCCTATAACAAATTCTCCTCAACGCTTCACTTAACGCTTCCACCCGCGTTCACTTCCGCGTTTTTAATAGTATTTAACTTTCATGAGTATCCCGTTTTTAAACACCATGTGAGCGTTAGAACCCCATTTTGAAGCTTTCCCATCCTGGTTCATTTCAATAATCTGCACATAGTTAATATCCGCGTCTACTCCTGCACCGTCTTGCCAAACAGGATCTATAATCTTGTTACCATGCATGTAAAAGTTGCATCCAGCGTGAATACCATACTCTTTATAAATGCTTTGTGAACGTGAAAAACACAGCATAGTCGCGTATGTTTCTTCATCAGCTGATTTACGTTGCGCGAAAGCCATATACTTTCCGTCGTTAGTAAGATGAAAAACTAGACCCTTGTGAGAATTATCTTCTTCCCACTCGCCGGTTCCAACATAGCCAATATACACGCCGTTACGGTAGAAGTTGTTTCCGTTTTTATCAAAAACAGCTCTTTTATGATCCTCATCAACTTCACCATCGTAAAGTTCTATCTGCCCGGGTGTTATTTGCACGTATTTACTCGAATGGTTAAACCCGAGAAGGAAACTGTTATAGTTTTGCTGCATGAAACTACCAAAATCACCTTTTTTAACCATTGAAGATATGGAATCTTCTACTATGGTTAGTTTAGAAATAGCCTTATCAGCCGTGGATTTAGCAGCCTCAATGTCTTTATCTTTAACTCTTGCCCAAGCGAACGTTCTAAAACTACTTATACTGTCAGCTGAAACGTAATGCCATAGTTTGCTTGTTCCAGCTTTATACGGGTGTTCAGACTCAGGATAATTTTCACCTTTAACCTCAATAATGTTAATATCTTCAGGCAGTTTAGACACGTATCCTGAAATTTCTCCTGAATACTCTTTTTTAATGCTATCAATCTTAAAACCATAATTGTCAAACGGAGACCAGTTAGTTCTAAAATGTAGCCAAAACTCGTTTGATGGAACAAACACTGTTGCGCCAGAAATTTTTTCACCAGTTAAACCCGGTATAGCGTAAATTTTATCCTGATACTTGTAAAAAATGTCTACAAAATCGTCAAAAGCTGATTCCGTATGCGACTTCTCATTAAATTTTACGGCTAAACTTTCCTGCTTAACAATAAGCCTGTAAGCGTAGCCGGTTGACGTGTCGTAGAAAAAATCACCAACATGCTGCATTTTTTCACTATCAGTCAGCCACAAGCTCATAGGAGCGTTAAAATGGCTTGGAGTATACGAACCGTAATAGTTACCGTTTTTCTGTTTAAGACTATGGTTAACGCTTTCAACACCAGCCTCAATCTTACCGTCTGTAACATTTAGTTTCGTGTTGATTTCACTTATCGTGTAATAGTTTTCAAGCCGCCTACCAGTGTCTTTTATAGCCTCGTTTTTTGCTTTACTAATCTGCTTTTCTACCTGGGAAGTGTAAGAAACTGAAAGTTTTTCCGCGTCAATCGAATGTCCGATAATCCTGTCACCATACACCATGCCGTCAAGAGTCATCGCAGTACTGTAAGGGCCTGAAAAACCGTTATGGCTTCCAGCAATACCATTCATGTTAACCTGTAAAACTTTTGTAGCAGTGTTCTTATCAGGCGTATCCATGTAAAGGTCACGAACCCACATGCCTTTACTATCGTATTCGCTTATCTTATAGCCGCTTTGAGAATTACCCATTTGCGCTTTAATATTATCGATCGCAGCTTTAACACGCTCGTTGTCTATTTTTCTAGCTTCAACCGCTTCTTCTTTTAACGTTTGAACAGCATGCGACACGTTTTGCACATACCCTTTAGAAATCCTGCTCGCAAGCACGATTCTAACTTCGCCTGGTTTTTGAATCGGTATAGTCTGTTTTACTACAGGAAACACTCGGTCCATGCCAAATTGTGGAGCGAGGCAACGAACCCTATCCCCACACTTAATCGTCGCATAATGTAAACCTAACTCGGATAAGTCAACCGCGCTAAGGCTTATTTCTACATGCTCAAACTGGTTATCCTGTAACCATTTAGTAGCTTTGCGCATAAGATTAGTTGGGACTGTCACATTATTGAAATTAACAACTTTACAAACCCAGCCGAATGTTTTTTGCGCTTCGCGAGATACTATATAGTTTTTCCCATTGTTTATTGAAGTAATATCAACATGCTTTTTAAGAACCTCGTTTTCACTATTCTCGTTTTCCAACTCTTTGCCGAGAGGAATAACCGCTGTAGTAACATCCTCTGCTGAAAGGTTTTCCGCGTATTCAAGCAGGTTTAAGCCGAAACTAATATGCTGGCTTGTAGCTTTACCTATTTCCTCCAAATGCAGGTAGTCTAAGTAAAGTTTCCCGTCTTCTTTTCTAAGACGTAAATATCCGCCAAGTTTTTCAACCATTTTTCCCATGATCGCTTCAAGCGTGGTTTCAAAATTAGTAAACCTGTAGAGTGAATCATTCGAGTCAGATACTGTGACGAAACCAATTCTTATTTTCTTATAATCATCTACTTGACTGTTATGAGCTTGTAAAAGTTTTTCTAAAAGCTGGTAGGAACTCTGATCATGGTATTCTTTCTGAGGTTGAATACTATCAGCTAAGTAAGTTAACAACCCTACGCAAGTTACTTTCTTACTACCATACAAGTTTTTTACTTGTTCTCTAACCTCGCCGAAGAAAATCTCCTCATCGTCACGCCACACGCTTACTATTGATTTCCGGTTTTTAATAAGCTCATAGCAAGGGTTTTGACTCGGGCAAGTAAACGTTAACGTTCCTGCAGTATTAAGCTCCAAGTTTAACGTGATATCATCAAGTACCGCTTTGTCATCATTTGGATAGTAAATCGTATTATTATCAAGCATGATCCTGTACACTCACAACCACCCCCTTTTATAGGAAATATTTACCATCCCGTTTCCAACGAATGTTAAACTCATGTTTGTTTTTGAACGAAGCTGTGGGAAACGGTTAACGCCTGTTTTAATCTCATAGTTTTTACCATTAGAATCCAGTAGCATACTGTTAGATGACAGGTTGTTAAATTCTGGGATCAGTGTCATGTCAAAATCGTGAACGAGTGTTATTTCACGCTTATCATCTACTTGCATACCCCATATTGTGTGAACCCCATCCGAATCATCTACACTATACTTATATGGCTGCAGCTTATAGTTGAGTGTGAGAGTTGAATAGTTTTTATCCGATTTAAAATCACTAACCCACATTCGACCCTGATAGTAGAACAATGGTTCATCATCAAGAGACAGTTTCACACTCTTGCCGTGGATTAACGTTTTAACACTATGGCATGTTTCACTCCACTTGTTTTTGTTTGCAACAATGAATTCAAAACAGCCTTCACGCATCTCGTATAACACTTCACCGGCAAGACTTTCACTAATATCAATACTTTCCTGCCTGCCTGGTATTTGCAAATACTCTAATTTGGGTTCTGGAAGTTGAACGCGTGGACGGCTTGTAGCAACAAGCCCTAGATCGTTAAAACTATGCAACCCGTTTATTAGCATCCCATACACTTTTACCACCCCCTTGTTTTTCTTGTTTGAAGCTTGAAAAGCTCACTGTCCATCCTGTGCGCGATACCACCCACTAGTTCGCCAGTGTCGAGCACAATACTCTGGTTGGAAAACTGTGGGAAATACGCGTCCATAATCGCTAGAATCTGGTTCATAACACTAAGCATTTGCGTGTTCGCTCCCGCGCTCATATTCTGCAAAGTATCAAGCCCCATGATCACTTCGGGACCTTTTTCACCGCCGCCAAGCATACGCCCGTTTTTCTCACCGAAAATAGTCGCCCCGTTTAACAGCATTGGCTTGTTCATTGCTTTCTTATACCAGTCGATAGCAAGATACGGTACAGACGGTGGCGTAAGAGAGAATTGTCCTTTAATACTAAAATGCGGCAGTTTAATATGAGGAAGACTGAGTTTTATGTTAGAGAAAAACCCTGTTATAGCGTCGATTACTGCTTTAACCTTGTTTTTCGCAGCTTCTATTGGAGTGATGATAGCGTTTTTAATACCATTCCAAACTGACACAACCGTGTTTTTAATACCGTTAAACACAGACTTAACCATGTTTGCTACTGAATTAAACACTGTTGAAATGCTTGTTTTAATACCGTTTACCACGCTCATGATCGCGGTTTTAATACCATTCCAAACGCTTGTTGCCGTGTTTTTAATACCGTTTAAAACGTTAGTGAAAAACGATACGATACTATTCCAAACGTTCATGAAAAAGTTTTTCACACTCGACCACAGTTTGTTCCAACTAGTGCCAAAGAAAGACAAAAACACGTTAAAAACGTTTTTTAACGTGTTCAATACTGTTATGAACGTGTTTTTAACCGCGTTCCAAACAGCAGTAAAAATTTCTTTTACGCCATTCCAAAGCTGAGACCAGTTACCGGTAAACAAGCCTATAAAAACGTCTAAAACGCCTGTGATTAAATCAAGAACGGTTTTGAAACTAGTAAAACTTAAATTTAAAGCGCCTTCAAACAGTGGAGCTAGAATAGCACACAAACCATTCCACACTGTTTTAAGCCCTTCAACAATACTCGTGAAATCAATACCAAGGCTTGACAGTTTTTCTTTAACACCATTAACAAAACCGGTGAAAGTTTCCTTGATTTTCTCCCAAACAGCAATAACACTGTTTCTAAACTCTTCGTTAGTGTTCCATAAGGTTACAAAAGCTGCTACCAGAACACCAATAACCGCAACAACCGCGAGTATTGGCGCGGATACTCCACCTAAAACAGCGCCTAACCCTTCAAGAATGCTAGAGCCGGAAGTAAAACTTGCGAACATTTTACCTATAAACAAAGCTAGTTTAGAAAACCCTTGTATAGCAACACCTATTTTAGAAATACACGTTCCAAGAACCACTAAAAAAGGGCCGACTGCCGCAGCAATCAGCCCAAGTGTCACTATAAGTTTTTGGCTTTCTGGAGAAAGCTGTTTAAATTTAGAAAGCCATGCTGATATTTTCTGCATTAATGGTGTTATGACGGGAAGTAAAACATTACCAATAGTCGCAGCAATATTCTGCAACTCTGTTTTTAGAATCTTCATAGAACCCGAAGCGCCCGCGGCTTCACGCCCAGCCTGCCCTTGAGCGTCAGCAGTCTGCTCCATAATAAGAGCCAAAGTAGCAGCCTGTTTCGCTTGCAAGCTCATCGCGCCTCTACCATCATGCAAACCCATGGCAAGAGCTTTAGCTTTAATAGTCGCCTCGTTAACACCCATACCATAATTGTCAAGCATCGCATTATTACCTTTAAGCGCGCCTGTTAAAGCAAGAACAGCAGACTCGGTTGTGCCACCAAACATAGCAGACAAGTCGCCTGCAAGAGCAACCAGCTTCTGACTCATCTCGGCTGCTTCAGCATCACTTTTCCCACCAATATTTTTCAACATCGCGCCCATAGTATTCGCATACTCTAAAGCTTGACCTTGAGCAATACCATAATAGGATTTCAAACTTCCTGACCATTTAAGCATCTTGTTAGCAGACTTACCGTAAATCTGCTCTGTCGCACCCATAGCATCCTGTAAGTCTGCTGCAGCAGTAAAACCAGCAGTACCAATAGCAGCAATCGGCAGCGTAACTTTCGTGCTTAAACTTTGACCAAGAGATGACATACCATCTCCTAGTTTCTTTATCTTTTTACTCGTACTATCAAACTGGCTACTAAGCTTGGTTAAACTAACACTACCTACCTGTTTTAATTTTTCTTTTAAACTATCAAGATTATTTTCTGTTTCAACAATCTCACGCTGCAACGCATCATACTTGTCTTTACCAAGCTCCCCGTTTTCCAACTGTACTTTAGCCTGCTTATCCGCCTGTTTCAAAACGTTAAGCTTATTAGACGTTTCTTGGATTTCTTTCTGCAAAAAAGCCTGTTTTTGGCTTAGAAGCTGCGTGCTTGTCGGATCAAGTTTCAAAAGCCTATTAACATCACGAAGCGACTGTTCGGTTGAGCGAATAGTCGAATTCACCTGTTGTAAAGACTTATCTAAGCCTGTAGTATCCCCACCAATTTCAACAGTAATACCTTTAATCCTGTTTGCCATAACTTCACCTCCCTTTTCTTTCTTAATTTACGCGTGAAAAAATTCAGATTTTCTGTTTAATACCGCATTGTGAGAATGTTTGGTTCTCGTTTAGAACCTGTCAAATTCTGTTTGGCTTGCGAGCTTATCGTATTTCACACTATCGTTTGCTTTCTCCGTCCACATGTCTAAAACCATGCCGATGGTTAAAAGATCCAGTTCGCAAATACTAATCCCGATTTCTGTGCATCTAAGAAGAAACAACGCGGTTGTCATTTGCCGTGTTGTTGTTTTAAATTTTTTTTAGATTTTACTTCAGTTTCCAAGTTTGCTCCCCAAAGTTCTAGAATTTCAGGAAGAATCTCGTAGATAGAAAACATTTCAAACTCGTCAAGCCACTCATCAATACTCGCTGGAATACTATTATCCGCGTGATAAGCCATGATATAAGCCACGTTTTCAAAAATTTCAAGATCTGCTATTTCAAAAACACCCTCGTTGATTTTAAACGACTGCTCTAATTTTGACAGGTCTTTGAAAATATCACGCTTGAATTTAATACGATACAATCTTGGAATAGTGGCTGAAGAACGAAACTTCACGTCTTTACCATTTACTTTTACTGTTTTTTCTAACACGTTTACCCCTTTAAAACTTATTTGATTTCCGCGTTAGCCTGCGGAACATACACGCTCTTATACCAGTTCTCATAGGTTTCTTTTGAAGTAGTGTCACCGCTACGGGATTTCACCAAACCATCTTCTCTAGGATCAGCCGTAAGCGACAAAGTTTCCGTACCCGGTTCTATAGTGTCTTCCTTAGTTTCTGACTCAATAGACGGTCGTGTTGCTGAACAGTTATATAAAACGTGTCTGATCGCGTTCACGTCACCATCAAACTCAAACAGGAGCGCGAATTTTTCTGTTTCACTAATCTTCGCGTTCTCAACCAGCACACCATTTTTATCTAGTTCTTCTCTCAGTATTTCCGTCCTAAACCATTCAGGTATAAGAGCAATTTCCAAGTCGCCACTGTAACCGTTGTTCGCAGTCGACCTGAAGTAAACAATCCCGTCAGCGTAAAACGGTGAGGATTCACCCTCAGCCTCAAGGCTTATACTCACCGCCCCCGGAATCGGCTTAGGCTCACCGTAGGAGAAACCACTCGAATCTTTTTTAAGTTTTGCCGCATACACGTTTTTCAGATTGTATTTAACCTTGTTTCCCATTTATTGTTACCTCCATTTCAAAAATGTAGAGTGTTTCATAAAGCTGTTCCGACTCTATGAACGCTTCTGTTTTGTTATAAAAAATGCCGTGCCTATCAAGCACGGCCTCAACTTGTTCTTCCAGCACGGGGTTCTTATAGTCCGCGTATAGTTCAATATGAACTTCGTTTGCTTTAAAATACGTTTTCCCGTCTGCCGCAAAATTACTGCTCGCAGGCGTTAAAAACAGAAGAAAAGGCGGATTAGGTGATTCTCCCTCAGCAAAATGGTGATAGGCGAAAGGAAAACCTATCTCCCTCATAATGTTTAAAAGATTACCCATTTTTAACCGCCTCCTCTATTTCTTTTTCAAAACTTCGTACCGCTTTACTTTCAGCCTCAGCAATGTGTGCTCTAGCTTCCACGCGTCCGCCGCCTCGTTTAGCATGCCCGTACTCTAACAAGTGTGTAAGCTGATACTTGTTTCTAGAATGCACTACGAGAACTAGCCTGCTGCCTGTTTCGCTTAATGTTTTAACAGCCCAACTTTTCGCATACGCTCCAGTTCGTTTAGGAGCTGTCATGTTAATTTCTTCTTTTGCTGTTCTACCAGCGTTTTTTACTGCTTCTTTTACTTTCCCGGTCGTAACTTTCGCGTAAGTTTTAAGCTCTCTAATAACTTCTTTAGAGAGGCTGCCAATACTTACTTTGCTCACTTTTTACACCTCTTACAATGAAGTTTCAGGCTTTTCTTCTTATAATTCATGTGGTCAACACCTAAAATCTCATAAAACGTATCATGGAAAATAATCCTGTAACCAAGCGATGAGACTACAGCTGTTTCTTTCGAATAGCGGATAGTAAAATCTATTTTTGACTCATCCCACACGTTTCCTGCATTAGTCTGCTCAGATGGGCTTTCAGCACTTACCGTCGCGTAACACTCGTAATATTTACTCCACTTAATCTTATGGTTACCAATATCATCAATTTCAACACTGTTTTTAAGCAGCACAATACGCTCGTTTAATAAGCCTATTCTCATTTAAAACCCCGTTTTTCTAACAGTAAAAAGCATCGAACGTAAAGTGAGCATAAGCGCGTGGTGGTCTGCTTCTTCCCGATGCTCATACAAGTAGCCTGTAGCGTATAAGACTGCGAGCCGATACTCGTCAAAGTTTTCACTAATCAAACTAGTATCGTTTTTACGAGCTACTCCCTGGCAGAGTTTTTCAGCAGAATGAATAAGGGTGTTGATAAGCTCATCATCTTCTCTACTATCCACCCTAAGATAGTTTTTTGCTTCCTCAACTGTAACTATCATCAACACCCCTCCTTAAACCATCTTTTTTTTAGGCTGCTACGCTTGTTTTAACCGGCAGAATCTGCACTGCTTCTTTAAGCACGAGTTTGCCGTCTACACGCTCTTTAGCAACGAAACCTATCATGCCGTTTCCAGCGAAAAGCTCGGTAAGCTCTTTAAACGAGCGTGAACCACGGTCGCCAATGTTGTAGTACGAGTAGTCGCCAAAAGCTACCATGTTTTCAGGCGCGTAAGCAGACGTGTATACCGGGTATCCGAGAATCCTGTTCGGCTCATCATCCTGGTATGAAGGCTGCCAAACGTACGCACCGTTATTGTCTTTAAGTTTTCGTATGCTCGCGACTGTTTTATCGTTCATAATAAAACTCGCGTTTTTACGGTATGGTCGCCTCAAAGCGTGAATAAGATCAATCAGATCATCAGTTTTAATACCGGCAGTTTCTTTAAGGAACGTGCCGCCGTCTTTCTTGTTGAAAATACCAGTCGGTTTTCCCACGCCATCCCCGTTAAGAAAAGCGTCTTCCTCAGCGTTAGCTAACGCCATACCGAAGGATGTGAGAAGATGATTCTCGAGGTTAAACGCATTATCATACAAGAGTTCTTCAGTAACTTTTACCGCAACGTGAAGCTTATGAGCGTCAAGCAGGATTTGAGCAAACTTGGAATCACCAAAGTTAAGGCTTGCGCCTTCTTCAATCCAAGCCGCCGCAGGATCACTCATCGCAACATTAATCTTACGCTCGCCACTAGTAGTAATCGTGGTAGCAAGAGAGCGAATAATGTTTTCTTCTTTCAACGTTTCAATCAGACGATTATCATACTCTTCCGGCACAAGATACCCACCATCAGCGTCCACGCCTTCCTGCAACACGTTATCGACTCGTTTAAAATTACTTCTAAGAGCTGTAAGCATCGCCTGCTTATACTCGTCACGCGCACGACCTTGTTTTTCAAGGTTAACACCTGTTTTCATAGGTTTTGCAACAATCGCTTCAGATGTTGGTTTTGAAAGCTCCTTATCCATCACTTCCATCTGCTCCAAGCGTTCAATTTCCTTACTGTAAGCTTTCACTTTCGCTTCCATCTCATCGTAAGTTTTCGCGTCTTCTTCTGAAATAAGCCCGTCCTTGTCACGCTTAGACTCAAGGAAAGCTTTCGCACCCTGCCAAGCCTTATTACGTTTCTCAACCATGTTTGAAATACTGTTCATCATATTTACCTCCAATTTTTGATTAAAAAAAGACGATCCATAAGATCGTCTGCACTAATATTGTTTGTTTCCTTACCGCTTATCCGGCAGGCTTTACATATTTTTTCCAATAACGTGTTTTGCACGCTTAATTTTGAATACAATGTTGAAACCTGTGGTATGCCAATATCAGTGGTTTCACCTCTAGTTAAAACACCGTCCGCGAACCCGAGTTCTACCGCCTTGTTAGCATCCATCCACGTTTCCGAATCCATTAAATGCGAGAGTTTCACACGGTTAAGCCCTGTTTTAATCTCGTAAGCGTTAATAATGGACTCTTTGACCTCATCAAGCATTGATATTGCTTTTTCCATTTCGCTTCTGTTTCCAAAAGCAACAGTCATAGGATTATGAATCATAAGCATTGACACCGGGCTCATATAAACCTTTGTCCCAGCCATCGCAATAACCGATGCAGCACTTGCTGCAATCCCATCAATCTTGACCGTCACACAACCCTTGTAATCCATCAGCATGTTATAGATTTGTGCCGCAGCCACACAATCCCCGCCAGGTGAGTTAATCCACACGGTAATATTCCCACTACCAGCGTTTAACTCGTCTTTAAAAAGTTGTGGTGTAATATCATCATCAAACCATGATTCTTCAGCAATCGTACCGTTAAGAAACAGTGTCCTCTCAAAAATCTCATTATTCTCATTAGTCTCATTGTTTTCCTTTTGGTTTTTCCACTGCCAAAACTTCCTCACCACCTTTTTCCTCCTTTCCGCTACTGTTTGCGAACGCTCCCGCACGGTTAAGCGGGAGCATGTTACCGTTAATCAAATACAAGTCACCACCCTCACAGGCGGGAATCTTATCCAAGTTTTCTAACTGTCTAATATCGTTCGCGCTCATCCAACCGTTTTGACGAGCGGTAGCATAACCATTCATACGACTCTGATAGTCTCCTCGAAGAAGACCATCCACGTTAAACTTCACATAATAAGTTTCTTTCTCCTTATCAGTAAAAAGCCGCCTCGTAATAGACTGTTCAAAACGCGCCACCCAAGGATCAAGCGTGTATTTCACAAACTCCAACGACTGCTGCTCAATATTAGAAAAACTCGACTTTTCTAAATCACCAACCATGTGTGGTGGGACTCTAAAAATACGAGCAATCTCGTTAATCTGAAACTTACGAGTTTCAAGAAACTGTGCTTCGTTAGGCGAAATAGAAATAGGCGTATACTTCATGCCTTCCTCTAAAATCGCTATCTTATGCGAGTTAGAACCCGAGAACCCCTTATTCCAACTATCCCTCATACCAGACGGATCTTTTACTGTTCCGGGGTATTCCAAGATTCCGCTTGGTGTAGCACCGTTAGCGAAAAACGATGCACCATACTCTTCCGTAGCTATCGCCATACCGATAGCGTTTTTTGCCATCGCAATAGGCGAATAGCCAACAAGCCCGTCAAAACCAAGACCGGGAATATGAAGCACGTCAAAGGGTTTAAGTTTCACACTCGTTTCTTTACCCGCTAAAACATCACTATCATTTAACGTATACTCGTAAAAAATTTGGCCACTCTCATCACGGTCAACTCTCATACGATCAGGCATTAAAGGGTATAAGCCTAAAACCTCGCCTTTACCGTTTCGAATAATCTGCGCGTAAGCATTACCCCATAACAGTAGATGCGTCATCAAAGTTTCTCTAAACACGAAGCTTGTCATTTCAAGATTCGGCTCATCATGAAGCACCTTATATAAAGGATGTTTAATCGCTTTAGCCGTACCCGTACTCGTCCGCTCATACACGTGAAGCGGCAGACTCGCCACCGCCTCAGACAGGATACGCACACACGAGTAAACTGCCGTCATCTGCATCGCCGAACGCTCATTCACCCTCTTACCCGACGAGGACGTACCCATTAAGAAACGATAACCGCCGCCTGCTATCTTGTTTTCAGGCTTATCTCTTGATTTAAATAGTCTGCTAAAAATGTTCATTGTCGCCTCCTACATAAACAAAATCCCGCGATTGTCATACACGCTTTGAGTGTTCGCGTTACCGCATCTGATAGCACGGTCAAGTGCCATAATGGTTGCGATAGCACCATCGATTTTCTCGGTTGATTTTTCCTTATCGCATTTAATGTTTCCTGCAGGATCAGTGCGGATGAAAATGTTATCCATGTTCCAGCGAAGCACCGGATGCCCTGCGTGTGCGATTTTCTGCTCGAGTGTAAGCTTCATAAGCTCCTTGGTAGGCGGACTCATATCCTTGAACCCTTGTCCGAACGGAACCACGGTAAACCCCATGTTTTCAAGGTTTTGCACCATTTGCACCGCACCCCAACGGTCGAAAGCAATCTCACGAATATTGAAACGTTCACCTAAAGTTTCGATGAATTTTTCAATAAACCCGTAGTGAACAACGTTTCCTTCCGTAGTCTTAATAAACCCTTGTTTTCCCCACACGTCATAAGGCACGTGATCTCGTTTCACACGCAAACTCAAGGTTTCTTCAGGCACCCAAAAATAAGGTAGGACACGAAACTTATCCGACTCATCTAAAGGCGGAAACACAAGTGAAAAAGCCGTAAGATCGGTAGTGCTTGAAAGGTCAAGACCCCCATAGCAGACCCTGCCCTCGAGTTCTTCTTCGTTCACCTGAAAAGCACAAGCATCCCATTTTTCCATAGGCATCCAACGAATAGACTGTTTCACCCACTGGTTAAGACGAAGCTGACGGAAAGCATTCTCTTCACCAGGATTTTGCCGAGCGGACTCGAAAGCAGCCTTAACTTTCTCCATTTGAACCGTCACCCCAAGAGAAGGATTAGCTTTCTTCCACACCTTAGGATCAGTCCAATCATCCGAATCTTTTGCACCATAAATCACGGGGTAAAAAGTTGGATCAATTTTCCTACCCTCGAGAATATCCACTGCTTTCTGATGCGTCTCATAGCAGATCGAATGCGTATCCGTACCAGCCGTGGTAATCAGAAAATATAGTGGCTGCATGCGAGCGTCCCCGGAGCCTTTAGTCATCACGTCAAAAAGTTTACGGTTTGGCTGCGTGTGAAGCTCATCAAACACGACACCGTGAATGTTAAACCCGTGTTTAGAGTACGCTTCAGCCGACAAGACCTGGTAGAAACTGTTAGTTGGTAGGAAAATAATACGTTTTTGCGAAGCTAAAATTTTAACCCTACGATTAAGAGCCGGACACATTCTAACCATGTCCGCCGCCACATCAAACACGATTGTTGCCTGCTGACGGTCCGCCGCACAACCATAAACCTCGGCTCGCTCCTCATTATCCCCACAGCATAAAAGCAGTGCCACTGCCGCGGCAAGCTCACTTTTACCCATCTTCTTAGGTATTTCAATATACGCGGTATTAAACTGACGGTAACCATTCGGTTTCACCACGCCAAACAAGTCCCTGATAATCTGCTCCTGCCAGTCAAGGAGCTTAAAAGGCTTACCCGCCCACGTTCCCTTCGTGTGTGTTAAACATTCGATAAAACTTACAGCATAATCCGCTAAATCCTTACTATACGTTGAATCTTCTTTTTTAAACTTAGTAACCTCGTATTTTTCCAACTTAAGCTCCTCCTTTCTTTAGGCATAAAAAAAAGACGCCTTCAGCGTCCACATCATTTCTTATCTTTCCTACGAGAAACAGGGCCTTAAAAGCCCTGCTACTCTTAACTCAACCTCAATCTTCAATTTTATTATTCAGTTTCAGTCTTTTAGTCTTTCAGTTTTTAGTTTCTAGTTCTTTAGTTTCTAGCGTCTAGGATCATTTCTAAAGCCTCGTTTGCAAGCTTGCTTGTTGGCATCATGTCCCAGCCTCTATCGTAGTTTGCGATAACCTTGTTATTGTTTTTCAAAGTAAGCTTGGAAATTCTTCCCTGGTTAATCCCGTATTCGCTTGGCTCTTCAAAAACCTTCATACTGTAGCTTACAACCTGATTTTCTACTTTAAGCGTATCTTGTTCCCACATGATTTTTTCTCCTTTTTCTGTGTTTTTTGTTAGTACTATATATCACTCTAAAAGCGCATAATAGCAAGTCATAAATGAGAAAAAATCGCGGATAATTCCACGATTTTTCTCCAGCCTTCCAACCCTATGGCTGACTATCCCCCTTTCTTTTAGCTTCTTTCTTGTTGAATCGCTTGATAAGCTTTTTGAATATCCTTGTCCAAGGTTTCAGCATCCGCAAACAGTTCAAACTCTGTATCGTTTAGTTTTCCTCCGCTTACCTTCCAAAGCTCCTCGTGAGCTTTACTGGCGCAGGTTTTTGCTGTTTGCGCAATGTCGAGCATGCTGATAGCTGAACTAATTTTCCCTTCTTCAGCTTTTTTGATTGCGTTTAATGTGTAGCGTCTGCATGTTTTAACTTCGTTTGCGAGGTTTTGTAAAATTTCTTTTTTCATAAGTTTCTCCTTTGCGCACGTGTTTTTGCTGATACTATATATCACTCTAAAAGCGCGCAATAGCAAGCTTTTAAGCCAAGAAACACCGGGTATTTACACGTTTTTCCCCACCAGTTTTCGCTAATTTTTTTACTCTTAAAAACCGTTAAAATGTTTCTAAAATCATGCTGAAATAATAATCACCCAAAAATCATCTACTACAGTAAAACATACTTTTACAAAAACCTCGTTCTCTTGCTCTAAATTCGCGAAAATTTCTTCAACCAAAGAGCCTGTAGTACAGTCTTCACTCAACACGTACGCCTGGTCTTCACTCGCATACAGCATTACGCTCACCCCCGTTTCTAAAAGCACAGGACCCTTCTAAACGGGAAAGCATAATTTTCCTGTCTTGTTTAAACTCGTCTCCTATAAACCCGAGTCTAAGAAGGAAACATCTGAAAGCATACTTATCGTTAACCTGCTTATGCTTACTATTATTAACGCGTTTAATTTCCACGCTCATTTTACAAAGACTGTTTATAAACTTCGCATAGGATGCCAAGCCTGGTTGGTTAGCCTGCTCAAACCAAGGAAAAATAAGCTTATCATCTTCTTCCTTAATATTAAGACTGTTCACTGCTAACGCTTTTTTAATAAGATCACCCTTATTATCAAGAATTTTCCTAAGCTTTACCACATCAGCCTTATCTTTAGGAAACTCAACACTAAAACATTGCGTACCATCACACGCGCAGACTGGAAGACTTATACCATAGTCAGCATCTAACATGTTTTTTAAATCATCTAAATTTTCTTCACTACTACACGTGACCGTACCATCTTTACTAATGTTGAAAACACCTACCTTGTAAGACATACTTGGAGTTTTTAAGTAAACAGCCTTTACTCCCGTAGAATCCTCTATAGCTTTAATAAGCGGCTGCCTATCTTTTCCTTTTAACCCGTATTTTAATTCCATTTTGCCTCCTTTAGGTTTTTTCGGGTACATATATAAATCACTCTAAAGAAGGTTTTTATCAAGCGGTCGCAAACTATTTTTCATATAAAATACGAGTCTTACTTGTTAGTAAATACTTCAGTAAACGAGTATTCTTTACCGCCTCTTAAAACTTTCACACTCTTATCATTTCCAACCTGCTCAATATAACGTTTCACAATCACGTCACAATATTTCTCGTCAAGCTCGATAGCGTAGCAGATTCTACCCGTCTGCTCGCAGGCTATAAGCGTGCTACCACTTCCAGCAAACGGATCTAACACAAGCGAATTCGTCATACTCGAGTTTTTAATCGGATACGCTAAAAGAGCTATTGGTTTCATGGTTGGATGATCAGCGTTTTTCTTAGACTTTTCAAACTCCCAAACTGAAGTTTCTTTCCTACCCGCATACCACTTGTGTTTACCTTTTTTCTTCCACCCATACAAACACGGCTCATGCTGCCACTGGTAAGGGCTTCTACCCAACACCAGAGACGGTTTCTTCCAAATACAACAACCTGAAAGATAAAACCCCGCGTCCTGGAATGCTTTTCTAAAATTCAAACCCTCCGTGTCAGCATGAAACACGTAGATAGACGCATCATCTGCCATCGCCTGCTCCATGTTCACGAACGAGTTGAAAAGAAACTGGTAAAACTTATCATCCTCCATATTATCGTTTTTAATTTTCCCAGCAGCACCCTCATAGTTCACGTTATAAGGCGGATCAGTAACCACCAGATTCACTTTAGTATCCTCAAGAAGCGTCTTAAATGTTTCTAACTTAGTAGCATCACCGCAAATAACACGATGCTTACCAAGCGTCCACATGTCACCCGTTTTAGAAAAACACGGTTCTTCCAGCTCTTTTTCAACATCAAAATCGTCTTCGTTTACGTCTTTATCAGCATCAAAAATACTGGAAAGCTCCGCCTCGTCAAACCCGAGAAGATCAAGGTTAAAATCAGCTCCTTCAAGCTCCGACAACTCGACTGCTAATAGTTCATTGTCCCATCCTGCGTTAAGTGAAAGCTTATTATCCGCAATAATATAAGCACGCTTTTGTGTTTCAGTTAAATGATTTTCCTTCACACACGGAACTTTTTTAAGACCCAATTTTTGCGCCGCGGCAAGCCTGCCATGCCCCGCGAGAATCGTATTATCCTCCGCCACTAGAATCGGGGAAAGAAAACCAAACTCGCGAATACTTGCCGCTATCTGAGATACTTGCGCCTCAGAGTGCGTGCGAGCGTTTCTCACATACGGGATAAGCTCACTTACGTCAGCCAGATAATACTGCATTTCTTTTTCCATAATCTTTCCTCCCGTTAGAAAAGACCCCAGCAAGCCAGCTTTTCAAAACCACCCACCGAGTCAATATAATCTTTCGCAATTTTCACAATCTGCGAATACGGTTTACCATCAACCATTTCATCCCCGATAGCACAAGAAAACTCAACCACCCGGCCGGTTTCCTGCGCTTTCAAAAACGCGTAAATATTAACCGACACGTCAGCTTTCGTAAGATCTTTACCATGAAGGCCGCCGCCTGTAACAGCATCAGCCATGTCTGACCCGAGTTTTCGGTTAACCGCTCCCGTATCCACGTTGATACCACCCGTCCAGTCGCCTAAAGGATTAACAAACGCTGTCGGATAGTCTTTCAATAAGTCTTCTCGTTTAGCGTGAGACTGGCAGATGATAAGCTTTTCACCATCAAGAACATACTTGCCGTCATACGGATACTTTTCATAAACCTTTCGAGCAATAGTAGAAAGCTTCTTCTGCTCGCCTGTTAGTGGTACGCCTTTAAAAATCCCATTATCAGCGCAACGAACCATACCATCCTGGTTTCGGCTTAAATGCTTATCCTGCGGCACAACCGTAATATCAATCTTTACTTTCCCAGGGCTTAAACGGTGGATAATATTTTTAATATCCTTAAACTTAAACATCACCGTGCTTTCAATAAACACGGCACACTTACCATGCCCAAGCATCACCTCAACAGCAATCTTCGGATTCTCATCAATCTTGTAAGCCAGATCAACAATTGCTCCAGCAATACGATCCGCAATCTTGTCAACATGCGACGGGTTTACTTTTTCTATCATAATTTTTTCTCCTAAATGTTTTTACGTGTAATAAGCAGGCGTTCCATTAAATCGTTTTGAGGTGAAACACCATCAAATTCAGTCGAACAGTTTTCTTTCACAATCTGGAAAATCTCATTCCAAAGCCTGACCGCTTGATTCATGTAGTTAATACCAATATTTATAAAAGGCGATGGTATCGGTTTACCTGTGGTCGGATGCTTGGAAAGAAACCCGAGTTTACTGGTTACTTCCTCGCATTGAATCCAACGAGCACAGCTCATCGCATACCGTTCAATAAGAGGAGATGGCACTTTACTGCTAACACCAATGTCTTTTAGCCACTTCCATGTTTCTTCAAAAATTTCTTTAGCCTGAAGCTGCGTACCGTCTTTTTGCGTGGCGGATAAAAACTCGTGAGGCTGAGGCATTTCAGCACCTTCAAGCTCCGGAATATCAAGAACGCTTAAAGGCCTACCACCGGGGTTTCCTTCACTAGCTTTTTCAACAACCGCTTTCTTTTTACGCCCGGCACCTACGCGTCTGCCGCCACGACCGCCGATATTATTTGATTTTGTAGGCAAACTTTCCGCCTCCTTCCCACGTGAGTTTTAACTATTAAAAAATTTTTGTGTCTGATTTTGCCTATTACCCTTTTGAATACGCTGTTTTTACGCAAAATACCCTGCGCCCGTTCCCCAGGGAATAGGTTTTTAGAGATTTTGACCGCCCCTGGGGTGGTTTTTATTTGTTATGCCAGCGATCTCCACGCTTAGCGTGAATTTTAGAATGACAGCTTTTGCATAGAGAAATAAGATTATTCCTCTCATGCGTTCCGCCTTCAGCAATCGGTTTAATATGATGAACCTGCTCAACAGGCACAAGCATATGGTTCTTCAAACAAAGCTCACAGAAAGGATGCTCTTTCACATAAGAATCCCGCACTTTCTGCCATGCTCTGCCGTAACGCTTGTGAGCATCATAAGGACGCTCGTATTTTTCGTATCGTCTGTTCTCTTGTTTTAAGTGTTCCTCACAAAACCTGCCGTCAGTTAGGTTCGGACAGCCTTGATAAGAACACGGTCTTTTAGGTTTTCTTGGCAAGACTCATCCTCCCTTTTCAAGTAAGATAAATTAACGTAAAATAAGTGAAAATAGTCCGTCTACGACAGTAGTCATCTGCTTGGCTATATAAATTTAAGGAGGTTAGTTATGAAGAAATCTATGTATCAAGCTATACGATTATTCCTTTTTTCATTATTACTCCCTCTTTTAGGACTTATTATCAATTCTCTTAAATCACTCGATTGGGAAATTGTTTATGACTCACCCTTTTTACTCATTGTTATAGCTCATGCACTTGGTTTAACAAAAATTCTTCTTTACTCGATTGTTGTCAATCAAAAAACACTCGAAAACTTAGGAGTTTGTAAAACCATCGCTATCGCGCTTATCGCCCCTGCTATTGATTTATTGATATTACAAGAGTCTCCTCGGCAATTGGGTAGTAGCTGGACTTGCACGTACATTACATTTTTTATTACTCTTGAATGTATCCCAACTATAATTCCAATCATTGTTAAAGAGTTTTTACGAAGAAGAAACCAAAAGCACAAAGGTGATTGAGAATAAAGACACCCTCAATCACCTCCGTGACCTGTTATCTCAATAATTTAACTCTATGATTATTTTGATTTTGCCAGCAAATAATGAGCCATAGCAATACAGCATGCATCTCGTTCTTCATCAGTTGATTCGCCAGCAAGCCGTGCCAGCAATCCAAATCCTAGAATTTTTTCCAGACATCCATACATTTTTGCCTTAATAGAATTTTCCAGTGCTTTAAATGAACTGAAATCTAACCCATCTTGAGCATAAGCAGTATATCTCTTTTGAGCAGTAATACTACTATAATAAGTTGTCATCATATCGCTTAAAGTATGCAAATTTTCATCACTAGCATTACGTAGATTCATTCCTAAATAGATAGCGTCTGCATCATCACAAAAATCTGTAAAATTGCAGCGAATACCAAGTTTATTACTGACATGATTTGCTTTAAAATACTCCGACTGTGCACTACTGTCTGAACCAATAAGAGCATATGCTGTTTTCATACGATCAAGAGATGGATACTTTTGCAGGTACTTATGTAAGTCATCCATGCCTGTTGCAAGATCTCCTGCCCAACCAGTCCAATGATCTGGAGCTAAATTAGAATAAGCATAACAATAAAGCGTATAAGCAAAGTGTGCTATATCGTTTTTACCACCACTTATATCAGCAACTTCGTCACGCTTATTACCAATATAAGTATCCAGCTTATCTTTTAATGCAGGATATTCTTTTTCCATGAATATTATGAAAAATGGGTCTGCAAACGCGCCAGCAATAGCAAATTTCCAATTCGTCATATATGCCTTAGCTAGATAATTAATCACACCTTGAGTCACGCTTAAAGGATGATACTCTAGAACCACCGCATACTTTTGATATACTTTTCGCCATTTATCATACACGCTTTCTAATTGTTGAATGAGGTCTATCACTTTTTCAATTTTTGTTAAACGAGACGTATCTGGATTAGGTGGAGCGACATAAGTAATCTTTGATTGTGGATTGCCAGTTGAATGATTTACACTTCCAACCGCTCCAAAACGTCCAGAATATGCTACTCTGTCAAGATCCCATTTACCTTTATAGCCAGGGATTTCATGGAACTGATCAAACGCCCAATTACTTGGAATAGAAAAGCCTAGATTTCCACTAAAACCTGTAGACATATCAGACACAAATGATGCTACCGCATATCCTGCTTTACTAACACGAGTACAAATATTTCTAGATGCATAAATTCCAATCCGATAACCACCATGCATATTTTCTTTAACAGCTTTGAAGTACGGCAAAATATTGCTACTAATTTCCGGATTCGTTGCATCATAATCAACCGCAAAATAGATTACTGTTGGCGGAACTCCAAGACGTTTAGCTGAAGCAACCGCTTCTTTTGCATGACGAGCTCCATTTTCTGCTGTAAAATGACGTAATTCAGTTGAATACTCTTGAAAAATAGGGAAATATTGAAGACCGTGGCTCACAATTCTTTCCAATTCTCCAGTACGCAATGCCTTAAAATAGTCCTTTTCAGCAGTGTTTTTTTGATCAGGTTCACTCAAATAACGACCAACAATCCTATAACCATCAGCCTTCAAACACTCAGCAAACTCGTCAGTAATCTCAAAACGTGTATCACACGCTACACAAGAACGATTAGGATCACCTTTCGAAGTTAAAAGGCTCATCCATGTTGTTGGATCAACCTTACCTGTAACAGGAATAACATGCTCTGCTTGGAACTTATACAATGCCGACACTATTGCATTATTCCATGTTGAAGTTGGCGTAAGCGAATACCCATTACATGTGAGCGCTACGCTTGCCAACCAAACCCACTCACTCGTTCCCTCACTAATTGTCTTTAAACGTGATCGTGTGCCATTACCAAAATTGCCAGTAGCCTCAGCTGGAGTAAACCCTTCAACAGCTTGTAACACTTGAATCAATGCTGTATTCATCTCACGACCATACAGACCGTCTGTTGGAATAATTCCAGTATAATTCTTATATTTACTGTTAACAGCCTGCTGTGTTACACGAATGTCTTCTTTGCCTCCATACAACGATAACAATTTGAATTGTTTCATTGATAAAAGAACCATCATTAGTTCTAGATCCACAGTAGATGAAATATCTGAAAGACCAATATCACTTTTAAGATCAGAAATAGAGTTTGCTACATTATATGTAAATTCTTCTGTTATGCCTCCATATTCAGCCTCATACCCTTTGCACCAAAGAGCACCCTGAATAATTCCATGAATATTATTACTTTCATCTGTCTGATCAATACCATTTGGCCAGCGCTTCTTAAATCGTGACTGAGTACCTTTCCCAAAATTATTTGCCGTTTCTGTTATACCAAGCTCAATCTGCAAAGCACGAATAAGCCCATTAATTGTATCCCAACCAGTATTCCCATCAGTAATAACTGAACCAAACCCAGGCTTATCACCATAGGTTTTGTTTAACCATTGCTGTGTTAGTAATACCATCTGATCCATGTTGTGCCCTCCTTTTAGGCATGAAAAAAGCCCTGAAAGATTACTCTTTCAAGGCTTAGTATTTATAATTTTTGCTAAGTTTATAATACCATATAGAAGGCTGTAACGTCTCGTATCAGAGCGTACCAAACCGTACCATTTTTCAGATTTGGATTAGATTATCTGGTAAAACCATGTGCTCTAACGCTTTACCATGCCACCTGATAATCGTCATTCTGCTAGCATGGAGTTCTTTACCAATATCCTCCCACGTCATGTTACTCATGTAACGGTAGCGTAAAATCATCTGCTCATCCACGCTTTCAAGCTTTGAAATCACATCCAAAATCTGCTCTTTCAAACTGATAAGCAGCGTGATCTCCATGTTAATCTTCGCTTCTAAATCCATAACCCTTATAAGAGCTTTCACAAACGGAGCTTCTATACTTCGAGTCGTCTGCACATACTCTCGGTCGTATCTTAATGAAGAAACACTTGTAGCAAGCTCACGCAGTCTTACTACCTCATCCATGTCAGCCTTAATCCGTTTATCAAGAAGATAGGCTTGCCGTAAGTATTCTTTTTTGTTCATTCTTACCTCCATTTTGAGGTAAGTTCTCTCTAGAACCCCTTTCCCTCACTTCATTAATTGATAGTCTTGCTTTAACCGACTCGATTAAAGCATCCTGCACTTTAGCCTTCATGCTTAAAGCCCTCATCACATCCTCATCAATCGTGTCCTTAGTGATGATGTGATGGATTACAACCGTGTCGGTTTGCCCTTGACGGTTAAGCCTGGCGTTTGTTTGTTGGTAAAGTTCCAAATTCCAAGTCAGGGAAAACCAGATAAGAGTTGAACCGCCAGCCTGTAGGTTAAGACCATGACCTGCAGAAGCCGGGTGAATCAACGCTACAGGAATCATGCCGGCATTCCAGTCAGCAATATCAGCACTCGTTTTAATCTCACGCACGTTAAAACGATTCTTAATCCGCTCAAGATCATGCTTAAACCAGTAAGCTACAAGCACCGGTTTACCGTTAGCAGCCTCGATTAAATCCTCTAAAGCATCAAGCTTACGATCATGAATATGAACGCTTTCTTTTTTCTCGTTATAAACCGCGCCGCCTGCCATTTGAAGAAGCTTATTTGAAAGAGACGCTGCGTTAATCGCATCAATCTCTTTACCCTCCAACGACACCACCATATCCTGTTTCAGCTCATCATAGAGTTTTCGCTCCTTACCGGATAACTCTACTTTCACCTCGTTTATCACACACGCAGGCATTTTCAAATAGTCTTTCGACTTCATCGAAATCGTAATATCAGCTATCTGCTTATAGATTAAACTCTCAGCACCATCTTTAGGCTTATAGGAAAAAATCATGTGCTGGTTACGCTTATCAGGATTAAAAAAGTTCTGCCGATAATACGTAATATAACGGCCTAGTCTTTCACCCATATCAAGCAGTCTAAACTCAGCCCACAAATCCATAAGCCCGTTAGAAGAAGGAGTTCCTGTAAGACCTACAATCCTTTTAACTTTCGGCCTAGCCTTCAGTAATGCTTTAAAACGTTTCGCCTGATACGATTTAAAACTTGAAAGCTCATCTATCACAACCATGTCAAAATTAAACGGCAGGCCGCTTTTCATTATCAGCCACTCCACGTTTTCACGGTTAATAATATAAACGTGAGCAGGCGTTTTTAGTGATTGAATCCGCTCCTTCTCAGTGCCCGTTACCACAGAATAAGTCAAGTGTTTTAAATGCTCCCACTTTTCTAACTCTAAAGGCCACGTAGTGTTTGCGACCCTAAGAGGAGCGATAACAAGAGTCCTGGAAACATCAAACGAGTCAAGCATAAGGTCGTTAATCGCTGTAAGACTTATAACACTCTTACCAAGTCCCATTTCAAGCAAAACCGCTGACACCGGGTGTGTGATAATAAAATCAGTCGCATACTTTTGATACTCATGTGGCTCGTATCGCATCAATCACACCTCCAATCTGACTCTTCTCATCAACCACGAAAACCTTAAAACCTAAAGCCTGTAAATTCTTCATACGTTTCACCTGTAAGACTCTAGGCTTTTTACCTGGTGCTTTAAGCTCGACAAAACCAATCTTGCCGCCGTTAAGTAAAACCAGCCTGTCAGGAAGCCCGTCAACGGAAGGACTCGTAAGCTTTAAACAAAGTCCTCCCACAGCTTTAACATCACGGACGAGTTTTCGCTCAGTTTCCTTTTCTCTTAAAAAGCCCATCAGATACCTCTTTTGCCATTTCAATGATTTTCTTATCAACTTCGTTTCTCGGCTCATCGGAAACATCGCCGTAAAACACGTCAATATAGTGATTGTTTAACTGTGGGTGATCTTTGAACATGTTGTCCTCAGCGTGTGAGGATACTTCATCAATCATGTTCATGGCTTTTAACAGTCTGTCTTGATCTTTCGCTAAAAGCACCGGGCTAATATCAACCACTAATTGGTTAATCAGACTCTTAGTCAGTCGCATTGTTGCTCCTGCTTGCTTGTAGGTTTCTACTGTTCTCTCTTGTTTGTTAATCATGGTTTATTCCACCTTTCTCAAATCTTATTTTTTATCTATTGAATAGAGTTGTTTCATTCGTTGGTTTTGCCCGTTTACATCAGGCGAATGTTATTTGTGTAGCCATGTATGCTTTAGACCCATCTTTTACTTTTCTCTATATATATACTTATATTTCTTTTATTTTTTTCTCTTATATAAAAAGTAAAGAAAAAGGGTACACTACAATACAAAACCCCTATTTATAAGGCTTTTCTTTCTTGAAAACGTGCATGGTAGCGTGTAGGCAAAGACTATTTTCGTGTATGAAAAAATCCCATAGAACATTTTTCTCTGAACCCGGTTTTTACCATACGAAACATTTGCCTACACGCCAATACATTTTTCAGGAAGTATCTTTCAGTTTTACCGTGCTTTACATCAAAGAAAATCCTCCTGTGCCTGCAAATTGGGATTAATGGAAAGCCCACACCACTGATAGCCTTTACCCGTCCGTTTTTTGCTATAACCCGCTAACAGTAAAGCCTTAGAAAAATCCCTATCGTTTCTAACATATTCACCGTTAAGGTTTGCCCACTGGCGGTAAGACAAGTAAAGACTCCTACTCATCTCCGTTTCATTCACGCCCTTAATGCAATAATCAGTAATGAAATGGCCTATCCAGTCGTTTTCAGCCCGATAAGCGTCCTTAGCCTGCTCTACCACCTTACAAGTAGGGAATTTATAACTGTTTTGGATATAAATCTTGGCTCCTTCAATCATCCATTGAAGTATTGCACCACCTGCTTTTCGCAAAAGTTCATCAACATAGTCTGTTTTCGGATTCTTGATTTCTTTCGTAAACGGTGCAACAAAGATTCTCCGCCACGTTCCCTTATCGTTCGAACCGACTTTCGGCAGATGGTTCGTGTAGAGAATAGTTGAGTGGCTTGGTGTAAACGTAAAAGGAGCATAATATTTCCTCTCAGCTGAAATATCATCCACGCTTGCTATCTGTTTCAGCATGGAAATAGAAAGCCTTTGTCCTTCCTCAGTTTCCGAGGCAAGAATAAACCTTTTACCGCAAAGCTCCGCTAAATCCACTTTCACGTTTTTAGCCCGAGTGGTTAAAGACTCCGCAGGTATTTTCCCCGCATAATCTCCAAGCACGTGTGCTTCCGCATTAAACACGGTCGACTTACCGTTACCGCCTGACCCGTACACTAGCAAAAGCGATTCTTCAAACACTTGACCTATAAGCGTACTACCCGCATGGCTTTGAAGAAATGTTTGAAACTCTTTATCGCCTGCGGTAACCATATCAAGCGTTGTCTGCCACAATCCCATGTTCTCCTGTGAAGGGCAAACAGCGGTCATTTTCGTGCAGTACGAACACGGATCATGTGCTTTTAGCATGCCTGTCTTTAAATCCACGATTCCGCAAGGCGTGTTTAGAATGAAAGCATCACGGTCCAGTTCTTCGTTTGCAACTTCTAGCATGGATTTAGCAAGTTTCAATATTCCGGACACTTTGCTGTGATCATTCATCTTCTTAGCAAACGAAAGATACTGTTTTGCCTGATTCACTTCACTCTTTGCTTTATCCGCCTGCTCTTTATCACCCGATGATTCAGCTTGAATGAACTGTTCGTAAGCTGTCTTAAACTCAACACCGGCATTCTTCAAAACCTTTTTAGCAATAAGCATGTAAAGTTTCATAACTTTAAGCTCAGACGCTTCCCACTTCTTGCCCGTCCAGTAAAGCCAGCCGGCAGACATCGTATAAACAGCCTTATTCTTGTTATGTTTGGCAAAAACCTCAGCCATCGCAATATCTGTTAAATCATCCGGCTTATACTCCTCATATCTTTTGCCATACTCGCTAGGCGGAATATAACCTTCTTGACTTGCTACTTTAAGCCCGAACTTTTTAGCCGAATACCAGATTTTAGATAATTCTGCGTCAGGCAAAGGAGGATTACACCGTTCTGCTTCACTCAAAAACTTCTCATGAGTTTCATCTGTCGCCCCATAACGTTTGATGAGTTTTCCTGCAATATGACTAAGCCTAGAGTTTCTCTGCCCTGATGGTATTTCTTCTGTTCCTGCATCAAATTCACCAAAAGCTTCTTCCGAGAGAAAATCAGTAATTGTTTTTTCACCCTCATAAAGTTCTACCAGCGGAGTTTTAACACCGTAGAGAAAACGTGCCGCATCAAGAGCGTTACTGTCAAAATACGGGAATACTGATTGAATCCTTGTTTTAAGCTCCACATAAGCTTTAGCATCGCTTACTTCTTCAATTGGAAAATACACGTGAAAACGTGGTCTTGCGCATTTCCCATGCTTGTCTTTCATGTGGTTTCTACTATAAGACGCGTAAAAGCACACGTTCGGAAACGCTAAAGCAACATCAAAAGGTGTCACCCAGTCTTTACTAACATCAGAATGGTCGTTATCACAGTCCATCGGAATACAGGTAGATGAAATGAAATTATCTTTAGACCTATAACTGTTAGTAAATTGTGCTGTGACATGGTCAAAAGAGATAGCCTTATTAAAACTATCTCGATCACAGACTTTTATTTCGTTAGGATACAAGCAGTTGCTACTGTTTCCTACACAGGAAGCTGTATAAATTTTGCATTCAAGCATCAATATTCACCCCCTAAATCCTTATCTGTAAAATACTTAATCGGCTGTTTTCGTTTTTCTGCCAGATTGATTTCTACTTGCATGCCGCCTGTGATTTTTTCTCCGAACACCCATAGTTCGTTGCACTTGCCTAAGAGGATAATGTCCATAAACATCGCATCCCCTCTATGCTTTTGATTCTCATCATCCATGAATGGGAAAAGCAGGTGTGGTGTTACTGGGATTGCTCCGCGTGAATACGCGTAAGCCGCACACCGAATAGCATGTTGCACGTTTTTCTCCTTATCTCCACGGTAGGGAGCACAGATGTAGACGATAGGCTTAAAGTTCGGTGTCGTTTCTAAATGTTTTTTATAAGTCTTACTCACTTTTAGTCTCCTTTAACACCACGTTTTTGCTTACTAATATTGTTTTTAATAGTCATTCGCGTATCCTTTTACGTTCTTTCTGAAGGCGGTATTACCTTCTAAATCACAGGCAAAGAAAAAGAGCAGGTTTTTAACCCTGCTCCTAAATTTTTTTTAATCTTTTTTGTAAAACTCGCACTCGTAGCCGTCAGCTCGTAAAAGAAGCCCTTCTGCCCAAGGTGGTGTTCTTCCCATTAGCTCACACACGCTTTGAACACTCACGCTTTTATCAGTTTCGATAATGGCTTCATCATGCACGTGAGCAACGATGCGATATTCTTTCAACGTTTGCATGGCGTAAAGTAGAATGTCACGAGCTATAGCTTGCGTAATATTTTCCACAAATTTAGGCCCATAACTTTCCAGCCGCTCCCATTTTTTAGTAGACCCCACACCCTCATAGGTGACTGATTCGCCACCATACTTGTTTTCTTCCACGCGTGGCTTCACATAGTAAAGGCATCTTTTCGAAGGCAGTTTGATGATAAGAAACCCACTCTTGTAAGTGAACACTATATTGTGTGTTCGAACAGAAATGCGTTCGTGTACACACTGTTTTACAGCTCTGTCCACATCCCACCACAATGAAACAATATGTGGATTAGCAGATCTCCAATCATTAACTAACTGTTGCAAATCATCTTCATGTAAACCCATATCAAGAGCACCCATTGCCTTTAATGCTCCTACTGCACCACCGTAGCCACAGTTATGCACGAGCTTTCCCGATACGGTAAAACGATGATTTGGTCCGGCATTTCGTATGTCATAAACTCGAGCCTTGCTTCGATTAAACGCCAGTTTTTTCTGTGTTGCACTACAGCTGTATTTGCTCTTGATATGATTTCTTCTCTGCCCATTCCTTTCGATAGCATTCTTGTAACTACCGATCTTGCGTATGGCCAATATTGTTGCTCCCACCGTGTTAGGATAGCGTTCTGCTTGTTGTTTTGATTGACTATTCTTGGAACAAAGCGGATATTTCCTTTTTCGTAGTTGCCGTTTGTATTTATCCGATCTAATTCCCAGTCTTTTTGCACATTGTCTACCTCTTGTAAAATCCACAAGCCTGCTTCTAAAACAGAATGGAAGCACCACTTTATCCCTCTTGCACCATAGTTTTTGTAATTTGGATCTCTTGGATTGATGCATCGCTGTTTTGCAGCACTTAGCCGCTTTTCTAACCATATTGGTATTTGTTTCGGCTGTGAGCAAGCTTGACACCCTTTTGATTTGCCCGACTTTAGACTGTTTAAGTCCTGCCATTGGACACTTCCGCACCCTACGCATTGTGTCAGTACATAACAGTGGTTTTGCTTTTGATTCCAGTGTTTCTCTGCACTTATGATTTTCACCCAGCCGTATTGTTCTCCGACCATCTCCGGTTTGTATGAGATGTGTTTTGCAGATGGCGGATTCAATAAACCGTATTGGCTTCGGTTTCCCTTTAACCCAGACGAGATGGTCTGGTGTTGCTCTAAGTCCTTCATACTCGATTACCTCCTTTACACCCTTAAAAACAACTCCGTTATGGTTGACCCAGTTTTCTCCGTCCCACACTTTTTGTTTTGTAGTGACTTCTTCAATTGGAACAAGCCCTTCATCTGTGAGTACAAGTTCACCTTCAGCAATACAAGCGAGTTCCGCGATCTTACCTTTCTGCCGCAGGTGCCCGTTTACTCCGTGTTTTTCAACAGGCACGCTAAACATTTGAGATGCTGACGAGCAGTAAATGTCTTTACCCTCCGCGAATACTCGCATACGCCATTTTTCACCCGCAAGCCAAGCCAAGACTCTCGCTTCGATTGCTGAAAAGTCTGCGACAATAAACTTAAATCCCGTGCGTGGAATAAAAGCAGTGCGGATAAGCTGGGATAAAGTATCCGGAATATCCTCATAAAGCATTTCCAACGCTTCAACGTTTCCTTGTTTAACAAGACTTCTAGCCTCAGCTAGATCAGACAGATGGTTTTGTGGTAGGTTTTGTAATTGCACGAGCCTTCCTGCGAATCTTCCTGTACGGTTTGCACCATAGAAGCGAAACATGCCACGCTCCCGATAATCCATGCAAGCAGCGTTTTTCATCGCCGTATACTTTTTCACCGAAGATTTAGCAAGCTGCTGGCGAAGCCGTAAAACTTCAGCCAACTCTTTACCCACTGTTTTAAGCTCTTTAGCGACTTCTTTTTTACCAAGCGACTCCATTTCAAGCCCATGCTCTTTAAGCCAAGAGCGCATTTGTAACACGGAGTTCGGGTTTTCTAAACCTGTAACATGCTTAAGCTCATCCACGAGATGAGTTTTCACCTCTTGGTCGAGTTTTATGGCTGATTCAACGAAAAGAGGATCTATTTCAATCCCACGGTCGTTTATCTGTTGGTCGAGATAAAACTCCTGCCATAAAAAGTCTGGCACGGGAAAGCGTGAGAGCTTTTCTTGAATACTCATTTCAACTTCCACATCACGCTTGTTATACGATTTAAACAGATCCCACTTTTCCTTATCGTGAAAATACTTGTTTCTTGTTCTTCCACCGTTTACTTTCGTAGGATTACACGGCAGGCAGAAATATTTAATAAGATTCTTACCCTCAGTAAGTTTCTGCTTATCAAGACCCAATACTGCTCCCACGCTTTCCAAAGACATGGGTAGCCCCAGTGTGGCTGACCAGATCATTGTGCAATGCCAGGAGCTTGGGTTTAAAAACAAGCTTTCACTTTTCACTGTTTGACCAGGGTTAACATTGATGCCTTTATCTCGCAGGTAGCGTGATAAGCAGACTCTTTCAAACTGAGCGTTAAACGCCCACTTGGTCACTGTTTCATCTGTTAAAGCAGAAAGCACAACATCCGGTATGGTTTCACCTTGTGCTAAATCAACGACCTGAACTTCACTACCGTCCACACTGTAACCAAAGAGCAGTATCTCAAAATCATCCGATTCTGCGTACTTGTAAACACCACATTTACCAAGATTCACACTCGAAAACGTCTCCAAATCCACACTCAAATTTTCCAAATTACATCACCTCCAAGCTTATAAAAGAGGTGACAGAAAACCTGCCACCCCACTTATAGAATCTTCTAAATCCTATTTTCAGGAATCTTCTAATTCCTATTTAGAATGTGTTTAATATCAACGTAAAGACTCACGAGTTTCTTTACCGTGAAATCAAGAAGTAATACTCCTATAAACACTGAAATAAAAACCGCTATAACAATTTCCATAATTAACTCACGCTCCTTATGCTAGAAAATCATCATCTTCTAAAGTCGTAAAATCATCGGTTGCGAGACTACGTCCGCCGAGTGGTTCACCGTCTCTAATCTTTTGAATATTGCCAAGACCGCAAGCAACTCCCTTATTACCGTTAGAGTTAAACGCGTAGAAGTTGATGGAAACCCTCGCATAGCAGCCTGAATACACTTCACTGCGATCCATGATTGGTTTTACCTGCTTGTCTACAATCTGCGGAGCCGTGGTTGAGTTCGCGTTAATGAAATAGTGTCCTTTATACGCTTCATCATCACGCTCAATATCCCCGTCCCTGAGTGGTGTTTTAAGAGCAGCCTTGTTTGGTTTTTTACCACCGAACTTGCCGACACCTTCCTCAATCGCAGCATCAATAGCTTTCTCAATAGCGTTTACTGTTTCAACATCACTTTTAGGGATAAGCAATGAAACACTATATTTTTCAGGGCCGCCGTTAATAGATTTTGGCTCCCAACCGTTGAAATAGGAAAGACGCGTGTTCTTACCAGTGATAACCTTCGTGTTATTTAATTTAGACATAGTACTAATTCTCCTTTTTGAATTCGTTATTTGCGTTTGAAACATTGACTTTTGCCCGCTTATCAGAGTCTGGTACGAGCGTAAGTTTTCCGGACGGTTTTATAATGAGGTCGCCCAGAATATCCTCAAATTTTTTCTTGCCCATCAGCTTTTGCATTTCCGTTAAACCGATAAGACTAGTTTTGAAAATGTCGGTAAAGCCTGCGGCTTTTGCTTTCTCAATAACAGCTGTCTCGTCCTTAAACTTGCGAACTGAACGTCCTTCCACGAGTTTGAAACCGCTCCACTCTTTCCCGTGGTTAATAGCGGAATCTGTGGCGTACGCTAAAACATCATCAGCCCACTTAGTTAACCGTGGGATAAGCGTGAGTACTTCTTCAATTTCACTATCTGTTAAAACAGATGGCGGTTTGAACTCAAGTTCTGCAAGTTTAAGGTTTTCTTCCGCACGTTTACGGCACGTGGCTTTTGCCCTGCAAAACCTGCACCAGTCACCGGCTTCAAATTCGCCTTCGCCTTTAATAGCAAGCCCTGCTTTAGGTTTAAGCACACTTTCAGCCCAAGAGATAAGCTCTTCGACAGGTAGTGTGAAAGTTGATACGTTGTCACGACGTGGCTGAAAAATACTCATCTCAACAGTTTGTATCTCATACAAGCTGTCGAAAAGCGTTAAAGCTCCAAGAGCGTAGCATTTCATCTGCGGATTCTCGTAAGCATCAACCAGCACGCCTTGACCGTACTTAAAGTCGATAACCTGCAGCGTTTTTTCGCCTACAATAATGCAGTCCGCTGTACCAAACCCATCAGGCACGTAAGCTGAAAAATCAACTTTCTGCTCGATGAGAATAATAGGATCTTGGCAGTTAAGTTTTGCCTGCTCGTATTTTTCCAACACGAAATCCACGTAAGCATCCGAGCATTCCTGCATCTCACTTGAGTCATACTTTGTTGACGGTTTTTCACACGGACGGTTAAGAAGCTTATTCAGCTTGTACTCACACCACGCGTGTGCTGCCGTTCCTTCCTCAGCTGCCACAGAAGTAGTGTTTTCAAACTTTTCTTCTAAAACAGCACTCGGAGTACACTTAATCCACCTGTGAGCAGAAGAAGGGGAAAGTAAAGCATGCTTAGTCACTTGTCATACCTTTCGCCTCTTCAAGAAGCTCAGCGTACTTACTTTCATCAAGTTCTGAAAGCCTGTTAGCTCCGAACTTGACGATAAGCGCTTTTACTTCCGCGGTTTTACCATGTTGGCTAAGTTTTGCTAAAACCGCTCGCACATCCTCTAAACTCACCTTTTTAACAGACTCCTTATTATTAGAAGCTGTTTCTTTACAACCGACACCAGAAGCACCGGCATCATCAAATAGTGTTTTAAGGTGAGCTGTTAAGTTTTCCAAGTCTTTGATGACTTCTTTCATGATTTCGTTTTTCACGGTTTTTCCTCCTTAAATTTCTTTGACATCAACTGACTGAACACTTTTCCCGGGATCTAATAGGTAGACTTGCGAGTAATCACCAAACAGCCAGCGGATAAACCGTTGAGGTAATCGCATCACAGCTCCACGTAGAACCTGTTTCTTCTCACCGTTTTCACCGGTGACGTTAATAACGATCTTGTGTTTCACGAGTTTTGCCTCCTTTCTGTAAGGGGTTTCTTCCTTACACATCACAGGCAAAGAAAAAGGAGGAGTTTTTAACCTCCTCCAAGTAAAATTTCTAGAATTTTTTAACGCGTTTTTCTAAGCTTTTCGAGAGCCTTATCCAGATGCTTTTTCACGCCAGCAGACGAGATACCAAGCATGCTTGCAATCTCTGACTGAGTGTATCCTTCAATAAACATCAAACGAATAACCTGACGTTGCTTGTCTGTAAGCGTTGAAAACGCATGCTCCATTTCTTCTGACATTTCAAAACCATAATCGTTGGTAATAAAACCATAATCATCAGTAGTACTGAGAGCTTCAGCAAGATGACTTTTATCTACTTCAAGCTCGCCATCTGCATCAAAGTCAATCGAGGAATTATAGTTGGGTAGGAAATGCTTGTTAGCAGCGTAGTCAACGTCGTCTTTGTTGGGTTTGTAGCCGTGTCTTTCTTCGAAACGTTTGACGTACTTCTCTTTCCACGCCTTACTTTCAGCTTTTTCTTCAGCAGTTCTAGTTGGACGCAGGTTCTTATTGTTGTAGTAAACCTCGCTGTCATCCATTGAGTGAAGCATCTTAATATCCGCAACGGTTACACCGTTTTCGCCTGGCTTGATTTCGATAGTTTCTTCACTATAACTACTATCTTCATTACGAACACAACTTGTATACTTATATGTTGCTCGATCGTTGCTATTAGTTTTGCGAGTCCTCATGCTCACCCTTCCCGCCTGCAGCGGTAGGGTGAAGACACATACAAAAAAGAGCCGATACTTTATGAAGTACCGACTCTAATACCTGAAAAACAGCCATAGTAGAATAGAGGTACTTCATAGGAGTCATGAAAAACCATGAGGATCCTATTGACGTATCTCATCGCCCTATAGCTAATCAGGCTTTAACTGTTTATTAGTAGTGTCTTATTGATTAATCATTAACCACAATCTTGTTAATTGTTCCAAAAATTCTTATAACATTTACCCGCTCTTTCTTAAGACCCGTATCATGAGTGTAAAAAAGAGTGGAATAATCTCGTTTTTATAACAGTTTGACATGTAAAAACCACACTTGCCTTGAAAGCTACGTGCTTTGAGGTTTAAGCGTTAACAATGTTTTCACCCCCCTTCTCGTTAAACAACACTCGTTTTAGAAAACAAAACGAGCATTAGCCACGCTCTAATAGAGTCCCAACCGTGGCTAATAAAGTCCAACTGTATTTAATAGAATCCCAACAAATCTAATATAATCCCAACCGTATTAATATCAGAAATCCTCACTCCGCAAAAAGTGTTATAGGCCTAACTACTTTTAGTGTTACCGTTAGAGCTTCTGATTAAAACACTTCAGATAAAACGTTCAAGTTATTACTATGCTAAAAATGCTCTTCAAAAAACCTGACAAATACGCACATATACGGGGTTGCATACACGAGATTGCAGGGAAAGAGTATTGCATATTTTTTCATAGAAGCGTACAATAAGAGCAGGGTGTTTTACTATTGTAAAGATGCATAGTATGCCTTCTTATCGAGAAAGAGATATTATGAAAAATATAATAATGCGAAGTCTATCTGTAGTTGTTTCTGCTGCTTGTTTATTTACTTTTTCCCCATTGGCATTTGGACAAGATAATAATGAGAATTATCAGCAAAGACTGGGGGATATATCAACTTATCTGAATCACACACTCAGTGAAAAAGAAATTGATGAGCAGATAAAGGAGACCTCGCGTCGCACTGGTGAGAGCCCTGACTCGATTGCTAGTAGGGTGGAGAAATCGGTTCGTGATTCAGTGTTAGATACTGCGAGGTTCTCTGTAAGAAGTGGGAATACACAGTTACCAAGAGCTCGTCATACAGGAGATATTTTTGTTTCTAATAATTCATCATTTTTCGTTTGGAAGCATGGGCATACTGGAATTTATGTTAATCGTGATGATATTGTCGAAGCAGTAGGGATGTTCCAGAATGCTCATCGAGTATCAAGGAAAAATAGTGTCGCAGCCGGCGGTGCCTCTATTCTTGAAGTAAAAACTTCCCAGGGAAACCGCGATAAAGCGGCGCGTCGGGCAATTGGTTATATTGGTAGGGGTTACAATCCAGATATTACTGATACTAATAGAAATGATTGGGGAGGTCTTAACTGTTCTCAATTAGTGTGGGCTGCATATTATTATGGTGCTGGTATTGATTTGGATACTGGTAGTGGTGAATATGTGTGGCCATATGATATTAAAAATTCTGGATATGTTAGGGAATATCAATATGTTCAGTAGTTGAGGTGCGGTCATTATGTGGAAAAAATTTATTCATGAATCTGAAGCTCACAAGAGAGTGAATGATGATTATGTGCGTAATGCTGCACCTCAATCTTCATTCACAACTGGGAATAAAACTCATAGAGTAGTAGTCTGGATTTTCGGGGTTATAGGTATAATTGCTGTAATTGCAGCCGTTACTGTAGGTGCCTTTCATTGGGTTTTATCGACAGAATATACAGTATCTGCTCATTCGGAGAAATTTGAAAATCTTCGGTTGCAGCATGCGGTTGTTGCAATCCCGCTGCATAACCCTCAGACATCTCTTATTCCCAATGGCAACGCATTTATGTCAATTGTTTATGAAGATGGCAGTTTTAAGCTGCATAAGGTGAGCAATATAGAAGGCCAAACGCCAATTTGGAATACTGAGGCGCTTCACTATACAGATTCCCGTGATAGTTATTTCATACCAGTGAACGCTGGAAAACCTACGGTAAACTCTATAGAAAAGGTGCAACGTCAGAATTTTGCATTTTCTCTTGCTAATAGCGGTTTTGTTGATTTGTATGACGAAAGCATGATGAAGCATAGAGGTAAAACAACATATAAGATTCTTTCTACGACTGCTAAAGGTGAGAGTAAGCAGCAAACAATACAATTTTCAGAGAGTCTGTTTATTAAAACTTGTTCTACCTGTGGTAATCAAGCGTATGCAATTGCTCAAACAGACAAGCATGAAGTTGTATTGTATCGTATGGTCAATGAAGCAAATGTTGGCCTAAATGAGGTATCGCGGCACCATGAAAAAGACATGGTGGGTGAGCAATTATATCAAGGAGAAAATGAATCTACAGGAGTAATTGATGCTGCTTATAGCCCACGATGCAACAATGGTGTGATTACTTTCTTATATTCGTATGGTCCATCATCTGCTCGCACAAAGGATATGGCAGTAGAACACAGCGATTCTGCTGATGATGTTAAAGCTATTCAGGAACATTTTCTTGTGCGATGGGATGTGAAAACTGGTAAAATAACAACAATTCCATTGAAGAACAGCAAAGGTCAAGTGTTGTATGGTCCGACCACAGTCTCTTATGAGATTGCTGGCTACATAAACGCACAGGCATACGATGAAAAGCTTCTTCATATTGTTGATACCGAGAATGGACGAGTGTTTACTCTTGATACGCAAACAGGTGTTCTTCGCCGATTGTTAGATAAAACTACGCGTCAAGAGTCGTCAGCGGGCGTCAACTATCGTTTGCTGGTAGGAAACCATGAAATAGTTCGTATACCATCGATTATCGATACCTCTGATTTGAAAGATTTTGTTATCGAACGATTTGATAGGAAGACTGGAAAATTATTGAAAAAAATAAAAGTTAATAAAGATTTTCTCTATTTGACAGCTCAGAAAAATACGAATTTATATCCGGGAATTCCAGCTGTGAATCCAAAATGGTTGCAATGATCGGAAATTGACGTATTGGGCTTGATGCTTGTGAATGATTTTGCAGTGTCAAGCCCGATTTATCCTGTCGTGCGTGTAGGGGGAAACTAAAGGTAAGCGGCAAAAAGTGTGTCTATTAGTCGGCGTGTCTTTAACACATAGTCCCTTTTCTGATTGAAATATCTGGATGATAGTCAGCTTTACATAAGTTAAACCCAGTGTCTAAATGAGCTGGTCCAATTGGATTATCATCAATAATAATTTTTTTAGTTTTTGGTTTAAAACATTCAGAAGTTATAAATTGTTTAGGATCTGAAGGATTTTCACTATTGAAGTAACACCACCACTCTATAGCTCTCCGCATGTGATCTTCAGATAATCCTTTATGAATACTTACCATTTCTTTATCTGTGAATTTATACCACCTTCTAAAGCATTAGTAGTACTAGGAATAGGAACGCTCGTTTTCTCTAATAGTAGAGGATCAAGAAAGGTAAATAGCGTACCATTTTTAACCTGTCTAGCAAGCAGATTATAAGCTTTTCTTGCTGTCTGATGCGTATACCACCATTGTTGATTACTTCTTACCCAAGAAGGAATATTTTCTTCAGAAACATTCTTACGGAACGTTTTTTGATTAAGCCAATCTTTCCACTGGTTATAAGATTTCTGTAGTAAATTAACCCATAAATCAGATTCTTCTAATGTTCTGATTTTAACTAACTTTTTAGCTAAACCCCACAAAGCCTTATGTGATTGCAGCCTAGGCTTGCTTGTAGTTAATACGCGTATATTACGTTTAATATGTACTAAACAGCGTTGTACTCGAGTTTCTGGCCAAACTTGTTTAATAGCGCTCAATGCTCCAGCATTCCCATCAGTAATAACAACAGTAGGAGCTAATAAATTATTAAGTAAACTCTTATATGCTTCAGTATTTTCTCTAATGCAACAACTGGCAAAATAATTCCACTTAAGCAACGTATTGGTCTTTTAGAGCGCAAGATTAGAGTAGTTAAAGAGAATAGTAATAATGAAACAGACTGGCTCAAATGGTCTAAACATGCATTTTTGAATCTATTTATGGTTTTTAATATCAAGAAGATAGCCTGCTTCTGGCAAGAGAAAACCTTCTTGCAACATAGCTGGGATAATACAGAAGAATTACGTCAAGCTATTCATACTTATATTGATTTTTACAACAACCACAGAATTAAAATGGGGCTTAAAAGACAATTAGGGAACATCATGCTATGATTGCACAAAATGTCTAAAAAATTGTCCTAAGCCCCTTTTGTTTTCAATGTCAAGTAATACTAAATGTTAAGCTTTTCAGCTTAATAACAGCGAGTTTTCCTTGGTATTTCAACGAAAACTCGGGTTTTTAGACACACTTTTTCCGCTTTTACCCTCAAAAATAGTTCCTTCATTAGGCAACGACATCGTTGTCATCAAAGCAAGCATAAACATAAGCGGACCGAGCGCATTTCCATACGTTTTGAACATCACACCAAAATCATGGCCATATACCACCATCGACAAGTAAAGGAACATAAAATTCACAGCTGTAAACATAACCAACTTCAGCACGAACATAAGAACCTTGTACATAAGAATATCCTCCTCACTTACTCCACGGAGTCGCACACCAAATAGCAGAAGCTGCTAAGAATGCAGCTAGACCCACAGCTCCACCTCTAAATGCGGCTGGACCAACTGCCTTTAAAATATACATAGCAGCTTGCTTCCAAAGATGATTTTCAAGTAACCTTGTTAAAGCACCACGAAATATTCCAGCAAGGGTGCCTAGCCCAGTAGCATCAATTATACATTTAGCATAATCCTTCGAACGCACTGCATGATTATCATTAGACGAAATCTTATCAACAGATGCATTTGCATTGAGCTTATGAATTAAATTCTCAAGCACTTCTTTCGGAACATGAGAAAACTCCCCTGCTTGTGTTATAGTCCATTTTTTATTAATTTCATTAAACTTGAGATACCTTGAAAAAATAATTTCAAGACGCTTAGCATAATTATCTATATTCGCATCACTGACATTACTTTCTACAACACTTGGTGCGTTATCCACTATCTCACTAGCTTGAGCAGTTGATACCAGAGAAATACAGGTTGATAATGCTACAACAACTACAGCAATAGACTTAAAAATATGACATTTCATAGAAATTCTCCTTTGTAATTACAATATATAAAAGACCTATCATTAGGTTTAGCACTAATCCTATCCCATAATTTTTTGCCATACAATTGTTGTTGTTATTTTTGATAACATATAAAATGTATAAAGTGTTATAAGTTTTACTTGTAACAAATAGAAATAGGGTTATTCCCCCAAATACTAAATTATGCAAATAGACTACAATTAGAATATTCAAAATCACAACTACATCCCTAGTCTGTAGCATAGCTAGTGTTTGGTAACTGTGGCAAAACAACAATCAAACCGGCAGTAAAAATCAGCGCGAGTATAGGCAAAAGTTGCCATTGAAGCAAAGATGAGAATGCAAATCCAATCCAAGAACCAGTAGTAGCACCAATCGCAAACGCAAGACGCGCCCAACCAGAAAACTTAGCGAGAGTACTCCCTTTAAACAGAATCTGACGCGCAACAATAATCGGCTCTACTAGTAGCATTCCACCAATCGCTTGAAGGAAGAATGCGAAGCACATCATCGGCAAAAGATTAATAAACATAAAGCAATAAGCAACCAAGCTCACAGCAATACCCAAAATCGCAACTTTTCTTAAACCGAGTTTTTGAGACGAATGCGCATACAAAACGGACGCGAGCACGCTTCCTACGCCAGTGAAAATATACAGCATTGTTAAAGATTGAGAGCCATATTGCTTACCGATACCAAGAAGAATATAAGAAACAGAGCATGCAGGAATAAAAGCAACCAAAAGAGATCCAGCAAGAAGCATGATTTTACTCTTTAGTAACGGATTCGCAGATTGCTTGGCTGTGGATTTATTGGATGTAGATTTGGAATCAACGTCATTTTCTTGCGATACTTGCGATACTTGCGATACTTCTCCTTCTTCACTAATCGCTTGCGATTCATTCTCTACATCTTGCGACGCTTCCTCTACTTCGCAAGATGCTTGCGCAATGTCTTGTTTCATAATAAATCGCGTAGCGCAAGCCGCAAAAGAAGTCACGGACGAGAAAATCAAAACCGCAGGAATCGACCAGCTTGCAATCCAAGATCCAAGCGGAGAGCCGAGCAAGGTTCCTGTAACACTCGCCAAAACGCTTACAATGCCACTGTAGTTTACAATCATGCCGTCATCGCCGCCGGCAGCATCAACCTCGAAAACTTCGCTAGCAATATCAATCACTTGACCTGTAATCAACAATGCGCAAGAAAGAGCCACAAGCGACCACTTCCACGCAGGAGAGCCAAACATAAGAAGCGGCAGCAAACTGAGCACACCCTCCACACCCTCAGTCATAGCAAGAGCGCGAAAACCACCAAGCTTATCAACAATCCAACCAGAACATGGCGAAAGAAAATCGGCAACCGTCATAAAAGTCTTACGAAAACCAATCACCCACGCCGGCAAGCCAAAAATAATAATCGAAGGCAAAACCGAACCTTCATATGCCTGATTGCCGAGCATAGAAAAATTGTCTTTTACTGGAGCAAGCGCTTCCAAGACTTTACCTTGCTCTTTCAAAGTTTTTTCACGATTTAATCGTTCGCGTTCTTCTCGCTCTGCTCGCAATTGTTCTTCGCGATTCACTCGCAATTGCTCTGCTTGCTGCGCCTTAGCAAGTTCTGCTTCAACAAACTTTAATCGTTCAGCAAGCTGCTATGCTTGTGTGCGATACCGTATAGCCTGATTGCCATTTTCTTGAGCTTGAGCGCGCGCTTGTTCATACTGCGAGCGTAATTCGTTAAATTCGCGCTGGTTTACGCCATTAGCGCCTTGCGTTCCAGAGTTGTGCTTAACAATAGCCAACACAATAACAGCGGTTATTGCTACAGCAACCACCATTAAAACAAGCATCACAATATTATCGAACATACGTTCTGTTAAACACTATTGAGTTGACTTTTGAAATATAATTAGACACGTCTTTTAAGCGCGTTCAAAATAAAGCAATCCACGTCCACACGTGCCGCCCCATAGGCAAACTGCAATTATAGTAAGCACAACAATGACGTATAGCAATATGGATTGTCCAGGAATTGCAGGCAAAGTTCCAGAAGGATACCATCGCAAAATCAATCCAATTTTACTTTGCAAACCTTGTGTGGCAATGTTCATCACCGCTAAAAAGACACCAAATGCAAGGCCGTAAAACCTTCCAAAACAGGCTAATCCAATCATTATGAGCACAATATCAATCCAAGCATTACCTAAAATCATCTGCAATGTACTCAATAACTGCAAGTCAATTATACGAACAATTAACACTGAAGCGCCGAATGAAACAAACAAACACAATAAAGCAGCACTCAATGCATATATTCGCAACCTTTTCATCACGAAACGTTCCCACGATACCATAATCGGAGCAAGGCAAACGAATGCCGCGGTAATAAACCCAACTACAATAACTTCATACAGAGGAACAACAAAATTAACAACACTACTACCAGATTGACATTGGAATGTTATACCTTCTACCGCATTATGCACATTAGCAGAATCTGGCAAACACATATAACCAACATAAACTGGCAACTGCGTTACAAATGATCTGAATATAACAAGCATTAAAGAGGGAAGGACTACGGACAATAAAATTGCAACGATTGCAACAATATAATGCCTACCTTCAAGCCAAGCGCGAAAATTATTTTTCATGCTTATCACCAAGTTCCGATAAGACTTGTTGTGGAGTTATGAGGCATTGATTAAGTTCTTTAACATGATTTTTTACAAATTGTTTCAGCTTAGCATCATCAGCATTATTAATACTCATAGCCACTTTATCGTTTGCTTCACCTGGAATAAATCCATATGACC
>NZ_LRTV01000012.1 GCF_003408845.1 Gardnerella massiliensis
AATAATGCGGCAGCGTGCTAGTCTCCCACACCCTATCGAGTGCAGTACCCTCGCCGTGTCAGGCCTTAGCTTCCGGGTTCGGAATGGGACCGGGCGTCTCACCTGAGCCATGACCACCGCAAACTTAATTATAACACTCACCAGCAGTGAGTGGCAAGTTGGCGGTTTGGGAACCGGACATGAACGCGAGCAAAAACAACTCTTACCAACCGATCGTTAAGCAAAACATTCAGTACTCATTAACACTAGAAGAAAAATACTCACAGAAACTCACCCTCCCCACTCACAAGAGTAGAGAAGAATGTCACCATCACCCATTAGTACTAGTCAGCTCCACCCCTTACAGGGCTTCCACATCTAGCCTATCAACCACGTGTTCTACATGGGGGCTCACACACTAACGTGCATGGAATGCTTATCTTGGAGCAGGCTTCCCGCTTAGATGCTTTCAGCGGTTATCCCTTCCGAACGTAGCTAACCGGCAGCGCCACTGGCGTGACGACCGGCATACCAGAGGTTCGTCCACCCAGGTCCTCTCGTACTATGGGCAGGTCTCCTCAACATTCCAACGAGCGCAGAGGATAGAGACCAAACTGTCTCACGACGTTCTGAACCCAGCTCGCGTGCCGCTTTAATCGGCGAACAGCCGAACCCTTGGGACCTGCTCCAGCCCCAGGATGCGACGAGCCGACATCGAGGTGCCAAACCATCCCGTCGATATGGACTCTTGGGAATGATCAGCCTGTTATCCCCGGGGTACCTTTTATCCGTTGAGCGATGCCACGTCCGTACGCCGGCACCGGATCACTATCTCCGACTTTCGTCCCTGCTCGACCCGTCAGTCTCACAGTCAAGCCCGCTTGTGCGATTACACTCAACACCCGATTGCCAACCGGGCTGAGCGGACCATTGAGCGCCTCCGTTACTCTTTAGGAGGCAACCGCCCCAGTTAAACTACCCGCCAGGCACTGTCCCTAACACGGATAACGTGCTGAGGTTAGACGCCAGATATGGAAAGAGCGGTATTTCACTATTCGACTCCACGCAAGCTAGCGCCCACGCTTCACAGCCTCCCGCCTATGCTACACGATCCACACCTAACGACAATACCAAGGTATAGTAAAGGTCCCGGGGTCTTTTCGTCCTTCTGCGCTTAACGAGCATCTTTACTCGTACTGCAATTTCGCCGGGCTCCTGGCCGAGACAGTGGGGAAGTCGTTACGCCATTCGTGCAGGTCGGAACTTACCCGACAAGGAATTTCGCTACCTTAGGATGGTTATAGTTACCACCGCCGTTTACCGGGGCTTAAATTCACCGCTTCACCGAAGCTAACGGATCCTCTTAACCTTCCGGCACCGGGCAGGCGTCAGAGCGTATACAGCGGCTTACGCCTTCGCACGCTCCTGTGTTTTTGGTAAACAGTCGCTACCCCCTAGCTTGTGCCACCCCCAACAGCTCAACAGCGTAAAACCATATCACCATCAAGGGTCTCCCTTATGCCGAAGGCACGGGAGTAATTTGCCGAGTTCCTTGGCCAGGATTCGCCCGATCGCTTCGGTATACTCTACCAGACCACCAGTGTCGGTTTAGGGTACGAGCGGAATCACACCTCACGTTGAAGCTTTTCTCGGCAAGCAGGATCACCGGAATCAGCCTTACAGCCTACCCATCACGCCTCAGCTTAACATCCCCCGGATTTACCTAGGAGACAGCCCACACGCTTAGCCACGGAAAACCACCTCCGCAGCCGGCTACCTACCCGCGTCACTCCCACGCTAACCTACTACCAATACAGTCCCAACACAAACAAGCCAACAACCCCGAAAGGAAGCCAACTCGCAAATGAAGGTTAGTACTCTCAGATTCAGTTCGAACGGTGTAACACCGGTACGGGAATATCAACCCGTTCATCCATTCGACTACGCCTGTCGGCCTCGCCTTAGGACTCGACTCACCCGGGGACGACGAACGTGGCCCCGGAACCCTTAGTCATTCAGCGGACGGGATTCACACCCGTCTCTCGCTACTCATGTCTGCATTCTCACTCCCGTACAGTCCACGACAAGTTCACACTGCCGCTTCACCCCATACAGGACGCTCTCCTACCCCGCATGAACAAAATTCATGCAGTCGCGTCTTCGGTGGCGTGCTTAAGCCCCGCTACATTGTCGGCGCGGAACCACTAGACCAGTGAGCTGTTACGCACTCTTTCAAGGATGGCTGCTTCTAAGCCAACCTCCTGGCTGTCTATGCGACTCCACATCCTTTCCCACTTAGCACGCGCTTCGGGACCTTAGACGACGATCAGGGCTGTTTCCCTTTTGACGACGGAGCTTATCCCCCGCCGACTCACTGCCGTGATAAACCTAACAGGTATTCGGAGTTTGGCTGCTATTGGTACCCGGTATGGGCCCGCAAGCATCCAGTAGCTCTACCCCCTGTAAGCAATAACACGACGCTGCACCTAAATGCATTTCGGAGAGAACCAGCTATCACGGAATTTGATTGGCCTTTCACCCCTAACCCCAAGTCATCCCCCCAGTTTTCAACCTAGGTGGGTTCGGTCCTCCACACGGTCTTACCCGCGCTTCAACCTGCTCAGGGCTAGATCATCCCGCTTCGGGTCCAGGACATGCGACTCAAACGCCTTTTAAAACTCGCTTTCGCTACGGCTCCCCCACCCGGGTTAGCCTCGCCACATACCACTGACTCGCAGACTCATTTTTCGATAGGCACGCCGTCACCCCACAAAGAAGGCTCCGACGGATTGTAAGCGCACGGTTTCAGGAACTATTTCACTCCCCTCCCGGGGTGCTTTTCACCTTTCCCTCACGGTACTAGTACACTATCGGTCAGACAGGAATACTTAGGCTTACCCAACGGTCTGGGCAGATTCACGCGGGATTCCACGAGGCCCGCGCTACTTGGGAATAAACATAAAGAGACATCGCACGACAAGCTACGGGGCCATCACCCTCTACGGCTGGGAATTCAATCCCATTCACCTAGCACGACATTTTATCACTCTCCTCAACCCCGTCAGAGGCTGAACAGTCAATCCCACGACCCCGAATGCGCAACACCTGACGGTTATCACACGCACCCGGTTTAGCCTGATCCGCTTTCGCTCGCCACTACTCACGGAGTATCCTTTCCTGCAGGTACTGAGATGTTTCACTTCCCTGCGTACCCCCCACAAAAACTGTGGTGACCACCCATAACAGTGGCCGGGTCTCCCCATTCGGAAATCCTCGGATCAAAGCCCACTCGGCAGCTCCCCGAGGCATATCGCAGCCCGTCACGTCCTTCATCGGTCCTGTCTACCAAGGCATCCACCATACGCCCTTACCAGTGACAAACACTAAAGTAAGAACCCATCAGCAAAATTCTCTAGACAAAAAATCATCACACTAAACGATCACAAAACGATCAAGCGACTCCAACAAAAGGAGCCGGTTGAAATTGATAAAAGCAAAAAAATCGAAACAAAAAGTTTCGCATTTTACTCGCGTCCACTATCCAGTTCTCAAACCACCACAACACCAAGAACCCAAGCCAAAAACAATAAAAGCCTCAACCTGAAATCCAAGGGCCAGGACCGCAACCCCCAAAAAAATGGAGGGGTGGCAATCCGGGAACCCAAAAGCATGCCCAACAAACTCATTTAAAAACATTAACTATTGATTTCCACACCAGTAACCACACTCAACCGAGCGTGCACAAAAACTCCGTAGAAAGGAGGTGATCCAGCCGCACCTTCCGGTACGGCTACCTTGTTACGACTTAGTCCCAATCACGAGCCTCACCTTAGACGGCTCCCTCCAAAAAGGTCAGGCCACCGGCTTCGGGTGCTGCCCACTTTCATGACTTGACGGGCGGTGTGTACAAGGCCCGGGAACGCATTCACCGCGACGTTGCTGATTCGCGATTACTAGCGACTCCGCCTTCACGTAGTCGAGTTGCAGACTACGATCCGAACTGAGACCAGTTTTAAGGGATTAGCTCCATGTCACCATGTCGCAACCCGTTGTACTGGCCATTGTAGCATGCGTGAAGCCCTGGACGTAAGGGGCATGATGATCTGACGTCATCCCCACCTTCCTCCGAGTTAACCCCGGCGGTCCCCCGTGAGTTCCCGGCATAACCCGCTGGCAACACAGGGCAAGGGTTGCGCTCGTTGCGGGACTTAACCCAACATCTCACGACACGAGCTGACGACGACCATGCACCACCTGTGAACCTGCCCCGAAGGGAAACCACATCTCTGCAGTCGACAGGCACATGTCAAGCCCAGGTAAGGTTCTTCGCGTTGCATCGAATTAATCCGCATGCTCCGCCGCTTGTGCGGGCCCCCGTCAATTTCTTTGAGTTTTAGCCTTGCGGCCGTACTCCCCAGGCGGGACGCTTAACGCGTTAGCTCCGACACGGAACCCGTGGAATGGGCCCCACATCCAGCGTCCACCGTTTACGGCGTGGACTACCAGGGTATCTAATCCTGTTCGCTCCCCACGCTTTCGCTTCTCAGCGTCAGTAACAGCCCAGAGACCTGCCTTCGCCATTGGTGTTCTTCCCGATATCTACACATTCCACCGTTACACCGGGAATTCCAGTCTCCCCTACTGCACTCTAGCCCGCCCGTACCCGGCGCAGACCCACCGTTAAGCGATGGGCTTTCACACCAGACGCGACGAACCGCCTACAAGCTCTTTACGCCCAATAATTCCGGATAACGCTTGCGCCCTACGTATTACCGCGGCTGCTGGCACGTAGTTAGCCGGCGCTTATTCGAAAGGTACACTCACCCGAAAGCTTGCTCCCAATCAAAAGCGGTTTACAACCCGAAGGCCTTCATCCCGCACGCGGCGTCGCTGCGTCAGGGTTTCCCCCATTGCGCAATATTCCCCACTGCTGCCTCCCGTAGGAGTCTGGGCCGTATCTCAGTCCCAATGTGGCCGTCCGCCCTCTCAGGCCGGCTACCCGTCGAAGCCTAGGTGGGCCATTACCCCGCCTACAAGCTGATAGGACGCGACCCCATCCCATGCCACTAAACACTTTCCCAACAAGACATGCGTCAAGTTGGAGCATCCAGCATTACCACCCGTTTCCAAGAGCTATTCTGGAGCATGGGGCAGGTTGGTCACGCATTACTCACCCGTTCGCCACTCTCACCAACCAGCAAGCTGGTCAGATCCCGTTCGACTTGCATGTGTTAAGCACGCCGCCAGCGTTCATCCTGAGCCAGAATCGAACCCTCCACGAAAAAATTCAATGAAGAGCCAAAATAAGGCTCCAAAAAATAAGAAAAAGACGAGACATTCTTTAAGGAAAGAACATCCCAACAAAAACCTCACCACCATTTAACCATCTCTCAGGCACCCCACAATCTGTGAGGCAGGCAATGAACTGGCAATAATTAACTAATAAGTAGTACAGACACGCTCTTGAGTTCTCAAACCACCACCACACCAGCCGGCCCATCAACCTCAACCGAGGAGAACCAGCCGCGCTGAGCAGCAAGAGATAAACTTACACCAACCCACGCTAAAACGCAAACCCACCAAAAACAAACACCCCAAAACCATTGAAAACAAGCCAAAACACCGGCGTGTCGAAAACAGTAAAAAACCAGAGAAAAAACCAACAACAAACCAACAACCCAACCCAAAACCAACAAAAAATAACCAAAAACAACCCCAAAAACACAAAACCCGGGAGTGTCGCACTAATCTCACAACCCACACCCCCAAACAAAACAGCAACAAAGACACAAAGCCAACACGAAAACAAAACAAAAAAGACATATTCGAGGCAGAAATAGGTAAGATATACGCAAAAATATATGAGCGCTATATTATATGAGCGCTATATATGGCGTGAGAAATACTTATATAAGTAGATACTTAAAAATAAACACTTATAAACACTAATTAAATAACACTTATAAATAAATACTTATAGAAAATGAGAACTTAGCAAAACGAAGGAGTAGAAGAATGAGCAACACCACCAACACCACCAACACCACCAACACTCGCGCAAGCAAGCACGGGCACCACATTGTGGTGCTAACCGGCGCCGGAATCTCCACAAGCGCAGGCATCCCCGACTTTCGCGGCCCAGACGGCGTATGGACTAAGCACCCGGAGCAGATGAGTGTTTACGACATAGACGCGTTCCTAAGCAGCAAAGAGGAACGTATCTACTCTTGGCGCTGGCAAAAAGAATCCCCCGTTTGGAACGCGCAGCCGGGAACCGCACACAAAGCGCTCGTGAAGCTCGAGCAAGCCGGTATGCTCGACCTTATAGCAACGCAAAACTTTGACGCGCTTCACGAAAAAGCCGGAAACGATCCAAACTTTATAGTCAATCTTCACGGAAGCATCGGCACCTCGCATTGTATGAGCTGCCATGCAAGCTACAATACTGCCGATATTATGCGCGATTTAGATGAGCATCCGGATCCGCATTGCAGACGTGCCCTGCCATACCGCAGCAATATGCCTTGCAATGGGCTTATAAAAACAGACGTCGTATATTTTGGAGAAGCACTTCCGGAAGGCGCTATGGAACGCAGCGCGCAGGCAATAGTTAAAGCGGACGAAATGTGGGTTATTGGTTCCACACTAGAAGTATTTCCAGCCGCATCTTTAGTGCCGTTGGCAGCGCGCGCGGGAGTGCCGATTACGATAATGAACTTGGGTGCCACCCAATACGATTATTTGGCAAAGCACATAATCCGCGAAGATATTGCGAAAGCTCTGCCAAAGTTGGTAGACGAAACTATTGAAGAATATAGTAACTAATACGTGACGTCTAATACGTGACGTCTAAACGTAGAATAACGAACCGAAAATAAAATAGCCCTTGCTACTCAAACCAATTTGCAAACAGGTTGGCAAAGTAGCGAGGGCTAATTATTTGCTTTCGATTACTTCAGTTATTACAAAAGGATTGCAACACCTTCCCAAGGCGCAAGAGTACCGTTTTTAAGCGATGTAAGCGCATGATTTACGTCGTAGGTTGTAACCATTACGTCATGCTCTACAAAATCGTTAGAAACGCGATTTTGCAGCATTTTCGCACTTTCTGCAGGAATAGGTACAGTTGAATCCGTCATATTAACCATTACGAGCATGCGTTTCGCAGAATCCGCAGCAGATTCCGCACTAGATTCAGCAGATTTCGCAGAATCACCCTGCTTCTCACAACCAGATTTAAGCTCGCGCACAAACGCGTACACGCACTCGTCATCCGCATCAACCAAATTCCAAGAACCAGCAGAAACAATAGGCTCCGAATGACGCAACGCAATCAAATACTTATAGAAAGCGTAAACGGAATCCGAATCTTCCATCTGCTCAGCCGCGTTAATATCCACATAATTAGGATTCACGCTAATCCACGGCTCCGCATTATTTAACGACGGAACATTAAAAGGCATGAATCCCGCATATTTAGACGCATTCCATTGCATTGGAGTGCGAGAATTATCTCGGCCGCGCTTTGCGAGCGCATCCATCATCGACTCCGCCGACTGAATATGCGCTTCTTCTACGCGCTGCTTAAACATGTTTAACGCTTCCAAATCGCGATACTGTTCGAGACGCGTAAAGTGCGCGTTAGTCATGCCAATTTCCTCGCCTTGGTACACGTAAGGCGTGCCACGATGCATGTGCAGAAGCATTGCAATCGCCTTCGCAGAACGCACGCGCATCTCGTCGCTAGCTTCACTTCCCCAACGAGACAATGCACGCGGCTGATCGTGGTTATTAAAGAACAGGCTCGCCCAACCAGCATCCGCTACAGCCTGCTGCTGTTCAGCCATCACGCGCTTTAACGAAGTAAGCTTAAGAGGCACAGGATTCCACTTAGTACCGTTTTCGCAATCAATATCCACGTGGTTAAACAGGAATAGCATGTCGAGTTCGCTGTGAGCAGGATCCGTAATATATGTGTTGCGATGCGGAGAAATTCCTGGAGCTTCACCAACGGTCAAGAAACCTTCACGCCCTTCGAAAACTTTTGCACGCATCTCGCGCAAGAACTCGTCTAAGCGAGGGCCGTCTGAGCAGAACGGGAATGGCGAAGAATAGCCGTCGGCTCCGGCTGGCAAATCCTCAATCTGGCAACCAACCTCACCCGGCAAACGACCTTCAGAATCAACATGCTTGGAAATTTGCGTGATCACATCCATACGGAAGCCGTCGATTCCGCGATCCATCCACCAATTCATCATCTTGTACACGGCAGCGCGAACCGCAGGATTTTCCCAATTCAAATCTGGCTGCTTTGGCGAATACTGGTGAAGATAGTATTCGCCGCGCTTTGGATCGTACGTCCACGCGGAACCGCCAAAATACGAACCCCACTTATTCGGCTCCGCGCCCGGCTCACCAGGGACGCAACCTTCACGCGCCGGCCTCCACCAATACCAATCCGCGTAATCGCTTGAAGCGTCGCGGGAAGCCTGGAACCAAGCGTGCTCGTCAGAAGTGTGATTTACTACCAAATCCATCACGACTTTAAGCCCGCGCTCGTGAGCACCAGCCAAAAGCTCGTCCATATCTTCCAAGGTCCCGAAAAGCGGATCAATATCTTGATAGTCGGAAATATCGTAACCGTTATCGTCTTGCGGAGACTTGTAAACAGGGCTGAGCCAGAGCACGTCGACACCTAAATCCGCCAAATAGTCGAGGCGCGAAGTGATTCCCTTCAAATCACCAATGCCGTCACCGTTCGTATCTTGGAAGCTTCGCGGATAAATCTGGTACACAACAGCATTCGCCCACCAAGGGTTTGGCGTAGCGCCGTTTGTGCGCACGGATTGCGGCAAGTTCGCTCGATCAAAAGTAGTCATACACTCCCCATTAATTATTTTTATAATCTATTTTTTATTATCTATAATTTATTATTCCATATTTCAGCTATCTTTGGATTTTTCAAGCAACGATAGAGCATTACTTACCATTTCAGAATACTTGCGAATAATTTTAGAATCAGTTCTAGCATTAGAGAATAATTCATCATGACTACCAGATCTCACCAATACTAAAGAAACAGACAAGCCATCAACCCAATAAATAAGCAGTAAATCTGGCTGTACATGCAACTCACGGTACCCTTTCCAACTACCAGTAAGAGCATGATCACGATATTTACTCTTTAATATCTGTTGATCATTATCTATAAGAGCCTGAAATACAGCAAGAAAATTTTCAGTGTTAATATGCTTTTTACGAATCTTTTTGTAGTCATTATCAAATGACTTAATTGTAAGAAGTCGTCTCTTTTCACAGTCCATTTAGGTAATCCATCATATCTGAAGCAGTGTGTGATTCATGAGTAAATTCGTGATTTTGAACCTGTTTACGAGCTTCCTCGTTTTTATTTTCAATGGCTTCTTCAATATACTTTTGGAGTTGTTCCTCAAGTGATTGGTAATGCTCAAAATCTTCGCGATCAATAATGAAGTACATTGGTTGATTGTTTTTTAACACTGTAACTGGCATGCCAGCACTCACTTTTGCAAAAGCCTGCGCAGATTTACCATTACTAAAAGCGCTAATAGGAACCATAGTGCTTATTGGAGCTACCGTAACCATATGCATTAACCTAACTTTTCTACAGACAATCCATGCGTATACTTAATACATGTATATTTACTATGCGTTTTACAAGTATATATAAAAGTTATTATACTTGTAAATATTGTAGTTAAAAGAGTATAAAAAAGCGGCCCGCAGCAAAAACCGCGAGCCGCGCCTCCTTCTCATTCATTGCAAGAGCTATAGGGATAGTCTCTCAATCATTGCTGATGATGCAGTTTGAACGCAAGCTCAGCTAAGTGCACGCCGTGAGTTAAGAACTCGTGAGTGCGGCAAACGTAATCGTTTTCGCGACCAAGCTTCGCAATATAACCGTTGATATAGTCAACTTCCGTTTCACGACCACGGCTCATATCTTGATACATAGAAGGATAATGCAAAGGATTTGCCACGCGACTTACGTAATCAATAGCTTCCATCTCTTGCTGACGCGTATTAACCATACGAATTCCGGCACGATCGCACACATCGTACGCTTCGTTAATAAGCTGACGAGCCATATCCATTGCTCCTGGGTACGAAATAAACTGACCCATCTGAATCTGATACATAGTACACAAAGTATTAATTACGGAATTAAAAATCACCTTCGCCATGCAAGTACCCTTAAAATCTTCCGTAATAGTAGGGTTCAAACCAGCAGCTTTAAAGTCGTCTCGCATAGCAAGCTCAACATCGCTTACCTGCTCATTCAACGCGCACATATTCATGGTTCCAACGCCAACTTTACCAATAAAATCAACGTCTCCCGGGCCGTTCAAAACTGTTGCAATCATGGCAGTTCCGCCATAAATATGATCATCCGGGAAGTACTGCTGCAACTTTTCGAAGTGCCCCCAACCGTTCATTGCAGCAAACACAACTTGATGATCCTTAAACAGATGCTTGCAACGCTCCAACATTTCTGCAAGCTGCATCTGCTTCATAAACACAATCCACACGTCTGGATTGCCATCGTAATCTTCCGGCGTATACATATTAATCGGCACCAAATGGCGGTTTTCGTGGTCTCGGCTAACCATTACACCGCCCTGCTCACGCACCTTATTTACGTTCTTATCCCAGGTGTCAATGAAGTCAACATGAATACCGGCCGTTTCCTGCAACAAAACGCCATAGCGATATCCCATAGCTCCAGAACCGATCATTGCATATTTCATGCCACTCATAGTGACACCTCCTTTTAGGTAAAAGTGTGCTTAGGCGAGATTCATGCATTTACAGGAATTACGTCGAAGCGACTACAAATATAATAAAAAGCAGTAAGGCTGATCGTAGTGACTAAAATCAGCCAACTGCTTTTTGGTTTTTATAGCATATTACACAGTTTTTGGAGAATGTCAAAATTTTGTATATCGGCAAGGCGCGAACGTCAACTGAATATACACAATTTATGCATGCATCACCTACTTACAAGTGAAAAAATTGACGAATTTGAGCAACTGTGCCGTAAGAAGCTTGTGCACCAAATCCAGTAGCAGCATATGCAGCTACATAAGAAGCCAACGAAGCCGCATCAACGAGTCGCATATCTGCAGACAAACATGCGAGCACAGTACCCATAAAAGCATCACCACAACCAGTGGTATCAACAGCATTGACATGCTGAGCCATAATTCTATGCACTGAATTATCGGCATAATCCAAAACAATAGACCCCTTTGAACCAAGTGTTACTATCGCTTCATTAAAGCCAAACTCATGCATTGCACGAAGTGCATGCTGCCAATCAAACGAATCCCAATCGCCATTATCAGGTTCTGAAATATGCAACAATTGCGCCATTTCATGCTCATTAACCAGTAAGATATCTGCAGATCGTATAAGATCTTGCGGTAATGTATCCAAAAAAGGCGAATTATTAAGCAAAACTTTTACGCCATGCTCATGCGCTAAGCGAGCGCACATCGTAACCGATTCTAACGGACTTTCCAAACAAAGTCCTAATACTTTTGCACTAGTAATAGCAGCTTTCACAGATGGCGACTGAATATAATCAACATCAACTTGCGAGTTAGATCCAGGCGCATAAACAATAGTATTTTCGCCACTTTGCGCATCCACTGTAATCACTGTTGCACCACTGTTGCAATTGGGTACATGACGTACATACGTCGTATCAACACCAGATTCTTGCAAAGCACCAGTAAGAAAATCAGCATTAGCATCATCGCCTACCGCACCGAACATACATACGTGCGCACCAAGCTTTGCAGCAGATACTGCCTGATTACCTGACTTACCTCCAGGCAGTATTCGTATTTCGTTGCCTTTAATGGTCTCACCAGGCATAGGAAGACGATTAGCAACAATAGTATAATCCGCATTCATAGAACCAACTATCGCTACAGTAGGCATCTTCATATTTCGCATCGCAGGCAATGTTTCATGTTGCAAATCCACATTAACAGGCTGAATGACTTTAATCTTTTCTAAACTCTCCAACGAGTCAAGCATATGATAACTAGACATAATTCTCCCTAAATATTGCGCAAAACAAAGCTTAGAATGGAACACCACAACGCAGCAACACGTTAGAATACGGGGTAGTCTCACCCGTTCGAATCACGAATTTAGCTTGCGAAACAAGAGCCTTAAATCCTTGTTCGCCATCATGCGGCACATAAGTCAATGGCACGCCAAGCAGATCCTTGACCCATGTTTCTGGAACATCATCACAAGCTTCTTCCGCCATAATACCAGACTCAAGAACAAGATCATCCTTTATTGATGCAAGCACGTCAGTAAATCGCGGTATTCCAAAAACCAAGGCTAAATCAATAACTTCTACGCCCGCCGGGACAGGCAAGCCACAGTCAGAAACAACAAATTGATCCTTATGCCTTAATTTTGCAATAGCAGCTGCTAATTGTGCGTTCAAAATACCATGAGTTAACATAATTCACCCCATATCACGGCTCATGAAAGTGACATCAACAATGATCATCACCTTTATAACAAGTTCGCCACCACGAACATATATGATAAAAATCTTATTAAGAAAAAAATGGCGCTGAGAACACTAAATCATACGGTATTAATAAATTTTACTGTTGCGATTATTTTCACGAAAGCATCATGAATGCTCCCAGCGCCATATAAATTTTGCATTAGCTATATTGATCCATAAAACTACTCAACATAAATTTTAATGTTTATACACGGAATTACATAGTTTTATGCAAATATGTATTACTCAAAATCACCCACATTCTTTGCTGTTACCGTTTTCACAGTAATTGGCTCAGTCTTTGGAACACTTTTCCCTTTAATAGCTTTTACAGCAGCAGCAACGGCAGAACGGCCAAGTTCCTTTGGTTGCTGAGCAATTGTTCCAACCATTGTGCCGGCCTTAATAGCTTTCATACCGTCAGCAGTGCCATCAAAACCGACTACTTTAATTTCTTTACCAGCTTTAGCTCCTAATGCTTGAATGGCGCCTAATGCCATCTCGTCATTTTCGGCGTAAATGCCAGTTACATTCGGGTGCGATTGCAACAAATTAGTAGCCACATTTAATGCTTCAGCACGGTCAAAGTTAGCAGTTTGTTCTGCTACAACTTTAATATTTGAATATTTCTTAATACGATCTTTGAATCCTTTGCCACGGTCGCGAGTAGAAGCCGCTCCAGGAATACCTTGCAAAATCAAAACTTCACCTTTTTCGCTAATACTATTAGCTAGCGTGTCAGCAGCCTGAGCACCACCAGCAACATTATCGGAAGAAATATGCGAAGTAACTTTTTCACCAGTTACAGAACGGTCAACAGAAATCACAGGCAAGTTCGCGCTTAGCAACGGGGCAACTGCAGGACCAGCAGCATCAGAATCTACAGGGTTAATAATAACAGCTTTTGCACCTTGCGATTGAGCATTCTGCGCTTGATCCTGCTGCTTTGCAGAATCATTCTGAGCGTCGGAAACTTGCAAATCAACACCAAGTTTCTTTGCTTCAGCTTGAGCACCATCACGTAGATCCACAAAGAACGGATTGTTCAAAGTAGAAACTAGCAATGCGACTTTATCGCCACCATTAGTACTACCACATGCACTCATGCTGACAATAAGTGCAGATGCTGCTGCAAACGCGCAAGCAATCTTTACGCTTCGACGCATAATTGGATAATTCATCATATCTCCTTTGATTATTGCCCTGTGCTACCGCAAGTTTTTTAGTTCAATAAATCCACAATATTGCAGTGACATAAGGCTGATGTTTCACCATCTCTTTACCTTATTGTTACGTAGTTTTGAGTTATAAAGTTCAGTTATAATATTCCAAATTGTTTCAATTCTTGCTGAAAATATTGATTACTCACCGCTTACGAATCAACATTTGCAAGATTCACCTCCTTACTACGAGAAGATCAAGTTTATAAAAAGTATTAATTTGCTGTCAGTGCGTATCTTCCTTACGGCGCAAAGTATCAAGGCTTACAGCGAATGCAATAACCAAACCGATAACTACTTGCTGCCAGAACGAGGAAACATTCAAAATATTCAAGCCGTTACGAATTACAGCCAACAAAATTGCTCCTACGAAAGTGCCAGAAATCTTGCCTTTGCCGCCAGAAAGTGAAGCACCACCGATAACAACGGAAGCAATCGCATCCATTTCGTAACCAGTGGCAGCCTGAGGCTGAGCGGAATGTAGACGACCAGCAATAACTAAACCGGCGACAGCGGCAAAAATACCCGAAAGAACAAACACCATAATTTGTGTTTTATGAATATTGATGCCAGAAAGGCGCGAAGCTTCCATATTGCCGCCAACAGCATACATAGAACGACCAGTAGTGGTGAAGTTCAGTATTACTGCAGCAATAACACCCATGATAATCATCATCACAATTGGCATTGGAATACCTAATATGTTGGCACCAAAGAAATTAACCATGCCGGATGTAGAAATAGGACGACCGTCTGAAACAACAAGGGTAAGGCCACGCGCAACAGACATCATTGCCAATGTGGCAATAAACGATGGCAACTTAAGGAAAGCGTTAGCTACGCCAGAAATAAGTCCAAAAAGTGCACCGGTTGCTATACCAACCACAACAGTCAGCACTGGTGGCAACCCCATAGAAACGCCTGTATATGCAACCAACATGCTAGAAATTGCAGCCACCGAACCTACTGACAAATCAATACCAGCGGACACGATAACAAAGGTTTGACCGAATGCCAAAATAGCAACTGTCGCAGCTTGAATACCCACATTGAGAATATTCACACTCGTCAAAAATGCCGGCGTAGCGCATGAAAGCGCAGCGCATAAAATAACCAAGCCAATAAGAGCGCCATTGCGAGATGCAAACTTTTTCGCTGCAGGCAAAAATCCTTTATCAACTGCACCGTATCCCAAATGCTCAGATTTTGCACTACTCGTAGCAGCCATAATTTATACTCCTTTAACAAATTTTGCTATAACTCACTGCACTGGTATGCGCAATAAATTGTTGTATGCAAGTTTTACGTTTGATTGGTAACTTTAATTTTTAAGATTTCAACATGGCTCATGTATCAGTTTCATATTGAAAACAGTAAGGTTTTGCTCATTTCTGTATGCTCAAATACCAGATGCATTAAGGTGAGTCACTGCAAGTTCCATCACACTTTCCTGCGTAGCCTCGTTTGCAGCTAATTCACCGCTGATTCTGCCGTTCGACATCACCAATACGCGATCTGACATGCCAAGCACTTCAGGCAAATCTGAGGATGCCATTAGCACAGCACCTCCATTTTCTACGATATTGTTAATCAACTCGTAAATTTCTACACGAGCACCAACATCAACACCACGAGTAGGCTCATCCAGCAATAGCACTTTCACGTTCGCCATAGACCATTTACCGAACACAATTTTTTGTTGATTACCGCCAGATAGCGAACCAGCGAATTGATCAATGTTTGCCATACGAATACGCAATTTTTTTGCAGTTTCTTCTTCGCGAGTACGCTGCCCTTTCAAATCTGCAAAGCCGGCGTGTGCTGTAGAAACTAATGTAGAAATTCCCAAATTTTCTGCAACAGATGCCTCAAGAATCAATCCTTGTACTCGACGATCTTCTGGGACTAAACCAAGACCGGCTGCAATGCTTCCTGCGATATTCGCTTTTGCAATTGGCTTACCATCAACAGTTATTGTGCCTGAATCATAGCTATCTGCACCAAATATTGCACGAAGAACTTCGGTACGACCAGCACCTACCAAACCTGCAAGACCCACAACTTCGCCAGCATGAACACTGAAGGATACGTTTTCTAGCGTACCTTTTCGCGTTAAGCCTTCTACTTTTAGCAGCTCTTTGCCTTGACTACGTTTGCCATGAGGGAATTGATTTGTAATATCACGACCTACCATGAGTTTTACAAGTTCCTTCTCAGAAACTTTCGCATCAACAGTATCGACATATTTACCATCACGAAGCACAGTTACAACATCACCAACGCGCGCAATCTCATCCAAATGGTGAGAAATAAACACCATGCCAACATTCTTGGATTTTAAATCTTCCATAATGCTGAATAATTGTTCACATTCACGCTTCGTTAAAGCTGCAGTCGGTTCGTCAAGAATAAGAATAGATGCATGCTGCATAAGCGCTTTAGCAATTTCTACCATTTGTTGACGAGCTACGCCAAGTTCTCCCATTGGCTTATTAACATCTTCATCTAAACCGATAACTTGTAATGCGACTTTCGCACGAGTACGCATCGTCGCACGATCAATAAAACCAGCTTTAGTGGGAAGCATACCAAGGAACAAATTTTCCATAATAGAAAGTTCTGGCACCAAATTTAACTCTTGGTGAATCACAGCAATACCCAATTTGCGAGCAGCATCCACATTAGGAATTCGCACTGTTTCACCATTGATCTCAATATGACCTTTATCTGGCTGATAAATGCCACTCATCATCTTAATAACTGTTGACTTGCCCGCACCATTTTCACCAAGGAGAACATGCACTTCACCCGGTTTTACTGTTACAGACAAATTGTCAACTACTGTAGAATTACCGAATATTTTCGATACTCCTACTAGCGATAGTTCCGTCATGTCTTACCTCTTTCTTCGCTACAGCACCACTGCTGCCACGAAAATGCAATAAATTACGCTACATTACGCTTGTGCTTTGGATGAGAATTATGCTGCAATGTGCATGCAAAACGTAACAACAACGGTACGCTCAGGCGATTGCTGCACACGCTTACAAAGTCACAGTACAAAAATCAATAACAATAGTGTCAAGCTATAAAATAACAGCCTTACAACTACGCATTTCCTAACGATTCACGCGGAATATACATAGTTTCTACTCGCTGCGATTGAACATCAACATTATGTTCTAACATATCCAAAAAAAGTGCAGCACTAGTACGACCAATACGCTGAACTTGTTGCGAAATAGTAGAAATACGCGGCGTTGCTAAGCGGAATATTTCAACATCATCAAACGAAATAATTGAAATATCACTACCTATCACTAATCCTTCACGAGCCATTACATCCATCACTCGCAGCGCATCTGGCGAATAGCCGATAATAAGCGCTTTTACGCCAACGCTAATCATGCGATGCAACACGCTAGCACATGAGGATTGTTCAAACCCCGTAGATTCTACAAATACATGTTCTTCGCCAAATATCTCAGAAGCCACTGTACGAAATACTTGTTCGCGTTCTTGCAGTGACGGTGAAGCGATAATTGGACCCGACACGTAGCCAACTGAGCAAAAACCATGTTGTTTAACATCCAATAATGCGTCACGAATACCTTGCTCTGGATCCGAATCCACAACTGGCACATGCGTCAAATCACCAGTCCGAGGCTCCACATGTCTATCCATAAACATAAGTGGAAGATGCTGTTCCATCAACATTCTCATAGCATCAGTCTCCTCACCTTGAGGCACAATAATCGCACCATCAATGCGTTGAGAAAGAATACTTGTAATGAATGAATCTTGACGAGCTGCACTCTCAGAAGATGTTCCAATAAACGCACAATAGCCGGCATCAAACAACGAGTCTTGCACAGTATACGCAAGCTCAGCAAAATATGCATTGCGTATATCTGGCACAAGTAACCCAACTGTCTTAGTATGAGATGACCGCATTGCCTGAGCGCGAGAATCTGGTATATAACCTAATTCCGCAACTGCACGCTCAACTTTCGCCTTAGTGCTTGCCGATATACGACCCGTATTATTCAATGCGCGGGAAACAGTTGATACTGATATACCAGCACGTTGCGCAACATCGCGAATCGTAATGTACGACATGACACCTCCAGCTCATCTCTTATGCTCAACCAGTGCTAACAATTTTGCACTGTTATCGATATGTTTTGATTTTAGCTTGTACTCCATGTTTTATACTACGTTTTTTCATATACTCCTTTCGTTGGAGAAAAACAGCACTATGCAACCATGCATAAGAGCCTCTGTACAACATTATTCTCAATGAGCAGTTTCATCAGCGCTGAATAGAATCCGCAAATTGAGATAACGTTCCCACAATTGTCAGTTTCTTCAACTTACCTCATGCGGTAACGTTACCGCAACTATAACATTTTGCTAGGATGAACACAAGGGGAACGCGCTAAAAAATTACTTTTCATGCACTGCGTTATCTTGAATTAAACGCAACACTAAAAAATTATTCAGTTTTACCTATGATTTTCAAAAAAGTTTCGCAAAAGTTGAGCACATTCAGATTCGCACACAGAACCAATAACTTCCGGATATGAGCCTACATGCCTGTCTCGTAAAATATCCCATACTGACCCGCAAGCACCCAATTTTGCATCCCACGCACCAAAAATTACGCGCTTAAGACGAGTTTGCAAAATTGCGCCAGCACACATTGGGCAGGGTTCGAGCGTAACTACCAAAGTGCAGTCAGATAAATTCCAAGATTTTCGCGCAATAGCAGCACTTTTCATAGCAAGCACTTCCGCATGAGCCAACGGATCCGACTCTCGCTCGCGCAAGTTTGCGCCGCGGCCAATAATATTGCCGTCGCCATCAAGTACAACGGCACCAACAGGAACTTCACCCGCCTTAGCCGCTTCTACCGCCAATCGCAACGCTTCCTTCATTGCGCAAGTAACGGAATCATCGTTTTTATTCATAGAATTAGCTCACACAATCAACTTGCGAAATTAACTTGCACAATCAACTCACACAATCAACTTACAAATCGCAACTACTAAAGAAGTCCCGACGCAATATCGTGAGTAACAAACCATTTGCGAATATCGCCAAGTTCCTCCATGTGCACGGCGTGATCGAGACCTCGATATCGCTTCTCCTCAAGCCACGTGTGTTCCTCAAGCCAAGCGGCCGCGGCAGAAAATTCGTAAGGAGGAATAACTGCATCCTCTAAGCCGTAACCAAAGAATACAGGCGTGTTTCGCTCTGCCAATTCGTCGTCTTTTAGCGTAACTTCGCTGGCAAAAGCAGGAACGTTCGGAGCTATAAAACCAGAAAGCGCAACTGCAGCACGATAGCGGTCAGGGTTCAAACGCAGCACGTGCACTGCGAGCGCAGCTCCCTGCGAGAAACCAAACGGAACTACATCGCGGTTGGCTGGAATATTTGCACTCACCCACTCGTCGATTGCCGCCGCAGCCGCATACATATCGCAATCCAAATCTTCCCGCTGTGGCACGGCATCATGGAACCAACTGTACGCGCCTTCAGCGAGCTTGAGAGGAGCACGAAGCGCAATCGCATCGTTATAAGGCGCTACTATTCGCAATAAATCTAGTAAATCTTCTTCGTTAGAGCCCCAGCCGTGCAACAACAGCAGCAACGGATGCGTTGGGTGAGCTGCAGCATTTCCTTGCGAATATTGTGCGTGCGTTACTTTTAGAGGCTCGCCAAAATGTCCTGGAACTACATGCGATTCGCGGCCAATATGCGGCTCGTAAGAATTGTTACGCGCATTATTACCATACTGTTCATCGTTAGTATTCATTGCATCACCGCCGCTCGTATAAATAGTTGCGTTATAAATTATTATTTTAATAAATATTTCGTATCACGTCATTATGATTTTTCCCTTTACAGCATACGGCATTCGAAGATTAACTCATAAAAATTCGTAGAATAAATATTTTGATTTTGCAATGGTAGCCTTTGCTTTGCAAAAGTAAAGTATTGCAAACTTAACAAGATTTGATAATTTATCAGACGTCTGACGAATTGTAGCGTGTTTACTGTAACATACAAAGAAAGCTAATTCAGCCGCGATTTCAAGGAGGATATCATGCTGAAAACTAAGTTCGTTGTAGGCGCATACGCGTCGCTGCCAAAATCACGCGAAGAACAAAAACAATACTACGATTTACTCGGAACTCAAAACTGGGTTGCGGGAACTGAAATCCCATATCCTGGCGATTTAGCAGACCCACAAAACCGAGCATGGTTAGCAACCGCAATCCCGTCTAGCTGGCATAAAAACACGATAACCGCAATTCCAGGAACAATGCGGCACATAAATTTTGATCCGGACCCAGAATTTGGACTAGCAAGCCCGGATGAAGAAGGCCGACTTCGCGCAATTTCCTTCTTTAAGGACATTCGTCAAGCAATAGCTGATTTTGCAAACCTTCGCAACAGCTGCGATATTTCGCATATTGAAATACACACGGCACCAACTCGAATAGCAAGCGCAGACGCAATGAAAAAGTCGCTAGATGAGCTAGCACAACTGGATTGGCTTGGGGCAAAACTGGTAATAGAACATTGCGACAGATATATTGAGGGCCAGAATCCAGAAAAAGGCTTCCTTCCGCTCGAAAATGAAATTCAAATCGCAAAAGATACGGGAATTGGAGTCACAATTAATTGGGGCCGCAGCGTTGTCGAAGAACGCAACGCTCAAGCTGCTATAGCACACGTGCGCGAAGCAAGAAAGGCTGGAGTTCTGCAGGGAGTAATGTTCTCGGGGGCAGGACCAGACGCTACGCAATACGGGTACGAGTGGATTGACGGACACTTGCCTATGGCTCCAGACGAACCAACGTCTTTAATGACTTCTAAAGAAATTCAAGAAACCACGCGCGAAGCGTTAAAAGACGACTATGCAATCGACTATTTGGGGGCAAAAGTGTGCGTTCCTCAAGACGCCAGCGTTTCGGAACGTTTGAACTACTTAATGCACATTTACGACGCCGTAAACGCAACTCAAGACGCGTGAATCGTCAAACTCAATTACCTCACAAATAAAAAATATTTAATCAACGGATGTAATTATGAACGAAACAAAAGATTCTCGCTCTACATATCTTGCCTTTGATATAGGTGGAACGAAAATAGCTTACGGATTGGTTACTTTGCCGGAGCTTTCGTGCAGCACGAATATTTCAGATAGCAAAAATTGCGCTATTCCGTTTGTGCAAGATTACGGATCAATACCAACCGAAGCGTCAAAAGGCGGGGAAGATATAAAAAATCGTTTAGTAGCGAAAGCGAAACAAATCCTAGAAGAAGCACAAAAAAATGGCATAACCATTAGCGGAATCGGAATCGCAGCCGCAGGGGTGCCAAATAGTAAAACTGGCGAAATTGTGGCGGCAACGAATATTCTTCCCGGTTGGCGCGGGCAGCGGATTTACGACGCGTTTAAAAACGTAACCGATTTGCCGGTTTATATGATTGGAGACGTTGGCGGACACGGATTAGGAGAGGCAATTTATGGTGCTGGACGCGGAAAATCGATTGTACTTTCCATTGGAATAGGAACGGGTATCGGCGGCGCAATTATTATAAACGGCAAACTTTTTACGGGTGCGCACTCAGTTGCAGGCCATGCCGGACACGTTGTTAGCGATCTTGGCGTTGGCTTCGATTGCTCGTGTGGAGCGCATGCGGGGCATATTGAGCCGGTTGCGTCTGGAACTGGTCTCGCAACTCTATACAATCGCGATTTACCGGAGGGCGTTCATCCAGCACAAAACGGCTACGAAGTATGTGTTTACGCAAACGAAGGCCAACCACACGCTAAAGAAACGCTTGCTAGAAGCGCAAAAGCTTTGGGAGAATGTGTAGCTGGAATGGCGAATCTTATAGACCCCGACGTCATAGTACTTTCTGGTTCCGTTGTAGAAGCGGGCAATATTTGGTGGGATGCTATGCGCGCTGGGTTTGAAGATTCTGCCTTAGCTTTGGTTAAAAACACTCCGATTCTTAAAGGCAAACTTGGTGGCACTGCTCCGTTAATTGGTGCCGCTTTTGCCGCTTACTCAAGTTTGAAACACTGCTAAAACATTTGAAACACGCTAAAACAAAGGAGAAAACTATGAATTCTGTAGTTGAAAAAATTAAAGGTGGCTTGATTGTTAGCTGCCAAGCTTACCCTGGGGAGCCTCTTAGACACCCGGAAACAATGGCACAAATGGCAATGGCTGCCGTAGAAGGAGGCGCTATAGGAATTCGGTGCCAAGGGTTATCGGATATTTCTGCGATTAAAGGGCAGGTTGACGTTCCCGTAATTGGCATTTGGAAAGACGGGCACGAAGGCGTTTATATTACGCCAACTTTGCGCCATGCGCGTTGCTGCGCGGCGGCTGGAGCGGATATTATTGCGATTGATGCAACTGATAGGCCGCGTCCAGACGGGCTTACTTACGAGCAGACGGTTCGTGCGTTACATGACGAAGGCATAGTTGTTATGGCTGATTGCGGCAATTTCGACGACGCTAAGCGCGCTGCGGATTGTGGAACGGATATTATATCTACGACTTTGGCGGGGACTTCTCCCGGAAGACCAAAAACAGAAGGGCCTGATTTTGAACTTTTAGGCCAGATTTTGCAAGCTTTCCCAAACTACCCTATCATTTGTGAGGGGCGTATTCACACCCCGGAGCAGTTGCATGAGGTTATGCAGATGGGCGCGTGGGCAGCAGTTGTTGGAACTGCAATTACGCACCCAACGTCGATTACGCGTTGGTTTGCAGCAAAGTTGTAAAAAAAAATAAAGAATAAATAAATTTTCACGATCACGACACACGTAAGACTTGACATCAGACATCAGACCTCTTATGTTTAGAGTAACGTGAAAATCACACGAGCTTATAATTGAAAACTTTTCACATTCAAAGATGAAATGTGAATAAACAAACTCAACGGTGAGGAGAAAACATGAAACGAATTAGCTCAAAGCTAACCGCTGTAATAGCTGCAAGCCTAGCCGCAATAATGATGCTATCTGGCTGCGGCGGCGCAAAAACCCACAAATCAGTCAAAGCGAAAACCGCTGTCAAAGACACGATTACCGCTCAGGTTGCGTACGCAAGCCGTGATTTTGCGCCATCCACAACATCCGGCGCGTTGCCAATGGCAGCAAACTGGCATGTTACAGAGCCTCTTTACGCTCTTGACTACAGCAACTTTAAGGTTTTCAACGCTCTTGCAAAAGGAGAGCCAAAGAAAATTTCCGACACCGAATACGAAGTAACGATTCGCGATGCCGCTAAGTTCTCGGACGGAACAGAAGTAACAGCAGACGACGTAGTATCCTCCTTCAAGCGCACAACCGCGCAAGGAAGTCTCTACATTTCTATGCTCGACTTCATTGATTCCGTAGAAGCAAAAGACAATCGTCACGTAATCTTTAAGCTAAAGAAAGCCTTCCCACTGTTCAAGCAGCGTCTCGCCTTGATTCAAATTGTTCCAACCGCAAAGTCGGATGCAGACTTAAAGAATCAGCCAATCGGATCCGGCCCATGGAAGTACGTATCAATCACCGATAACCAAGTAAAGTTTGAGCGCAACGATTTGTACAACGGCAAGTACAAGGCACAAACCAAGAACATGGTTTGGAACATAACCGTTGACGATACCGCTCGCGTAACCGCTATGCAAGGCGGCAAAACAGACGTAATGGAAATGGTTCCAGCACAAGCCTTCAACACTTTGAAGTCGTCTGGCTCTGAACTTAAAACCGCTCAGGGCTTCACTCTCCCATTCGTTATGTTCAACACGAAGCAGAAGCCATTCGACGACAAGCGAGTGCGCCAAGCCGTTCTTTACGCAATCGACGTAAACAAGCTCATCTCCAACCAAATGAGCGGCCAAGGCGAGCCAGCAACAAGCTTCTTGCCAAAGAACTACGCAAACTACCATAAGGCGAAGAACGTATACACCAAGAATATCGACAAGGCAAAGAGCTTACTCAAGGAAGCCGGCGTAAGCGGACCAATCAAGTTCACCCTTTACACAACCGACCACACTTGGATCACCCAGCTTGCCCCACAAATCAAGAATGACCTCGCCGAAATAGGCATGGACGTAGACATTCAGTCCATGAAGTCTTCCGCACTTTACCCATCAATCACCGACCGCGACGACGCAAACTACTCGATGGTTTTGGCTCCTGGCGATCCATCCGTATTCGGCAACGATCCAGATTTGTTGATGAGCTGGTGGTACGGCGACAACGCTTGGACCCGTCAGCGCACATTCTGGAAGACCTCCGAAGGATATACAAAACTTCACGATTTTATGGACAAGGCTTTGGCAGCTAGCACCCCAGCAGAGCGCCAAAAGTATTGGAACCAGTGCTTCGATTTGCTTAGCGACGAAGTTCCTCTGTACCCACTCTTCCACCGCAAGACTACAACCGCTGTAAAGAAGGGTTCTTTGGCTGAGTGGAACGCAATCGGATCTACCGGCATCAACTTGGTAAAAGCAAAGCTAACAAAGTAGGTGCAAATCAAGAAGCGAATAAATAAACTTCATTCCCCAAACCTCTAGTCACAAAACCGGCCCAACTGTTTACCTTTCTCACCTTTGCGCAGATGAGCCGGTTTTGTTATACAAAATAACAATTTCTTCAATGGATGTGTGGATGTCTTATGAGTAATTTTCTTAGACTTTTAGGTAGGCGACTCATTGCCCTGCCGTTCATGGCATTCGGCGTTACGTTCCTCGTATTCTTCCTTATGTCATTTTCAAAATACGATCCAGCAGTTGCAGCTTTAGGCGAGAACTCGTCTCCGGCAGCTCTGGCAGCCTTCCGCCACGAAATGGGTTACGATAAGCCGTGGTGGGAGCAGTTCGGATCCTACATTCTTGGCCTTTTCCAAGGAAATATGGGTGTTTACGGCGTAAACAAAGATTCCGTAGCAGAACGCGTTGCAGAAGCATTCCCAATCACTCTGCAGCTAACTTTCATCGGCTTGCTGATTGCAATAATTTTTGCCGTAGTGTTTGGCGTATTTGCAGCACTTTACCGCGATACTTGGGTTGATCAAACAGTTCGAGTTCTTTCGATTATTGCAATTGCAACTCCATCCTTCTGGCTTGGCGTTCTTTTGATTTACGTTCTTCAGATTAAGCTCGCGTGGCTTCCTGGTTCCGGCGATTTTGTGCCGTTCTTTGAAGATCCAGAAGCTTATATTGCAAGAATGGCAATGCCTTGCTTCGCACTAGGCCTTCCGGTAGCCGGTCAGCTTACGCGAATCATACGAACCTCAATGGTAGAAGAATTGGATAAGGATTACGTGCGAACCGCAATCGGCGCAGGAATTCCAAAAAGCGTGGTGGTCGCTAGAAACGTGTTCCGCAACGCTTTGATTACACCAATCACAACCCTTGGTATGAAGATTGGTTACCTTATGGGTGGCGCAATCGTTATTGAGGTTATCTTTGCTCTCCCAGGAATGGGTACCGCAATGTTCGATGGCATCAACGGCAACCAGCCGATGCTCGTACAGGGCGTTGTTCTGGTTGTTGCAATCGCATTCATCTTTATAAACATCATTGTTGATTTGCTCTACGTATTAATCAACCCAAGGATTAGGACGGTGTGACATGCTATTTGGAAAGAATCAGGTAGCAGATGCCGCATCAAAACCAGGCATCAAATTTAACAGATTCAACAAAATGAGCTTAGGCTCCAGAATTTCGTTCATCGTAATTGCGATTCTAGCCTTTTGCGCAACTTTCGCACGATTTATAGCTCCTTGCGATCCAGTAAAGATTACGCAAAACTATCAGGCACCAACAGGCGCACATTGGTTCGGTACCGACAACCTTGGTCGAGACGTGTTCTCCAGGGTTATGTATGGCGCACGCTACTCGCTGGTAATCGGTTTGTCGTCCGTGCTCTTCGCATTGGTTATGGGAGCCATCATCGGCGCAATCGCAGCAGTAAGCCGCACCTGGATTTCTGAGCTTATCATGCGATTGATTGATATCGTAATGTCCATTCCAGGAATCGCATTAGCAGCTGTGTGCCTCGCAATTCTTGGACAATCAATGATTGGTATCATCATTTCCATTGGTGTACTTTACGTGCCACAAATCGCAAGAATTGTGCGCGCAAATATCATAAGCGAATATGGAAAAGATTATGTACGAGCAGTAATCGTTTCCGGCGCCCGCGCACCGTGGATTTTACTCAAGCATGTAACCCGAAACATTGCAGCTCCAGTCATGGTGTTCACAACGCTTTGCGTTGCCGACGCAATCGTTTTCGAAGCCTCACTTAGCTTCATTAACGCAGGTATTCCAGAGCCAACTCCAACTTGGGGTAACATTTTATCTTCCGCAAAAGCAGGCGTTATCTTTGGATACTGGTGGCAAGCATTGTTCCCAGGCCTTGCAATTATGATCACCGTTTTGTGCTTGAACATTCTTTCTGAAGGCATTACAGACGCAATGGTCGCAGCGCCAACTGCTCCAGTTTCTAAGACTGCTGCCGACGCTGACGCCGCACGCAAGGAAGACAGGATTCTTACCGACCCAGTTGCAGCTTACAAAGAACAGCACGCAGCTTTGGTTGAATCTCTTGCGAAACTTCGCGAAGCTGAGTTAAAGCGCACGGATCGCTTGCAACCAATGTCTACAGAAGCGCCAGTCATTGAGGTTAAGGACTTGTGCATTCAGTTCCCTCGCTACGGAAATGTGAACGTTGTAGATCACTTGAGCTTCTCAGTTCGCCCAGGCGAAACAATGGGCTTGGTTGGCGAATCCGGCTGCGGAAAGTCGATTACTTCGCTTGCAATTATGGGGTTGCTGGATCCAAAAGCAAAGATTAGCGGACAGATTCTGTTTAATGGCAAGGATCTTGTAAAACTTAGCCCAAAGGAGCACAACGCTCTGCGCGGCCACGAAATTGCAATGGTTTACCAAGACGCATTGTCTTCCTTGAACCCATCAATGTTGATTAAGACTCAAATGAAGCAGTTGACCTCTCGCGGAGGAACTCGTAGCGCCGAAGAGTTGCTAGAGCTTGTAGGCTTGGATCCAAAGCGCACGCTTGAATCCTACCCGCACGAGCTTTCTGGCGGCCAGCGTCAGCGCGTGCTAATTGCAATGGCACTTACGCGAGATCCAAAGTTGATAATTGCAGATGAGCCAACAACCGCTTTGGATGTCACTGTTCAAAAGCAGGTAATCGATCTTCTTAATGAACTTCGTGAAAAGCTTGGATTTGCAATGGTGTTTGTAAGCCACGACTTGGCTCTCGTAGCTAAGGTTGCTCACTCCATTACCGTAATGTACGCAGGCCAAGTTGTTGAGCAGGGTGCAACTAAGGAAATACTTACAGATCCTCGCCACGAGTACACGCGCGGTTTGCTCGGTTCTGTAACTTCTATCGAAGCTGGCGCTCCAAGATTGCACCAGGTTCCAGGAACAGTTCCAAGCCCATCCGACTTCCCTAAGGGAGATCGATTCGCTCCGCGCTCTTCGCACCCAGATCAGGGACTTGACGTGCGCCCAATAATGAAGCGCATTCCAGGAACATGGCACTTCTACGCCGCTCAACCGGAGCCTGAAACGGATGCACCTTCCGCAATTTTGAACGCATCTGATCAAGGAGATGTGCGATGAACATGAATATTAGCGAAACAAATAAAGCACAGAACAAAAATGGCGATGTTCCAATCATTGAGCTTGTAGACGCGGAAGTGGTGTTTACTACTCGAGCTGGATCTGGCCTGTTCCATAAGAACCAGATTACTGCAGTAAACAAGGTAAACCTTAAGCTGATGCCGGGTAAAACAATTGGTATTGTTGGCGAATCTGGCTGCGGAAAGTCAACAACCGCAAATATTATGTGCGGTCTTCAGCAGGTTACGAGCGGCAAGGTTCTGTTCAAGGGGCAAGACGTTACGCATCGCACTGCAAAAGAGCGTATGGATATTGGTCGCGTTGTTTCCGTTGTGTTCCAGGATCCGGCAATGGCATTGAACGCGCGCATGAGCGTTATTGACCAGCTGATTGACCCTCTTGTTGTACACAAAATTGGCGACAAGGAAGCGCGCGACGCAAGGGCGAAGGAGCTAATCCGAATGGTTGGTTTGCCTCATTCTGTTCTTGGCGCTTTGCCAGGCCAGCTTTCTGGCGGCCAACGTCAGCGCGTGGCAATCGCTCGCGCACTCTCACTTAATCCGGATGCAATCATTGCAGATGAGCCAACTTCCGCTTTGGACGTGTCGGTTCGCGCACAGATTTTGAATCTTCTTTCCGACTTAAAGAAGAAGCTGAATCTTTCAATGGTGTTTATTAGTCACGATATTCAAACGATTCGCTACATATCCGACGAAGTTGTTGTTATGAATCATGGAACGATTGTTGAGCGCGGCGAAACGCACCAAGTGATTAATAATCCGCAAAATGAGTACACAAAGATTCTGATGGGTGCAGCACCGTCGCTATTGCACCCAACGAAAGAAGAGTGCAAGTAAGGTGCGCCAAATAAATCTATAAATCTATAAATCTAAACGTAACCGTGGGCGGTTTGCTACGGCTTGCAATGAGACTCATGCAAGCCGCCCGCTTTATCCGGCTAAATTTCAAATACGAAATTTAAATACGAAAATTTTAAATACGAAAGAAGTGTAATTATGACTGAAAAATTCCACGGCGTTATTCCTCCAGTTGTTACGCCATTAACTGCAGACGGCGAAGTAGACGTTGTTAGCTTTGAGCGCTCGCTTAACCGCATGATTGACGCTGGTGTAGATGGCCTCTTTACGCTTGGATCTTCTGGCGAAGTGGCATTCAGCACCGATAAGCGCCGCCGCGAAATCATTGAAAACGTAATGCGCATTGTAGACGGTCGCGTGCCAGTTTTGGTTGGCTGCATTGACACGGAAACAAACCGCGTAATTGAGCACGCAAAGGAAGCTAAGGAGCTTGGAGCAGACGCAATCGTTGCAACGGCGCCATTCTACGCACTTGGTGGCATGGCTGAAGTTGAGCGTCACTTCCGTCTTATTCACGAAGCTGTGCCGGATTTGCCATTGTTTGCTTACGACATCCCAGTTTGTGTACACACGAAACTTCCTGGCAATTTGCTTGTAAAACTTGGAAAAGATGGCGTTCTTGCAGGCGTTAAGGATTCGTCCAACGACGACGTGTCGTTCAGATTCTTGGTTGACGACAACAATAAGGCTGGCCATCCTTTGATTCTTCTTACCGGCCAGGAGGTTGTTGTTGACGGCGCGTATATGGCAGGCGCAGATGGATCTGTACCAGGTCTTGCAAACGTCGAAGCCACTGGCTACGTGCGTATGTGGAAGGCTGCTCAGGCGGGAGATTGGGCAACGGTTAAGAAAGAGCAGGATTGGCTCTCGGCTTTGATGCGAATTGTTACCGTACCTAGCGGCGTGGCAGGCTTCGGAGCCGGCGTCGGAGCTTTTAAAACCGCAATGGCACTTCTTGGCGTATTTGACACGAATCAGATGCCAAATCCTGTTCTTCCGCTTCAAGGAGAGAACGTCGAAGCTATTGCCGGTGTTCTTAAGGAAGTTGGACTTACGCTTGCTAAGACTCCAGAAGAAGTAAGCGCTTCTACTAAATAAGAAAATTAAAAATCATTTCTTGATGGCGAAAAGTAAGCAAATAGTGTTGCGGCATGCGTTTAGTGCGCTTGCCGCAATGCTAATAATTACACGCAAATAATTACGTACCAAAAATTACATACCAAAAAATTACATACCAAAAAATTACGTACTAAAAATTACGTACTAAAAATTAGACGCAAATAATTACAAGACTTTAAAGGAGAAGTTAAATATGGCAGAAGTTATTATCGTAAAGGATCAAGATGAAGCCGGCGAACTTTACGCAAAAGCCGTTGCGGATTTAATTAAACGTAAGCCGGACGCAGTTTTGGGACTGGCCACCGGCTCAAGCCCGCTTAAAGCCTATGAACATTTGGCAAAACGCGTTAAAGAAGAAAATATTGACGTTTCTAACGTCCGTGGATACGCTCTCGACGAATACATTGGTTTACCGCTAACGCACGAGCAGTCCTACCACAGCACAATCCGCAGAACCGTAACCGATTTAATCGGCCTAAACCCAGATTTAGTGCACGTTCCAGGAGATGTTCTTAACGGAGCGCCATTAAGCGAAGGCAGCAAGATTGCGCACGCTGGAGCTGACTACGACGCTGCTATTGCTGCTGCTGGTGGAATCGACGTGCAAATTTTGGGAATCGGCTCCGATGGACACGTTGGCTTTAACGAGCCTGGATCTTCGCTTGCTTCAGGCACGCGCATTAAGACACTAACCGAGCAGACTCGTGTAGATAACCGCCGATTCTTTGACGGAGATATTAACCAAGTTCCAACACATTGCATAACGCAAGGAATTGGGACGATTTTGCGCGCTAAGCATCTTGTTCTTCTTGCGTTTGGCTCAAATAAGGCAGATGCTGTAGCTGCAACGCTAGAAGGTGGAGTAAGCTCGCTATGCCCAGCTTCCGCGCTTCAAATGCACCCACACGCAACCGTGATTATAGACGAAGCGGCAGCAAGCAAGCTTAAGTTGGCAGACTACTATCGTTGGGTGTACACAAATAAGCCATCTTGGCAAGGAATCTGATACTCAAGTCTAAAATTTAGTAACGTATTCAAAAGCACAATCGCAGGTGAATGAAATGTCAAAAAATGCATATTTAGATGCCGTAAATAAGATTGATGATTCACTAAAATCAAGTGAGGGGCGCAATTTTGTAGTGCGAAACGTTAGCGTTGTAGACGCGCGCGGAATCGTTCCAAACGCTTGGATTTTAGTTAAAGACGGCGTGATTTTAGAAACGGGCATTTTAGACGAAGACCTTGCGCTTGCGATTAATGCTTGCGGATTGCGCGCATCTGACTTAAGTGTTGTAGACGGGCGTAGCTGTTTTGCTGCGCCCGGTTACATTGATTTGCACGCTCATGGAGCTTGGGAACATTCGTTTGACGACGGCGCCGAAGGGATTGCTATCGCGCGCGCTTACCACATGCTTCATGGCACAACTCGGCAAGTTCTTAGCTTAATTACGAATCCCCTCAACGTAATGCAGGAAAACTTGCGCGTTGTTAAGCAGGTTATGCAAACGCGACCAGATGTGCTTGGGTCGCATTTGGAGGGACCGTTTTTGGCGCTGTCTCGAAAAGGCGCTCACGACCCTAATTGTCTAGTGGATCCTACAGCCGAGCGCGTTGAAGCACTGCTGGAGGCAGCAGACGGCACTTTGCGTCAAATTACTATTGCTCCTGAGCGTGAACATGGCATGGAGGCTATTAAACGTTTTGTTGATGCTGGCGTAATCCCAGCCGTTGGCCATTGCGATGCGGATTATCAAACTGCTCGCACAGCTTTTAACGCAGGTTCCACGCTTATGACGCACATGTTTAACGCTATGAATGGCATTCATCATCGTAAGCCAGGCCCGATTCCTGCAGCCTTGGAAGATTCGCGCGTCACGATTGAGCTTATTAACGACGGTTTCCACGTTGAAAACCCCGTTTTGCGAATGGCGTTTAAGGCAGCGGCTGGAAGGATTGCGTTTGTAACAGACGCTATGGCCGCCACCGGTTGCGCGGATGGCTCTTATAAGCTTGGAGCACTTGACGTTCAGGTTACAGACGGTCATGCAAGGCTTGTTTCTAATGGCGCTATAGCGGGGTCTACTTTAACGTTAGACGTTGCGATTAAGCGCGCTGTTAAAGAGCTTGGCATTGGCTTGCCGGCGGCAATTGCGGCTGCAACTCTCGTTCCAGCCCGAGCTCTTGGGGTAGATAAGCAGAATGGTATAACTAACGCGCCTTTGGGCTTGGTTGAAAAGGGTTACGCAGCCGACTTACTTTTGCTTAATTCTGGGACTTTGGCCGTCGAGCACGTTTGGCTAGAAGGCCATAAAATTTCGTAACGATTGTAATCGTTACATTTAAGCGTGATGTCACAGTACTCAGGCATCACCATTGAAGATAAAAGAACCGCTCCGTAAATAAGAGCGGTTCTTCTATTTGTGCGTTCGTTTTGTAAGATTAATTCTTCTTTAGTCTGTGTAACAAAATGGATTGGATTGGTTCGTAGTGAGAATTTACGGCTTGTCTATATCCATCTGCGTCTCCCGCAATAGCCGTTTTAAGCATAAGTTCGTGCGCTCTAGCGGTTTTTTCAAGCTCGTCCGAAACTTCCAGCCCCAATTGTGGCAAAACAGCCATATGCACAAGCCACAAGCATCGCACGAATTGCTCTGCAATCGTATTGTTTACCGCGCGCAAAATGCCCGTGTGGAACGCAATGTCTTGTTCCAAGAACGTTTTTCCAGCATGCGCTTCTTTAGTCATTATTTCCGAAAGCGCCTCCAGCTCTGGATGCTGCGTTCCTTTAAGCGACTCAACCACCTTATCCGCACATCCAAGGTCTAGGAATTTTCGCATTTCTACAACGTTACTCAAGTCTTCAAAATTCTTATTAATGGAGATTAAGGAGCGAAAAGCGAGTGTTTCCACCATTGGGTCCAAAGATAGCGAGCCAACAAACATGCCTTTTCCTTGCTTAACTTCCACAATGTTAAGTGCTTCCAGCTTGCGAATCGCCTCGCGCACCGATGACCTTGATGCGCCAATCAAATTGCATAGCATTGGCTCAGTTGGCAGCATGTCTTTGGGTTGCAAGCGTTCTCTTAAAATAAGCGATCTGATTGCATCCATCGTTTCGTCGCAACGTTTTCTTGCAACAATTGGAGCGGAATTAGAGCTTGCTTGCAATAACGATAAGCGGTCTAGTGTTGTCATCTCGTCGTCTTCGCAGCTGCTAAATGTCTCTTCCATTTTGGCTCCTTTCAGTTCGCGTGAGTCTTCTCTCTTTTATTTCTTCCATTTTTTCGTTTTTGTGTACTTCGTTTTTGTGTACTTTGTTTTTGAAACCTGTGTGCAAACTATCTTGTTGCCAAAGCGAGGAATCTATTGTTGTTATATAAATTCCAGTAGTCTCTCTTTCCCACAGTAGTTGCAAAGTTCGTTTATTGCTAGAGCTAAGGCATTGATAAACGTGGTGGAACGGGTTTATACACACGCTTTTTGCCCATGTTTTTCCACCGTCAAAGCTAAATCTCACAACTCCGCGACCGCGGTACGGCATCATTTGGCTTGCGTTTGCAAACGCTATGCAGTCGGCGGTTTCTGCGTTTTCTGCATTTTCGCTGCTTAAACAGGTTGCGCTCGGCTGGCTGAATATCTCTGGCAAACTTGTGTCAAAAATCAGCTCGCTCCAAGTTTCTCCGCAATCTTGACTAATAGCTTTGCCTACACATCCCGAGCGATTTTGATTGCGGAAGAAAGCTAGAATATCGCCATTTTTGCGTTCAACAAACACAGTTTCGGAGCTTGTGGCATCGTCGTCTTGCATTGTTGCAGGGTCTACGATTTTTCCGTTGATTAATCGCCCTTCGTTAATCATTTTGCCTCGGCTCCACGTTTTGCCGTCATCGTCCGAAATAAGCGCTCCCGAAGAGTAGTGCGATTTGCTTTGGCCGCTGCAGTAGAATGGCACGAGTATTCTGCCGTAATGTTTTTCGCTGTGCCTAATAACAATTCCGTTCCCAGGGCACACTCCCGCAAAGCTCATCCATGGCTCCTTAACCATGTGGTCGATTAAGCGTGGTGCGCTCCATGTTTTGCCGTCGTCGTCCGAGTAGATTTGCGCTATATAACACGTTTTTTCGGCAAATAATGGCTGACTTTCGCTTGCAATTGCTGGCGATTTCCATATGTCCCACGTGGAACAGTCGCAAGTTTGATTACTGTGCGAGTTATTGCGTAAGTCATTGTGTAAATCGCCATTCAAATCGCCATTTTTTATGCTTCCGTCTGGGAAAACTAGCCACTTTGTTGCGCATTCTTTTTCGCTAGAATCGCATGGCAATTTTACGGCCGCGCTTGCGTCCATCGCTGCCGCGTAGTTGCCTCCTAAGCGGTCTATAAGCTTGATTCTTCCGCATGCGTCTACGCCTACAGCGGTTTTACAATTTGTTAGCCCAATTCCGCCAGGATTAATGTCGATTAATACGTTAATTCTTTCACTTTTGCCTTCTGGGTCTAAAACAGGGCAGGAATCGATTGCGCTCGCGCCCAGTTTTCCAAGGTTTTTGCCAGGCATGTTGATTACGGTTTGCAAAGGCCCCCACGTTTTGCCGCCGTCCGCGGACCGGCGAATCACAAAGTTTATGTGGTTTGGAGCGTCGTTTGAAACGCTTGTTCGCTGGTCTGCTCCTGCGATTAGTGTTCCCATGTGCGTTTTTACAAGAGACGGTATTCTGTAGCTGCGAGAGCCCGCATATCCCGTGTCAAATAGTGCGGTTGTTACAAGCGGTTTTACTTTTGATATTCTTTGGATTTGGCCTTCGGTTAGTGCGCTAAAGTAGATTCCGCCTGTTCTAGCTTCTCCCATTAATCGCACTCCGCGCAAGTCTTCGCCAATGCTTACGGCGTTTAATTCTGGTATGTTTGCAAACCAGAATTGTCCTATGTTGTGCGACTGGCTGTATCCGTCTACGTAAATGTCGATTGCTCCGCGATTTGCGCGAATAATCAAGTCGTGCCATTCGCCGTCGTCAACGCTTGCTGCTGCTTCGATTACGCTTTTTACGCACGTTTCGCTGTCGATTAGCGTGATTTTTATGCCTTCTGGCCCTGCATACACGCTTATTTTTTCGCTAGATTCTAGATTAGTTTTTGTTCCAACAGTTCCAGCAGCAAAAAGCACTCCATGTTGGCCCGGGCCGCGCAATCTAAATTGAATGTGCAGCGTTCCGATCGACTTGCAAGATACGCGTTTTATGTCTCTTGCGCAAATCGTAGGTCCTGCAAACCATATGTCTGGCTGTGCTTGAGTGGCCGAATTTGCGATTTCTTCTGGATTTGGCAAGTGGTTTGAGTAGTAAAGGTCGTAGATTTGCGAAGATTCTGCCTGTGCTGCACACACTTCGGCCGCTTTTTCGCTCACTCTTTGCGGCCCAAGATTCGTTGCGCTCGCAAAGCATTGGTATCCGTCTAAATAGAATCGGCTTCCAAAACTTCCGTACGTTATTGCAAAATCGTGTTCGCGCCCATCGCATGCGCCTAGCGCATCTTCCATGTGCAGTGCAATTTCTTTCGCGCCATTTGCATCTGCGCTATCTTCTAAAAGATTTTGCGCAATAAGTAGTGGAGAATCTTCTTTAATACTTATTTTTATTATTGGAGTTGCGTGCTCTTGATGCGTGGAAGCTTGCGATTTTTGCGCGGGCTTAACATTTAATAAATCGCAATTCGCATTTGCTACAAATTTGAACCTTATTATTCCTTCGTTTTGATTTATTCCATCGTTTTTATCTTTACGATTGATGCTCGATGCGTTTTCGCTATATTCTTTGATTTCGCTAGTTGGTGTAATTTTTATTGTGGCATGGTTGAATCGCGTGTGCTCCGAACCTGCGATATTTACTATATCTACACTTAGGTTCGTCGTCTTCGTTGAACGACGTTCCATTTTAGTCCTCCATGACCGTAAAAATTAAAACCACTATGTTTTAACACATATGACGTCTTATGACATCTACTTATTTAGTCTATCACATATTTTTAAGCAAATGCACAATTGTTGTACATGATGTTGCAATATGATGCTACAAAATAAAAAAACGTTGAAATATCAACGTTTTACAAAGAGTGCGAACGGCGGGACTTGAACCCGCACGAGTATACACTCACTGCCACCTGAAGACAGCGCGTCTACCATTCCGCCACGTTCGCATACAAAGTGCAAGGCTACCATACTTGATATAAACTCGCAATATTTAGCCTAGCGTTTTGTACTCAAATTGCTCTCAGCCTTTTGAACCGTTTTCGTAATAATGCGCAAGAGTTTCGTCGCGGAACTCCTCAAAATATCCGCCGTCAATAGAAGCACGAATATCGTCAAGCAACTTCACAAAGAAACGCTCGTTATGAATAGTCGCAAGCGTAAAACCGTTCATTTCGCTAGCTCGCAACAAATGATCCACATACATTCGAGAATAATGCGTGCAAGTGTAGCAATCGCAACCTTCCTCAAGCGGACGCTGGTCATGCTTAAATTCAGCACGCTTTACGTTATAACGACCATGACGAGTGAAAATCGCACCATTGCGTCCACAACGAGCTGGGGCTACGCAATCAAATGTATCTCCACCGTTCTCTACGCACGCAAAAATATCGTCGACTGCAGCAATACCAAGCACGTGTCGAGGCCTGTTTTCCGGCATCGCGTCACAAATCCATGCGCAAGTATCTCCAATAATTCGCTTTTCAATAGCGCCACCAATACCAACGCCATCAAAATCTAGCGAAGCAATCTGCTCAGCTGCATGCCTACGTAAATCCTCATAATTAGCGCCCTGAACTACACCATACAATGCCTGATACGGCTTACCAACGCGCTCCTCAGTCAAACGCTGATGCTCAGCAACACAACGCTTAGCCCAACGGAATGTACGCTCAACTGATTCTTCCTGGTAGCGACGAGTATTCATTAAAGTAGTAAGCTCGTCGAAAGCAAACATAATATCCGCACCAAGTTTATGCTGGATTCCCATAGAAATTTCGGCACTAAAACGGTGCTTGGATCCGTTAAGAGGAGACTTAAAAGTTACGCCGTCCTCGTCAACGAAAGCCATACGCTCCTTGCCGGCCGCAATAACATCATCCGACTTCATGCCAGTAACGTCCATTGCAAGCGTTTTCTTAAAACCAGCGCCTAAAGAAAGCACTTGGAAGCCACCAGAATCCGTAAAAGTTGGCTTATCCCAGTTCATAAACTTTCCTAAACCGCCAGCTTCGTCAAGAACATCCGCACCCGGACGCTCATACAAGTGAAAAGCGTTAGAAAGCATGCACTGCGCGCCTAAATCTTTAATAGTTTCAGGCAATACTGCCTTCATCGCAGCTTGCGTCGCAACCGGCACGAACGCAGGAGTTTGAATATCTCCGTGAGGCGTGTGAATTACGCCAGTGCGTCCGTAACGAGCGCCGTCGCGACCCTTACCTTCAGCAGTATTGGAAAGTCGCGTTTTAGTTGTAAACGAAAATTCTTTGCGGTCACCAGGCTTCCCAGGCTCGGCTCCGCGTGGATGTTCAAGAAGACTTGTCATATCCTTTACTTTATTAGAAGCCCTGACGAGTAAAACTAAAAGTTGCTACGAAAACAAAGTAATACTATTTATAAACTGACGAAATTTGCGAACCAACGTAACTTACAAAATTCGCGATGATATATGCAAATACCTATTTTGGAGACAATCGCTAGCTAATTTACGGGTTTTTTATTGTGAATTGTTCAGGAAATTTTAAGAACGAGAAGATTAACTCGTATTAAGAATAACTGCATGGTTTATTATGTTGTGTTAAGAATATTTTTAAGGAGGATGAATGGCTGACGATATTTATGATGCTCATCAGCAAGAATTCAACGAGTCTAACCAGATTCAAGGCAATCAAGATAATCAGCCTTACGCTCCCCAGCCCCAGCCGCAGCCGCAGTCGCAGTCGCAGCAAGAAGCTCAACCGGAAGCAGAACAGCAGACTCAGCAAATAACGCAGCAAAACACACAGCAACCTCAGCAAATGCAACCTGCGCCGCAACTGCCGCAACCGCCACAAACGCAGCAACCGCAAATATACAGTCCTGCTCCAGAATTCGGCGCTTATGGCCCTGCTCGCACAGATAACACGGGCGCAGCAAACAGCGCAATTACCGGCAATACGCAAGACGCACAAAACACACAAAATGGATTTAACGGCGACGCCACGCGCGAAGGCAACACTAACGATACGTTACCTATACCGTTTGCCAATTTGCAACATACGAGCAACACATTTGGAAATCCTTACGAATCTAACGAAAATCCGAATGTTGTAAACGGCGCCAACAATGCAGCTGCAAACAACACGGATCCTAACGGGGAGCCGTACAATACCAGCAACAACAACGCAAACGGCACAACGGCACCAAAGCTTCGCAATAAGAACGTAGTATCCCCTGTTTTCACTGCCATTATTTCCGCTGCAATTTCAGCAATAGTATGCTTAGTAGTGGTAGCTTTTGCCATTTCTCAAGGACTTATTGCACTTCCGGAAGCAGGATCCTTGGCTAACGTTGGCACAAATAATTCGGCACGAGGAACGGCAATAGTCAAAGGCGCAAATGCCCCAGATTGGCGAAACGTTGCACGTCAAGTCTCCGGATCTGTAGTATCCATACAAACACGTTTGGAACGTGGCATGGGCAAAGGCTCCGGCGCAATCATTAGCTCTAAAGGCTATGTCGTGACCAACAATCACGTAATCGCTGGCGCAAAACAGATTCAGGTCACGCTCTCCAATGGGCAAATGTATTCAGCAACTTTGGTGGGCGCAGATAAAACAACCGACTTGGCAGTGCTCAAACTCAACAACGCGCCAAGCAATCTGAAGGCAGCACAGTTCGCCGACTCCAACAATCTTGCGGTAGGTGAGCCGGTTATGGCAATTGGCAACCCACTCGGCTACGACGACACAGCAACCACTGGTATTGTGTCAGCATTAAACCGACCAGTATCTGTTATGGATGACCAAAGCCGTTCCGAAATCGTAACCAACGCAGTACAAATCGACGCAGCTATTAACCCTGGAAATTCAGGCGGCCCAACGTTTAACGCAGCAGGACAAATTATCGGTATCAACTCCTCCATTGCAGCAACATCTGCACAAGGCGGCACCGCTGGTTCTATTGGTATCGGCTTTGCAATTCCAGCGAACTTAGTAAAACGCGTAGTTTCAGAAATTATTAAAAAAGGTTCCGTTAAACACGTAGCTTTGGGAATTATGATTAAAAGCGTAGCCGTTGAATCAAACGGAATTACCCGCGGAGGTGCGCAAATCGCCTCAGTAAACCAAGGCTCTCCTGCAGCAAAGGCTGGTTTGCAAGCCGGTGACACTATTGTAGCCTTCGACGACAAGCCGGTGACTAACAATTACGCTCTGCTCGGGTACGTGCGCGCTACAGCGTTCAACGAAAAGGCCACACTTACGGTAGTGCGCGGCGGAAGTACGCTGAAACTACGGGTGACATTTAACCAAGAAGAAGCAGCCGTTAATGGCGCCAATCGTCAAGAAAGCCAGTTCAATAAGAACAAGAAGCGCCATAGCTTGCGCAATAAGCATGGCAATAGTTCCGATGACGACGATGATGACATGCAGCAGCGTGGAGACGACGATGGAGATGACGGCGGAATTTTTGATCCGTTTGGCTTCTGGTAAATTGAATAACTACCCGCACAACAGCGCAGTCAATCGTGCTGAAAATGCGGATTAGTTAAACAAATACGCCCCGAAAGTAAGTTCATACAACTTGCAGTCGGGGCGTATTTTTATCTATTTTTTATTTATTTTTTATTACTCGATTTGCGCTTCGTCGATTTGCGCTTTACTGATTACTTCGCAAGGTTACTTTTACGCTCGTAAACCGTAACCGTGCCCTGCGAAATCTTTGATTTCCAAGAGGCCCTGGTTCGCGCAATGACGTGCGCAGTATAGTGCTCAATGTTGTAATCCAAAGTTAGGAAATAGTACCAAGGCTCGCTCGATTCCGTAACAAAGAATTGAGGCTCCCGCTTCGATCTGCAAACAGCTAATTCAGCATAAGATTGCTGTTCATTAGGCTGCTCGTTGGTAATAAACGAAGTGTTTTTGTAGCTGCAATCAATAAGATTCTTAGCAAAATATGGGTTTGCTGTAATAAGTTGCCACGAATACTGATGAATATCACTTACTTCCGGAGATATTACGTTACCGTATTTGTCAGTTTGTTCATCTTTATGCAGCCAAGAAGTTACGAAACGCTTATTTTCAGCATGATTGCGCTTAATAAATTGCGCAAGCGCGCGAGATCCAGAATAGTCGAAACAAATATCGTTGACACAAGCAAACGCATTCCACACTAGGCTTGGCGCAAGCAATATGACAATAAGTAAGTTAACCGCCTTTTGCCGATCTGCAATATTATATTTTGCAAAATAATGCCTCAACCGTGCAAAAAGTTTGACCAGCATAGCCGGAACGTCACCTCTATCAAGCGGCCGCTTTGCAATACACATCCAAAGTTGCGCCAAAAACAGTACGAACACGATTCCCGAATGATGCAAAGTAAAATATTGCGTCGCCACCGCAGAAAAAGCCAAATACGGGAAAATAAGATCAGCGAGCATACTCCTGCGATGCGCAATACGAATCACACAAGCCCACATCAATAGCGAAACAATCACGCAAATAGCAGTAGGTAGCACGCCCAAAGTTAAACGTCGAAGCGACACGTCACCGCCAAAAGCAGTAAACGCACTTTCTGAAGGAACGACGAAAAGGAAAGACAAAAATTGAATAATCTGCGGATTCCCGCTAAAAGTTGCGCGGGAACCAAAAGCGTTAGAAGCGGGCCAAATACAAGCAACACTTGCAAAACCTACAAAGGCGAGCAAAACCCAAGCCAACAAACGTTGGATATTGGAAAAGATTGCGGAAAAAGCGTGCGACAATCCCGCAGACTTAATAATTCGGAAAACCCAAGCCAACGCAAAACCGGCAGCCAATGCAATTCCATAAGCACTTAACACACACATAAGCGCAAGACTTAACATGAGTTTCCAAGTGCAAGAAGGCTTAGAATCCGCTTGTTTCCAATAGTGCGCAGCCATTAGCAAGGCAGCGCAAAGCAGCGCATACGGGCGAGAAGTAACGCCATATTGGAAGCAGAAGAAATACGTAAACGGCAGCAGGATAATTGCCAGCCTGCTAAAAGGAGCGCGAAATATCATCCACCCTCCGAGCAGCGCGGCACACAACAATTGCACTCCCTTAAGACCGATTTCGTACGGGACCCCAGTTTTTGCAGGAATAGAAAGAAGAAGCGTCCACAGCGGCGGATGCCCTTCGTAGTGCGGGCGAAGCGTTAACAAATCAGCAAAAGAAGAATCGCGAGCAATAAGCCAACTTTGCGCTTCATCGAACCAAGGCTCATGGAAACACATGACGATAATAATTACCGAAAGATACGCAGCAAACGTAAGTATGCGAGCGCGGAGCGACAGACGTATCGTGTCTGCAGATTTCAAATAGGATATGTTTCCGTTCATAACTACCTTCGTTCGGAACTTTTGCTTGTTCAAATAATCACACAAGTTGTGCACAAACAGCGCACAAATAAAATCACGCCCGCACTATGGCGAGCGTGAATACTTAAATCAAATTTTCAGTTTTGTTATTCAGTTTTGTTTCAAAGCCGCCAAACGGCGAGCATTGGCCACAGCGTACAAGCTAATACCAGCAGCAACCGAAGCGTTAAGAGATTCAACCGCGCTGGAAATTGGGATTCCTGCGATAGCGTCGCAAGCTTCACGCGTGAGACGGCTCATGCCTTTACCTTCGGAACCAAGAACCACAACTAACGGATCGGTTTCAAAACCAGTTTCACCAACGAGCTTGTCGCCACCGCCGTCAAGACCAACCGCATACCAGCCGCGTTCGCGCAAACCTTGAATCGCCTTGTTCAAATTCACGACTCGAGCAACCGGCAAATGAGCTGCAGCACCCGCGGAAACCTTCCACGCAGCCGCAGTTACGGAAGCAGAACGACGTTCTGGCAAAATCACGCCATTAGCACCAAACGCGGCAGCAGAACGAATAACCGCACCCAAATTTTGCGGATCAGTTACGCCATCCAAAGCAATAAACAACGGTCGCGCATTGATACGCGCTGCCGCAGAATCTGCAGCTTCCATGGCGCGAGCCTTCTTTTCTGCCCGCTCAACTAATTCCTGCAACGAGTAATATTGGTACGGTTGCACCTTCAAAATAATGCCTTGATGGTTGCTAGAATGAGCGATGCGATCCATTTCCAAACGGTCAGCTTCCAGCAAACGCAAGCCTTGCATACCGGCGAGCTTCACAATTTCGCGAGTGCGATCGTCGTGTTCAATACGATTCGCCACGTACAACTGCGTGCTTGGCACACCCACTCGTAGAGCTTCAAGGGCTGCGTTGCGGCCAATAACAAGTTCGTCTGAATCCGTGCCCAACTTGTCTACTCTGCGACGTGCAGCTAGTCGCGGATCAGCAAAAGTACGTTTCATAGCTGCTTTTTTAGCAAAATAAGCCTTGTGATATACGCGATCTTCGGCCTTTGGTGTAGGTCCTTTACCGCGTAGCGCGTTGCGATGTTTTCCACCCGACCCCTTGGTCGGTCCTTTTTTCGTAGTCATACTCCTATTCTCACATGCCCCCGAGGCATTGAGTTTGTACCAAGTTTTATCACTTTGCAGGCGACTTTTGCAACAAAATACTTAAACAAATATTCCAGAAATGCTTAAACAAATATTCCGGCACGTTCTATGACATAATAGAACGGTACTCAACTATTGCAATACTGTTGCGAAACTGTTGTAAAACTGTTGCAAAACCGTTGCAATAATCCACAACCGCGCAATAGTTACGATAATAAGCAGCTAACAATAGCGCTGTTACCGCAATTATTGACTACTCCGCGGCGCTCCCAAGGGGGAAAATATGGTTGATCACACTATTGATCAATCCGAAAACAAAGTAATTGACTCTCCAAGTCAAGATCCATCGTTACAAGACGTTCAACAAGTTGCCGAAGCTCTGCATGTAGATGTGACGCACGGCTTAAGCTCCGAAGAAGCATCTCGCCGACTTGCGCAATTTGGTCCGAACGCACTCGCCGCAGCGCCAAAAATACCTGCGTGGAAACGATTCCTTGAACAGTTCAAAGATCCGCTCGTTTACTTGCTTATTGCAGCCACGATTATTTCTGCAATCGCTTGGTTCGTAGAGCGAGCGCAACATAAAGGAAATAGCGGCGGAGAAATTCTTCCGTTTGATTCCATTGTTATTATCATAATTTTGATTGCGAACGCTGTGCTCGGTTTTATTCAGGAATCGCGTGCGGAAGAAGCAGTTGAAGCTTTGGCTAAAATGAGTGCTCCGCAAACTTCAGTTTTACGAGACGGCCGCGTTAGCCGCATCGATACTACTGAAGTGGTTCCGGGCGATATTCTTGTTCTTGGCGAAGGTGACGCAGTTTCTGCAGACGGCCGACTTATTGCGGCTGCTTCTTTGCGCATTGCTGAAGCAAGTCTTACGGGCGAATCAGTTGCAGTAAGCAAGCGTCCAGATACTTTGCAATCCGCGAAAGCGTTAGGCGATCGCGCCAACATGGTGTTTAATGGCACGGCAGTAACGCAAGGAACCGGCCGCGCAATCGTAACTTCAACCGGCATGCGCACGCAAGTTGGCAAAATTGCGGATATGCTTTCTAAGTCGGATGAGGAATCCACTCCTCTTGAGCGCGAAATGGTGCGCGTTTCTAAAGTTCTCGGCATTGCCGTGTGCGTTATTGCGGTGATAGTTCTTGCCTCTATGTGGCTTCTTGAAGGCTTCCATACAATCCAAGATATTATTGATTCGCTGCTGCTTTCTGTTTCGCTTGCTGTTGCTGCGGTTCCGGAAGGTTTAGCCGCGATTTTGACAGTAGTTCTTGCGCTTGGCGTGCAGCGCATGGTTAAGCATCATGCGGTAGTAAAAAAATTGTCTTCCGTTGAAACGCTTGGTTCCGCTTCCGTTATTTGTTCCGATAAAACGGGTACTCTTACTCGCAACGAAATGACTGTTGAGCGCGTAGTGACGCCGAGCGGCGAAGTTCAGCTCACTGGTAGCGGCTACAAGCCGGAAGGTCGCATGGTACTTCTTGATTCTGCAGACGCAGATCTTGCAGTTCCACAAAATCTCGCTACAGAAGTATTGGGAACTTTAGGTTCCGGCTACTTGGCTAACGATGGCGATCTTCATTGCGACGAAACTACTAAAAGTTGGCAACCGGTTGGGGATCCTACGGAAGTTTCGTTAATTGTTGCCGCACGTAAAACGAAGGCAGATAAGCGCTACGCTCACTTAGTTCGCGTTGCTGAGGTTCCGTTTACTTCCGAACGCAAGCGTATGTCCGTGGTTGTAAAAGATGGTTCAGATTCCGGAAATTTGATTGTTTGCGCTAAGGGCGCTCCGGACGTGCTGCTTTCTTACTGCACTCGCATTGCGGTAGCCGGTGCTGTGCGCCCGCTCACCGATGGCGACCGTGAGGATATATTAGCTACCGTCGAACGCCTTTCCGGAGAAGCTTACCGAACTCTTGGCATGGCGTATCGTCCGCTTAGCGTGGATAGCTTGGCAAAGGTTGACGGCATGGTTGCGAATGCTGCCGGTCAGATTGCTGATGTCGCTGAGCAGAGCGACGTGTTGGAATCCGATTTGATTTGGAACGGCATGGTTGGCATTATTGACCCGCCTCGTATTGAGGTTCGAGATAGTGTTGCTCAGGCTCACCGCGCTGGAATCCGCACTGTTATGATTACTGGCGACCACCCGCTCACTGCGACGCGTATTGCGCGAGATCTTGGAATTGTTGGCAAAGACGAGCACGCACTCACCGGTGACGATCTCGACGAACTTCTTTCTCGAGACGACGACAATATCGCTTTTGACGAAGCAATAAACAAAACCAGCGTTTACGCGCGCGTTGCCCCTGAACACAAGCTTGCTATTGTGTCTTCGTTGCAGCGTCAAGGCAACATTGTTGCTATGACTGGCGATGGCGTAAACGATGCTCCAGCAGTAAAGTCGGCTGATATTGGCGTCGCTATGGGCATTACCGGTACTGAAGTTACGAAAGAATCCGCCAAAATGATTTTGGCTGACGATAATTTCTCAACTATTGTTGCGGCTGTGCGCGAAGGTAGAGGAATTTTCGATAATATTCGTAAATTCTTACGATACTTGCTCAGTTCTAACGTCGGCGAAGTTTGCACAGTTTTTGGTGGCGTTGTTTTTGCTGGCGCGCTTGGCATTACGCAGCCTAATTCCGTTGGCGTTACTTTGCCTTTGCTTGCAACTCAGCTTTTATGGATTAATTTGCTAACGGACGCGGCCCCTGCTCTCGCTATGGGAGTTGACCCGCAAACCGACGACGTAATGGATAGGAAGCCTCGAAAGCTCACCGATAGCGTTATTGACCGACCAATGTGGGGAGATATTGTATTTATCGGCATAATCATGGCTGCTATTACGTTAATCGGCATGGATATGCATTTGGCTGGCGGCTTGTTTACTGACCGTTCTGTTGGCGTTATGAGCCACGCCGCTCAAATGACTCATGCTCGCACAATGGGCTTCACCATTCTTGTGTTTGCGCAGATGTTGAACGCGTTAGCATCTCGTTCCGATTTGCAGAGCGTGTTCGTAGGTTTGTTTGCGAACCGTTGGCTTTGGGGCGCTATTGCAATTTCTGTGGTTCTCCAGCTGGCTGTAATTTACATTCCATTCTTGAACGAGCCATTTGGCACTGTGCCTTTGAGCTTAACTGAATGGTTTGAGTGCCTCGGCCTTTCCATGGTGGTGCTAATAGCTTCCGAGCTTAGAAAGTGCGTGTTGCGTTTTATCGCTAAACGCAAGGCAGCAAAATCCTTAACTATGGCTGCTTAATAAAATAAATTATCAAGCTGCCTTGCAAATACGCGGTACAGTACGTAGTTTTCTTACATCAGCTACGTTTCTGTGCCGCGTTTTGTGTTTTTATTTTCTATAAAATTTTTTGCTTATTGCTCACGAATACTTGTTTGTTTTCAGAAAATAGTTTTAGAAACTGCCGGACCGCAGCACACGCTACAATTGTCCGTATTGTGTTGTCGCGCAAAATATGCAATAGAAAATGGAATATTTCGTGCGAACGAAGAAGTGTGTTGTGCATAAGTTATTGCAAGGAGATTTGACGTCATGCTGTTGTCTGATCACGACATTCTCAAAGCTCATGATGAGGGCCATATTAATTTGACCCCATGGACCCCGGAAATGGTACAGCCAGCGTCAATTGACGTGCGTCTTGACCGTTTCTTCCGATTATTCAACAATCATGCTTACACGTATGTTGATCCGGCAGAGAATCAGGGAGAGCTTACGGAACAGTTCGAGGTAGCTCCTGACGAGCCTTGGATTCTTCATCCTGGAGAGTTCGCTTTAGGCGCTACGTGGGAGTATGTAAAGCTTGATGCAACTATTGCTGCGCGTTTGGAAGGCAAAAGCTCGCTCGGTCGTCTTGGTATTTTGACGCATTCCACAGCTGGCTTTATTGACCCAGGCTTTGAAGGCCATATTACGCTTGAACTTTCTAACGTGAGCACGTTGCCGGTTAAGCTTTGGCCTGGCATGAAGATTGGCCAAATGTGCTTCTTCCAGTTGAGTTCTCCGTGCGAGAATCCGTATGGGTCTTCTGTAAACGGTTCACATTACCAGGGTCAGCGCGGTCCAACCCCATCGCGCTCATACGAACATTTCTATCGTGCTGATTTAGGAAAATAAGGTCACACAATCGTCATTAAATATAAATTAATATGGCGATTGTTGATTAAATACTAAGTTTCAGAAGAAAAGTAGAGAATTTTCAGATAACTGTCAGCCAGCATTTTACTGCTACCCAGCATCGTGTGGTTTCATAATATTGTCGATGAAAAAACGACAGGTGCAACGAAAAAAAGCACTAAAAACTTATTCTTTTCTTCTCTCCTTTTTGTTTCCCCGGCGCTCAGGCGCCGGGGTTAAATTTTTTAATGCTCTGTTTGCGAGCGCACCTACGCTACCGCAGGGTTATAGGCCAACATTATTGTTTGTGCAGGTCAGCACAAACAGAGCTGACGATTTTGCACAATCCTTCCATAATCTTGTCAACTGGAGAAGCCGCACGCCAATTTAAGTACAGTGAACGATAAGGCTTGGGATTCTTAAACTCTCGTAACATTAAACCAGCCGGCTGCACAATTGGAGGTACAGTTGCAAGACGTGGCAATAACGTCACATCTTTGCTACCTACAACCATATATCGCAAAGTTTCTAACGATGTTGCTCTAAATTCCGATTGCTTCGCACCTACTTTTTGACATACGTCGAGCATGCTTCTACGCATACAATGCCCATCTTCTAATAAAAGCACTTTCTGTGTAGACAAATCTGAAAGTTCAATTGGTTTACTTTCATGGCCTAGCAAAGAATTTGTAGAAGCCGCAAGAAGAAAATCTTCGTCAAAAACATGACACACTTTTATTGAAGGCGCATTCAAACTTTCGCTTAATATAACTGCGTCAACTTGACCGCTATCTAGTAAATCAATAAGTTTTGCTGATTTTTCTTCTATAAAACGAATAGTAAGTTTTGGTTTTAAACGCCTTAAAACAGGCATGATACGCGGAAGTAAGTATGGTCCTAATGTTGGAAAAACACCCAAAACCACTGTAGATGACCATGGGTCTTCTGAACGCCTTGCAGCTTGTCGAATACGTGACATATCTGCCTGAATACGTTTAGCGTAATAAACCACTTCCCTCCCAGCAGGAGTTAAGATTTGTTTTCCGGGAGTACGCTCAATAAGTTCCACGCCTAAAGTTTCTTCAAGTCTTTTAATTTGCGTTGAAAGAGTAGGCTGGGAAACGCGCATACGAACAGCCGCCTTGGTAAAGCTTCCTTCTTGCGCAAAAGCTATTAGATATTCTAGCGCTCTAATATTCATAAGACGCCTCCCATTGTTTATTGCGTAATAAATGTTACAAATTATTTGTTTTGTGGGCTGCGGATAAGATAGTCAAATGCAGACAATGCGGCATTCGCGCCCGTTCCATACGCTGTAATGATTTGCTTATACGGTTCGTCTGAACAATCTCCGGCAGCAAAAATACCTGGAATATCGGTGCAACCTGCTCTATCCGTAATAATTTCTTTTCGTTTATTAAGAGGCAACTGATTTTCCAGCCAGCTAGTATTTGGAGCCAAACCAATTTGCACGAATACGCCGTCTGCTTCAATAACATGCTCTTTAGATTCAGAATTATTTTCGCTGTTTCGATCTAAGTAATGCACTGCTGTAACTTTATTTCCATTGCCTTCAACTTTGCTTACAGCAGCACTCGTAATAACTTCAGTATTTGGCAAATTATTTAAAGTATTTAGTAATACTTGATCTGCTTTCAGCGTATCCATAAATTCAACTACAGTTACGTGTTTTGCAACTCCAGCTAAATCAATAGCAGCTTCAACACCAGAATTTCCGCCGCCAACAACGACAACATTCTTATCTTTGAAAAGCGGACCGTCGCAATGAGGGCAGAACGATACGCCTCTATTCCTATATTCATCTTCTCCAGGAACGCCAAGCGTACGCCAAGTCGCACCAGTTGCAATAATCACAGCGCGAGCTTTAAGCACACCGCCAGAGCGAGCATGAATTGTATGCAAACCGTATGCTTCTTTAGCTAAATCTAGCGAATCTGCCCAATCTGGTGTGAAAACGTCAATATTGTACTGTGCAATATGTTTAGTTAAATCTGCTGCTAGCTGAGCACCAGTAGTGTGCGTTTGTGAAATATGGTTTTCTATACTTTCCGTTTCCACTACTTGTCCGCCACGATGATCCATAATCATAGCCGTACGCAAGCCTTTGCGCGCAGTGTAAATTGCTGCAGCGGAAGCAGCAGGGCCGCCGCCAACAAGAATAATATCGTAAGGATCTTGCGCATTCATTTTTTCTGCTAGCGCAGCGTTTTGCGCAGAAACGCTATTATTCCCATCAGATTTTTCGTTAGACGCAAGTATTGCCACCAGTTCATCAATTCCTGCTCGTCCGGAAGAAATGAGTTTTCCGTTTTCAAATACGGCTGGCACGCTCATTACACCAAGGCGCTCTACTTCTTCTCTAAAAGCGCTACCTTCTACTGCAGTATGCTGAATTTTAGGGTTGATTATGGAAATAGTATTTAGTGATTGCACAACTTCTGGGCAGTTAAGGCAGGTGACGGACATGTAGGTTGTTACGTTGTGTTCGCCAAGTTTGAGGATTGATTCGCGTTGTTCGTCGGTAATTTTTGGAGCGTATCCGCTTACTTGCAGCAGTGCTAGAATAAGCGAACTAAATTCGTGGCCGAGAGGCAATCCTGCGAAGGTTACGAATACTTCATTTTCTTGGTTCTTACTATTTTTAGATTCTGCGCGCCTAATTATAAAACTTGGCTTCCGAATTGTGCCAGTCTGCTTTACTGCTTGCTCGCCTTCAATAATATTGATTTTGTTGCTTTGTTGAGATACTTCATTAATTAGTGCGCGAACTTTTTGGGATGTTTCAGAATTATCCGTATATGCTACAAGTTCAACTGGTAAAACCATTTTCTTTAATAATTCCGCGAGTTGAGCAGTTAATGATGTATTCAACAGTGACATAAAAATTTTACTTCTTTCAGCAATATTGATTGTAGGCTTACATAGTAAATATGGTTGCGTAGGAAGCTACGATTGTAGGTTCCTACGCAATATTGGGATTTTAGATAAATCAGATTTTGCCAACTAAATCGATAGAAGGTTCCAAGGTTTCTTCGCCTTGTTCCCATTTAGCTGGGCAGACTTCGCCTGGATGAGCAGCAATGTACTGGGCTGCCTTAACTTTACGAAGAAGCTCGTCAGCGTTGCGGCCAATGCCATCAGCTGTCATCTCGAAGAACTGAATCATTCCTTGCGGATCCACGAGGAACGTAGCGCGGTGAGCTAAACCGGATTCTTCGTTCCAAGCGTCGAAGTTGCGAGAAAGAGCACCGGAAGGATCGCCTAACATAGTGTACTTTACTTTTGCAATGGCTTCGGAATCGTCGTGCCATGCTTTGTGCACAAAATGTGTATCTGTAGAAACGGAATATACTTCTACGCCAAGATTTTGCAATTCTTCGTAATGATTTGCAAGATCTTCCAACTCAGTTGGGCATACGAATGAAAAATCAGCCGGATAGAAGAAGAAAATTGCCCACTTGCCAAGAACGTCAGCATCACTTACTTCAACAAATTCGCCATTCTTATAACCATTTACTTTAAATGGAAGAATATGCGTGTTCATAAGACTCATATTGTTCTCCTAAATATATTAATTTTGCGCTTTCATCGCGCTGTATCATTTGCTATTAATAATAGATTATTTCTATAAATGTTTATATACGTATAGTTATTTTCTATATTGCTTATACGAATTATCAATACTTAATAAAAAGAAATATATAGTACTTACTTTCGCACATCTAACCCAAAGTGTGCGCGCGACGACTTATACGCAGACTTATAGAAACGTAAATTTTATATGTGGAATATGCAAGATTGCTATGTAAGTGGAGCGGATGACGGGAGTCGAACCCGCCTCTGAAGCTTGGGAAGCTTCCATTCTACCGATGAACTACATCCGCAAAAATTGCAGCAACCATGTTGCGCAACAACCATTCAAGGTTACCATGCACCGTTTACTGCTTCAACACGCATCTACTATTACTAATCGCAAACAAAAACAGCAACGTTCGCAAATACCAATACGCAACCACGCAAAATCAGCGAGCCATATCCATCAATTTCTCAATGCGCTCCTGAACGGCCGCCCTCGAAGGACATAAATCAACAAGCACGGAATCGCCACTATTCCACGGACGAACAATCATCAACGAAGCAACCGCCTGCAGGCCAGCAGTAGCTTTCATCCCGTGCAATTGCACGCCGTATGCGATTTTATTCAGGGCAGACGCGAGCGCCGCTGGGTCACCTGTTACTTCACTTCCGTCTTTATCGGCATCTAATTCACGCGAGCCGGGAATTGTTGCGCTCATAATAACAGCAGCAATAGGAGCAAATAGCACATTCAAGCCTTTACCCACAAATTTGCAATATTTACGAAGGCCACGCTGGTACTTATTTCCCGTATAAACAAGGAAGGAACCAACGTACGTTAGCACGGTTGCTGTAGCTGTAGCGAGAGAAGACGCAAGAATATCGTGATTATAAATGTGCATAAGTTCATGGCTTATTACTCCACGAAGCTCACGTTCGTTAAGAATATTAAGCAATCCGCGCGTGCAGCAAATAGTAGCGTGCCGTTCGTTTCGCCCAGTAGCGAAAGCGTTAGGACTTTCGCAAGGAGCTACCATCACGCGAGGCATGGATTTACCGATACGTGCAGAAAGTTCTCGCACAATACCGTACAGCACTGGTTCTTCATCCTCAGTAACTTCGCACGCACCCATAGCAGCGATGGCGAGCTTGCTGGAGCACCAGTAAGCGGTAGCACTTACCACAAGCCCCAGCAAAATAAACCACAACAATGAGTCCATGTGGGCGCCGGTAAGCAGCCAGCATAACGTAAGAAAAAGCCACACAACGCCAAAAAACAGCGCGGCTTTCAAACTGTTATAGTGGTATGCTCTTACGCCCTTAAACATGGGAGTCAGTCTAATAAAAAGAACTTAAATTTTTCTGAATGTACACTGCGTATTTACTCACTACTATCTAAACGCCACAACGCCAAAACGCCGCAACGTCAAAACGCCAGCGCACTACTCGCCCAAAGCAATAGACACAAGTTCCGCAGCAGACACTACTTTCTTGCGAGTGCGCTGTTCTTTAGCGCCAAGTTCTCGCTCATACTCGTCAACCCGCTTCCACCCTGCGTAATCAATAGCCTGCACGCCGCGAGATTCCAGCAGCCTATCAATAGACTGCGCATCGCGATCTTGCGCATCCAAACCAGACGTCGATAAATCTTCAAGCATATTATTCACAATGAGCAATGCATCAGATTTTGTAGAACCGATCAAGCCGACTGGCCCGCGCTTAGCCCAACCAGTAGCGTACAGTCGTTTGCGCACCTCACCATTTTCCGCAGAAGTTACGATTCTACCGTCATTATTCGCGAGCAACGTGCGCTTTTCGTCGTAAGCAATACCGGCAACTTCGGCAGGATGGTAGCCGATAGCGTGATATACTGCTTGCACATTGTAGTTTTCAAATTCGCCAGTGTGCGTCATTGTGCCGTCTGCACTTGTGACAGTTCGTTCAACGCGAATTGCTTTTACGCACCCATCTTCGCCAAGAATTTCAACCGGAGCCGAGTTGAAATGAATAACGTAACGCCGATTTGCAGGATTTCCTTCAAAATCAACGTTTCCGCCATCTTCCATGTCTTCTGCCATGTCGCGTATAGCAAATAATTCTTCCACCATTTGGCGCGTGAGCTTATCGTTACCCGCGACTTCTATCGTTTCGTCGTCAAGTTCAAAATCGTCTTCGTTAATAACGATTTGCACTCCCGGCAACTTTTCCATTTCGCGCAATTCTTGCACGGAGAATTTGGCTTGTGCCACGCCTCTGCGAATAAACAGATGCAAAGTTTGTATACGATTTTGCTGCAATCCTTCGTACACGTCGTCCGGAATATCCGTATGATCGCGCAAATAGTCCGGATCTCGCAAAAGCTCGCGTGCAACATCCATAGCCACGTTTCCGCCGCCGATAACAGCTACTTCCTGAGCGTTAAGCGGCCATGTGCGCTTGCTCGTTGGGTAGCCGTCGTACCATTCTACGAATTTCGCAGCTCCGTACACGCCATCTAAATCGGCGCCTGGCACGCCTCGAAGCGGCCTGTCTTCTACGGCACCCGTAGCGAACAACACTGCGTCGTAACGTTGCAGCAAGTCTTCTAAAGTAATATCTCTGCCAAATTCCACGTTCGCATAAAGGTGAATATCTGGATTATCAAGCGTTTTTTCGAGAGCGTCGGCAATAAATTTAATACTTGGATGATCCGGAGCCACTCCGTAACGCACTAAGCCAAAAGGCACAGGCAATTTTTCAAAAAGATCGATGCGAGCACGCGTGCCAAGCCCTAATTCTTCTCCGCGTTTAGCGAGCTGGCGCAAGAAAATATCGGAAGAATACACTCCGGCAGGACCAGCCCCGACTACAGCAATGCGCAGTTCGGACGTTTCCCGTGAAACATTTTCATTTATAGCAATATTATTTTCCATTATTATCCCCATATTGAGCTGTATCATGCGGCAGTTTCGCCGCGTTCGCGCCATTTTGCGCGGCCTACAAGCATAGGTTGCCTTCGTATATTTAAACTTCCAAGCTCTGCTAATTACGTAATACTTAAAACTAATTACGCAACATGCTTAAAACTTACTCTCAACGCATTTTGCAGCACTCGCTATCGCAAAAGGCATCCGCGTATGCTTTCATATTTAGAGTAGCGCACCGCTAAGTCTTACAACATGCTTTAGTGAGTAATATTACGCGAGCGCAACGCAGTTAACGCCCACATAATTGATACAACGTCAATAATTTCCTGCATCATGGCGCCAAGAACCGTTGGTATAAAACCAAAAGCTGCAAAAATCATGCTGACAACAGCCAAGCCTATTCCAAGCAAAACCGACTGTATCATCACTCGTTTGGTATGTTTCGCAACGCTTACGGCGTTAGCAACCGACGCAATATCATTGTTCATAATAACAACTTGCGCACACTCCGATGCCGCTGTATCAGTGCCGTCCGTTACCGCCACGCCAATATCGGCTGCCGCAAGCACTGGAGCGTCATTTACACCGTCGCCAACCATCATGGTTACGGTTGAATTTTTCCCGTTCTTAGCAGCGTCAAGATTGTGCTTTTTTACGTGTGCTAATTTATCTTGCGGAAGCAAATTCGCGTGTATTGTGTCAATGCCGACGCTTTTACCAATGGTTGTTGCAGCTTGCAAACCGTCGCCGGTGAGCATTGCTACCGATTGCACACCTAACGCACGCAGTGAAGCAATAGTTGCTTTTGTGTTATTTCGCGGCACGTCTTTTAGCACAATACGACCAACTAGCACGCCGTCAAAAGAAACGTAGGTTGCCATTTCGTCTGCGGCAAGAGCTTTGCCCACAGTTTCCACAGTTTCTACAGTCCCTACAGTTTGATCCGCATCTTTTTCCGTTACGTATTTTCGCCTACCTACACGCACTAAAATGCCGTCTACAACGCCTTGAATACCCTGACCTGCAGTTTCTTTAACACTGTGCACTACAGGGTATTCTCGTACGCTAGGAAGTTGCGGAGTTGACGATGGGTGCGTGCGTTCCCACAGCTTTGCTCCCGCTTTCGCGATGCCGCCGGCGAGAATGTGCTGCGAATAGGTTTCGAGCACGCCTGCGAGCATTACAATTCGGTCAGCATCCTGCGTAGTGTCGGTTACGTCTACGTTTACCACTTGCGGCTGTTTTACAGTTAGCGTGCCGGTTTTGTCGAAGAAGACGTCAGTTACGCGGCTTAATTGCTCGAGTACGTCTTGACTTTTAACCACAATTCCAAGTTTTGCTAAACGCCCGGTACCAGCCATGCAAGCGACCGGAACTGCAATAAGTAGCGGGCAAGGAGTTGCCAAAACTAGCACTTGCGCAAATCGCAATGCGTCGCCAGAAAAACCCCAAGCAAAGCCGGCGATTGCAAACGAAATTATTGTAAACGGTACAGATAGCATATCTGCAAAACGCACGACAGCTGCGCGTGACGACCTAGCAGATTCGACTAGTTGCATAATTTTTTGGTATTGCGAGTGTTCCGATAGCTTGGTTACGCGCATAATAAGCACAACGCCGCCGTTTACGCAGCCAGAAAGCACTGACGCCCCTGCAAATACTTCTCGCGGCACGGATTCGCCGTTAATAGCGCTTGTGTCTAGGGTTGCGGAACCGCTGAGTAGTTCGCCGTCAACCGGCACAGTTTCGCCGGGAAGCACGACGATAACGTTACCAATTTTTAGTTCATTAACTGGCACTGTTGTGTAGCGCTGCAATTTTGCGACGGTTTCGCCCGATTCGGTTGATTGTAAGAATGGGCAACAATTGCGGATATGTTTCTGCTGGCACGCATCCACTTTTTTGAATTCAGCGTGCTGGCACAATGCGCACGTGCTTGGGTCGCAGTGGTTGCCGCTCATACACGGTGGCACGTACGTTTCATTGTTTTCTTGATTGCGTTGCATTTCGTGCTCAATGCCTGGCAAAGTCATAAGATGAGCAGTTTTTGGAGCTGCGCTTACTAAAAGAGACAGATTGCGTTGGGCTTTAATATGCGCAAAATCTTCTATAGCGGATCCGGTCCAAACCATTACCACGATGAGATAGCTCGCCCAAAATTCTCCCATTGACAAAGTGGCTAGTAGCGCAACAAAAGCTAGCAAATCAATACCCAAAGTGCCGTCGCGCAAATCTTTAATCATGTTGTGTAAAGAAGTAAGGCTGGTATATAAAACGAGAATAGCGATAATAGTTTTGCCAATACTAAGACTTATTGAAATATCGAAATCAAGATTTAAGAAATCAAAAATTCGTTGCGAAAGATTAGAAATTTTCTCATTAAAAGTAGCTAATATTGGCAAATTGCATGAGTACAAAGCCGCAATAAACGGAAAAGCAAGAATTACGACTGTTAATTGAGGTACACGACGGCAATATGCTAAAAGTTTACGCATATACTTTCCTTACGCTGATCAGGTTAACCGCTTAAGACGCTTAACACACGATTTCACGCCTTGTTAACCCATTGAGCGCAACTTAAATAGCGCACTCAATACACGGCGTAAAGATTTATATTTAATTTATATTTGTATTTATTTGTATTTATTTATGTTTATTTATGTTTAGTAATCATACCAATAGGCCTTGATGAGAAACATTCTCATGTAAATATTACGCTTCCAAAAAAGCACCATAATGAGTTCCAATAAAAAATCGCAATAAAACTCTACCTAAACTCATCATTTGTCGATACACAAATTCGCCAACAAATTATAATTTTATATAGTAAGTTGAGCGTTAAAGAAATTCAAAAGTATCGTTATGAATAAGTATATAATCACTAAGATTCAGAAATTGTTTTTCGTTTAATAACATTACTATTAACAATAGTGATAAGTTTTATAATGTCTGTTTTAAAATTTAGGTTATAGGCCAATTTATTTGCCATAAATTCGGCCTATAACCCTAAAATTTACTGTTTTTTAGTGAGAAGATTTCTTACGATTTTGAAAAGCATAAATAATAGACGTAATGTGATATATGTTGCTACGAATGTTGCAAGCCAAATCATAATATTTTGAATATTCCAACCTTGACCTTTAACGAATGAAGCTACTAATAAAGAAACTACGCCAGCAGAAATATCAGCAATATTTTGTTTTATCTTATAAATCATTTCTACACCTTTCCAGCTAATTTGAGAGCCTGTTGCACTGCCCAAATTAGTGCACGTGAGACTACATTTTGTTACAGCAGAATATATACCGTAATCTCTGCAAAGAGATTCAACTATTTAAGCATTTTCATATTTTTTTTGCAACACTGACAAATATCAGGGTGTCACCCTAATTTTATTAGGGTAATCAGTAAAAAATTGGGTTATTCCCCAAAAATTGGATGGGCAAGCGGCAAGAAAGAAATTAATAAACAAAAAAAGCCTCCGGTTTCACGAACGCCCCTAGTAGCGTCCACAAAACCGGAAGCAACACACTCAACAAGCCGTATAAAACTACTACCACACTAGACTGCGAAGAAAAGAAAATTTGGCAAAACAGTCCAGCACGCAACAGCGTGAGCAGCATTAAAGGCGCCAACCTTATCTTTAGCAGCAAAAACAACGGCGGTAGCAGCAGCAAAGGTCGTTTCAGTCAAATCTGCAGGAGCAGCAGTGGACCTTCAGCGTCTTTCTTAGTCTTGTTCAACTTAGCGAGAGCAGCGGTGAAAGCATCGTTAGCATTATCGGAAGCAGTCTGGGCTGCATCATGCTTAGCCTGCTTTGCTTCCTCATCGGTTACAGCCTGCTTAGCAGCAGTAACATCATCTTCAGCAGCTTCAAGGTCACGAGCTGGCACGACTGCTTCATCTTGATGTCAAGTGTGTAGCCAGATTCGTGCTCGCTCGCTGGAATTGGTCAAAGCGTGTTTTTGCTCGGAAACACACCGATTTTTGCCCTTATACGTTCTCGGAAAAGTTCAAAGGACATGTTCCTACCTGTAATATGCAAATCCGTAGATTTGACGTTCGTTTCAAGACTCGCTCTGAGGAAATAAGTCCGAAATCCCATCGTCTCGACATACCTATTTGTGAAACCAAAACTATACATTGAATGTCCGTTTTCCTCTATTCGATATATGGTTTCTGTCTCCAATGGTCGCTTTTTAATCTTCAATGTTCACTTTTTTATATTTCTGGTTCCTGCTGTTTGGCTTATCTGGTATCGTCATTTCTATTTTTCCTGCACTAAGCAAAGGAACAAGATACCTTTCTCTGAAATTCTTGCTATCCGTAAGGCCAAGGTAATCCATCATCTCACGCTTACTTCGCGGTGTACTGCAAAAATCAATTAATCTCAATAACCTTTGTTCCAGATCTTGGGGCGTGACTTGATGGGTATCTTGAGGTGCGACTTGTGGGGTACCTTGGGTAGTCGGCCCGACCTTGACAGTTGCCGCCTCGGAAAGGGGAATCACTGTCGTAAAAACATCTGCCTCTGTAAAGACAGGCTCTCCACCAGAATACATCTTCGTGTATTTATAGCTGTTGCGCATGCCGCTTCCAAGCTCATCAGCAAGTCCGATTTCTCGGAACACTTTTGCTATCGGCGGATTCTTTGCAAATGGCTTGAATGTTTTCAGATTCAAGTTTCCGTGCCCATGCGCAAGGTTCGCATTCTCTGTTGTAATCTTATCCCGTTCAATGACAAGCTTCGGTACATATCCACTGGAAAAATCACGGTGCATGAGCAGGTTGGAAATAATCTCACGCAGGATTTTATCTCTGGCGCTTATCCGCTGGACACCATCCAATGTAAAAACATCATTCAGATGCTTCTTTCCAAATTCCATCAGACGATCATAACTTTCAATCAGGTTTGTGATCACCACATCCCTGTCATCATAACGATCAACATTGAACACTCTGAAAATAGCGTCTGTCTTATGCTGAGGTAACACGGACATGATACGGTTATCCGTACCAAAGAGCAAGATTGCCGCAAGCAAAGCCGGCGATTGCAAACGAAATTATTGCAAACGGCACAGATAGCATATCCGCAAAACGCACAACAGCCGCGCGTGATGACATGCCTGAGCGCAGCATTGCGCGCGCGATTTTTCCTTTACGTGACTGTAAAGTTTTTGTCGTTTTTTGGCTTAATTTCGATTTTTCCTTTACGTGACTGTAAAGGAAATGTCGGTTTAGTGATTTGGAACATTTGCCGGAGTTTTTTCTCCGGCGTTTGCGCGCAATTGGGGACTTACACCCCGCCTAAGTCCACAAACGCGAGAAAATAAGCGCGCAATTGGGGACTTGCGTACGCTCTAAGTCCACAAACGCGAGGAAGGTTGCGCGATTTTGTGGACTTACACCCCACATAAGTACACAAAAACGAGAAAGTAAGCGCGCAAATGTTTGCAGAAAACAAAAAAGCCTCCGGTTTCACGAACGCCCCTAGTAGCGTCCACAAAACCGGAAGCAACACACTCAACAAAGCCGCATAAAACCACTACCACACTAGACTGCGAAGAAAAGAAATTTGGCAAAACAGTCCAGCAAGCAACAGCCCACGCAACTAAACACCAATTTCAACAGCCCTATACTCTCGAAACCGTGCGCTGAGTGCAAGAATCAAAAGCCAAGCAGTGAGCGCGTGGCATTAACCACGCACTCACCACTTAAAGCAGCTTAGTGGCGGATCTTGCGAAGAGCAGCACCCATACCAGCAAGCACAGAAGCAGCAACAGCAGCCAAAGCTACCACAGCACCCGTGTTAGGAAGCTTAGGAGCCTTAGGAGTCTTAGG
>NZ_LRTV01000013.1 GCF_003408845.1 Gardnerella massiliensis
CCCCCCCCCCCGATTTATTACTAAAACCAAGCCTATTTATCACAAATTTGTATCAAAATCTTCAAAAAAGCACAACAAAAACTTTAATTGTCTATACAAATCTAAACTTTTGTTATTAATATCAATTTAATTATATACAGTATATTTGCAAGATATATACAAAAAGTTGGAAGCAACTCACGTGATAATTGCAATAAACAATTAAGATAAGTCGCTTCCAACTTCACACAAGCACGCAACGCTGCAATCAACTGCAACACAGGCTCAACAATCGATTCACCTACTCAACTGAGCGAAGTAAAATCTCCTCAAGCACATGCTTTACAGAAACAGGCAAAGTACAACGCCACTGCGCCCACTTCACTACGGAAGGCTGATCAGTTGCGTAAGCGTTAAGCATATCAACATTGTTGCGATACTTTTCTGCTTCCGATTCGTTTTCGTATTCAAGAGTTGAGATTGCAGCAATAGCGCTTGCACTTCCGCCAGCCTCACGCACTGCGTCAAAAGCCATTTCCTTACCACGGTACGGCACTTGCGCTTGAAGAAGGAATCGGTAAACGTCGCCAACTTTAGGGTCGGCAGCAATTTGCAATCCGCCGTCAACAATTACACGAACTTCTTCGCAAGCAGGAACGTCATTTACGGAAACAGTTAAGCTCAAAGTTGAATCTTCGCCTTCGTAAGAAACTACAAACTCGCTTGCGTTAAGCTCTCGACCTCCTACAAATACACGAACGTTCGAGAAGTCTGCGCAATCTACGCCTCTAAATACCACGTTCCAGTTGCGGGTTTGCGGCACAGATTCTACAGCAGCTTCCGCACCTTCTACGCCAGAAATAATAAATTGCGAAGAACTATTGCCGTCGCGCCACACAAAATTCATACGTGTGTCGGCAGTATTCCCAGCAGACGCGGCAGCAAAGTCGCCGTTATCCTCGCGCATCACAAATTCGCCATCAGCACCCGGGAATGTAAGAACGCGCAAACTACGAGGATTTGCAATACTGTTAACCGATTCAGCAGCTTCAGCATTACGAGCACAATCTAAAACTTCCGGCAAAACTTGCAGCGGCACAATTGCTCCGGCTCGCGCAAAAGCAGGCACTCGATCAAGCTCGCGCCATGCTTCAAACCTGCGACCATTCCAGCCGCGAGACACGTACCTGCGCCCGTCAAACAAATCGTACCAGTCGCCTTCAGGCAACCAAACTCCAGCGCATCCGCGCAAAGCAGCAGAATCATTAGGCGAAGTAATCGGCGCCACTATAAGTTCGCTTCCAAAACGGTACTCGTTAGGAATTTCGTAAGCCATTCCAACTTCCGGCGACTGCCAGTACATTGGCTCAATAATCGGCCTGCCTTCAAAAGCTGCGCGATAATTCATCGTATAAACGTATGGCAAAAGTTCCGCGCGCAAACGAAGCATTTTCACCATTGCTTCACGAGTTTCCTGAGGGAAATTCCACGGCTCTTTCCCAGCAAACGGCGAGCACGTCGAGTGCAAACGATTAATCGGGCTAAACGAACCGAAAGCGTACCATCGCGCTTCTAACTCGTTATTTCGCACGCCAAGCATGTGACCGCCAATATCGTGACTCCACCATCCGTAGCCAATATTTGAAGCTGTAGAAGTGAAGTAAGTTTGGAAAGCAAGCGAATCCCAAGTAGTAACAGTATCTCCCGAGAATCCAACTGGGTAACGATGCGAACCAGGCCCCGCATAGCGAGAGAATGTAAGCGGCCAACGGCCGTCGCGCGCAGCATCCTCATAATGCATGTGGTTCAGCATCCAAAGCGGGTCCAAACCAGGCTCGCGCGTCACACCTCCCTGCTGCCAGTCAATCCACCAAAATCGCACGCCTTCATCTTCCATGCGATGATGCATGTTGAAGTAAGCTTCCACGAATTGCGGATTCGTTAAATCAAATTCCACAGCTTTCCCACTCGCCGGATCAATACCAGCATCTCGCGCAACCTGCGGATAATCTTTTTCAAACGCACGCACGCCGTCGCGCGGATGCAAGTTCAAAGTTGGAGCCAAACCAGCCGCGTTAAGTTTACGCAAAAAAGCACGATGGTCTGGGAAAAGCTCCTCGTTCCAAGTGTAACCAGTCCAACCTGAACCGTATTTCGCATCAACGTCAGTAACATGCCAGTCCATATCTATAACGGCTGCACTAAAAGGTATTCCTTCGCCCTTAAAACGATTGTGCAATTGCAAATATTCGTCTTGACGATAACGATAGTAGCGACTCCACCAATTACCTAGAGCAAAGCGCGGCAGTAACGGCTGCGAACCAGTAAGCCGGTAAAAATCTCGAATTGCATCAATATAGCGATGTCCGTAACCAAAGAAGTATAGGTCCTTGTACTTGCCGTCTTGTTCGCTAACTTTTTGTGCGCGCGGCTGCACCCAAGCCCCATACGGATTCGGTTTGCCATCAACTTTTTCAGCAGGCACAATTTCGCAAGTTGCAGAATCATCTAAAACAGACCATCCGTCGCGCGAAAGAATGCCCGTACCAAGTTTTACCGGGCCATTCGCTTGATCCAAAGTTCTAAAAGTTCCAAGAAGATTGCCAGGGCACGCGTCACCATAGTGCCACGTATTAAACTGCGTACACGGCACTCCGCGAACGACAATACTTAAACCTTCTTTACTAAAAGGTTTGCAATTGTAAGTGAGCAGCAGCTTCTCAGTTTCAACTTCCAGCCAACCGTCTTCGTTTTTACGCACAGAAAACTTCGGCTGCACGCCAGGATTCGCGTCACTGCTGGCATTGTCATCATTGCCGGCCTTGTTATCGGCAAAATTGCGTCGAATTACCGTCTGAGTAGGGGCATCAGCAAATTCGCCGTCGTCACTCCACTCAAGGCGCAGTAGCGAATCTGTAATAACCGTAATCCGCCACTTTTCGCCTTTAATTACCTGAATATCCTGTGCTTTGGCGTACTGCGAATTTGCAACGTCAGCAAAAATTTGAGATTGCGAATCCGAATACTTCACAGCTTTACCGATAATTTGTGATTCATTTTGCTTGCTCATATTTACCACACTCATAGCAGCACCTTTACTTCAGTACGCAAGGCCACACTGCAACATTCGTTACGCAACACTTGTTGCACCACACTTTCGCGCACAGCACTTACGTATCTATCTTTCACTTCTGCGTGTTACTTACCGCTACCAGTGGAAATACCGGCAATAAACTGCTTTTGGAAAATTACGTACACTATAATAACCGGCACAATCGCCAAAGAAGTCGCTGCAAACAAGCCACCATAATCAGTGCCATATCGCCCACTAAACACCTTCAAACCCACTGCGAGCAGCTGCTTCTTTTCGTCCGAAATCATCAAGAACGGCCACAGATAATCTTCCCAATTCCACAAGAAAGTGAAGATGGCGAGCGCAGCAATCGTGTTATGACTCATAGGAAGGATGATGCTGTGGAAAATACGGAAATCAGATGCGCCATCGAGTTTTGCAGCCTCAATGAGTTCGTCAGAAATACCTGTTATTGACTGACGGAAAAGGAAAATGCCGAAAGCACTAATTAATCCCGGCACAATTAAGGCTCGATACGTATCCTGCCAACCGAAGCTTGTCATCATATCGTACTGCGGAATAATAGTTACGGCCCACGGAACCATCATGGTGCTCATTACTATACCAAAAAGCAAATTACGGCAACGGAAACGCATTTTTGCAAATACGTACCCCAACACTGCACTGGTGTAAATAGCAATTACCGTTTTTGCTACGGCAACAAACAACGAGTTGCAGAACAATCTCAAGAAATCAAATTTTTCCTGAATCCCAACATAGTTATCGAACGTACTCGGTATAGGGAACAGTCCGCCATCGACGCGCACAATATCACTATTTGGTGCAAATGAAGAAATGAACATCCACACAAACGGAATAATTGTCAGCGCAGAAAGCAGAAAAAGAAAAATAGTAAGCGACCAACTCAACACCGCATGACGCGTGCTGTTTCTTGCACGATTACGTAATTTTTTCACAATACCCCCCTTAGCCGGCGCCGTAACAGCAACTTCCACCGTTTTCGTCTTATTGCTCATACCAACTCACCGTCCTCAGAAGCTTTGAACATGATTATCGTGAGTGCGCCAGTAAAGATAAAAAGCACTACGCTCATAGCCGACGCAATACCAAAGTTATACTTTTGGAAAGCTTGATCAAAGATTAAGTAGCTAATAGTGTAAGTTGCTGTTCCTGGACCACCGTTAGTCATAACTAAAATCTGCACATAGGCTTGCAGGTAAGCAATCATTGACGTAATCACAATGAATAACGTTGTTGGTTTGAGTAGCGGCAAAGTAATGCGGAAGAATTTTTGCACACTGTTAGCGCCATCAATATCGGCGGCTTCATACACGTCTTTTGGAAGATTCATTAAGCCTGCCAAATATAGCACGGTTGCGTAGCCAAAATCTTTCCAAATGGTCATGATAATAATTGCCGGCATAGCCCAAGTAGAACTATGCAACCAATTAATATTCAATCCCGTAACTTTATCAATCATGCCAAACTGCGGATCAAACATCCACATCCACACGAAGCTTACTGCCACAAGTGGCGTAATCGTTGGCATATAAAATAGGCCGCGCAGCGAATCTTTGCAATGCACGAGCTTGGAGCTGAGCAACATTGCCAAGCCCAAACCGAGAATAATGCGGAAAATCACGGATACTGCCATGAAAATCGCCGTATTCCCGATTGACTTCCAGAATAAGCCGTCGGTTAAAATCTGCTTGAAATTATCGAGCCCAACCCAGTTGTACGTTCCAACCAACGGATTCCACTCGTGGAAGCTGCCGGCAAACGCTTTATAAATAGGATAGGCAAGGAAAATCGCGAAATAAGCAACCAGAAATGTCACTGCCACATTGCGAAAGGAGAAGGTTCGAGACAACGCAGCGGTTACTTTTGCTATACCACCAAATTTTTTTCTCAGAGGAGTTGAATGAGATTTCTGATTTACTTGTTCCATGATTTCCCTTGCCTTACTTGCGAGAACACACTTCAGTTTATGAATCTTTTACTTGTGTTCTTTGAAGAATTCATACTTGCTTTCTGCGGACTTAAAGTTGGAATTCTTCATGTCTTTTACCATGGTCGCTTGTGCTTCTTTTACTGCGGAATCAATAGATTGACCATTTTGCATAACGTTTTGGAACGCTGCTTTGCTGCTGGTTTCCACCGTAGAAGGAGTGATGCCTGGCCAAATCAACCTATTCACGCGAGGCTGAATAGCAGCCATTACCGGGGCCTTAAGAATCTCTGGATCATTCTGTAGCGATTTCTTCGCTGGGAACGAGTTCAGATGTTTCACTGCAGAGCGAATAAAAGCGTCGTTAGCGAGAATGAACTTGATAAAGTCTTGTGCCACGGCCTGCTGTTCTTTGCTTTGGTGAGCGTTGATTCCTGGAGTGGATTCGCCGTTGTAGCGATCGTAGGCAAATGGCGTTTCTTTCGTGAATGTTGGAGTTGGGAAAATACCGTATTCTATGTTCGGATATTTTTCTTTCAGTAGGCCTTCAAGCCAACCCCAAGCGTATACCATTCCGGATTGTCCGTTGCCAAAGCTTTGCGTGTAATCAGTACCGAAGTCTGTTGCAATAACTTTGTCTTTGTCGTACAAATTCTTTAGGAATTGCATGTTTTCGCGCGTAATTTTGTTGTCAAAATTAGGCTTTTTACCACTTTTATCGAACGCAAGTTCGCCACGTTGATAGTTCAAGCCTTGGTTGATTGCAGGGTATGCGTCACCATTAACATTGAAACCGGCTTGTACCATCTTAGAACCGTTCCACTTCGTGAGTTTCTTTGCCACCTCGCGTAGTTCGTCCCAAGTCGTAGGAATATCTGCTTCCGTTAAACCGGCTTCTTTCCAAAGCTTTTTATTGTAGTAAATATTGCCGGTATTGATAACCGAGTCAATATACTTTACTTTTCCGTTGGCATCTTCGTGTGCAACAGAGGAGCTGTAATCGGCTTCCATTGCTGCCTTGTCAACGTTATAGTCGGCAGCGTATGGGCGTATAAGCTCATCCTTGGAATTGTGAATATTGAACAGAGCCGGGCCGTTTTTGCCTTTGAGCGCTAACGGCAGTTTCGTCCAATAATCATCCCAAGCAACATTCTTCGTTTTGAACGTTACATTAGGGTAGATTTTCGTATACTGCTTAATCATATCGTAGATTGGGTCTGTACTGCTATCTCCCCAGCTCCAATATTCCAAAGCAATTGGCTTGCCTTGATTAACAAGGTGGTTAGGATCATATTTCAATGCCTCGCCCATTACCGGCAAACCTTTGTCTTTTTTCGCGTCGGTGACACCGGCAGAATTGCTGCCGCATGCGCTAACACTAGCAAGCATGCCTAAAACGGCGACACATGAAATACACATTTTTCTAATGTTCATTGTTACTCCACTTCTTCGTGAAATTAATGGGTAAAATCTATGATATTGCGAAAAGTTTTTACTGGTCAAACAGAAAAAATGTTAATGTAAAGGTTTTCATTTCAAATCCGTTAAACTGCACTATTTTTGCAAAAATAAATACTTTTTTACCCGCGTGTCTAAAAATGTAAACCTTTACATTTATTGTATTTACATAACACTTATATGTTCTTTTTAAGGCGTATATGTAACACTCTTCATATTTGAGCAAAAAGAGGCAGAAGATCAGAAGGGAACAAAATGTCAAAAAATAGTATTAGCGATGTAGCTACGCTAGCAGGGGTTTCTATAGCAACTGTCTCTAGAACTTTCGCCCACCCAGACAAAGTAACACCAGCAACACGAGCAAAAGTTACACAAGCAGCAGAACAACTCGACTTTACTGTATCAAGAACCGCAGGAGTACTGAAATCAGGCAAATCATACCGCATAGCATTACTCATTGGCAGCAGTCGCATAGAATGGTTCAGCGCTTGTATTATTGAAGGATTAAACGCTACATTGCACGCAGCCGGATACGATTTAGTAATTTATTCAGTAGATGGTATCGAACAGCGTAAAACTTTCTTCAAAGAACTACCTTTACGCGGTAATACTGATGCCGTAATCGTATCTTCTTTCGATATCAGCAACAATGAAGCAGAACAGCTTCAACGCATAAAAGTACCTATTGTGGGTATTAATTGCGTGGCGTCTAAAATTCTTTCTGCAGCAATCAGCATTGACGATGCGGCAGGAATTAAACTTGCAGTACGCCATCTCACTACTTTAGGCCACAAAAGACTACTGTACGTTTACGAACATTTTAATTCACCACTTCGCTTCAGCTCTTCGAGGAGAATCACCAGCTTTGAAACAATATGCAACGATACACCCGGAGTCCAAGGGAAAATCCTACCAATTGACTTTGGAGACAATCCCTTAGATACCACTATCTCAGAACTATTTTCAAGCAGCAACCCTCCCACTGCACTGTGCTTTCACCAAGATTCCACAGCAATACCGTTCCTGTTTCGTTTACAAAAACTAGGCATACGAGTGCCAGAAGATTTGTCTATCATTGGTTTTGACAACAGTACTTTTGCAGAAGCAGTAGGCTTAACTACCATTCGACAAAATCCGTGTCTGATGGCTCAGCAAGCCGCCAATATTGCTTTAGCACTTATTAACGAGCAGCCAATCACAAGACGCCATGTTACAGCTCCGCTTCAGCTTCTAATACGAAACTCAACTGGTCCTGCCCCAGACATTACATCTGCAAACTGATTTGCAGTAAAACTCGCCGTACAAACAAATCCAAAACTGCTACGAAATGTTTTCAACGCAAAAATACTGCAAATAATGCTGCAACCGCCAGCATTACCGGATACCACGCGTACATAATCCAGCGAAATACCGGCGAATCCTTATGCCCATCACCGTAGGGGCTGCGATAATGCAACACTGCCACGCCAATACCAGGCGCAAGCATCGACATAGCGCCAAACATTCCAGAAATAAGTTCCATGCGAATTTCATGCTTTTGCATCAGCTCAAAAATCAGCACGAACACAAGAAATATTGCGCCTCCCCAGAAAATTTGCTGGCGCACATAAACTTTGCCAATAATATTCCAAAGCAATCCTGCAACCACTAGCGCAACGTACGCAGCGCCGCGCGAAAAACCGCTAAAACGCTCTCGAATCATGTCGATTCCCATAAGAACGAATAACGCAATTACCAGCGCAAATACAGGGTTTTGCGAGCGCAAATCAAACGCGCAACCGGATGTAGTGAGATCGTACGGCAATTCACAAATTACTGCCAAAATCAGCAGTCGCAGTATGTAAAGATTCACATTATGCGTATTGTGATACCCGCGCATAAGAATCCACGCGTACCATGGCATCGCCGTCCAGCTCACTACTTCGGCAAGAACGGCGAATGTAAGAGCGAGCATATTATCTCTTCTTAAACCGCCAAACAAATGCGGTATTACGGGAGCACTAAATGCACTAAGCATCATCATAAATGCGCCAAGCATCTTAAACTTGCGCAAAGTAATGCCCATTTTTATGTTTTTATCTGCACGAATTTTAGGCTTTAGCGTATCCATAACTTTCGCACTCCCTTGTATTTACACGCATACTGTCTTAAGTAACGTTGTCTTAAGTAACGTTGTCTTAAGTAACGTTGTCTTAAGTAACGTTGTCTTATTTTTCTACTGCTCTGTTTTACTACCGTTTATTGTATCGCAGTATTTATTGCGAATTAAAGCGGCAAATCGAATACTGCAAAACTTTGTGCGCCAAGTTTCAAGGAATTTCCGTCACTTAGCACTTCGCCAATTCTCAACAGAGGATTTTCGACTGCTTCCTGAGTAAGATTTGCCAACGTTGCAAACGGTACCGTTTCGGCACTTACTCCAGGATTCATAACCACAATGCTTCTTTCGGCAGCTGATTCTCCCTCGTTGCTTTTTGCACAACGCTCGTAAGCAAATCCGCGGCCATCAACAGGAGCGTACAGCACTCGCCAAGACGCGTCAGCTTGCAAAGAAGCGCGATTGTGGCGAAGCGCAATAAGCGCGCGAACCCAAGAAAGGAAGGAATCTTCGCAATTAATTTGCGCAGAAACCGTTGGAATTTCGCCACTTTCTACAGCTTGTTTGCGAGAGTTTGCGCAAGTGCGCCCGTCCGCTCGCGCTTCAACAGGTAAATATAGTTTCGATTTTGCAGCCGTTGAGAAACCAAGATTTTTTGTGTCATCCCACTGCATTGGCGTGCGCGTGCCGGTTCGAGCATAGCCGCCTTCTTTTGTTGGAATATCGCGATATTTCATGCCAATTTCGTCACCATAGTAAACGAAAGGTACTCCCGGCATAGTCAGTAGCATGCCAAAAGCTACACGACGCTCACGATCGTCTAGGCGTGGAGCCATGCGAGGCGTATCGTGATTGCACGAAATAAAACTAAAGTATCCTTGGTTGCAGGTCGACTCGTATTGCGGGCAGTAATCGTCTAAGAACGGGCAAATGCTTCCGCCGCCGCGCGCAGAAAAGTAGCTGTGATCGTGCTCAGGATTGTTATCTAAAGCGTTATCAACGTCACGAAGCAAACGTGCATAACCATTAGGATTGCCATCCCAGCGCCAACTCAAATAAAAGTCCATATCAAAGCCAGCAGCAAGCGCCTGACGCGGCCTGCCCCACTCGGAAACGAAAGCAGCTTCAGGGTATTCCTCTTTAACAATTCCAAGCATTTCCCGCCAAGCGCGAATCGTATTATCCTTGCCAAGGCTTCCTTCGCCATTGTTGTCGTCATTTTTTACGAGAGAATCAGCCATATCAACGCGGAAGCCATCCGCGCCGAGCGAAAGCCAAAATCGCATAACATCAACCATTGCTGCGCGAGTTTCAGCCGCTTCTTCAGAATCAGGCGAAGATTGCCAAGCGCGATCTCGATGCGCAAAACCGTAATTTAGCGCAGGCTGACATTTGAAAAAGTTGAGAATATACGTTGCGTCGCGCTCGCTTTCGCCACCAATAAACGGCATGGAATAGCCGGAAAATGCGCTATCGGTCCAAATATAGCGCTTGCTGAACTCGTTTTCTTCAGCTTTAGAACTTTCCTTAAACCACTCGTGTTCTTCACTTGTGTGTCCTGGCACTAAATCAAGCAAAATACTCATTTCGCGCTTGTGTGCTTCACTGAAAAGCTGTTGTAAGTCTTCATTAGTTCCGTAACGCGCCGCAACTTTTTTGTAGTCACGCACATCGTAACCAGCATCCTTAAAAGGCGAGTCGTAGCAAGGATTAAGCCAAATTGCGTTGCAACCAAGCGATTTCACATAATCCAATTTTTTAATAATTCCTTGAATGTCACCTATACCGTCACCGTTTGTATCGCAAAAACTTTGCGGATAAATTTCGTAAAAAACAGCGTTTTTTAGCCAAGTTGCATGGTCATACAATGCCATTATTCCACCCTTCTTGTGTTGTATTATTTAGTTTACTCGATACCGCTTGAAAACACTGTGTTTGTTTGAACACATAAACCAAGCCGCCACTCATTTGCAAACGACATCATATTCGTGTATACTGCACATTGCTTACGAACGGATTTTGTGAGACATGTGACGCTGCTCTATGCAATAACATCGCAATGTTGCACCACAATAAGATCCGTTACTACGCCACCAAATGATATGCCAATTTTTGGCATGATATAGGAGGTCAAGGATGACGAATATTAAGAAGATGCTGGGCGCAGGCCTCGCAGTTGCTACTCTCTTCGGTTTTGCAGCATGCGGTTCTAGCACCAACAGCGACAAGAAGGCTGCTGATTCCACTGTTCAGCTCACTGTTTGGTCTGCTTCTGAGGATCAGAAGGCAGGCGGCTGGGTTGACACCGTTGAGAAGGAATTCCAGAAGGCCAATCCAAACGTTAAGTTCAAGAACACTGTTGTTGAGCCACCAAAAGCTGCTGAGTCTGTAAAGAAGGATGCAAAGGCTGCTGCTGACGTTTACCTCTTCCCTAACGATCAGCTTGGCGACTTGGTCAAGGCTGGCGCAATCGGCGAGTTAAGCGATGACGCTGTAAAGCAGGTTAAGGAACAGAACGAAGAAACTTTGGTTAATTCCGTCACCGCTCAGGATGGCAAGATGTACGGCGTTCCTTACACCGGTAACACTTGGTTCATGTACTACAACAAGTCCAAGTTCTCTGCTGACGACATCAAGTCTCTCGACGCAATGCTTGAGAAGGGCAAGGTTGCATTCAGCGTTTCCAACGCTTGGTACCTCCCAGGCTTCTACCTCGATGGCAACATGACACTCTTCGGCGAGAAGAGCAACGATGCTAAGGCTGGCATGAAGCTCGGCGACAAGGCTGCTGAAATCACTAAGTACCTCGCGAAGTTAGTTCTTAACAAGAACTTCGCTATTGATAGCGATGGCAGCGGCTTGTCCGGTTTGAAGGACGGCTCCGTCGACGCCATCTTCTCTGGCTCTTGGGATGCCGCAAACGTAAAGGCAGCTTTGGGCGACAACTATGCAGCTGCTTCTCTTCCAAAGTTCAAGACCGAATCCGGCGAGCACCAGATGAAGTCCTTCGCTGGCTCCAAGGCTGTTGCTTACAACCCTAACTCCAAGCACCCAGAGATGGCTGCTAAGTTTGCTGCATTCTTGGGCTCCAAGAAGTCCCAGCAGATTGCTTACGAGAAGCAGGGCGTAATTCCTTCCGACAAGTCTCTTGCTGATTCCGTAAAGTCTGATCCAGCTGCTGTTGCTCAGATGGAAACCATTGCTAAGACTTCTGTACTGCAGCCAACAGTCCCTGAGATGGGCACCTTCTGGGATCCAACCCAGACTTTAGGCGCAGCAATCGCAGGTAAGAAGGACGTTACCGAAAGCAATGCTGCAGAGAAGACTGCAGAATATGCCAAGGGTTTGGCTGAAACAGCAAAGTAAGCATTAGCTTTGCTTAATAAATAAATCTATATAGAATGCATAAACGAATAATAATTGTTTTATGCATTCACAAATAACACGCCCCAGTCCCCACTCTAGTGAAAAGGGGCCGGGGCGTGTTATTTATATACTTCTCTAAAGCACTCACTGTTTATATGAAAGGTATGTCATGACTGGCACGACATCCACAAAGCGAGAAAGGCGCCAGAAGACGTCAGTTGTAGAACGCTTTGCTCCTTCGCCATATTCACTGAAAGAGGCTGCAGAGCACGCAGACATTCTTTCGTGGATTTCCATCGTTATCTTCGGCTTCGGCACTTTTGTTCGCAAACAATTCACTAAAGGCATTTTGTTCCTTCTGTGTGAAGCTGTTCTTTTCGGATTCTTATTCACAACCGGTTCAGAATACCTTCCAAAGATTCTTACGCTTGGCACAAAAAAGCAAGGTAAGATTAAGATAAATGGTTTCTGGCATTATACCGCAGGTGATAATTCCGTTGAAATTTTGCTGTACGGCGTTATGTCTCTTGCAGCAATTATTGTGCTCATTTATTTAGCAACGCTCTCTCTACGTAGCGCTTATAAGGCACAAGTTATTACAGCAAGTGGAGAAAAGCCAGCAAACTTTGTTAAAGACGCTTCATCTTTGCTCGACAGCAAGGCACACGTTGGTTTTATGACACTTCCAACCGCTGGCATCATTCTCTTTACTATTTTGCCATTGCTCTTCATGATTTCTATGGCATTTACCTCTTACGATAAGCACCATCCAACCTTATTCACTTGGACTGGTTTAAATAACTTCTTCGCAATTGGTAACCCTAAGAGCTCTATTAACGCAGCAACGTTCTTCGACGTTTTGGTTTGGACTCTTGTTTGGGCATTCTTTGCAACATTCCTTAACTTCTTCTTCGGCATGTTCATTGCAATGATTATTAACCGCAAGAGCACGCGCCTTAAGGGATTGTGGCGCACATGCTTCTCCCTTACCATCGCAGTTCCACAGTTCGTATCCTTGCTCGTCATGAACAACATGCTTCAGCAGAATGGAGCAATTAACCGACTGCTTATGGAAAATGGTTGGATTGATCAACCTCTTCCATTCTTCCAGGACGCAACATGGGCTCGAGTAACAGTTATTCTTGTTAACCTTTGGGTTGGTATTCCATTCACGATTATGCAGATTACGGGTATTTTGCAGAACGTTCCTGCAGAGCTCTACGAAGCTGCAGAACTCGATGGTGCAACCTGGTGGCAGCGTTTCATGAACGTTACCATGCCATACATCGTCTTCGTAATGACTCCATACTTGATTACTACCTTCACTGGCAACATCAATAACTTCAACGTTATTTACCTCTTGTCTGGCGGCGCACCAACATCACTTGGTTCTACAGCAGGCAAGACTGATTTGCTTATTACTTGGCTTTACAAGTTAACAGTGGATCGCGGAGACTACAACATCGGTGCTGTTATCGGCATTATGACGTTTATTGTTCTTGCCGTCGTAGCACTTGTTACGTACCGCAACTCTGGATCTTATAAGAACGAGGAGGGATTCCGGTGAGTGAAAAAAATACCACTAAGAGCACAAACGCTGTTGTACACAGCACTCGTAGTGTTTCTCTGCTCAAAGACCAGCGCGTAAGAAGAATAATTGGTGACGTATTCTCTCACCTATTCTTGGCTGTGTTGTCTATTATTTGGTTGATTCCAATTGTTTGGGTTTTCTTGGAAAGCTTCAACAAGAACGAATCCCCATTCCAAAAGACATTCTTCCCAACAGAGTACTCGTTCAATAACTATATCCGCTTGTTCACCGAGCGCGAAGCCTTGGACTTCCCACGCATGTTCTTGAACACTTTGATTGTGTCCATTTTCGTGTGCATTATCTCCTTGTTCTTCGTACTTGCCGTGTCGTTCTGCATGTCTCGCCTTCGCTTCCGCGGTCGTAAGACATTCATGAATATTGCTTTGATTCTGGGCATGTTCCCAGGCATCATGGCAGTTATCGCTATCTACTTCATTTTGAAGGCTCTTGGTTTGACGAATGGTTCGGTTGTTCTAATCGCACTTATTATCGTCTACTCTGCAGGTAGCGGCGCCGGCTTCTACGTTATGAAGGGCTACATGGATACTATTCCAAAGTCTTTGGATGAAGCTGCTTACTTGGATGGCTGCACTACTTGGCAGGTCTTCTACAAGATTATCCTCCCAATCTGCAAGCCTATGATTGTGTTCCAGGCAATTACAAGCTTCTTGGGTCCATGGCTTGACTTCGTTATGGTTAAGACGATTGCCAACAGCCAAGACAACTACACTGTTGCTTTGGGCTTGTGGAAGATGCTCGATAGGGAATTCATTAGCAACTGGTTCGCACGATTCTGCGCGGGCGCTGTGTGCGTTTCGATTCCTATCGCAATCCTGTTCATCATCATGCAGCGATTCTACGAAGAGTCGATGTCTGGTTCTGTTAAGGGCTGATAACAACAGATTGTAAAGTTAAAGAAGGCCGAGGCGCTTTCGAGCGTTTCGGCTTTCTTTATTCCACAACTCAACGCTTCAAAAAATCAATTAACTAAATAATTTAAAAATAAAAAATTAAATAGTCGAGGCTAAAAAATAATTTAAAATAACTTAAGCCACTCGCAGTTTGACTCAAAACGATACTGGTTAACAAACCTTACTGCATTAAGCCAAATAACGCTCGAATAAAGTTACGTACAAATAAAAATTGCAAATAATAAATTAAAAATAAGTAAATCGTAAAATTTAATATCACACTTAATTGCAAAATATACAGTAAGTAAAATATACAGTAAGATAGTACTTACGAAATAACAAAATAAGAAGGATATTACACATGACGTTCCCATCTTCGGCAACTTGGCCAGTGTACGAAGGTCCTCTCGGTTTTACTTTGAACCCTAAGTCCACCACTTTTACTGCGTGGGCACCAACTGCACAAGCTATAACTTTAAGACTTTTTGAAACCGGAAATAATAGCGAACCAACGCAGACGCACGAAATGAAACCTCTACGCGATGGCGCTTGGCGCGCAATCTTCCGTAAACGTCTCGATGGAGTTTACTACGACTATCTTGTTACTTTCCCTGACGGAACGGTAAAGCGCACTTGCGACCCTTGGGGTATTGCTAGCGGCGTGAACGGCGAGCGCAGCTTGGTAATTGATGAGGATCGCGTCACTCCGGCAAACTGGCATAAAGATAAGTCACCTAAGTTTGTACGTCACGCCATGGTTGTGTGGGAAACGCATGTTGCTGATTTCAGCAGCGACCCTCGTGGCGGCTTTAAGCCTGAACATCGCGGTCAATATCTTGCTTTTACTGACGAGCACACTACTTTGCAAAGCGAAAGCTCCTCTGCTACTGCTACTACCCTGCCTACTGGCTTGGATTATATTAAGCAGCTCGGCGTTACGCACGTGCAGCTTGAACCAATTTACGATTTTTCTACAGTCGACGAGGTTGCAATTGATAATGCACGCAAAAATAATGCCTCTGCAGAAGAACTGGATTCTTTGTATAACTGGGGCTACGACCCTCACGCATACAATGTTCCGGAAGGTGCTTACTCGAGTAATCCGTACGATGGCACTGTGCGCGTACGAGAATGTAAAGCAATGATTGCGGCATTGCATGCAAATGGTCAACGCGTAATTATGGATGTGGTTTACAATCACATGTATAAAGCTGCTGAAAATGCTTTCGAATGCATGGCTCCTGGCTATTTCTGCAGGCGCAATGAAGATGGCACTTTTGCAAATGGTTCCGGCTGTGGAAACGAAATGGCTTCCGAACACCCTATGTTCCGCAAGTTTATTATTGAATCGTTGCTTCATTGGGCAAAGGATTACCATATTGACGGCTTCCGTTTCGATCTTATGGGCTTGATGGATACTGAAACTTTGAATCAGGCTCGAGCAGCGCTGGATGAGCTTCCTGGCGGCAAGGATATTGTTATGTATGGCGAACCTTGGGGAGCTTCGGAGCCTGCGGTAGATGAAAAATTGCCAATGGGAGATAAAGAAGGCCGCGAAACTCTTAACGAGCGTATTGGTTGGTTTAGTGACGAGTCGCGCGATTCCCTTAAGGGTAATGTGATGAATCACCTCGATCGCGGTTACGTTAACGGCAACGAGTTTTGGTGCGCCGATGCTGCTCGACAAGCCTTAGACGCTTGGCGAGATACTCCTTCTGCTGGAAAAGAAGTCGGCCAAATTGTGCAGTATACTTCTGCGCACGATGATTTGACGTTGTGGGATAAGCTCTGCATTTCCATGCGCGACAATGCTGGAGAATCCGATTTTAATGCTTGCGATGCGCAACAAGTGGCAGATATCATTAACGCCAACATGTTTGCTGCAGGCATGATTTTATGCTCGGCTGGCACACCATTTATGCTCAGCGGAGAAGAGTTTGGTCGCACAAAGTACAGCTGTGACAATTCTTATAATCGTGGCATCATTCTGAATCAGTTGGATTGGGCACGCACCGAGCAGTTCCAGCCGCTGGTGAAGTGGTACCGCGCGCTTATTGCGCTTCGTGCCGAACACAGTGCGTTGTACGATGGCAAACGTAAGCAGCTTCCTGCATCTAATAAGACGGTTTTGGCTACGCGCGTTGGCAACAATCTTATTGTCTGCGCTAACCCTATGTACAATGCTGACGCAACAGTTGAGTTGCCTGTAATTCATAGCGAAAAAACTCAAGGCTGGCATTGCGTGCTCGATTCTACCGACTATTTTGCAGAATGGACGCATACGCAACCAACTCAAGCCGCTTCTATTGTCAATGACGGGAATACCCACACTTTGCATATTCCAAGCCGCACTTTTGTAGTTTTGAGTTCTAAATAAGCGATACGTTGCGTGTGTTGCGTAATAATTCGTGTGTTGCGTAACAATTCGTAAGTAGACTGCACTAAAGCAAATTGCGATACCCAATCATGATACAAATTGTGATTGGGTATTGTCGTAGTTGGCGTGTTCCCAACTCGCCATACTGCAGCTTATATTGCAAACGATGTCAGTTATTTATATAATTGTCGCTTAGGGTGTATTCCAATCCAGAGATGTGCCGGGATACACACTCTCGCCATTACCGCACTTGGCACGCTTACGACGAAGTTAGAAATGTGCCAAAACCACGAGATAGAAGGAGCATTATGAGCACAACAGCTACCAGCAAAGCTGAAGATGCCACGCCTGTGGAAGAGGAAAGTCCAGAGCGTCTCGCACGCCCGTTGATTAAACTTGCAAAAGCATGTGGAGTCGCTACTTTCTACATTGACCAGCAGGGCAGCTACACAGAGATTACCGACGAAGCATTGGTTGGGGTACTTGAAGCGTTGGGTATGCCAGCAAACACGCCAGAAAATATTGAAGCATCATGCGAAAGTGTGTTGCGTAAGCGTGCAAGTGAACTGCTTCCGCCAACTGTTGTTTCGTTTAGTGGGGCTAAAACGCGCGTGCCTGTTCACGCTGGCACCACTAAGCCTCAAAATATTTGCGTAACGCTTGCGTTAGAAGATGGCACCACTTACGAGGGTGAGTTAGGTGCTATTACAGCTGACGGCGATGACTTATACTTGGAGCTTCCAGACGATTTGCCAATGGGCTACCATACGCTGCACGCTCAGGTTGTAGATGAGCACGGTGGAGTCGTAAGCCATGCTGACGCCACGCTTATTGCCGCTCCAGCGCGTATTCCTCTTCCAGAAAGCGTAAAGGCTCGTCATCGTTGGGGTTACATGACGCAAATGTATTCCGTACGCTCCAAAGATTCCTGGGGTATCGGTGATTATGGTGACTTACGGCGCTTACTTAAGGATGCAGCTGAGATTGGCAAAGCTGATTTTATGCTGATTAATCCAATTCACGCCAGCGCACCGGTCACTCCTCTTGAGCCTTCGCCTTATTTACCTGAGTCGCGTAGGTTCTTGAACGTTACGTATATTCGTCCGCAAGATATTCCTGAATATGCTGAATTGAGCGGCGAGGATCTCGCCAAGGTAGAGCAGTTGCACGAGTCAATCGCTCCGCAGAATAACAATCCAAATCCTATGGATATTAATGCCGCATGGGATGCTAAACTTCCTGCGCTGCGCATCATCTTTAAGCAACCTCGTTCTGCTGAGCGTGAACGTGAATTTACTGAGTTTAAGCATCGTTCTGGCGAAGATCTTGATGCTTTTGCAACGTGGTGCGTCGCGTTTGAAGTGTGGGGTGCCCCTTGGGGAGATAACCTGTGGTTTGATACAACCGGTAAGGGTACGCCACAAATTGAAACGCTTAAACGTGAGCATGCCGACTTGTTTGAGTTCCATCGCTGGCTGCAATGGATTGCTGACGAACAGGTTGCTGCTGCTCATGCAGAGGCTAAAGCTGCTGGCATGGCAATTGGCCTTATGCAGGATATGGCTGTTGGCGTACACGGTTACGGTGCCGACGTGTGGTGGAGTCCAGAACGCTTTGCTAATGGTGTAAGCGTGGGTGCTCCTCCTGACTTCTATAACCAGCAAGGCCAGGATTGGGGCCAGCCTCCATTTGATCCGAATTACCTAGACGAAACTGGTTATATTGCTTACCGCGACATGGTTCACAATGTGTTCCTGCACGCGGGTGCAGCTCGCATTGACCACGTACTTGGATTGTTCCGCTTGTGGTGGATTCCACAAGGTCAGGGCGCAAGAAATGGCGCTTACGTTTACTATAACGTGGATGCTATGCTCGCGGTGCTCACCATTGAGGCAACGCGTGCGGGAGGCGTGGTAATCGGCGAAGACTTGGGAACGGTACCAAAGTATGTTTCTAAGGTTCTTGCAGCCCATGGTGTGCTTGGCACTGTTGTTGAGTGGTTTACGCATGACGATGAGGCTGAGGCTGCCTCTAAGAAGGCTGGAAAGAAGCAGATTATTTTCGCTGATCCTTCTACTTATCGTGAGTACGCACTTGCTTCTGTTACAACGCACGATATGCCACCTACAGCGGGTTATCTTGCGTTTGAGCATGTGAAGCTTCGCGAGCAGCTTCACTTGCTCACAGACTCCGTAGAAACCTTCCAGGAAGCAGCTCAAGCGGAACGCGACGCAATGATGAAGATGCTTCTTAAGGGCGGCTGGATTAGTGAGGAAGCTGCTGAGGATGTAGAAGGCCACGCGCAAGAGATTGTGGAAGCAATGCACGCAATTATGCGCACTTCCCCATCGTTACTATTGCAAGTTGCACTGGTTGATGCTGTTGGCGAGCGCCGTTCTCAGAACCAGCCTGGCACTAGCACGGAGTATCCAAACTGGCGCATTCCGCTTGCTGACGCAGACGGTCGCGTAGTTCATACCGATGAAGTATTTAAGTCGCCACGCGTACTTGCTATGGCGGCTGTTATGTGCGGCGAAAATACAAGGAAGTGAGTATAATTAAACTGTTGGTTTAAAGAGAACCGACTCAATTCCCCTGCAAGAAATACGGTTTGCATAGTAGCAAATCAAAAGTATTGCTTGCAATGATGTCCTAAATGAGGCGAGCGTCTATGATGATGCTCGCCTCATTAATTATTTGTATAAATTACTTCTTAATATACTTTGCGAAAATACGCTCTAATAAAGGCGTATGAAGCATAATGGTCGATCCCCAACCAATGAATAATAGCAAAGGTAAACCTTGCGGAAAATAAATAATTGAAGCAGCTACAAGTCCTACGAAAACGGCGTCTATAATAATCATTCCAATCGTTGCCGGCCAGTATACAACGCTGAAAATAAGCGCATTTAAGAGGGTTCTCCCAATAGAATTTTCGAAACGCGCCTGCAATGCGAAAACCCATTCTGCTATAAGCAGCCAGATTAAGCTTATTGCAAATTGCGGGATTAAAAGCGGCGGTATTCTAACTGCAATCCAAGCCCATAATATAAGCGCAAGAAGCGGCCCCATCACGATCCAGATTACAGTTGATTTCAAAAAGTTGCTAGAAAAAGCGCGGAAGTAGGCAGAAGTCATGTGTCCTTCCGCATTTTCTACGCGTCTTGCAGCATCATGCCCGGCGGAAAGAGAAGCGCCTATAGTAATCAATGGAATGCTTGTTATAATCATCAATACAGTAAGCCATACTGCATTAGCAAATGCTTCCATACCTTGCGCAAACTTTGAATCCGGGCTTCCGAATGAGAACATTATGCGCTATCTCCTTTACGTTTTGTTTGCGCTATTTATAGCCAACTTATTAACTACGCTTACTAACAATACAATGGTGGTGACTACAAATCTTACGACCGTAGTCACCACCATTATTTTAACCACTTGAGATTTTGGAGGAGAAGAAATCTCAGCCTTTTACCGCACCAGCCATAACGCCTTTGATAATATACTTCTGGCAGATGAGGTAGAAGACGATAATTGGAAGAATGGCCAGAACCAAGCATCCCATCATGGCACCCATCTCAACGGAGCCATAGCCACCCTTCAAATACTGAACTGCAATCGAAACCGTCTTGTACTTGTTCAAGTCCAAGGTAAGGTACGGAAGCAGGAAGTCATTCCAAATCCACATAGTTTGCAAAATGGATACAGACACAATTGCTGGCTTCATAATCGGCACAATAATCTGGAAGAATATACGTGGCACAGAAGCGCCATCAATCATCGCAGACTCTTCAAGCTCTTGCGGAATGCCCTTAATTACGCCAGTGAAAATAAACACCGCAAGACCAGCACCAAAGCCTAAGTAAATAATCCACAATCCCCATGGAGTATTCAATCCGAGCTTGTTAGTGATGTCGGAAAGGGTGAACATAACCATCTGGAATGGCACAATCATGTTGAACAGGAACAAAACGTACAAAAGTTTTGCAGCCCAATTGTTCACACGAACAATCCACCATGCGCACATCGATGTGCAAAGCAGAATCAAAATCACGGCTCCAACGGTAATCACGATGGTCCACCAGAAGCTCATTATAAGATTCGTGCGCTCAATGCCTAGGGAGTAATTCCCAAGTCCAATAAAAGATTTTGGAGTTAAGCTGAAAGGCTCACTTGCAATGTAAATCTTCGACTTGAAAGAGTTTATAAAAACTATAGCAATCGGGAAAATCCAAAGTAAGCTTACAACAGTAAAGAAGATTGTCCACAGTGTAGAATGCTTCATTTTCTCGTTCATGCCACTACCTCCTTAGACCTAGTAAGCATATTCTGAACCAAAGCAAGCACAGCCACAATCACGAAGAACACAACTGCCTTTGCCTGGCCAACGCCTTCACCGTTTGTACGTCCGTAGAACGTGTTGAAAATGTTCAATGCCAACATTTCAGACTTATGCGAAGGCATACCATTAGTCAAAGCCAAGTTCTGGTCAAAGAGCTTGAAACCGTTAGTAACTGTCAGGAATGTGCAAACAGTAATCGATGGCATCATCAAAGGAATGGTGATCTTAAACAGTGTTTGCATTGGGGTTGCACCATCAACAGCAGCAGCCTCAATAACATCTCCTGGAAGAGCTTGCAAACCAGCAATATAAATAATCATCATATAGCCGATTTGCTGCCAGCAAATAAGCAGCACCAAACCCCAGAAGCCATATACAGCAGAATATGTAATAGAACGACCAAAGTAAGCCAAAATACCATTAAGCACAAGCTGCCAAACATAACCCAACACAATGCCGCCAATCAAATTTGGCATGAAGAACACGGTGCGGAAAACGTTTGATCCCTTAAATTTCTTAGTAAGCATATATGCAATTGCGAAGGCAATCACATTAATAAGAATAGTGGTAACTACAGTAAACGCCGTAGTAAAAATTAACGAATGAACAAAATGTGGATCCTTAAATGCCTTGCGGTAATTACGGATACCAACAAACTTACCGTCTGTAACAGTGTGGAATTTGGTAAAGCTCAAATACACGCCCATAACAAACGGGGCAACAAAACCAATAATAAAAGCCGCAAATGTTGGCAAGGCAAATAACGCCCACCATTTACGTATTGCTTTTCCGCTCATACTAATCATGACTCGTCACTTTCTCCTCCTTGAGTGCGACGTCACCATAGACGTCGATGCCCGAACCAATACTTTTATTTTACTACATGAACGAGTTATGTCAAACGTTGTCATTTTCTTGCAAAGAGATTATGACGACTTGTTGTTTTCAAATTAAAAAATTGCTTGTTATCATTGGCTTTTTAACAAAATCTGCTAGAATGGAAACGGTTGCAAACGTTTGTTTATTATGGGCTATAACGTCGATAGCAAACTTGCAAACACAAAGTTGTGGTAAGCGTTTGTTGTGTGGGAATGAAGGAGTTCACATGTCCGCAAACATTCAGGATGTCGCAGATAAGGCACACGTGTCAGTTTCTACAGTATCGCGCTCCTTCACGCGACCAGATTTAGTTTCTGCTTCCACACGCAACAAAGTTTTAGCCATCGCAGAACGCCTCAATTTTTCTATTTCACGTTCCGCAGCCGCATTGAAATCTGGACGAACATTGCGCATCGCTTTACTGATTAGCGATCAAATTCGTCTCTGGTTCAGCGCATCAATTATTCAAGGCCTAAACCAGGTATTCCACCCTTCTGGCTATGACTTATCAATTTTCCAAATTTCAAGTAGCGAAGAACGGCGAGAATTTTTCACCATGCTTCCTACAAGGCGTAATGCTGATGCAGTTATCGTATGTTCTTTTGACGTAAACAGTGACGAAATTGCACAACTCAAGACCACTGGCGTTCCTATTATTGGTATTAACTGTTTACACCCACAGAATTGTGATTTTGACGCAACCATCAACATTGACGACGACCAAGGTGCTCGTCTTATGGCACGTCACCTCATAGGTTTAGGGCATAAGAATATTGCATATGTTCGCACCACTCGCGATGTTTCTTTGCATTTTAGTGTACTGCAACGTTATCATTCGTTTATTGACGAATGTAAGACTAGCGGAATTGTGCCGGCAGAAATTGTGACACCTGCAAATTTAGACAGAATAAGCGCTATAGTTTCTATGCTTCTTGGGAATACAAATATGCCGACTGCTATTGCTTGCCAGGAAGATGGAATTGCAATACCGCTTATGTTCCAGCTTGCGCGTAGCGGTTACGCAACTCCTGGCGATGTGTCGATTATTGGTTTTGACGATAGTTTTTATGCTCACGAAACTGGCTTAACCACTATTAGGCAGGATCCAATCGATATCGCTTCTTCAGCAGCACATATGACGCTTGCGCTTATTAATGGCGAGAATCTTGAGAATCCGTATCTTATGGTGCCGGCACAACTTATTGTGCGTTCAAGCACTGCAGCTTTATTAAGCGAATAGATTTCATAATTTTGGGGATAGCACGCGATTACCTAAATAGCACGCGATTACCTAGATAACATACAATCCTTAGGCAATGCGCGATTTTTTAAATAGCCTACAAATAACAAGCCTACAAATAACAAAATCCGCTAGGACTTAACACTTATATCATAAGTGCCAGTATCCTAGCGGATCCGCTTACGTCACCTTTGCTTACTTACGTCAGAGGTGCAACGTCTATTAATTTATTTGAATGAAGATTAGTCCTCATCTTCGTGAGCCTGAGCGTATTCCTTAGCCCAGCCGTCAACGAACGCAGTCTTAACCTTATCCCACTTGCCAGTGCCCTGAGCGTACTCAAGCAAAGCAGAACCAAGATCGTTCTTCCAGTTGTCAGATGGCATTACGGTGAAGTTCCAGCTTACTGGGGTCTTACCGGACTTTGCATCCTCAACAGCAGCCTGAGTCAATGGGTTGTCGGACTTAATGTCTGCGAAGCTCTTGAATGGAGTGGTGAAGCCCATCTTCTTGGACAAAGCATCCTTGCCTTCTTCGGAGGTAAGCAGCCACTTCAAGAAGTCCTTGGTGGCCTTCTTGTTAGCATCCGAAGCCTTCTCGTTGATGCACCAGTAGTTTTCAGAACCAGTGGCCAAGCCCTGCTTCTCTTCGCCCTTAGCGCCAATGTAAATTGGGAGCATGCCAAGGTCTTCAGCCTTCATACCAGCCTTGGAGAGATCACCCCAAGCCCAAGTACCATTCTGATAGAACACAGCCTTGTTCTGGGAGAACTCAGCGTTTGCATCTTCGCCGGTCTTGGAGCTGAGCTGCGTTGCAGGAGTGGTGGAATCAGTGATATAAAGATCGAAAATCTTCTTGTAACCATCGAGGAACGTACCCTTCACCTTTGCAGGCTGCTTGGTAACGTGATCTTCCTTGAACTCGTAGTACAAAGGAAGGTTTGCAAGGTGTGTCTTAAAACGCCAGTCAGAGCTGGAATCGAAGCCAGCAGAAGTGAAGGCACCGTCGACACCAAGATCTGCCTTATGAGCCTGAATATCGTCAGCCACTTCCTTTAACTTATCGAAGGAGTTAATTTCTTCAGCAGACTTAACTTTTGCATCCTTAAGCTCGGTGTACTTCTTCAACAAAGCCTTGTTGTAAATCAAGCCGTAGGTTTCCATTGCGTATGGCACGCCAACAACCTTGTCGCCATCCTTGAGAGCGATATCTTTGTTCTGAAGCTGCTTGTAAAGCTCAGTATCCTTCAAATCAGCGGTGTAATCCTTCCAGCTTGCATAGCCAACTGGGCCGTTAATCTGGAAGAGTGTAGGAGCTTCGTCACCCTTGCTGATTTCGCTCTTCAACGACTGCTCATACGTGCCGGAAGCAGCGGTCTGCACCTTAACCTGTACACCAGTCTTCTTGGTGTATTCCTTAGCAACTTCCTTCCACTGGTTAGCAGCTTCTGGCTTGAAGTTCAGGAAGTAAACCTTACCCTTCTCAGCAGCTTTATCGCTGGAAGAAGAACCGCAAGCTGCAAGCGCGCCAAACGCCATTGCTGAGCATGCTACCAATGCAATTGTTGATTTAATCGTACGATTCATCATCGAACCTTTCTCCTATGCCGACAATCCCTTCGTTGGACTGTCACACCTCTAGGTGTCCTTATCGACAATATTTATTATGCCTCAACTATTTGAATATTGCAAACGATGGCATAACCAAAATTAACGCGTGTCACCATAAAAACGGCACATAATAATATATTTAATAAAATTGGCAGGTATTTATTGGAAATAATTAAAGGGATTACGCAATAATTTAGCAAACGATTGCGCAATCCCTTGAGGATTATAGTTTAAAACAAATTATTTAATTAGGCTAACTCTTACTGTGAGCAATCGCATACTCTTTAGCCCAGCCATCCACGAACGCTTTCTTAAGAGTATCCCATGCTTGATTAGCGCCCATAGAAGTCATACCGTCTTTTGTCGCCTGAGCGTATGTAAGCAGATCAGAGCCAACATCGTCTTTCCAACCGTTAGATGGCATGGTAACAAACACCCACGTAACAGGTACTTTGCCTTCTTTAGCAGTGTAATCTACAGCAGCCTGAACAAGAGGATTTTTTGCTTTAGGGAATTTTTTGAAAGGAGTAGCAAAGCCCAACCTATTAGCTAAAACATCCTGAGCCCAGCTGTCAGTAAGCAGCCACTGCAAGAACTCATTAGTCGCCTCTTGATTCTTTTTTGAAGCCTTTTTATTAATGCACCAATAGTTTTCAGAACCCGTAGCCATGCCCTGATTCTCTTCGCCATTAGCGCCAATGTAAATTGGGAGCATGCCAACGTCTTCACGTTTTATGCCAGAATTTGCAAGGTCACCCCAAGCCCAAGTACCATTCTGGTAGAACACAGCCTTACCAAGCGCAAATTCATAAACAGCATCCTCACCAGTTTTAGTACTTAACTGACTTACAGGAGTTGTGGAATCAGAAATATAAAGGTCAAAAATCTTCCTGAAATTATCTAAATAGCTGCCTTTTATTTTTGCAGGCTGCTTAGTGTCGCCATTAAACTCGTAATAAAGAGGCATATTTGCAAGATGTGTTTTAAAACGCCAGTCAGAGCTGGAATCGAAGCCTGCGGACGTAAAAGCACCGTCAATTCCAAGCTCATCCTTGCGTTTTTGCAAATCGTCTGCAACTTCTTTCAACTTACCGAAAGTAGTTATTTGATCTTCAAAAGATTTGCCGTTTTCTTCCGGCTCCAACTTTGAATTATGAAGATCCGCATACCTAGCAAGCAAAGCCTTGTTGTAAATCAAGCCGTAATTTTCAGTAACATACGGCACTGCAACCGGCTTATTATTGTCTTTAATGGCAAGCTTTTGATTACTAAGCTGCTTATAAAGAGGGGAATTACTTAAATCAGCCGTGTAATCTTTCCATTTAGCGTAGCCAACAGGACCGTTAATCTGGAATAGCGTAGGCATGGCATCAGGATTATTTTTAACAGCATCACGAAGCTCATCTTCGTAACTGTTGCTTTGCGGAGTCTTGACATCTATATCAGCCCCCGGATGAGTTTTTTTATACTCATTAGCAACATCTACCCAAATATCCTTGCCTTCAGGCTTGAAGTTGAAGAAAATAACTTTCCCACCAGCAGACCTATCGGTATTTGCACCAAAAGACTTAGAAAAACCAAAAGCAGTAAACGCGCAAGCCGCCAAAACAGCGCAAACAACTAGCGCAATAATCGACTTAACTGAACGACTCATCATCGAACCTTTCCATATACTGCTAATCTCTTCCAAACTAACTAATTACCGCTATTGAATACTGTCTAAACCACAGTAGTGAACTAATACTACAGCAAATGCAAGACTCAAATATATAAATATCTTTGCAAAAAAATTTGCGTAAATCGCAATAAAATATCTGAAAATATCTGAAAATATCTGAAATTCTAAACCGTATTTCAGCAATTCCAATGCACGATTACATTGTCGCCTTTGTACTCGCCCAACACAGAATAATGAGCAGTATCCATACGAAGAAGTCGCGCAAATTCAGGATTTACTCCAAGCCAGCGCGCAGTAAGAATACGCAATACATGAGCATGCGCAACAACAAGCACGTCCTTGCCTAATTTCAATTTAGGCATTGCCATATCAATAATCTTTTGAGTACGATCCGAAACCTCTTGCAAGCTTTCTCCAGAAGTCCTGTGCACATCTACTGCTTCTCCACTAGGAAGCACTTCTTTAGCGTCACTAACCATGTGAGAAGGAAGAACTTTAGGACCATGCTTCCACACATCCCACGCCTCAACGCCACTTAACGCTGCAATATCGCCTCTAGTACGACCTTCAGCAGCACCATAATCCCACTCCAGCGCACTATCACAAATTGTATACGAAGTAAATCCAGCAAACTGAGCTGTTTGCTGCGCGCGACGAAGCGGACTAACAAGCACACAATCCTCATCAAAACCTTTTGTGAACGCACACTGCAATCTAGCGCCAGCCTCTTTTGCCTGCTCAACACCGACTTCAGTAAGCGGCAAATCCGTGCGCCCGGTATGTTGACCAGACACACTCCAAGCAGTTTGACCATGACGAAGTAACACCAAACGCCCCTGCTTCGCGCACTCCTTTTCAACTAACTCTTGAGTACCATTATTCTGCATAGTTTCACGTTCCTTTAACGCGCCATGTACCCTGCTACCGCGCCGGGCGCCCCGCAGCGCGAATATTCTTCAAATAAGTACTTCCTAAAATGCAGCTACTTTGCCGCAAATCGAGATTACTGTTCTATGTTACCGCCAAAATTGGTATTTCGTTACCACTAACATAGAAAATATGACGCAATTATCATCGGCAAATAGTAAATCTGCTCACAGCCACCGTGCAGCTCAAACTGCCGTGCAACGACTTAATGCAGCAAATCATAAGATTGATGTGCTTCGCGAGCGCCGATTAAAAAACCCAAATACTTTAGGAGATTCGTTGCTTAAAGCCGCGCTTCCGTCTTTTGCAACGTTTATAGCAGGGCAAATTGCGCAGTTAATATGGAAAAAACATGTTGATACTAAAAAAATCAATTTAAACTCTAATAATCGTTCTAATAATCTTTCTAAAGAAAAAATTGCGAAAGAGCAACGTGTTAAGCAAGAAGAGCCGTTGCTAATGTCTCTTGGATTTGCAGTATTTTCTGCGATAATTACTACGCTCGTTGGCCGCTTAGTAAGTCACGGAACCTTGTCTTATATTGCACGAAGGCAAAGAAAGCGTCAATTTAGAAAAAATAAATTCTGATTTTGAACAAATGAACTGAGAATGCAAAAATAGGCAAAATAAGCGAAATAATAAAAGAGATATAAAAAAAAATAAGGGATAATAAGGAATAATAAGGGATAATAATAACGTGCAAAACTTACGTCATAACGAAACTATTGATACTTTACTGAACCGCCGCTCTATTCGCGCTTTTAGCAACGAAGCAATTGACGAAGATACAGTCGCGACTCTTGAAACAGTGGCTCAGCGAGCCGCTTGCAGTCAGTTTTTGAACGACTGGTCAGCGATTAAAATTACGGATAGCGCAATTAAGCAGAAGCTTTCCGAAATTGGCAACCAAACATATATTGCCACTGCTCCGCTGCTGTATGTTTTTATTATTGACCAACACAGAAACGCTGTAATCGCGCAAAAAAATGGCGTAGATGTAGATACTAGCAGCGATGAGTTTATGCTTAAAACGCGCTACCGCTTTACGCAGGCTCAAAACGACGTTATTTTGGCGCTTCACGCTATGGAAACTGCTGCGGAATCTTTGGGGCTTGGTTGCGTAATTCTTGGTTCAATTTTGAACAGCAGAACTCAGCTTATTGATATTTTGAATTTGCCTGAATACACGTACCCTGTGCTTGGCTTAGCAATTGGTAAGCCTGCGCAAAATCCGGAATTAAAGCCGCGCATGAGCACTAACATGCAGATTTTTGAGAACCGTTACCCTGCTGACAACGCTGAATTATTAGAAAATCTTGCTGATTTTGACGCTCGTGTGCATCAATATTACGATTTGCGAAATGCTAGCCGACCGGTTGACGCTTTTAGTGCGCAAATTGTTGCGTTGGCAGCGGATAGTAGCGCTAAAAAGCATGAGGCAGAAGACGTTGAGCAAGTTGCAAGGCAAGGTTTTAACGTTGCGTAGGTTTTAGCATTGCGTAAGATTTAACGTTACGTAATTAGCGCCGCATTAGTTTAACGCCGTCTTGGTTTATATCCACGCTTTCTAGACCTTGGCTTTGTACTTGCAGACGGCGGGCGCATATCGGAATACATGCGATCTACCGGATTCTTATGCGTCAAATGCCAGCATCCGCAATATTCGCAAGCGTACACCCACAGCTTTGCACCGCGCTCTCGTAAACTTTGCTCCGCCGCCATAAGAGCCTGCCCTTTATTCTTATACATGATTTTTTGGGTAGTTTCGCAGCGCTTCGGAGTAAAGAAATACATAACTTTTATGGTAGCAAACCACTTAACACAACTTATATAAGTTACGCGCAATAGCAGAAATCACGCGTTATTCCCAACCTACGGCAACAATCACACTTATAAACGTTCAAAATAAATTCAATTCCTTATACTTTAGTTCAATTACTTAGCTAAAATTCAACAAAAATTCAATTTCGTCACTATTTCTCGTCATTTTTCTACGATTTTTTGAAAAAATACTATACAAAAGTAATCTTTTCGACTAACATTAGGCAAATAATTCAATTTAATACTTATATTTTGAACTTTATTGTGGATTTTGCCATAAACTTGTTCAATTTATAAATGCTGGTTTTACGAGAAAGACAGATTATGGCACAGAATTTTGCTGACGAGCTTAAGAAAGCTATGAAGCGCAAGGGATACAAGCAGATTGACGTAATCGAGCTTGCAGCAAAAAACGGCCATAAGCTTGGCAAAAGCCAGTTAAGCCAATATTTAAGCGGCAAAACTGAGCCTCGCAAAGACATGCATAACATGCTAGCTGAAATTCTTGGAATTAGCGACGACGGGGTAAAAGGCGGTCATTCTTGCGCAAAAATCAAGCAAAACTGCCAGTCTGCAGAAGAACCACAATTAAATCAGCCACAGCTTACAGAAGCTGAACTTTCCGAAACACTCAAACATAGAACCTTCAACAAATCCACCAAACTTGAACACGTGCTTTACGACGTTCGCGGCCCTGTTGTTGAAGAAGCAAACCGCATGGAAGCAAACGGAACACACATTCTAAAGCTCAACATTGGAAATCCTGCGCCTTTCGGGTTCCGCGCTCCAGACGAAGTAATTTACGACATGCAGCAGCAGCTTATTGATTGCGAAGGCTACTCGGATAGCCGCGGACTTTTCTCCGCGCGCAAGGCGATTATGCAATACGATCAGATTAAGGGCATTCCAGGCGTGCAAATGGAAGATATTTACACTGGAAACGGCGTTTCCGAGCTGATTAATCTTTCTATGCAAGCGCTGCTTGATTGCGGCGACGAGATTCTTATTCCAAGCCCGGACTACCCGTTGTGGACTGCGTGCGCGAGCTTGGCTGGCGGCACTCCTGTGCACTATATGTGTGACGAAAAGTCGCATTGGTACCCGGATATTGCCGATATTCGCTCTAAAATCACGCCTCGCACTAAAGCAATCGTGATTATTAACCCGAATAATCCTACGGGCGTGCTGTATAGTCGCGAAGTTTTGGAAGAAATTGTTAAGATTGCGCGCGAGTTTAATTTGATTATTTTTGCGGACGAGATTTACGACCGTCTTGTTATGGACGGCAAGAAGCATATTTCGATTGCTTCTCTTGCTCCAGACGTGTTCTGCGTAACTTTTAGCGGACTTTCTAAGTCGCACATGATTGCTGGCTTCCGTATTGGTTGGATGAGCCTTTCGGGAGATAAATCCAAGGCTCGCGACTACATTATGGGGCTTAACATGCTGTCTAATATGCGATTGTGCTCGAATGTTCCTGCGCAGTCGATTATTCAGACTGCTTTGGGCGGATACCAGAGCGTTGAGAAGTATTTGGAGCCGGGCGGTCGCGTGTATGAGCAGCGCGAATACTGCTATAACGCGCTTCAGGAGATGGATGGCGTAAGCGTCGAGCGGCCAGACGCTGCTTTCTACATGTTTGTAAAGCTTGATCCTGCTCGCTACAACATTCACGACGACGAACAGTTTGCGCTTGATTTGCTTCGCGATCAGAAGCTGCTGATTGTGCACGGCAAAGGCTTTAATTGGCAGACCCCAGGCTACTTCCGCGTAGTCTACTTGCCGCGCTTGCAAACGCTTCGCGACGCAATGGGCAAACTCTCCAGCTTCCTCTCCTACTATCGCCAGTAATTATGCATCTTGCTTGCAAACTGCAGCACTACAAATCACAGTACAAACAGCTAACGCAAGTAGGTACATTTCGGAGTATTTCGGAGTATTTCGGAGTAAAACACCGCAACAAACACAAAGAAAACCCAACAAAGCTATACAAGAGTAGGGCTCAACACACTTCGGAGTAGTTAAGAGTAAAACAACAATGTACTTAATAACACGCTGTAAATACTCCTAATTTACTCACATGGCATTCCAGTCAAATCCTTGAAATAATAACACTCTCTATATCCTTCTTTTGATATAGTAATCACAAGAATTATTCGTATAAAAATCGCGCAGTAATGCTTCGATATTCAAGGCGGAACAATGGAAGAGTACAAGATTGAAGATATTAAAGACCTGAAAGAAGGTCAGTATTTTGATCGCAAAAGTGCTCGCATAAAACCTAAAGATATATTAAAACACGTCATTGCCTTTGCCAACGCAGACGGAGGCACATTAGCTATCGGCATCGATGATAATGGCGAATTATCTGGCACAAATTATACGGAAGCTCATTCTTTAGACGAATATGAACTAGCAATCCAACAAGATATCATTGGCCAGCCTTCAATCGATTACAGTAAGTTAGACTATGAATCCAAAGATGGCAAAAATGCATTATTCATCATTCATATTGATTGCTCAAAAAATAGACTTATTAAAAACCGAAGTGAAGAAGTTTATTTAAGAATTGGAGATAAAAGCGTCAAACAAAATTACTCTCAAATTAAGCAATTAGAGTATGCTAAAGGCGAAAGATTATTCGAGGATAATCTGATTCCAGATGCTAACCTGGCAGATCTTGATGAACAATTGTTGAATGAATATAAAAAACAACTTAATTGCGAGCATTTACCTAATCAGCAAGTATTAGAAGCTCGCGGATTTATGCATCAAGGTCAACTAACTGCCGCATCAATTCTAATGTTTGGCAAAAATCCAAGCTATTATTTCCCACAAGCTCGTCTGAGATTCTTGCGATATGAAGGAACACATCGTGAGACTGGAGCACGAATGAATATTGTTAAAGATCAAACCTTTGACGGACCGATTCCAACAATTATTCGCCAATCACAAACAGCTATACGAGCGCAATTGCGCGAATTTGAATATCTTGGAAACGATGGAAGATTCAAAGTCGTACCAGAATATCCAGAATTTGCTTGGTTTGAAGGAATTGTTAACGCCGTAGCACATCGCGATTATTCATTAAGAGGCGATTATATTCGCGTTAGCATGTTTGACGATCGATTCGAGATATTCAGCCCTGGCTCCTTGCCAGATATTGTGACATTAGAGAATATGCGACATACGCGCTACGCTAGGAATCCTCGTATTGCTCGCGCGCTAGTTAACTTCGGCTGGGTTCGAGAACTCAATGAAGGAATTAATAGAATTTATGAGGAAATGGCGGAATTTTATCTCAATGATCCTCAATACAGCCAGCAAAATCCTTACTCTTTATTGCTGACGTTAGAAAATAACTATGCTTCGCGTCAAATGCGCATGGACGATCATATAAATGAGTTAGAGGAAAAACTAAATAATGGCGAGTTCAATGAGAATGAGCGAAAGATTCTCGCATATTCATATAGCAATGATCGAATTACCGTAAAAACAGCTGCAAATCTTATTAATATGAGCGAAGCTACAGCGCGAAAATTATTACGTGGACTTGCTAATAAACACGCTCTACTGTGGCATGGAAATTCTAAACTTGATCCTAAGCAATATTATGCGCGCATAAAAGATTAGATCAAGCACAAAAAACAGTTAAGAGTAGTTAAGAGTAGTTAAGAGTAGTTAAGAGTAGTTAAGAGTAAAACACAGCAACAAACACAGCAAAAACCCAACAAAGCTATACAAGAGTAGGGCTCAGCACAGTTAAGAGTAGTTAAGAGTAGTTAAGAGTAGTTAAGAGTAAAACACAGCAACAGAACACTCATTACACTCGCAGTCCAGAAAAAGGTGTACATAAAGGTGTAAATATCAATAGACACATATCATTCATAATATGAAAGAAAAGCACGTAATGAACGCTGGAACACGAGTACGATCGGGTTTGATTATATCCGTTTTATCGCTTAATGCTTTTCTTATAACAAGCTGTAGATTTGGCGTAAGTCTATATCTTTTAATACATGTCGACTTATCTCACGCAGCGCTTAACGCGGTTTCCGTAGCACTTATGACCTGCGTAGCAGCACCGCTTGGCGGAATTATTGCAGATAAATATCCACCAACTAGATTGTTTATAGCGCTAACGTTCTGTTTTGCCTTGTTGTGCACTGGATACGGTTTCGCTTTAGTAGCACAGCATAATCTTATTGCTATTACGGTTACACTACTCGGCATAATATTCGGGTTCTTTACCGCATTTTCTTCGCCTAATCAAAAAGTATTGATGGCGTATAGCGCACCGACTGGCGAAAAAACCAAATTTTTAGCAAGCATGCGCATGTGGATTAATCTCAGCAGGCTTGCTGCACCTGCGATTACTGGCATATTTGTTGATATATGCAACCCGCTCATTTTCTTTACGAGCATTGCTATTGTGATGATACTAGCGGCGCTACCTCTACTGTTAGTTAATCTAAACCAGCAAACACAAAATAGCGCAAACAATACGAAAACAGGAAGCAATAAAACTGCTGGTTTTGCAGCTTCTCTACACTATATGAAATCTACACCATGGTTAATAGTCTTAGGAGTAGTATCAGCATTACAATCAGGCTCATGGCTTGCTGCATTCAGACTAATGGGAGCACACCATTGTCTCACACTTTTTCATTCGGCATCCACATGGGGATCAATAGTCAGCATATTTAACATTGGCATGATTGTAGGTTCGCTATTATGCAAATATATTGTGCTACATTATGAGATTTTATACTCTATTTTATTACCTGGATTCCTTTCTATTCCTTTACTTATTTTTGCACTTAATAATTGGATTGCTCTTTTTCTTTGCTCTGCTTTCATTGCAGGTATTATTTTTGACGCAACTATTGTCTATGGGCAAACAGCTCTTCTCGACGGCATACCAACACACATTCTCGGCGCGACTACTACTTTTACTTCTATTATGGAGCAATGCGGCATTATCGTAGGGTATGCAAGCGTACTAGCATGGGGAAATCTAAATTCATCATTATTCATAATGATTGCAGCTGGCGTAATACTTATTTCAACAGGTATAGCCTTATGGATTATTCAAACTCGTAAACAAACATACCCATCAATGCTTACCAAAGATTATTGGACACCATCAACATGGGTAAAAAGAAGCATATAACAAGCTATTTAGTGCGAAAGCACAATAAAGCTATGCAAATGCAACTACATCACAGGGCAATTAGTTTGCACATCCTGTTGGAATCCTGACGGATCTCCCAGTTTTGCTTTACGCATGTGCTCTTTGAAAAAGTTTCGCGTTGCATCATCACAACGATCTGGACCCATAAACGGCATGCTAGGCACTTTTTCAAGCTCATGCAAAGCTTTACTTGCCGCTTGTTCATCACTAGCATACGTATCTAGCCATTGCCGTTCCCAAGCACACTGATAATAATTAGATGCTTGCGTATCACCATATCCACTCTGGAACTGACCGTCTTTTTCTTCTCCAACCAAGTTTGCAGGAGCTTTATATTTTTCAGGCCAACTAAGCTTTGCCACAGATTCCTGATATTCCTTCTCTATATGAGCAAAATCAACAATCTCTCTAGGCGAACTATTTTGCGAGCGCTCACCACCCACACCACTCGCATTATTGTTGCCTACTCCTCCACACGCATTAAACATAAGAAGCGCACTAAGCACACCAACAATAAGAGTTGCTTTACCAATAGTATGATTATTCATTATTCCTTCTTTCTTATTTTTTGAAAATTAACGCAATGCTAATGCTGGTTGTAAACGCGATGCTTTTATTGCCGGCACCACACTTCCAGCAAGCGCTGTAATAAAAGCCGCAATAACAGCTCCAATAGCAGCTTCATATGGGTAAACTGGCGGACTAACTGGGCTTGCTGCATCCCAAAAACTTGATGCTATAGACACAAGACCAAAAGAAACAGCAACAGCAGCAATCGAAACTATCAGCGCTAAAATGATCGCACTGCCTAACACGAGTGAAGCAATCGACCATCTAGTAGCACCCAAAGCTCTGCGTATAAGCAGTTCATGCGTGCGCTGCTCCAACGATGCTAAACCAATATTGATTAAACCTAGCGCGGAAACAAAAAGCAATAATGCTGCTACGATAGCAAAACTTAATTGCAATACTGTTATCACATTCTCGTAATCATCACTATTATCATGTCTTCTAATTTCGTTTACTTGTCCACTACAACAGTCGTAAAGAGCATCTGAAACATAAGATTTAATTGATTTTTGAGAACGATTTTCTTTATTCAACCAGTAGATTGAACCTTGAGCTTCTTTTCCAGAATATTCCCAAAGAGTTGAAGCGTAACGTAATAATCCTAGAATATTCACGTATACTTTTGCTGAGTCTACGCCATCGTTCACAACTCCAACAATCCTTATAGGACTCATTTGTGTTGTTTTGCGAGAAGTAATAAATGCTACTTCACCAATCTTGTATCTTTTGCTAGCAGATTGGTTTACTACCATTTCTAATGCGTTGCTTTTAGCGCTATTACTAAACCATCTTCCACTTACAATAGGTAAGTTATAAACTTTGTTGTATCCTGCCGTAGTGTAAACAGCGTCAACATATTGAAGATTGCTTGTCTTATATTCTTTGCTTATTTTTACACTATTCGAGGCTGGCATAGAAGCGCTAAACAGTAGTCCAGTGTTTGGTTGTAGCATAACGTTAGCGTTACGGTTTGCGGATTCAATGCGATTTAAGAATTTGTTAAATACTGAATATTCGTCAAAATTTTGTGCTGAAAAAGTAATCTCGTATGTTGGTCTACGACCGTTTAGCTGTTCGTTAGTTGCAATAAGATAGTCCTTACCAACCGTGCCGATAAGCACTGACGCAATAACGGCAATGATGCCTATAAACATTGAAAAACCTGTGAGGAAGGATCTCATAGGAGACAGGCGCAAATCTTTAAGCAGCATGATCATAAAGAACACCGCCTTCCATAGTAAAAATGTGAGAGCAAGAACGAGCCACTTTCATATCATGAGTGACTAATAGTAATGTTGTTCCAGATTCTTGAACACGATCATGCAACACTTGAAGCACTTTTTCTCCCGTACTACTATCGAGCGCACCAGTTGGCTCGTCACAAATAAGTAATTCGGGATTAGTGACGAGAGCACGCGCTATCGCAACTCTCTGCTGTTCACCGCCTGATAGACTTCCAGGGTATTCGTTTAGTTTATCTTGCAATCCAACAGCACATAATGCTTCTTCTATCGTTTTTCTTCTTTTCTGCTTGCTTTGTTGTAGTCCTGCGTATAAAAGCGGCAACTCAACATTTTCTCTAATACTTAAATGCTTAATAAGCGAATAGTTTTGAAAAACAAAACCAATATTTCTAGCGCGCATATGCGATACTGTATTATCACTACACTTTTGGATTGACTTGCCAGAATAATAGTATTTTCCAGTAAAATTTTTATTCAAAAATCCAATAATAGAAATAAGGCTCGTTTTGCCAGATCCAGACCTGCCAACTACCGCGTATGTTTCACCTTGATTAAGTAGCATAGACGCAGAGTTGACAGTGGTAAGCCATTCGCCATTGCCTAGTTTTACACGCGCTGACACGTCTTGTAGTTCAACCAGTGGAACAGGATTGTTTCCCATAATCATTGCACTCCTGGAATGAGATCAGGAGAAACACCTGCTACAACATCACCCTCATTCAAGCCAGACGTAATTTCAATATTAGCGCCGTCACTGATTCCAAGACCAACTTCTTTATGCTCCCAATTATCGCCTTTTTTGTATGAGACTAAGCCTTTTTGAACTCTTCCAGCAACCGCACTAACGGGCAGCGTTAGAACCGATTGTTTATGCTTGCCATTAAAAACAAGCGTCGCATTTTGGCCTGATTCTACTTCTGCGCTTTTATCTATTAAACACGTTAAAACTTTTGACGATACACTAGGTGTACTTTGCACACTCGACTCATCTGTTTGAGTCGAATCAGCATTATCATTCTTGCTACTACCCAAAGCTGCAATATCGGTAGAAGTTCCACCGCTTTGTACTATTTGCAAACAATTGGTTGGTCCAACACCGTCTTCAACTTGGAAGCGACCTTTAACATCTGTAATATCCGCAGAACGAAGTAAAGCTTTTGCGTTAAGGCTTATTGAAAAACCTTCATATTTAAGAGTGAATAGTGGGAAAGATTTAGGCACGTCCGCAGATGATTCAGCTACTGACACAACTTTAGCGTCTACGGGAGCAATAATTTTGTTACCGGCATTGTAGCCTAAAATACTTCCAGCTTTTACAGCACTTCCTGCTTTTACCGATGGAGAAAAATTCCCTCTACCTACAGCAGTTATAACAAAGGTAGACGATTGTTCTATTGCTGCTTTACCAGACACAACTTGTGTTAAAGGCTGTTTTTTGACTGAAACAAGTGGAACTGAATCATGTGATGCCTGCTGTTGACTATTATCAACTGCTCTACCAGAGCATGCAGTAAGCAAACACACTGGCAGAGCAGCTAACAAGAATACTTTCGTAAACTTACGCATAACACAAAGCTCCTTACTCTCCAAACTCGTAAACGCATAGGATGCGTCGAAACAAGCCTCTCAAACTGATCCAAAATAAATAAAGGGCTCGTTAATGCTGCAATTAACGCTTTTATGATTGACACTTTATTGAGGATTTCAGCTTTTGCTTAATAGCCTATAATCGACGTAAAGAGTTTGCATCACACTAAATGATGATTTTATTTATGATTCTTGGAGCTTGCGTAATACCAGAGAATGATTTATTTTGCATAGAGTTTATACACTACTGAGCGATTGACTTGCGCATAGCCTCAACCACATTGCTTTGAATCACTAAGCTTTAAGCGAACTTATTCGCTGCGGAGTAACCCCCGTAAGCTCCAGTAACTACCTTTATACAATCTGCTTTGTAAAGGTTTTCCTAGACAAGATATTCATCATACAAATTCAAGTACTATTATTACTTAAATAATGCTTTTCTAAAGGAGCAATATGATAGCAAAGCATATTACTGTTGGCATTGTTGATGATGATTGTTTTTGTCTACACGGCCTAAAAACATATATTGAACAGGTTGTTCCGTCCTGCAATATTTGCTGGTTGTCCACGTTTGCCGATCAAGCAATTCAGTTTTGTCAAAATCAATGCCCGGACGTGCTGCTAATTGACATGTATATGTCTGGGGTTTCGGGAATCAAAATATTATACGAATTGCGAAGAAGATACTCACTCCCAATAATAATTGCTATAACTTCATTCCCTATCAACGATTATGCTTTAAAAGCATCAACAGCAGGCGCACAAGGCATTGTTGGAAAGAACCACCCAGAAACTATTTGCGCCATGCTTAGCAGTATTGCCCATGGCACATTCAAGCCACAAATAATAGGAGATTTTCATTTTGACGACACGATGACAGCATTTCAACGTTTGCAAAATAAGCCCAAAAATGGACGCCTTGCTTTAACGGATCATGAGACTGAAATTGTAAAGTTGTGCAGTAAAGGCATGACTAATGCGCAAATCGCTAAACGTTTATTTGTTGAAACTTGTACTGTGGAAACTATCCTTCGTCGCGTGTTCAAAAAATTGAATGTGACAAATCGTTCACGACTTATTACTACATGGCTGCATGATGAATATTTAGGAAATGATACACAATGATTATTTTCTTAATGCGTCGTTTGCGAGAAAAGCTTATTGACAATAAAACATTTTTACTATTGGGATGCTTGTCGAGCACAATGGATGCATATATTTACTCAAATAGCGACAATATCACAATACAACTTGTCATAGTTTACATGATTCTTGCTGCTATAAATCTGTTTCTTTGCTTGCTCCCGCATTTTATGAGCATGTTCTATATTTTTGTACATCTAAGCATTCTTGTTATTCCTAGTCTGAATCTTCCACCAGTAACTTTCGGGCTAATCATATCATTTGTTTTTATTTCGTATTTATATCCGATTCAATTTACACTACCTTTATTCTTAGTAATAGATGCGTTACACTACGTTGCATACCGATACTTATCAACTTTGTCTTTCAAGTATCTTATTGCTTACCTTTTAATAAATATATTTTGCGTTTGCACTGGTATTATTTTGCGCATTTCTCACCAAAAAATGGTTCTTTATGAAAAAGATAAGCAAACAATTAATAATCTTCATCTGGCTGTGCGAATGCACGATAGATTAACTAATAAGATTGCAGATATTGCACTACAAAGTAAAATAGCATTACTTGACAAGTCTATTTCTAAAAAACAGCGAAGTGCTATTGAGGCAATAAATGATTTGGCAGATCAGGCTTTTGAAGAAGGACATAATATTATCGACATTCTACGTGGAAATACTGCTAAGCAAGATGCTCGAAGCGAGTTCATCCAGCACATTGAAGATACACTACAAATGAACGACTCAATCAACACATCTTGTGGATTAAAAGGAAAATCAATATGCAATATATCTAGTAACGATATTCCTGAAGACATTAGCGATGAAATCATCTGTGAAGTTATTGAATTAATCGAAGAACTATATTTGAACATGCGAAAATATGCTTCTTTAGTTTATTACATCAGAATTTCGATACGTGAAAAACAAATTGTTATAAAACAGTTCAATGTTCGATTTTTGGGCGGGAAAAGTAAAGATGCAATTCGCTCAGTATCTCAAAAAGGACTTCTGCTTCATCGCGATACCCTAAAGCATTTAGGCGGTTCACTCTATTTTCGAGCCTTTGGTAAGTATTGGGAATGTAATGCAGTTATCCCTTTCAAAAATGAACATAACTGTATAGATAGTATGCCTTACTGATTCAGTTTAAAAGATTAATGAATCTTAAGCAGTTTTAGATAGTAATTATTTGTAAAGGTTTTCCTAGACAAGATATTGTTTACCTTTTAGCACGCCATTAATTTATAAATTGTCAAGGTTTTTGGCATAAACAGTTACTTCTCGTACAGAAAGGCATATTATGAAGAAGTTAGCTATAGCATGCGTATTATCTGCTTCATTAATTTTTAGCAGTATTGTTGTTCCTTCTTCTACTGCACTCGCTCTTGAGCCAACAGATAGCACCGTTGAAAAAAACATAGCATGCGAACACATCACAACAAAAGATGGTTACCGCGTGTATGTAGTTAATGGATATCTCATTAAAATTCCAGCATCTAACGCAGAACCAACGCAAGCAGAGCTTCGTAACATATTACAAGAACGTGGAAAAATTAGTCTTGTAGTTAAAACAATTAAAACTATTTATCATAAACTACCTAAGCAAGTTAAACAATTCATTAAAAGTCATTTAGGATTAAATGAGCTTATAAAATTTTTGGAGCATTGGACTGGAAAGATTGAAGACGGAATTTATAATGCCTGCAAATCAGCAGGGATGCCAGATTGGATGGCTTGGGTTGTAACAAAAGCAATTATGATGTTGCTATAGTAGGAAAAATATGAGTAATTCAGAATATACAAAAGCACAAATTCCATCCGTATTTTGGACAATAGCCAATGGCGTATTTCTTGCTAGCGGAATTGCACTGATTGTAATGCGTAATGATTATCTATGGGGAGTGCCTCAAATTATCGCTGGATTATTTGGACTTGCAACCATGTTTCTCATTAAAAAACCGTGGTGCGCGCAGCTATATTTTATAGTATCTTCACTAGCCGTAATAGCAAATGGGCTTATGGAAATATTCGGCATAATCCACGGATCTGGATACGGTTATGTTCCGCTGATTATTGGCATAATCGTGCTTTTATTTATAGGCCTTGACAAGGATGAAAGTTCAAAAGCTCTTGGAATTGCCAAGAATAAATAAAAGCATTAGATTGCGATTTTAACTTAAAAACATATCGCAATTTTCAAAGGTCAAGTTGTAGCCATGCATCCTACGGCTTGACCTTTACTTATTTATCCGTTATTTATTTATTTTGCATAGAGTTTATACACTACTAAGCGACTTACTTGCGCATAGCCTCAACCACATTGCTTTAAATCACTAAGCTTTAAGCGAACTTATTCGCTGCGGAGTAACCCCCGTAAGCTCTGCAACATCACGAACCGTCAAGCCCTGATTCCTTAGTATGCGAACCGTTTCACGCATAAGTATAGATGCCTCTTGCTGAGTTTTTATAGCTGCAGATTTTGCATCTAACATACGTTGAAGCATAAGCTCATCTTGCTCACTAAGTTTCGGAGTTACTTCCACGCCATTTACTTTAACATTTAAAGTTGCAGCAGCATCTTTTACCATTGCTGCAACCTGATCAAGTCTACGTACTTGAGTAAACAATCCTGGTATTTCCGGCACTTCTATAGCCCACCAGTCATCGCATCTGCGAGCTATAGCGGTAACCTTTTGCAAACAATTTGTTGCATTATCATGCTCAGTAACACTCATTAATTAAGTCTTTTCTCCAACTCTTTTCGCTTCACACATATAAGTATATGCCTATTTATCAATTCAGTAAATAGGCATTGCATACAAAAAATCGTATAAATCCATAACCGCAATGCACACACTTCTATCTGATATTTTCCAAAGTACTTTGGGTTTGCAAGATAGATTGGTTTGTGCGAAGTTACTTTTCTTGCACAAGTTCGATTGGCGGATGCTCCGCGCGGAAAGCATTTACGTGCGCTTCAGACGCATACCCCAGCGCAAAACCAGTAATCAGCGCATACTCCGGCGGAATGTTGAATACTTCGTCAAGCGGTGAACGCCATGTAGCAAGAACGCCAAGTGGACATGAATCTACGCCTTGCTCTTTGGCAGCCAACAGTAACGTTTGCAACATAATTCCAGCATCCAGCGCAGCAAACGGCAGAAAATCGCGGCGAACAAGCACAAATCCCATAACTGGCGCACCAAATGCCTGGAAGTTGCGCAAAGTGTGAGCATTTCGAGCAGGAAAATCTTTGCGATCAATATTTAAATGTTTATACAACGCCAATCCTAAACGAGCGCTGCGTTCTTTAAGCGATTGCGGATACGGAGCCATTACAGGAAAATCTCCATCCGGCTGGCTCATTTTCTGGGCTATAAGGCGTTCTTCTTCGCTAAGAGTTGCGTCTTTAGTGCGAAACATTGCTTTGCATTTTTGCGTATATGCATCAATAAGCTGCTGCTTGCGTTCTCCTTGAGCAATAGCGAGCATGTAGCCACGAGTGTTAGACCAGCTCGGCGATTGTGCAGCTGTTTGCAAAATAGTTTCAAGTATCTTAGAATCGACCGGTTTATTTAGAAAATCACGTGCAGAAAATCGCGACTTTGCGAGCGCTTCAAAAGTTTGTGCAATCATGCTTTTTAGTATATCTCACAAGTTATGCGTTAATACAACTATCTTTTCTTAAGGATTGGAAGTTGAAGCCGGAGTCCCAAGCATATCGACTACGGCACCAGCTTCGGTAATATCCAACACAAATAGCACTGTAAATTGTTATCTCAGCTAAATTTCAAGCGTTCCGGCAATAGCCGAAATCTTCTACAGCATCATCTGCCAGTTTTAGCATGCCTTTTACTCCCCCATTTGCCAGTTTTAGGAGGTTTTTTACGCCACCATTTGCCAGTTTTAGCAAATTTAAGGATTATAAAGCAATAACAACTTTTTGTTACTGCTATGACTGTGACAAAAGTAAAAGGTTACAGCGCAACTAAAAATTGCGAAAGAAAACCGCTAAAATAGTGAACATGAGTGTAGTGACGACGCGATACGTTGAAGCGGCTGGCGGCATTATTTATCGCAGGCGCAATATTACAGGTAGCTCAAACGCTGGCGAGACGGGGAACCCGAGCAGCCAACCAATAAAGCCAATCCAGGCAAACAAACTAAGCGACGACGACTTCGAACTTTGCCTTGTTTACCGCCCTAAATACGACGATTGGAGCTGGCCAAAGGGCAAGAACGAGCCAAACGAATCACATCGCCACACTGCAGTGCGCGAAGTTGGCGAAGAAACAGGCTACTCCGTTGTTCTCGGCCCCCATATCACACAAATCGAATACCCGCTCGAGCACGAGGGCAAAAAGCAAACTGCTAAAAATGGCAATGGTTCACACAATACACAACCGGAAGTTATTAAACGAATCCACTATTGGATGATGCGTGAAATCGACAAGCCAACCGCAGCAAAACGCTTACCTGCTTTCGGACCAATTAAGCCAGCAAAACCTACGGAAATTGGCAATATTCTGTGGCTCACTCCTTCTAAGGCTCGCAAAAAACTTACGCACGATAGCGACCGCGAAGTGCTAGACGCTTTCTTAGAGAAGCTCCACGCTGGCCAAGCAGAATACAGCACGTTGCTTTTGGTACGTCACGGAAAAGCTGAGTCTCGAAAAACTTGGCAAGGAAGTGAAGCAACTCGACCAATCACACCTCTGGGTGCTGCCGCTTCATACGCTCTAGGCCGTGAACTTGCCTGCTACGCGCCGAATAAAATCATATCGTCTCCTTGGAAGCGTTGCGTAGAAACAGTTGCAGCTTTTGCACACGACTCTTCGCTTCCTATAGAACAGGTTGCGGAACTTACTGAAGATTGTCACGAAAAGCAACCAAAATCTACGTTGTCTGTTCTTGTGAACGAAATACAAAATCTTGAGCGCAACGCACAAAACGCGAACGAAAGCGCAACCAACAACACGGCCAACAACACGACCGTCATGTGCTTGCATCGCCCAGTTATCGGCACATTCTTCGATTACTTGCGCAAAATTACAAAACCTCGAGCACACAAACGCATCCTTAGTCAAAAATCGCCTTATATGCCAACTGGAAGTGCCGTGGTTTTGCACCTGACAAACACTCCTCAAGGTCCTCGCATTATTGATATTGAAAAGGTTATTCCAAGTGTCTACTAGTCTTAATTCGCAATCGAGTTCCATTCATTCGGGCCGCGCGGCTTTTATGCCAAGTCCTACGGGATCTGCTCGCCCAAGCCGACCTGCACAAATGGACCCAGCAATGCTCGCGCAAATTGAAGGTGGCACCGATCCGCAAATTGTGCATGAAATTAGCCGCACTTCCGCTGCCGTTTTGCTTAATCGCGTGCATAAAACGCAATCTCCGGAAATCGTTGAGCGCGTGCTGAATTTAGTTGAGAATGAGGGTATTGAAGTTATTGCAGATTTGTGGAGTCACGCAGAAGCCGAGTCTCTCCCCGGAATGTTGTGGCGACTATATTTGTTACGCATGTCGTTGCGTAAGCAGCGCGAGGCTTACGCTGAATATTGGAGCCTTGGGGAGCCTGAAGCTACGAGTGCTTCAGCTATTACAGGAATTGACGAAGCGCCTACTGGGGAAGATATTGCACGCCTTGCAGATTCTATTCTTTCGGGTGCTTTTACGGGCGACTTTGCTGTAGCACTGTATCGCGCTTCAGCTTTTACTTCGATTATTGCGCGCGGTATGCGAGTTTACGCAAAAAAGTTGGATGAACAGAATAAAAGCGTTAGCCACACTCAAAAGATTGCACGCAAGTTGCATACTGCAGCAAATCTTCACGCACTTTCGTTATCTTTTGCTCATGGCGCAAAACTGTGGCGAGCAGGAAAACTGGAATAAATTATTTACGATTAGAATTGCGCGGCGCGTGAGAATAAAAAACAATGTATACTCAAAATGATGCTGGCTTGTGTTTAAGCCCCGGGCTCCATTTTTTGCCGCTGCGAGCGGCGTTTGCGCCGACAGGCGCTTTCGCAAGTCAGTATCGTTTTTTGTTTTAAAGTTTGAAGTTTAGATTTTTGATTTTAGATTTTTGCTAGCGAGTTTTAGATAAAATATATTTTTTACTCACATTTGTTTATATTTTGCACAAAAGTAACGGCACGCCGCTAGCTTAACATGCAATGCTTGCACTAATCTAGAAGGTATGGATCTTCATGTTTTACATCATCCGCTGGTGGACCACAAGCTCACCGTTTTGCGCGATAAGAATACACCTTCTAACATTTTCCGCGAGTTGGTTTCCGAATTGGTAACCCTCGAAGCGTACGAAGCAACCCGCAATTTGGAAGTTAGCGATCGTGAGATTGAAACTCCTATTTGCAAAATGACCGGTAAGCATTTGAACCGTCCACGCCCAATGGTTGTGCCGGTTTTGCGCGCAGGCCTCGGTATGCTCGACGGCATGACTCGTCTTCTTCCAACCGCTGAGGTTGGATTCCTTGGTATGAAGCGCGACGAGCAGACGCTCGATATCATCACTTATGCCAACCGTTTGCCAGAAGATTTGACTGGACGTCAGTGCTTCCTTCTTGACCCAATGCTTGCCACCGGTGGCACTCTTATTGCCGCTACACACTATTTGGCTGAGCGCGGCGCTAAAGATGTTACTGCTATTAACATTTTGGCAGCCCCAGAAGGCTTGGAGCGTTTGGAGAAGGAACTTGATCCTTCCATTGATTTTAAGGTTGTTGTTTGCGCTGTTGACGAGCATCTGAACGACAAATCTTATATCGTTCCAGGTCTTGGCGACGCCGGTGATCGCTTGTATGGTTTGATTGACTAATAGTTACTAACCAAATCAAGCGAAAACTAAAGTTTCAAAACTACAAAATAGCCTGCTGGTTTGCAACAATTTGCATAATTCAGCAGGCTTTTGTATTAATTGATTGTTGGAAATTGCGGTTATTCCCTAAAATGCGTGTACATATCACAGTTTAGTTTCTGCACCAGTAACGAAAAAACGTTATTGAGTGTTACTCGTGCAGAGCACTGACTGCGCTAGTAACGAAAAAACGGGATTATACGTTACTAGCGCAGATTACGTACTGCAGGAGCAACGTATGCTTATATTGCAATTTGTTTGGCATGCGCGACGACCTGCCTGAGCGCTGCGATTTAGCGCGCGAAGGCAACTCGGAGCGCCGAGCTTGCTCAAGTTGAAAGCACGGGGTGCTTTCAACGCAAGCTCAGTAGTGAGCGTTTATTCCTCACGGCTATTGGTAGCCGTTCGGCTGATTTGCGAATCGACGACTTCGAGCTGCATAATGCGCGAGAAGTCACTTCGATTCGCTGAGCTTGCTCAGGGTTGAAAGCACCGATGTGCTTTCAACGCAAGCTCAGTAGCGAGCGCGTTACCCGCGCGAGCGTTAAGCACACCGTGCTTCACAATTGAGCCAAATCACGCTTTGAAGGAGCTTGAAATCCCAATGATTTCAAGCTCGGTCAAAGCGCCTGCCTGAGCGCTGCGATTTAGCGCGCGATTATTCCTTTACACGACTGTAAAGTTTTAATCGCTTTCTGGCGAGATTTCGACATTTACATTACATGACTGTAAAGGAAAAATCGGTTTAGTGATTTGGAACATTTACCGGAAAATTTCCGGCGTTTGTTGTTGTTTTGGTGGTTTTTTGGAACATTTGCCGGAGTTTATCTCATGTTTGGAGGGTTAACCCTCGCTCTACACTCCAAACATGAGGATACTAGCGCGTGTTTGGAGGATTATAACCCATAACAGTATGCGGGGGGATAATAAAAAAGCGGGGAACAAACGTTCCCCGCTAAAAAGAATAATGCGGCAGCGTGCTAGTCTCCCACACCCTATCGAGTGCAGTACCCTCGCCGTGTCAGGCCTTAGCTTCCGGGTTCGGAATGGGACCGGGCGTCTCACCTGAGCCATGACCACCGC